>NZ_CP075524.1:0-1382191 GCF_025808395.1 Microcella sp.
GGGTCGTCCGGCGCCCCCCCCTGGGGGGGCGGCGGCTGGCGCGGCGCCCCGACGGGCAGACATCTCGGGCTGGTTGCTGATCGTGCCGGCGTTCGCCGCATACGCGAGTTTCGTGATCTACCCGCTGGCCACAGGAATCCAGTACTCGTTCTATGACTGGAACGGCATCGGGGCCTCCACCTGGGTCGGCATCGACAACTACATCACCGTCTTCACCAACCAGAACCTGCTGGGAGCCATCGGCAACGCGTTCTTCCTGATCGCGTTCTTCACCGTCATCCCGGTCGGCACCGGTCTGGTGCTGGCCACGCTGATCAGGTCGATGCGCGACGGAGTCTTCCTGCGTGCATCCCAGACGATTCTGTTCTTGCCGCAGATCATCCCCTTGGCGGCAGCCGGCATCGCGTGGTCGTGGATGTACGCGCAGACCGGAGCCGTCAACCAGATTCTCGGATGGTTCGGGCTGGGGTGGCTCGGCCGGCCGTGGCTGGCCGACTACGACACGGCGCTGCCCGCCGTCGGCCTGATCGGCTCATGGGTGCTCACCGGCCTCTGCACCGTGCTGCTGCTCACCGGCATCGGCAAGATCGACACCTCGCTGTTCGAGGCGATTCGTCTCGACGGCGCGGGCTGGTGGCGTGAGTTCTTCACCATCACCCTTCCGGGGCTGCGGCAAGAGATCGCCGTGCTCGTCACGCTCACGGTGATCGCGGCACTGAGCACCTTCGACATCATCTACACCTCGACACAGGGAGGGCCCGGTCGGGCGACCCTTGTGCCGAGCCTCCTGATCTTCCGCATCGGGTTCACGCAGAGTGACGTCGGGCTCGCCTCGGCCTTCGGCATCGTCATGATGGTGCTGGTGCTCGCGGTCGTGCTGCCGGTGCAGCGACTGGCGAGAGCGAGTGACCATTGATCGCGTCGCGCAACGAAGTGCTGATCGGCCGAGTGCTGCTGATTCTCGCCCTCATTCTGACTCTCATCCCCCTGCTCAACATGCTGTCTGCCGCACTGCAGCCGGCCGATCGCAATCCGACAGGCATGTCGTGGCCGACTGATCCTCAGTGGATCAACTTCGTGACCGCGTTCGAGGTGGGCAACGTCTGGCGCCTCATGGGGTCGAGCGCCTTCATCGTGCTGTGCGTCGTGCCGGTGAGTCTCATCATCGCCACCCTGGCCGGCTACGCTCTCGGCGGTCTGCGGGTGCGAGGAAACCGCGTCATCTTGATCGTCTTCGTGCTGGGGCTCACCATTCCGTTCGAGTCGCTCATCATTCCGCTCTACTACCAGGCGCAGGCACTCGGCACCCTCAACACCCAATGGGCCGTGATCTTTCCGCTCATCGGCCTCTTCATGCCGTTCTCGGTGTTCTGGATGCGCGCGCACTTCGTCAATGTGCCGCGAGAGCTGTCTGAGGCTGCCCGAGTCGATGGCGCGACCCTGTGGCAAGAGTTCACCAGAATCCAGCTGCCGCTCGCGATGCCGTCGGTGAGCGCGTTGACGATTCTGCTCTTCATCTGGACCTGGAACCAGTTCTTGCTGCCCGTCGTGCTCATCGCGAATCCGCTCGATCGCACCGTCGCCGGTGCCCTCACGTTCTTCCAGGGGCAGTACTACCTCAGCATCCCCCTGCTGAACGCGGGGGCCCTGATCATCGTGCTTCCGGCGATCGCGATCTTCCTCATCTTCCAGCGGCAGTTCATCAAGGCCCTGCTGCAGGGCGCCGTCAAGGGCTGACGAGCGCCACCGCACTCCCGTCAGGGTTGCTCGACCTTCCACCACACAGATAGGTGCCCCACCATGCCGTTCTCCCGCGATGACTACTGGGTCTGGGATTTCTGGTTCGCCGACGACGGCGATCGCTTCCACCTGTACTACCTGCATGCACCGCGCACCCTTCGCGACCCCGATCTGCGGCACCGCAATGCTCGAGTCGGCCACGCGGTCTCGACCGACTTGCGCACCTGGAGAGACCTCGGCGAGTGCCTGGCACCCGACGGCAGCACAGCCATCGACGCCGACGCGACCTGGACGGGCAGCGTCGTGAGAGATGTCGATGGCGGCTGGCGGATGTTCTACACGGGCTCGCGCTTTCTCACACCTCTGGGCGCGGCGAACATCGAGACCGTTGCCGTGGCGACGTCGCACGACCTGCATACCTGGGTCAAGCATCCTGAGCAGGCGCTCTCGGCAGACCCATCGCTGTACGAAACGCTGGGCGCGACCTCGTGGCGTGAAGAAGCCTGGCGCGACCCGTGGGTCATGCAGGCTCCCCGCGGGCACGGGTGGTGGATGCTGCTGACCGCCCGATCGTCGCACGGTGACGACGAGCTCGATCGCGGAGTGATCGGTCTGGCCACCTCTGACGACCTGATCTCGTGGCAGGTGCGCCCACCGCTGTCTGAGCCCGGTGCGGGGTTCTGTCATCTCGAGGTGCCCCAAGTGATCGACGTCGACGGGCACCGCGCCGTCATCTTCTCGTGCGATACCCCGGCGCTCGCCGGAGCACGTGCCGAGCGAGGTGAGCGTGGTGGCATCTGGATCGTCGACGTCGATGATGCCCTGAGCAGCATCGACGCGAGCTCCGCCAGGCTGCTGCTCGACGATGCGCACTACGCAGCGCGTGTCGTGACTGATCGAGACGGTCAGCCGCAGCTGCTGGCCTTTCGCAACACGACCGTCGACTCCGTCTTCACCGGGGGCATCACCGATCCGATGCCGTTGCGCTGGAGCGCGTTGACCGGCATCAGCGTCGATCAGTCAGCAGAGGTGTTCTCGTGACCCCGGAGGTCGGCGGAACCGTCGCACCGGGCTTCGAGCCGGTGGCCGCGGCGTTCGCAGAAGCGTTCAGCCAGCACGACGCGATGGGCGCGGCGTTGGCCGTGCGCGCCGACGGAAGGCCGGTCGTCGATCTCTGGGGTGGAGTGGCCGATGCCCGCACGTCGACCCCGTGGAGCGACTCGACGGTGAGCGTGATCTTCTCGTGCACGAAGGGGCTCATGGCGATTCTCGCGGCGAAGCTCGTGCAAGAGGGTCGGCTCGACTACGAGGCACCTGTCGCCGAGTACTGGCCGGAGTTCGCCCAGGCAGGTAAAGAGAAGGTGCTCGTCAGACACGTGCTGGCGCACCGCAGCGGGCTCAGTGCTCCAGTCGTCGACTTCTCGACTGACGACCTGCTCGACTGGAGCACGGTCACCTCGGCGCTCGCCGCTCAGCGCCCGCTGTGGGCTCCCGGATACGCGCACTCGTATCACGCCATCACCCACGGCTGGTTGATCGGCGAAGTCATCCGGCGCATCACTGGAGCGACCCCGGGCGACTGGTTCAGAACGGTCATCACCGACCCGCTCGGCGTCGATGCCTGGATCGGAGCGCCCGCCACGATCGAGCCGCGCATCGCGAGGCTGAGCGTCGGCGAGACGCTGCGGAGCCATGTCGATGAGCTCGCCGCGCAGCGGGTCGCGGGCGTCGTCGACTGGCCAGATCGAGCGATGACGATGGGGGGCGCCCTGCCGCCTACGCTCGTCGATGGTGATGAGGGCTTCAACGACCCGCGGCTGCACGCCGCGCAGATTCCCGCCGCCGGGGCAATCGCGAGCGCCAGCGCGCTCGCGACCATCTGGTCGGCAACCGTGGTTGCCGAGGGGGGAGTGCGCCTGCTCGACGCCGACATCGTGAACATTGCAAGACGGAGTCAGAGCGACGGTCAGCCCTTCTACCCTGCACCTGCGCCCTGGCCGAGATGGGGGATGGGCTTCCAGCTCGACTCTGAAGCTCGGCGCTACCTCACCGCGCACAGCTTCGGTCACGACGGCGCTGGTGGCCAGGTGGCGTTCGCCGACCCCGTGCACCGCATCGGCTTCGCCTTCACGACCAACGTGATGGAAGCCGTCGATCAGCGGGCGACGCGCATCATCGATGCGCTGCGCGAATGCGTCAGCTCATGACGCCGGAGTGCGCACGGCTGGCGCCACCCACCTGACCCAGACCGTGACGGCGAGCAGAACGGCAGCGAAGGCGGCCGCGAGCAAGATGAGCGACGTCAGCGGAAACGCCGGGCCCGATGCGAGAATCGCGCCGACGAGCGAGGCAGATACCAGGGTGACGACGGCCCATGCGGGGCGCGACACCGTGTACAGCGTGCGGCCCGGAAGTGGCCCGATCGGCAGCAAGAGCACGAGCAGTGATCCGAGCCCGCCGAGGGTCACAGCCGCCGCGGTCTCTGACCACAGAGTCATCCAGAAGCCCGTGCTCGGTGTGATCAGGTCGTGCACTGCCCACGCGAGCAGCGCCAGCGCGGCGACCGCGCTCGTCTGAGCCACGGCGACGCCTGCCCGTGCACGTCGGCTCGACCCCACAGCGGCGGCCGCGGCGATGAGCACGCCGATCAGCAGCGGAGGCTGCAGCTCGCCGAAGCGAGAGAACAGCGCCAGCACGAGGGCGACGAACAAGATTCCCGGCAGAAGCCGCATACCAGCCGGCACGCCCGCCACCCGCCCAGCAAGGCGGCCGGGAATCAGCACTCCGACGATGTTCAGCACGACGAGCCCGAGCCCGATCGCTGCCGTGAGGCGCACGTATCGCACCTCGGCGTCTACTCCGCCCGACAGGGCCGCGATCACGGCGGCGCCCCCGAGCGTCGCCGCAGCGACCAGCACGGGCGAGAGTGAGGGTGTCGCGGGTTCGTCGACCACCGCGTCGATGCGGTTGCGGCCCGTCAGACGAACACGCGGCGGGAATGCTCGCGGCCCCACGAAGGTGGCGAACACGCGCAACGGCAGCGCGACGAGCAGCAGGTACGCGAGACCAGCGAGGGGCGCGAGCAGCCAGCCACCGCGATCGACGACATCGCGAGCCGTCGGCAGGGAGGCGCCGAAACCCGTCGGCGTTCCCCAGTTCTCGGTGATCGGGTCAAATGGCACCGGCGGCACCGTCTCGACGGGGGGAGCGGGCGGCAGGGTCGGCGACTCGACGGGTGTCGGCGACTCCTGCGGTTCGCTGGGGCCCTCGTCGGCAGGGGGCGGTGCCGCGGGGCGCTCATAGCGCACGTCGACGCGCGGGCTCGCTGCGCTGAAGTTGCCGGCGGCATCGCGTTGCAGCGCCTGCACCCTCATCGTGCCGGTGGTCGGCCAGCGCACGGGGCAGGCCCACGCCCCCGAACCGGTCACGATGGTTTCGCACGCGAGACTGCCGTTGACGAACACCTGCAGCAGGGCATCCGGTTCTCCGGTACCGCGCGCGGTCACGCCCGGCTGGGTCGTGGTGCCGGCACGTGGAGAGCTGATGGTCGGCGGCGCGGGCGGCGTGCGGTCGATCGACGCGGAGACGGCGCCTGAGAACGCCGACCACTCGGGGCCGAGCCCCGCGAGAGTCTGCCGGGCGCGCACCTGGTACGAGCCGCTCGGCACATCGACGACGCACGACCAGAATCCGCTCGAGAGGGCTTCAGGGCAGGAGTGGGTGGCGCTGCCGCCGGGGCCGGTCGTCGAGAGCTCGATGTCGGCCCCGGGCTCGGCGAAGCCGCTGAAGCGACCCGTCGTGATCACGGTCGAGCCGGCTCCGTCGATCGACGGAGGTGCCAGTACGCGCAGCGTGAGCGGCGCCATCGGCACCGTGGTCTCGTCGGCGAGCGTCTCGGTTCCGGTGAACTCGACGACGCCGTTGGAGACGGCGATCGAGGCGCACGTGAAGGTGACGGCATCGGGGTCGCCGACGGTGCACACCACGGCCCCGCCTCGACGGATCACGAGCGTGCTGCCGACGTCTTTCGTGCCGGTGATCGTCACCGAGGTCGCCGACACGAAGGTCGACGCAGGAACATCGAATGCGGCCGCCGCAGCGGCAGGCTGGGCGGGCACCGCCACGAGGGTCGCTGCCGCGATCACGGCGAGCATCGACACGATGAGCCAGCGAGCACGGTCGGTTCGGCGCAGCGCCCGGTCGTCGCGTGGGGCCGAGTCGTGGCTTTGTGCGCCCATCACCCACCCCCGCTCATGCCGCCCGCATGACATTCTCCCAGCAGAGACACTGTCGACACCCGCAGGCCCGCTCTATGCTGTCATCTATGGAAATTCTGGTGATCGTCGGTGTGCTCATCCTGCTCGTCGTCGTGGCAGGCATCTACCTGTGGGCGACGTACAACTCGCTCGTGACGCTCAACGTTCGCGTGGACGAGGCGTGGAGCGACATCACGGTGCAGCTCAAGCGCCGCGCCGACCTGCTGCCGAACCTCATCGAGGCGGTCAAGGGCTATGCCGCGCATGAGAAGCAGGTCTTCGAGAACGTCACGAAGGCCCGCGCCGAGACGCTCAGCGCACAGGGCCCGGCCGAGGCTGCCGCTGCCGAGAACCACATGCAGCAGGCCCTCAAGAGCATCTTCGCCGTCGCCGAGGCCTACCCCCAGCTGCAGGCGAGTCAGAACTTCTTGCAGCTGCAGGGCGAGCTCGTCGACACCGAAGACAAGATTCAGGCCTCGCGTCGCTTCTACAACGGCGGAGTGCGCGAGCTCAACGTCAAGATCAAGCAGTTTCCGAACACGCTCTTCGTGCGCAGCCTCGGCTTCACCGAGCGCGACTTCTTCGAGGTGGCAGATTCGGCAGCGATCGCCGAGCCGCCGCGCGTGCAGTTCTAGCACGCCGAACCCCGGCAGGAGCCTCACGTGTATCGCGCGATAGCCGCGAACAAGCGCAACACGGTGTTCATCATCGTGCTGTTCGTCATCATCATCGGGTTGCTGGGCCTGTTCGCCGACTTCTATTTCGGCGGCAACTACAGCATCTTCATCGGCACGCTCATCGGTGCGACGATCTACACGATCGTGCAGTACTTCGCCGCGGGGTCTCAGGCGCTCTCGATCTCGGGGGCGAGGCCGATCACCAAGGCAGACAACCCGCGCCTCTACCGCATCGTCGAGAACCTCGCCATCACTGAGGGCCTGCCGATGCCGCGGGTGTACGTCATCAACGACCCCGCCCCGAACGCCTTCGCGACGGGGCGCGACCCGAAACACGCCAGTGTCGCGGCCACCACCGGGCTGCTCGAGATCATGAACGACCGAGAGCTCGCGGGGGTCATGGCGCACGAGATCGGTCACGTCAAGAACTACGACATCAGAGTGGCGACGATCGTGTTCGGGCTCGTGGTCGCTGTCGGATTCATCGCCGACGTGCTGTTCCGCATGGCCTTCTGGGGCGGCAGCCGCAACAACAACGGCAACCCGATCATGCTCGTGCTCGGCCTGCTGGCCATGATCATCGCGCCGCTCGTGGCCGCGGTCGTGCAGGCTGCAGTGTCTCGGCAGCGCGAATACCTCGCCGACGCCACGGGCGCCCTCACGACGCGCGACCCCGAGGCCCTCGCGAGCGCCCTGCAGAAGCTCGGCGACTATGCGCGGCCCATGAAGCGCCAGAATTCGACGATGGCGCACCTTTACATCAGCGACCCGATGAAGCCCGGCGTCGTCGACCGCATGTTCCAGACGCACCCGCCCATTCCCGACCGCGTCAAGCGCATCCTCGAGAACGCGAACCGCTTCTAGGCGTCGCGCCTCGGCGAGAGTCGTGGTTTCTGGCATGAGTCGCGAAAAGTCTCGCGACTCATGCCACACACGGCGACCACGGTGTGTGCGGCACGGTACTGCGCGCGTGCGCGGGCTAGCCAGTGCCGAGGCTTGGCGGAGGATGACTCAGAGGGCGGCGCGAACCGCGGCCGCCGCATCGCCCCACAGGGGCTCAGCCACGACGACCTCGCCGAGGCCCTGCCAGGTGGATGCCCTCCGCAGCACGGGCGCCACTCGCGCCGCGAGTTCTGACACCGAAGAACCCGGCTCGACCCACGCCGACTGCACCCTCAATACCCCGGCCTTGCGATCGCTCTTGAGGTCGATGCGGCCGAGAAGCCGGTCATCGACGAGCACGGGCAGCGTGTAGTAGCCGAACTGCCGCTTCGCAGCCGGAGTGTAGATCTCGATGCGGTAGTGAAAGCCGAACAGTCGCAGCGCACGATCACGGTTCCACACGACCGGGTCGAAGGGCGACAAGACGGCGGTCGCCTCGATGCGGCGCGGGATGCTCACCCCCGGCACCACGAACCCATCTCCGTCGCGGCCCTCGCGCCCCCAACCCTGCACCTTGACGCGTTCAACCTCACCGGTCTCGAGTAGCGAGTGGAGGGCATCCCGTGTCGGCTGAATCTTCAAGCGGTAGTAGTCAGCGATGTCGCCCACTGTGCCGACGCCGAGTGCCCGCACGCTGCGCAGCACGAGCTCTCGTTGAGCGTCGACGCGGGGCACTGCTTCGGCGTGCAGTGCGGCGAGGCCCACCTGCTCAGGCAGGGCGTAGACCCTCGAGAATCCTCGGCGCCCGCCGCTCACGACATCGCCGAAGGCGAAGAGGTACTCAAGACCCTCTTTGACGTCGCTCCACCCCCACCACGGGCCACGACGCTCCGTCGCGTCGTGCTCGACCTCGCTGACGGTGAGCGGCCCCTTCTCGGCGAGCTCGGTGAGCAGCCAGTCGAGCATCGCGGTGTTGCCGCGCACCCAGGCGCTTCGTTCGGTGTAGCGGGCGCGGAGGGCCTCGCGCTTCCAGTGCCAGAGCGGCCAATCGTCGCGCCGGATGACCGCCGCCTCATGAGCCCAGTATTCGGTGTAACGACCGCGGCGGGCGAAGACGCTCGCATCGAGGTCGTTCTGGTCGTAGGCGCCGAGGCGCGCGAACAGCGGCAGGTAGTGCGATCGTGCGAACACGTTCACCGAATCGAGCTGCAGCACCTGCAGACGATCGATCGTGGCGTTGAGCTGGCGGGTGCTCACCGCCGCCGGATGCTCGCGGTCGAAGCCTTGCGCGGCGAGGGCGAGGCGGCGCGCCTGGGCGGCAGTGAGTCGTGGCACACCGCCACCGTATCGCCGACCGCCGACCACTGCTCACGCGCGCGTCGCCTGCCGTTCACCCGCCGAGGGGCGACCCGAAACCTGTTCTCTTTAGCGTCAGCACTACCCGCGGTTCCCCGTGCTCGGAACACAGCCAGAGCCGCCGCGGGCACTACACGGAGGATTCGTGAACACCACACGCACGCTCGCCGCCGTCGCTCTCGCGACGACTGCCGCACTCACGCTCGGCGCTTGCGCCGACGCCGGTGCCGAGGCGCCTGCCAACGGTATCGACGCAGCCACGGCGACCAGCCTGGCCGACTTCGGTTCGTTCGAAGAGCTCGAGGCGGCCGCCAAGGCCGAGGGCCAGCTCAATGTCATCGCCCTGCCGCGCGACTGGGCGAACTACGGCGAGATTCTCGACCTCTTCGCCTCGAAGTACCCCGAGATCACCATCAATGAGGCGTCGCCCGACGCGTCGAGCGCTGAAGAGATCCAGGCTGCCGAGAACCTCAAGGGCCAAGACACGGCTCCTGACGTGTTCGACCTCGGCCTTGCCGTGGCGCTCGCGAGCACCGACTACTTCGCGCCCTACAAGGTGCAGCGCTGGAACGACATTCCTGACGCTTTGAAAGAGTCGAACGGCCTCTTCTACGCCGACTACGGCGGATACATGGCTGTCGGCTACGACCCCGACGCGGTTCCGGCCCCGACGAGCCTGCAAGACCTGCTGAAGCCCGAGTACCGCGGAAAGGTCGCCATCAACGGCGACCCGACTCAGGCCGGCGCGGCGTTCGCGGCCGTCGGCATGGCGACCGTGCAGAACGGCGGAACGCTCGACGATTTCAGCGCGGGCATCGACTTCTTCCAAGAGCTCAACTCTGCCGGCAACTTCATCAAGATCGACCCGACCCCTGCCACGATCGCGTCGGGTGAGACCCCCGTCGTGTTCGACTGGGACTACCTGAACGCTGGCTACGCAGCCGGTCTTGAAGGTCAGCGCAACTGGGAGGTCGTGATCTTCGACGGCACCGGATACGCCGGCTACTACAACCAGGCGATCAACAAAGACGCGCCGAACCCGGCCGCAGCTCGCCTGTGGATGGAGTTCCTCTACAGCCCCGAGGCGCAGAACCTGTGGCTCAAGGGCGGCGCCCGCCCCGTTCTCGCCGAGGCGATGGCCGCTGAGGGAACGATCGACACGGCGCTGTACGCCGCGCTGCCGGAGGCTCCGGAAGACACCGTCGTGCCCTCGGCCGCGCAGAGCGCAGCTGCTGGCACGCTGCTCGGCCAGCGTTGGGCAGCTGCTGTCCAGTAACACGCCCGCCGCGCCCATCGTGGCAGCGGTCGACCCCCGGCGCCCCGCGCGCCGGGGGTCGACCCGCGCCCCGGGCTCGCGGGCGAGAGTCGCGCAAGCCATGGGCCTGGTGCCCTTCGGCCTCTATCTCGCGCTGTTTCTGCTGCTGCCCACCGTGCTGGCGCTGAGTTCGGGCTTCTTTCAGAAAGACGGCTCGTTCACGTGGGATAACGTCGCGGCGCTCGGCGACCCCGTCATTCAGACGACCTTCATCACGACCCTGTGGCTCTCGGCGCTCACCGCCGTCGTCGGCGCGGTGCTGGGCGCCCTCGTCTGCTACGCGCTCATCGGCGTTCGACACGACGGGCCCCTGCGTTCGGTCATCGACTCGGCCTCGGGAGTGCTCGCCCAGTTCGGCGGCGTCATGCTCGCCTTCGCCTTCGTCGCGACGATCGGCATTCAGGGCACGATGACCGTGCTGCTGCGCGACGCCGGCTTCGACATCTACGCCAACGGCGTCTGGCTCTATGAAGCCCCGGGGCTCATCCTGCCCTACATCTACTTTCAGGTGCCCCTCATGGTGATCGTCTTCTTGCCCGCCCTCGAAGCGCTCAAGCCGCAGTGGGTCGAAGCGAACGCCACGCTCGGCGGCTCGACTGCGAGCTTCTGGTGGCGCATCGGCATTCCCGTGCTCGCCCCCTCGTTTCTCGGCTCGCTGCTGCTGCTGTTCGCGAACGCCTTCTCGTCGTATGCGACGGCTGCGGCCCTCACGAGTCAGGGGCAGTCGATCGTGCCGTTGCAGATTCGCGCGGCACTCACGAGCGAGACTGTGCTCGGCCGCGAGAATCTCGCAGGGGCCCTCGCCCTCGGCATGATCATCGTCATGACGATCGTCATGAGCCTCTATGCGCTCGTGCAGCGTCGTGCCGCGAGGTGGCAGCGATGAGCGCCGCGGGCAGACTCGCGCCCAGCCCGTGGCTGCGGCGCAGCATCCTGATCGTCATCGGTGGCGTCTTTCTCATTCCGATCGCGTCGATGGTCGAATTCACGATGCGCCGGGGGCTCGAAGGCGGCCACGACTTCTCGCGCTGGATCGCCGTCTTCACCGGCGATATCGGCAGCGCCTACCGCACGCTGTGGGAGGGCATCGGCAACTCGGTGGTGCTCGCCATCGTCACCGTCGTGCTCGTCATGGTGCTGCTCGTGCCGACCATGATTCTCGTCGCCCTGAGGTTTCCGGGTCTCAAGCGAGTGCTCGAGTTCTTGTGCCTCCTGCCGCTGACGATTCCGGCCATCGTGCTCGTCGTCGGGCTCGCCCCGGTGTATCAGGTGGTCGGCCGACTCGCGGGCAGCGGGGCGTGGACGCTTGCTCTCGCCTACGGCGTGCTCGTGCTGCCCTTCGCCTATCGGGCCGTGCAGTCGAACATCGACTCGATCGACATCATCACCCTCAGCGAGGCAGCCCGGTCACTGGGCGCCTCGTGGCCCGTCGTCGTGCTGAGTGTGCTCGTGCCCAACCTTCGGCGCGGACTGCTCGCTGCGGCGTTCATCTCGGTGGCGGTGGTGCTCGGCGAGTTCACGGTCGCCTCACTGCTCAGTCGCACCACGCTGCAGACCGCGCTCGTCATCGCCTCGAAGGCCGACGCCTTCGTGGCCGTCATCTTCGCACTACTCGCCCTGCTCTTCGCCTTCGTGCTGCTGCTCGTCATCGGGCGCATCGGCGGGGGCAGAACCCGGAGGACCACATGACCACCACCGCACCCGCCGTTCGCACGTCGGCCCGCGTCGGCTTCGTCGACGTCGTCAAGCGATTCGGCACGATGACGGCGCTCGACAAGATCTCTCTCGAGCTCGAACCCGGAGAGTTCGTGGCGCTGCTCGGGCCTTCTGGCTGCGGAAAGACCACCGCACTGCGTGTGCTCGCCGGCCTCGAGTCGGCCGACGACGGCCACATTCTCATCGACGATCGTGACGTGATCGACGTGCCCACGAGCCGGCGCGACATCGGCATGGTCTTCCAGGCCTATTCGCTCTTTCCGCACCTGACCGCGCGCGAGAACGTCGAGTTCGGTCTGCGCATGCGGCGGGTGCCGGCCGCTGATCGGCGGCGTCGCGCTGATGAGGCGCTCGACCTCGTGGGGCTCGACCACCATGGCGAGCGTTTCGCGCACCAGCTGTCGGGCGGCCAGCAGCAACGCGTGGCACTCGCGCGCGCGCTCGTCACCGAGCCGCGCGTGCTGCTGCTCGATGAACCGCTGAGCGCTCTCGATGCGAAGGTGCGCGTGCAGTTGCGCGAGCAGATTCGTCGCATTCAGACCGAGCTCGGCATCACGACGCTCTTCGTGACCCACGATCAAGAAGAGGCGCTCGCGGTCGCCGACCGGGTCGCCGTCATGCGCGCAGGCACGATCGAGCAGATCGGAACCCCCGAAGAGCTCTACAGCCGCCCCGCCAACGCTTTCGTCGCCGACTTCGTCGGGCTGAGCAACCGGCTGCCCGGTCGCGTCGAAGGCGCGGCGATCACGGTCGCCGGCCAGCGGCTGGCCCTCATCGACCCGAGCGTCGGCGAGGGCGACGCGATCGCGCTCGTGCGCCCCGAAGACGTCGTCTTCGTCGCGAGCGGTGAACGGGATGCTCGAGAGGGCACCGTGCTGACGACCTCGTTTCTCGGCTCACTGCGCCGCACCCGGGTGCGCCTCACCGACGGCTCAGAACTCGCCGTGCAGCACGATGTCGCACTGTCGCCCGCACCGGGAGAGAGCGTGCACGTGCGTCTCACGGGGCAGCCCGTGGCTGTGTCGCGCGACTGAGCCGTCGAGCGCTCTCAGGCTCGTAGACTGACGGGATGTTCTGGCGACCCAAGGCAGACCCGCCCGTGCGCGGCGGCGATGACGCCGTCTCACCGGGCATGCGCACAGCCGCGGCCTGGTCGTGGCGCTTCTTGGCGGTCGCGGGCGCCCTCTGGGTGCTCATCTTTCTCATCATCGAACTGCGCCTGCTCGTCATCCCGCTGCTGATCGGGGTGCTGCTCGCCGCGCTGCTGGTGCCCTACGCGAACTGGCTCGATCGTCGGCTGAAGTTTCCGCGGTGGCTCGCGGTGACGACGTCGATGCTGACGCTGCTCGGAGTCGTGACTGCGCTCGTCTGGCTCGTCGTCGCCGAAGTGCGCGCGGGCTGGCCCAGCCTGCGCGATCGCTCGGTCGAAGCGTTCGACGAGTTTCTGGTCTGGCTCACCGCCACGTTCGGGGTGAGCGCTGACGAGGTGACCGAGTGGCTCGACGTCGTGCTCGGCGAGCTCGACTTCTCGACCGATGGCCCACTCGTGTCTGGAGCCCTGTCGTTCGGCACGACGGCGGCCGAGATTCTCGCCGGCACTGTGCTCGTGCTGTTCTCGCTGCTCTTCTTCGTCATCGACGGCCGTGGCATCTGGGGCTTCGTCGTCAAGCTGTTTCCGCGCAAGGCACGAGTGGCGGTCGACGGTGCCGCCCAGGCCGGATGGATCACGCTCACCAACTTCTCGAAGGTGCAGATCTTCGTCGCCTTCGTCGACGGGCTCGGCATCGGCCTCATCGCGTGGCTGCTCGGCCTGCCGCTCGCGCTGCCCATCGGCGTCGCCGTCTTCTTGGCGAGCTTCGTTCCCTTCATCGGCGCGATCGTGACCGGTGCGCTCGCCGTGCTGATCGCACTCGTCTACAACGGCCCGGTGATCGCGCTGCTCATGCTCGGCGGGGTGCTGCTCGTGCAGCAGCTCGAGAGCAACGTGCTGCAACCACTCATCATGGGCACGGCGGTGCGCGTGCATCCGCTTGCGGTGGTGCTCGCCGTCGGTGCGGGCGGGCTCATCGCAGGAATTCCCGGCACGCTGTTCGCGGTGCCGATCGTCGCCTTCGTCAACGTGTTCGTGAGATACATCGCGGCCGGCACGTGGCGCACCACCCCCCACCCCGTCGCGGCCGACGTTCTTCCCCCACCGCAGGAGCGCTCATGACCACTCCGCTCACCCTCGCCGGGCCGACCCTCGCCGACGTCGAGGCAGCCCGCATCGTCGTCAGCCGAGTGTCAGAAGTGACGCCGATGGAGACCTCGCGCTACCTCAGCGACGTGCTGAGCGCGCCCGTGCATCTCAAGTGCGAGAACCTGCAGCGCACCGGGTCATACAAGATTCGCGGCGCATACAACCGCATGTCGCACCTCACCGACGACGAGAAGGCTCGGGGAGTCGTCGCGGCCAGCGCCGGCAATCACGCCCAGGGTGTCGCGTTCGCGGCGCGCGAGCTGGGCATCGCGGCCACCATCTTCATGCCCATCGGGGTCGCGCTGCCCAAGCTGCAGGCCACGCGCAGCTACGGCGCAGAGGTGGTCTTGCGCGGCCACACCGTCGATGAGCCGCTGCGGGCTGCGCAGGAGTTTGCCGAGCGCACCGGGGCGGTCTACATTCCCCCCTTCGACCACGCCGACGTCATCGCCGGTCAAGGCACGCTCGGTCTCGAGATGCTCGACCAGGTGCCCGACCTCGAGACCGTGATCGTGCCGATCGGCGGAGGAGGGCTCATCTCAGGAGTGGCAAGCGTGCTCAAGCGTCGCGCAGCAGCACTCGGCCGAGAGATCAGAGTGATCGGTGTGCAGGCCTCGAACGCCGCGCCATACCCGATCTCGCTCGCCGCAGGCGAGCCCACCGAGATCACCATCACCCCGACGATCGCCGACGGCATCGCCGTCTCGAAACCGGGCGCCCTGAACTTCGCCATCATCCGCGATGCGGTCGACGAGGTCGTCACGGTCGACGACGACGACATCGCCAAGGCGATGCTCGTGCTGCTCGAACGCGCCAAGCTCGTGGTCGAGCCCGCAGGAGCGGTGGGAGTGGCGGCGATCTTGACCGGAGCCGTGCGCGCTACCGGTCAGACCGTCGTCGTGCTGTCGGGAGGCAACATCGACCCGCTCATCATGGAGCGCGTGATCTCGCACGGACTCGCCGCCTCAGAGCGCTACTTGAAGCTGCGCATCCCCTTGCCCGACCGACCTGGTCAGTTGGCCCGCACGAGCGAGATCATCGCCGACCAGAACGCGAACGTCGTCGAGGTGCTGCACACGCGCCACGGCACAGGGCTCGCGATCAGCCAGGTCGAGCTCGAACTGCACATCGAGACCCGCGGCCCCGAGCATGCTGATCAGGTGCTCGCGGCGCTGCGCGACTCTGGCTATGACCCGCGCGTCGACTTCTAGCGTTCACGCGCAACGCTGACGCGTTTCGGGCTATGACCCGCGCGTCGACTTCTAGCCGGTGTAGGTGCTCACATCGACGATGGTCACCGTGACGGTCGAACCGTTCGGAGCCTCGTAGGTCACCGTGTCGCCGACCTTGGCGCCCAGAATCGCCTGGCCCAGCGGGCTCTGCTCGCTGTACACGTCGATATCGCTGTCGTCGCCGACGATCTCGCGGCTGCCGAGCAGAAAGCGCTCGTCATCGCCCAGAATCGTCGCCGTGACGACGGTGCCGGGCTCGACGACTCCGTGGGCGTCTGGCGCCTCGCCGACCGTGGCATTGCGCAGCAGCGCCGTGAGGGTGCGGATGCGGGCTTCGATCTTGCCCTGCTCGTCTTTGGCGGCATGGTAGCCGCCGTTCTCCTTCAAGTCGCCTTCATCGCGCGCTGCCTCGATGCGCTTCGCGATCTCGGCACGGCCCTCGGTCGAGAGGTGCTCGAGCTCTGCCGTGAGACGGTCGTGCGCCTCTTGGGTCAGCCACTGAGTGGTGCTGCCGGTGCTGTCGCTCATGTCATTGCCTCCTGACGCGAAGGAACCGGCCCGCGGGCCGGTTCCTTCAAGTGGTTCCGGCGATGTTACGGGAGCCAGCACCGGTAGGGCAAACCGGTGACGGCGGGTTCTGCGGTGCGAATCGTCTCGACGAAGACGCGAGTGCGCTCGGTCGACGCGGGAATCTCGATGATGCGCCAACCGACGATGCCGAAGCTCTCGTTGAGCGCCTGGATGGCGCATCCGACCGGTTGCCCCGGGTCGACCGACACCTCCCACCGCACGTCGATCGACGAGTCTGTCGCGTTGGCGTAGCCCAGCTCGCGAGTCTCGATCGACGCGTTCGTGCCAGACAGCCCACCCCACACGACCCAGGCCGTGAACACGAGTGCGAAGACCACTCCCGCGACGATCATGAGCGTGCGCTGCCGACGCTCTGCTCCCGGCGTGCGCCCGTAGCGCTCATCGAGGCTCTGCTGCGTGCTCGTCATGCGGTGCTGAACCCTTCGTGGTGCTCGTGAGCGTCGGTGCCGCACAGGTGACATCGATACCCTTGACCTATCAGCGTAGAGCTCGCAGGTGAGGGTTGCCTCGACCGCGGCTCGACGTGAACCTCGTGAGGAGCATCCCCGTGATCGCATTCGGAATCGCCCCGCTGGGCATCGGGCCCAACCCGGTCGACGGCCCCGTGACGCCGCCGGGTTTCGACCCGAACACGGTCACGCCGGGCGTCGTCGGCTTCATCGCCATCGCTCTCGTGGCGATCGCGTCGATCTTCTTGCTCGTCGACATGTCGCGCCGCATTCGCCGAGTGCGCTATCGCGGCGAAGTGCGCGAACGCTTAGAGGCTGAGCAGCAGGGTACTGATGAGCTTCGCGCCGAAAAGTTGATGGTCGCCGAAGGCGGCCCAGCGTACCCTGACCCTGCCGCCCTAGCCGCCGAACGGCGGGTCGAGGGCGACGAGCAAGACGGCCGTCCAGTGGCATAGAAACGCGATAACTGTCAGCGTGTGGAAGATCTCGTGGAACCCGAACACGCCAGGAACCGGGTTGGGCTTCTTCATGCCGTAGACGATGGCTCCCGCGGTGTAGGCGAGCCCTCCGACGATGACGAGCACCATCATCGCGATATTCGCCTCGAAGAGATCGACGATGTAGAGCACGGCGGCCCAGCCGAGCATCACGTAGAGGGGCACATACGCCCAGCGGGGCGCCCCGATCCAGAACACCCGGAATCCGATGCCGATGAGGGCGCCCGACCAGACGAGCACGAGCAGCAGATAGCCCTTCTCGGGCGGCAGAGCCATGATCGAGAGGGGCGTGTAGGTGCCGGCGATGAGCAAGAAGATGTTGGCGTGGTCGAGCCGCTTCAAGAGCACCCGGGTGCGGTCTGGCCAGTCGAAGCGGTGATAGGTGGCTGAGATGCCAAACAGCAGCAGCGACGAGAACACGAAGACGGCGCTCGACCACCGCGCCGCCGGCCCGTCTCCTACGGCGATCAGCACGAGACCCAGCACGATCGCGAGGGGGAACGTCGCCGCGTGAATCCACCCCCGCCACGTGGGCTTGAGATCGAGTGCTTCGTACTCGATCGACTCTTCGAGCAGCGGAATGTTCGGGATGTCCGCTGCGGGTTCGTCGTCGACCGCAGCCAACTCGTTCTCGCCGGGGGAGGGGGAGGTCATGGCCCGATGATACGGGAGCAGTGTCGCCGACCTCTCTCGGTTGGCGAGGCGGCACAATCAAAGCCAGGGCGACTACCCTGAGCCTGTGCGATCAACGAGAACTCCGCGCGGTCGCGGTCTGCTCTACCAGCTGTACATGCGGCGTCTGCGTCGGCAACTGGCCGATGCCACGCATCCGCGGCACGTGGCCATGATTCTCGACGGCAACCGCCGCTGGGCTCGCTTGCGGGTCGGCGGCACCACCGCGCACGGGCACCGCGCGGGCGCCGACAAGATCGTCGAGTTTCTCACCTGGTGCGACAGCGCCGAGATCGGCGTGGTCACGCTCTACCTGCTGTCGACCGACAACCTGACGGGTCGAGACGATGACGAGCTGCGCGAGCTCGTGCAGATCATCGGTGACCTCGCCGGCGAGCTCGCCTCGATCAGAGACTGGCGCGTGCAGCACGTCGGCAGCCGCGACGGCCTGCCAGACGCCCTGCTCTCAGAGCTCGACACGGCACAAGAGACCTCGAGCTCGCGCACCGGCCTGCACATCAACCTCGCCGTCGGCTACGGCGGGCGCCGAGAGATCGCCGACGCCGTGCGGGCCATCGTTCATCAGCATGCCGAGCGGGGCGGAACGCTCGACGAGCTCGCCGAGCTCGTGACGCCCGAGAAGATCGCCGAGCACCTCTACACGGGTGGCCAGCCCGACCCCGACCTCGTGATTCGCACTTCGGGCGAGCAGAGGCTCAGCGACTTCATGCTCTGGCAGAGCGCCCACAGCGAGTTCTACTTCGTCGAAGCACTCGGCCCCGACCTGCGCGAGGTCGACTTCTTGCGCGCGCTGCGAGACTTCTCTCGGCGCCAGCGAAGGTTCGGGCAGTAGCCGTGGGCGATCTCGACGCATTCATCGCGGGGTTCTCTGAAGACCCCGGCTATCTCGATCACCCCCGGCTGTCGCCTGTCGGCGAGCACGCTCTCGCCGAACAGCGCGCGATGACCGAGGTGCTGTCGCGCGCTCGATTCGGCTCGTTCGCGAAGCTCGACGACCAAGACGAGCGCGTGCGCGCATCAGTGGCGGCTCTCGTGCGCCGCGACCCCGATCAGGTGGTCTTTCAACCGAGCACGAGCCAGGGGCTCATGCACGTCATGTTCGGGCTGACGGGCGGGGTCGCGGCGTCGTCTGGCGAGTTTCCGGCCGTGGGCTACGCCATGGCGCGCGCGGCCGAGTCGCTAGGCGTGCTCGTGCCCCACACGATCACGCCCGAGCACGACCGAGTGACGCCCGGCGTGGTGCGCGATCAGCTCGCCTCGTCGGTGGTGGCCGTGGTCGTGAGCCTCGTCGACTACCGCACCGGCCACCTCGTCGACCTCGAAGGAATCCGGCAGGTGATCGGCGACCGCTTGCTCATCGTCGACGCGATTCAGGGCGTCGGCATCGTCGATGCGCCGTGGGAGGTCGCCGACGTCGTCGTCTCGGGCGGTCAGAAGTGGCTGCGAGCCGGCCAAGGCACAGGGTTTCTCGCCCTCAGCGACCGGGCCCGTGAGCAGCTCACGCCCGTGTGGTCGGGCTGGCTCGCGCACGGCGGCCCCGAGCTGCGGCACGATGTGGTCGAGCCGGCACCCGACGCTTCCGCCTTCCGGGTGGGCTACCCAGACACCTTCGCGCAGGCCCGCCTGGCCGGTGCGGTCGACGCTGTGCTCGCCGCCGGTGTGCCGAGCATCCGTGCTGCGATCATCGAGCGCACCGCCCGCCTCATCGAGATCGCAGACGAAGCGGGCATCGAGGTCAGTTCGCCACGCGAAGATGCTGAGCGGGCGGGCATCGTGGTGCTCGAACCGCATCCCGAGTTCGTCAGCACCCTCGGCGCGGCGCTGCACAACCACGGCGTCACCGCCACCGTGCGCACCGGGCGAGTTCGACTGGGCGCCCATGTCTCGACGGGCGATGAGACCTTTGAGCAGTTTCGGGCGGCGCTCGCCGAGTTCTCGACGATGGTGCGTGCCTGAACCTTCACGCCAGATGACGGCTCGGCGACACGCGCGTGTCGCTCCCGGCCCGGGCCGCGCCCTGGCATAGCGTGACGCTCATCGGGCATCGCGTCCGGTCGGGGCGGCCAGCAAGCTCGTTCTCGAGACCTAACGGCCGACCTGCAACAACTGGTCCGGGGTCGCCCGCGTCCCCGGGGATGGAGCACCGGTGCCCGCTGCGAAGACCTCACCTCACACCCCGTCGACGACGAGCGACAGCAGGGAGGTGGCGCAGCGAACGTATGTTCTCGACACGTCCGTGCTGTTGAGCGACCCCTCTGCTCTGTTCCGATTCGCTGAACACGCGGTCGTGCTTCCGGTGGTCGTGATCACCGAGCTCGAAGCCAAGCGTCACGATCCAGAGATCGGGTTCTTCGCCCGCAAGGCGCTGCGCAATCTCGACGAACTGCGGGTGCAGCACGAACGACTCGACTTTCCGATCGCCGTGGGTGAGGCGGGCGGCTCGCTGCGGGTCGAGCTGAACCACTCGAACCAGTCGGTGCTGCCCAGCGGCCTGCAGCTCGGAGACAACGACTCGCGCATTCTGGCCGTGGCGATGAACCTCGCCAACGACGGCCTCGATGTCACGGTCGTCTCGAAAGACCTGCCCTTGCGGGTGAAGGCCTCGTCGATCGGTCTTGCTGCTGAAGAATATCGAGCCGAGCTCGCAGTCGACAGCGGCTGGACGGGCATGGCCGACGTCTCACTCTCGAGCGACCAGATGGCGCAGCTCTACGATCGCGAGGTGCTGCGCACGGCTGAGGTTCGCGAGCTGCCGATCAACACCTCGCTCGTGATCCACAGCGATCGCGGCTCGGCGCTCGGCCGAGTGGTCGGCGACGACGAGATCGCGCTCGTGCGCGGTGACCGCGACATCTTCGGTCTGCATGGTCGTTCGGCCGAGCAGCGGCTCGCGATCGACCTGCTCATAGACCCTCAGGTCGGCATCGTGTCGCTCGGCGGCCGTGCGGGAACAGGCAAGTCGGCGCTGGCCCTGTGCGCCGGCCTCGAGGCAGTGCTCGAGCGGCAGCAGCAGCGCAAGATCATGGTGTTTCGCCCGCTGTACGCCGTCGGCGGTCAAGAGCTCGGCTACCTGCCCGGTGACGCGAGCGAGAAGATGAACCCCTGGGCGCAGGCCACGTTCGACACGCTCGGCTCTGTCGTATCGCAGAACGTGCTCGACGAGGTCGTCGACCGCGGCTTGCTCGAGGTGCTGCCCCTCACGCACATTCGCGGCCGTTCGCTGCACGACGCCTTCGTGATCGTCGATGAGGCGCAGTCGCTCGAGCGGAACGTGCTGCTCACTGTGCTCAGCCGCATCGGTCAGAACTCGAAGGTCGTGCTGACGCACGATGTCGCTCAGCGCGACAACCTGCGGGTGGGGCGCCACGACGGCGTGGCGAGCGTCATCGAGACGCTCAAGGGTCACGCGCTGTTCGGGCACATCACGCTGACGCGCAGCGAGCGCAGTGCGATCGCCGCCCTCGTCACCGAACTGCTCGAAGGCAACGAGCTCGCCTGACGCATCTGACGGGTAGCGTGGGGGAAGGCCCGCACCGCAGTGCGAGTGCTTCTCGAACCGGTGGTGCGGATCAGAAGAACCAGCTTCGGTGCGGGCCGCCTGTCTAGAGACCCGGCGTGGTCATGCTCAGCACGTCGAGCGCCGTGTCGAGCTGCTCGAGGGTGACCTCGCCGCGCTCGACGAACCCGAGGTCGATCACAGCCTCGCGAATGGTCAGCCCCTTGGCCACCGAGTGCTTCGCGATCTTGGCCGCGGCCTCGTAGCCGATGACGCGGTTGAGGGGTGTCACGATCGAGGGCGAGCTCTCGGCGAGGGCGCGTGCCCGGTCGAGGTTGGCCTCGAGGCCGTCGATGGTCTTGTCGGCGAGCACTCGGGTCGAGTTCGACAGCAGACGAATCGACTCGAGCAGCGACGTGCCCATGACGGGAATCGCGACGTTCAACTCGAACGACCCGGAAGCACCGGCCCACGCGATCGTGGCGTCGTTGCCGATGACTCGTGCGCACACCATGAGCACGGCCTCTGGCACGACGGGGTTCACCTTGCCCGGCATGATCGACGAGCCTGGCTGCAGGTCGGGAATGTGGAGTTCGGCGAGACCGGTGTTGGGCCCCGAACCCATCCAGCGGATGTCGTTGCAGATTTTCGTGAGCGAGACCGCGATGACGCGCAGCGCCCCCGAGGCTTCGACGAGGCCGTCGCGCGCGCCCTGAGCCTCGAAGTGGTCGAGTGCCTCGGTGATGGGCAGACCGGTCGACGCGGCGAGTTCGGCGATGACCTTCTGCGAGAAGCCGAGCGGGGTGTTGATGCCGGTGCCCGTCGCCGTGCCCCCGAGCGGCACCTCGGCGACGCGTTCGATGGTCGACCTCACTCGTGCGACGCCGAGGCGCACTTGGCGCGCATAGCCGGCGAACTCTTGGCCGAGGGTGACGGGCGTCGCGTCCATGAGGTGGGTGCGCCCGGCCTTGACGGCGGTCTTCCAGAGCTCGGCTTTGGCCTCGAGTGCGCCCGCGAGGTGCTCCAGTGCAGGAATCAGGTCACGCAGCAGTGCTTCGGTGACCGCGAGGTGCACCGAGGTCGGAAACACGTCGTTCGACGACTGCGAGGCGTTGACGTGGTCGTTGGGGTGCACGGGCAGCTCATCGGTCGAGGCCAGGGTCGCGAGCACCTCGTTCATATTCATGTTCGACGACGTGCCTGAACCCGTCTGGTAGGTGTCGACCGGAAACTGGTCGTGGTGCTGCCCGGCGATGATCTGGTCGGCGGCACCGACGATCGCGTGCGCGAGCGCAGCATCCAGAATGCCGAGCTCGGCGTTCACGAGCGCCGCCGCGCGCTTGATCTGGGCGAGGGCGACGATCTGCCCCGGCTCGAGCCCCGAGCCTGAGATCGGAAAGTTCTCGACGGCGCGCTGCGTCTGCGCTCGGTAGAGGGCCGTGCGCGGCACGCGCACCTCGCCCATCGTGTCGTGCTCGATGCGGAAGTCGGTCTCGGTCGTGTCACTCACGGCGGTGTGATCTCTCTGTTGAGGTGCGGTGTGCGGTGTCAGGATGCTGCGCCGGCGCTCGGCTCGCTCAGAGCTGCCCGATGGCGACGTCGGGCACGACTCGGCCTTCGAGAAGGCGGTAGTTGGCGCCGACGATTCCCAGGGTACCGGCGGCGACCTCGGCGCTGATGAGCTCGCTTGCCGCGAGCAGGGCGCCGACGGTGTCGCGCAAGTGCTGCCGGCCGACCTCTTGGGGGTCGATGTCGGCGGTGTCGGTGACGCCGGCCGACACTCGAACTCGCTGCACGGCGGGTGCGATCTGGTCGACGATGCCCTGAATGTGCACGGGCAGGGCGACCGCGTCGCTGGCCTCGGCGTCGATCGCTGCGCGCACCGCGCCGCACTCGTCGTGGCCGAGCACGACGATGAGCGAAGCGCCGAGCACCGCGACGGCATACTCGAGCGAGCCGATGACGCTCTCGCTGATCACCTGCCCGGCATTGCGCACGACGAACAGGTCGCCGAGGCCCTTGTCGAAGATGATCTCGGCGGCGAGCCGCGAGTCGCTGCACCCGAACAGGGCGGCGCGCGGTGCTTGGGCGGTGGCGATCTCGCCTCTGCGCTCGACGTCTTGCCGGGGGTGGCGTGGTGTGCCGGAGACGAATCGCTCGTTTCCGCGAAGCATCTCGCGCCAGACGGTCTCTGGCCGAGGTCGTTCTGTCATGCGTGGGCTCCTGCCGACGGTCGCTGCGGGCGTCGACAACTGAGCGTAGTCGGCTCAGTCGGCGGGCGCGGGCACGTCAGCGGCGACCGCGGTCGCGACGAGCATGAAGTCGTCATCGCTCGCGGTGCCGTAGAGCACGATGGTGCTGCCGGCCGTCTCGGTGACGAGCGCGAACTCGCGCAAGCCGACTCCGCTGACGCCTCGACGGTCGTAGCGCTGCCACTGACGGTCGGCGATCGTGACGGTGTCGCCGTCGCCGGGGTCGCGAAGTGCAGTGCGCAGCCAGGTGGGGTTGGCGTCGAAACCCTGCAGCACACCGATGAACGTGTTGTCGGCGGTGACGAATCCGATCGTCCACTCGGTGACTCCGCCCGACCCGGCCAGCTCGGCGCGGTTGGCCGCCCACGTGACGGGCACGACGGGTGCGACGACGGTGGTGCCGAGACTCGCTTCAGCCTCTGCCGCCGCGGCGACGTAGTCGATCGCGAGAGGTGCGGGGTCAGGTCGCACGACGACCAAGACCAGAAAGAGCACAATGGCGAATGACGCGGCGAGCGACAGCAGCAGGTTCTTCGTCGACTGGTTCGCGCGGCGTCTGCGCCGAGACTCGGCGACACGCGCCGCCTTCTCGTCGGGGGTCTCGGGTCGGCCGAGCTCGGCGACCACGCGGGGTTCGTCTGCCATCGCCTCAGTCTTCTGCGGCCGCGCGTGCGGCATCGAGTCGTTGCTTCGCGCCGATGAGCCACTCTTCGCACCGGCGCGCGAGCGCTTCGCCGCGCTCCCACAGGGCGATCGACTGCTCGAGCGTGACGCCGCCCTGCTCGAGCTCGGTCACGACGCGCACGAGTTCGTCTCGGGCTTGCTCGTATGACAGGCTCTCGGTCTCGCGGTCGGTCGAGTCTTCGCTGGGGGTCACGTCAACCATGCTAGGCGGGCCTCTCTGCAGTGGGGGTGGGAGTCTCGACCACGGTCGCGAGCCGGCCGTCGGCGAGGGTCAGCAGCACTCGAGCGCCGGGTGCGGCCGATGCCGCCGAACGCAGAACGCTGCCGTCGTCGATCTGCGCGATGGCGTAGCCCCGGTCGAGGGTGCGCTGCGGTGAGAGTGCACGCAGTTGCGATCGCCGTTCGTCGATCTCGAGGTGAGCGCGCTCGAGCACTCGGTGCGTCAACTCGACTCCGCGAGCGACGGCGCGCGTGAGCTCGTCGGCTCGCGAGTCGATGATCCACGTCGGGTCGGCGAGGGCGGGGCGCGAACGAATGGTGGCGATGCGCTCGACTTCGGTGCTGATCGACGTCGTCACGCGCGAGAGCATGCGAGATCGGGCCTGCTGCACGCGTGCGAGCTCTTCGCTCACATCGGGAACAACCCGTTTGGCGGCATCGGTCGGCGTCGAGGCGCGCAGGTCGGCGACCTCGTCGAGCAATGGCCGGTCGTTCTCGTGACCGATCGCGCTCACGAGCGGCGTCTCGCACGCCGCTGCCGCGCGCACGAGACTCTCATCGCTGAAGGGCAGCAGGTTCTGGAAGTCACCGCCACCACGCGCGACGATGATGACGTCGACCTCGGGGTCAGCATCCAATTCATGGATGCCCGCCGTCACCTCGGCGACGGCGCGGTCTCCCTGCACGGCCGCGTGCACCACCCGAAACCGCACCGACGGCCACCGCAGCTGCGCGTTGCGCAGCACATCTTTCTCGGCATCGCTGTCTTTGCCGGTGACGAGCCCGACGCAGCGCGGCAAGAAGGGCAGCGGTCGTTTGCGTGCGGGGTCGAAGAGGCCTTCGGCGGCGAGCGTCTGACGCAGGCGCTCGAGTCGTTCGAGCAGATCGCCGAGGCCCACCCGGCGCATGTCGAACACCTGCATGGTGAGCGTGCCGCCTTTGACCCACCAGTTCGCCTTGACGAGCGCGGTCACCCGGTCGCCCTGACCGAGACCCTCGGGCAGCTTGGCCCGCACCGACGACCACACGGTGAACGAGACCGTGGCGTCGGCACTGACGTCTTTCAGCTTGCCGTAGACGTTGCCGCCCGAGACGCCCCACTGGGCGATCTCGCCGTCGACCCACACCGAGCCGAGTCGATCGACATACTCTTTCAACTTCGCCGACAACTGGGCGACGGGCCAGGGCTCGTCGGCGCTCGACGGCCGGGGGGCAGCGGTGGTGTCGCTCACGAACCCTCCTTGCGTCAACCGGTGGCGTTCGACAGGGTAGTCGAGACAGCCGACGACCACGCCGACCCTGCGCCACGATGACCCTGCGCCACGATGATGGAGACCGATGACGACCCCCACCCCGATAGTGATCGATGCGCTCACCAAGGTCTACGGCGATGTCACGGCTCTGCGTGACGTCTCGTTCATGGCGCAGCCCGGCAAGGTGACGGGGTTTCTCGGCCCCAACGGCGCGGGCAAGACCTCGACGCTTCGCATTCTGCTCGGGCTCAACCGCCCCACTGCGGGCTCGGCGACGATCGACGGCTCGCGCTACCGCGATCTCGTCGACCCGGCCCGTCGGGTGGGAGGGTCGCTGTCGGCCGACGTCTTCCACCCGGGTCGCACCGCCCGTGCGCATCTGCTCGCGATCGCGATCGCTGCCGGCATCGAGCGCTCGCGGGTCGACATCGTGCTTGAGCAGGTGGGCCTCGAGAGTGCCGCCCGGCGTGCGGTGGGGGGCTACTCGCTCGGCATGCGGCAGCGGCTCGGGCTCGCCGGCGCACTGCTCGGCGACCCGGCAGCGCTCGTGCTCGACGAACCGATCAACGGTCTCGACCCCGACGGAATCCGGTGGATGCGGTCGCTGCTGCGGTCTCTTGCCGCCGAGGGTCGCACGGTGCTGCTCTCATCGCACGTGCTGAGCGAGGTGCAGCAGACGGTGGATGATGTCGTGGTGATCCGCCACGGTCGCATCGTCTTCGACGGCCCGCTCTCGACCCTCGAAGCCGGAACCGCGCGAGTGCGCGTCGACGCGGCCGACCGCGAGGCGCTGCGCAACGCGCTGGTGCGCGCGGGTGCGACGATCGAGTCGGGGGAGAAGGGTCTGACGGTGTTTGGCCTCGACGTCGCTCGAACGGGCGAGGTCGCGCGCGATGCGGGCATCGCGTTGAGCCACCTCAGCGATGAGACCGATGGGCTCGAGTCGGTCTTTCTGGCTCTCACGGCAGACGAGGCTGCGGCATGACCGGCCTCATGCGCGCGATCGGGTCAGAGTTCGTCAAGGTGCTGTCGACGAAGGCGTGGTGGCTGCTCGGCCTGATCCTGGTGGCCTATGTCGGCCTGACCGCGGCGGGGCTCGCCTTCTTCTTGAGCGACCTCGGTGCCGAGCTCGGCGGCATGGGTGCTGGCGACCTCGACCCTGTCGTCACGGCGAACCTCGTGTACAGCAGCGTGACGGCGGTCGGGCTGGTGATTCCTCTGCTGTTCGGCGCGCTGCTCGCGACCAGCGAGTACCGGCACCGCACGCTCACTCCGACCGTGCTGGCGCAGCCTCGACGCGGCATCGTGCTCGCCGCGAAGGCGGTCGAGGCCGCGGTCGTCGGCGCCCTGTACGGAGTCTTCGGTCTCGTCGGCTCGGTGGGGCTGGGCGCGCCGGTGCTGCTCGCTGTCGGCGAAGAGACCGCACTGGGCGAGCCCGACGTGCTCGCCGTGCTGCTGCGCACCCTGGTGGCCACGGCGCTGTGGTCGCTGCTCGGGCTGGGGCTGGGCGCCCTGCTGACGAGTCAGATCGCGGCGATCGTCATCGTGCTGGTCTTCACCCAGTTCGTCGAACCGATTCTGCGGCTGGTGGCCAACGTCTGGGAGTGGTCGGCGTCTCTGGGCCGCTTCTTGCCGGGGTCGGCCACCGACGCTCTCGTCGGGGCGGGCATCTTGAGCTCGCTCGGCGCCCTCGATGAGACCATTCCCGATTCGGGGGTGGATGCTCTGCTCTGGTGGCAAGGAGGGCTCGTGCTCGCGGCGCTCGCCGCTGCGTTGCTCGTCGCTGCATCGGTGACCACGCTGCGGCGCGACGTCGAATAGCCGCAGCGTCGCCCTCGACGTTGCCGAAGCTGCTGGTCAGCTACCCCTCGTAGACTGTGGGGGTGAGCACGATCTCGAACGGCGCCCTGGGCTCGACCCTGACCACCCCGGTGATTCCGCGGCGGCGCGAGCGGCTGGTGCCGGTGCCGGTCGACCGACCGAAGCGAGTGCTGCTCGCTGCTCCACGGGGGTACTGCGCTGGCGTCGACCGCGCGGTGATCGCCGTCGAGAAGGCGCTCGAGCAGTACGGCGCACCTGTCTACGTGCGCAAGCAGATCGTGCACAACATTCACGTCGTGACCGAGCTCGAGAAGCAGGGCGCGATCTTCGTCGACGAGGTCGACGAGGTTCCCGAGGGCTCGCACATCGTCTTCTCGGCGCACGGTGTGAGCCCGGCAGTCGTGCAGGGCGCTGCAGACCGCGAGCTGCAGGCGATCGACGCCACGTGCCCGCTCGTGACCAAGGTGCACCGTGAGGCGGTGCGGTTCTCGAAGCAGAACTACCGCATTCTGCTCATCGGCCACGCCGGTCACGAAGAGGTCGAAGGCACCATGGGTCACGCGCCCGAGCGCACCATTCTCGTGAACAACCCCGACGAGGCCGACCTCATCGAGGTGCCAGAGGGCGACGAGCTCATCTGGCTCTCGCAGACCACGCTGAGCGTCGACGAGACGATGGAGACCGTGCGGCGACTGCGCGCTCGCTTTCCGCACTTGCAAGACCCCCCGAGCGACGACATCTGCTATGCCACGCAGAATCGTCAGGTCGCGATCAAGAAGGTCGCCCCCGAGACCGATCTCGTCATCGTGGTCGGCTCGTCGAACAGCTCGAACAGTGTTCGCCTGGTCGAGGTGGCGCTCGAGTACGGGGCCAAGGCCGCCTATCGTGTCGACTATGCGAGCGAGATCGAGCAGGCGTGGCTCGAGGGTGTCGCCACCATCGGCGTCACGAGCGGTGCGAGCGTGCCCGAGGTGCTCGTCGAACAGGTGCTGAGCGATCTGCGCGACGCCGGGTTCGACGACGTCGCCGAAGTCAAGACCGCCGAAGAAGACCTGCAGTTCTCGCTGCCGAAAGAGCTGAGGCGCGATAAGGCCGGCAATATCGACGAGCGGGCGCTCGGCGGTCGAACTCGAGTCTGACCCGACCATGATCGACGTCGGCCTGCCTCGTGCGGTCGCCTCGGCTGTCTTGGTGCAGAGCCTGGCCTTTGCGCAGCGCATCATGGCGATCATCGGCTCGGTGGTGGCGGCGACCATCGTGGTCGACGTGCAGCTCAGTCGAGGGGCAGTAGAGACGATCCCCTTGATCGCGGCGCCGTTCTTCGGCATCGGCCTGCTCGCGCTGCTGCTCGTCTGGCGGCCGACGGTGCCGATCGCGCTGACTTTCGTGCTCGGTGGAGCCATCCTCTCGATCGCCGTTCCCGTGGTCGGCACGGCACTCGATCCTTCCTTCGGCGACACCGGGTCGTACCTGCTCAACCGCGTGGCCACCGCCATCTGCCTGGTCGGCGCGGTCGGCTCGAGCGCAGTGAGCGGTCTGGTCTGGTCGGCAGCAGGTTTTGTCGTCGCTCAAGCGAGCGTCGTGGCGGGTCTCGCCTTGGCCGGGTCGACGGCCCCGGTGGGCAGCGGCCCGCTCATCGTCTTCTCGATCTCGTTCATCGCCTATCTCACGCTCATGGTCGGGCAGCGTCAGGCTGACCGGCGGTTGCGCCCGATCAGGGCGGCCGAGCAAGAGGTTCGAACGCTCGATGACCGGGGCGTGCTCGAGCGGCGAGCTGCGGGCGTGCTGCACGACACCGTGTTGGCCGACCTCACTGCGATCGCGCAGCAGCCGGGTCGGTTGAGCGAGCGGGCGCAGAGAGTTCTTGCCGAGCATGTCGACCTCATCGACTCGGCCACCGTGGCGCGAGCGCGCGACGAACCCGCACCGCTGCACGCTCTCGGCGAGTCGTTGCGCACTCTGGCGCGCGAATACCAGTGGAGCGGGGTGCGCGTCGACGTCAACGGCATTGAAGCGCTGCGCGACGCAGTGGCTGCCGATGTTCGACACGCGGTGGTCGGGGCGGTGCGGGCGGCGCTCGACAACGTCGTGCACCACGCCGGCACCGACCGTGCCGAGCTGGTGGTGGGCATGCGCGATGATCGACTGACAGTGCTCGTCGTCGACGACGGCCTGGGGTTCTCAGCTGACGCTCTGCCCACCGACCGACTCGGAGTGCGCGCCTCGATCGTCGACCGCGTCGAACAGGTGGGGGGTTCGGTCAAGGTGTGGTCTGGCCCCGATGGCACGACGATCATGATGACGGTTCCCCTCGACGGCGGGTCGCCATGACGCGGGGCTCGTGGCAGCGCAGCCCGTGGGGGGCCGACCCGCTGAGCTGGTTCTCGACTCCGAACCTGCCGATCGCCGCGGCGGCGATCACACTCGTGCAGGGAGTGCTCACTCTGACACTCAGCCCCCAGGGCGGTTCGCGTCCACTCGTGCAGGGTGTCGCACTCGCGATCGCGGTGATCGCCCAGCTCAGCCTGCATGTCGCCACCAGGCCGCCTCGAGGTGAACTCGGCCTCGCTCGCACGATCGGCCTCACGGTGTTCGCGAGCGCGGCGCTCGTGATCTCAGCACTCGGATACTGGGGCGAGACCTTTCCGGTGCATCTGTGGTGGGCGCCCCTGGCGCTCTCGCTCACCCTCTTGGCGATGTCTCCGTACACGACGGCGGGTCGACTCGCGGTCGCAGGGTCGGTGGCGCTGGCGATCTCGACGGTGAGTACGCTCGCCATCGTGGTGCCAGATGACCCGAGCTGGCCGCCGTACTCGACCGTGATGATCGTGCTGTTTCCGATCATCATCGGCTTCATCGGAGGCGTGATCATGATTCATGCGATCACCGATCGGCTCTCACGCTGGAACGAGCGACCCCTGGTCGGCGCGATCGCGGGCGAAGAAGACGGTGCCCTCGTCGCCCTCGTTGACGCAGAGACGAGCACCCGCATCGCCGATGCCCGCGCCCTCATCTCTGGAGTTCTCGAGAGGGGTGTCGTCTCAGATGACGACGCCGAGCAGGCGGCGGTGCTCGCCGAGCGGTTGAGAGCCGAGCTCACCGGTGACGTCGACCGCACGTGGCTCGAACGCATCGCCACCGGTGCACCCCTCACCATCGATGACCCGCTGCACCTCGCTGACGAGCTCGACCTCGCGCAGCGCACCGCGCTGCGCGCGCTCATCGATGCGGTGCTCGACGACTCGCCGACAGCACTCGGCACGGCGAGCATCGAGCTGCGGCGCACTGACGAGGGGGCCGTGGCTGTCGCCGTGCAGGTGTCGTCGTCGCTGCCCGAGGGCCGTCGTGAGTCGTTTCTGGCGCCCTACTACGTCAGCCTGCACTCGACGGTCACCAAGCTGCGGTGGCGCGCCGGCCCGGTCACGGCGATCGAGTTCGAAGTGGGCGGGCGCGCTCAGACCCGCCCTCCTGCGGTGCAGAGCACTCCCGAGCCCGGAACCCCCGGCGCTCCTCGCGGGTGAGGCGCCGAGCTCAGCGCCCGGAGTGCCCGGCCGACCCGAGCTGCTGCGTCGCCTCGACGACGCGCTTCGCCATCGCCGACTCGGCCGCCTTGCGCCACGAGCGCGGGTCGTCGGTGCTCTTGTGCTCGGTAAAGAGCCGTTGCTGTGGCGCGCTCTTGAGCGCGGTGAGTCTGTTGTTGACTTTGTGAGGTCAATCATGCCCGAACTAGCTGGTGCGAGTTCGAAAGTGCGCTGGATAGCGTTGCGGTATTTGCCTGGGGGTGCTAGTAATGTGTTTACAAAGTACATACTTTGCACCCGGACCCGCAGCCGCGGGCCCGCCTCATCAATGAAGATAGGTGACACCGTGAACAGCACATTCACTCACCGCGGAAAGCGTCGTCGGTGGCTCAGTGCCATCGCTCTGGCAGCTTCAGCCGCGCTGCTCTCTGCCTGCGCCACGGCCGCGCCAGCGGAGGACGGCGACACCGACGAGACGCAGACCGTTCGCGTAGGTATCGTCGGTTTCAGCGCCGCCGACGCCACAGCCAACAAGACCGCCGAGCTCATGGTCGAGCAGGCCGAGGCGCTCGGTTGGGAGACTGAGTATCAAGCCGCGAATCCGGCAGGTGACTCGGCGAGCGCCAACTCGCTCATTCAGGTGATGCTCCAGAAGGGCGCGACCGTCATCATCACCATGAATTTCGATCCCGACACTCTGGGTGCAGGCCTCGCGGCCGCTCGTGAGGCGGGCGTTCCGGTCATGGGTATGAGTTCGGGCAAGTTGGGCGATGGCATGGCATGGGCCAGCAACGTCGGCTACATCCCTGAGTATGGCGAGCTCATTCGCTCTGACCTCGACCCCGCTGCCGAGCGCGTTGAGGTGCTCAACCTGCAGTTCTTGCTGGCCACTCCCGGTCAAGGTCGTGACCAGTTGATGCAGGAAATCGCAGCCGATGACCCGCGCGTGAACCTGACTGACCGTGAGGTGCCTATCCCCGGCGCTGTGCAAGGTGGTCGCGACTTCACTACCGCCTGGTTGGCGGCCAACCCGCCGACGCCCGGTGTGCAGCTGATCATCTACGCAGTGTTCGACCAGCCGGCCGAAGGTGCGGTTGCCGCACTTCGACAGGCAGGTCGCGATGATGTGCTCATCTACAGCTACGACGCCACCCCGGTCGGCCTTGAGCTGGTGAAAGAAGGGTGGATTCGCGGGAACATCCAGAACGGTCGTCAGGCGCAAGCTGACCAGGTGATCGCTGCAGCTCAGAAGGTTGTCTCGGGTGAGTTCACGGTCGACAACCCCGTGCTCGTGCCGGTGGCCTTCTTCATTGTCACCACAGACAATGTCGAGCAGTATGAGAGGGACTTCCCGGCCGCGTTCACGGAGGAAGGCGTCTAGGCCAGAGCGAAACCCCTCGAAGTTCGGGCGGTGCCTGCCGGGCCGGCAGGCACCGCCCCCAATGTGCGGAAGAAAGTAATGAGCGCAATCACAACCACTCGCAATGCAAAGTTGCCAGCGAGGGCCTCACGGCCTTTCCACCTCAAAGCTCTGTCGTTCGGGGGAAAGTACGGAACGATCGTCGTGCTGGTCGGCATGACTCTGGCCTTCTATATCGCCGGCCCGACCACCTTCGGCAACCCCAACAACCTGGTGAATGTTCTCACCAACCTGGCCCCGGGCGCCATTGTTGCCCTCGGCCTGACGATCTGCCTAGTCGCCGGAGACTTCGACTTGAGTATCGGCTTTCAGGCGAGCATCGCCGGAGTCTTCATCGTCGGCTTCTTGAGCGGCCTCGGATTCTTGGGTGTGAGCGGTCCGAGCCCTGAACCGGGCAGCGGTCTTCCCCTCATTGTGTCGATCTTGCTCGTCTTAGCGGCCGGGACCTTCTTCGGTCTTATCAATGGATTGATCGTCACCAAGCTTGGGGTCAACGCGCTGATCGCGACGCTCGGTACCGGAACCGTGATCTTCGCGATCAACCTCATGTACGGCAACGGCGTCACCTACCCGGTGCGCGACGACGGCACCTTCATGCAGTTGGCCCTCGGTCGCCTGTTCGGCGTCATCCCGTACCCGATCATTATCCTGATCGGCTTCGCCGTCGCGCTCTGGCTGCTGCTGAATGCGACCCCGCTCGGACAGCACATCAAGGCTGTCGGTGACGACCCCGAGGCGGCGCGCAGACTCGGCATCAATGTCTCGCGCACCCGCATCTGGGCATTCATCATCTGCGGTGTTTGCGGCACCTCGGGCGGCATCATGCTCGCGGCCTCGCTCGGCAGCGGTGACGCCAATGCGGGCGACGTGTACCTTCTGCAGGCCTTCGCTGCCGCCTTCCTCGGTTCAGCCGCGCTGCGCGACGGTGAGTTTCACATCGTCGGAACCCTGCTCGGGGTGCTCACGGTCGCCATTGGTTTCAACGGTCTGGCGATCTTCGCCGCACCGGCTTACTCGCAGTACTTGTTTGCAGGGGGGCTGCTGATTATCGCGGTCGCGCTCAGCAGCCTCAGCCGCAGGTACGTGTCAGACCTATGAACGCGCGAAAGGATGCAGACGTGCAGAACACGCCGGAGACCGTCTTGGAGGTCGCCAACCTGCACAAGTGGTTCGGGGGGCTTCACGCCCTCGATGACGTGTCGTTCTCGGTTCGCAGAGGCGAGTCCGTTGGCCTGGTCGGCGATAACGGCGCTGGCAAGTCAACCTTGCTCAAGACCCTCTCGGGCGTGCATGAACCCACCGAAGGGCGGATCGTGCTCGAAGGCACAGAGGTCAGGCTTGGTAGCCCCACCGTCGCGCGCAGTCACGGCGTCGAAACCGTCTATCAAGACCTCGCCTTGATCGGCCGGTTCACCATCGCAGAGAACTTCTTTCTCGGCCGTGAGCTGCGCCGCTTCGGGCTGCTGCGCAAGCGGGCCATGAGAAACGCTACTGATGAGGCCTTGCGCAACCTCGATGTGCGGGTGCCATTCGCCAACCGCCGCGTGTCGAAGATGTCGGGTGGGCAGCGGCAGGCGGTCGCCATCGCGCGCGGCGCATACTGGGGCCGAAAGATGCTGTTGCTCGACGAACCCACCGCGGCGCTCGGCGTTCGTGAATCGGGCGAGGTACTGCGATTGCTCGACGGCCTCAAAGAGGGCGGCATCACCACCATCCTCGTGACGCACAACATCGATCACCTGTGGCACGTGTGCGACCGCATCCTGGTGCTTCGCCGCGGTCGCCTGGTCGCCGATGTCGCGAAGAGTGATGTCACACCCGCAGAGGTAGTCGGGCATATAACCGGTGCGATCGAAGCCCATAGTGGCGACGACTCCACAGAAGCAGCCGCCTCAGACACGACTACCGGCGCAGGCGACGACGAATGACTGCCGCCTATGACGGCACCGGCAGCAAGAGCCCTCAGTGGTGGCCCTCACGGTACGGTGCTGACGATGAGCGCGGCAGTCTCAATGAGATCACTGCTGAACGAGTGATCGCCGCCCTGAGGCTTCCGCGCATCGGTCGCGTCATCGAACTCGCGCCCGTGCACGAGGTCGACATGCCTGGGCCAGCGCGGCGCGACTGGCGGCAGATGATTCTCACCGATGGCGCGCTGCCTGGCTTGCACGGCGACCCCTCCGAGTGGACCGGGTTCGAAGAGTACATCTCAAGTTCGGCCCACGTCGGCTGCCACGTCGATGGGCTCGCCCACAATGGCATCGCTGGCCGTGGCTACAACGGAGTGCACTACACCGAGTTCTTCGCCAAGGGCGGTCTGCGTCGCCTGGGCGCTGAGAACATGCATTCGTGGGTGACTCGGGGTGTCTGTCTCGACATCGCAGCATTGCGAGGCCTTGACGTGATGTCGCCTGGCGACATGGTCACCGTTGCCGATCTTGAGGCAGCCGAAGCGCGCCAAGGTGTCACGGTTGCCCCTGGCGATGCCGTGCTCATTCACACCGGCTGGATGTCGCTCTGGCAGGTCGACAATGATCGCTTTCTTGAGGGCGAGCCCGGAGTTGGCTGGGATGCCGCGCACTGGTTGACCGATCGTCGGGTGTCGATCGTGGGGGCAGACAATTGGGCGTTTGAGGTGATCCCCTTTGAGCGCCCCGAACGCGCGTTCGTCGTGCATCAACACCTGCTCGCCGAAACCGGCACGTACATCATCGAGAACATTCACACGGCCGAACTGATCGCTACGGGCAGCACCGAGTTTCTGTTCGTGCTGGCGCCCATCCGCGGGAGGGGTTCGACCGGGGCCATGGCCTCACCGATCGCGATCATCTAACGAAGCAGAAAGGGGTGACACCTGGTGTCATTCGAAGCAAAGTCCGCGATCGTCACCGGCGGCGCCTCGGGCATCGGCTTGCGCGTGGTCGAGCGATTGGTCGAGCGGGGGGCGCGCGTGGTCGTCGCTGATCGTGATCGGGAGGCTCTGGACCGCGTTCGGCAGTCGTTCGGCGCCAGCGTCGCGCCCGTGGAGGTCGACGTGCGCAACGAAGACGACATCGCCGCAATGGTGGCCGCTTCCCGGCAGCTCGGCCCGCTCAGTGTGGCGGTGAACGCCGCCGGCATGGGGGAGGGACATCCGGTGGTAGAGGAAGACCTCGAGACCTGGAACCGGGTCGTCAGCATCGTGCTCACTGGCGTCTTTCTCTCGGTGAAGCACGAGGCGCGCGAGATGATCCGGCACGGTGGGGGTGGGGCAATCGTCAACATCGCCTCGATCAACGCCAACGTGCCTACCTGGGGTTCCGCGGCCTACTCGGTCGCTAAGTCGGGCGTTGAGATGTTGACGCGTAGCTCGTCACTTGAGCTGGCCGAGCACCGCATCCGAGTCACCTGCGTTTCTCCTGGTCTTGTCGAAACTCCGATGGCGCACCGTACCGGCAACATGACCCCCGAGATGGTTCAGCGCTGGCTCGACCACACCCCGCTCGGCCGCGTCGGCACCACTGACGACATCGCAGCCGCCGCTTTGTTCTTGGCTAGTGACGATGCCACTTGGATAACCGGGCACAATCTCGTGGTCGACGGCGGCCTGTCGCATACCGCAGGACCAGTCACCCGCGACCTGGTGTCGTAAGCGACCGGAGTCGTTGGCTACCGAGTCAGGGATTCGCTGGCGAGGTGGCCAGCAATACCGTGAGCATCTCGGTGCCGGTGTTGCGAATGCCATGCTCGGCCCACGCGGGCATGAAGATGAAATGCCCCGGCCCGACCTCTACGTCGCCGCTTGAGCGAAGCATTGTGCCGGTACCTGAGAGGATCACGTAGGTCTCTTCGGTCTCATGCGAGTGCAGAACCATCTCGGCGTGCGGTGGCACATAGAGCATCACGACGCTGTGGTTGCGTGAGGGTGCCGCAGGGTTGGTTGGGTGTACCACGCGCACGGCCGAGATCGGAACCGTCGTCTCGTCGTACATGATCGGCAAGCCGTCTTGCACGGTGAGCACGATCGCCTCCGGTGGCACCTCCGGTTTCGGCAGGGTCGGGTTAAGGCTGCCGTGGCTGGGCAGCATGCGGTGGGTGGCAGACATGGTCATCCTTTCGAGGGCGACATGGTGTGGGCGGCGATCTCGACGCGAGCGTGCATGATGGCGCCGCGTCGGGTCGTCACGGGGTCAACAGTTTCGACGGGTGGTGCACACGTGAGGAAGAGATCGCGTCCGTCAGCACCGCCTAAGGCCACCGAGTAGGCAGCCAGCTCGCCAGTGTCGACGAAGTCAGTCACCTCTCCGCCGGGCAGCACCCGCCGCGCTCCGTGCCCTTTCGCGTCGGCCAACCACACGGCGCCACTGCGATCAAGCACGAGCCCGTCAGGAACTTGAGGCAGCAGTGGTGTTATCTCGCTGATGCTGTAGCTGCCTGGGTCGGGAGCGAATTCGGCCCAGACACGGCGATCGACGAGCTCGTCGCCAGCAAAGGTGAAAGCGGTCAGACGACACCGGTAGGTCTCCACTACGACGAGGTGGCCTCGCTCCTCGTCAAGGATGATGCCATTGGGAAACACCAGGTCGTCGACCACCGCGTCGACCCGACCGTCGGGGGTGACCCGAATCAGTGAAGTAGGCAGGGCGAGATCAGGGTCACTCGGGCTGACGCCGAAGTTGCCGATGTAGCAGGTGCCGCGTCTGTCGATCGCCATGTCGTTGGCGGGCCCGGTGACCAGGTGATCGAACCGCGCCACGAGGTCGAGCTCGCCGTTGACGATGGCGTAGAGCGCGCAGTCGTCCATCGACACCACGCGCAGTGACCCGTCGGGCATGAAGCCCAAGCCGGAGGGGCGTCCGGGCACCTCCGCGACCAGAGTGAGCTCGCCATCCGGCCGCAGGCGGAGCACGCGCCGCGTGAAGAAGTCAGAAAACCACAGGGCGCCGTCGTGCCACCGTGGCGCCTCAGTGACCGATAGCCCGCCGGTGAGCAGGGTTGCCGCGCGGGTCATCGTCACCCTTTCTCACCTAGCCCCACGTTGCCGTTGATGGTCAATCCGCCGTCGACCGCGATGTGCTGGCCGGTGACGTAAACCGATTCGTCGGCGGCGAGATACACGACGGTCGACGCTAGATCGCGGGGCATGCCGATGCGGCCGATGGGGATGCGCGCGTTGTAGGTGGCCACGACGTCGTCGGTATAGACGTCGGCGTTGAGCCGCGAGTGCACGGCACCGGGCGCGATCGCATTGACGGTGATGCCGCGCGGGGCGAGTTCGACGGCGAGTGAGCGAGTGAGCCCGAGCACGCCACCTTTGGCGCTGACGTACGCGGCGGCATTGTTGATCGGCTGCGTTTCTGTGACCGAGGTGACATTGATGATGCGGCCATAGTTGCGTGGAAGCATCGAGCGCACCGCTGCCTGGCAGCCGTGAAAGTAGCCGTGCAGGTTCGTGGCCAGCAGCCCGTGCCAATCGCTCTCGGTGGTGTTCTCGAAAGGGCGCACAAGCAGGCGACCGGCGTTGTTGACCCAGATGTCAATGGGCCCTAACTGCTGCTCTACCTGTGTTGCGAACCGGTCGACGTGCTCGCGTTCGCCGACGTCGCCCTGTACCGCGAGAAACGAGCGTCCTGCGGTCTCGATTGCCGAGCGGGTGCGCTCAATGTCGTCGATCGTGTAGGAGATCGCGGCAACGTCGGCGCCCGCTTCGGCGAGACCGATCGCAAGTGCTTGACCGATGCCACTGGATGCGCCGGTGACCACAGCGACTTTGCCGTGCAGATCGAACATTGCTCTGCCTTTCGAGACTGAACAAATCTATTTGTGAATACAAAGACTATGTTACCGTAGCGCGAGATTCTGTCGAGGAGGGCACCGTGATCGAGCTGAGATCGCCGTCGATTGAGGTTGACGTCGATGACGATGTGGGCGCGCAGATTGTACGGCTGGCGTTACCGGGCGGGGACAACGCGGTGGCCTGGTACGACTGGCCCGTTCCGGTGCCGGCACACGAAAGTCAGAGCTACGGCGACAGTGAGCTCGACTGGCTTTCACGGTATCGCGGCGGCTGGCAAGAGACCTTTCCGAATGCGGGGCTGGCGGCCACCGTTGACGGCGTTCCCGTCGGGTTTCACGGCGAATGCTCCACTGCACGGTGGGCAGTGATCCGTCGCGATGAGATCTCGTGCGAACTGTCAGCGGCGGCACGATTGCCTTTGACCATCACCCGACGGATGCGACTTTCGAGAGATAACGCTGCGCTCTCTGTCGAGTCGACGGCGCACAATCACGGTGCCGTGCCGACGTCATTCGTGTGGGGCCACCACCCGGCCTTTCCGGCGTTGCCTGGCGCCGTCATCGACTACCCGGCCGGTGCGACGGCGCGACCCGACCCCGGTCGCCCAGCCGGGCTCACTGCAGACGAATTCACCTGGCCACTTGGCCGCACGCTCGAGGGTGGTGAGCTCGATGCCTCGGTCGTTCCCGAGGGGCCAGTGCATCGGTTGCTCTACCTCGACGGCATGGCTGAGGGCTGGGCTGCTCTGCGCCAGCCCTCTGGTGGCGTCAGCATCGCGATGGCGTGGGACACTGATGCCTACCCGTATTCGTGGTTGTGGCTCATGCGCGACGACCCAGCTTTTCCCTGGTTCGGACGGGCCTCGATGCTGAGCATCGAGTGTCAAACTGCGTGGCCATACGACGGTCTGGCGGCCGCTCGAAAGCGGGGCATGGTGCATCACCTCGAGCCGGGGGAGAGCGCCCATTCTTGGATGACAATTGTGTTGCTCGCTGAGACGCCGGCCCCAGTGGTCGGGGTCGACCGATCAGGCGAGGTGCGCTGGGCTGGCGATCATGACTGAGTCGTCATCGATGCCAGCCATCGTCAAAGTGGCACCGGGGCCCGGCAATGTCGAACTGTTGCAGGTGCCGCGCCCGGTCGCCGAACCCGACCAGGTCATCGTCGAGGTGCACGCAGCCGGGGTCTGCGGAACCGACCTCCACATTCTTGACGACCACTACCCGACACGTCCACCTGTCGTGCTGGGTCATGAAGTGGCGGGCATCGTCGTCGCCTGTGGGTCCGAGGTTTCTACCGAGTGGATTGGGCGCGCCGTGGCGATCGAGTCGCACCATCAACGCTGCCATTGCACGCAGTGCCGCGCGGGTCGACGCAATCTGTGCCCGAACAAGCAGTCGATGGGCTCCTTCGTCAATGGAGGCTTCGCGCCCCTCGTGGCCGCTCGAGAAGAGCTGATACACCCGTTGCCGGCTGGGATCACAACGACCGTTGGCGCGTTGTCTGAGCCTTTGTCGTGCGTAGCACACCTTCTTGTCGAGGACGGCGTGGTGCGAGCGGGCGACCGGGTGCTGGTGACCGGGCCCGGTCCGATGGGCATGCTCGCCGCTATGGTCGCTCGCGCAAGCGGTGCCTCAGTGGTGTTGAGTGGGCTGCCTGCCGACTCCGATCGCCTCAGCCGGGCGCGAGACGCCGGCCTCACCGTGACTGATCAGCCCGTCACCGCGTCTTTTGACGTCGTCGTCGAGTGCTCGGGCAGCGCGGGCGGGGCCAGGATGGCTCTTGAGGCCGCCGCACCCCGTGGTCGCTACGTCGCCGTCGGAATTCACGGCCGAGAGGTCTCCCTGCCCTTCGATCACGTTCTCTACAAAGAGCTCATCGTGACCTCGGGCTTCGCCGCCACCCCGCGGTCGTGGCAGCTGGCAATGTCACTCATGACGTCTGGCCTGCTTGCTCTAGAGCACCTTATCTCGTCGGTGCGCCCGTTGAGCGATTGGGATCAGGTCGTCGCCGAACTCCGAGCTGGTCAAGGCATGAAGGTTCTCTTCGACCCTCGTCTCGGCGCGTGATACGGTCTATATGTCATGACAAATACAGGGGAGGTGTGCGTGCTAGATCTCGTGACGGTCGGGCGTTCTCTCGTCGACTTCTACCCAGTGAGCGACGGTCCCCTCGTGGGTGTGACGACTTATGAGCAAATGGTCGGGGGTAGCCCCACCAATGTCGCAGTCGGGGCCGCGCGCCTTGACCTCTGCGCAGCCGTTGTGGGTTCAGTCGGCGACGACCCTCTCGGCGCTGTCGTACTTGACCGTCTATCGACGACCGGCGTCGACGTGAGCATGATCACCGTCGTGGCAGACGCGCGAACGACGGTGGCGACCTGCGAGTTGATAGGCGATGCGGCCCAAGCTCTCATCTATCGCGGCTCCCCGTCAGCCGATCATCGAGCCCATCTGAGCGAGTCTGATGAGGAAGCCATCGCGCTCGCCCCCCTGCGATGGATCTCGGGATGCGCCCTCGCTGAAGACATCGCGCGCCAGCTCACTACACGGGTGATCAGCCTGGGTTCGCCAACCCACGTGATTCTCGACGTCGACTACCGCGATGCCTATTGGCCGAGCCTCGAGACGGCAGGTGAGGTTCTGCGCGAAGCTGTCGCACAGGTTGACATCGTTGTCGCGAATGTCGACGAGGCACGCATTGTTGTTGGCCCGGGTGAGCCCCGTGAGCTTGCCGAGCGGCTTCGCGCGCTCGGGTGCGCGATCGCCATCATCAAGCGTGGTGAGCACGGAGTCCTCGTCGTCGACTCTGCGCGAGCAACAGAGGTTGCGCCCTGGCCAGTGATCGCGGTGAACGGCTTGGGCGCTGGTGATGCCTTTGGGGCTGCGCTGTGCCGTGGCCTCAACGACGCCATGCCAATCGTCACCGCCTGCGAGTTCGCCTCGGCCGCCGGGGCTATCGTCGCCTCTCGTCGTGAGAGCTCGGTGGCCATGCCCACGTATGGGCAGATCACCTCCTTTATGAACAGGAGCGCCCGTGTTGCGTGAGAACCAACTGCAGACTCTGCGCGAGCGACGCGCTCGTGAACCTGGCTATGTTCACGACGCACTCGTCGGTCGACAGCCGAGGCCGTTCCTCAGCCAAGACGGCCGGTTGCTTATTGTCGCTGCAGACCATCCGGCTCGTGGCGCTCTCGGTGTTGGCGCAGACGATATGGCAATGTCGAGTCGCCCCCAACTGCTCGATCGCCTTATGCAGGCTCTCGATCGAGAGGGCGTCGACGGGGTGCTTGCGACCGCCGACATCCTGGAAGATCTCGCCGCCTTAGGCGCGCTCGATGGGCGTCTTGCGATCGGCTCGGTGAATCGAGGTGGTCTGAAAGACTCCGTATTCGAGCTCGATGATCGCGTCACTGGTTTCGATGTCGACGGCGCCGTTGCCGCCAAGCTTGATGCGATCAAGTGCCTCCTGCGTATCGATCGCGACGATCATGGAACGGTGGCAACTCTAGAGAGACTTGCCGTGGTGCTCAACGACGCAGCGTCGCAGTCGATGCCGGTGTTTCTCGAACCATTCATGAGCAGCCGGGTCGATGGTCGTGTGCGACATGAGTTGACGCCCGAAGCGGTGGTGCGCGCCTTGTCAATCGCACAGGCAATTGGGGCGACCTCTGCGTGGACATGGTTGAAGCTTCCCGTCGTCGCCGACATGGCCGCGGTCGTTGATTCGACGACTATGCCTATCGTCCTATTGGGGGGCGATTCGTCGAAGGATCCATTGCCGGTCTACGAGGAGTGGCGCCAAGCGATGCGCCTACCCGGGGTACGGGGCATGATGGTGGGGCGCTCGGTGCTCTACCCACACGACGGCGACGTAGTCTCGGCCGTCGACCGCGTGGTCGAGTTGGTGCGCGGATAGCGCGACCATCCGCTCGCTCTTCAGACCGCTACTTGTTCACCACGGTGAACTCAACCGAGTAGCGATCAGGTCGGTAGGAGTGCCGACCCAACTCAACGATTTCCCCGGAGTCGTTGTAGGCGGTTCGGTGCAGAATGAGCACTGGGCTGCCGGGGGGCACGTCGAGTCGTCGCGACTCCTCCGTCGTCGCAGCACGCGCACTCACGACTTGGCGCGCAACTCTCAACGTCGTGCCTCGCGCACGCAGAAGCTCGTACATCCCGCGCTCTTCGAGCGCTTCTTCGCTGATTCCTTCTGGGTCAAGCAGATGATTGTCAAGCACGGCGATCGGTGCTTCGTCGGCTGAACGCAATCGACGTACATGCAGAACCGGCGCCGACAAGTCAACACCGAGTTGGGCAGAGAGATCGGGGGTGGGTTCGAGAATCTCGAACGACAGAATCTTCGTAGTGGGGTGGCGTTGGTCGCGGGCTAGGTCGTCGTACAGGCTACTGAGTTCGGCACCCCGCGTAATCGCACCGTGCACCACTTGAGTGCCGACTCCTCGCCGCCGAACCAAGAGCCCTTGGTCGACCAACACCTGTATTGCGCGCCTCATCGTGGGTCGAGAAAGCTGGAAGCGTTCGCCCATCGTCACTTCGTTCTCGAGCCGCGCTCCGACCGGCAAGGTACCGTTCGCTATGGCCGCCTCGATGCGCTCGGCGACCTGAGCGTAGAGAGGAACCGAGCCATCTCGATCGAGCCCAGCGAACATCTCATCGGGCAGTTCGTGCTCAGTGCTCATCAGGCTCTCCTCACGACGATGAGACCGCACGCACATCGCACATATGTAATGACGAAGTTAGGCGGCTAGGGCCGATTGTGCAACATTCCGAGCGAGGCCGAGCTCAGCGCCCGGAGTGCCCGGCCGACCCCAGCTGCTGCGTGGCTTCGACGACGCGCTTCGCCATCGCCGACTCGGCCGCCTTGCCCCACGAGCGCGGGTCGTAGACCTTCTTATTGCCGACCTCGCCGTCGACCTTCAAGAAGCCGTCGTAGTTCTTCAGCACGCTGTCGGCCACCGAGCGGCTGAAGGCGTACTGCGTGTCGGTGTCGATGTTCATCTTGATGACACCGTTCTTCACCGCGGTCGAGATCTCGTCATCGGTCGAGCCCGAGCCACCGTGGAAGACGAGGTCGAGCGGAAGAGCATCCGTGCCGTATTTCGCTGCGATGCCGTCTTGAATCTCGCGCAGCAGTTCGGGGCGCAGCTTGACGTTGCCCGGCTTGTAGACGCCGTGCACGTTGCCGAAGGTGAGGGCCGCCATGTAACGGCCGTTCTCGCCGAGCCCGAGAGCCTCGACAGCCGCGGTGACGTCGCCGAGCGTCGTGTACAGCGCATCGTTCGAGCCCTCGTGCTGCACGCCGTCTTCCTCGCCGCCGACGACGCCGATCTCGACCTCGAGGATCGAGTGGATCGCCTTCATGCGCGGCAGGAGGGTTTGCGCGATCTCGAGGTTCTCGGCGAGCGGCACGGCCGAGCCATCCCACATGTGCGACTGGAAGATCGGGTTGCGACCGGCCTTGACCTCGGCCTCGCTCGCCTCGATGAGCGGCATGACGAAGCCGTCGAGCGCGTCTTTGGGGCAGTGGTCGGTGTGTAGCGCGACCGTGACCGGGTAGTTCTTGGCGACCTCGGTCGCGAAGGCGGCGAAGGCGAGAGCCCCCGAGGCGCGGGCCTTGACGCTCTGGCCGGCGAAGAAGTCGGCCCCGCCCGTGGTGACCTGAATGATGCCGTCAGACCCGGCCTCGCTCAAGCCCTGCAGCACGGCGTTGATCGTCGACGACGACGACACGTTGATGGCGGGGTAGGCGAACCCGCCCTTCTTGGCCTTGTCGAGCATCTCGGCATACTGCTCGGGGGTGGCGATGGGCATGAGGCTCCTCGTGCTGGTCGTGGTGGGTTCTCTTCGAGTCTAGCCAGCGGTCGCACCGCCGCTAGGCTGGCATGAGCGCTGACCTACCACCCGGCGCGTCCTGACCCACCGACCGCGACGACGGAGAGGACGCCATTGTGGTGACCACCGAGACAGGAACCCTGTTTCTGCACCCCGACCGAAACCTGGCCATGGAGCTCGTGCGAGCCACCGAGGCCGCGGCGATTCGATCGGCCCCCTTCATCGGCAAGGGCGACAAGCTCGCCGCTGACGGGGCGGCGGTGGATGCTATGCGCAAGTTCTTGGGCACCGTCAACTTCAGCGGCCTCGTCGTCATCGGCGAGGGCGAGAAAGACAACGCCCCCATGCTCTTCAACGGCGAGGTCGTCGGCAACGGGCAGGGCCCCGCGTGCGACATCGCCGTCGACCCGATCGACGGCACCTCGCTCACCGCGGCGGGCCGCAGCCACGCGATCTCGATGATCGCCGTGGCCGATCGTGGTTCGATGCTCGACGCGTCGAGCGTGTTCTACATGGAGAAGCTCGTGGCGGGCAACGAGGGCATCGGGGTGCTCGACATTCGCCAGCCGATCGGCGAGAACATCCGCGCGCTCGCGGCGGCGAAGAAGAAGCCCGTCGACGAGATGCGCATCGCGGTGCTCGACCGCCCGCGCCACGAGCGGCTCATCGCCGAGATTCGCGAGACCGGCGCGGGCACCCGCATCGTGCTCGACGGCGATGTCGCAGCGGGCATCAACGCAGCACGCCACGACTCGCGCATCGACATGGCCGTCGGCACGGGCGGCAGCCCCGAAGGCGTGGCGACGGCGTGCGCAATCATCGCCCTCGGCGGCTTCATGCAGGGTCGGCTCGCCCCCGGCAGCGACCTCGAGCGTGAGAACGGCTCGGCGGCAGGCCTCAAGTTCGACTACGTGTACGAGACGCACGAGCTCGTGCGCAGCGACAACACCTTCTTCGTCGCCACAGGCGTGACCGACGGCGAGCTCGTGCAGGGAGTGCGGCGTCAGCGCGGCATCATCTCGACCGAGTCGATCGTGCTGCGGTCGCGCTCGGGCACCGTGCGGCGGGTGCTCGCCGACCACCAAGAAGAGAAGTGGCTCGGCGACTGAGCGCCGTTCGCTGACAGCGGCACGCTCACGGCCGCTTCATAGCCGCCGCGGGTGAAGAATGAGCAGGCCATGCTCGCTCTCATCCTGCGCCGTCATCTGAAGCCCTACGGTCTGCTCATCGTCGGCGTGATCGTCTTCCAGCTCGCCCAGGCCGTCGCCTCGCTCTTTCTGCCCGCGCTCAACGCGGCGATCATCGACCGCGGTATCGCCTTGGGCGACACCGGCTACATCCTCTCGGTTGGCGCGCTCATGCTCGCCATCTCGCTCGTGCAGATCGCGTGCGCCATCACGGCCGTGTACTTCGGAGCGAGGGTGGCGATGGCGGTCGGTCGCGACCTGCGGGGCGCCGTGTTCGAGCGGGTCGGCACCTTCTCTGAGCGCGAGGTCTCGCACTTCGGAGCTCCTTCGCTCATCACCCGCACGACCAACGATGTGCAGCAGGTGCAGATGCTCGTGCTCATGACGAGCACGATGCTCGTGAGTGCGCCGATTCTGGCCGTCGGCGGCGTCATCATGGCGCTGCAGCAAGACGTCGAGCTCTCGCTCATCATGGCCGTTGCGATTCCGGTGCTGCTGATCGCCGTGAGCGCGATCATCGTGCGCACCGTGCCGCTGTTTCGCGTCATGCAAGAGCGCATCGACACCGTCAACCGCGTGCTGCGCGAGCAGCTCACGGGCATGCGCGTCGTGCGGGCCTTCGTGCGCGAGCAGCACGAGGTCGAGCGCTTCGCCGACGCCAACGCTGCCCTCACCGACACGGCGCTGCGCGCAGGCCGACTCTTCGCCCTCATGTTTCCGATCGTGCTGCTCGTGCTCAACGCCTCGAGTGTGGCTGTGCTGTGGTTCGGTGCATACCGCATCGAGTCGGGGCTGATGCAGGTGGGTGCGCTCACGGCCTTTCTGACCTATCTCATCCAGATTCTCATGGCCGTGCTCATGGCCACCTTCATCGCCGTGCTGCTGCCGCGGGCCGCCGTCTCGGCCGACCGCATCGGCGAAGTGCTCGAGACGCCCTCCTCGGTGGTGCTGCCGGCGAACCCCGTCACCTCGCTCGAGTCGAGCGGCCGAGTCGAGCTGCGCGACGTGAGCTTCGCCTACCCGGGGGCCGAGCATCCGGTGCTCGACAGCGTCAGCTTCGTCGCCGAGCGCGGGCGCATGACGGCCATCATCGGCAGCACGGGCGCCGGCAAGACCACCCTCGTCAGCCTGCTGCCTCGGCTGTTCGACGTCACCGGCGGAGCCGTTCTCGTCGACGACGTCGACGTGCGCGAGCTCGACGCCGACCTGCTGTGGAGCCGCATCGGGCTCGTGCCCCAGCGCCCCTACCTGTTCTCGGGAACGGTCGCGAGCAACCTGCGCTTCGGCAAGCCAGACGCCACCGACGACGAGCTGTGGGCCGCCCTCGAGATCGCGCAGGCCGCTGACTTCGTGCGCGACATGCCCGGCCAGCTCGACGCCCCCATCGCGCAGGGCGGCACGACGGTGTCTGGTGGCCAGCGACAGCGCCTCGCCATCGCACGAGCGCTCGTGAAGCGGCCCGAGATCTACGTGTTCGACGACTCGTTCTCTGCGCTCGATACGGCGACGGATGCCCGGCTGCGCGCCGCACTGCGCCGCGACGTCGCCGACGCCACCCTCGTGGTGGTTGCTCAGCGCGTGGCCACCGTGCACGACGCCGATCAGATCATCGTGCTCGAGGCCGGGAAGGTCGTCGGCCGCGGCACGCATGACGAGCTGCTCGCGAGCAGCGAGACCTATGCAGAGATCGTGAACAGCCAACTGCGGGCGGAGGCGAGCGCATGAGCACGGCACCAGCTCGACCGGTCGGGCCTCCCGGCGGTGTGCGGCGCGGGCCGATGGGCGGGCCCATGGGGGGCGGCATCGGCATGCCGGCCGAGAAGGCCATGACCTTCGTGCCCTCGGCGAAACGACTCATCGGGCGTCTCGCCCCCGAGCGCGGGCTCGTCGTCGTGATCATCGCGCTCGGCGTCGTGAGCGTGCTGCTGAGCGTGGTCGGCCCTGCTCTGCTCGGCATGGCCACGAACCTCATCGTCGACGGAGTGTTCGGCGAAGACGCGTTCAGCAGCGGAGAGGCGACGGCCGGTGGGGGAGACGGTATCGACTTCGCGGCCCTGCAGCTGCTGCTCGGAGTCGTGCTGCTCGTCTACGTCTTCTCGTCAGTGTTCTCATGGCTGCAGGCCTATCTGCTCAACGGCGTCACGCAGCGCACCGTCTACCGCCTGCGAGAAGAGGTGGGAGGCAAGCTCAACCGGTTGCCGCTGAGCTACTTCGATCGGGTGCAGCGCGGCGAGGTGCTCAGCCGGGTGACGAACGACGTCGACAACATCTCGCAGAGCCTGCAGCAGACCTTGAGCCAGTTGCTCACCTCGCTGCTCACTGTGCTCGGCGTCATCGTCATGATGTTCGTGATCTCGCCCGTGCTCGCCCTCGTCTCGCTCATCACCGTGCCGCTCACGCTCGTGATCACCGCCGTCATCGCGAAGCGCTCGCAGAAGCTCTTCGTGGCTCAGTGGGCGCACACCGGTGAGCTCAACGCGCAGATCGAAGAGACCTTCACGGGGCACGCCCTCGTGAAGGTGTTCGGCAGGCAGCGCGATGTCGAGCAGCGGTTTCTCGAGAAGAACGAGCAGCTGTTTCGCGCGAGCTTCGGTGCGCAGTTCGTCAGCGGCATCATCATGCCCGCCATCATGTTCGTCGGAAACCTGGTCTACGTCGCCATCGCCGTCGTCGGCGGGCTGCTCGTCACGACAGGATCGATGACCATCGGAGGAGTGCAGGCGTTCATCCAGTACTCCCGCCAGTTCACGCAGCCCTTGAGCCAGCTCGGGTCGATGGCCAACCTGCTGCAGTCGGGGGTCGCGAGCGCTGAGCGCGTCTTCGACCTCATCGATGCGCCCGAGCAGAGCGCTGACCCCTCGCCGGCGGCGAGCCCCGAGGCCACGACGGGTCGCCTGGTGTTCGAGAACGTGTCGTTTCGCTACGACCCCGAGGTCGCCCTCATCGACGGTCTGTCGCTCACGGCCGAGCCCGGGCAGACGATCGCGATCGTCGGGCCGACCGGTGCAGGCAAGACCACCCTCGTGAACCTCATGATGCGGTTCTACGAGCTCGACGGCGGCCGCATCACCCTCGACGGCGTCGATATCGCCACCATGAGTCGAGCCGACCTGCGCTCTCGCATGGGCATGGTGCTGCAAGATACCTGGCTGTTCGGCGGCAGCATCCGCGACAACATCGCCTATGGGCGCAACGACGCGAGCGACGACGAGATTCTCGACGCCGCTCGTGCCACCTACGTCGACCGGTTCGTCGGCGCCCTGCCCGAGGGCTACGGCACGGTGCTCGATGACGACGGCGCCAACGTGAGTGCGGGCGAGAAGCAGCTGCTGACGATCGCGCGCGCCTTCCTCGCCCGCCCGAGCGTGCTCATTCTCGACGAGGCCACGAGCTCGGTCGACACCCGCACCGAGGTGCTCGTGCAGCACGCCATGGCGGCTCTGCGGCGCGATCGCACGAGCTTCGTCATCGCCCACCGCCTCTCGACCATCCGCGACGCCGACCTCATTCTGGTGATGGAGGCCGGTCGCATCGTCGAGCAGGGCACGCACGAGCAGCTGCTCGCCGCTGACGGTGCGTACGCGCGGCTCTACGAGGCGCAGTTCGCAGAGCCCCTGGGCGAGGCGTAGCCGCTACAGCAGGTTGGGTATCTTCTGCTCTTCGGCGACGTTGGCGCGACGGAACCAGAAGGTCACGAAGGTCGCCACGATCACGATGAACAGCGAGTACAGCGCCGGAACGATCAAGATCAGCCCGATGTCGGGGTTGTCGGCGAAGGTCAGCAGCACGATCGCGATCGCGAGCGGACCGTTCTGGATGCCCGTCTCGAGCCCGATCGTGCGAGCGTTCATCGGGTGCAGTCGAATCGCTCGCGCGATGCCGTAGGCCACCGCGATGCCGAAGAGCCCCAGCCCGATCGCCACGAGGTAGGTCTGCCACGGGGTTGACGTCAGCAGCGCCCAGTTGCGCGGCACCCACGTCGCCATGAGAAACACGATGAAGAACAGACCGAAGAACCCGCCCAAGAGTTCCATGACGGCGCCGACGTTGGCACTGTACTTGCGCAAGATCATGCCGGCGACGACAGGAATCAGCAGAGTGGCCAAGGTCACCACGATGTTGACGATCGGAATCTGCAGGTCAGAGCTCTCGGTGAAGATCAGCGAGCCGTAGAGCGCGAGCACGAGCGGCGTCATGAGAATCGCCCAGAGGGTCGAGTTCGTCGTCATGATGACGCTGAGCGCGAGGTTGCCCTTCGAGAAGTACGTGAAGATGTTCGACGTCGTTCCGGCAGGCACGCAGCCCATGAGCAGCGCGCCGAGCGCCACCGGGGCCGCATACTCTCGGGGCAGTTGGAACAGCACCGTGACGACGAGCACGTACGCGAGCAGCGGCATGATGCCGAACTGCGTGAGGAAGCCGATGATCAGGCCGTAGGGGCGACGCACCGCGAGCTTGAAGTCGCGCGGAGTCAGACCAGCGCCGAGGCCGAACATGATGACGAAGACGAGGCCGACGAGGAGAGCTTGTTCGAACGGCGTCACGACGTCTTGCTCGTTGACCACGGTCTGCGTGGCGATGATGAGAGGTGCGGCGATCATGACAGCTCCCTTCCCTGGGTCTCGATACTCGCGGTCGCCGAGGTGACGGCTTCAGCGCGCAGCTCACGGCGCAGAATCTTGCCGATCGGGCTCTTGGGCAGCTCGTCGACGAAGCGCACCGACTTCGGAACCTTGTAGGCGGCGAGCGTCTCGCGGCAGTGCGCGATCACTTGGGCCTCGGTCGGCGGAGTGTGCGTGGCGACGATGTAGGCACGCACGGCTTCGCCGGACTTGTCGTCGGGAATGCCGACGACTCCGACTTCGAGCACGCCAGGCAGTTCGGCGATGCGCTCTTCGATCTCGTTCGGGTACACGTTGAACCCGCTGACGAGCACCATGTCTTTCTTGCGGTCGACGATGGTGAAGAATCCGTCGGAATCCATCTCGGCGATGTCGCCGGTGCGGAAGAAGCCGTCGACGATCGACGCGGCGGTGTCGTCGGGCCGCTGCCAGTAGCCGGCCATGACCTGCGGGCCGCGTGCGGCGATCTCGCCCGGGGTTCCGGGCGCCACTTCAGCACCCGACTCGTCGATGCACCGCAACTCTGTCGACGGAACCGGAATGCCGATGGTGCCGGCCTTCGCGGTCGGCCCGAAGGGGTTGAAGCTCAGCACCGGCGACGTCTCGGTGAGGCCGTAGCCTTCGACGATCGGGGTGCCGGTCACCTCGCTCCAGCGCGCTGCCACCGACTCGTGCAGCGCCATGCCGCCTGCCGCCGAGGCCCGCAGGTGCCGCGGGGGGCTGTCGATGAACCAGCGCTCGTTCAGCAGAGCGTTGAACAGCGTGTTGACGCCGGTGACCCAGGTGATCTTGTAGTTCTCGAATGCGCGCTTGAGGTTGCTCGGCGGCCGAGGCGACGGCACGAGAATGTTGCGCGAACCGAGGTGGTAGAACGCCAGCAGGTTCACCGTGAACGCGAAGATGTGGTACAGCGGCAGGGCGGTCAGCACGGTCTCCATGCCCGGCCGCATGTAGGCGCCGCACATCTGGATCATCTGCAGGGTGTTCGACACCAGGTTGCCGTGCGTGAGCATGGCTCCCTTCGAGACGCCCGTCGTGCCGCCCGTGTATTGCAGTGCGGCGACGGTGCTCGCGTCGATGCCGTCGAGGTATGCCTCGAGGGCGGCATCGCTGCGACGCTCTCGTCCGGCGTCGAGCGCCTGTTGAAACGGCGTGTGGTCGACGGTGATGGCGGGCAGCGATCGGTTCCAGTACTTCTGCACCATGCGCACGACGCCCGCGATGACTCGCGGAAAGAACTCGGCGATGCGCACGGTGACGACGGTGCCGATCTCGGTCTTCGGCAGCACCTCGGGCAGTCGGTCGGCGAACATGTCGCTCACGATGAGGGCCTTCGCCCCCGAGTCGGTGAACTGGTGCACCATCTCGGTGGCCGTGTAGAGCGGGTTGGTGTTGACGAGCACGCACCCGGCCTTGAAGACCCCGAAGGCGACGATCGGGTAGCTCAGCGAGTTCGGCATCTGCACCGCGACCCTGTCGCCCTGCGAGAGCCCGACGACTTCGCGCAGGTATGCGGCGAAGTCGTCAGAGAGCGCGTCGATCTGGGCGTAGGTGAGCGAGCCGTTCATGCCGTTCGGCATGCACTGCGTGAACGCCGTCATGTCGGCGTTCGTCGCGGCAGCGGCGCGGATCATCGCCGGGAGATGGGCGAAGGGCGCCTCAGCGAGGTCAGGAGCTACATCGTCGGCGTAGTGGGCTAGCCAGGGGCGTTGGGTCATCGTCGATCTTTCGCCAGAGGGTGGACCGCCAGCGGATACGCCGACGGTGGTGTATTCGCCACATCATAGACCGGGGTCTCCAGCGCCGCGGCTGTCACTGTGCGACTCAGTGCGTCGCCCTGCCGCCTAGGCGTCGTCGTCTGGAGGATTCTGCAGAACCGCGATGATGTTGCCGGCTGGGTCGGTGCACCAGGCGATGTCGGGGCCCTGATTGTGGGCGATGCCACGAGCGATGCCGCGCTCGTCTTGGCCGAAGCCTTCGTAGCGCTCGAAGGCGACTCCGCGGGAGGTCAACTCGTCGACGGCGGCATCGATGTCGTCGACTTCGAGGTTCAGCATCGTGTACGTCGCGGGCGTGTGGTCGGGCTTGGGGTACACGAGCACCCAGCCGCCCCCGGGAAGGTCGATCGACAGCTGGCCCATCATGGCGTCGGTGACGGTGAGGCCGAGCGTGTCTCGGTAGAAGGTGCGTGCCGCGTCGATGTCGGGCACGGCGAATCCGCTGAACGCAAAGGTGTAGGCCGGCATGCCGGGCAGGTTACTCCGCTTCGCCGGCCGTGTCGATGGTGTCGGCGAGAGCCTCGGTGAGTTCGGCGGCGGTCAACTGCCGTGGTTGCTCCTCGATCGACCGAGGCGTCGTGATGACGGTCGACTCGTCGAGGCTGTCGAGTCGACGCGCCGTGACGAGCACTCGGGTCTCGAGCGAGCTCGCGAACTGGTTGTAGGCCTTGACGCTGCGCTCGATCGCGCCCCCGAGGGTGTCGGCGTGCTCGGCGAGCTTGGCCACTCGGGCGTACAGCTCTTTCGACAGATCGAAGAGCATCTTCGCCTCGTCGGTGAGCACCTCTTGCTGCCAGGTGAAGGCGATGGTCTTGAGCACTGCCCAGAAGCTCACGGGGCTCGCGAGGGCGATGCGCTTGCTGAAGGCATACTCGAGCAGCGCGGGGTCTTTCTCGAGCGCGGCAGCGAGCAAAGGCTCGTTCGGGATGAACGCGATGGTGAACTCAGGGCTCGAGTCGAGGCCCGTGAAGTAGTTCTTGGCCGCGAGCTGGTCGACGTGCGCCTTGACGCGTCGGGCGTGGTCGGTGAGCAGCGAGGCGCGCCGTGCCTCTTCTTCACCCGTCGCCGTCGACGGAATGGCGCTCGCTTCGATGTAGGAGTTGTATGGCACCTTGGCGTCGACGGCGATCGACTTGCCGCCGGGCAGCCGCAGCACCATGTCGGGGCGTCGCGCTGTGCCGTCGGCATCGATCGACTCTTGCAAGAAGAAGTCGACTCGATTGAGCAGGCCCGCCGACTCGACGAGTGTGCGCAACTGGGTCTCGCCCCAGACTCCGCGAGTGGCGTTGTTGCGCAGGGCGCTCGCGAGCGACTCTGCCGTGGCGCGCAGCCGCTCTTCGGCCTCGGTGGCGGTGCGCAGCTGCTGACTGAGCTCGCCGTGCTGCCGGCTGCGCTGCTGCTCGAGCTCATCGACCTTCTGTTGCATAGCCCTCAGGGTCGACGCGACGGGCGCGAGCGCTTCGAGCACTCGGCCCTCGTTCTTCTGCTGCGCGTCGCGCTCGGCGTCTCGCTGGCGTGCGAGCGCGAGCTGCTCATCGAGCGCCACTGCTCGGGCTTCGGCCTGGGCGATGCGCACTTCGGCGCCCGTGAGCTGATCGCGCAGAGCATCGACGACGCTCGTCGGCGTGCCGCTGCGTCGACCGAGCAGCAGGCCGACCACGACACCGAGCGCGACGCCGACGACGAGGCCGACCACGAGAGCAAGCAGAGAGTCCATGCTCGCCAGCATGCCACCCACCGCCGACCCGCACGAGCGGTCGTAGGGTGGGCGCATGAGCACCGGCCCCGACCCGCATGAGGTGAGTGCCGACGATCTGCGCTACCTGCTGGCGGTGGCACGGGTCGGTCGGCTCGTCTCGGCGGCCGCACTGCTCGGCGTCGACCACACGACGGTGCGGCGTCGGCTCGATCGGCTCGAGGCGGCGCTCGGCGCTCGGCTGCTCGACCGCGGCGCTGATGGCTGGCAGCTGACGGCGATCGGACGCGACGTCGTCGAGCGCGCTGCCCCGCTCGATGCGCTCGTCGAGCAGGTGGTCGCGGCGGCGTCGGGCAGCGATGCGGTGCGCGGCACGGTGCGGGTGGCGGCGCCCGAAGGCTTCGGCTCGGTGTTCGCGGCTGCGGCGCTCGCGCGGGTGAGGGTCGAGCATCCCGGAATCGCGATCGAGCTCGTCACCTCGACGCGCCCGCTCAGTCTGCGCGGGTCGGGTTTCGATCTCGCGATCACAGTGGGGGCGTCTGCGGGCTCGCGCGTCACGGCCGAGCTGCTCACCGAGTATTCGCTTCGGCTGTACGCGGCGCCTGAATACCTCGAGGCACGGCCGCCGATTCGCACGCTCGCCGACCTCGAGGGCCATGACCTGGTCTTCTATGTGGATGCCCTGCTCACGGTGCGCGAACTCGACCTCGAGTCGCTCGCACTCGAGGGCATGCGGCTCGGGTTCGGGTCGACGAACGTGTTCGCACAGCTCGAGGCCACGCGAGCCGGAGCGGGCATCGGGCTGCTGCACGCCTTCATGGGCGAGGGCGCGGCGGGCCTTGAGCGCGTGCTGCCGGGGGTCGTCGACTTCAGGCTGCCGTTCATGCTGTCGCAGCGTCCAGACAGCCCTGCGGTCGACGCCGTGGCGATCGTGCGCGAGGCTCTCGTGCGCGCGGTCGATGAGCGGCGTGACGAGCTGCTGCCCCCGGGGTAGAGGGTGTGCGTTCTTGCACATGGCCTGTGCGTCAATGGCGCTTGATCGCAGATGACTGAGGGCGCACACTGGGGGCAGGGCCCCACGCACGGCGGCTCGTGAAGCGAAGGAGCACGACATGTCGGTCGTTCAGCACTGGGTCAACGGAGCCGCGTTCGCGGGAGCATCCACCCGCACCGCCCCCGTCTACAACCCCGCTACGGGCGAGGCGCAGCGCCAGGTCGCGCTCGCGACGACGGCCGACGTCGACCACGCCGTGCAGGCGGCGAAGGCCGCGTTCGCGGGCTGGTCGAACACCTCGATCGCCAAGCGCCAGCAGATCATGTTCGCGTTTCGCGAGGGCCTCAACGCGCGCAAGGACGAGCTCGCGGCGATTCTCACCAACGAGCACGGCAAGGTGCTGAGCGATGCGGGCGGCGAGATCGCGCGCGGCCTCGAGGTCGTCGAGCTGGCCACGTCGATTCCGCAGCTCATGAAGGGCGAGTTCAGCGAGAACGTGTCGACGGGCGTCGACGTCTACTCGATTCGCCAGGCCCTCGGCGTCGTGGGCATCATCAGCCCCTTCAACTTTCCGGCGATGGTGCCGCTGTGGTTCTTTCCGCTCGCGATCGCGGCGGGCAACACCGTCGTGCTGAAGCCCTCGGAGAAAGACCCGAGCGCGGCGATCTGGATGGCCGAGCTCTTCAAGGAGAGCGGACTGCCCGACGGCGTCTTCAACGTCGTCAACGGCGATAAAGAGAGCGTGGATGCTCTGCTCGAGCACCCCGATGTGGCCAGCATCTCGTTCGTGGGCTCGACGCCGATCGCCAAGTACATCTACGAGACCGCCTCGAAGCACGGCAAGCGTGTGCAGGCGCTCGGCGGGGCGAAGAACCACATGCTCGTGCTGCCCGACGCCGACCTCGACCTCGTGGCCGACTCGGCCGTCAACGCTGGCTTCGGCTCTGCCGGCGAGCGGTGCATGGCCATCTCGGTTGTCGTGGCCGTCGAGCCCGTGGCCGACGCCCTCATCGAGAAGATCCAGTCGCGCATGAGCGGCCTGAAGGTCGGCGACGGCACGCGCAACTGCGACATGGGCCCGCTCATCACGCGCGAGCACCGCGACAAGGTGGCGAGCTACCTCGAGATCGCCGAGACCGACGGCGCCTCAATCGTGGTCGACGGCCGTGGTATCGAGGTCGACGGCGACGCCAACGGCTTCTGGCTCGGCCCGACCCTCATCGACAAGGTGCCGACGAGCTCGAAGGTCTACACCGAAGAGATCTTCGGCCCCGTGCTCTCGGTCGTGCGCGTGAAAAGCTACGACGAGGGCCTCGCCCTCATCAACGGCTCGCAGTACGGCAACGGCACGGCGATCTTCACGAACGACGGCGGCGCAGCGCGCCGCTTCCAGAACGAGGTGACCGTGGGCATGGTCGGCATCAACGTGCCGATTCCCGTTCCGGTCGGCTACTACTCGTTCGGTGGCTGGAAGAACTCGCTGTTCGGCGACGCGAAGGCCTACGGCACGCAGGCGATTCCGTTCTTCACGCGCGAGAAGGCGGTCACCTCGCGCTGGCTCGACCCGAGCCACGGCGGCATCAACCTGGGCTTCCCGCAGAACTAGGGGCGATCTAGACGAAGCTGCGTGAGGGGTACGGAGCGATCAGCCGCACCACTCGATCTGCCTCTCCGACAACTGCCGCGACCATGTCGGTGGCGTCTTCGGGGTCGCTGACGCGCGCGGGGTCGACGGGGTCGAGCAGGTAGGCGATGCCCTGCGCGTGGGGGTAGTCGAGTGCGGGCGAAAGCGATCGAACGTCGGCGCCCGAGCCGCCGACGCGAAGGCCATCGACGGTGCGGATGCTCACCTCGCCGATCTGTGCCGCATCGACTTGCACGGTGGCGGGCAAGAAGTATTCGTTGCGGGGCTTGCCGAGGTCGATGGCACTGAAGTAGAGCAGCCCCTCGAAGTCATAGGTCTCGTAGTCGGCGTAGTGCGTTCCGTCGCCCAGGTTGAGCCCGGGTGCGGGCGCTGGCCCGAAGGCGAGCTCGAGCACCTCGAGAGCTGCCTCGGTCTCGTCGGCCCAGATGAACGAGCCGACGAGCGTGCCGTCGGTGTCGTAGAGCTCGACTCCGGCGCCGCGCACGACGAGCTCGCTGGGCACTGCTGCCTCGGGTTCGGGCGTGGCCGAGGGCGAGCTCGCTGGTGCGGCAGCGGTCGGGGTCGCCACGGGCGCCGGGGTCGAGCACCCCGCGAGGGCGACGAGCGTGAGTGCGGCCACTGCCGCGAGTCGAGTGCGCATGAGCCCAGCATTGCGCGTGCGAGTTGCGCGAGGCAATGAGCAGTATCTACTCGGGGTGCTCAACAATAGGTATGATCTATGCATGAACACTGCGGTTCACACGACTCTGCTCATGCACGACACCGTCGACGACGCGTTCGTCGAGCAGTACGCGCGCGACGGCTACGCGATTCTGCGCAGCGCCCTCACCCCGGCCGAAGTGGCTGAGGTCAACTCCGAAGCCTTGCGCATCTGCCGGGCCGGTCTGAACCCGGTCGATTCTGGGGCGGATGCTCACCCGGGGCAGAGCGACGCCGACGTCTTGCGGCAGTACCTGTGCATCCACCACCCGCACAAAATCAGCGACGTCGCCCGGCAGATCATGCACCACCCTCGGATCGTCGACGGCCTCACGCGGGTGATCGGCCCGAACGTCAAGGCTATGCAGTCGATGCTGTTCATCAAGAGCGAGGGCAAGCCCGGCCAGGCTTGGCATCAAGACGAGCACTTCATTCCGACGCGCGACCGCTCGCTCGCCGGGGTCTGGATCGCCCTCGACGACGCCACCACCGAGAATGGCTGCCTGTGGGTGCTGCCCGGCTCGCACGCGTGCGGCGTGCTCTACCCCGACCGCGAGCAGACCGACGAGCGCTTCGACTGCACCGACGAGGCCTTCGGGTTTCCGTACACGGACGACGAGGCGGTGCCGGTCGAGGTGCCCGCGGGCGCTGCGCTGTTCTTCAACGGCTACTTGCTGCACCGTTCGCTCGAGAACTCAGGCGCCCACGGCTACCGACGCGCGCTCGTCAACCACTACATGAGCGCCGAGTCGCTGCTGCCGTGGCAGAACGCCGAGGGTCGGCACTTCGCCGAGTACGACTTTCGCGACATCGTCATGGTTGCGGGCGAAGACCCGTATGCCTACAAGGGGCTGCGCGACCTCAACGTTCCCGGCTCGCGTGCCGACAAGTCGGGCGGCTGCGACCGCTGAGGCCGACCTCGCCTGTTGCGGTTCGCGACGCCGTCGGCAGTGCCGGGGGGCGACGGTGCCAACGTCAGCGCGAAAGGGCACCACCATCATCCTCGGCATAACATAAGTGCCTCACTTTGACGAGACGCCACACGTTTCGACGCCCGTCGCTCCGCGGGAGCTGGTGACTACGACGCTAGAAGAGGGTTTCAGCGCGCGACGCGACGTGCGTTGGGTTACCAGGCTGTAGCGGCGGCTAGGCGGTAAGTAGAAACTCCGAGAACGAGTCGACGGGCGTCTGGCCGAAGTAGTGCCCGTGCGTACGCATGACCGTATCGATGCTGTCCGAGCCAATGAGGACAATCTCATAGTCGACTTCGTCGTGATGAAGCTTCTCCGCGGCCGTGTACGCAGCAGTCGCACGCGTCGAATCCGAGTAGGTGTTGGTGCTGATGAGCTTCTGCTGCGAGTGGCTGTACACGAGCAAGAAGTGAACTGTGGGCGCTGGCATTATTCTCCCTTTCGGCGGAAGTAGCCATCGTTGATGACTTTCTCCCGGGCCTCGCGGAACTTCGTGATGGACGAATCGCTACGCGGCACTCCGTATTCGAGACTATAGATCATCTCACCAGCTCCTGAGAAGTAGTCCATGAGGCTTTCGGGGCCGACTCCGTCCTTGAGGGTAAGGCCGTGTCGCGAGTCCGTTCGCTCGATGGAGTCGGCCCATCTCTGTTGACCAACGGTTCGCAACTGCACTTCTATCTTGCGGTCGAACTTGAGGATGGTCAGGTGGTAGGCGCGATACCCCATTGACGTCGGCGAGTGCACGTTCCGACGCTCAGCGATGATGATGTCTTTCCAAGTGCGGCCCACATGCTCTCGAACATGCTCCAAGACGTCCGCGTCCGGGAGTACCGCTCGACAACCCCCGATGTCTTCGAGGCGAGCCAGACCGCCATGACCCATCCGGTTGAGCTTCCTCAGTATTCGAGGGACGCGCTTGAGTCTTTGGGAAACGATCGGTTGTACGCCGGTCTCGCTACGTACGATCTGACGAAGCCCCTGGGAAGTAGCACCGAGAGGTCTTTGATGCGCAGCGCGGTAGTCACTTACTACCCTTACGGCCGCGGCATATTTCTCCGGGTCGTAGTTCTTGACGAAGTCCACCCCGCTCATAGCAAGCAGATCGGACAAGTAGTCGCCCGCTTTGTTGATCTGGTTCTTGCTCGGTAATTGAGGGACGGATGGCACGGCCTGAGCATACGGGATGTGTGAGTTATGGTCAGTGGCGTATCCAGCGTTTTTGCCGTGCCGTGCCGTGCCGGGCACGGCGTCACCCCTCTCCGACAGAATGACTACATGCTCGATGCGAAGATCTCCCAACTTGTCGCCGACTATGGCGTCGAAGTGAAGGCGAAGCTGGCCGGCACGGGCGAGCCCGAAGAGGCGTTGCGCGTTCCCATCGAGCACCTCGTCACCGCGATTGGCGAGTTCGGCGGCAAGAAGACCATCCTCGACGGCGAGGCGCACCTCACCGAGCTGAGCTCGCGCCCCGACTTCGCCGTGCGGGTGAAGGGCGCCGTCGTCGGCTACATCGAGGTGAAGAAGGCGGGGCTCTCGCTCGACCCGAGCACGTTCTCGGGCCACAACCGGGACCAGTGGAACCGCCTGAAAGACCTGCCGAACCTCGTCTACACGAACGGCTCAGAGTGGCGCCTTTACCGGGGCGAGCCGCAACCCGCGCTCGTCGCGCAACTGAGCGGAGGCCCCCTCGATGTCGCCGGTGCCGCGCTGACCCCCGACTCGAACTTTGCGCACCTCGTCTCTGACTTCTTGAACTGGTACCCCGTGCCGATCAAGACCGTTCCCAAGCTCGTCAGCACGATCGCTCCGATCACGCGGATGCTGCGCACCAAGGTCATCGAACAGCTCGCCTTTGAGACCGCGCGGGTGAAAGCTGGCGCCCCGAAGCACCAGCAACTCTTTCTCGGCCTCGCGAACGACTGGCGCTCGCTGCTGTTTCCCGACGCGAGCGACGAGGTCTTCGCCGACGGCTATGCCCAGACGGTCACCTTTGCTCTGCTGCTCGCGCGCACCGAGCAGATCGACCTCGAGTCGACGAGTCTCTATGAGGTCGGCCAGCAGCTTGGCGCCGACCACTCGCTCATGGGCAAAGCCTTGCAGTTGCTCACGAACGATGTGAAGGGCGACTTCGTTCCGACGATCGACCTGCTACGGCGGGTGATCGGCGCGGTGCAGTGGGATGCCGTGCGCAAGAACAAAGACACCTACCTACACCTCTACGAGAACTTTCTCGCCGAGTATGATCCCGAACTACGTAAAGCCACCGGCACCTACTACACCCCGCACGAGGTCGTCGATCAGATGGTGCGCTTGGCCGAAGAGGCGCTCGTCATCAAGCTCGGCAAGCCCAAGGGTTTTCTCGACCCGAGCGTAACCACGATCGACCCCGCGATGGGCACCGGCACCTTTCTCCACTCGATCATCGAGCATGTAGCCGAGAAGGTCGAGCACACCGAAGGCCCCGGTGCCGTGCCCGGTACGATCACCGAGCTCGCCTCGCGGCTGATCGGCTTCGAGCTGCAGCTCGGCTCGTACACGGTCGCCGAGCTGCGCACCACCGACCTGCTGCGCAGCTACAAAGCGAACCCGCCTAAGGGTGGAATGCGCATGTTCGTGGCCGACACGCTCTCTTGATCCGGATGCTGATGTCACCGCGATCTCGTCTGGTCTCGCCGCGATTTCGGAGAGCAAGCGGCAGGCCAACCGCATCAAGGCCGACGTGCCGGTCACGGTCGTCATCGGAAACCCGCCCTACGCCGAGCGTGCGGAGGGCATGGGTGGCTGGATCGAGAAAGGCTCGGCCGCTACACGCAACGACAAGAAGTCGGTCGCGAAGGCAAAGCTCGATGACTTTCGGATGCCCGGCAACGGTCTCACCGAGTACGTGCTCAAGAACCTCTACATCTACTTCTGGCGCTGGGCGACGTGGAAGGTCTTTGAGTCGGTGCCTGCCGACCAGGCCGGTGTCGTGTGCTTCATCTCGACCGCCGGGTACCTGCGCGGGCCTGGCTTCAAGGGCATGCGCTCGTACTTACGCCGCGAGGCCGACGAAGGCTGGATCATCGACCTCACCCCCGAGGGCCAGACGCCGGACGTTCCGTCCCGCATCTTCCCCGGTGTGCGCCAGCAGCTTGCCATCGGCATATTCGTGCGCCGGGCCGACCACGACGCCGCGACTCCCGCGCCCATTCAATACCGGTCGCTGCACGGGAAGCAGGCTGACAAGTTCCGGGCTCTCGCGCAGCTCGATCTGACGACTGGGTGGGAGCGTGCGCGTGATGGGCTGACCGAACCGCTCACGCCCGCCGCCGGCGCGTGGGACGCCTTTCCCGCGGTCGGCGATCTACTCGCCTGGGTCTCGCCAGGAGTTAAGGCCAACCGAACGTGGGTGTACGCGCCGAGTGCAGCAATCCTTCGCGATAGATGGTCGACATTGCGAACCTCACGCGGTACATCGAACTTTGTGTCCAACTTCAAGGTCACCCGGGACTCTCGAGTGGACCAGGGCAAAGCCCCGCTTTCTGGCTCGGCCAGCGTGGATTCGACCGTTGGCCTGGACAAGTCGATGGATGGTGAGCCCGATACGAGTCGTGTCTCCTACCGTTCGCTGGACCGACAGTGGATAGTTAGCGACCACCGCGTTATTGATCAAGCACGTCCGGACCTTTGGGCTGCCAACGAAGCCGCCAGGTCCGTCTTCGTGAACGAGCAGCATTCGAAGCCCATTTCAAGCGGACCGGCATTGACGTTTTCCGCGCTACTTCCAGACATGGACAACTTCAAGGGGAGCGAGGGTGGCCGAACCCTGCCGCTCCTGCACCCCGACGGAACCCCGAACCTCGCGCCGGGGCTGCTGGAGGGGCTCGCCGCCGAGGCGAGCATCCAGGCTGATCATGAAGACCTGCTCGCCTACGTGGCGGGGGTCGTCGCGCATCCGGCGTTCACGGCGACCTTCGTCGACGAGCTGACCACTCCGGGGGTGCGCGTGCCGATCACGCGTGATGTGGCGCTGTGGGCGCGGGCCGTCGAGCTCGGGCGCGAAGTGATCTGGCTGCACACCTACGCCGAGCGCTACGTCGACCCCGCCGCGGGGCGCGAAGCCGGCAATGTTCGCAGCGGCTGGCCGATGGATGCTCAACCCAAGTCGCTCGAAGCCGTCACCACCATGCCGGTGAAACTGCAGTACGACGACGTGCGCGGGCACATCGTGTTCACCGACGATGACGGCGACCGCAACGGAGCCTGGGGTCCGGTGCCGCGCGAGGTCTTCGACTACACCGTCGGCGGCATGAACGTCATCAGCAGCTGGTTCAAGTACCGCAAGAAGAACCCCGGCGGCAAGAAGACGAGCCCGCTCGACGACATCCACGTCGACGAGTGGCCGCACGAGTGGACGCTTGAGTTCACCGAACTGCTGACCGTGTTGACGCGGCTTGTGAGTCTTGAGCCCGCTCAAGCGGAGCTGCTTGAGCAGGTGCTTGCCGGTTCGTTGATCACGAAGGACGAGTTGGCGTCGGCGGGGGTGCGGTGGCCAGAGACGCGCGACGACCGCAAGCCGCGCCGCAAGGTGGCCGCCAACACTCTCGACATTTTCGGCGACGAGACCGAGTAGTGAGGGAGTTCGCGAAGCATGAGGCGCGGTGACTACATCGTCTATGTGGACGAAAGCGGCGACCACAACCTGGTTGACTTCGACCCTCACTACCCGCGCTTCGTGCTCGCATTCTGCATAGTCAAGATCGACCACTACGTCGATCACGTCGTGCCATTCGTGCAGCGCCTCAAGTTCGATTTCTTCGGCCATGACATGGTCGTTCTTCATGAGCGGGAGATCCGCCAGAGGGCTCAACCATTCGACATTCTGATGAGGGAGGACACTCGCACGAAGTTCATGAGTCGCCTCGATGAGTTAATCAGTTCTTCTCGAATCGGAATCGTCGCAACGGTGATCCGCAAGCCAGAGTTCCGCGATCGTCGGGGCTCACAGTTGAACCCCTACGAAGTAGCCCTCGAGTTCGGCCTCGAACGCGTCTTCCTTCAACTCCAGGTTCGGGGACAAGTGGGGCGCAAGACATTCGTTGTTTTCGAGGGTCGAGGCCGTCTCGAAGACAAGGAACTCGAACTCGCCTTCAGGCGAATTCTCGACACCACGAAAATGCGCGGCATGGCGCAGACGCTGGACTTCATGTGTGTCGACAAGAAGACCAACAGTTCGGGACTACAGATCGCAGACCTTGTCGCACGACCCATCGGTATCCACGACTTAAGGCCGAAGCAGCCGAACCACGCCTGGGCCGTCATCGAGCCGAAGCTGGTCAAGTCTGACGACGGGCAGGTGCGCGGCTACGGGCTCAAGATTTACCCGTGAAAGCGAAAAGCCCCCGGAAATCCAGGGGCTAGACGCCGACCGGGCACTCCCAGTCCACTTGCCCAAAGTCTACCAAAGTAGACCCATCGGTGCACTAGTTCTCCCGAGCCAGGGACTCGATCCTCGACCATGGGATGAGCCTGCGGATCGCCGCGCATTGAGAGGCAGGTCGGCCGAAACCGCTAGCCGATTGAGCCGCTCCATGCACCACCTCCGGATCTTCGCCCAATGCTTCCGCGATCCACAACAAGCCCGGCGCGCACTGGAAGTGGTTGTAGGCGTGCCGCGCGCCAAGCCCGCGCGTCACTCGCCCGTATGCTCCTGGCCCGTCGATCTCGTCGAGCCACGCAGTGACGTGCTCTTGTTGGCTCGACCACCAGTGCGCACCCGGAAGGTATACCCGCTCGTACTCGTCAGAGATCGGATAGTGCGGCTCGGCTCTGCGAAGAATTTCGGCAAACTCTGCGCCAGTCATGTCGAACCGTTCTGCCATATTCGCTTTACCCGCCGCCTAAGCCAGCGCGGCAGGACGACGGTCGGCAGCATCTACATCAGCCGCTGCGCCGGTTCGCCCGACGCTCGTGCCGCAGATGCGCGCGAGGTCGGCGACCTCGGTCACGTCGTGCCGCTTCGCCGCGTGCACGATGATCGCGGCGCAGGCCTCGGCGTCGGCGAGGGCGTCGTGGTGGGCGAAGTCTTCGAAGCCGGCGGCCATCGCCGCGACGGGCAGGCGGTACGAGTCGAGGTGGTAGGTCTTGCGGGCGACCCGCAGGCTGCACACGTACGACAGTCTCGGCACCTCGAGCGCGCTCGCCCGCTGCGCGGCGCTCAGCACGCCTATGTCGAACCCCGCGTTGTGGGCCGCGAGGGTGTCGCCGTCGACGAAGTCGAGCAAAGCATCCACCTGTTCAGACCACAGGGGAGCGTCGACGATGTCGGCGGCGGTGATGCCGTGGATGCGCGTGTTCCACTCGAGCATGTCGTCGAAGCCGAACGGCGGGCGGATCAGCCAGCCCGCGCGATCGACCACTCGGCCATCGCGCACCTTCACGAGCCCCACCGAGCACGCCGAGGCCGCATTGTTGTTGGCGGTCTCGAAGTCGATCGCGGTGAAGTTCAGCGGCACCCCTCGATGCTCGCATGCGCCGCCGACGCGGCACGTCGGGCACGCCGCGCGGGCCTAGCCTTAGCTGGTGAACCTGCTTCGCCGCTACTCGCCCGCCGTGCTGGCGCAATTGTTCTGGGCCATGAACTTCGTCGTCGCCGATCGGGTGATCGCCGAGTTCACGCCGCTCGAGCTGACGTTCTTGCGCTGGCTCGGCGCGTTTCCGATTCTGCTCGTGATCACCGTGTTCATCGAGCGACGGCACCGAGACAAGTGGCGGCTCGCGGCGCGCGAGTGGTGGATCCACGTCATTCAGGCCGTGCTCGGCATGGTCGGATACACCCTGCTGCTGTACGCGGCACTCGAGACCACCTCGCCGGTGAACGCGAGCGTGATCAGCGCCGTCAACCCCGCGCTCATCGCGCTCGCCGCCGTCGTGGTGCTGGGCGAGCGCATCCGTCGCGGGGGTGTGCTCGGCATCGTCATCTCGTTCGTCGGCGTCGTCATCGTGGTGGTGCTCGGCGGGTCTGCTGCGGTCGAGGGGTTCAGCATCGTGCCCGGCGACCTGCTCATTCTCGGAGCCATCGCCACCTGGACCGCCTACGTCATCATCAGCCGCCGCATCACGACTCCGCCGATCACGGCGACGACCGTGCAGGTGGGGCTGAGCGCGCTCATGCTCGCGCCGGTCATGGCTATCGTCGGCATCCAGGCCCAACCGACCGCCGAAGGCTGGTGGGGGCTGGCGCTCATCATCGTCTTTCCGAGCGCGCTCGCCTACCTGCTGTGGAACGTCGCCGTCACCCAGCTCGGCCCGTCGCGCACGGGAGTCTTCTTGAACCTGCTGCCCGTCTTCACGGCGATCATCGCCGTCTCGCTCGGTGATGCTCTCACCGTCTGGCAGGTGATCGGTGGTCTCGTCGTGCTCGCGGGCGTGTATCTGACGACGAGGCCGGGGGCGACGGTGGCGGCGGTGGATGCTCGCGCCGAGCATCCACCGAGGGAATAGTTCTTCATTCGCACGCATTGACTCGGGTATGACGAAGCTCGGGTTTCTCTCGTTCGGGCACTGGCAAGACGTGCCCGGTTCGCGCACGCGCACCGGTGCCGAAGTGCTGCAGCAGGCGATCGAGCTTGCAGTCGCGGCCGAAGAGGTCGGCGTCGACGGCGCATACTTTCGAGTGCACCACTTCGCGCGGCAGCACGCGTCGCCATGGCCGTTGCTCGCCGCCGCGGGTGCGCGCACGAGCCGCATCGAGCTCGGCACCGGGGTCATCGACATGCGCTACGAGAACCCGCTCGCGATGGCCGAGCTCGCCGGGCAGGCCGACCTCATCGCGGGTGAGCGCCTGCAGCTCGGCATCAGCCGAGGGTCACCCGAGACGGTCGTCGACGGCTGGCGCGCGTTCGGTTTCGAGCCCGCCGAGGGTGAGACTGATGCCGACATGGCGCGGCGCCACACCGAGGTCTTCCGTCGAGCGATCGCTGGCGAAGGCTTCGCAGCGGGTAATCCGCGCATGACGGGCACGAGCGCTCCGCAGCCGGTTCAGCCGCAGTCGCCGAGTTTGAGCAACCGCATCTGGTGGGGTGCAGGCACCCGCGCGACCGCCGTCTGGACTGCCGAGCAGGGCATGAACCTCATGAGCTCGACGCTGCTCACCGAAGACACCGGGGTGCCGTTCGATGAGTTGCAGGCTGAGCAGATCGCGATGTTCCGGGCGGCGTGGGTGTCGGCTGCGCACGCGCGCACGCCTCGGGTGTCGGTGAGCCGCAGCATTCTGCCGATCATCGACGACGAGACGCAGTACTACTTCGGCGTGCAGGCGCAGGGGCCGCAAGAAGACCAGGTCGGCATTCTCGACGGATCCCGCTCGCGCTTCGGCCGCTCGTACATCGGCACGCCCGACGCGATCGCCGCCGAACTCGCCCGCGACGCGGCCGTGCAGGCCGCCGACACGCTGCTGGTGACAGTGCCGAACCAGCTCGGCGTCGAGTTCAACGCGCGCGTGCTGCAGTCGATCGTGCGCGACATCATGCCGGTCGTCGACGCCGAGGTCGCGCCCTCGCTGGCCTAGACGGGTCGCACGCTGAGGGCGAGGCCGTCAGCGCTCGCTGTGTCGAGCAGGATGCCGGCCTCGAGCTCGGCGAGGGTCATCCGCTGCTCGGCGCCGCTCCACTCGTCGCGCACGAGCCAGGCATCCGCGCTCGACGCGAGCAGGGGGTGCCAGCGCACCTCGGCGCCCACGGCAGACTCGGTGACCGCGAAGGTCGCGAGCTGCGCGCCATCGGGCCGCGGGGTGCACGCGAGACCCGTCACCCCGGCCGAAGAACCCGAGAGCACGGGCGGCACCGCGCGAGCATCCATCGACGCCGTACGCCAGTCGCGGTAGATCTCGATCGCGCGCTGCATCTCGGCAAGCTGCGAAGGCGCCCAGCCCGGCAGGTCGCCCATGAGAATCCACGGGCCGCCGACGAGGTACGGTGCGAGCTGCGCCCGCAGGGGCTTGTTCGGCTCATCGCCCATGTACTTGCTCGTCCACGACGAGGGCAGGTAGACGCCGAGGCCGAGGGCCGCGAGCCGGTTCTCCTCCGAACGGCACCAGTCGTCGCCGATCGTCGTGTCGTGGTGGGCGATCATCTGGAGGTCGAGGGGCTTGCCGCCGTTCCAGCAGTTCTCGATGAGCAGCGCGGGGTGCGACTCGCGCAGCGACGCCAGCACCGAGTACCAGCCCGCGACCCCAGCCGCCTCGCCTGCACCGGGGTCGTGCGTGTGGTGCTCGGCGTCGCACCGGCTGATGGTCTCGAAGTCGTGCAGCAGCCAGTCGACGCCGTCGCGCACCAGGCGGTCGAGGCAGGCGAGCACGTGCTCGCGCGCGGGCTCGTGCCCGAGGCACAGCGAATGGTTGCGGTGCGACACCATCTGGTGGCGGCCGTTCCAGGTGGCGAGCCAGTCGGGGTGCGCGGTCGCGACCGCCGAGTCGGGGGAGGCGTTGCCAGCCCCCACCCAGAGCCCGAGCTTCATTCCGCGATCGTGCGCAAGCGCGGCGATGCCGGCGACCCCGCCCGCGTAGCCGGCCTGCGCGTTCCAGTCGCCGACGTGGTCTTCCCAGCCCTTGTCGACCGTCACGACCTCGACGCCGAGGCCGGCCGCGACGTCGAAGAACGCCGTGACGCGCTCGGGGTCGATGTCGGTGCCGAAGCCCCAGGTGTCGGCGATGAGCGGTGGCGGGGCGGTGGATGCTCGGCTCGGCACCGTCGCGGCCAGCAGCTCGCGCAGCCAGGCCTCGGCGGTGTCGTGGCCGCCGACGCCGTGGCGCACGAACAGGCCCGGGAGGGCATCCGGGGCCGGAAGCTCGGCGGGGCGGAAGGTCTGCCACGGCAGGCGCGACTGCACGGTCAGACCGTGGTCGTCGGCGAGCAGGTCGAGCAGCACGCAGTCGCTGCGGTCGAGGGCCATCGCCAGCGCGACCTCCCGCCCGTCGGCGTCGACGCCTGCCACGGTGCACCAGCCGGCTGCATCCTGATAGCGCTCGTCGACCTCGGGGGAGTGCCCGACAGAGCGGTAGAGCACTCCGTCGTGGCGGTCGCCTTCGGGAAAGTCGAAGGGCGTGCGCGAGCCGCGTGCGTCGTCGTGATTGAGCACGGCGGCATCGGCGACCGAGTAGGCGCCGCTCACGAGCGTGCGCGGCCGGGCCGGGCTCATCGCGAGCTCATCGATGCGGAAGCCGCGAAACTTCGCATCCCACGTGAAGGGGTGCAGCACCCGCACGGTCACGTCGTGCCAGCCGTCGAGCCGCAGGCGGGCGACGATCGTGTCGCCGGGCTGTGCGGCGGAGTGGTCAGGACGCTCGGGGTGCGCGACGATGCGCTCGAAGCCGTTGGGCATGACTTAGATCATACCTTTGCTGTTGCCCCGAGGGGTTCGCACCCACGTCACCCGTTCGGGAACCCTCCTCCTGTTCCGGGACGGGTGCAGTGTTCCCCGTGGGGCGGGTGAGCCTGCGAGTGCCTCATCGACCCGAGCCCGCGGTAGTGCTCGATGGTCACGGCGGCAGGCGCAGCGCCTTGGCCAGCGAGCACGAACGGATGCTCTCCCGCGGGCGCCACGATCGCCGTCAGGTCTCCGCCCGGCCCGTTGAGGTGCGGCTCGACGACGTGCAGCACGAAGGCGGCGGGCACGGCGGCGTCGACCGCGGTGCCGCCCCGCCCGAACAATGACGCCCCCGTACCAGCGCCGCGCATCCGGAGCCCCGGTCGACCGCCGGTAGGCTGACCTCTCGTGGCTCTCACTATCGGCATCGTCGGCCTGCCCAACGTCGGCAAGTCCACCCTCTTCAACGCGCTCACCGAGAACGACGTGCTCGCGGCGAACTACCCGTTCGCCACGATCGAGCCCAACGTCGGGGTCGTCGAGCTGCCCGACCCTCGCCTTAAGGTGCTCGCCGAGATCTTCGGCAGCGAGCGCATCCTGCCCGCCGCCGTGTCGTTCGTCGACATCGCGGGCATCGTGAAGGGCGCGAGCGAGGGCGAGGGGCTCGGCAACCAGTTCCTCGCGAACATCCGCGAGTCCGACGCGATCGCGCAGGTTGTGCGCGCCTTCACCGACTCCGATGTCGTGCACGTCGCCGGAGCCGTCGACCCCGCCAGCGACATGGAGACCATCAACACCGAGCTCATGCTCGCCGACCTGCAGACGCTCGAGAAGGCGATCCCGCGGTATGAGAAAGAGGTGAAGGGCAAGAAGCTCGACCCCTCGGTCTTGCAAGCGGCACAGGATGCTCACGCGCTGCTCTCCGCCGGCACCACCCTCTCCTCCGCCGGATTCGACGCCGCGCCCATCCGCGAGCTCGGCCTGCTCAGCGCGAAGCCCTTCATCTACGTGTTCAACGTCGACGAGGGGGTGCTCGGCGACACCGCGCGCATGGACGAGCTCGCCGCGCTCGTGGCGCCCGCCAAGGCCGTCTTCCTCGACGCGAAGATCGAGAGCGAGCTCATCGGCATGGACGCCGACGACGCGGCCGAACTATTGGCGTCGACGGGTCAAGCCGAGAGCGGGCTCAACCAGCTGGCGCGCATCGGCTTCGACACCCTGGGTCTGCAGACCTACCTCACGGCCGGCCCGAAAGAGTCGCGCGCCTGGACGATCGGCAAAGGCTGGAAGGCTCCGCAGGCCGCGGGCGTCATCCACACCGACTTCGAGAAGGGCTTCATCAAGGCCGAGGTCATCGGCTTCGACGACCTCGTGGAGTGCGGCTCGGTCGCCGAGGCCCGCGCAAAGGGCAAGGCCCGCATCGAGGGCAAGGACTACGTCATGCAAGACGGCGACGTGGTCGAGTTCCGGTTTAACGTCTAACGCCCAACAGTGGCGCTCGTTGCCTGCACGCCGAACAACGTCGGCTTCGCAAACTCCCAGTAGCCGAAGAGGTCTCCGGCAGCGGCCTCGTCGCGGCCCGTGTCATCGGCTCCGGCTGTACCTCGATGGCTACCGTTCCTCGTGCGATGCAGTACAGGGTGGTTGAGTAGCTGGCGAGGCGTCCACAGTGATCGCTCTCTGAGGGCGATGTCGATGAACGGCTTGCTGAGGACGGTACTCAGCGGGAGGATGTCGCCTGCACCCCTCGGAACGCAACTCCACTCGGTGGCACACCGTGCACGCCAATATTCCTTGACAAGACTATTCGTGTATACGAATATAGAGTTGTGTTCGACTCGTTCAAGGCCGTGGCTGACCCCGCGCGATGGCGGCTGGTGGAGCTGCTGGCCGAGCGCCCTCGGCCTGTTGGTGTCCTTGCGCAACTCGCTGGGGCGCGTCAGCCACAGACGACGAAACATCTTCAGACGCTGGAGGCCGCAGGGCTCGTGACCGCACAGCGCAGCGCGCAGCGTCGTATCTACGCGCTTCGGCCTGATGCGTTGCGTGAGCTGGCTGCCGAGCTGTCGCGGATCGCGGACGTCAACGACCGGTCGAATCGTGAGACTTTTGATCGCTATGGCCAGAATCTGGAGATGGAGCGGCACACTGCCCAGCAGCCCGGCTGGGCAGATGGTCGTTCGTTCCGATTCCGCCGCGCCCTGGCGGCGCGACCCGACATTGTGTGGGCGCACCTGACAGAGCAGGCTTTGCTCCAGCAATGGTGGAAACCAGACGACCTGCGCGTCTCCCGGCTGGAGTTCGACGCCCGCTTCGGAGGGCGGATCGTGCACGAGTACCGGGATGTTGAGGACGTGGACGATGCGGATGTCGTCGCAGGTCACGCCGAGGGGGTCGTCGACCTCGTCGATCCGGAGAAGCGCCTCGCGTATCGCCTGTCACCGGTACTTCCCGACGGGCGCGTGGCCTTGACAGCGCACCTGGATATGCGCCTCTCCCCGGCACCGATCGGGACCGTGCTCGATGTCGAGTTCCGCATCACGGACTCGGCCGTCGAAGGAGCGGACTTCGTCGCCGGCATCGAGATCGGCTTCGGCCAGAGCCTCGACAAGCTCGCCGCGATCCTCAGCGCAGAGACCGCGGAGGGACGGTAGCTCCGCAATCACACCATCACCTCGCACAACAACACGCATATCGGAAAGCATGGAGAAAGAGAGAACATCATGGGGCGACTGATCATCAACGTGGCGATGACCGTCAACGGGGCGTTCGAAGCGCCGGCACCGGAGCCGATGGGGGGCTGGCTCGTCACCGACGCAGACAGCATGGAGGCCGGTCGGGAGATGTGGCAGGCCGCGGACGCGATGCTGCTGGGCCGTAAGACCTACGAGGGACTGGCAGCCGCCTGGCCGCAGCTGGCGGACGCACCCGGCTTCGAGGCCTACGCGGCACGCATGAACAGCATGCCGAAGTTCGTTGCCTCCCGAACGCTCACCGCACCCCTTGAATGGAACGCGACCCTGCTCGGCGGCGACATGGTCGACGCGATCCGACACCTCAAGCACGAGCACCCCGGTACCCTGATCGCTCCCTCCGCCGGCGAGTTCGCTCGGGAACTGATCGCGCACGACCTCGTCGACGAATACTGGATCACCGTCAGCCCGTATCTCTGGGCGAACGGCCCCCGGCTTTTCGACGGTATCGGGCCGATCCGTCTGGAGCCGACAGGAACCACGATCTACCCCTCTGGGCTGGTTCGCCTCAGCTACCGACGGGTTCCGCAGGTCGAAGCATGAGAACGCAGAGGACGTCGCGAACGGCGATACCCAAGAGGCTGGTGAGTGTTGTTCCCAACGGTGACGACGTGGTCGAGTTCCGATTCAACGTGTAGGTCTGCGGTGTCTCGTCCCTTCACGCCGCATGAGCGCGAGGTCTTGCTGCGGATTGTCGACAAGGCTCCCGATGCCGAGATCTTGCGTTTGCAGATCGACGCGAGCGAGTACGGCGAACCTTGGTTCGAGGGTTCTCAGAGTCATTCCTAATGGCGATGCGCCTCTATACCCGCACTGCGAATCGATCGGAGGCGGGCGCGCGATAGTGTCAGGCGTCGGCGTCCACGAAGCTGGGGCCACTCCACACCGGGACGAAAACTTCACGGGCTCGATGTTTCTCTGGCTGTACGACGGCCGTATCGGTGACCTTGAGTACTGGTGGGTGACGGACGAGATGCCCGATTGCCTTCCACGCCTCGACCAACTGTCTGATTGAGCTCCGAAAGATCAGCGCGGTGCGATGCCCTCTTCGATGATCACCGCCAGGTCGGCAACGTCATCGAGCCCGCCGGCAGCAGTGCTCCCGATGAGGTCGTGCGCCTCATCGTGAGCACTGCTGTCGGTGGCGCCGGGTAGCCTTGGCCACGCGCGAGGGCGCGGCCTTTCTGCCGGGGATGGTTCCTTGATCTGGATGGTGGTCCATGTCCGATACTCCGGGTGTCGAGTTGTATCGATCCGCGTCAGGCGGATTCGAGTTGTCCGTCAAGACGGATGGCGAGGCAGTGTGGCTTTCGCGCGGGCAACTCGCGTTGCTGTTTGGCCGAGACGTCAAGACGATCGGCAAGCACGTGCTGAACGCTCAACGCGAAGAGCTCGACGGAATCGCAACTGTCGCAAAATTTGCGACAGTTCAGCGCGAGGGCGATCGACTAGTTGAGCGCCAGGTGGAGCACTACAACATCGACATGATTCTCTCGGTCGGGTATCGCGTGAAGTCGGCCGAGGGCGTGCATTTTCGACGTTGGGCGAATGACGTACTTCGCCGATACGTGCTCGAGGGCAGCGCCCTGAACGAACGACGGCTACAGGAGCTTGGGTCCATCGTGCAGGTGCTATCCCGGTCGTCAGACGAACTCGTCGCGGGTGTCGCTGAGGTCGTCGACCGCTACTTGCCGAGCCTTCGCACACTCCGTGACTACGACAACGGGAGAGTCGACGAGTCGCCAGGTACGGCTCCGACGTGGCAGCTGACCTACGAAGAAGCCCGATCAGTGATCGACCAGGTCGCGGCCGAGTTTCCGGCAGACACGCTTTTCGGCGGCGAGCGCGGCGACGCACTGCGCGGCATCATCGCGACCCTCTACCAGGGCTTCGGAGGCGTCGAGCTCTACCCGACCGTGCAGTCCAAAGCGGCGAACCTGCTGTACCTCGTCATCAAAGACCACCCGCTCACCGACGGCAACAAACGCAGCGCTGCTGCGCTGTTCGTCCACTTCCTCCAGCGGAACGGTGCGCTTGCGGGCCGCAGCGGGTCATCCCTCATTTCCAACAACGCACTCGCCGCCATCACCCTCATGGTTGCCATGAGCGACCCCAAGGAGAAGGAGCTGATGATCGCGCTCGTCGTCAGCATGCTCGCCGACGCCCCGCTGTGACAGCGCGACGATTCAACTCGTCTCGCAAACAATGCTGTGAGTCGCCCGAAGGCCAAGTCGCGACGACGTGACTCGACAGTGCCGTGCCGTCGGCGAGTCACTCTGAGACGAGAACGCACTCGTAGCCGGCGCCTTGAAGAGAAATGGCGTGAAAGGTGTGTTCCGCGTCGGGCGGAGTGTCTCGCAATCGGTGCGCGGCGAATCTCTGCCGGGTCCAACGCGTCTTGTTCCATTCCTGCTCGCCCGAACTCGTGACAGCGGACGATCCACTCGCCGACGGCGTGGAAAGATGAGGCATGACCACCCCATACCCACCCCGCACGAACACGCTTGCTCTGATCGGCTTTCTGGCCAGTTTCATCATTCCGATCGCCGGCATCGTGCTGGGTGTCATGGCGCAACGGCAGATCGCCGTCACACACGAGGGGGGCCGCGGGTTGGCGCGTGCGGCCATCATCATCGGAGCCGTCTTCACGACCGCGGCGGCCATCTACTTCGTCGTCTTCATCTCGATCTTCATCACGGCGATCAGCCAAGCGCCGTTCTTGCGCTGAAGGGAACCATCGCAGTGGTGTAGCAGGCCCGCACACTACGCACTGGTCTCGTCAGGGTCTGCCGTTGTGTCGGCGAGTAGAGCCGTGACCTCCTCGGCAACCACTGTCGGAAACCGCACCATGAGTTCACCGCCGTTGGTGGTGATGATGAAGCCCACACCGGCGACGTCACCGGCGAGCGCGTTGGGAGTCGGCGCACGACGGATGCTGTGCACGGGCACCATGCGGTCGCCGACGATGCCAACCGATGGGCTGAAGCGCAGCATCCCACGTTCAATGTGCGCGATGCCTCCGCTCCAGTTGGTGCCGATATTGAGCACACGCCGGTCGATCGCGCGCATCGAGCACCGCACCTCGCCGTCGAGCAGCCGCTTGAGGTCGCGTCGTCTGTCGACTTCTTCGGGAACAAGCCACCACAACCACCCCAAGAGCAGGTCGCCGAGAATCCCGAGCACGAAGGTCACTCGAGCATTGTTGTGCGTGTCTGAGAGCCGAGTCACCCCTTTTATCGACGCCGCGATTTCACTACCGTCGAGGGCATGATCACCGGCATCCACACTGTTCTCTACAGCGACGACCCGCCCGCCACGCGCGCCTTCTTCCGCGACGTCATCGAGTGGAGCTTCATCGAGCCCGCGCCCGGTTGGCTCATCTTCGCGTCGGGCCCGAGCGAGCAAGGCATCCATCCGCGCACGTGGAAAGGTCAAGACGAACCATACGATCAGCGCCACGAGATCTCGCTGCTGTGCGACGACCTCGACGCCACGCTCGCGCAGCTGCGCGCCAATGGTGCCGAGTTCGACGACGAGATCTGGCAGCAGAACTACGGGCGCGGCCTGAATCTGCATGTTCCCGGAGTGGGGCCCGTCATGCTCTACGAGCCGAATTACGCACCCGCCTGGAAGTGACGAGACGGGGTCATCGTCGTCGTCGCCCCGGGGTCACTGGCCTTTCGGAACAACTCACGACTGGGTGAGCTCTTCGCGCAGTCGCGGCTCGACTCGGTGCTCGGGTCGCACCCCCGACTTGTCGGCGTAGAACGCGCGAATGCGGTGCATGTCAGCCGCCACATCGCCGGTGAGGTCGATCGTCGGGCCGAGCCCGGTGGTCATCGTGGTGCGGTCGACATAGCCGAGCGTCACGGGCAGCTGGGCCTCGCGGGCGATGCGGTAGAAGCCTGACTTCCAGTGCGTGTGCCCCTTGCGAGTGCCGTCGGGGGTGACGACGAGGCCGAACACGTTGCCCGAGCGGATGCGCTCGAGCACCTCCGAGACCACGAGAGACGGAGCATCCCGGTCGACCGGTATGCCGCCCAGGCGCAGCATGATCGGCCCCTTCCACCCGCGGAACAGGCTCTTCTTGCCGAACCAGCGGAAGCTCATGTCGAGTCGCCATGCGATCGCGAGCATGAACACGAAGTCCCAGTTCGAGGTGTGGGGGGCGCCGATCAGCACGGTGGGCCGGTCGGGTGCGGGCTCGGTGACGAGCTTCCACCGGCTGAAAGCCCAGAAAGTGCGGGCGAGGAGTCGTCGAAGCGCCATGGGTCAAGCGTAGGTTGCTGTGAACCTCAGATGTCGGCGAAGTCGTTTCCTGGCACTTGCATACTCACGACGACGTCGCCTTCCATCAGTAGCAGCACGAACTGCCGCCCGACGGTTCCTGGGCGAACGAGTGACTCGGTTCCAGGCACGTCAACCGCATCGAGGCCCAAGAGGTCTGCGACGCCATCGCCGTCGCGATCCCACTCTTCAAAGGCCCCGGCTGTCACGGCGTCGGCGCGAGACGACCCGACACCTATCCCCGACTCAGTCACAATGATCGTTCGGTCGGACTGCGAAGACGTGATCGAGATGGAGCTTCCGGAGCCATCATTGTTGGCGGTGACCGTGATGCCGGCCCACGCGTAGCTCGTCAGCTCAAGATCGAGTCCGTCGTAGGGCGGAACTGCGACTCCGGCCGGAATCGGCCCGGCCGCGAGAGCGACGATCTCGAGTATCGCAGCGGCGTCAGCGAAGTCTGCTTGCGACTCTTCACCGTCCGCCAAGAAGGTCAGTCCTTCCGTCGACACGATGAGCATGGGTGGCGGGCTCGAGACGACACTCTCTGAGGGTGCCGATGAAGGGCTCTGAGTTGACGGTGCTGGGCCGCTATCGGGCCCCGCGCAACCAACCAGGGCGATGGCGAAGATGCCCACGGTGAATGTCCAGACCTGTAGTTTCCTCACAGCGACAGCCTAGATTCTTCTCTCGGTCGAGGCATGTGCCATCCGCGGCACACGCCCGAGCGCGGAGACCCGGTGGACGCGCCCCACGGCTCAAGAGTAGCCTCACGCGCATGTTCCTTCTCGAGCTCAACTGGCTGGGCGTGCTTGCCGGCTTCGTCGTCTACTTCATCTCGGGTGCCCTCTGGTTCGGCCCCAAGACCTTCTACCCGGCGTGGATGCGCGCCAAAGGCAAAGACCCCGCAGAGCCGCAAGGTTCGCACGGCATGGCCGTCGTGTTCGGGATGACCGCTCTCGGCGCTCTCGTGCAGGTCATTGCGCTCGCGAGCGTCATCTGGTTCGTGGCCGAAGTGCAGGGCCCCGTCGGGCCGCTCGGCGGAGCGATCGCCGGATTGCTCGTGGGCATCGGGTTCGCCGCCGCAAGCTCGCTGTCGCACCGGCTCTTCGGCGGCGACGGTTTCAAGGTCTGGGCGATCGAGGTCGGCGGCGACGTCGTCGGCCTCACGCTCGCGGGCCTCGTCGTCGGGCTCATCGGCTGACCCCACACCGGGTGAACCCATAGGGTGATGCGGTGACCGACCCCACCCTGAGGCTGCCGAACCAGAGGTTTCGGGCCGTGCTCGACCTGGGCGATGGCATCGGCACCCTTCCGCCGATTCCGCGCGGCTTCGGGCGACCCGAGCTCGACGCCGACGTCGACGACGAGACAGGAGTGGTTAGCCTGTTCGTGCACTTCCCGACCGGCCAGCTGCACCTCGACGTGAGCGACGAGGGGGTCGAGCACCACTTCCACACCGCCCGCGGCGACGACGTCGACGGCAGCCCGTGGAAGCGCGAACCGACCGCCGCTCTTCTCGACTGGGCGCGGCAGTTCGCGATGAGGGCGTTTGCCGTCGTGCCCGACCTGCTGGCCGACGCCGAAGAGGCGGCCGAGTGGCACGCGGCCGGCCTTCGCGTCTTCGCCCGCGAGACCGGTCCGGTTCCGCTCGAGATCATCGAGGTCGAGCTCGAAGGCGAGCTGATGCTGCTGCCGTGGCTCGGCAGTGGCAGCGTCGAGCACGAGCACATCGACGGCGATCATCACCCGATCGAACTGCTGTGGGACCCTCTGGGCGTCGAGCCGAGCATCCGCATCGCGCGCGCCTGGCTCGACCCGCGCACCGACGCGCCACGCGCAGCCGCCGAGCCGGGCATCGACTGGAACGCGGTGGGCATGCCGCCGGCCGAGGTGCTCACCTGGCTCGAAGGCGTCTACCTCAACCACCATGTCATCGCCCACCCCGCGCACGTCATCGTGCAAGCCGCGCTCGAGCGTCTCGCGGGCATCGACTGAGTCCCCCGTCGCGCCCGTCGCGCATCCATGCGGGCAGGGCAGGATAGAGCCGTGGATGCTCGCCGCGCGCTGACCGACGCCCGAGCCGCGCTCGCCGCGGCCGCCGAGCGACTCGCCGCAGCGGGTGCCACCCCTGAGCAGCTCGCCGTCACCGTGCCGGCCCGCCGCGTTCTCGGGTTCATTCCGCGGCCCGAGACTTTTCGACCCGACGGCGAGGCGTTCTTGCTGGGCGCGCTGCTCGTCTCGAGCACCGGTGACGCCTTCGAGCCTGGGCGCATCGCGCGCGCGAGCAGGAAAGTGCTGCCCGGCCACCAGTCTGAGAGCGCTCGCGAACGCAAAGAGCTGCGGCAGCGGCTGCTCGATGCGCGCTTTGCTGAGGGCACCACCGTCGTGATCGACGCTCGGCCCCTGCCGCTCGACGACCCGGCAGCGATGGCCGCCGAGCGTGGGCCGCTCGTGCTGAGCGAGAGCGAGAGCGAGTCGCGCGCGGCGGTGCTCGTGCGCTGGGTTCCGACTGCGCCCGACACCGCGCTGCGACCGCTCGACGCCTATCTCGCCGAGCGCCTCGACCTCGCGCTCGGTACGCTCGAGTCGCTGCGAGCAGAGAGCGAGCATCCATGAGCACGCCGCTGAGAGAACGCCGCCCCGACCCGGTCGTGCGCGCGGTGCGCGCCGTCGTCGCGCCGCTGACGCGCACGAGGGCTTTTCGCTGGGCTGCGCCGCGCGTCATGCCGCCCATCGAGCAGGCGATCGCGGCGATGACCGGCCGCAGCGTGCAGTTGAGCAGTCTGCTCGTGCCCTCGCTGATTCTCACGACCACGGGTGCGAAGAGCGGCCTGCCACGCGACTCGGTGCTCATGTACACGGCCGATGGCCGGGGCAGCGCGATCGTCGCGGGCACGAGCTTTGCCCGCGACAAGCACCCGGCGTGGACATACAACCTGCTCGCGCACCCCGAGGCGCACATCGAGGTTCGCGGGCGCCGCTTCTCGGTGCGTGCTTCGCTCATCGACGGCGTCGACCGCGACGCGGCCTGGCAGCGCATCGAACGGCAGTGGCCCGGCTACCGCGCCTATGAGCGCGAATCGGGTCGCGTCGTGCGACTCTTCAGGCTCGTGCTCAGGGCAGAAGTGCCGACATCGGGTGCCGAGCGGTGACCGAGCTTCGACCCCTGCCCACCGCCGACCCGGTCGTGACGACGGTGCGCACAGTCGTCTCGGCGATCACGCGCACGAGCGCCTGGCGGTGGGCGGCGCACCGGGTGATGCCGCCGATCGAGAGCGCCCTCGCTGCCGCCACCGGCGGTCGAGTGCAGTTCAGCAGCCTGTTCGTGCCCTCGCTCATCCTCACCACGATCGGCGCGAAGAGCGGGCTGCCGCGCGACACCGTGCTCATGTACACCGCCGACGGCTACGGCCGGGCGATCGTCGCCGGCACCAACTGGGCGGCGACGACCCATCCGGCGTGGACGTACAACCTGCTCGCGAACCCTGAGGCAGAGATCACGGTGCGGGGGCGGCGATACGTGGTGCGGGCATCCCTCATCGAGGGGGATGCCCGCGAGCGGGTCTGGCGCCACCTCGAGTCGCAGTGGCCCGAGTACCGGGCCTACGAGCGCGACTCCGGGCGCACCGTCAGGCTGTTCCGCCTGCGATTGATCGCCGAGCTCTGAGGCGGCTGACCGTGTGGCGCACGGCGGGCTGACCGAGCAGGATGCCCGCCACGACGATCGCCATACCCGCCACTTGCGCGCCGCTGAACGCTTCGGCGGCGACGATGACACCGAGTGCGACACCCGCCACGGGGTTGAGCAGCCCGATGAGCCCGACGGCCCCAGCCGTGAGGTGCTGCAGTGCCGCGAACCAGGTGACGTAGGCGAGAGCCGTGGCGATGAGGGTGAGGTAGGCGAAGCCGAGCAGTTCTGCGGCGTCGAGCGGGGGCGGAGCGCCTTCGACGATGAGTGCCGCGATGACGAGCGCGAGCCCACCGCCCGTGAGTTGCCAGGCGGTGACGGCGAGCACCGGCGTGCCGTCGTTCCAGCGGCGTGCGAGCACGAAGCCGAGCGATGACATGAGCATCGCGGCGAGCGAGGCGGCGACTCCCCACGGGTCGATGGGGCCGGTCGCACCGGCCAGCAGCACGACGACGCCGGCGAAGCCCACCGCGGCACCGGCGAGCGACAGCAGGGCGGGGCGCTCTGCGGCGAGGGGCCACGCGAGCAGCAGCATAACGGCGGGCGCCGTGGCCATGAGCATGGCGGCGACGCCCGAGGGCAGCAGTTGCGCCGCCACGTAGACGAGCACGAAGAAGGCGCCGACGTTGAGCACGCCCAGCACGGCCGATCGCCACCACCATGGGCCGCGCGGCCGTTGCCGCGCGAGGGCGAGAAGGATGAGCCCTGCCGGCAGCGCGCGCAGGGCCGCGCCCCACACCGGGTTGTCGATCGGCAGCCACTGAGCGGTGACGACATACGTCGACCCCCAGGTGATCGGAGCGATCGTCGCCACCAGAATCCAGCGCCACGGTGAGTGCATGAGGGGCAAAACCTTTCCGTGGAAAGTATTATTCCCGCATGAGCGCGCGCAGCACGACGCCCCCCACCGATGCGCCCGACCGAGTCGCCCGCATCCAAGCCGAGTGGCGTCGCGAGCGCCCCGAGCTCGACGTGTCGCCGCAGGGCGTCTTCGGCAGGCTCGCGCGTCTGGCGGCGGCGATCGAGGAGGAGCTCGACCGCGTCTTTCAGCAGTTCGACCTGTCGGCGGGGGAGTTCGACGTGCTCGCAACCCTGCGCCGGGCTGGTGCGCCATACGAACGAACCCCGAGCGCCCTCGCCGACAGCACCATGATCACCGCAGGCGGTCTCACCAAGCGTGTCGACAGACTTGAAGCGGCCGGCCTCGTGCAGCGCCGCATCCCGCCGCACGACGCGCGTGTTCGGGTCGTCGCGCTCACCGACAGAGGCCTGGCGCTCATTGACCGGGCGTTCACGGCACACCTGGCCAACGAGCACCAACTGCTCGAGTCGTTGTCAGAGGCCGACCGACGAGACCTCGAACGGTTGCTGTGTCAATGGCTTACCGGCCTGCGCCCAGACTCGTAGGCTGAACCCGTGCTGCTATTAGACATCGTGCTCGTCGTCGGCGGGCTCGTTCTTCTCGTGGCGGGCGGTGAAGCGCTCGTGCGTGGGGCCTCAACGCTCGCTGCGAAGGTGGGCGTGTCACCGCTCGTGATCGGCCTCGTCGTCGTCTCGGCGGCGACCTCGGCTCCTGAGCTAGCGGTGACCGTGGGCGCCGTGTTGAGCGGAGAGCCCGAACTAGCACTCGGCAACGTCATCGGCAGCAATATCGCCAACATCCTGCTGATTCTGGGCCTCTCTGCCCTCGTACTGCCGTTGCTGATCAAGCGCCAGATCGTACGCTTCGACCTGCCGGTCATGGTCGGCATGTCGGTGCTGCTCGTCGTCGTGAGCCTCGACGGCGAGATCGGCCTGCTCGACGGAGTGCTACTGCTCGCGGGTCTCGTCGCTCACGCTGTGATGAGTATCATCGTCGGTCGTCGCGAGGTGGTCGACGCCAGCGCCCCGGTCGACAGCATGCCGCTCAACAGCCGACCCGTGCCGCTGTGGCTGGCCGCACTGCTCGTCGTCGCCGGCATCGGTCTGCTCGTCGGCGGAGCCCAGTTGCTCGTCACCGGTGCCGTGAGCATCGCGACCGGTCTCGGAGTCAGCAGCCTCATCGTCGGCCTCACGGTCGTGGCCGTCGGCACGTCGTTGCCCGAGCTTGCGACGTCGATCATCGCCGTGCGCCGGGGCGAGCGAGACATGGCGGTCGGCAACATCGTGGGCAGCAACATCTTCAACATTGGCATGGTGCTCGGGGTACCGGCGATCATCTTCGGCCAGGGCATCCCGGTGCCGCCCGCTGCCATCGCCCTCGACCTGCCGCTCATGCTGGCCGCCGCGATCGCGCTGCTGCCGATCGCGTTCACGGGCTTCATCATCGCGCGCTGGGAGGGCGGCATGTTCGTGGCCCTCTACGTGGCCTACACCGCGTATCTCATCCTCGCCGCGACGCAGCACCGCGCTCTCGAAGGCTTCACCGACGTCATGCTGTGGTTCGTGCTGCCGCTCATCGCGATCACGCTCATCGTCGTCACCGCGTTCGAGGTGGGCGTGCACCGCGGGCGTCGACTTGCTGCGCGTGAGAAGGCCGGCGGCGCGTCGAACGCACCGCCGGCCGAGTGACGACGTCTCGAGCTAGCCGAGCAGGTCTTTCATCTGCTTGTAGATGAGCCCCGCGGCATTCTTGGGGTTCAAGCGCGACAGTCGCGACATGATGCGCGCATCGCCGCCGATGAAGATCTCGTAGCTGCCCTTTTCGATCGCCTCGACGATCTGCCGGCCTGCCTCGGCAGGGGCAGTCGTCTTGCGCGGCTTGCCGTCGCCCGCTTTCGCGGCCATGGCCTCCATCTCGGCGGCCGTCATGATGCCCGAGTTCTGAGCGATGTTCGTGCCGATGGCTCCCGGAAACACGCCCGTGACCTGCACGCCGGTCTCCATGAGCTCAGAGTGCAGCGAACGGCTCAACTGGGCGACAGCCGCCTTGGTGGCGCCGTAGACCGACTGGCCGGGAACAGGAGCATACGCACCCATGCTCGCGACGTTGACGATCGAGGCCTCGGGCCGCGTCAGAAGCTCGGGCAGGAAGGCCTTGACGGTGTTGAGCACCCCGTACAGGTTGACGTCGATGACCCGTTCGATCTGGTCCCAGTCGAGTTCGTTGACCTTGACGAACTTCTGAATGATGCCGGCGATGTTGAGCAGCCCATCAACCTGTCCGTGCTGCTTGATGATGGCGGCGGGCAGCTTCTCGACGGCCTTGCGGTCGGTGATGTTGACGACGTGCGTCGAGATGCGCTCGCCGTGGTCGCCGGCGAGCCGAACGGTCTCGGCGAGCCCTTCCTCGCTGAGGTCGAGCGCCGCGACGCGCCCGCCCTTGGCGACGAGGGCGAGCACGACCTCGCGCCCGATGCCGTTGCCGCCACCGGTCACGGCGAAGACTTTGCCACTGATCTGCATGATGCTCCTTGATCTGAAGGGATACGCGGCGATGCGCTCCTCCAGGCTACGGGCTTTCCGACCGATCGGTCAGGGTCGAACGTCCCGAGCGCTCTCGCTGTGCTGAGCGCCGGTGCACCACTTGTGCATCACCCCGATTCGGTGTGGAGTGACCCCATGAGAACTCAGCGACGCATGATGGCGGCGGCAGTGCTCGCCATCACGCTGTCGGCGTGTGCTCCGGCATCTCCACCGGCGACGCAGAGCGTGACCGTCGACGTGTTCTTCGCGCACGCGCAGCCGACCAGGGTGACGCTCATTAGCGAACCGCACACGATCGAGGTCGTCGATGACGTGATCGCGGGCGTGCTCAGCGCGCTCGTTGCCGGCGAGGTGCAGCCGCTCGACGCCGACTACGAGAACCTGTGGGGCGCGGGCAGTGCTGTGCTCTCGACGAGCCGATCCGCAGACGTGCTCACAGTCGACCTCAGCGTCGCTCCGCTGTCGCTGGGTGCCGAGGCCGAGAGCATCGCGCTGGCGCAACTGGTCTGGACGGCGACGTCGATCGACACCTCGCTGTCGGCGGTGCTCGTCACGATCGACGGTGCCGGCGCTGAGACCCTCGCGGGTCATGTCGACATCACGCGGCCGATTGCTCGCGATCGCGCCGAATCCGTATTGTCTCCGCTGCAGATCCTGGCGCCAGAAGAGGGGTCTGCCGTCAGCAATCCGGTGGTCGCCGCCGGCATGGCCTGCACGTTCGAAGCCTCGTACTCGTGGACTCTTGAGGGGCCGAGCGGCGTTGTCGATGAGGGGTTCGGGATGGCCTCCGAGGGCTGCCCGACGCGCGCACCCTGGCAGCTCGAGCTCGGCAGTCTCTCTGCTGGCGACTACGTGCTGACGGTGTTCGAGCTCTCGGCAGACGACGGCTCGGTGTGGGCTGCCGACAGCAAGAGCTTCACCGTCACGAAGTAGCGCACTGTCTTGCCTGCCAACGCGCAGAAACGGATGGCACGCTCGACGCATGACCGTCATGCCGATGTTCCCCCTCGGCTCAGTGCTGTTTCCGGCGATGCCGACCGCGCTGCGGGTGTTCGAAGAGCGCTACATCGTCATGCTGTCGACGATTCTGGGTGACGAGCCTCCTGAGTTCGGCATCGTGCTCATCGAGCGCGGCAGCGAGGTCGGAGGAGGCGAGCACCGGTTCGCGATCGGAACCGTCGCGCAGATCACCAGGGTCGAGACCAGTGAAGGGTTCATCGGGCTGATCGCGCACGGCGAGCGCCGCATCGAGGTGACTTCGTGGCTCGACGATGACCCCCACCCGCGTGCCGAGGTGCGCGACCTGCCCGCGTTGGCCTGGGATGACGAGCTGCAGCCCCTGTTCGAGCGAGCCGAGCAGCTCGTGCGGCGCACCATCGCGCGCGCGAGCGAGTTCGTCGAGCAGCAGTGGCCGGCAGACATCGTGCTCAGCGATGACCCCGTCGAAGCGTCGTGGCAGCTCGCCGGTATCGCACCCCTCGGCCCTCTCGACCAGGTTCGACTCTTGCAGTCTGCTTCAGCGGGCGAGCTGCTGTCGGGCGTGATCGAGTGCACCGAGGCCGCGGCAGAGATGCTCACCGCACCCTGGGACGACGGCTTTTCGGCATTCTCCGACGACGACGGCACCGACGGCCGGTAGCCTGCCGTGATGAACGAGTTGCTCGCGTTTCCGATTCCCGTCGACGGCGTCGCATCGCCGTGGCTCGCCCCGATCTTCGGGCTCATGGCTCTCGCCGGGTTCACCGTGGTCATCTGGCAGGCAGTGCGATACCTGCGCAACAGCGACAACGACAGCGACCCTCGATTCGACGACGAGCCTGGCGCACCGCCGCGCGACGACCGAGTAGAGTGAGCGCCAGCAGCACCCTCAAGTGAATACCGGCCGTTTCTGCGATGCGGGAGAGCCGTGAGCTTCGGCTTCGCGGCACCGAAGGAGCAAGCCTCCCCGCCAATCTCTCAGGTATCTGTACCGCATCAGCAAGGCCACTCTGAAAAGCAGGGAACGAACGCGTTCGCGCCCTCGCCCACGGTGAAAGCGCCGCTCGATCTGAGTCGAGGGCGTGAAACTCTCAGGCACCATGACAGAGGGGGAGTTCCACCGGCCTTCGGCGTCAGGAGAACTCAGTGACACTCGACACCCCGTCAGAACACCTCGCACCGCTGCAGCAGTCGCCGCTGCACCGAGAGCACGAGGCGCTCGGCGCCGCCTTCACCGACTTCGGTGGCTGGCAAATGCCCGTTCGCTACCAGAGCGACCTCATCGAGCACCACGCTGTGCGCGATGCCGCGGGGCTCTTCGACATCTCGCACATGGCAGAGATCTCGGTGACCGGTGCTGATGCCGGTGCCTTTCTCGACTACGCCCTCGCCGGCAGGCTGTCGACGCTGCCGCTGCTGAAGGCAAAGTACTCGCTGCTGCTCGACGAGAGCGGAGGCATCGTCGACGACCTCATCGTCTATGCCAGCGCCGAGGCCGAATTTCTGGTGGTCGCGAACGCGAGCAACCGCCACGCCGTCGTCGAAGCGCTCGTCGCTCGACAATCTGGCTTCGATGTGCAGCTCGCCGACCTCACCGAGCAGCTCGCCCTCATCGCCGTGCAGGGCCCCGCCGCCCGAGCGGTGCTCGCCGCGGTCGACGATCTCGAGTTGCGCGACGACCTCTCGCGGGGGCGCACCCTCGAGACGCTCGGGTACTACGCGGCGATGGGAATGGCGTGGCACGGCACCTCGGTGTTCGTGGCGCGCACTGGCTATACGGGTGAAGACGGCTTCGAGCTCTACGTCGACGCCGAGCAGGCTGTCGACCTGTGGCGTGCCCTGCTCGCGGCGGGGCAGGCCTACGGGCTCGTACCGTGCGGGCTGGCTGCGCGCGACACGCTGCGGCTCGAGGCAGGCATGCCCCTGTATGGGCATGAGCTGGGGCGCAGCATCCAGCCGGTGCAAGCGGGATTGGGGCGTGTGGTCGTGACCGACAAGCCGGCCTTCGTCGGCAAAGCGGCCATCGAGGCAGGCCCGGCACCCGATGCGCGAGTGCTCGTCGGGCTCAGCACCGAAGGGCGCCGCGCACCCCGCGCCGACTACGTCGTGCTGCACGGCGACACCGAGGTCGGTGTCATCACGAGCGGTGCGCTCTCGCCGACCCTCGGGCACCCGATCGCCATGGCGTTCGTCGACCCCGCGCACCGAGAGCCCGGCACCGTGCTCGATGTCGACGTGCGCGGTACGCGCATCGCCGCCACCGTCGTCTCCCTTCCCTTCTATCAGCGAAAGGCCACATCATGAGCGTTCCGAACGACCTGCAGTACACCGCCGAGCACGAGTGGGTTCGCCTCGACGGCGACATCGCGACCATCGGCATCACGCAGTACGCTGCCGACGCTCTCGGCGATGTTGTCTATGTCGACCTGCCGAAGATCGGTGCCACCCTGACCACGGGGTCGATCGTCGGCGAAGTCGAGTCGACGAAGTCGGTCGGCGAGCTGTACGCACCGCTCGACGGTGAGGTCGTCGAGGCCAACGAGGCCGTCGCCGCAGCGCCCGAGACCATCAACGCAGACCCCTACGGCGACGGCTGGCTCGTCAAGATTCGGGTCACGGGTGAGCACGCCCTGCTGAGCGCCGACGACTATCGCGCCCTCATCGGCGGCTGACACCGCACCCCGACCGACCACGCACTGAGACGAGAACACCACGTGAGCATCCCCTTCGCCGAACGCCACATCGGCACCGACCACGACGCGCAGCAGCTCATGCTCGATGCGCTGGGCTATCGCAAGCTCGACGAGCTGATGGATGCCGCGGTGCCGACCGCGATTCGCCAGACGTCGGTGCTGCGTTCGCTGCCGGCGCCCGCCACCGAGGCCGAGACGCTCGCCGAGCTGCGCGCACTCGCCGCCGAGAACCGAGTGCGGCGCAGCATGATCGGTCAGGGCTACTACGGCACCGTGACACCGTCGGTGATTCAGCGCAACGTGCTCGAGAACCCCAGTTGGTACACGGCATACACGCCGTATCAGCCCGAGATCTCGCAGGGCAGGCTCGAAGCGCTGCTCAACTTTCAGACGATGGTCGCCGACCTCACGGCACTGCACACCGCGAATGCCTCGATGCTCGATGAGGCGACCGCCGTGGTCGAGGGCATGCTGCTCGCGCGCAGGGCATCCGGTGTCGCGGTCAACCGCTTCATCGTCGACTCCGACGCTTTCGCGCAGACCCACGCCGTGCTCGCCGGTCGAGCCGAAGCGCTCGGCATCGAGCTCGTCGTCATGCCGCTCGCCGACGCCGACCCCATCGATATGCCCGAGGCCTTCGGCGTGCTCGTGCAGTATCCCGGAGCGTCGGGCCGGCTGTGGGATCCGAGCGCGGTCATCGCGCAAGTGAAAGGCACGGGGGGCCTCGCCGTCGTCGCGGCAGACCTGCTCGCGCTCACCCTCGTGACGCCTCCCGGAGAGCTCGGCGCCGATGTCGCCGTCGGCTCGACCCAGCGCTTCGGCGTGCCCATGGGCTTCGGCGGCCCGCACGCCGGCTACCTCGCCGTGAGCGAAGGCCTCGAGCGCCAGCTGCCCGGCCGCCTGGTCGGAGTCTCGCGCGACGCAGACGGACGCCCCGCCTACCGCCTCACCCTGCAGACGCGCGAGCAGCACATCCGGCGCGACAAGGCCACCTCGAATATCTGCACCGCCCAGGTGCTGCTCGCCGTCATGGCGGGAATGTACGGGGTCTATCACGGGCCAGACGGCCTGCGCCGCATCGCCGAACGCGTGGCGGGGCACGCGGCGACCCTGGCTGCCGCGCTGACCGCTGCTGGCCATGAGGTGCAGCACGCCGGCCACTTCGACACCCTCAGCGTTCGACTGCCCGGCAGAGCCGACCACGTCGTCGACGCCGCCGCCGACCGAGACGTGCTGCTCTGGCGTCAGAGCGACGACGAAGTGCGCATCTCAGTCGACGAGACGACGACCGCGGCCGACGTGCGCGCAGTGCTCGCCGCCTTCGAGGTGACCGATGCGCCCGAGGTCGATGACACTCGAGTGCCGGCGAGCCTGCGGCGAGCATCCGAGTTCATGACGCACCCGGTGTTTCACGCCCACCGCAGCGAGACCGCGATGATGCGATATCTGAAGCGGCTTGCCGACCGAGACTATGCGCTCGATCGCGGGATGATCCCCCTGGGTTCGTGCACCATGAAACTCAACGCGGCCACCGAGATGGCGGCCGTGAGCTGGCCCGAGTTCAGCGCGCTGCACCCCTTTGCGCCGCTCGACGACGTGCAGGGCTCGCTCGTGCTCATCGGCCACCTCGAGACGTGGCTCGCCGAGCTCACCGGATACGACGCCGTGTCGCTGCAGCCCAACGCCGGGTCGCAGGGCGAGCTCGCCGGGCTGCTCGCCATTCGCGGGTATCACCGCTCACGCGGAGACGAGCACCGCACCGTCTGCCTCATTCCGTCGAGCGCGCACGGCACCAACGCGGCCTCGGCAGTCTTGGCGGGCATGCGCGTCGTCGTCGTCGCGACGACCGATACCGGAGACGTCGACCTCGCCGACCTGCGCGCCAAGATCGAGACGCACCGCGACGAGCTGGCGGCCCTCATGATCACCTACCCTTCGACGCACGGGGTCTACGAGCACGGCGTCATGGAGGTCACCGCCGCTGTGCACGAGGCGGGCGGGCAGGTCTACATCGACGGCGCCAACCTCAACGCGCTGCTCGGCTATGCGCGCTACGGCGACATCGGCGGCGACGTCAGCCATCTCAATCTGCACAAGACGTTCTGCATTCCGCACGGCGGGGGAGGGCCGGGCGTCGGCCCGGTCGCGGCCAAGGCGCACCTTGCAGAATTCTTGCCAGGGCATCCGCTCGCCCAGATGCATCAGCACCCGCCGTTCGACCACACCACCGGAGCGGTCGGGGCGGTCGAGCACCGCGGTGCGCCCGTCTCTGCGGCGCCCTACGGCTCGGCGAGCATTCTGCCGATCTCGTGGGCCTATGCCCGCCTCATGGGGGCCGAGGGCCTGCGCGAGGCGACCGCGAGCGCCGTGCTCGCCGCCAACTACATCGCCGTGCGGCTGCGAGAGCACTACCCGGTGCTCTATGCGGGCGAGAACGGGCTCGTCGCGCACGAGTGCATTCTCGACCTCCGGCCGCTGCGCGACGCGACCGGCATCACTGTCGACGATGTCGCCAAGCGCCTCGTCGACTACGGATTCCACGCGCCCACCATGTCGTTCCCCGTCGCGGGCACCCTCATGGTCGAGCCCACCGAGAGCGAAGACCTCGCCGAGCTCGAACGCTTCGTGAGCGCCATGATCGCCATACGGCTCGAAGCCGACGCTGTGGCGCGCGGCGAGTGGCCCGCCGACGACAACCCGCTCGTGAACGCTCCGCACACGGCCGAGAGCGTCATCGCCGGCGAGTGGACCCACCCGTACTCGCGCGAGATCGCGGCATACCCCTCGACCCTCGCCGGTTCGACCGTCGACGGCGGATTCGGAGCCACACGAGCCGACAAGTATTGGCCGCCCGTGCGGCGCATCGACCAGGCCTTCGGCGACCGCAACCTGGTCTGCGCCTGCCCGCCGATTGAGGCGTTCGCCTGAGGGCGAACGCTTCAATCGGCGTCCCCGCGATGCTTGTTGGCGCGCCTTCGGCGCGCCGTGACGCGTTCGCCTAGCGGCGAACGCTTCACTCGGCGTCCGTGCGGGCAACTGCTAAGGGGCGGGGGGTGCGAAGAGGCCGGGCCAGGCGGCCGCTGCCCACGCGTAGCCGACGAACACCGCCGCGTCGATGAGAAAGTGCGCGAAGACGAGCGGCAGCAGCCGACCGTAGCGCGTGTAGAGCCAGCCGAACAGCACGCCCATGGCGAAGTTGCCGATGAACCCGCCGAACCCTTGGTAGAGGTGGTAGGTGGCACGCAGCAGAGCACTCGTGAGAATGATCGCCCACGGCCCCCAGCGCAGGTCGCGCAAGCGTGCGAACAGATATCCGACGACGATCACCTCCTCGACGATGCCAGCGCGCGCGGCCGCGAGCAGCAGCACCGGCACCGTCCACCAGTGCTCATCGAGGGCGGTCGGTACAACAGTCACGGTCAGGCCGAGTTCGCGCCCGGCGAGGTAGACGAACAGGCCGGGCACGCCGATGAGCAGCGCCAGCCCCACGCCGTCGCGGGCGTCGCGCCACGGCCTCGAGCCGTCGATGCCGAGGCGGCCAAGGTGGGGGCGGGTCGTGCTCCAGAGCAGAAAGACCACAAGAGCCACCGGCACGAGGTCGGCGACGACGCCGAGCAGCTGGTAGATCAGATCGAAGATCGGTCGTTCGCTGCGCGACGGGTTCAGGGTGGCCGTCTGATCGCCGAGCGGCACCTCGCGCGTGAGCCGATTGATGATGGCGACGAGCGAGTACACGGCGCTGATGCCGAGTGTCAGGCCGAGCACGATGAGTATCTCTGCTCGCAGGCGCCGCGGGCTCGGGCGAGCGGCGGGCGCGAGGGGGGCATCCGGTGGCAACGGCACGCCCCCATTCTCGGTCACCCCGCCCTCGACGGCGACGCGGTCGACCCGGCGCCTTGTGCAGAACCGGCAAGGTGACCAGTTGCGATGTGTCGAAATTGTCGGGTGGCGACAGGCGCTCGGGCGGTGTGATGGGCGCCGTCGTCGCACGTTCACCTGGTGCGGTGAAAGATCTGACCAATGGCGCACGATTGTTGCGTATGGTGGGGGATGCTCTGCACCAATCCTGCGTTTGTGCTCGGTAGCGCGCGGTGGCGTTACCGGTGTGTAACGAAACGGCCTACAGTTTGGCGGGGGTGTCTCTGGGTATCTAGGGTCGAACCCAACAGGCGCGTCGGTGCGCTCACGAGATGTGCCGCCGCGTATCCATCTTGCACAGGAGGAAAATTGCGTATCAGCAGATTCGGGGTCGCCGGCATTGCCGCGATCGCGGCGAGCACCCTTGTGGTGAGCGCCTGCGCGACACCCTATGAGTCCGAAGTCATCGAGGGCACAGAGATCACTGTGGCCTGGAACGACCTCATCAACGAGTTCAACCCGAACAGCGCGAGCGGCAACAACACCGCCAACGCGATCGTCACCTACATGACGAGCTCAGGGTTCAACTACTACAACAGCGACCCCGCGCTCATCGACGACACCGGCTTCGGCACCTACGAGAAGACGAGCGACGACCCGCTGACGGTGGAGTACACCATCAACGACGGCGTGGTCTGGTCTGACGGAGTCGACATCGACGCCGCCGACCTGCTGCTCGCCTGGGTCACCATCTTCGCCGGTGTGACCGACGCCGATGGCAACCCGCTCTTCCTGCACGCCAACCCGCGCGCTGAGCTCGCCACCGCGACTCCCGAGATCGACGGCCGCAAGCTGACCCTCGTCTACGACATCGCGTACGTCGACTGGCCCACGCAGTTCGGTCTCGGCGTCTCGGCGCACGGCACCGTGCAGATGGCCTACCCCGAGATCGAAGACGCTGGCGAAGCCAAGCGACTGCTGATCGAGGCGATTCAGGAGAAGGACGTCGAGTGGCTGACCCCGGTCGCCGAGGCCTGGAACACCGGCTACCAGTCGCCGAACACTCCTGAGAACCCGCTGGTGACGCTCTCGAGCGGCCAGTACGTGGTCGAAGAGCTCGTCGAAGACAGCTACGTCACGCTCGTCGCCAACGAGCGCTACACCTGGGGCCCGAGCCCCAAGTACGAGCGCATCACGGTGCGCGAGATCAGCGACCCGACGGCCGCTGTGCAGGCCGTCGACAACGGTGACGTGCAGGTGGCCTCGGGCCAGCCCACGCCCGACGTGCTGCAGCTCGTGCAGGCGCTCAGCAACGGTGAGTACGCCACGGGTGACGAAGCGACCTACGAGCACGTCGACCTGACGTTCAACAACGGGGGTCCCTTCGACCCCGCTGCCTACGATGGCGACGCTGAGACCGCGAAGCTCGTGCGTCAGGCGTTCCTCTCGGTGATCCCGCGTCAGCAGATCATCGACACGCTCATCGCGCCGCTGAACCCCAACGCCGAGATCCGTAACTCGATCCTGCTCATCCCCGGCTCGCCCGGATACGACGACATGGTCGCGCAGAACGGTTCGGCGTTCTACTCCGAGAGCGGCACCGAGGCTGGCATCGCCCAGGCTCGCGACCTGCTCGCGCAGGCTGGCGTCGAGACGCCGGTGGATGTTCGCTTCTGGTACCCCGAGGGCAACGTTCGTCGTGCCGCTGAGTTCGAGCTGATCGCCCAGGCGGGCGCCCAGGCCGGCTTCAACGTCATCGACACCTCAGAGCCCAACTGGGAGTTCACCGACCCGTCGATCAACCCCGTGAACCCGCACGACGCGGTCATCTTCGCGTGGCAGTCGACGAGCCTCGCGGTGACGGGTTCTGACCAGTTCCTCGGAACCGGCCAGCCCTCGAACTTCGGTGGCTACTCGAACACCGAGGTCGACCGTCTGCTGAAGAGCCTCGAGACCGAGCTCGACGAGGCGCGTCAGATCGAGATCCAGATTGAGGTCGAGAAGCTCCTCTGGGAGGACGCTTACGGCACCACGATCTTCCAGTTCCCCGGTCTGACCTGGTGGGACGCGGGAGTCGAGGGCATCGACCCGAGCCCGCTGTCGCCGACCTACTTCTGGAACTTCTGGGAGTGGGCACCGGTCGGAGCGGTTGCGCAGTAAGCGCTGATCCGATCACGGTCGGGTCGTCGAGCGATCGACGGCCCGACCACGGATAGCCCCGCCGCGGTGCCGGTCGCTCAGCTCGAGTGACCGGCACCGCGCATCCCACTCGATCTCGGAAAGTTCCTCGTGCTCACTTTCGTGCTCCGGCGCACTCTTGCAACCATCGTCGTGCTGCTGATCGCGTCGTTCGTGGTCTATCAGCTCACCGCCAACTCGGGTGACCCCCTCGAGCAGCTGCGCGGCAGTCGCGACCCCGACGCCCAGCAGAAGATGGCAGACCTCAGTCGCCGTCTCGACCTCGACACACCTCCCCTGCTGCGCTACTTCAAGTGGCTCGGCGGAGCGGCAGGCTGCCTCATCGGCCGCTGCGACCTCGGCATCTCGGTCTCGCGCGGCGACCAGCCCGTCATCAACGCGATCGGCACCGCTGCAGCATCGACGCTGCAACTGGTCACGCTCGCCACCATCCTCGCCATCCTGGTCGGCGTCGCCATCGGCATGACGACCGCGTTGCGCCAGTACTCGGGCTACGACTACACCGTCACCCTCTTCGCCTTCATCTTCTACTCGCTGCCCATCTTCTGGGTCGCGGTGCTGCTCAAAGAGTACGGAGCGATCCGCTTCAACCAGTTCCTCAGCAATCCAGAGTTTCCGTGGTGGTTCATTCTGATAGCGACGCTCGGGCTCGGCTTCATAGGCTCTGCCGTCGTCGGCGGCGAGATCAGAACCCGATTGCGCAGCTTCGCGCTCGTGGGTGGAGCAACCGCGGCCTTCTTGATCTTCTTGCAGGTGACGCAGTGGCTCGCGAGCCCGTCGCTCGGCATCATCGGCGTGGTCGTGCTGAGCGTGCTCATCGCTGCCATCGTGGTCGTGCTCTCGACCGGTGTCACCAACCGCCGCGCCCTGCTGACCGCGGGCATCATGATCGCGGCCGCGGCTGCGCTGTGGTACCCCTTCCAGTTCTTGTTCTTCTACCTGAAGAACCCGCTGTCGATCGTGATCGCGCTCGTCGTGCTCGTGGGCATCGGCCTCATCGCGGGCTTCTTCACCGGAGGCGATGACAAGCGCATCATGATGCGAGTCGGTGTGCTGATCGGCGGCCTGCAGCTCTTGCCGTTCATCCTCGACCAGATGCTGTTGCGCTGGGACGACTACCTGCGGCTGATCCCGCTCTCGAACGGCGTCATCTCGACGATCGGCGCGACGACGCCGTCACTGGCCCGCGTCGACGACATGTGGATGCACTTCCTCGACAGTTCTGCCCACTTGGTTCTGCCGACCATCGCGCTCATGATCATCTCGGTGGCTGGCTACACCCGCTACGCACGGGCGAGCCTGCTCGAGGTCTTGAACCAGGACTACATCCGTACCGCTCGCGCGAAGGGCCTCACCGAGCGCACTGTGGTCATGCGTCACGCGTTCCGCAACGCCATGATCCCGATCGCGACGATCGTCGCCGTCGACATCGGCGCCGTGATCGGTGGGGCTGTCATCACCGAGCAGGTGTTCGCCTGGCAAGGAATGGGGCAGCTCTTCACGCAGGGCTTGAGAGCCGTCGACGTCAATCTCGTGATGGGCTTCTTCCTCGTCACGGGCGTGCTGACGGTGGTGTTCAACGTTGTTGCCGACCTGCTGTACTCGGCGCTCGACCCCAGAATCCGAGTGAGCTGACATGGCCAAGAAATCGACACCTCCCGTGACCGCACTGCCCGCCGATGAGTCGCGCGGCAACGAGATCACCATCGAGCAGAGGGCCACTGAAGGTCTCAGCCTCGGCACGCTCGTGCGCCGCAAGTTCTTCAGGCACAAGGTCGCGGTCGCCGCGCTCTTCGTGCTCGGATTCATCGTGCTGGTGGCGTTCACCTCGGTGGGAACAGTGGTCGGCGGCTCGGGCCGGCTGGTGGCCGACCCCGAGACGGGTCGGCTCGCCGTCGACGGCTTCAGAATCGCCGGCTGGTGGAAGTACAACTGGTACGAGTCGTACGCCCTCGTGAACCCGGGCGGTGCGCCGACGCTCACCCTGTGGCCGTTCGCGATCGGCGAGCACCCGTTCGGTCAAGACACGACGGGCAAAGACATCTTCGCCCGCGTGATGCGCGGCACGCAGCAGTCGATCACCGTCATCGTGCTCGTCGGTGTGCTCTCGACGGTCATCGGCACGACGATCGGTGCGACCGCCGGGTACTTCCGCGGCAAGGTCGACTCGCTCCTCATGCGCGGCACCGACGTGATTCTGATCATCCCGCTGCTCGTGCTCGGCGCCGTGCTCGGCCGCTCGGTGGGTGGCAACACGATCGCCCTCGGCATTCTGCTCGGGCTGATCGCCTGGCCGCTGCTCGCTCGACTCGTGCGAGCCGAGTTCTTGGCGCTGCGTGAGCGCGAGTTCGTCGACGCGGCTCGCGTCGCCGGCGCGAAAGACGGTCGCATCATCTTCCGGCACATTCTGCCGAACACCGTCGGCGTGATCATCGTCAACGCGACGCTGCTCATGAGTGCGGCCATTCTCATCGAGACCTCGTTGAGCTTTCTCGGATTCGGCGTGAAGACTCCCGACATCTCGCTGGGTCAGATCATCAGCGAGTACCAGGGTGCGTTCAACACGAGGCCATGGCTGTTCTGGTGGCCCGGTCTCTTCATCATCATCATCGCCCTCGCGATCAACTTCGTCGGCGACGGGCTGCGCGACGCATTCGACCCGCGTCAGAAGGGCATGCCGAACCTGCGCCCGCTGCGCAAGCAGGCCTCTGACCTGGTGCGCGGCTGGGTGGCGGGCAGCCGTCGTGAGCGCGACACCACCTCGCTGAGGCAGTGACGACGATGATGCCGAGACTGGTGGCCGCGCGCCGCTCAGATCAGCGCAAGCACTGCCCAGATGGTCAGCGCCGCGGCGATGCCGAGGGTCGCCACGTGCCACCGTCGGTGCACGGGCTGGCCGTCAGCGGGCGACTCGCCCTGCGCATCGCGCCAGCGATCCCACGCGCGGCGAACGATCTCGGCGGCCTGACCCGAGTCGCTCGACAGCGCATCGCCGGGGCGGATGGTTCCGGCCAGGTAGGTGTCAGCGGCGAGGTTCTGATTCTCGCCTTTGGTCACGCGGTACAGGCCGTGCCTGCTCGGCGCCGGAGCGGCCCAGGCTGTCACGACGCCCGACGTGGTCTGCAGCGTCAGGGCCCACCGCGTGTCGATGGTGCGGATGCTCGCCCACGGCACCTGGGTGGTGGCGATGACCCCGACCACCGTGACGCCCGAGTCGTCGACCACCACGGCGGGTCGCCAGTAGGCGGCCCAGCCGAAGCCGCCGATGAGCGCGAGCACGGGCAGCACGGTGAGGGCGCCGGCAGCGCCCTCGGTCATGACGACCGCGACCAGAGCCACCAGCGCGCCTCCCGAGATGATGCCGGCGAGCACGCGGCTGCTGGTCGATCGAAACACGATGGGCTGCCCAGTCACGACGACCATCGTGCCACGGCCACCCATGACGACGGCGACGAGAGCCACAGAGAGCGAGAAGCACAGTGACCGAGACAACGACGCCGAAGGCGCCGATTCTGGAAGCGACCGACTTGGGAGTCGACTTCTGGGTCGAGGGCGAGTGGGTGACCGCAGCTGAGGGAGTCACCTATTCGGTGCAGCCGGGTGAGGTGCTCGCCATCGTCGGCGAGTCAGGGTCGGGCAAGAGCACGTCGTCGATGGCGCTGCTCGGCCTGCTGCCGCAGAACGGCCGAGCCTCGGGCAGCGTCAGGCTCAAGGGCGAAGAGCTCATCGACGCTCCCCTCGAGCGACTGCGCGAGATCAGAGGCAGCGGCATCGCCGTCATCTTCCAAGAGCCCATGACCGCGCTCAACCCGGTCTACACCGTCGGGTTCCAGATCGTCGAAGCGCTCAAGGTGCACAACCCGCGCATGCTGCGCAAGGCGGCGCGCGAACGTGCGCTCGAGCTGCTGCGGCTCGTCGAGATGCCCGACCCCCAGAAGGCATTCGACTCGTACCCGCACCAGTTGTCGGGCGGGCAGCGCCAGCGCGCGATGATCGCGCAGTCGCTGTCATGCGACCCCGCGCTGCTCATCGCCGATGAGCCGACGACGGCTCTCGACGTGACGGTGCAGGCCGAGATCATCGACCTGCTGCGCGACCTGAACGCTCGCCTCGGCAGCGGCATCATCCTCATCACGCACGACATGGGAGTGGTGGCCGACCTCGCCGACTCGGTCATCGTCATGAAAGACGGCAAAGTCGTCGAGTCGGGTTCGGTGCGGCAGATCTTCAAGAAGCCCGAGCACCCCTACACCCAGGCGCTGCTGGCGGCGGTTCCGCACCTCGGCACCGGCATTGCGGCCGAAGAGAGCATCGCGCACCGTGAGCCCGGAGTCGAGCCCGTCTTGCGCATGAGCGACCTGGTCGTCGAGTACCCGAAGCGCGGTCGAGTGCCCGCCTTCCGCGCCGTCGACAGCGCGAACCTCGAGATCTATCCGGGTGAAGTGCTCGGGCTTGTCGGCGAGTCGGGCTCGGGCAAGACGACGATCGCTCGCGCCGTTGTGGGCCTCATGCCCGCAACGAGCGGTGAGCTGTCGGTGGCCGGCCAGAACATGGTCGGGGTTCGCAGAGACGATCTGCGCAGCATCCGTCGCAAGATCGGCATCGTGTTTCAAGACCCCGGCTCGTCGCTCAACCCGCGCTGGCCGATCGGCGACTCGATCGGTGAGCCGCTGCAGCTGGCCGGCGAGAAAGACGAGAAGGTGGTGACGGCCAGGGTCGAGCACCTGCTCGAGATGGTCGAGCTTCCGCAGAGCTACCGCAACCGTTTTCCGCACGAGCTCTCGGGGGGCCAGCGGCAGCGGGTCGGCATCGCCCGTGCGCTCGCGCTCTCACCCAAGCTGCTTGTCGCCGATGAGCCGACCAGCGCCCTCGACGTCTCGGTGCAGGCCCGCGTGCTCGCGATTCTGCAGCAGATTCAGCGCGAGCAGCAGTTCGCGATCTTGTTCGTGAGCCACGACCTCGCCGTCGTCGACCTGCTGGCCGACCGCATCGCGGTGATGCACCGCGGCGTCATCGTCGAGCAGGGCTCGAAAGAGCAGATTCTGCGCAACCCGCAGCAGGACTACACGAGGCGTCTCATCGCCGCGGTGCCGGTGCCCGACCCTGACGAGCAGCGCGAACGACGCGAAGCGCGACGCGTCGCCGGCTAGGGCTCACGAGGGGCTGACGATCGCGCTGCAGGGCTGCGAACCGAAGTCGGCTCGCAGTCTGGGAGGATAGACCAATGGCTATCCGCACCCGCACCGACTTGCGCAACGTGGCGATCGTCGCCCACGTCGACCACGGCAAGACCACCCTCGTCGACGCGATGCTGCGGCAGACCGACTCGTTCGCTGCCCACGCGCACCTCGAAGACCGCGCAATGGACTCGAACGACCTCGAGCGAGAAAAAGGCATCACGATTCTCGCCAAGAACACGGCGGTCACCTACAAGGGCAAGCACGCCGGCGGTGACGAGATCACGATCAACGTCATCGACACTCCCGGGCACGCCGACTTCGGCGGCGAGGTCGAGCGCGGGCTGAGCATGGTCGACGGCGTCGTGCTGCTCGTCGACGCGAGCGAGGGGCCGCTGCCGCAGACTCGCTTCGTGCTGCGCAAGGCCCTGGCGGCGAAGCTTCCGGTCATTCTGCTCGTCAACAAGACAGACCGACCGGATGCCCGCATCGAGGCCGTCGAAGAAGAGACCCATGACCTGTTGCTCGGGCTCGCGAGCGACTTGCAAGACGAGGTGCCCGACCTCGACGTCGACGCCATTCTCGATCTTCCGGTGATCTACGCCTCGGGTCGCGCGGGCGCTGCGAGCCGCACGCGCCCGGCCGACGGCCAGTTGCCAGACAATGACGACCTCGAGCCGCTGTTCGAGGCGATTCTGCAGCATGTGCCGGCGCCGAGCTATGACGACGAGCACCCGCTGCAGGCTCACGTGACCAACCTCGATGCGAGCCCCTTCTTGGGTCGCATCGCGCTGCTGCGCATCTTCCACGGCACGCTCAAGAAGGGCCAGACCGTGGCATGGGTGCGCCACGACGGCTCGCACAGCTCGATGCGCATCACCGAGCTCATGAAGACGCGAGCTCTCGAGCGCTACCCGGCCGAGTCGGCGATGGCCGGCGACATCGTCGCCATCGCGGGCATCGAAGACATCACGATCGGTGAGACGATCGCCGACCCCGATGACGTTCGGCCGTTGCCGGCGATCACGGTCGATGAGCCGGCGATCTCGATGACGATCGGCACCAACACCTCACCGCTCGTCGGCAAGGTCAAGGGTCACAAGCTGACGGCGCGCATGGTGAAAGACCGCCTCGACCGCGAGCTCATCGGCAACGTCTCGATTCGCGTGGTCGACGTCGGCCGGCCCGACGCGTGGGAGGTGCAGGGGCGTGGCGAGCTCGCCCTCGCGATCCTCGTCGAGAACATGCGCCGCGAGGGCTTCGAGCTCACTGTGGGCAAGCCCCAAGTGGTGACGAAGACGATCGACGGCAAGCTGCACGAGCCGTTCGAGCACCTCACGATCGATGCACCCGAAGAGTATCTCGGCGCCATCACCCAGCTGCTCGCCGCTCGTCGCGGACGCATGGAGGGCATGACCAACCACGGCACGGGCTGGGTTCGCATGGAGTTCATCGTGCCGAGTCGCGGGCTCATCGGGTTTCGCACCGAGTTTCTCACCACGACTCGCGGCACCGGCATCGCCAATGCGATCGCGCACGGCTACGAGCCCTGGGCGGGCTCGATCGTCTCGCGCAACAACGGCTCGATCGTCGCCGACCGCGCGGGTGTCGTGACGAGCAACGCGATGATGACGCTGCAAGAGCGCATGACGTTCTTCGTCAAGCCGACCGAAGAGGTCTACGAGGGCATGGTCGTCGGCGAGAACTCGCGAGCCGACGACATGGACGTCAACATCACGAAAGAGAAGAAGCTCAACAACATCCGCTCGTCGACGGCCGAAGAGCTCGAGCGCCTCACGCCGCCTCGTCAGCTGACGCTCGAAGAGTGCCTCGAGTTCGCGCGCGAGGACGAGTGCGTCGAGGTGACTCCCGAGATCGTGCGCATTCGCAAGGTCGAGCTCGATCAGACCCTTCGTGCGCGCGCGGCGTCACGGCTCAAGAAGCAGAACGCCTGAGTGGTTCAGTTAGGCTGAACAGGTGAAGATCGCGCGGTTCAGCACCGGAGAAGACCCGCAGTTCGGCATCGTCGACGACGACGAACTCGTGGTGCTCGCCGGAGACCCCATGTTTCACGGCTACGAGACCACGGGCGAGCGCGTGAGGCTCGCTGACGCGCGCATTCTTGCGCCGGTCATCCCGCGTTCGAAGGTGGTCTGCATCGGCATGAACTTCGCCGCCCACGTGCAGACCATGCAGTACGACGGGCCGCAGAACCCGCTGATCTTCTTGAAGCCGAACACCGCGGTGATCGGGCCGGACGAGCCGATCATTCTGCCTCCCGTCGACGGTCGCATCACGCACGAGGGCGAGCTCGTCGTGGTCATCGGCGCCGTTGCCAAACGGGTGAAGCGAGAGAACTGGCGAGACGTCGTCTTCGGGTACACGATCGGCAACGACGTGTCTGCACGAGACGTGATGTTCGCCGACGGGCAGTGGGCGCGTGCGAAGGGCTTCGACACCTTCGCCCCCATCGGCCCGTTCATCGAGACCGAGCTCGACCCGTCGAACCTTGAGATCACGACGTTCGTCGACGGCGAGCCGCGTCGGGCAGGCAACACTCGAGACATGATCTACGGCGTGCCCGAGATCATCGAGTTCGTCAGCGACGCGTGGACCCTGCTGCCCGGTGACATCATCATGACGGGCACGCCAGACGGCCTGGGCGGCTTCACCGACGGCCAGACGGTCGAGATCACCATCGAGGGTCTCGGCACCCTGCGCAATCCGGCGAAGAACCGCGACGACCGCGTCGACGAACCGGCCTGAGCTCGCCTTCAGTGACCACCCACACCGTCGTCTCGGTCGCAGCGCTGCAGCGACGCACTCGGACGGTGCTCATGGCGGGTCAGATTCTCGCGGGGCTGGGCATGGGCGCCACGCTCTCGATCGGCGCGATTCTGGCGGCCGAGATCTCGGGCTCGCCCGCATTCAGCGGCATGGCGGCGACCATGGTGACGCTCGGCGCGGCGCTCGCGGCGATTCCCCTCGCGCGGCTGGCACGACGCGCTGGTCGGGCGCCCGCTCTCGCCACCGGAGCCCTCACCGCCGCCCTCGGCGCCATCCTGTCGATGGTGGCAGCGGGCACCGAGAGCTTCGCGCTCTTGCTGGTCGGCATCGCCCTCATCGGTTCAGGCACTGCCGTCAATCTGCAGTCGCGCTTCGCCGCCGTCGACTTGGCCGCCCCCAGCACGCGAGGCCGAGACCTCTCGCTCGTCGTCTGGGCGACCACCGTCGGCGCCGTCTCGGGCCCGAACCTCATCGGCCCCGGCGAGACCCTCGGCGCCTACCTGGGGCTGCCCGAGCTCAGCGGGCCCTTCCTCTTCACGGTGCTGGCACAGAGCCTCGCTGCCGCGCTCTACCTCATCGGCCTTCGCCCCGACCCTCTGCGCGTCGCCGCCGAGTGGCAGGCCGAGCAGCAGCGTGCGAGTCGCGCCGACGCCGAGCTGGCCGGTGTCGAGCAGCCGATCGTCGTGGCGGCGGTCGACGATCGGCCGGGCATCCGTCTCGCCATCCTGTCGATCGCGCTCAGTCACGCAACCATGGTCTCGGTGATGGCGATGACTCCCGTGCACCTGACCGCCCACGGCGCCAGCCTGGTCATCGTGGGGTTCACCATCAGCCTGCACATCGCGGGCATGTACGCGCTGTCGCCCGTCTTCGGAATCTTGGCTGACCGCGTCGGCCGGCGATTCACGATCGCGGTGGGGCAGGGGATGCTCGCCGCGAGCCTGCTCATGACGGGCTTCGGCGCCGAGAGCGAAGGCTGGGTGGTTGCCGGGCTCATCTTTCTCGGGCTGGGCTGGAGTGCCTCGACCGTTGCCGGCTCTGCGCTGCTCACCGAGTCGGCGCGGCCGGATCGCCGCACAATCGTGCAGGGGCGAAGCGACCTCGTGATGAGTGCAAGCGGGGCGGTGGGCGGCGCCCTGGCCGGTGTGGCGCTCGCTGCGCTCGGCTATTCGGGTCTCTCGTTCGTCACGATGGTGCTCGTGGGAGTCGTGATGTTCGTTTTGAGCACTACCCCGCGAAAGGGGGGAGCGGTCGAACCGGCCCCTCTCACCTAGACTTGCCACACATCACGACAGGGGGTCGTGAGGGGCTGCTGTTCAATCGGGGGGTCGAACAGTCAGGTCGAAACGGGTTTCGGGGGGAACCGTGAAGACGCACGTTGCAACCGCAGTCGTCGTGGCATTGCTGCTGATCGCGCCACCGATGACGGCTACCGCAGCGCAAGAAATCGCCGAACCGGCCCCCGGCATCGAAGCGCCCGTCGAGCACCGCGTCGACATCTCGACGTCGACCGGAATCGATGCCACGGCGTCATTGCTGCCGACCGCGGGGGTCTTCGCCGATGAGCGAGCCCTCATCCTGCAGCAGACGAACGCGCTGCGGGCCGCGAACAACCTGCCGCCGCTGCGGTTGAACGCTGCGCTCAACGACATCGCTCAAGACTGGTCGGTGCAGCAGGCGAGCGTGTCGACGATGTCGCACCGGCCGAGCTTCCACCTCTTGTATCCGGCCGGGTGGAGCCGGGCGGCTGAGAACGTGGCCGCAGGCTACGCCGCTTCGGCCGTGGTGAATGCGTGGGCGAACTCGCCGGGGCACAGAGCCAACCTGCTCTCGACCAACACTGACATCGGCATCGGTGTCGCCGCCAACGCTAACGGTCGGCTGTACTTCACCCAGAACTTCGGTCGATACGCATCGGCACCGCCGACACCGCCCGGCGCCGTCAACCGCATCTCGGGCAACGACCGGTTCTCGACATCGGCACAGATCTCGGCTCGCACCTTTCCGTCGGGCGCCAGCACGGTCTACATCGCCTCGGGTTTCGACTTTCCTGACGCGCTGAGCGCAGCCGCGCTCGCCGGCGCAGCGAACGGACCCCTGCTGCTCGTGCAACCCGGCTCGATTCCGCCGGTCATCATGAGCGAGCTGCGGCGACTGAACCCGAGCCGCATCGTGGTGGCGGGCGGCTCGGGCGTCGTGTCTGACTCGGTGCTCGCCAGCCTGCGCACGGTGACTACCAACGTGCAACGGGTCTCGGGCACGACCCGCTACGCGACGTCGCGCAATCTCGCGCTCGACGCATACAGGTCGACCGGAGCGCCCGTGGTCTACCTCGCCACCGGCACCGGCTTCGCCGACGCACTGGCTGCCGGGCCGGCAGCGGCATCGGTCAATGCTCCGGTCGTTCTGGTGTTCGGTCTCGCCCCTGCCGCCGATGCTGAGACCCTCGCCCTGCTGAACACCTTCTCGACCAGACGAGTCGTGATCGTCGGCGGTGAGGGCGCTGTAAGTGCCGGCATCGAGCAGTCGCTCGTCGCGGCGGGGCTCGAGGTCTCGCGGTTCTCGGGAGCAGACCGCTACTCGACCGCATCGCTCATCGCCTCGCACCACTTTCCGCACGCGGCGCGCAGCTACCTCGCCACCGGCACGAGCTTCGCCGATGCGCTCTCGGGCGGTGCGGCCGCGGGTGCGCTCGGTGCTCCGCTCTTCACGGTGCTCTCGAGCTGCGTGCCGTCGTCAGCCCATTCGGCGCTCAACTCGCAAGACCCAGACGACCTCGTGCTGCTCGGTGGGCTCGGCGCGCTGAGCCCGACCGTCGCGGGGTTCTACCGCTGCTGAGCCGCGCGAGTCGAGGCGGGGCTCTCGCGAGGCGAGCATCTGGCACCGCCTAGACTGGCTCGCTGTGACCAGCCCCGCCTTCTCGACCGCGACCGGCGCCGATGTGCGCGTGCGGTTCTGCCCCTCACCGACCGGAACCCCGCATGTCGGGCTCATTCGCACCGCCCTGTTCAACTGGGCGTACGCGCGGCACACGGGCGGCACCATGGTCTTTCGCATCGAAGACACCGACCAGGCGCGCGACAGCGAAGAGAGCTACCACCAGTTGCTCGATGCGCTGCGCTGGCTCGGTATCGACTGGGATGAAGGCGTCGAGACGGGCGGACCGCACGCACCATACCGGCAGTCGCAGCGGGGCGAGATCTACGCGGGCGTCATCGAGCGCCTGCGCGCGAGCGGCCACCTCTACGAGAGCTTCATGACGGGGGAGGAGATCGAGGCGAAGAATCTCGAGCTCGGCCGAGACCCGAAGCAGGGCTACGACAACTGGGAGCGTGAGCTCAGCGACGAGCAGAAGGCCGCCTACCGTGCCGAAGGCCGCGAGCCCGCCCTGCGTCTGCGCGTGCCAGACACCGACCTCAGTTTCACCGATCTCGTGCGCGGCGAGATCACCTTCCCGGCGGGCAGCTTCGTCGACTTCGTCGTGGTGCGCCCCAACGGCGCACCGCTCTACACCTTCGTCAACCCGGTCGATGATGCGCTCATGGGCATCACGCACGTGCTGCGCGGCGAAGACTTGCTGTCGTCGACCCCGCGGCAGATCGCGCTCTATCACGCCCTCATCGAGGTTGGCGTCGCGACAGCGATTCCGCAGTTCGGGCACTTGCCCTACGTCACGGGCGAGGGCAACAAGAAGCTGTCGAAGCGCGACCCCGAGTCGAACCTGTTCCACCACCGTGATCGCGGCTTCATCCGCGAGGGGCTGCTCAACTATCTCTCGCTGCTCGGCTGGTCGCTCGCCGCAGACCGCGACGTCTTCACGATGGACGAGATGACGGCCGCATTCGACGTCGTCGATGTCAACCCCAACCCCGCGCGATTCGACGTGAAGAAGGCCGAGGCCATCAACGGCGACCACGTGCGGCGGCTGGCGCTCGACGAGTTCGTCGAGCGCAGCATTCCGTATTGCAGCGGTGCGGGCCTCTTCAACGACGTGCCCCGCCCTGCTGAGCGCGCGATGCTCGCGGCCGCGGCCCCGCTCGTGCAGGAGCGGGTGGCGCTGCTCGGCGAAGTGCCCGGCATGGTCGCCTTTCTTTTCACGGCCGACGACGACCTCGAGATCGAGTCGGATGCTCGCGCGACGCTCGGCGACGATGCTGCAGCGGTGCTCGACGCCGGGGTCGCCGCCCTTGAGCAGCTCGCCGACTTCACCCCTGCGACCATCGAAGAGGCATTGCGCGCAGCCCTCATCGACGGGCTCGGTCTCAAACCGCGGCTCGCGTTCGGGCCTCTGCGCGTTGCAGTCTCGGGGCGCCGCGTGAGCCCGCCGCTGTTCGAGTCGATGGAACTGCTGGGTCGCGAGTCGACCCTGGCGCGGCTGCGGGCGCTGCGCGCCTCTCTCTAGGGCCGATCTGCTCTCGGTGGTGCCGGCATGCGCCTCACGTCGGCGACCCGCTCTGCGATGGCCACTTGCACGGGCGGGCGCAGCAGCACCCACGCCGCGGCCATGACGACGACAGAGCCGGCGAACACGAGCACGCCGAGCCAGCTCGCGCTGTCGTCGAGGCCGAGATACATGGCGTTGAGGTTGCGGCGGGCTCCGGTGAGCAGCACGAGACCGACGTGCACGGCCGTGAAGGCGAGGTAGTACCAGAGCACGAGCGAGTGTGTCTGCCGCGCCCAGGCGTCGCTCAGCGGGCCGGTGCTGCGCATCCACCGTTGAGGCCACACCGGCGAGAGCCGCAGCCCGGTGACGAGCGCGAGCGGTGATGCGATGAAGACCGTGGCGCCGTAGAACAGCACCTGCAGGCTGTTGTACCGCACCCAGCTCTCGTGAGCGGGCCAGTCGAGCGACAGGTACTGCGCGGCCGCTGAGATCGCGTTCGGCACGACCGCCCACTCGGTGGGCACGACTCGCGCCCAGTGCCCCGTGACCACCAGCAGGGTCACGTAGACGAGGCCCGTCGCGACCCACAGCGTGACCACCACGAGGTGCCACCACGTGTGAATGCCCAGCCGTTTCGGTGCACCGGCTGTGCGCAGCGGGCCGCGATTGCGGCGCGTCACGAAGGCGATCGGCCGGGCACTCGAGCGCAGGTGCAGCCCCGAGCTCACGATGAAGAGCAAGAAGAAGCCGTTGGCGAAGTGCGTCCAACTGAGCCAGGGCGCGAAGCCTGCAGGGGTTCCGGCCGGCACGTCGACCGACCCGGGGTGGTCGGCGATGAACGCCATGCCGGCGGCCGTCGACCTCCACGCCTGCGCGGCCGCGATGGCGACCGCGAGCAGCGCCAGACCGACCACGGTGACGATGGCGATGCGCGCGATGCGAGACCGTGAAACCAGCACCTCTCGAGCGTAGGGTAAACTCGCTCACTGGCCCGCTCGCGGGCCTCTTCAGCGGGGCTCTGGCCCGGTTGATGGGGTGTGGTGTAATTGGCAACACGGCTGATTCTGGTTCAGTTGTTCTTGGTTCGAGTCCAGGCACCCCAGCTCTGAGTAACGACCGACCGCGCGTGCAGCGCGTACTCTCGAGGGCATGCGCCTCGGAGTGATCGACGTCGGCTCGAACACCGTTCACCTGCTCGTGGTCGACGCGCATCCCGGTGCGAGCCCCGTGCCTTTTCACTCGCAGCGGTCGACGCTGCGCCTGATGCGCTATCTCGACGCAGACGGTGCGATCGTCGATGAGGGGCAGCAGTTGCTCGTCGACGCGATTCGCGAGGCGGTCGACGCGGTCGACGCCATCGGGGTCGACGACCTCATGAGCACGGCGACATCGGCGATTCGCGAGGCGGCGAACGGCGAGCAGGTGCTCGCGCGCATCGCTCACGAGACGGGTGTCGCACTGCAGGTGCTGTCGGGTGAAGACGAAGCGCGCATCACCATGCTCGCCGTACGGCGCTGGTTCGGCTGGTCTGCCGGTGAGATCTTGCTGTTCGACATCGGCGGCGGTTCGTTCGAGATCGCCCAGGGCGCCGATGAATATCCCGATGTGCAGGTGTCGATGCCTCTCGGGGCCGGTCGCACGACTCTCAACTTTCTGCGCGACGACCCGCCGCGGCGCGAGGCGGTCTCGGCGTTGCGCGCGCATGCTCGATCGACGTTCACCGAGGTGCGCGAGAGGCTGTTCGCCGGGCGCCCGACGCCGACGCGAGTCGTGGGCACCTCGAAGACCATCCGTTCACTGGCACGACTCGTCGGCGGCCCCGCCGACCCGGTCACTGGTCGGCTCGCGCCCATCCACTACACGGGGCTGCGCGAGTGGGAGCCGACTCTGCGCGAGATGCCGTCAGAGGTGCGGCAGTACCTGCCGGGCATCACCCCCGAGCGCGGGTATCAGATTCTCGCCGGAGCGATCGTGCTGCGCACGGCCATGAAGGTGTTCGAGGTGTCGACCCTGACGGTGTCGCCGTGGGCGCTGCGCGAGGGCGTCGTGCTGCGCTACATGGATGCCCTCGCCGCGTCGCCTGGTCTGTCGCGCTAGTCGCGCGGCCGGGTGCACGCTGGGTGCACGGTCACTCGAGCCAGTCGGCGTCGTCGGCGGGGCGAGCGTACGCGGTGCCCGTCGCGCGGTCGAACTCGATCTCGCACCGCCAGCAGACGTGCGTCGGGTCAGGGTCGCGTTCGCCGACGGTGCATCCGCCGAGCACGATGCGCCCAGCCTCTGCCGATTCGCGGTCGGCACTGCCCGGGTAGCCGTAGATGATCGGCACCACCTCGGTCGAGCCGCATCGGGGGCACTTGGCGCGTTGTGCGGTCATGAGGGCAGTGTGACGCGGCCCTCTGACATCGTCGGCAACTCAGGGGCGCCCACCTCGGCATAGATATAGACAGTGGCACTATCGATAGTGTTACTATCTGTGCATGAGGATGTCCGAGCTCAGCTCCACGACCGACACACCTGTGCCCACGCTCAAGTTCTACCTGCGCGAGCACCTGCTGCACGCCGGCGAGCGCACGAGCCCCAATCAGGCGCAGTACGACGATGGTCACGTCGAGCGCGTTCGCCTCGTGCGCGCGCTGCTCGAGGTGGGGGGCCTCAGCGTCGCGCAGGCCGCCCGCGTGGTTGCCGCCCTCGACTCTGAACTGCCGTTGTCGAGCGTCTTCGGTGTGGCGCAACGCGCGGTGAGCATCCCCGCCGCGATCGCAGGCGACGACACGACACCGGATGCTCCCGCCCGGCCGAGCGCAGGCCGAGCCCGCATCGATGCCCTGTGCGAGAGCCGCGGCTGGCGGGTCTACCCGAACAACCCCGGCCTGCCGCTCGCCGCGCGCGTGCTCGACACCTATGCCGAGCTCGGGCTGCAGCACATCACCGACACAGCGCTCGAGGGCTACGCCGAGGCGGCAGATCTCGTCGCCGCCGCAGACCTCGCGGCGGTCGGTGCGGTCGCCGAGCCCACCGAGATGACCCGCACTGTCGCCGCGGGCACCGTGCTCGGCGATGCGCTGCTCGCGGGGCTTCGCCGCATCGCGCAAGAGGCAGAGTCGTTCCGCCGGTTTCCCGCACCACCCTCCACCACGACAACCACGACCGACCCTGAGGACTGCTGATGCACACCACACATCCCGAACCCCAACCCGCCTCGAGTGGTCAGTTGTTGTCGCAACGCACTGCTGAGGCGGCAACAACTGACCACTCTGGGCGAGGAGCAGCCGACTGGCGCCTCGACCTTCCGCCGAGCCGCTGGCACCGCCCCCTGCTCGCACTGGGCATCCTGCTGGCAGGCCTGACGGTGGCGACGGCGGTCGGCTGGCTCATCGACGACCGCGAGCTGCTCGGCGTCAATCTGTGGGAGAAGCCGCTGAAGTTCGCCATCTCGGGCACCATCTACGCCGTCACCTGGGCGTGGATCATCGGCCACTTCACCCGCTGGCAGCGCGTGGCGTGGTGGGCCGGCACGGTGATCGCGATCACGCTCGCGATCGAGCTCGTCGTCATCACCGGTGCCGCGATGGCGGGCATCACGAGCCACTTCAACGTGTCGACTCCGCTCGCGACCACCCTGTGGTCGATCATGGCGGCAGCGATCACCACGCTGTGGGTCGCCACGTTCGTCGCCGCCGCCGCCCTGTGGCGCAACCCGGGGGCCGACCCCGCGCGTCAGGCGGCGATTCGCACCGGCGTCGCGATCTCGTTGCTGGGCATGGGTCTCGCCTTTCTCATGACGGGCCCGAATGCCGAGCAGCTGAACGACTTTCAAGGCATCGCCGGTGCCCACGCGGTCGGAGTCGCCGACGGCGGCCCCGGCCTGCCCCTGCTCGGCTGGAGCACCGAGGGCGGCGACCTGCGCATTCCGCACTTCATCGGCATGCACGCCCTGCAGGCGCTGCCCCTGCTCGCGCTGCTGCTCGAGCTCGGCGCGCGCCGACTGGGTGTGCTGCGCGACTGGGCCGTTCGGCGCGGCCTCGTGCTCACGGGCGCGGGCGCCTACCTCGCGGTCGTCGGTCTCGTCACGTTGCAGGCTCTGCGCGGCCAGTCGATCGTGGCACCGGATGCCCTGACTCTCGCCATCGCTGCCGCCATCGCCGCACTGGCTCTCGCCGCATCGCTCGGGGTGCTCGTCGCGGGATCGCGACGGCGAGCCTCCCGAACGACCCACGAGCAAACCCTGTGAATGGCCCCCAGGGCGCCTGAGCGCCCCGTACGTTGGAGGCATGAGCTCGAACACGGCAGTGGTCGTCGGCTCGGGGCCGAACGGTCTCGCGGCCGCCGCCGTGCTCGCGCGCGCCGGGGTGCGCACGACGGTGCTCGAGCGGGCCGACTCGATCGGCGGTGGCGCCCGCACCGCTGAGCTCACGCTGCCGGGCTTCGCGCACGACCTGGGTTCGGCGGTGCATCCGCTCGCCGTCTCGTCGGGGTTTTTCCGCCGGTTCGAGCTGCAGAAGCGCATCGAGCTCGTGACGCCCGAGGTCTCGTACGGCCACCCGCTCGATGACCGACCGGCGGTGCTCGCCTATCGAGATCTCGAGCGCACCGTCGAGCATCTGGGTGTCGACGGCTCGGCATGGCGCAGCCTGCTGGGCCCGCTCGTCGAGCGCGCCCAGCGCGTGGCGCAGTTCGCTGGGTCGTCGCTGCTGCGGGTTCCTGCCCACCCGGTGACGACCGCACTGTTCGGCCTCAGAGCACTCGAGCAGGGCAGCCCTGCCTGGAACCTCCGCTGGCGCGAGGCGGCTGCTCCGGCGCTGCTCTCGGGTGTCGCGGCGCACTCGGTGCAGCCGATGCCATCGCTGTCGACCTCGGGTGCCGCTCTCGCGCTCGCCACGGCGGGGCACGCGGGCGGCTGGCCGATTCCGATCGGCGGCAGTCAGTCGATCATCGACGCGCTCGTCGCCGACCTTCGAGCGCACGGGGGAACGATCGAGACCGGCGTCGACATCACGTCGCTCGCCGAGGTGGAGCACGCCGATGCCGTGCTGCTCGACATCACTCCTCGCGCCCTCGTGCGCCTCGCGTCAGACAGCATGCCCGCGTCGTACCGCCGACGACTGCTCGCATACCGTCACGGCGACGCCGTCGCGAAAGTCGACTTCGCTCTCAGCGGCCCCGTGCCGTGGATCGACCCCGCGCTGAGAACCGTGCCGACCCTGCACCTCGGCGGAACCCGCGAGCGCATCGCCGCCGCCGAAGCCGCGGTCGCGCGAGGGCAGCACGCCGACGACCCCTACGTGCTCGTCTCGCAGCCGTCGACCGTCGACCCTTCTCGAGCGCCCGACGGCAAGCACGTGCTGTGGACGTACACGCACGTGCCGCACGGCTCGACGCTCGACCAGACCGAGGCGATCATCCGCCAGATCGAACGGTGGGCACCAGGGTTCCGCGACGTCATCGAAGCGTCGACGAGTGCGACGGCGATGGACATGCAGCGCCAGAACGCCAACTACATCGGCGGCGACATCGCGACAGGGGCGGCGACGCTCTGGCAGTTGGCCGCCCGGCCCACCCTCGCGATCACCCCCTGGCGCACGCCGATGCCAGGGGTCTACCTGTGCTCGTCGGCGACGCCACCGGGGCCGGGGGTGCACGGGCTCGCGGGCGCGTACGCCGCACGGTCAGCGCTGCGGCACGAATTCGGCATCGAACGGCTTCCGTTTCTGGGAGTCACCAAGGGGGAACACTGATGGCACGCACGACCACAGTCATGAACTGCCCGCCCGAAGCAGTCTTCGCGGTGCTCGCCGACGGCTGGACGTATCCGTCGTGGGTCGTAGGGGCGTCGCGCATGCGCGGCGTCGACGAGTCGTGGCCCGAGCCCGGCTCGTGCATCCGCCACTCCGTCGGTATCTGGCCGGCGGTCATCGACGACGAGACCGAGGTGATCGCATGGGATGCCCCGCGCCGAGCAGAGTTCATCGCGCGCGGGTGGCCGATCGGCGAGGCACGCATCGTCATGGAGGTGCGGCCGCACCCGAAGGGCTGCATCGTGCGCATGACCGAGTATGCGGTGCGCGGGCCAGTGCAGTACCTGCCGCGATTCGTGACCGACCCGCCGCTCGATCTGCGCAACCGCGAAGCGCTGCGGCGCCTCGGCTATCTGGCCGAGGGCATGTGGCAGAACGACGAGACCGAAGAGCGGTCGAGTGCCGAAGACCGCGGCGAAGAGTAGTCAGTCGAGCTCGAGAGATTCGCCCGGCTGCAGCACGGTCACGCGACCTCCGTGCGCTTCGACCGCCGAGGTGATGCGCGCGTTCGCCATCGCGTTGCCGATCTCGGAGTTGACGCGCTCGTGGGTCGGAAACGCGTGCCGGGGCTTCACCGCGTCGAGGTAGTCGATGACCTCGCCGATCTTGAGCCACGGAGCGCTCGACGGCACCGCGAGCACTGGCACGTCGCTCGTCGGCACGGTGAACGAGTCGCCGGGGTAGTAGAGGGTCTCGTTGACGAAGACTCCCACGTTGTCGATGATCGGAATCGAGCGGTGGATGGTCGCATGGTGTCCGCCCGAAAAGGCGAGCGCGAACGGCCCGGCAGTGCGCACGTCTCCCGCGTCGACGACCTGCCAGTGGTAGTCGGGGTGCGCCGCGGCGACCCCTGCCGGAGCGAACAGCTCGACGGCGCCCGACGCGTGCGCCAGCAACCGATCGAGGTGCTCGCGCGTCACATGGTCGGCGTGCTCGTGCGTGACGACGATCGCCGCGAGCGCGTCGACGACGAACGGTTCGGTGTAGGTGCCAGGGTCGATGACGAGCGTCGCCCCATCGTGCTCGACGACGAGGCACGCGTGCTCTCGTTTGGTGATGTTCATGCCGCCACCCTAGCCAGCGCGCCTCGACGCGACACCCCCGGGGGGTACCCTGGTCTCGTGATCGACGACATCAAGAAGCGCGCCCTGCACCGCTCACGCATCCTCCAGGGCCAATTGCGCGGCATCGAGAAGATGATCGAGAGCGAGGAGTACTGCGTCGACATCATCACGCAGTCGCTCGCCGTGCAGAAGAGCCTGCGCAGCCTCAACAAGCTGCTCGTCGAGAACCATCTGCGCACCCATGTCACCGACATGTTCGACGCGGGCGCCGACGAGCGCGAGAAGGCGGTCGCCGAGCTGCTCGCAGTCTTCGAGCTGCAGCAGAACCGGGGCAGCTGAGCCGCGCGCGGGGCGGGCCGCCGACGCGCCATAATCAGCGCATGACATCGTCGTCGAAACGCATCGTCGTGGCCATCAACCCGAACGCCTCGTTCGGCCGCGGTCGAGAGGTCGGCCCGGCCGTCGTCACAACGCTGCGAGGTCTCGGCCACGAGGTCACGAGCCTCATCGAACCCGACTTCGCCCAGCTGCTCGAGGCGACTCGCGCCGCCGTGCGCGAGAAGCCCGACGCGCTCGTCGTGGTCGGCGGCGACGGCATGGTCAACCTCGGGGTGACCGCGCTGCAGGGCACGAAGGTGCCCCTCGGGCTGGTGCCGAGCGGCACCGGCAACGACGTGGCGCGCGGGCTGGGCATCCCGATCGGCGACACCGAAGCGGCCATCGAGCACCTCGCAAGCGCCCTGCAGAAGCCGCCCCGAGCGATCGATGCCGGGTCTATCTCGTTCGAGGGCGGGCGAGCGCGTTTCGGGTGCATTCTGTCTGCCGGCTTCGATGCCCTCGTCAACGAGCGCGCCAACCGCATGACTCGCCCGCGCGGACGCAGCCGCTACACGATCGCCCTGCTCGTCGAGCTCGCCAGACTGCGCCCCATCGACTACACCCTCACCCTCGACGGCGTCGTGCACCGCGAGCGGGCGATGCTCGTCGCCGTCGCCAACAACCTGTCGTTCGGCGGCGGCATGAAGGTGGCCCCCGATGCGAGCCTCGACGACGGGCTGTTCGACGTCGTCTACGTGAAACCGCTGGGCCGGCTCGCGTTCTTGCGCATCTACCCGCGCGTCTTCGCCGGAACTCACGTGACCGACCCCCGCGTCGTCGCGCAGCGCGCTCGCTCGGTGCGCATCGAGGCAGCCGGCGTCGTCGCCTACGCCGACGGCGAGAGAATCGCGCCGCTGCCGGTCGATATCGAGATGGATGCCGGCAGCCTCCGCGTGCTCGCCTGACCCCGGCCCGCGGTTTGGTCGGGGTGAGAGCGCTGTGGCATACTCGTACGGTTGCAGCCGCGGCCCCATCGTATAGCGGCCTAGTACGCCGCCCTCTCACGGCGGTAACGCGGGTTCGAATCCCGCTGGGGTCACCACCAGAAACCGCCCGGAGTCGTCCGGGTGGTTTCTTTGGTTAACGCGCGAAGCGGTGCTTCGCGGGGTTCGAATCCCGCTGGGGTCACCACCAGAAACCGCCCGGAGTCGTCCGGGTGGTTTCTTTGGTTAACGCGCGAAGCGATGCTTCGCGGGGTTCGAATCCCGCTGGGGTCACCACCAGAAAAGCGCTCTCGACGCGCCCCCCGCCGAGGTCTACGCTGAGCGCATGACCCGACTGCGCGCCTTTGCCGCCATTGCTCTCTCGCTTGCTCTCGTCGCCGGCACCTCGGCGTGCTCGCTCATTCCCGGCCTCGCGCCCGACGCGACTGGTGAGCCCCTCATCGACACCACGTGGTCGGGCACCGACTCCGACGGCGACGAGTGGGGCCTGCTCTTCGAGGACGACGGCACCGTCGGTCTGACCTACAACGGCAACGAGTACGACGACGCCACCGACACCTGGCGCGTGGCGAACAACACCCTGACGATCTCGATCGCCTTCAGCGAGGGCGTCGCCACGATGACCGGCCCATACTCAGACGGTGCGACCTCGGTCGACCTTGAGGGCAGTCAGGGTGCGGCAACGTGGACGCTGACGATCACGCAAGACTGAGGCACCGGCTCCGATAGGCTTGCCCGCAGCGAAGGGGAGTATCCCGCTCTCGCCGATCCCGTCATCACGGCGCGCACCGTAGCGAGCCCGGGTTCGGCGCCGCCTGAGGGCGGGGGAGAGACTTTCGAGTTTCACCGACCCTCTTCGAAAGGCCACTGTGTCGAGCTTCGTCATTCCCGTCTGGTTCGAAGTGGGCTCGCTCGTCATCTTGAGCGTGATCCTCATTCTCGACCTGCTGCTCGTCATCAAGCGGCCGCATGTGCCGAGCCCGAAAGAGTCGAGCCTGTGGGTGGCGTTCTACGTCACGCTCGCACTCATCTTCGGCGGGCTCATGTTCGTGGTCGTCGGGCCGCAGGCGGGCGGCGAGTTCATCGCCGGCTGGCTCACCGAGTACAGCCTCTCGATCGACAACCTGTTCGTGTTCGTGCTGATCATGTCGCAGTTCGCGGTGCCCAGGCGCATGCAGCAGCGGGTGCTCATGATCGGCATCATTCTGGCGCTGCTGTTCCGCGGCATCTTCATCCTGCTCGGCGCAGCGCTCATCGAGAACTTCAGCTGGATCTTCTACATCTTCGGCGCCTTCCTGCTCATCACGGCGGTGCAGCAGGCGCTGTCTGGGCGTGAAGACGATGAGGCGCGCGAGAATGCGCTCATCAGGTTCTTGCGCAAGCGCATCGCGATCGCCGACGACTTCCACGACATGAAGATGCGCGTCACGGTCGACGGTCGACGGCTGTGGACTCCGCTCATCATCGTGCTCATCGCCATCGGCACGACCGACGTGATCTTCGCGCTCGACTCGATTCCGGCGATCTTCGGCATCACGCAGAGCCCGTTCATCGTCTTCACCGCGAACGTCTTCGCACTCATGGGCCTGCGGCAGCTCTACTTCTTGCTCGGCCACCTCGTCGACAAGCTCGAATACCTCAAGTACGGCATCGCCTTCATTCTCGCGTTCATCGGCGTCAAGCTCGTCTTCCACGCCATGCACGAGAACGAGCTGCCCTTCATCAACGGCGGTCAGCCGATCGAATGGGCGCCCGACATCAGCACCTGGACGTCGCTCATCGTCATCATCGCGGCCATGCTCGTGGCCGTCGTCGCCAGCCTCGTGAAGCTGCGGTTGAGCAAGCGATACATCCCCACCGCCTTGCTGAGAGCAGAGATCGATGATGAGGTGGATGCTGTGGCCGACCAGGCAGCACGCACCCCGTCAGACAGCGCTGCGAAAGAGGGCAATTCGTGATTCCGCACCCCACCGAAGAGCAGTTTCTCGCCGGACACGTCACGCCCGACGAGAGCCGCGAGTGGCTGGAGAGCGTCGAGAGCGAGTTCGAGCACGCGTTCCAGACGCTGGGCGGCATGCGGTTGGGGGTGTCGGTGTTCGGTTCGGCGAGGGTCGCTCCCGAGCACCCGCGATACGCCCTCGGTGTCGAGGTGGGTCGCCGCATCGCCGAAGCGGGCTTCCCCGTCATCACGGGTGGCGGCCCGGGGCTCATGCAGGCCGCCAATAAGGGCGCGCACGGGCGAGACGTGCCCTCGGTCGGGCTGACCATCGAGCTGCCGCGTGAAGAGCAGGCGAACCCTTACGCGACCACAGTGGTGCCCTTCGAGCACTTCTTCGTGCGCAAGACGGTGTTCGTGCGCTACTCGTGCGCGTTCGTGACGCTGCCGGGCGGCTTCGGCACGCTCGACGAGCTGTTCGAGGCGCTGACGCTCATTCAGACCGGCAAGCTGCAGAACTTTCCCGTCATCCTCATCGGCACCGAGTTCTGGTCGGGCGTGGTCGAGTGGCTGCGCGACGCCCTGCTCGCCGACGGCAAGATCTCGCCGCGCGACCTCGACCTCATCACCGTCACCGACGATCTCGACGAGATGATCCGCATCATCGAGGCGTGCGTCGAGTGCCACACTCCGCCCAGCTCCGCGCTCTGAACGACCACTGACCGCCCGGTGCTACCCTGAACTCCATGCAGCGCGTGCGTCTTCTCCTTCGTCGCCGCGGCGAGTCCTGATCACCCAGGTCGCTCTCTCGCCGCGGAGTTCTGACGCGGCCGATTCGCACAGTTCGCTAGAAGGGTGATCTCACCGTGAATGACATTGACCGCCGCCCCCGCACCCTGGCCGAGAAGGTCTGGGATGCCCATCTCGTCGCTCAGGGCGAGAACGGCGAGCCCGACCTGCTGTACATCGACCTGCACCTCGTGCACGAGGTGACGAGCCCCCAGGCCTTCGACGGCCTGCGCATGGCGGGCCGCCCCGTGCGCCGCCCCGATCTGACGATCGCGACCGAAGACCACAACACGCCGACGCTCGCGATCGACAAGCCCATCGCCGAGCCCACGAGCCGCAAGCAGATCGAGACACTGCGCGCCAATTGCGCCGAGTTCGGCGTGCGCCTGCACTCGCTCGGCGACATCGAGCAGGGCATCGTGCACGTCGTGGGCCCGCAGCTGGGTCTCACCATGCCGGGCATCACCGTGGTGTGCGGCGATTCGCACACGAGCACGCACGGCGCGTTCGGCGCGATGGCCTTCGGCATCGGCACGAGCGAGGTCGAGCACGTGCTGGCCACGCAGACCCTGCCGCTGAAGCCGTTCAAGACCATGGCCATCACGGTCGAGGGCGAGCTCAAGCCGGGCGTCACTGCGAAAGACATCATTCTCGCCGTCATCGCGACGATTGGTACCGGCGGCGGGCAGGGCTATGTGCTCGAGTACCGTGGCTCGGCCATCCGGTCGCTGTCGATGGATGGCCGCATGACGATCTGCAACATGTCGATCGAGGCGGGCGCGCGGGCCGGCATGGTCGCCCCCGACGAAACGACCTACGCCTACCTGCAGGGCCGGCCGCACGCGCCGCAGGGCGCCGACTGGGATGCCGCCGTCGAGTACTGGAACACGCTGAAGACCGACGACGACGCCGTCTTCGACGCCGAGGTGTTTCTCGACGCCAACGAGCTCGAACCCTTCGTCACGTGGGGCACCAACCCTGGGCAGGGCATCTCACTCAGCGACTCGGTGCCCGACCCTTCGACGATCATCGACCCGAATGAGCGGGCCGCCGCAGAGCGGGCTCTCGAGTATATGGCGCTGACTCCGGGAACCCCGATGAAGCAGATACCGGTCGACGTGGTCTTCATGGGCTCGTGCACGAACAGTCGTCTCGACGACCTGCGGGCGTTCGCGTCGATCATCAAGGGCCACAAGAAGGCCGAGGGCGTCGACGTCATCGTCGTGCCCGGCTCTGCGCGCGTGCGACTCGAGGCCGAGGCAGAGGGCATCGACAAGATCGTCGAAGCATTCGGAGGCGAATGGCGCTTTGCCGGATGCTCGATGTGCCTGGGCATGAACCCCGATCAGCTCGAGCCCGGCCAGCGCTGCGCCTCGACGAGCAACCGCAACTTCGAGGGTCGGCAGGGCAAGGGCGGGCGCACCCACCTCGTGTCGCCGCTCGTGGCGGCGTCGACCGCGATTCGCGGCACGCTGTCGAGCGTGAGCGACCTACTGGCCGACGGCATCGACGTCGACGACAGATTCGTCTCGATCGAAGGGGCGGCGGTGTAGTCATGGAGAAGGTCAGCACCATCACCGGAGTCGCCGTGCCGTTTCGGCGCAGCAATGTCGACACCGACCAGATCATTCCCGCCGTGTTCCTCAAGCGAGTGACGAAGACCGGCTACGACGACGCGCTGTTCTCGGCGTGGCGCCAAGACCCCGAGTTCATTCTCAATCGCCCCGAGTACGCCCACCCGCGCATTCTCATCGCAGGCCCCGACTTCGGCACCGGGTCGAGTCGTGAGCACGCCGTGTGGGCCTTGCGCGACTTCGGGTTTCGCGCGGTGATCAGCCCCAAGTTCGCCGACATCTTCCGAGGCAATTCGGGCAAGCAGGGGCTGCTGACGGGCGTCGTCGACGAACCGACCGTCGAGCGGCTGTGGGCCGAGCTCGAAGCGCACCCCGGCATGGAGGCCACGGTCGACCTCGAGGCCCGCACGGTCACCGTCGGGAATATCACCGTCGCTTTCGAGATTGACGACTACACGCGATGGCGCTTGCTCGAGGGGCTCGACGACATCGGCCTCACCCTGCGCGACGAGCAGGCGATCACCGACTTCGAGGCTCGCCGCGAAAGCTGGCGGCCGACGACCCTTCCCGCCCGCTGAGGGCCGACCACCACCACCTGAGGTCACATGAACTCGCTCTCGAAAGACTCGCAGAAGGCCGCCGCGCGCGTCGGTCTCACCTCTGACACGATCGTCATCCACGGCGGCAAGCCGCTGCGGGGCCGCATCGAGGTGCGCGGGGCGAAGAACCTGGTCACCAAGGCTATGGTCGCCGCGCTGCTCGCCGATACTCCCAGCGTGCTGCGCGGGGTTCCCGAGATCAGCGATGTGCACGTCGTGAGCGGGCTGCTGAAGGCGCACGGGGTCGAGATCACCAGCACGGCGCCCGGCGAGCTCACGCTCGACACGAGCAACGTGGTCGGCGCGCACTTCGCCGAGATCGACGCGCACGCCGGCTCGAGCCGCATTCCGATTCTGTTCTGCGGCCCTCTCCTGCACCAGCTCGGCGAGGCGTTCATTCCCGACCTCGGGGGCTGCCGCATCGGCGATCGCCCGATCGACTTTCACCTCAACGCGCTGCGCGCCTTCGGCGCGGTCGTCGAGAAGTCGCACCAGGGCATTCACCTCACCGCTCCGCAGAAGCTCGTCGGCGCCCACATCGAGCTGCCGTTCCCGAGCGTCGGCGCCACCGAGCAAGTGCTGCTCACCGCCGTGCGCGCCGAAGGCACGACCGAGCTCAAGAACGCTGCGATCGAGCCCGAGATCATGGATCTCATCGCGATTCTGCAGAAGATGGGTGCCATCATCTCGGTCGAACCCAATCGGGTCATCGTCATCGAGGGCGTCGAGACCCTCAGGGGCTACCGGCACACCGCCATCGGCGACCGCAACGAGGCCGCGAGCTGGGCCGCTGCCGCGCTCGCCACGAAGGGCGACATCACCGTCGGCGGGGCGAAGCAGCAAGAGCTCATGACCTTCTTGAACGTCTACCGCAAGGTCGGCGGCGAGTTCGAAGTGCTCGACGACGGCATTCGCTTCTGGCACCCCGGCTCGCCCCTCAAGCCCGTCATGATCGAGACCGATGTGCACCCCGGCTTCATGACCGACTGGCAGCAGCCCCTCATCGTCGCACTCACGCAGGCCGAGGGCGAGTCGATCGTGCACGAGACCGTCTACGAGAACCGCTTCGGCTTCACCGAGGCGCTCAACGAGATGGGTGCCAACATCGTCGTGCACCAAGCCGGCATCGCGTCGATCACCCGTCGGGTGCCGCGCCGCCCGCTCGAGCAGGCCGCCGTCATCACCGGGCCGACCGCGCTGCACGGCGCATCCGTTCGCGTTCCCGACCTGCGGGGCGGCTTCAGCCACCTCATCGCCGGTCTCGCCGCGACGGGCACGTCGACGATCAGCAACGTCGGCATCATCAGCCGCGGGTATGAGCTGTTCATCGACAAGCTGCGCGCACTCGGGGCCGACTTCGAACTCGTCTGAGGCGCGCCACGCACTACCCTTGAGCCGTGCCTGACACCGCGAAGAAGCCGAAGCGCCGGCGAGAGAAGACCCTGCTCTGGCATGCCATCGCCGCACTGTGCCTGCCGCTCTTGACGGTCATGGCGCGGTTTCCGGTGATCGACGGCGAGAAGCTGCCCAAGACGGGTGCCTTCATTCTCGCGCCCAACCACTACAGCGAGATCGACCCCGTCATCATGGGTCGCTTCATGTGGAAGCTCGGTCGGGTGCCGCGATTTCTCGCCAAAGCGTCGGTGTTCAAGGTTCCTGTGCTGGGCGCCGTGCTGCGCTGGTCGGGGCAGATTCCGGTCGAGCGTGAAGGGCGCGGGCGGTCGGATGCCCCGCTCAAGGCGGCGCAGCAGCTCGTCGAGCGCGAACTCGCCGTCATCATCTACCCCGAAGGCAGCCTGACGCGCGACCCCGACCTGTGGCCGATGCGCGGCAAGAGCGGCGCGGTGCGCATGGCGCTCACGGCCGGGGTGCCCATCATTCCCGCAGCCCACTGGGGCACGCAGCAGATCATGGCTCGCTACTCGAAGAAGATCAGCTTCTTTCCGCGCAAGACCATCTACTGCAAGATCGGCGACCCTGTCGATCTGAGCGACCTCGTCGGCCGGCCACTCGACCAGGCGACGCTCAACGAGGGCACCGAGCGGGTGATGGCCGCGATCGCCGCGCTGCTCGGCGACTTGCGCGAAGAAACCCCTCCGGCCGAGCGGTGGGACCCACTGAAGCACGGCCAGAGCGAGACGGGCAAGCTGTGAGCGGGGGACGGCAGGCGCAGGGGCACGACGCGACCCAGACCGAGCATCCGCCCCTCACCGAGGCGATCTCGCTGCCGTCACCGGTCGTCGCGAACGGTGCGCTGCGCATCGCCGTGCTCGGCGCCGGATCGTGGGGCACCACGTTCGCCAAGGTGCTCGCCGATGGGGGAGCCGACGTGCTCATCTGGTCGCGCCGCCGCGAGGTCGCGCATGAGATCACCGAGACCCACCGCAACTCGGGGTACCTGCCCGGCATCAACCTACCGCGCAACCTGCGGGGGCACGACTCGCTCGAGACCGTGCTGGCCGGCGCCGACCAGGTGTACCTCTCGGTTCCGAGTCAGAGCCTGCGCAGCAACCTGCACTCGATTCGCGACATCGTGCCAGTCGAGGTGCCCATCGTCTCGCTCATGAAGGGCGTCGAGCGGGGCACCGGCCTGCGCATGAGCGAAGTCATCGAGACCGAGCTCGGGGTCGACCGCGAACGCATCGCGGCCGTGAGCGGCCCCAACCTGGCGCTCGAGATCGCGCGGCGCGAGCCGACCGCGGCGGTCGTGGCAAGCATCCACCGCCCCACAGCGGTCGCCGTCGCGCAAGCCGCCACCAACGACTACTTCAGAACCTTCGTCAACACCGACGTCATCGGCACCGAGTTCGGCGGTGTGCTCAAGAACCTCATCGCGGTCGCGGTCGGCATCGCCGACGGCGTCGGGTATGGCGAGAACACGAAGGCCTCGATCATCACGCGGGGGCTCGTCGAGCTCACCGACTTCGCGGTCGCGTTCGGCGCTCGACCCGAGACGATGGTCGGGCTCGCGGGGCTCGGCGACCTCATCGCGACGTGCGAGTCGCCGCTGTCGCGCAACAACGCGGCCGGGCGCCTGCTCGGGCAGGGCTACGGATTCGAGCAGGTGATCGCGCAGATGAACCAGACCGCTGAGGGGCTCGCCTCGGTCGGCCCCATTCTCGAGCTCGCGACGTCGAAGGGTGTGGCGATGCCGATCGTGGCGCAAGTGGCGCGCGTGCTCGAAGGCACTCTCGACCCGCGCGAGCTCGCGCCGCACCTCGCCACCGACAGTGACGAGCCTCAGGCCGAGTGATCGGCGCCGCGAGCCTCAGGCTGAGTGATCGGTGCCGCGAGCCTCAGGCTGAGTGGGCGCGCCGATAGGCTTGCCGGGTGATCACGTCGTTGGCCGGGGGCCGTGTTCTGGCCGAGAAGCACGGGGCGACGCCGCCTCGCGTGGTGGCCCTGCACGGCTGGGGTCGCGACGGCACCGACTTCGCAACGGTGCTCAGCGGCCTCGACGCGGTGAGCATCCACTTGCCGGGCTTCGGCCCTGCGCCCGCGCCCGAAGAGGTGTGGGGCAGCGAAGACTACGCCGAGCTCGTCGCCGAGGCCGTGGCCGCCTTTGCTCCCGTCGTCATCGTGGCGCACTCGTTCGGAGGTCGCGTGGCCGTGCGCCTCGCGGCCCGACGGCCCGAGCTCGTGCGCGGACTGGTGCTCACGGGGGTTCCGCTCGTGCGCCTCGCGCCGCCGACCCGCCCGCCGCTCAGCTTTCGCCTCGCGCGCTGGGCGAATGCTCGCCGACTGCTGAGCGACCGACGAATGGATGCCCTGCGCGACCAGCGCGGATCAGCCGACTATCGCGCGGCCCACGGCGTCATGCGCGGCATCATGGTGCGCGCTGTCAACGAGCACTACGACGACGAGCTCGCGGCGCTCGCCGGCCAGACGATTCCGACGCGCTTCGTCTGGGGAGGCGACGACACCGCGGCCCCCACCGACGCCGGTCGGGTGGCTGCCGAGCGCGCGGGCGCACCGTTTCGCACGGTCGAGGGCTGCGCGCACCTGCTCACCGGCGATCTCGAGCTCGCCGTGCGCGAAGAACTGCTGGCCGTGCTGGCCGAGACTGAGGAGCCTGCGTGATCGAGCTGCTGCTCTACCCCCCGACGCTGGTGTCGCTGGTCGTCGCCCTCGTGGCCGCGGTGCCGATCGCAGCCCGCTGGCTGAGGGTCGCCCAGCGTGAGCACTACGTGCCTGGCTCCGTCTCGCGCATGGCCTGGCTGTGGGTGATGCGCGAGCCGTTCACGGCGGTGATTCTCGTGCTCGTGATCGGGGCTACCTACGCTGCGGTACTGAGTGGTGTGCCGCCCCTGGGCCCCTACTGGTCGCTCGTGTCGCTTCTGCTGCTGGCGCTCGTGCCGCTCGGGCTGCCGGTGCGCGGGCGCTCTGCGAAGTTCGCCATCACCGCTCGCGTCAAGCGCCTCATGGTGTGCTGGATCTCTCTGCACGTGGGTGTGACGGTCGTGCTCGTGTGGGTGCTGGGCTATGGAGCAGCCGCCGCACCCGCCCTCGTTCTGCTGCTGAGCGCGCCGCTCACCGACCTCGCGCTCGCGATCATGGCGCCCATCGAGAAGGCAGCGTCGCAGCGCTTCGTCACGCAGGCTCAGAAGCGGCTGCAGCAGACGGGCGCTCGCGTGGTCGCGATCACGGGCTCGTACGGCAAGACGAGCACGAAGAACTACGTGGCGCACCTCTTGAGCGCCTCGTTCACGACGGTGGCGAGCCCGGCATCATTCAACAATCGACTGGGTCTCGCACGCGCGGTCAACGACAAGCTCGTGCCCGGCACCGAGATGTTCGTCGCCGAGATGGGCATGGCCGCGCCCGGTCAGATCGCGCAACTGTGCCGACAGTTTCCGCCGTCGATCGCCGCGATCACGGTCATCGGCGAGGGGCACTTGCAGCGCATGCGCACGACTGAGGCGATTCTGCGCGAGAAGTCGTCGATCACCGAGCACGCGCCGATCGTGGTGCTGCCGATCGACGACCCGCGGCTGGCCGAGCTGGCCGACCGCTGCCGTGCCGCGGGCAAGACCGTCGTCACGACGACGTGCCAGGCGGGCGTCGACGCCGACGTCGCGCTGACGCCGCCGGCCGACGGGGCGCCGGATGCTGAGCCGTGGTTGATCCGCCTGGGCACGGGTGCTGAACCCGTGCCGGTGAGCATCGGCAGCACGGGTCATGCGGTGAACGTGGCCGTCGCCGCCGGTATCGCCGTGGCGGCCGGGGTGCCCGCGGCGGCGATCGCGGCGCGCCTCGGCGACCTGCCCGGCTCGCAGCACCGCGCAGAGGTGCAGCAGGCTCCGACCGGTGCGCTCGTGATCGACGACACCTACAACGCGAACCCCGTCGGTTCGCTGCGCGCCCTCGAGGGCGCGGCATCCCTCGCTGCTGAGCGTGGCGGCACGCTCGTGGTGGTCACGCCCGGCATGGTCGAGCTGGGCCCGGTGCAGGCCGAGCGCAACAGGGCGTTCGGTGCCGCGATCGGCGCGGCGGACGGCCTGCTCTTCGCGGTGGCGCGCACGAACCGCGCGGCTCTGCTCGCGGGCTATGCGAGCACGGCGACGAGCGAGGCTCCGGGGGCGATGGCGGTGACGACGCGCGAGCAGGCGGTGCGGCGGGCGGTCGAGGCGGCGGGCGACCGGGGCGTTATCCTCTACGAGAACGATCTGCCCGACCACTACCCCTGATCGGCCGCCCGGGCAGGGGTGCGACTGCCGCGGCGAACGATCACGTGAGGTGTGAACATGGCTGGTACTGCCCCTTGGGCCGTCGTCTTCGGCGGCCCGAGCCCCGAGCATGAGATCTCGATTCTCACGGGGCTGCAGGCCGAGCGCGTGCTGACCGCGGCGGGCCACAGCGTCGTGCCGATCTACTGGTCGCCGACGGGCGAGTGGTTCCGCGTGCCCGACGCGACCGAGGCGAAAGACTATCTCGAGGGCGCGCCGCAGGGTTCGACCCCGCTTGAGGCCCGCATCTCGGGCGAGCCGGGGCTGTATCGCCGCAAGAAGCTCGGCTCTGAGCGCCTCAACGTCGAGGCGGCGCTGCTGTGCTTGCACGGTGGGGTAGGCGAGGGCGGCGGGGCGGCCGCGCTGTTCTCGCTGCTGGGCATTGCTGCCACGGGCTCCACTCTCTTCGCGGGAGCAGTCGGCATGGACAAGCTCGCGTTCGGCGGCCTCATGACGGCGGCGGGCATCCCTTCGCTTCCTCGTGAGGCTGTGTCGACGCTCGTCGAGCCGAGCTTCGCGGGCCCGTACATCGTCAAGCCGCGCTTCGGTGGCTCGTCGATCGGCATCGAGATCGCTGACGACGTGGATGCTGCGCGCGCGCTCGCCGCCACGAGCGTTCACCTGCGCACCGGCGCTGTCGTCGAGCCGTACCGCCCCGAACTCGTCGACCTCAACATCGCCTTCCGCACGTATCCGTCGCTCGAGATCACGCAGCTCGAGAAGCCCTTGCGCGGCGAGGCGGGCAGCGCGCTCTACTCGTACGCCGAGAAATACCTCGCCGGCGGCGCAGGAGCCGAGGCGGGCTTCATGAGCGCCCCGCGCGAGTTTCCGGCCGACGTGCCCGAGGCCGTGCACGCGCGTGCTCGCGAGCTCGCCGAGCGCGTGGCCGAGGTCACGCGGCTCACGAGCATCGTGCGCGTCGACCTGCTGCTCGACGAGTCGACGGGCGAGCTCTTCGTCAACGAGGTCAACTCGATTCCGGGCGCCCTCTCGCTCTACCTGTGGGCACCTCAGCAGCCGGCAGCCACTGTGCTGCTCGACGCCCTCACCGAGGCCCGCGACCGCCGAGTGGTGTTCGCGCAGGCCGGCTTCGGCGGAGGGGCCGCGCTGCGTGCCGCGGGCGGCATCGCCGGCAAGCTCGTCGGGCTCGACGGCCCCCGCGCCTAGATCTGCCTAGGGCGTCGGCTCGGGCGAGGGCGTCGGCGTCGGGCTCACGGTGCCGCCGCCGAAGACGTCGGTGGCCGCGAGGCACCGGGCATCAGCATCCACCGCCGAGACGGGGCCGCTGAGAGCGCGCACGGCGTCAGATCCCGCGATGAAGGTGATGTCGACGATGACCTCGGTCACCGGAGTGCGCCCGTAGGTCGTGAAGACGTAGCGCGGGGCGTTCGACTCGTCGAGCAGCCAGTCGACCCCGTCGACGTCGAAGCAGGGCAGGTCGCTGGGCGGTTGGGGCGGCAGCCCGCAGCGGTAGATGACGGCGGCAGGGTTGCCCCACGCGGCGGTCGCCTGAGCGTTGGTGGTGCGCCGCTCGAGGCCGCCGATGGTGTCGGGCACGCGCACCGAGATCGCCGCGCACTCGGGGTTGTTCGAGTCTGGCCCTGGGTCGAGCGGCACTGTTCCCGCGCAGCCGGCGAGGGCGAGCGCGGCGACGAACGCCATGACGGATGCCCGGCGGGCGCGAGCGGGCAGGGTGCGTGTCGACATCGACACCACGCTATCGCGGCGCGGGTGGGCGCACGCTGCAGGTGGCTCAGCCGCCCCCGATGATGACGCCGACGACGAAGCCGAGACTCAGCAGCAGCACGACCGCGATGACGCTCACGACGGCCAGCGCGAGGGTGACGCCGATGATGAGGCCGACCCGTCCGCCCGAGGTCATGCGCCCCAGCGGGCGCAGCAGCATGCGCCAGATCAGCAGATTGAGCGCGATGACGAACAGCACGGGGCTGCCGAAGACCATGACCCACGTGATGGCTTCTTCGACGCCCGCGAGGTCGTTGTTGGCGGTGCCGAGCCCCAGTGAGATCAAGATGATGAGGCCGATGAGCAGCAGCACTGAGAGGCCGCCGGTGATGAGCACGGCGAGCAGCAGAATTCTCTTGCCCTGGGCGACCCACGCCGGTGAGTCAGGCTGCGGCGCGGGCGGGTTCGGCGAGGCGGCGGGGACCGGCGGCTCAGCGGGGTTCGGCGGCTCAGTGGGATTCGGCGGCTCAGTGGGGTTCGCCGGCCCGTAGGGAGATTCTGCCGATGCTTCGCTCATGAGCAGACAGTACTGCGGCTGCGCGGTCGGGGGCTAGCGTTGAGTCGTGAGCCGCGACCAGCACCCCGACGCCACCCTCGGTGAGGTGGGTGAGCTTGCGGCGCTAGCGCGCATCATTCCTCTGCTGCCGTCGAGCGATGCCACCGTGCTCGGCCCCGGCGACGATGCCGCTGTTCTCGCGGCCCCCGATGGTCGCTACGTCGTCACGACCGACATGATGATTCACGGCCCCGACTTTCGCACCGCATGGTCGACCATGCACGACCTCGGGTTCAAGGCCGCGGCCACGAACCTCAGCGACGTCGCGGCGATGGGCGCGCGGCCCACGGCGCTCGTCGTGGCGCTCGCGGCCCCCGCCGATACCCCGGTCTCACAGCTCGAGGCGCTCGCCGAGGGGCTGCGCGACGCGTGCGAGGCGCTCGCGCCCGGCTGCGGAGTCGTCGGGGGCGACCTGAGCGTGTCGAGCGTGCTGACCATCGCCGTGACGGCCTTCGGTGACCTTGACGATCGTGAGCCCGTGACACGCTCTGGCGCGCGGCCGGGCGACTGGGTCGCGGTCTCCGGCCCGTTGGGGTTGGCGGCCGAAGGGCTGCGTCTGCTGTTCGAGCGTGGGGTCGATGCGACGGGGGCTCCGGATGCTGATGCCGCGGCTCGGCTGCGTGCCGAGCATCCGGTGCCGATCGTCGCCCAACTCACCCCCCACCCGCCGATCGCCGACGGGGTCGCAGCCGCCCTCGGCGCGGCCTCGTCGATGCTCGACCTCAGCGACGGTCTCGCCCTCGACGCGCGCCGCATCGCCCGCGCGAGCGGCGTCTCGCTCGACTTCTCGAGTGCGCGGGTGCGCGAGGTCGCGCTCGCCCATGGGCTCGACCCCGCCGCGCCGGCGTCGCTCGCGCTCACCGGGGGAGAAGACCACTCGTTACTGGCGACCTTCCCACCCGATGTGGCACCGCCGCTGGATGCTCTTCCCGGCGGCTTCCGCGTCATCGGCCGGGTCGTCGCGGCTGACCGTCACGGGCCGGCGCTACTCGTCGATGGCCGCGTCTTCGACGAGCGCGGCGGCTGGGACCCGTTCGCGGAATGGAGCGGGCAGGGTGGGTGACCCCCTGATGTACATCGAGGGTTCCAAGATGTACAATGAGAACGTGAATCCCCTCAGCGTCGCCGACGCCCGCAAGCAGTTCTCTGAGGTCATCGATCGCTCGCAGACCGAGGCGGTGTTCATCGAGCGCCGCGGACAGCGCGCAGCGGTCGTCATCAGCCCCGAGCAGTACGAGCGCATGCTCGACGCCCTCGAAGAGGCCGACGACGCGGCCGCGTTCGACGCGGCGATGGACGAGGAGGGGCCGAGCGTCCCCTGGGCGCAGGTGAAGGCCGACCTGGGCTGGACGTGAGCTACCGCATCGAGTTGCGACCGGCCGCGATTCGAGCCCTGAAGAAGATTGAACACCGCGATCGCGAGCGCATCCGCGGGGTGATCGCCCTGCTTGGTGACGACCCTCGGCCGCCCGCGGCTAAGCCCTTGCGGGGACGTCCCGCCTGGCGCGTGCGCGTCGGCGACTATCGCATCATCTACACGATCGATGACGGCGTGCTGCTGGTTGTCGTCGTGACGCTCGGGCACCGCCGCGATGTGTACGAGCGCTGAGCAGCCACATCCTTAATCAGTGGTTTCCGGGTTCAGCCAATAGATCGCCGTCTCGCCGTAGCGCGACACCTTGTCGAGCTCGAGCCCGGCAGGCCAGGCCGGAGCCGGGGTGCGCGTCGAGCGCTCGAGCGCGACCACAGCATCCGGAGCCAATCGCGGCACGAGCCCTTCGAGCACATGGTCGAGCTCGAGCCCGCCCACCTCGTAGGGAGGGTCGATGAAGACGAGGTCGAACTCGTCGAGCGCCGACGAGAGGTATGAGGTCGCGGGTTTGCCGATGATGCGGATGCTCGGCCTCTCGCCGTGCCCCGCTCGACCACTGACGAGCGCAGCATTGGCCTTGCACACCTGCACCGCGGCGTACGACTTCTCGACGAGCACGGCCGAGGCGGCGCCGCGACTGATGGCTTCGAGCGCGAGGGCTCCCGAGCCGGCATAGAGGTCGAGCACGCGCGCCCCGGCGATCGCGTCGCGGGCTTCGAGCGCGCTGAAGAGCGCCTCGCGCACGCGGTCGCTCGTGGGCCGGGTGCCGGCGCTGGGCACCTTGAGCGTCAGCGAGCCTGCGAACCCGGAGATGATGCGTGTCACGGCCTCCACGCTACTCGGCGCGAGCATCCCGAACCTCGCGCGTGGCCGCCCGACCGCAATGCCGCGCCGCTCACTGCGGCCCATCGCACCCTCTATCGGTCACTTGTTGTCGAGTGCTGCGGTTTACGGCGCAACAAGTGACCGATACACGCGTGCAAGGCACGCACGTGATGTTCGGGGCGGCGCCCGCGCCTCGGCGCGAGACGGTCGGGCGGCGCGAGTAGCGTTGAACCCGTGAACACCGGCCCGGGCGTTGTGGACCCACTGAGCGCCAAGCTCAGCAGCGCCGTGGGCGACCGCAGTGCGAACTCGCTGAAGAAGGCGTTCGGGATGCTCACCGTCGGTGATCTGCTCACCCACTATCCGCGGCGCTACGCCCGGCGCGGCGAGCTCACGGCGCTGAGCGAATTGCGCGTCGACGAGTCGGTGACGATCGTCGCCGAGGTCATCGAGGTGGTCGAGCGGTCGATGCGGCAGCGCAGGGGCAGCATTCTCGAGGTGCGCATCACCGATGGCAAGGGCATTCTCGTGCTCACGTTCTTCAACCAGGCCTGGCGCAAGAACGACCTCACCCCGGGCAAGCGGGGCATCTTCGCGGGCAAAGTGGGCGAGTACCGCGGCACTCGGCAGCTCGCGCACCCCGACTACGAGCTGTTCGACGAGGGCGACGAGCGCGACTCGGGGCCCGAGGCGAAGAAGTGGGCGATGCAGCCGATTCCGATCTACCCGGCGACGTCGACCGTCGCGAGTTGGCAGATCGCGAAAGCGCTCGAGGTGGTCGTCACCTCGTTGCCGCCCCTCGACGACCCGGTGCCTGCCGAGGTGCGCGCCGAGCAGCAGCTCATCGACCTGCGGCAGGCCTACCAGTGGGTGCACCGGCCCGACGACGACAGCCAGTGGCGGCGAGCGCGCGACACGCTGCGGTTTCACGAGGCCTTCGTGCTGCAGGCCGCACTGCTGCAGCAGCGGGCGGCGTTGCGGGCGCAGCCTGCGACTCCTCGCACGCCCGGCCTCGAGCTCGCGGGCTTCGATGCCGAGCTGCCCTTCACCCTCACCGACGATCAGGTGCTCGTCGGCGACGAGGTCGCGCGCGACCTGGCGGCACCAGTGCCGATGAACCGACTCGTGCAGGGCGAGGTGGGTTCGGGCAAGACCCTCGTGGCGGTGCGCGCGATGCTGACCGTGGCCGAGAGCGGCGGGCAGAGCGCCCTGCTCGCTCCGACCGAGGTGCTCGCGGCGCAGCACCTGCGCTCGATCGTGCACACTCTCGGCCCGGATCGCGCGGCGCGACTGCGGCCGGTACTGCTCACTGGGCAACTGCCGACGGCCGAGCGGCGCAAGGCGCTGCTGGCGATCGCGAGCGGAGCATCCCGCATCGTCATCGGCACCCACGCCCTCTTGGGTGACCAGGTGCAGTTCGCCGACCTCGGCCTCGTGGTGGTCGATGAGCAGCACCGCTTCGGGGTCGAGCAGCGCGAGAGCCTGCGGCGCAAAGGCGCCCGACCGCCGCACGTGCTCGTGCTCACGGCCACGCCGATTCCGCGCACGGTCGCCATGACGGTGTTCGGCGACCTCGACATCTCGACGATCGCGATGCTGCCGGCGGGTCGCACGCCCATCGTCAGCCACGTCGTGCCGCTCGCCGATAAGCCGGGGTGGTGGAATCGTGTCTGGCAGCGCCTCGGCGAAGAGCTCGAGCTGGGCCGACAGGGCTTCGTCGTGGTGCCCGCGATCGACCCAGCGACACGTGAAGACGACCCTGATGCGCTGGCCGACGATCCGAGCGATGGATCTGCCGACGACGTGGATGCGGTGGCTCGCCCACCCGCGACGGTCACCGAGCTGACGCCCCTGCTGCGATCGCACCCAGCGCTCGCCGAGCGCCGAGTCGAGCCGTTGCACGGCCGCATGTCGACCGACGAGAAAGACGCCACGATGCAGGCCTTCGCGCGCGGCGAGATCGACGTGCTCGTCGCCACGACCGTCATCGAGGTCGGGGTCGATGTGCCGAACGCGTCGACAATGGTCGTCGTCGACGCCGACCGGTTCGGCGTGAGCCAGTTGCACCAGCTGCGCGGCCGCGTGGGGCGCGGCGGGGTTCCTGGGCTGTGCCTGTTCGTGACCGCCGCGCTGCCCGAGACGCTCGCTCGCCAGCGCGTCGAAGCGGTGGCGAGCACGCTCGACGGCTTCGAGCTCGCGCAGATCGACCTCGAGCTGCGGCGCGAGGGCGACGTGCTCGGCGCGACCCAGAGCGGCGGGCGGTCAAGCCTCAAGCTGTTGCGCGTGGCGACCGACGGCGACCTCATCGGCACCGCTCGCGAAGCCGCGGCCGGGGTGCTCGAGGGCGACCCGACGCTCGGCGAGCATCCCGCGCTGAGGTCAGCGCTCGATCGCCGCCTCGATGACGCGGCTCGAGAGTTTCTCGCCAAGAGCTGACCGCACCCTCGATTTCGCGCGCGCCCGTGCCCGGGAGAGGATAAGGGCGTGAGGGTGATTTCGTACAACCTGCGCAAGCACGCCGCGCGCAACGAGCTCGAGCAGCTCGTCGAGACCTACACTCCCAACCTGCTCTGCCTGCAAGAGGTCGACACCGCAGATCTGCCGCGCGAGCTCGGCCCGCTGCACCTTGCCGACTCGACGAGGCTGAACCGCCTCGGCCTGGCGATCTTCTACAACCGCGAGCGGTTCGACGCCCTCAGCACGAAGGCTTTCGCGTTGAAGCGCTCGCTGCACGACATCATCGCGAAGCCCGCGCACGAACGCCTGCTGGGCACGCACCTCATCGATCGTGATCACGACCGCGAACTGGTCGTGGGCTGCTTCCACGCCGCCCCGCTCACGGCGCTGAACTCGTTGCGGCGCACCCAGATTCGAGCAGCTCACGAAGCGCTCGACAGCTTCGGGCCCACCCTGCCGACCCTCATGGTGGGCGACTTCAACTACCCGATCTTCAAAGATCACTTGTCGACGAGTGTGCAAGAGACCGGGCATGAGGTGACCCTGAGCGACTCGCGCACCTACACCCGCTACAAGTTCTTTCGCGGCCACTTCGACTTCGCCACCTCGATCGGTCTCACGATCATCAAAGTCACGACGCTTCCGCAGGGGCAGTCAGACCATCTGCCGATCTTGGTGACCGCGAACTATGCAGACTCCGTCATCGAGCCGGTGGAAACACCGCTGCAATGAGCGCTCGGTAGGCTGAGGGGCATGAGCAGGATCGCCGTTGTTCCTGGGTCGTTCGACCCCGTCACCCTGGGCCACCTCGATGTCATCGAGCGCGCGTCGGCCATCTTCGATGAGGTGCACGTGGTGGTGGTGCACAACCCTGCGAAAGAGGCGATGCTGCCGATCGCGCGGCGCGTGTCGCTCATCGAGCAGGCTGTGGCCGATCGTGCTCTGCCGACCAGCATCCTGGTGACGAGTTGGAGCGTGGGCCTGCTCGTCGACTACTGCACCGATGTGGGGGCGAGCGTGCTCGTGAAGGGGGTTCGCAGCCAAGTCGATGTCGCCTACGAGACTCCGATGGCCATCGTGAACCGCAACCTCGCGAACGTCGAGACCATCTTCATGCTGCCCGACCCTGCGCACGCTCATGTGTCGAGCTCGCTCGTGCGGCAGGTGTCGGCGCTCGGCGGCGACGTCGCCCCGTATGTGCCGCGAGCGGTGGCCGAATACCTCGACACGGTCGACCGCGACTGACGGCGACGCGCCGCGTCGTCAGAAGCTGCTGAGCGCTTTGCCGATGAGCAGCACGCCGATGAGCAGCAGTATCGCCCCGACCATGGCCGAGTTGTGCTGCACCAGCCACGCGCGCAGTCGCGCGAGCGAGGCGCTGACCCGGTCGAGCGCGACGAGCGAGACGATGACGGGCACCAGTATCGGTATCGACGCGATCACGACGACCATGGCGAGCACGGCGCCCGCTTCGGCAGCAGTGAGTGCTTCGGCTTCGAGACTGATGCCGAGGCCGATGCAGAGCAACAGGTTCTTGGGCTTGATGCCGCCGAAGATGGCGCCCAGCGTGAAGGCCGACGCCGTCGTGATCGTCTCGACCTTCGAGATCCACCCCGGCAGCTCGAGCTCGTCATCGCTCGTGGGTCGTGCGCGCCACTGCCGCAGTGCGAGCGCGACGGCGACGACACCGAGCCCCAGCAGCAGGAAGGGGGCAGAGATCGACACGTCGTCGTCGCTGTGGGGCAGCACCGACGCGAGTAGGTAGGCGAGCGATGTGACGACCGTGATGGCGATCGCGAATCCGAGCAGGAAGGCGACGCTGGCTGCTCGCGGTCGGCTCGACAGCAGCATGAGCACGACGGAGGCGATGGCGAGCGGGCTCAGCGCCAGTGCGACCGCGAGCGGAAGGGCGTTGCCGAGGGCGTCGAGCATGGTGACTCCTTGGTGTGGCTGCGCGGTTGCACCGCGCACCTGCGCGACCACCTCACAGTGAACACCAGCCCAGTCACGGGCGCCAGTGGCTAGGTTGGTCACACTCGGCCGCGCGGCGACGCCGTTGAGATAGCGGATTCTGGATACAGTATGCAAGAATGGCGACCATGACTCTTCCCTTGACTCTCGGATACAAGGCCTCGGCCGAGCAGTTCGACCCGCGCGAGCTGGTCGAGATCGCGGTGGCGGCTGAAGCGCACGGCATGCAGAGCGTCGCCGTGAGCGACCACTTTCAACCCTGGCGGCACACCGGCGGGCACGCTCCGTTCTCGCTGACGTGGATGTCGGCGGTCGGCGAGCGCACCTCGAGCATCCGGATCGGCACGTCGGTGATGACGCCGACCTTCCGTTACAACCCCGCTGTGCTGGCCCAGGCCTTCGCGAGCATGGGCGTCATGTACCCCGGCCGCATCTTCTTGGGGGTGGGCACGGGAGAAGCGCTCAACGAGATCGCCACCGGGTTCGCGGGCGCGGGCGAGCAGGAATGGCCCGAGTTCAAAGAGCGCTTCGGGCGGTTGCGCGAGGCGATCGAGCTGATGCGTCAACTGTGGTCAGAAGACCGTGTGAACTACCGCGGGCAGTACTACTCGACGCACGACGCGTCGATCTACGACCGGCCCGACGTGCCGGTGCCGGTGTACGTGGCAGCGGGCGGGCCCTTCGTGGCGAAGTTCGCCGGAAAGGTCGGCGACGGGTTCATCTGCACCTCGGGCAAGGGCGTCGAGCTCTACACCGAGAAGCTGATTCCGGCCGTCATGGAGGGCATCGAGCAGGCTGGCAAGTCGGCAGACGACGTCGACCGCATGATCGAGATCAAGCTCTCGTACGACACCGACTACGACGTGGCGCTCGACAACACTCGCTTCTGGTCGCCCCTGTCTCTCTCGGCCGAGCAGAAGCACGACATCACCGACCCGGTCGAGATGGAACGCGCGGCAGATGCGCTGCCGATCGAGCAGATCGCCAAGCGGTGGATCGTCGGCAACGACCCAGACGCGGTCGTCGCCGAGGTCGCCAAGTACGTCGACTACGGCATGAACCACCTGGTGTTCCATGCTCCCGGGCAAGACCAGCGGCGCTTCCTCGAGCTGTTCGAGCGCGACCTTGCCCCCCGATTGCGGGGGCTCGCGTAACACAAGCGCAACCTGCGCGGAACGAGGCACGAACACTGCCGCCCTAGCGTCAGTGTCATGAGCGAGCCAGCACCTGTGCCACCCCTGCCGTCGGGGTGGACGGGAGCTGCGATGGCGATTCATGCCGCACGACGCATGCCGAGCGCCATGCTCGTGAGCCTGCAGCCCGAGGGCCTCGAGCCGATGCTCATCGACCTGCGCGGCTATGTGTATCGCTGGAGCCTGCCCCTGGATGATCTGCCGCTGTCGCCGAGCTCGGTGGCCATCGGCACGACGGCGCTCGAAGAGGCTGCTCCTGCGTTCGCCGGAGCCGATTACTCATACGTGCGACCGGCCTTCGCCGGGCGCCCTCTCGAAGAGCTGCTGTGGCTCATCGGCACCCGTGCCTTCGACGGCGGTCGCGCGTCGTGGCTTCGCGCTGGCGACCGATACCGACTGTATCGCTGGCCCGAGTTCGAGAAGCTGTCGATCACCGCCGAGCAGCAGCACATCGTGAAGGTGAGTGCCCGGGGGTTCATGGTCGTCGAGAAGCTGGCGGCGAAGGCCAAGGTCGAGGTCGATGCCGCGCAACGTGTCATCAATGCCCTCAGCCTGATGGGCCTGCTGCGCCGTCATCCCGCATCGAATGCGGCTCCAGATGCGCCGCCGCCTCCGCCGCCGGGGTCGTTCGCGGTCGAATGAGGGTGGCGCTGGTAAACTGGAAGACTGTCGTGCGCCGGTCACCTCGCGCACGCGCTCTACCGGGGGATGCCACACCATGTCGAAGCACCGTCACGTCAGGCGAGGGTCGAGCTATCGGCGGCATGTCTGGTCGAGCACCCGTACGGTGTTCGTCTCGATCATCTCGAGCCTCGTGGTCTTGGCCAGCATGGGCTTCTCGACCCCGACTCGCGATGAGCTCTTCGCGGCCTACATCGATGAGAACGCTCAGTCTCTCGAGGTGCAGATCTCGGCGGTGGATGCTCTGCCGATCGCCGAGCGCCATGACTTCAGTGCCACGCCGGGCTATGAGACGTTCATCGCCGGTGGCACGAATCATGACTGGGCGAAGCTCGTGCTGCTCATGGGCGAGTTTCCGCTCACCGACAGCAATGTGATCGTCGTGACGCGGTGGATGCGTCAAGAGAACTACGTCGACCGGTGGTGGACCCGCAACAACCCCCTCAACAACGGCTGGGGCTCGGGCGGAGGTGGGGGCACGGGCCGCTACGCGACGCTCGTCGATGCCGCCGAGAACGCAGCCGAGGCGCTGCACGCTCTGCCGCGGTATCGCGAGATCGTGCGCACGCTCAACGAGTCGGCGCCCACGAGCGAGGTCGAGCGGGCGATCTGGTTCTCGGGCTGGGCAACGGGCATGTACAACAACGGTGCGCACTGGTCGTACGCCGATGTGCCGGTGGTCACGGCACCGCCGAGCGCCTGGGGCCGATAGCTCCCAGGCGCCCAGCTGAGCACCCCATCCACGATCACTACCGTGGGGGCAGCAGCTGCAGCATGAGTCGCTGCATCTGGCGCTCGCGTTGCTCGGTCGTGAGCTCGCGCTCGACGCGTCGCGCCAGCCGGTCTCGCGAGTCGAGCTCGCGCGGGCGACGGCTCCACGCGACGAGTGCCACGCCCAGTCGCAGGGCGAGCCGGTCGACGAGGCCGACGCGCTGCCGTTGCCACGAAGCATCGCTCGTCGAACTCGGCGGGTGCTGGTGTTCGGTGCGACCCACAGGGGTCGCCAGGGTGGTGTTCATCAAGAGATTCCTCACTGCAGTCGAGCGCGTGAGTGCGCACTCGCACGGGTGACCGCGCTGGTGGCGCGGCCTGCGGTCGCGGCGTGCCTGCGTGGGCGCGTCGCGGGATGGCTCTGCTGTGTGCGACCTGGTGGGGTGCGGGCGTCAGAGCCGTGGCGGATTCGAGCTGGGTCGAATCGGGCTTCGAGAGCGTCGCCACCGGATGAACGGGCGGCGTCAGAGTCGCTGCGGCCCGATCAGGCGGTGAGGTCGCCGACGAAGCCGGCGGTGAAGGGGGCGATCCCCTGGGTGATGATCAACATTCCGCGGCCTCCTTTCGTCGTATGGCGCTCGCAGAATCTAGCGCCTTTTCCGTGCCGCGCGCAACGACCTCATCCGTGGCGCGTCGCGACCGTTGCCAGTTCGTTACATGACCGGCGGTGAGGCCGGATCAATGAATACCCCAGGGGGTATGCGCTAGAGTGGTGCAGACGATGTCGAAGGGAGCCATGATGTGCCAGAAGATCACCTGCCGCAAGTGCGGCAAAGCCAGTTGGACGGGGTGCGGCCAGCACGTCAATCAGGTCATGAGAGGAGTCGCGCAGCGTGACCGGTGCCAGGGTCACGAGAACGAGCCGGGCTTCTTCGCCCGTCTGTTCTCGCGCGCATAGGGCGCCTTTTCTTCACCGTCGCGCCCCGATCTCCTACAGTGCATCTGTGCTGGTCGCGCACGGCGCGGGTCACGTGAGAGGAAGAGCGATGTCATTTCAGGCGTATCTCGATGCGATCGAGGCGAAGACGGGCAAGACGCCACGGGCGATTCTCGACGAAGCGGTAGCGAAGGGTTTCGACGATGCGAGTGTCAAGGCCGGCGTGATTCTGCAGTGGCTCGCTGACGAGTACCAGCTCGGCCGAGGTCACGGCATGGCGATGGTGCACGTGATCAAGAAGGGCACCACGATCGACGCGAAGCACGTCGGTTCGACCGGAACTCACCGCGACGCCAGCGATACTCTCTGGATCGATGGGGTCGCGACGAAGCCCGAGTAGCAGGCGTCGCACCTCGCGCCTACGCTGACACCGTGGTCGCGAACTCTGAGAAGCCCATCCTGCTCTTCGAGAGCGTGGCGTCATGGGAGCAGTGGCTCGACGCCAACGTCGATCACGTGGGCGTTCGTCTGAAGATGCGCAAGAAGCGATCGACCGCACCGGGCATCACCTATGGCGAAGCACTCGAGTCGGCGCTGTGCTTCGGCTGGATCGACGGCCAGATCTACCGGCTCGATGACGACTACTCGTTGCAGGTCTTCACCCCGCGGCGACCCCGGTCGGTCTGGTCGCAGCGCAACGTGGGGTTCATCGAAGAACTCACCGCGGCGGGGCGGATGAGACCGACGGGGCTGGCGCAGGTCGAGCGTGCGAAGGCCGACGGTCGGTGGGATGCCGCCTATCGGCAGAAGGGCATGGTGACGCCCGACGACCTGCAGGCCGCTCTCGACGCGTCGCCGGCCGCCAGCGCAACCTACGCGGCTCTCAGCGCTCAAGTGCGTTTCGGCATCGTGTTTCGCCTCAATGGCGTCGTTCGCGCCGAAACCCGCGCGCGCAAGCTCGACGCGTTCGTCGAGATGCTCGCCCGCGGCGAGTCGCCCCTCTGACGCACGTCACGACGACCCGACAGAATGGGCGCATGACCGCACCCGCCATCGGCTACGCCACTGCGCTCGAGCAGCTCGAGCCCCGCGAAGCGGTGCGGCTCGCCACTCTCGCCGAGCACCACGGGTTCAGTGGCGTGATCGCGGCAGACGCAGCGCAGCCGTTCACACCCACGCAAGGGCAGGCGGGCTTCGTGTGGAACATCGTGTCGGCTCTCGGCGCGCACACGACTGGCGAGCTGGGTGTGGGAGCCTTGGCACCCACCTACCGTTGGCACCCGGCCCTTGTCGCTCAAGCGTCGGCGACGCTCGAGAGCCTGTACCCCGGCCGGCACTGGCTGGGCCTCGGCAGCGGTGAGGCGATCAGCGAGCACGTCGTCGGCAGCTACTGGCCAGAGCCCGCCGAGCGCATCAACCGCATGTTCGAAGCAGTCACCATCGTGAAGAAGCTGTTCTCATCGGCGATGAGCGGCCGCGATGTCAAGCATGAGGGCACGTGGTATCGACTCGAGTCGAGTCGCGTGTGGTCGAGCCTCGCTGCGCCGCCGCCGATACTCATCGCCACGGCCGGCCCGGTGACGGCGAAGCGCGCGGGGCAGGTCGCCGACGGCCTGCTGATCGACTCGGTGCCGTTCGACAAGATGAGCGCGCTGCTGCACCGGTTCGCCGAGGGTGCACGAGAGTCGGGTCGCGACCGTGAGCATGCGGTGCGGCATGCGGTGCGCATCCACCTCTCTTGGGCGCCCACCGATGCTGCCGCGATGGCGAACGCGCTCGCTGAGTGGCCGCAAGCGGGCATGCGGTTCGCCAAGAGCGACATTCGCTCGCCCTACGATCTCGAGCAGATCGCCAAGCTCGTGCGCGCCGAAGACTTCGACGAACGGATGCTCATCTCGAGCGATCTCGATGCGCACCGGGCGAACATCCAGCGATACCTCGACCTCGGGTTCTCACGCCTCTACCTGCACAACGTCGGTCGCAATCACGATGAGTTCGTGCAGGTCTTCGGCCGCGAGGTGCTGCCGCGCCTCGTGGCGTGAGGGGCGAGCGCTCGGCGCACCGGCCGGTGAGAGAGAATGGGAGCATGCCGAACCCGCTTCCTCCGATCTCGATCTTCGGCATCGACGGCCTGCCCGAGATCGCCGTCGGGGACGACCTCGCGGCGATCATCACTGCTGCAGCGCACGACGCGGTGCAGCCCGGCGACATTCTCGCTGTCACGAGCAAGATCGTCAGCAAGGCAGAGGGGCGCATGCTGCAGGCGGCCGATCGAGAGCAGGCGATCACCGATGAGTCGGTGCGCGTCGTGGCCACGCGCGAGCACCCCGGCGGCGTGACGCGCATCGTCGAGAATCGACTCGGGCTCGTCATGGCCGCCGCCGGTGTCGACGCGAGCAACACCCTCGATGGCACCGTGCTGCTGCTGCCTCTCGACCCGGATGCGAGTGCTGCGGCGATTCGTGCGGCGGTGGGTGCGGCGGTCGGCGGCGAGGTGGGCGTGGTCATCACCGATACCGCAGGGCGGCCGTGGCGCGAAGGGCAGACCGACATCGTCATCGGCTCGAGCGGGGTGCGCCTGCTCGACGATCTGCGCGGTCAGCACGACGCCGCCGGAAAGCTGCTCGAAGTCACCGCTCCGGCCGTCGGCGACGAGATCGCCGCAGCCGCCGACCTCGTGAAGGGCAAGAGCAGCGGTGTTCCGGTCGCCGTCATTCGAGGGCTCGACCGCTTTCTCGACGAGCAGGCGCCCGGCGCGCGATCACTCGTCAGGCCAGCGCACGATGATCTCTTCTCGCTCGGCACCGCTGAAGCGCACCAGCGCGGCTACGACGAGGGCTACGAGCAGGGCTACCGCTCGGCCGTCGCTGAGAGCGTGCGCGACTGAGCCTCGACCGGTTGAGCGTCGACCGGTGCAGGGCCCTCGCCCCGCGGGGCGTAGAAGATGGCGCGGTGCCCCGATGCCGGATCGACGACGATGCTGGCTGCGACCCCGTACACGGTGCTGATGAGGTCGGCGGTGAGCGTCTGCGCTGTCGGCCCTGATGCGATGCGGATGCCCCGCGACAGCACGAGAACGGCATCGCTGAACTGCAGCGCGAGGGTGAGATCGTGCAGCGCCACCACGATGGTCGTGCCGTTGTCGGCGAGCTCGCGCAGCAGCGACATGACGGCCAGTTGCGCCGCGATATCGAGATGGTTCGAGGGCTCGTCGACCAGCAGCAGTCTCGGCTGCTGCGCGATGGCCATGCCGACCGCCACGCGCTGGCGTTCACCGCCCGAGAGCGAGGCGAGAGGTCGATCGGCGAATGCCCGCATGCCGACTGCGCGCAGGGCGTCGTCGACGGCGTCAGGGTTGTCGTCGTCACCCCACGTGCTCCTGTGCGGCGTGCGGCCCAACTCGACCGCTTCTCGCACCGAGAGATCGACCTCGGTCTCGGTCGACTGCTGCACGAGCGCGACCCGTCGAGCGCGCTCGCGACGAGTGAGGGCGTCGAGGTCATCACCGCCGAGGCGCACGACGCCGGTTCCCTGCAGTCGTGCGATCGCAGCGAGCAGCGTCGACTTGCCCGCACCGTTCGGTCCGACGACGGCGGTGATCGATCCCGCGACTCCCGTCACATCGATGCCGTCGATGAGCAGCGTTCCGTTCGCGCTGACCGTCATGCCGAGACCCTGCAGCGTGTTCATGGTCGACCTTTCGACTGTGCCCGGCGGCTCAGCAGCAGCGCGAAGATCGGCGCGCCGACGAGGGCTGTGATGACGCCGACCGGCAGTTCGCGCGGCTCGAACACCGTGCGGGCGAGCGTGTCGGCGAGCACGAGAAACGTCGCGCCCCACAGGGCGACGAGGGGTAGCACGACTCGATGCCCCGCGCCCGCGACGAGGCGCACCATGTGCGGCAGCACGAGCCCCACGAAGCCGATCGAGCCGCTCACCGCGACCATCGCTCCCGTGAGCAGCGCCGTCGCGACGAGCAAGGCGAGTCGGGTGCGGTCGACATTCACGCCGAGCATGGCGGCAGAACGGTCTCCGAAGGCGAAGGCGTCGAGCAGGCGCCCGCTGCCGAGCAGCAGCCCCCCGATCACGATCACTGCTCCGCCCGCGATCGAGACGCTGTGCCAGGTGGCTGCGCCGAGCGTGCCGAGCAGCCAGCCCAGAATCTCTCGGTACGAGTCTCCGGTGGCGCTCCAGAAGATGACGAAGCTCGTCAGCGAGCCGAACAGGGCCGAGACGGCCACCCCCGCCAGCACGGTGCGTGCCGGCGTCACGACGCCGCCACGCCGCGCGATCATCAGCGTGGCGACGAGGGCGACCAGGGCTCCGATGAAGGCGGCGAGCGGCAGCACGAGGGCGAAACCGAGCACGATCACCGCGACGGCGCCCAGAGACGCACCCGCGCTGAGTCCGAGCAGATAGGGGTCTGCCAGTGGGTTGCGCGTGACCGCCTGCATGACGGCGCCGCACAGCGCGAGCCCTGCGCCCACTGCGGCGGCGGTGAGCACCCTCGGCACTCTGAGATCCCAGACGATGCTCGATCGCAGAGCGCTCTCGGCATTCGCACCCAGCACGCGGTCGACCAGGATGGTCGCGAGCTCGCCGACACCGATGTCGGCGGGGCCGACGACGATGCCGAGCACGATCGAGGCGAGCAGCGCGGCTGCGCCGGCGATCGCCATCACTGTCGTCGAGCGTCTGCGCGCTCGTGGGCGAGCCACTGCCGGTGGAGCGGGGTTCAGCTGGGGTCGAGCCGGGCGGGGCGCGAGCATCCGAATCACCGCACCGTGATCGTCGAGAGTTGCACGGCGAGGTCGGCGGCCGCCCACGCGGTGCGTGCTCCCGCCTCGGTCGAGGCGAAGGGGATCACGAGGTAGCGCTGGTTCTGCACGGCCGCGAGCTGAGCGGTCGCCGGGTTGCTCTCGAGTCGTGCGATCTTCTCGACTGCGCTGTTCCAGCTCGCGTCGACGAGCACGATGACATCGGGGTCGGCGTCGACGATGGCCTCCCAGCTCATCGAGGTCCAGGTGTCGCTGACAGCGGCAGCGATGTTGGTGAGGCCCACCAGGTCGAGAATGAGCTGCGGTGTGCCGATTCCCGCTCCGACGTAGGGAGTCTCGCTGCCGGAGGAGTACCAGAGTGCCGTGAGGGCGCGCGAGTCGACGTCGATCGAGTCGAGCGTCTGCCGTTGCTCGGCGATGAACGGTTCGGGGTCGGCGGCGAAGATGCTCGCAACCTCGCGAATCTGGCGCTCGAGCTCGGCGACGGTCATGCGTTCGGGTTGATGCAGCTCTCCTTTGCAGGCGCTCGCAGCGACGTAGGTGTCGATGCCGAGCGCGGCGTACGCCGACCGTTCGCCTGCGCTGTCGGCGCTGAACACCGACTCCCACCCCGCGAAGACGAGGTCGGGTTCGAGAGCCAGCACCGCTTCGCGCCCCGGAGCCGACTCAGACAGCAGCGGAATCTCGTTCGTCGGCTGCCACTGCTCGGCGATCGGGCCGTCGGGAAAGGCGTGGGCGATGATGCGATCACCCAGACCGAGAGCGAGCAGCAGCTCGGTCGTGGACGACTTGACGGTGATGACCCTTTGGGGCGGTGAGTCGATGCGCACTTCGGTGCCGCAGTTGTCGATCACGACGCCGAGGTCGCGTGCAGTTTGATCGTCTGCCGCTGGAGCGCCGGTGGCACCGGAGGTGCACCCGGCGAGTGCGAGTGCAGAGGCGACAACGATGGCAGTCAGGCTGAGTGGAGTGCGCATGAGGCTCCCGGGTGTGAGTGGGCGTGGTCGGTGAGCAGCCGAGAGAACATCGGCGACCGGGGGCCTCACAGTGGGCGCTCCTGCGTCAGCCAGCATCAGGCAGACGGTCTTGGATACAGTATACACAATGCGAGACTGCGGTTTGAGCGACTTTCGGGATACCGTATTCGTTGCGCAGAGTGCACGATCGTGAACGCTCCTGACGAAGGGAACCCCATGGCAGCGGAGAAGACCTCCGTACCCTCAGAGTCGAGCTCGACGACTCCAGAAGGGCTGCCCGGCTTGCAGGGGCTCGCGAGCCGAGCCGCGATCGGGTATCGATCGGTCGGCTCGATGGTCTACGACGTGCTGCGCGAAGCGATCTTGACCGGCATGTTCTCACCGGGGGAGAAGCTGCGGCAAGAAACGCTTGCCGAGGCGATCGGAGTGTCTCGCGTTCCTGTGCGGTCGGCGCTCATTCAACTCGAAGCTGACGGGCTGATCGAGATGCAAGACCGCAAGGGCGCCGTGGTGCGCTCGCTCTCGCCCGAGCAGGTGGCCGAGATCTACGAATTGCGCATTCTGCTCGAGCAGCACGCGCTCGTGAAGTCGATGGCCACTATGGATGCTGAGCGGATCGCGCGACTCGAGATGCTCGCCGACACGTCTGACACCGAGCACGAGGGCGCTGACTTCGTGCGCGCTCGCGAAGAGTTCTACGCAGTGCTCTACGACAGCCAGAACAACCCTGTGCTGTGGGAGATGATCGAAGACCTGAGACTCAAGGTCGGCCGCTACATGCTGGGCTGGCGCATCGCCGACGAGCACGATCACTCGCACCGTGAGCTCGTCGACATCGTCATCACGGGTGACGTCGAGGCGGCGCTCGACGCCCTGCGGCACCACCTCGGCCACGTGCGCGACGGCGTGCTCACGATGATCGACCGCGAGCGCGCGCACCGCGTGCGCACCTGAGCCGACTCCGAGGCGCCTGTCTTCTCACCCTTCGGCGAGTGCCGGGAGGGTCGAGGAGCACTCTTTTTACCGGGTACTGGATTCTGGATACAGAATGCGGCATACTCTCCTCAGGCCGACTGAACGGCCGCCCCCGATGACGAGGAGTAGCCGTGGCAGAGGTGAGTGTGGGCTTCGCCGCGATGAGCGAGCGCTTCCACCCCACTGAGCTGATCGAGCTGTGCGCGAAGGCCGAGGCGGTCGGCTTCTCGGGCGTCATGGCGGCAGACCACTTTCAGCCCTGGGTGCCCGCGCAGGGCCATGCCCCCTACATCTGGAGTCTGCTCACCGCTATCGCCTCGCGCACGACCGGCAATCTCGGCCCCGGCGTCGTCTGCCCGTCGTTCCGCACGCACCCGGCGGTCGTCGCGCAGGCGAGTGCCACCGTCGCCGCGATGTTTCCCGGGCGGCACTGGCTGGGGCTCGGTTCGGGGGAGGCACTCAACGAGCACATCGTGGGCGGCTACTGGCCAGAGGCCTCAGACCGGCTCGAACGGCTGTGGCAAGCGATCGAGATCATCAAGAAGCTGTTCTCAGGCAAAGAGGTCAAGCACAAGAGCGAGAGCTTCACGCTCGAGAAGACTCGGCTCTGGACCCTCGACGAGCGGCCCCCGATCTACGTCTCTGCGGCCGGACCGTTGACCGCGAAGCGCGCAGGGCGCGAGGTCGACGGCATCATCACCCCTGGCGCGCCTGTCGAGAAGGTCGCGCAGCTCTACGCGCGCGCCGATGAAGGCGCTCGTGAGGCAGGCAAGCCCGAGCCCGAGAAGATTCTGCAGCTGCATCTCTCGTGGGCAGACGACTACGACGAAGCGCTGCGCAGCGCGCTCGTCGAATGGCCCAACGGCGGCATGAAGTTTCCGAAGAACGACATTCGCAGCCCCTACGACTTCGAGCAGCTGGCCAAGCTCGTCAGGCCAGAAGACTTCGCCGAGCGGATGCTCATCTCGAGTGACCCCGATGAGCACCGTGCGCGCATCCAGTCATACCTCGACGCGGGCGCGACGCGCGTCTACCTGCACAACGTCGGGCGCAACCAGAGCCAATGGCTCGACGTCTTCGCTCGCGAGGTCGTACCCCGCTTGCACCGCTGACCACCGCTGACCACCCCACTCACGAATGAGGATCCCATGAGAGAAACCGCTGTCGAGTTCTACAGCGAGGGCGATCGCATCGCCGGCATCTGGCGAACTCCCGAGACTGCTGGCCCCTACCGAGCCATCGTGCAAGGTCCGGGCTGGCTCGGTCTGAAAGACGCGAAGCTGTACGTGCGGTATCACGAGGCACTCGTCGCGGCAGGCTTCGGGGTGCTCATCGTCGACTACCGAGGGTTCGGTGAGTCTGGGGGAGACCGCGGAGTGCTGTCGCCCTCGCGACAGCTGCAAGACCTCGTCAACGCCGTCACCTACCTCACGACGCGCGACGACGTGATCGCAGACGCGATCGGAACCTTCGGCACCGGCGGCACGGGCGGTGGCAACGCAGTGTTGCTCGCCGGTGCCGATGCTCGCGTGAAGGCAGCGGTGAGCCAGGTGCCGGTCGCCGACGGCGAAGACTGGCTGCACCGCATGCGGCAAGAGCACGAATGGCTCGCCTACCTCGCGGCGCTCGACGACGACCGCCGTCAGCGGGTGCTGACGGGCGAGGGGCGCCGGGTGCACCCTCGCGAAGAGATCATGGTGCCGACCCCTGAGCGTCGGGCGACGACGATCAAGGCCGACGTCGACGACAAGATTCCCACGTCGATCTCGCTCGCGGCAGCCGAAGAGATCATCGCCTACAAGCCGATCGTCGCGGCACGCGAGCTGACCACACCGCTCATGGTCATCGGTGTGGCGGGCGACGCGACGACCCCGACTGATCACGCCGAGGCGCTCTACGAGGCTGCTCGCGGGCCGAAGTCGCTGATCATGCAGAACCACACGACGCACTACGCCGCGTACGACCGCTATTGGGAGCACACCACACCTCGCATCGTGGAGTGGTTCGACCGCTATGTTCGACCGGCCGACGTCGAGATTCGCACCACCGTGCCGGACGCAGCCGGCGAAACCATCGAACAACTGGAGGCTTCGCAGTGACCATCGATCTTCGACTGACCGGGGGCCGCGTGGCGACCCCGAACGGGCTTCTCGACGCAGACGTGCTGGTGAGCGGCGAGCGCATCGCCGGTATCGTGTCGCGCGAGACCGCCATCGACGCAGCGACCACCGTCGACGTCACGGGCAAGCTCGTGCTGCCGGGCATGGTCGACGTGCACGTGCACACTCGCGAGCCCGGCTACACGCACAAAGAAGACATTCGAACCACGACCGAGCAGGCGGCAGCGGGCGGAGTGACGACGATCTTCGGAATGCCCAACCTGAACCCCCCGACGACCGACACGGCGACGCTGCGCGATGTCTTCTCGATGTATGCAGCCAGCTCGATCGTCGACTACAACCACAACCCCGCGCCGACCAAGCTCGACGAGGTCGTCGGCATGAGCGAGATGGGCATTCGCGCTTACAAGATCTACATGGTCGTCGACACCGGCCGCACCTACCCGCACCCCGCGGGCACGGGCATGCACGATCACGGTCACTTGCTGCAGCTCATGGACGAGATCGCCACGACGGGCAAGCGCTTCATCATCCACCCTCACGACCAGGCGCTCATGGACTACATCGAGGGCGCGTTCTTGGCACGCGGAGAGAACACTCCCCAGGGCTACGCGCAGGCCTATGCCGCCCGTGAAGGGGTGATCTGGGATACCGCGATCGACGTCGTGCTGAGGCTCGCCGAGGCCTCGGGGTGCCCCATTCACATTGCGCACATTCAGACTCCGCGCTCGATCGAGGCCGTGCGGCGTGCAAAGTCGCGCGGAATCGACGTGACGTGCGAAGTGAACCACTGGGCGCCGTTCTTGTCGACGTGGAACGACGTCGAGACGCTCGGCCCCTATGCGCTGTCGTACTGGGTGCCCGATGAGTCGCGGGCCGCGATCTGGGAGGGCATGCGTGACGGCACCATCGACATCGCGTCGTCAGACCACGCCCCGCACACTCGCGAAGAGAAAGAAGTCGGCTGGACGGAGATGTGGAGCGCCCACACCGGCACCCCCGGCATCCAGTACTACTACCCGCTCATGCTCGACGCGGTCAACAAGGGCGAGCTCACGCTCGATCGCGTCGTCGACATGGTCGCGGCGAAGCCGGCAGAGGCGTTCGGTCTGGGCGGGGTGAAGGGCTCGCTGCAGGTGGGGGCCGACGCCGACATCGTCGTCGCCGACATGAACTCACCGTGGACGATCACCCACGAGGGCGCTCTCTCGCGCATCGGGTGGACCTGCTACGACGGCCGCGAGATCTCGGCCCGCGTCGACCGCACCTACGTGCGGGGCATCGAAGTATTCGCCGAGGGGGTCGTCACCGGCGCCCCCGGCACCGGAAAGCTCGCGCTGTCGAGCACTGACAGAGAAGGAAACGCACGATGAAATTCGGACTCTTGCTGCCGCACTTCGGCGAGCACGCGAGCAAAGACAAGCTTCTCGAGGGCTCGATCCTCGCCGAGAAGATGGGTTTCGACTCTGTCTGGGTGCGCGATCACCTGGTCTTCGAGCCGCACGGCGAGATGGAGAAGCCCAACCGCACCTTCTACGACGCCATGGTCACGCTGACCGCGATCGGTGCCGTGACCGAGAAGCTCGAGCTGGGTACGGGCTCGCTCATCCCGTTCCGCCACCCGCTCGTGACAGCTCTGATGGCGGGCACCATGACCCAGCTGCTCGGCGACCGCCTCATTCTGGGGTTCGGTGCCGGTACCTTCGACCACGAGTTCGAGGCGATCGGGTGGGGAGACCTCGACCGGGTCGAGCTCGTGCGGTCGAACGCCGAGATCTTCAAGCGCGTCTTCACCGAGAACGATGTGACGTACGACGACGGAGTGTTCTCATTCGAGAACGTGACGATCGAGCCCAAGCCCGTGGGTGGTCGCATTCCGTTCTGGTACTGCGGAGCGACTCCGCGATCAGCCCGACTCGCAGTCGAGTACGCCGATGGCTGGATGCCCGGGCGCATCTCGCTCGACACGATGGCGAAGCGCATCGACAACATGAGAGAGCTGTCGGCCGAGGCGGGCCGCGCGATGCCCACCGTCGCCGTCATCCCGCCGACGAGCATCGAGTCCACTCGCGACGAGGCCCTCAAGCATGTCAACATTCCCGGCCTGCTCGCCTGGGCGAACAAGGCGAAGTTCGCGGTGAAGCCGCCGTCGGGCTCGTTCGAGACGGTGGAAGACCTCGAGGGGCAGCTCATCGTCGGCAACCCTGACGAAGCGGTCAACGAACTGAAGAAGTTCGAAGCGCTCGGTGTCGAGCACCTCGTCTTCGACTTCCGTTTCAAATTTGACCGATACTTCGACCAGATCGAACTTCTAGGTAACGAAGTCATTCCGAAAATGCGATAACCGGCACGAGTCTGGAATCCTGTATCCAGGATTCCAGACTCGGCCCTCAGCTCCTCCGCCACAAGTCGACAACAGTTAGGAAGCTCCCATGGCGTCACAGGCTTCAGACGCGAAGCGGCCGTTGATCGAGGTCAAGAACCTCACGGTGCGCTACAACATCGCCCGCACAGGGCAAACCCTCACGGCAGTCGAGAACGTCAATCTCACCGTCGATCAGGGCGAGTTCGTCACGGTGCTCGGGCCGAGCGGCTGCGGCAAGACGACGGTGATGAATGTCATCGCCGGTCTCGTCGAAGCCACAGAGGGCGAAGTGCTGGTCGATGGTCAGCCCGTCACCGGCCCGAACCCCGACCGCGCCGTGGTCTTTCAAGACTATGCACTGCTCCCGTGGCGCACCGTCTACGACAACGTGCGGTTCGGCGTCGAGATGCAGAAGCGATTCGCGGGCTCGTCGATGCACGACAAGATTCAAGAGACGATCGAGCTCGTCGGCCTCGGCGGGTTCGAGAAGGCCTACCCGCGCGAACTCTCGGGGGGCATGCAGCAGCGAGTCGGTCTGGCCCGAGCCCTTGTCGCCGAGCCGCGCATTCTGCTCATGGATGAGCCGCTCGGCGCAGTCGACGCCCTGACTCGTGAAGTGATGCGTTCAGAGCTCGAGAAGCTCATCGCGCTGACGGGCAAGACAGTGGTCTTCATCACGCACTCGATCGAAGAGGCCATTCTGCTCGGCGATCGCGTGGTCGTGTTCAAGTCGCACCCCGGCTCGGTGCTCGAGGTGCACAACGTCGACATGCAGCGACCGCGCTCTGAGCGCGGCGCGCAGTCAGAGCCGCGCTATCTCGAACTGCGCGATCACCTGTGGTCGGCTCTCGAGAAAGAGGCCACGAGCGCCGTGCGAGAACGAGCATGACAGCGATCACCGCTCCCGCAGCAGTGCGGGTCGGCACCTGGAAGCGGCTGCGGAGCCGCCGCGGGCTCTGGTTCACGATCGCAGACTTCGCACTCATCATCGCGATCTGGCACATCGCTGTCGTCAACCTAGAACTGGTCAGCCGCGTGTTTCTGCCGGCACCGGCCGACGTCCTGGTCGGCTACGGCGAGCTCGCCGACGCCGGAGTGCTCTGGAACAACATGGGCCACAGCGCGCTCACCTGGGTGATCGGCTACGGTCTGGGTCTCATCGTCGGCGTCATCGTCGGCCTGCTCGTCGGCTCACTCCATGTGGCATACAAGTTGGGAATGCCCCTGCTCTGGGCCGCGTGGGCGACGCCGCTCGTGGCCATTCAGCCCATCATCGGGGTCTGGTTCGGGTTCGGCATCGCGCCCAACATCGTGCTCGTGTTCTTGAGCGCGGCGATCCCGATCGCCCTCAACACGGTCGCGGGGGTCGCGGGCGTGAGCCCCTCGCTCATGCGCGCCTCGCGCGTGTATGGTGCGTCGCGCTGGCAGACCTATCTGCTGGTCAGGCTGCCGTGGACAGTGCCGTACATCATCGGCGGCATCAGACTCGCGGTTCCGACGAGCCTCATCGGTCTGCTCATCGGTGAGATGGTCGGGTCTCCCAGCGGCATGGGCTCGTTGATCGTCGTCTCGCTCGCCCGATTCCGCACGAATCAGGCCTTCGCAGCGATCATCTTCTTCATCATCGTCGCCGTGATCATGGTGAGCGCGGCCGACGCCCTCGAACGACGAATCGGAAAGTGGAGAGAGGTGAGTGCGCGATGAGCACCCCCACCCTGAGAATCGCGACGCTGAGCGATGCGCCGCGACGCAACCCCGTCGTGTCGTTCTTCATCGCGTCGCGGTGGCAGTGGGCAGTGGCCGGCGAGGTGATCTTGTTCATCGCCGTCTGGCAGCTCGTGCAAGGAACCCTCGAGCTCTGGAACCCGACCTTCCTGCCGCCGCCCAGCGACGTCTGGATGGCGCTGGTGGGTATGAGCGAGTCTGGAGTTCTCTGGGGCAGCTTCTGGTACTCGAGCTACAACGCAGCCGTCGGCTTCATCATCGCTGCGGTGCTCGGTGTCTTCACCGGGCTGCTGCTCGGCAGGTCGAAGCTGTTCTACGACATCGTCGGGGGCCCGTTCTGGACCCTCTATGCGACGCCGCGCATCGCGTTCCAGCCCCTGCTCGTGCTGTGGTTGGGGTTCGGCAACGGCCCGAAGATTCTCATCATCTTCCTGCTCGCGTTCTTCCCCGTCGCGATCAGCACGATGGACGGCATCAGAGGTGTCGACCGATCGGTGGTGAAGGCTGCCCGCGTCTACGGCGCCTCGTCGGCTCAGATCTTCTTCAAGGTCGAGCTCTGGGCCGCCCTGCCGCTCATCTTGACAGGCCTTCGCATGGGTGTCGCACGAGCCATGATCGGCATCGTCGTCGGTGAGTTCATCGGCGGCAGCGAAGGAATCGGGTTCTTGATCAGGCGCCGGGCGGGTGATCTCGACCTTGCGTCAGCGATCGGGCTGACCATCATGCTCGTGGTCATCGCGCTCGTCGGCATGGGTCTGTTGAACCTTCTGCGTCGCATCGTCGCGCCCTGGTACATCGAAGGTGTGGCCAAGTCGTGACCCCCCAGACTCCGCTTTCGGGCGGGGACATCGCACCATCCCTTAGAGAGAAAGTAGGCACCATGAGAAAGAGCTTCATTGGCGCAGCTCTGGTCGGAGTTCTCGCTCTTGCCGGTTGCAGCGCGCCCGCCGAGCCGGGCGAGCAGCCCGACGACGCGATCACGGTCGACACTCCGATCGGCGAGCCCGAGAAGACCACACTGACCATCGCCCTCTCCGCTCCGAACGTCGACAGCCAGGCGCCAGTGCGCATCGCCATCGATCAAGGGTTCTACGAGGAAGAGGGCCTCACGATCGAGATCATCGACGCCGACAACGCCCGAGAGGGACTCGTCGGCGGCAGCCTCGACCTCGCGGTCGACGGCTCGGTCAACCTCGTCGACGCTGCCGCTGCCGGCACGGGCATCACGATCGTCGCCGGATACCGCCAGCGCGAGCCGTTCTTGATCGCGGCGCGCAACTCGGTGCAGCAGCCGTCTGACCTCGAAGGCAAGCAGATCATTCTCGGCGACGCGCCCGGAACCCCTCGCGTTGAGCTGCGCGAGACGCTGCTGGCCGAGGCTGGCTTCGACCTGAGCGGTGTGAACTTCCAGGCCGTGTTCCCTCCGGGCTTCTCGAACGCATGGGTCGAGAACTTCGTTCAGGGGCAGGTCGAGATGACGGTGCTCTTCCCGCGCCACATCCCGCTGATCGAAGAGGCTGACGGATACCTCATCCTCGAAGAGCTCAAAGAGTGGCCGAACGACTCGCTGGCCGCGACCGAGAGCTGGGTCGAGCAGAACCCGAACACGCTCGCGCGCTTCATTCGCGCGACCATGAAGGGTATTGAGATCTACAAGGATCTGTCGCAGAAAGACTACGTTCTCGAACTCATGGAAGGCCTCGACTTCACCGTGACCGACGCCATGCGCACCGATCTGGTGTACGCATACGGTCCGCTGCTGTACGACACCGACATGGGTCTCAACGAGGCGAGCTTCCGCGAGGCGCTCGAGGCTGAGGGCGCTGAGGCGCCCGAGTGGTCGGTGTACACCAACACCGTCAACCTCGAACGCGCACAGAGGTCGGCAGAGTAACCCTCTGACGACGGGCGTGGGAGTGTAGAGAGAACACTCCCACGCCCTCCCTCCATCCTCACATCGATCGACCTGAAAGGCGCTCCGTGCGTGCAGTGATTGTTCGAGAACCGGGCGAGGCGGGTTTCACGCTCGCCGAGGTGCCGGCACCCGAGGTCTCGGGTGACGAGGTTCTCATCGAGGTTCGCACGGTCGCCATCAACCAACTCGACCTCAACGTGATCGCCGGCGTCGGCCCCGGCCATCAGGCGAGGTTGCCGAGAGTGCTCGGCATCGACCCGGCCGGCATCGTCGTCGCTCAGGGCGTCGATGTTCCCGGTGACCTGATCGGGATGCGCGTCGTCGTGAAGCCCAACATCGCGTGCGGCGAGTGCAGCTACTGCGCCGAGGGTCGCGAAGGAGACTGCCCGCGTCAGACCGTTGTCGGCGTGCATCGTGACGGCGGCGCGGCAGAGTTCGTGAGTGTGCCGTACCGCAACGCCATCGCCATCGGCGACCTCGACTTCGCCACCGCCACCGCCGCAATTCACAGCGTGCCGATCGCGCTGCACACGCTCAACGCGGCGAATGGCGTGGGCCCGGGGCGCACGGTGCTCGTCACCGGCGCGGGAGGAGCTCTGGGCTCTGCCGCCGTTCAGTTGGCGGCATCGGCTGGTGCGCGCGTGATCGCAGCAGTCCGGCGCAGTGATGCCGTGGTTGCCGCCGGCGTCACCACGGTGCTGCACAGCACCCCAGAAGAGCTGCTCGAGGGCGTGCGGGCGAGCGCACCAGACGGTGTCGACACCGCCATCGACGCGACCGGAAACGGGTCGATCGCCGCAGTCTGCGTTCGAGCCCTCGGGTGGGGTGGTCGACTCGTCTTCTGCTCGGCGACCGTCGACCCCGAGATCACCCTCGATCTTCGGTCGCTGTATCTGGGCCGTCGCAGTGTCGTCGGCACGGCCAGCGCCAACCTGGGCGAGGCGCGCGAAGCGATCGACCTGGTTGCTCGAGGCGCTGTCGTGCCGAATATCGAGAGGCACATCGCACTCGACGACGCGATCGAGGCATACCGTTCGTTCGGAAAGCGCACTCGCGGAGGAAAGGTGATCGTGCATGTCGTCGACTGACGCCCGCCAGGCTGCCGCCCAGAAACGTGACCTCGCTCGTGCTCGTGCCGCGGTCGCCTCGCAGGCGATGACCGATATCGCACTCGTGAGACGGCGTCCGTGGGTGACCGCTCGCCCGACGGGCACTCTCGCGGTCGATGTCGAGTTCGAGCAGTACGGTCGGCAATGGCACCTCGTCAGCGACGAGGCTCTCGAACGCGGAGGCAGCGAACTCGGCCCGAGCCCGATGAGGTACTTGCTGGCGGGCATGGCTGCCTGTCTCATCGGCTGGGTCGTCAAGATCGCCGACGAGCAGAGCGAGCGGGTCGAGATCGCCGACCTCACCATTCGCACCATGCTCGACATGCGTGGCGAGAACGCGATCGCCGATGTGCCCGCACACCCGCAGTGGTTCGTCGTCGACGTGACCCTTCGAGAGGGCTCGGCGACGAGTTCGCTGTCGATCGTGCGATCAGCGATCTCGCGATGCCCGCTCACGTCTCTGGTCTCGACCGCTGCCCCCACTCACGTGCTCGTCCGGCAGGGCGCGCGCATCATTGCTGATGATCGGCCAGAGCCGATTCGTGCCGCCGACGATGAGGAGCTCACACGGTGACAGAGACCATACTGGCCCCCTCTGGGCCGTTGCAGGGCATTCGAGTGATCGAGCTCGGGCAGTACATCGCCGGGCCGTACGCCGCGAAGCTGCTCGGTGATCTGGGTGCCGATGTCATCAAGGTCGAGGCACCTGATGGTGACCCGATGCGCCGGTGGCAGGGAACCGAGGGCTACAGCCCCCAGTTCGCCGCCTACAACCGCAACAAGCGCTCGGTGGTGCTCGATCTCAAGACCGACGAGGGCCTCAGCGCACTGCTCAGCCTGGCAGAGAGCGCTGACGTGCTGCTCGAGAACTTCAGGCCAGGTGTTGCCGATCGCCTCGGCTTCGGGCCAGCGGTGCTCGCCGAGCGAAATCCTCGCCTGATCAGCTGCGCGATCACGGGGTTCGGCTCGGTCGGTCCGATGGCGGCGCGCCCCAGCTACGACACGGTGATCTCGGCCGTCGGCGGCATGTACAGCCAGATCGTGCCCGCCGACTCGGTGCGCCCTCTCGGCCCGGCGTTCTCAGACCTGCTCGCGGGTCAGGCAGCGTCACAGGCGGTGCTCGCCGCGCTCGTGGCGCGAGGGCGAACAGGGGTCGGAGAGAGCATCTCTGTTCCGATGGTGGGGGCGCTCATCGACTTTCTCACCGAGTCGGCATCGACCTTCTTGCAGACCGGTGAAGTGTCGCACCCCGACTCCCGCCCGCGTCGCGCGCAGGCCTACGGATTCACCGGCAGCGACGGCCGAGCTTTCATCGTGCACCTGTCGGTGCCCGAGAAGTTCTGGACGGGCTTGCTCGACGTCATCGAGCGCCCCGACCTGGCTGACGATGACCGCTTCAGCAGTCGCGAAGGCAGAGTTCGTCACTACGACGAGCTCGATCGCGAGTTGAAGAGCGTCATGAGCACGCGCCCGAGAGCGGAGTGGTTCTCACGGCTCGAGGCGGCAGACATTCCGCACGGTCCGCTGAACACCGTCGCAGACCTCTTCGATGACCCGCAGATCGCCTCCATGGAGCTCGTCGAGAATCTGACCCAGCCTGACGGCACCACGGTGCGGATTCCCCGGCACTCCGTCGACTTCTCCGCATCGGCACGACCCGTGTACCGCGCTGCGCCCCTGCTCGGGGCCGACACCGCAGCAGTGCTCGCCGACCTGCCCATCACTGAAGGAGCACGCTCGTGACCATCGCCGACGACATCGTGGCCATCGATGTGCATACGCATCCGCAGACGGCAGAGTTCATTGCCGCCATGGGCTCTCGGCATGCCCAGATGTCGAAGCACTTCGGCCGCGAGCGACCGGTGGTCTCGTTCGCCGAGCAGGCCGATGCCTATCGCGAGCGCAAGATGATGGCCGTCATCGTCAACTCAGACTCTGAGACGACCAGTGGCATCAAGGGGGCGCCGAACGATCTGCTGGGCCGAGCTCAAGCCGAGCATCCTGATGTCTTCATCGCCTTCGCCGGAATCGACCCGTGGAAGGGCGAGGCGGCGATCGAAGAGATCCGGCGCATGCACGGCGAGTTCGGCATCAAGGGCGTCGGCGAGCTGAACCCTTCTCGGCAGAAGTTTCTGGCCAACGATCGACGGTTCTACCCCATCTGGGAGGTGTGCTCAGAACTCGGACTGGTCGTGATGTTCCACTGCGGCTTTCCGGGAGCGGGAGCAGGCACCCCCGGCGGGGGAGGGTATCGGCTCGAGTACGCCAAGCCGGTTCCGTACATCGACGATGTCGCTGCCGACTTCGCCGACCTGAAGATCATCAGCGCCCACCCTGCGTGGCCGTGGCACCTCGAGAACCTGGCGATGGTGTGGCACAAGTCGAACGTCTACCTCGACCTCTCGGGATGGGCGCCGAAGTACCTGCCGCCCGAGGTCGTCAAGTATGCCGACTCGCTCATCTCTGATCGGGTCTTGTTCGGGTCGGATTGGCCCGTCATGACCGCCGACCGGTGGATGGCCGAATTCGACGAGCTGCCGCTCAAACCAGACACTCGACGCAAGATTCTGCTCGACAACGCTCGCACGTTGTTCGGGCTCTGACGACGGAAGAACGCTCATGGCACAACTGGTGATGGCCGCGGCAACACCGCACAACCCTCTGCTCTGGCGCACGATGCGCGAGCCCATGCCCGACGACCTCACGAGAGTGGCGGCCAATTTCGCACTCATCGGCGACACGATGCGCGAGCTCGGCGTCGACGTCATCATCGAGGTGGGCACCGACCACGTTCGCCAGTTCTTCTCAGACAACTGCCCGGCGTTCATCATCGGCAAAGCAGACAGCTACCACGGCACATTCGAGAACGAGGTGCGCACCTTCGGCATGGAGTACTGCGAGGTCGTCGGGCATCGCGAGCTCGCCGACCACATCGCGGGTCGAACGGTGCTCACCGACGCGATCGACTTCGCCGTGAGCCATGAATGGCGACTCGACCACGGCTTCATCATTCCGCTCGCCTACACGACGCCCGCGTTCGACATACCCGTCGTGCCCATCCACGTCAACGCCACGCTGCCGCCGCTGCCGCGCCCCGAGCGTTTCGCCGCACTGGGAAGGCACCTCGCCGAGAGCGTGCGCACCTGGGAGTCTGACGCGCGCGTCGCACTGCTCACGTCTGGCCACATGGCCACCGAGATCGGTGGGCCGCGACAATTCATGGGCGCAGGGTCTCCTGACCCTGAGTTCGATCGAGACGCCGTGTCGTGGTTTCGCAACGGCGATCTTGATGCCGCCCTACGCGGATGCACGTATGAGCGGGTCATGGCCGCCGGCAACGTGACGTATCAGCACGTCAACATCATCACCGCGCTCGCGGCGATGGAGAGCCGCCCGGCCGACCTGGCCGAAGCCACCGAGTCGCGCTACGCCTCGAGCCCCTTCTTTCTGTGGAGGAACGCATGAGCAAGTACATGATGAACAAACTCATGCGCGCGATCGAGATGAGCGACGCCGATGTCGCCGCCTACGTCGCCGACACTGCGGGCTTCGTCGACGACTGGCTGGCGGGAAGCGCCGGGCCCGCCAGGGTGACCGACGACCGCGAGCTCTCGGCCGACGAGTACGCGGCGTTCGTGGCGCGTGACTACGGCGAGCTCTATCGGCTCGGCGCTCACCCCTATCTGCTGTGGCACTTCATCGAGGCCGTCTACATTCACGAGGTGTCGTGGCCCGAGTTGAATGAGCGCTATCGCGATGCCGTTCGGCCCCACGGCTACCCCGACTATGTCGCCTGAGGCTCGCCGCGCAGAATGGACGGTCGTGGTTCCGATCAGAGGAACCTCGAGCTCGAAGTCTCGCCTCATCGTCGACGGAGTCGCGTCGTCTGAGCTGGCGATCGCGTTCGGGCTCGATGTCATCGCAGCCTGCAGGGGAGCACGATCAGTCACTCGAACCGTCGTCACGACAGCGTCGCCGTATCTCGCCGCCGCGGCTGCGGCACTCGGCGCTGCGACCGTGATCGACGATGCCGCAGCTGATCTCAACAGCTCAGTCTCGTCGGCCGTGAGACGAGTCCGCGCACTCGACCCGCGCGCCGACATCGCCGTGATCGTGGGCGACGTCGCCATGGTCACCCCGGTCGACATCGACGATGCGCTGGCGGCCGCGGCCGCGCATCCTCGCGCGCTCGTCTGCGACAGGCACGGAATCGGCACGGTGCTCATCACCGCTCGGGCGGGACTCGCCCATCACCCCCGCTTCGGAGGGGTTTCTCGAGTGAGCCATCGAGCCTGGGGGTATCGAGAGATCGACATCGACCCCCACTCGCGGCTACGCCATGATCTCGACACCCAGGTCGACCTCATCGAGGCGCGCGCTCGCGGCCTCGGCGCCGCGTCGTCTCGACTGCTGGCAGACGCCGGACTCTAGTCGAGTGAGAGAGTTCTCGGCTCACTTGTCAGAATTCGTGGCAGAGTCGACCGGGTGAGCACGACGACGAGCACCCCTCAACAGCCCGAGACCGTTCAGCACTCGACCGCGCCGCTGAGCACCGAAGAGTTCGCCGAGCTCGGTGCGGGCATCCGGCGGGCCATGAACGGCGTGCTCGATGGCAAGCCGGAGGCCGTCGATATCGCGCTCACCGTGCTGCTGGCCGAAGGCCATCTCTTGATCGAGGATGTGCCAGGAGTGGGCAAGACCATGCTCGCTCGTGCTCTTGCGCGGTGCATCGACGGGCGCGTCAACCGCATCCAGTTCACTCCAGACCTGCTGCCCGCCGACATCACGGGTGTCAGCGTGTTCCGTCAGCAGCTCGGCACGTTCGAGTTCACTCCCGGCCCGGTGTTCGCCCACATCGTCATCGGCGATGAGATCAACCGTGCGAGCCCGAAGACGCAGAGCGCGCTGCTCGAGTGCATGGAAGAGCAGCAGGTCACGGTCGACGGCCACACGCATCGGCTCGAGAGCCCGTTTCTCGTCGTCGCTACGCAGAACCCCATCGAGATGGAAGGCACGTATGCGCTGCCTGAAGCTCAGCGCGACCGCTTCATGGCCTGCATCTCGATCGGATACCCCGATGCCGAGAGCGAAGCGCTCATGGTGCGCGACCGCGAGCACGGCAGCCCACTCGACCGACTGGCACCCGTCGTCGATGTCGCGGGCCTGCGCTGCATGATCGCGACCGTGCGAGAGGTCTACGTCAGCCCGGCGGTCGAGCGGTACGCAGTGGCGATCGTGCAGGCCACGCGCGACGACTCAGCGCTGCGGCTCGGAGCCAGCCCGCGCTCGACGCTGCAGCTCGTGCGGGCCAGTCGTGCGCGCGCCGCACTCGAGGGCCGAGACTTCGTCGTGCCAGACGACATCGATGCGCTCGCGACGACGGTGCTCTCGCACCGCATGCTGCTCGTGCCGCGCGCCCAGCATCCAGATGGCCGGCCCGTGCGCGGCGTCGATGAGGTCGTCGACCGCATCGTGGCTGCCACGGCCGTGCCGGTGCCCACCGCTCGAGCCTGAGGTTCGCTGTGCCTCGACTCACCGCCCGCGGCGTCGCCTTTCTGCTCGTCGGGCTGGCGGCGGGCGTGATCGCCTACCTGTCGGCTCGCCCCGAGCTTCTGGCGATCGCAGCGGTGGCGGTCGCGGCTCCGCTCATCGCGCTGGTGATGGTGGCGACGTCGAGGCCGCGGGTTCGCGTGACTCGGCAGCTCGAGCCGGTGGTGGCCACCGAGGCCGAGACGGTGCGGGTGAGTGTGACAGTCTCGGGGCGCGCACGCGCGGCCGAGTGGGTCGAGCGCGTGCCGATGCCGCCCGGTTTCGCAGGCCCCGGGCGGTTGCGAGAGGTGCGCGAAACGCGGCCTGCCGCCTTCGGATACCGTTTCGCTCCCGCCCGACGCGGCCTGGTCTCGGTCGGCCCTCTGCTGATCGAAGACCGCGACCCGTTCGCGCTCGCCGTGCGCGTGAGCGACACGATCGCCACGACCACGCAACTGGTGATCCCGGCGGTCACTGCACTGCCGCCCGGGCCGGTGCCCGACCCGTCGACCGATGCAGGCCCTCGAACGACGCGTTCTCGCGAGCGTTCTGACGACGACGTGGTGACGCGCGAGTATCGCGACGGCGATGCCCTGCGGCGCGTGCACTGGCGCGTCACCGCCCGGCACGGCGAGCTCATGGTGCGGCAAGACGAACCCCAGGCGGGCCCGCACGCCCGCCTCATCGTCGACACCCAGTCGCCGTCGTACCTCGACTCTGTCACGGCTCCCCGAGGTCGACGTGGGGCCGGCAGCGCCGACTTCGAGTGGGTCGTGCGCATGGCGGCATCGGCGGCTGTGCACCTCGCCGAACGGGGCTACTCTGTCGACCTCGCCACGTCGGCTGCTCGCAGCGATGACGAGCCAGATGTCGCGCTCGCTGATGGCCCGGTCGGTGCGGTGCTGGGCGAGCTCGCGCTCGTGCAGCTCGCGGCGCGCGTCGACGACCTCTCTGAGGGTCTGCCGTCGCTCACGCGGGCCGGCTCCTTCCCGGTCGTGGCGCTGTCGGGCGCCCCCGATGTCGAGACGGTGCGGTGGATGCTCTCTCAACGCGCCCCCGCTTCGCCCGCCGTCGCTCTGCTCGTCGGCCCTGCGGCGCCGGTCACGCGCCCTGACGGGTCGATCGACGACGACCCTGCACTGGATGCGTTCGCGCGAGCCGGGTGGCGGGCAGCGCGGGTGTCTGCTCGCCTCACCCCCGACTCGGCGTGGCTCGCCCTGCTCGGGGTCGCCGAGCCTGACCTGCCCGACTGGGCGCTGGCGCGCACGGAGTCGCATGCCTGAGCCTTCGACGTCGCAGATTCCGCAGCAGCGCCCGACGGTCTGGCTCAGCGCGGCCGCTCTGCTGTGCGTGGCCGCTGCTCTGACGGGTTTCGGGGTGCTGCTCGACGAGGGGCTCTGGGGCCCGAGCGCCATGCTCGTCGCGGCAGCAGCGGTCGCGAGCGGCGTCATCGTTCGTGCCACCCTGCGGCGCGCTCGCCGGCTCGTCGTCACGGTGACCGCGCTCGGCGCTTCGCTCGTCGGGGGTCTCATCGCCTTGACGGTCGCGTTCGCCGCCGATACCGCCGTGTTCGGGGTGGTGCCGCTGCCGTCGACACTGCAGCGCTTCTCTGAGCTCATCGCTGCGGGGGAGCTGTCGATCGTGCAGCAGTCGATTCCTGCGGCGGCAGACGATGGCATTCGCTTCTTGGTGGCGTCGGGGGTCGCCGCGTTCGCGGTGCTCATCGACGCCGTGGCGACGATGAGCCGTCGACCAGCGCTCGCCGCGATTCCGCTGCTGGGAATGCTGGCGGTGCCGGTCATCCTCGCTCCTGGCGGGCTGCCGCTGCTCTCGGTGATCGCCACCACTGCGGCGTTCTTGGTGCTGCTCGCTCTGCACCGGCCTGCGGCGAGTGGCGGCGTGTCTGCGGCGGGCCGCGCCGTCGCGGCGGCGACGGCGGTGCTGGCGACGGCGCTCATCGTTCCGCCGCTGCTGCCGTCGGTCGTCGCCGGCGCCGCCCCGTCGGGGTCGGGCCCTGTCGGGCTCATCACCGGCATCAACCCTTCGCTCACGCTCGGCAACGATCTGCGTCGGTCGAATCCGGTGACGGCGCTGCGGTACAGCACCGATGCCGGTGGAGGGTTGTATCTGACGCTCTCGCATCTGGCCGAGTTCGATGAGCGCAGTGTGCAGCCTGTGCTGGCGACACGCGAGACGTCAGCCGAGCAGATCGGCCCTCCTGCGTGGCTCGGTGCTGACGTCGCGACCACTCCCGCGTCGACCCGCATCCGCCTCGAGAGTGTGCGCACGAGGTGGGTGCCGTTGCCGAGCGCTCCGACCGGCATCGCGGGGCTGGGGGCTGACTGGCTCGTGAACGATGCCGGCATCACGCTCAGCACGGTCGAGGGCACCATTCGCAATGCCGAGTACGTCGTCGACAGCCTCGTGGCCGAGCCCACGCCCGAGCAGTTGCGCGCCGCCGCCGTCGATGCGGCGGGTCTCGACGTGTTTCGCGCGGTGCCTGCCGGCATCGACCCCGTCATCGCGAGCACGGCTCGCCAGGTCGCCGACGCCGCCCTCGGCGACTCGCCATACGATCAGGCACTCGCTCTGCAGCGCTTCTTCACGAGCGGCGATTTCGAATACTCCGAGTCGGCGCCGGTCGAACTCGGCTATGACGGCACGAGTGCCGACATCGTGGCCGTGTTTCTCGAGGTCAGGTCGGGCTATTGCGTGCACTACGCGGCCGCGATGACGCTCATGGCGCGCACGCTCGGTATTCCGTCGCGCATCGCCGTGGGCTTCTTGCCGGGCGCGCGCAATCCCGACGTGCCGAACGAGTTCGTGGTGAGCACTGATGATCTGCACGCGTGGCCAGAACTGCACTTCGACGAGGTCGGCTGGGTGCGCTTCGAGCCGACCCCGTCTCGCGGCGCAGTGCCCGACTACGCCTCGGCCGACATCGCGCCGCCCGACGTCGAGCCTCAGATCGACCCAGAGACCGGAGAGGTCATCGACCCGAGCCCGGTCGAACCTGAGGCGCCCGAGCCTGTCGACCCGGTCGACCGTGTGACGGGCCCGATCGACGCCCCCGACGCCTCTGAGTTGACAGACCCTGGCGCTGCGGGGTCGCCCGACGATGCCGACACCGGCGCAGCCCTGAATGATGGCAGGGATGCCCGCCTGCTGGGCACGCTCATCAGCGGGCTGCTCGTGGTGCTCGTCGTCGCCCCAGGTGTCTGGCGTGTGCTGCGCCGCGCGGCGCGACTGCGCAGCGGAGACGCCCTCGAGCACTGGCGCGAGGTGCGCGACACTGCTCGCGATCTGGGGCTGCCCGCCGACCCCGAGTCGACTCCTCGCCAGTTGGCGGCTCTCTGGGCGCGCGAGTGGTCGAGCGATGACCGCGAGCGGCTCGAGAGGGTGCGCTCGGCGCTGGAGTCGCGCGCGTTCGACCGCACGTCGACGGTTGTCGAGTCTGACGATGCACGAGCGCTGCTGCCCGCCCTGCGGCGATCGGCACCGTGGTGGTGGAGGGGCCTCGCGCTCATCGCTCCGACGTCGTTGCTCGAGCGTGCGCGCCGTGATGAGAGGCTCGTCGTCGAGGGCGTCTCGTCGGGCGCGCCGCCGTCGGCGTCATAGGCTGAGCGCCGTGGCAGCCCTCGTCAGCCTGGTGATTCCGGTGCGTCCGGCAGCGACCGCGAAGTCTCGCCTGGCCGTCGACCGCTCTGCAGAGGCGCACTCGCGTCGGGCTGCTCTCGCTGCCGCGATCGCGCTCGACACCGTCGAGGCAGCGCGCGCGAGCCTCTCGGTCGGCGAGGTCTTCGTCGTCGGCTCTCTCGCTGAGCCTGTCGCCGGCGTGCAGCTCGTCGACGAGCCGGGGCTGGGGCTGCTCGTCGCGATCGCTGAAGGGTTGGCGCGCTGCGACGCTGCGGCACCCACCGCGGTGCTGCTCGGAGACCTGCCGGCCCTGCAGCCCGCCGACCTCGACGCTGCACTGCTCGGCGCGAGCGAGCATCACTGGTCGTTCGTCGCCGACGCCGATGGTGCCGGAACCACGCTCGTGGTCGCGCAGGCCGGTCTGCCGCACTCGTTGAGGTTCGGGGTCGGGTCGGCCGAGCAGCACAGCCTCGCCGGTTACGCAGAGCTCGACGTGCCCGTCACGTCGGGCCTGCGCCGCGACGTCGACACCCTCGAGCAGCTCGACGAGCTGACGCGCCTCGCGCGTGAGGCAGTCGTGCGGCTCGGCCCGCGCACGAGCGCTCTCGTGCAGTGAGCGTGGGTGGGGCCGCTACGCGCCGCTGCGCACGTCGGCGACGGTGAGCGACAGTCGTCGGCCTGTCGCTGCATAGCCTTGTTCGCGGTGCGCTTGCGCGACGGCGACGCGCTCGGGGTCGGGCTCGCCGTAGGTCGTCGTGCGCTGGCGCGCGACGCGGCCGATCGACTCGGCCAGGGCCTCGAGCTCGGCGACCGTCTTCTCTGAACCGTTGTCGGCGCCCGCCATGCGGCTGATGGTCTCTTCCATGAGGGTGCCGCCCACGTCGTCGGCACCGCCGCGCAGCATGAGCCGAGTGCCGTCGTCGCCGAGCTTGACCCACGAGGTCTGCACGTGGTCGATGCGACCGTGCAGCATGAGGCGCGCGACGGCGTGCACCGCCCGGTTCTCTTGCGGCGTCGGGCCGGGGCGCGCCACACCCGCGAGGTAGACCGGCGAGTTGGCGTGCACGAAGGGCAGCAGCACGAACTCGGTGAAGCCTCCGGTGTCGTCGTGCACGCGAGCCAGGGTGCGCAAGTGGGCGACCCAGTGGTGCGGAGCATCCACGTGCCCGTACATCATCGTGCTCGACGAGCGAATGCCGAGCCGATGCGCGGTCGAGACGATCTCGATCCATTCGGCGGAGGGCAGCTTGCCCTTCGTGAGCACCCAGCGCACGTCGTCGTCGAGAATCTCGGCTGCCGTACCAGGGATCGTGTCGAGCCCCGCCTCTTTCGCGGCGGTCAAGAACTCGGCGAATGAGAGCCCGGTTCGGGATGCTCCGTTGACGATCTCCATGGGGCTGAAGGCGTGCAGATGCATGTCGGGCTGTCGACGCTTCACTTCGCGTGCGAGGTCGAAGTATGCCGTGCCGGGAAGGTCGGGGTGGATTCCGCCTTGCATGCAGATCTCGGTCGCGCCGAGGGCCCACGCTTCGTCGACCCGGTCGCCGACCTGCTGCATCGAGAGCGTGAAGGCGTCGGCGTCGGTGCGCCGTTGCGCGAAGGCGCAGAAGCGGCAGCCGGTGTAGCAGACGTTGGTGAAGTTGATGTTGCGGTTGACGACGTAGCCGACGCTGTCTCCGACGGTGTCGCGGCGCACTCGGTCGGCGAGGTCGGCGAGCGCGTCGAGGTCGGCGCCGTCGGCACCGAGCAGGGTGAGGTAGTCGTCATCGTTCAGACCGGCAGGGGCATCCTCGGCCTTGCGCAGCACTGCGGCGACGCCGGTGCTGATGCCGACGGTGCGCTCGCGAGCCTCGGTCGTGCTCTCGCGAAGCTCGGCCCAGTCGCCGTAGACGTCGTCGAAGTCGCTGCGGGTCTGCGTGCGCCGGCCCTCGGTGTCGATCTCGACGTGCAGGTCGGTGCGGCCGGTTCCGGCGCGCGTCGCCCAGTCGGGGTCTGGCTCTTGCCACGGGATTCCCCGCAGCACCGCCGACTCGTTCGCGAGCCCGTCTGGCGCGGCGAGCGCCCGCACGTGCGGCACGATGCGGGGGTCGAGCCACGGTTCTTCGGCGCGCACGTAGTGCGGGTGCGCGGTGAGGCGCTCGCGCAGCGTGTAGCCGCTCTCGGCGGTGAGGCGGGCGAGTTCGTCGATCTGCGGCCAGGGGCGCTCGGGGTTGACGTGGTCGGGGGTGAGCGGGCTCACTCCGCCCCAGTCGTCGATGCCTGCGCGCACGAGCAGCTGCAGCTCTTCGGCGTCGGTGAGGTTCGGGGGTGCTTGCACGCGCGCGCCGGGCCCGAGCACGAGTCGGCTGACGGCGACGGCGGCGATGTACTCCTGCAGGGCGAGGTCGTCGGCGGCGCGCATGGCCGTGCGGGGTTTGGCGCGAAAGTTCTGAATGATGACTTCTTGCACGTGCCCGTGCCGTCGTGCGGTCGCACGGATGGCGAACATGCCGTCGACGCGTTCGGCGTAGGTCTCGCCGATGCCGAGCAGCAGTCCGGTCGTGAAGGGTATGGCGCTGCGGCCGGCGTCTTCGAGCACACGAAGACGCAGCTCGGGGTCTTTGTCTGGGCTGCCGAAGTGGGCGAGCCCGCGAGTCTCGAACAGTCGGCGCGATGTCGTCTCGAGCATCATGCCCATGCTGGGCGCGACGGGCTTGAGCCGCTGCAGCTCTTGCCAGGTCATGACGCCGGGGTTGAGGTGGGGCAGCAGTCCGGTCTCTTCGAGCACGAGGATGGCCACGGAGCGCAAGTAGTCGATCGTCGAGTCGTAGCCGCGCGCGTCGAGCCACTCGCGCGCGGCGGGCCAGCGATCTTCTGGGCGGTCGCCGAGTGTGAAGAGGGCCTCTTTGCAGCCGAGTGCGGCGCCCTGGCGTGCGATCTCGAGCACCTCGTCGGGGGAGAGGTAGGGAGCTTTGCCCTCTGCGGCGAGCTGGTTCGGGGTCTGCACGAAGACGCAGTAGTGGCAGCGGTCGCGGCACAGGTGCGTCAGCGGTATGAAGACTTTGCGCGAGTAGGTGATGACTCCGGGGCGTCCGGCGCGTTCGAGGCCTGCGTCGCGCACTCGGCTGGCGACGGCGAGCAGCCTGTCGAGGTCGTCTGCCCTGCAGTGCAGCAGCGTCTCGGCTTCTGTGGTGTCGAGGGTCACACCGGTCTCGGCGCGTTTGAGTGCTCGTGAGATCGCCGAGGCGGTGGGCACGAACGAGGTCGTGGTGTCGGTCATGAGTGCTCCCAGAGAACCGTTCGAGGGCGAGCACGCTGAACTCACCGGGTCGGCCGCGTCAAGATTCGCGCCCGATCGCTCCCCAGTCCGGGCGCGATGCGTTGGTGCGCCCACTCTACTCGGCACAGCGTCGCCCACTTAGCATCGCGCGCCGCCGCGCCCGCTCCCGCGCCGCCGCCGCTCTCGCCTGCCCCAGCGCTCCCGCCCCGCCCCGCCGCCTCGCCCCGCCCCGCCCCGCCACCCGGCCCGCCACCCGCCCGCCACCCGCCTCGCCACCCGCCACGCCACCCCCCCCGCCCCCCCCCCCCCCACCCCCCCCCCCGCCCCCGCGCTCGCCCCCGCGCTCGCCCCCGCACTCACTCCCGCCCCGCCGCTGCTCCCCGGTGGAGCACCAACCTGCAGACTTCAACAACTACGGAGTAACATGACGCTCATTCACATACCTCCGTAGTTGTTGAAGTGTCTGCGAGCAGTGCACCCGCCCCATTGCGCGATGTGCTCGACGCCATGCTCGTGTGCGACCTCAACGTTCGGCCGGAGCGTTTGGCCTGCAGGCACGGCCACCGCGACTCGCAGTCCGCAACCGGGAGCCTGCCATCCGCGGCCTGCCACCCGCAGCCCTCGACCCGCAGCCCTCGACCCGCAGCCCTCGACCCGCACCTCGCTGATCCCGGTGCTCCTCCCCAGCCTCCGCGAGCGCGACCGTGAGGCGTGTGAGTACGAGCTTTCGCTGCACGGCCCGCTCGCCGCACCCACACTGACGCCATGCGCGGCTTCTCTGGCTTCGATCCGGTCATCAGCAGGCTCGGCGGCATCGCCTCGCGCCGAGAGCTGCGCGACGCTGGCTGGGATGAGACCGAACTGTGGTTCGCCTGGAGCTATGGCCGACTCGACCGGATTCGCCACGGGTGGTACGCCTCGACAGACCTACCCGACGACGCGCGCGCTGCGTGGAGAGCGGGCGGGCCGCTCGCCTGCGTCAGCGCTCTTCGTCACCACGGGATGCTCGACGACAGTGACCTGCCGCGCGACCTGCCCCTGCACATCTGTGTAGCCTCAGACGCTCATCTGCCCCGGAGTTCACAGGCTCACGACTCGCCTGCAGACGTCGTCGTGCACTGGAGCACGGCTGACCGGTACTCCGGCTCGCGTCAGGCGGTCGCCCCGCGGGTGGCCTTGCGTCAGGCGCGCGCCTGCTCCAGCCCAGTCGCCAGGGCCGCCGCGGCCAGGGCGGCTGAGGTGTCGAGGTCTCGCATCCAGAGGGGCACCGCGGCGGCGGCGAAGCCGTCTGCGCGCAACCCGGCCACGAGCGACTCGTCTTCGACGCCGACCAACCAGGCGTCGAGCAGCCCACCAGCTGGCCGGGCCCCGTAGAGCCGAGCGACAGCGCCGGCATCCGTCGCCACACCGATCGCCGACAAGCACGCATCTGCCATGCCGCGCACCGCCGCGCCCGCGATGATCGGCGACACTCCAACAACGGGAGCAGTACCGGCGCCCGCAGTGAGCACCGCCTCGCGCATGCCCGGAACACTCAGAATCGTGCCGATCGAGACGACCGGGTTCGACGGCGCAATGATCACGACGTCGGCGGCCTCGAGCGCCGCGAGGACCCCCGGCGCAGGGCGGGCCTCGGCGACACCCTGCTGCTCGAAGCGTGCGACGGGCAGAGTCGCGCGATGGCGAGTCCACCACTCCTGAAAGTGCAGACGCTCACCCGCGGTCGTGACCACGTGCGTATCGACCTCGTCGTCGGTCGCGGGGTGCAGTGTCACCCCGAGCGGCCACCGCTGCTGCAGCCGGCGCGACACCTCTGACGGGCTCAGCCCCGCGCGCAACCATGCCGAGCGAGCAATGTGGGTGCCCAGGTCGAGGTCGCCGAGCGTGAACCAGTCGGGAGTCACCCCGTGGGCCTGCAACTCGGCCGACACCCGCTCGGTCTCGCCGACGCGGCCCCACCCCCGCACCTCGTCGTTCTGACCAGACAGCGTGTACAGCAGCGAATCGTGGTCGGGGGCGATGCGCAAGCCCGCGAGCCACCAATCGTCACCCGTGTTCACGATGACATCGATGTCGGCGTTCGCGAGCGCAGCATCCGGGGCCGCACGGCGCACCGCCTCACGCACGCCGCGCACGAAACGTGCGCCTCCGACCCCGCCGGCGAGCACCACGATCTTCATGCCTGCAACGCTAGCCCTCACGGCGACCTGCTCATGTGCGCGTGGCGCTGTTCAGGTGCGCAGATGCGCCCTACCGTGTAACTCACGCGTCACTGGGCGAAACGAGTCGGAAACGCTCGAAGCGCACACTGGCCCCAGTTCGATGAAGAAGAGGGGAACCACCCATGACCACCATTCGCGCAGCGATCACCCAGACCACTTGGACGGGCGACAAAGAGTCGATGATCGCCAAGCACGAGCAGTTCGCGCGCGATGCCGCCGCCGACGGTGCTCAGATCATCTGCTTTCAAGAGCTCTTCTACGGGCCCTACTTCGGCATCATCGAAGACGCCAAGTACTACGACTACGCAGAGCCGGCCGACGGGCCGATCGTGCAGCGCTTCGCCAAGCTCGCGAAAGAGCTGAAGATGGTCATCGTCTTGCCGATCTACGAAGAAGACATGCCCGGCGTGTACTACAACACCGCGGTGGTGGTGGATGCTGACGGCACGATTCTCGGCAAGTACCGCAAGCACCACATCCCGAACCTCGACCGGTTCTGGGAGAAGTTCTACTTCCGCCCCGGCAACCTCGGCTACCCCGTGTTCGACACGGCCGTCGGCAAGGTCGGCGTGTACATCTGCTACGACCGACACTTTCCTGAAGGGTGGCGCGAGCTCGGCCTGAACGGCGCCGAACTCGTGTTCAACCCGAGCGCGACCAAGCCCGGCCTCTCGAACCGCCTGTGGGAGCTCGAGCAGCCCGCAGCGGCCGCCGCGAACCAGTACTTCATCGCCGCCAACAACCGCATCGGCACCGAGAGCGACGAGTTCGGCGACCTCGCCGTCACCTTCTACGGCAGCTCGTACTTCGTCGACCCCCGCGGCAACTATGTGGGAGACGTCGCCAGCCAAGACCAGACCGAGATCGTCACGCGCGATCTCGACCTCGGCCTCATTCGCGAAGTGCGCAACAGCTGGCAGTTCTACCGCGATCGTCGCCCCGAGTCGTACACCGCGACGGTGAAGCCCTAAGGAGGCCCGGCCATGACCACCACCCTCATCACCGGCGGCACCGTCGTCAGCGCCACCGGCCGCGGCGAGGCCGACGTGCTCATCGACGGCGAGACCATCGTCGCCGTGCTCGCGCCCGGCTCGACCCTGCTCGGGCACGACCTGGCCGCATCCGTCGACACTGTCATCGACGCCACGGGCAAGTACGTGATTCCCGGCGGCATCGACGCCCACACCCACATGGAGCTGCCCTTCGGCGGCACCGCCGCGATCGACACCTTCGAGACCGGCACGATCGCCGCCGCCTGGGGCGGCACGACGAGCATCATCGACTTCGCCGTGCAGACGGCCGGGCAGAAGGTGTTCGACGGGCTCGCCGCCTGGCACGAGAAGGCGGGCGGCAACTGCGCGATCGACTACGGGTTTCACCAGATCGTGGGCGGCGTCGACGCCGATTCGCTCGATGCTCTGCCGAAGCTCATCGACGAGGGCATCACGAGCTACAAGATGTTCATGGCGTACCCCGGCGTCTTCTACGCCGACGACGCGCAGATCCTGCGCGCGATGCAGGTCGCCGCCGAGCACGGACTCATGACGATGATGCACGCCGAGAACGGCCCCGCCATCGACGTGCTCGTGGCGCAGCTGCTCGAGCAGGGCAAGACCGACCCCTACTACCACGGCGTCGCACGCGCCTGGCAGATGGAGGAGGAGGCGACGCACCGCGCGATCATGCTCGCCAACCTCACTGGTGCGCCGCTCTACGTCGTGCACGTGAGCGCCAAGCAGGCCGTCGAGCAGCTCGCCGCCGCCCGCGACATCGGGCAGAACGTGTTCGGCGAGACCTGCCCGCAATACCTCTACCTGTCGCTCGAAGAGCAGCTCGGTGCAGTGAGCGAGCAGTACGGTGCCTTCGAAGGTGCCAAGTGGGTGTGCTCGACACCGCTGCGGTCACGGGCCGAAGGGCACCAAGACCACATGTGGCAGAGCCTGCGCACCAACGACATCCAGATGGTGTCGACCGACCACTGCCCGTTCTGCATGAAAGACCAGAAAGAGCTCGGGCTCGGCGACTTCTCGAAGATTCCCAACGGCATCGGCTCGGTCGAGCACCGCATGGACTTGATGTACCAGGGCGTCGTCACCGGTCAGATCACGCTCGAGCGCTGGGTCGAGATCACCTCGACCACGCCCGCGCGCATGTTCGGCCTCTACGGCACGAAGGGCGTCATCGCTCCGGGCGCGGACGCCGACATCGTCGTCTACGACCCGAACGGCCACACCTCGATCGGCATGCCCGTCGACGAGGCCGGCAACCCCACGGGCCGCAAGCACCACATGAACATGGACCACGCGGCGTGGGAGGGCTTCGAGATCGACGGCAAGGTCGACACGGTCATCTCGCGCGGCTCGGTCGTCATCCAGAACGATCAGTTCCACGGGCGGGCCGGGCACGGGCAGTACCTGCGCCGTGGCCTGAGCCAGTACCTGGTCTGAGCCGACGACGAAGAAGAGACGAGCATCCATGGACTTCGGAGCAGTACTGCAGACCAACCCGCCCGCCAGCCGCACGGTGCACCTCGCCAAGCTCGCCGAGCAGTACGGCTTCAGTCACGTGTGGACCTTCGACAGCCACATCCTGTGGCAAGAGCCCTACGTGATCTACTCGGCGATTCTCGCCGAGACGCACCGCATCACCGTCGGCCCCTTCGTCACGAACCCCGCGACGCGCGACTGGACGGTCACCGCGAGCGTCTTCGCGACCCTCAACGAGATGTACGGCAACCGCACAATCTGCGGCATCGGCCGGGGCGACTCGGCGGTGCGGGTGACGAACGGCACGCCCACGACGCTCGCTGAGCTGCGAGAGTCGATCCACGTCATTCGTGAACTCGGCAACTCGCGGGCCGTCGAGTACAACGGGTCGACCCTGCAGTTTCCGTGGAGCCACGGCAGCGAGCTCGAGGTGTGGGTGGCGGCGTACGGCCCGCTCGCGCTCAAGCTCACGGGCGAGGTCGGCGACGGCTTCATCTTGCAGCTCGCCGACCTCGACATCGCGAAGTGGATGATCGAGACGGTGCGCACGGCCGCCGACAACGCGGGCCGTGACCCGATGAGCGTGAAGTTCTGCGTCGCGGCACCGATGTACATCGGCACCGACTGGGATCACATGCGCAATCAGGTGCGCTGGTTCGGCGGCATGGTCGGCAACCACGTGGCCGACATCGTGGCGAAGCACGGCGACAGCGCAGATGTTCCGCGGGCGCTCACCGACTACATCGCTGGCCGCCAGGGCTACGACTACAACACGCACGGCAAGGCCGGCAACGACCACGTCGGCTTCGTGCCAGACGAGATCGTCGACCGCTTCTGCGTGCTCGGCGACGGCAAAGACCACATCGAGAAGCTCGAGGCGCTGCGCGACCTCGGTGTCGACCAATTTGCCGGCTACCTGCAGCACGACAACAAGGAAGAGACGCTGCGCGTCTACGGCGAGCACGTGATTCCGGCCCTGCGCGGCTCGAAACAGGCGCGCGTATGACCGATGCCGCCTCCGTGCTCGCGACGCCTCGACGACGCGCGGGCTCGGGCGCGCGGTGGAGGGCCTTCGGCTATGGCGTGCTGGGCATCGCCACACTCATCGTCGTGTGGGAGGTCTACAAGTGGCTCGGCCCAGCGAATGGTCTCGTGATCGGTGACACGCGCGTGCTGCCACGAACGAGCGACCTCGCCATGCCGCATGTCATCGACATGGTCGCTCGACTATTCGAACCGGTGACCCGTGCGCCGGGGGCGCGCGTGCTGTGGCTCGAGGTGGTGCTCGCCGCGTCGGTGACGCTCGGCATCGCCGCCGTCGGGTGGATCGTCGGCGTCATCGTGGGCATCGGCCTTGCGCTGCTCATGCAGCGGTGGGTCGTCGCCGAGTCTGCGGTGCTGCCCTGGGTGATTCTCAGCCAGACGGTGCCGCTCATCGCCTTCGCGCCGCTCGTCAAGAGTTGGGGCTCTCGCCTCGAGCTCGGCGTCGTCGACTGGCAAGACTGGATGAGCGTCGCGGTCATCGCGAGCTACCTGGCATTCTTCCCGATCGCGGTCGGTGCCCTCAAAGGATTTCAGGCGGCCGATCGCACGCACCTCGAGCTCATGCACACCTACTCGGCCGGCTGGTGGTCGACGATGCGCCACCTGCGGTTTCCGACCGCCGTGCCCTATCTGCTGCCCGCACTGCGTCTCGGTGCCGCGAATGCGGTTGTCGGTGCCGTCGTCGCCGAAGTGTCGACCGGTCTGCAGGGCGGCATCGGGCGCATGGTCATCCAGTTCGCCGGGCAGGCGAGCGGCGACCCGGCCAAGGCCTGGGCGCCCATCTTCGGGGCTATCGCGCTCGGGCTCATCGCCGCGGGCTCGGTCGCTCTGCTCGGTCTGACGGTCAAGAACTATCGACGAACGGAATCTGCCGCATGAACGACACCGTCTCAACCGCACCGGCTGTCTCGGTCGTCGCGCTCGACAAGACCTTCTCGACCCGCCGCACCGAGGTGGTCGCCCTGACGGGCATCGACCTGACGGTGAAACCCGGTGAGTTCGTCTCGCTCATCGGCCCCTCAGGGTGCGGCAAGAGCACGCTGCTGCGTCTCATCGCCGACCTCGAGACCCCCTCGAGCGGCACGGTCGAAGTGTTCGGCAAACCGGCCCACGACGCCAGGGTCGACCAGAGCTACGGCATCGCCTTTCAGCAGGCGGGGCTGCTGCCGTGGCGCACTGTGGCGGCGAACATCGCGCTGCCGCTCGAACTGCACGGCTCCGATCGAGCGGCGGTGCGGTCTCGCGTCGCCGAACTGATCGAGATGGTCGGCTTGGGCGACTTCGCCGACCGATACCCCGACCAGCTCTCGGGCGGCATGCAGCAGCGCGTCGCGATCGCGCGGGCACTGGCGAAGAAGCCTGCGCTGCTGCTCATGGACGAGCCGTTCGGCGCCCTCGATGAGATGACGCGCGAATACATGCAGACAGAGCTCCTGCGCATATGCGCCGAGACCGGGGCGGCGGTCGTCTTCGTGACCCACTCGATTCCTGAAGCCGTCTACGTGAGCGATCGTGTCGTCGTGATGTCTCCGCGCCCGGGCCGCATCTCAGACATCGTGTCGATGGCGCTCGGCAGCACCGCGAGCCGTGCCGACGACCTACGCGAAGACGGGGCGTTCTTCGAGATGATCACGGCCGTGCGCGAGGCACTTCACGGCGCCCCGGTGGCCGACGTGCGAGGGGTTGAGACTCGATGACGACTGCGGGCGTTCTGGGCCGAGCCGAGGCGAGCAGTCTCACTCGCGTCGTCGCGCCCGTCATGCTCGGCGTCATCGTTCTGGCCGGCTGGCAGGCTCTCGCCGGCAGCGGAGTCGTCGACTCGTATCTCTTGCCGAGCCCCGCAGCCATCGGTGCCGAGATCGTGGCGTTCGCCCCGTCGATGGTGAGCGCGGGCGCGGCTACTGGCCTCAACGCGCTTGTCGGGCTCATCGCCGGAACCCTCATGGCAATCATCGCGGCACTTCTCGCGTCGACGACGCGTGTGGTAGACGGCATGCTCGCGCCCGTCGTTGCCGCCCTCGCCGTCATCCCGATCGTCGCGCTCGCACCCGTGCTCAACACCATGTTCGGTGCTGACTCGCAGACCGGCCGACAACTCATCGCCGCCCTTGCCGCTTTCGTGCCCGTCTTCATCACGACGAGCAGGGGGCTGCGTCAAACCCAGCCCGTGCACCGTGACCTCATGAAGAGCTATGCGGCAACGCCTTGGCAGTCGATGCGCGCGATCACACTGCGGGTCGCGGTGCCGTACACCTTCACCGGAATCCGACTCGCGTCGTCGCTCGCCGTGATCTCTGCCCTGGTCGCCGAGTACTTCGGCGGGCCGCGCGGTGGCCTCGGGGGGCTCATCTCTACGTCGGCGGCGTCGAGCGCCTACCCGCGCGCCTGGGCCTACGTGGTGGCAGCAATCGTGCTGGGGCTGGCGTTCTTCGTCATCACCTCGGCTCTTGAACGATGGGTCTCTCGTCGACGGTGACGAGACCTGACAGCGCCCCCGGTGCGAACCGGGGTCGACTAGCACCACCTCTGCACCGTCGAGAACACCGAAAGGACACAGCACATGATGAACCGCAATCGTCGCCTCGCGACGTTCAGCGCGCTCGGCCTGACCGCCGCGCTCGCTCTCACAGCCTGCGCCGCCGACAGCCCTGAGGCTGTCGAACCGGGCGAAGAGCTGACGCCCATCAAGCTTCAGCTGCAGTGGCTTCCGCAAGGGCAGTTCGCCGGATACTTCGCTGCCATCGATCAGGGCTACTTCGAAGAAGCCGGGCTCGACGTCGAGATCATCCCCTCGGGTGGCGACATCGTGCCGCAAGACGCCCTCGCCAACGGAGACGTCGACTATGCGATCGCCTGGGTGCCCAAGGTGCTCGGCTCGATCGAGGCCGGTGCAGGCGTGACCAACATCGCCCAGATCTTCCAGCGGTCGGGAACCCTGCAGGTCGCCTGGGCAGACTCTGGAATCACCTCGGTCGCCGACTTCGAAGGCAAGAAGATCGGTTCGTGGGGCTTCGGCAATGAGTGGGAGATCTTCGCGGCGATGGCCGCAGAGGGCCTCGACTCGACGACCGTCGAGATCATCACGCAAGACTTCAACATGAACGCCTTCTTGTCTGGCGACATCGATGCTGCGCAGGCGATGACCTACAACGAGTACGCCCAGCTGCTCGAATCGGTCGACCCTGAGACGGGCGAGCTGTATTCGCCCGACGACTTCACGGTCATCTCGTATGAAGATACGGTCGGCGCCATGCTGCAAGACGCCATCTGGGCCGACACTGCTCGTCTCGACAGCGATGAGGCGTACCAAGAGACGACGGTCGCCTTCTTGACCGCCGTCATCAAGGGCTGGATCTTCGCAGCCGAGAACCCTGAAGAAGCCGCGCAGATCACGATCAACGCGGGTTCGGGCTGGGGCCCGAGCCACGAGCTGTGGATGGTCAACGAGACAAACAAGCTCATCTGGCCCGCGCCGAACGGCATCGGCTTCATCGACTCAGCCGCGTTCGACAACACCGTCGCCGCAGCGCTCAGCGCCGTGAACGAGTCGGGAGCGAGCCTCATCACGGCCCCGCCGCCAGCAAGCGCATGGACGAACGAGTACATCGAACGGGCTCTCGCCGCGCTCGAAGCGGAAGGCTTCGACATCACGGGCGACAGCTTCTCGCCGATTCAGGTCGAGCTGCTCGAGGGCGGCAACTGACCCGACGCGGTCTTGTGGCCGGGTCTGCGCACGTGCGCGGGCCCGGCCACGGGCATCCGGGGCGATAATGAATGCGCCACCGTCACCCTTCTTCGATCACAAGGAACCGATAGCCATGGCCGATGACCGGTCACACTCTTCCGCCCCCGCTCACGATCCCGCCGACGGCACGCGCGCCTACGATCTCGATCGCGAGTTCGTCTTCCACTCGTGGAGTGCGCAGGGCGCCCTGAAGCCCTTCGTCATCGCGAGTGCTGCGGGCTGCGAGGTCTACACCTACGACGGCGACACCTACCTCGACTTCTCGAGCCAGCTCGTCAACACCAACATTGGCCACTCGCACCCGAAGGTCGTCGAGGCCATTCAGCGTCAGGCCGCCGAGCTGGCGACAGTGGCGCCGGCTCACGCGAGTCTCGTGCGGGGCGAAGCTGCGAAGCGCATCGTCGCGAAGGCCGGCCCCGGCTACTCGAAGGTGTTCTTCACGAACGGCGGTGCCGACGCGAACGAGAACGCCATCCGCATGGCGCGCCTCGCGACGGGTCGCGACAAGGTGCTGAGCACCTACCGCAGCTACCACGGCAACACCGGCGCCGCGATCGTCTCGACGGGCGACTGGCGACGGATGCCCAACGAGTACTCTCGCGGCCACGTGCACTTCTTCGGCCCCTTCCCCTATCGCTCAGAGTTCTGGAGCGACAGCCCCGAGCAAGAGTCAGAGCGCGCGCTGCACCACCTCGAGCGCACCATCCAGGCGCAGGGGCCGCAGACGATCGCCGCGATTCTGCTCGAGACGGTGCCGGGCACGGCGGGCGTGCTGACGCCGCCTCCTGGCTACCTCGAGGGGGTGCGAGCGCTGTGCGATCGCTACGACATCGTCTGGATCGCCGACGAGGTGATGGCCGGGTTCGGTCGCACGGGGGAGTGGTTCGCGTGGCAGGGGGCCGACATCAACCCGACGGGTGCACGCCCCGACCTCATCACCTTCGCAAAGGGCGTCAACTCGGGCTACGTGCCCGTGGGGGGCATCGTCATGACGCCGCGATTCTCAGAGCACTTCGATGAGCGCGTCTTTCCGGGCGGCCTCACCTACAGCGGGCATCCACTCGCGGCGGCGTCGATCGTCGCCTCGATCGATGCGATGACCGACGAAGGGGTCGTCGAGAACGCCAAGCTCATGGGCGAGCAGCACATCGGGCCCGGGCTGCGAGCTCTCGCCGAGCAGCATCGCATGATCGGCGAGGTGCGCGGCTCTGGCGTGTTCTGGGCCCTCGATCTCGTCACCGATCGAGACACCCGCGAACCCGTCGGCGCCGAGATCATCGGTGCGCTCAAGAGCGAGCTGATGTCGCGCAAGCTGCTGCCCTTCGCCGCCGACAACCGCATTCACGTCGTGCCGCCGTGCATCGTCACCGCCGACGAAGTCGCAGTCGCCATGCAGGCGTATGACGGTGCTTTCACGGCTGTTGCGCAGAAGCATGGCCTGAACTGACGAGTGGCCGCGGGCAGCCTGAACGATCGGGTGAGGGGTGCTCGCGGCCGCACCAGCATCGGTGACACCCCGGTAGACTGGAGCGCTATGCCTGCCACCTCGAGCCCCTACCGCGTCAATGTGCGCGACATCGTGCACCGCCCCGGCGAGATGCGCGAGAAGACGCTCGACGTCGTTGCGCCCGAGCAGCTCGGTGCGGGCGCCGCCGTCGTCGCCGAGGGGGCTGAGCTCGAACTCGACCTGCGGCTCGAGGGCCTTCACGACGGCATTCTCGTCACCGGTCAGGTGCGCACGACCGCCAGTGCCGACTGCGTTCGGTGCCTCGAACCGGTCGAACTGCCCCTCCAAGTCGATTTTCAGGAGCTTTTCGCGTATTCTCCTGAGGTTGCCGATGACTACCAGGTTCACGATAACCACGTGGATTGTGAACCGGTCGTTCGCGACGCGGTAGTGCTCGCACTGCCGTTCCAGCCGGTGTGCCGAGACGATTGCCCGGGGCTCGACCCCGAAACGGGCGAGCGCCTCGCAGACCATCCGGAACGGCGGCCGAGCGAGACCATCGATCCCCGGTGGGCCGCGCTCGAAGGCTTTCAGGCCGAAACAGACTGACCCGCAGCTGCGCGCACGCGCACGGCGGCAGAGACGAAAGAAGAGAGACATCATGGCTGTTCCCAAGCGGAAGAAGTCGCGCGCCAACACCCACGCACGTCGTTCGCAGTGGAAGGCCGAGGTTCCTACCCTGGTCAAGACCGTCGAGAACGGCAAGGTCGTCTACAGCCTCCCGCACCGCGCGAAGGTCGTCGAAGACTCCGCGGGCACGCCCCTGTACATGGAGTACAAGGGCCGCAAGGTCGCCGACGTCTGATTCATCGGCTCGTCAGCCGGTGAATGCGTCGGTAGCACGATCTGAGTCCGGTCGAGAATCGGCCGGCACTGCGCCGCGCCCTGGTTCCACTCTCGAGCAGGCTCTCGGGGTCACCATCGACCCAGAGCTGCTCGATCTGGCGCTCACCCACCGATCGTGGGCGTACGAGAACGGCGGAGTCGCCACCAACGAACGACTCGAATTTCTCGGCGACGCCATTCTCGGGCAGGCCGTCACGGTCATGCTCTACTCCACCTACCCCGACCTCAGCGAAGGCGACCTCGCCAAACGGCGCGCGTCGCTCGTCTCTGCCGTCGCGCTCGCCGAGGTGGCCGTGTCGATCGGCCTCGGCCAGCACCTCAAGCTCGGCAAAGGTGAAGAGCTCACCGGCGGTCGAGCCAAGTCGTCGATCCTCGCCGACACCGTCGAAGCGATCATCGGGGCCGCCTATCTCGATCTTGGCGGCGAAGCGGCGACAGCACTCGTGCTTCGCCTCATCGCACCATTGCTGGCAGAGCCCGACCGGTTCGGTGCCTCGATGGATCCGAAGACGTCGCTGCAAGAGCTCGCCGCCCATCGCAACCTCGGTCTGCCCGTGTACGAGATCACCGACGACGGTCCAGACCACTCCAAGATCTTCACCGCCACCGTCGTGATCGGCGGAGAGCGCGTCGCCTCGGGCGAGGGCACGAGCAAGAAGCAAGCCGAGATGGGTGCTGCGCTCGAGGCCTGGACTCTGCTGCAGTCGCAGCGCTGACCGTGCCAGAGCTGCCCGAAGTCGAGGTGGTGCGTCATGGCCTCGAACCCGCCGTCAGCGGCGCGTCGATCGACGATGTCGACGTGCTCGACCTGCGGTCGCTGCGTCGACACGTCGGGCCCTCTGAAGACTTCATCCAGCGGCTGACCGGGGCGACTCTGGTCGGTGCTGTGCGTCGCGGCAAGTTTCTCTGGCTGCCGATCGTCGCGGCCGACGGGGCGCCCCGCGACGCGCTCGTGGTGCACCTCGGCATGAGCGGCCAAGTGCTGCTGCGCACCGCCGACGCCGAAGCCAGCGCGCTGACGCGCGTTCGGCTCGCGCTCACGCATCCGGTGCACGGCCCGCTGCGGGTCGACTTCGTCGATCAGCGCATCTTCGGTTCGATGGCCATCGACGAGCTGCTGCCGACGCCCGACGGGGCGGCGGCGGGGTACGGGCTGCCGCTGGCGAGCATCCCGAGTCAGGTGGCGCACATCGCGCGCGACCCGCTCGATGCGGCATTCGACGAGCGGCTCTACCGACGCCGCCTCGCGGCGAAGCGCACCACCATCAAGCGGGCGCTGCTCGACCAGACCCTCATCAGCGGCATCGGCAACATCTATGCAGACGAGGCGCTGTGGGCTGCGCGCGTGCACTACGACCAGCCCACCGAGACGCTCTCGGCGCGCAAGAGCGGCGAGCTGCTCGCTGAAGTGCGCGCAGTGCTGCGACGCGCCCTCGACGAGGGCGGCACCTCGTTCGACGCGCAGTATGTCAACGTCAACGGCGCGTCAGGCTACTTCAGCCACTCGTTGCGCGCCTACGGGCAGCAGGGCCGACCGTGCCCACGGTGCGGCCGACTCATCGTGCGCGAGCAGTTCATGAACCGGGGCTCGCACTTCTGCCCGCGCTGCCAGCGCGTCCGCTGAGCATTAGAGGTCTTTGCGCCACGCCCCCTCATAGACGAAGGGAACGAATCCGAGGGCCTCGTTCACATCGAGCATCGGACGGTTCTCTTCTGCGTTGTAGGTGACCACCGAGGGATGCCCGGGGCGAACCCTCTGCAGGTGCAGCAGATTCGCGGCCTTGAGCAGCAGGCCCAGGCGATGCCCGCGGTGCTCGATGAGCACGATCGTGTCTTCTTGATCGACGGGTCGCGTCATGTCGTCGGGCGCGACCAGTTCGGTGAACCCGGCGAGTCTGCCGGTCGGCACGTGCTCGACGGCGGCCACAAAGGCCGTGCGAGGGCCATCGGCTTCTTCTTCTTCGTCGGCGAGCAGCCGCTCGACCGTCCACGGGTCTTCGGGCTCTTCGAGCCCGGCACTCGGCGCGTCGGTGCTCATGCGGGTGAGCAGGTGGGCGATGTCTTCTCGCCAGCGCTCGGGAGTGCGGTCGCCGAACAGGTGCACGCGGTAGTCGGGCCCCGCGATCTCGGCCGCCTCATCGTGCACGAGCTGCAGCGCCGTCTCGTCGAGCGGCAGCATCAGTCGGCTGCCGCGCTCGACCTGCTCCAGCCGGTAGCCCATCGAGAGCAGCAGCCGCGTCTCGGCCGTGTCGGCAGCGACGTCGCCGAACCCGGTCGGTGCGGCAAGGCGATCGCCGCCGACCTTCCAGCACGGTGCGTAGACGATGGCGCGGCGCTTGCCCGCCTCTCGCACGACCGATTCCACATGCTCGGCGATGGCGCGGCCGACACCCTGACCGCGAGCGGAGGGCACGACCTCGGCCAGCAGCCACGCGGTGTCTTCTGCCTCGCCCAGCCGATACTCGGCGACACCCCTGCCCACCACCTGCCCGTCGCGGCGCGCGATGAACAGCCTCTTCGGCTCGAACTCTTGCTTGCGCCAGCCGGGCAGCATCTCTTCGGGCGGGCGCGACTCGTCGTCGGTGCCCGAATCGTGAGCATTGACCGCGGTGCGCACCCCGATGGCCGCGATGAAGTCTGCGGCGTCGGGCGCGTCGACGCTCTCGGGTATCGGCACCTCGCTGATCGCGATCTCACTCATCTCGGCTCCTTCTCGACTGGCCAGCCCGCCAGAATAGCCCCCGCCGCTCCGGTACGGTAGCCCTGACCGTTCTGCGCCCTGCGGCGGTCGCCGTCGACCGTGCCGAGAGGGGGCAGCGCGTGCATCTGAAGTCGCTGACCCTCAAGGGCTTCAAGTCGTTCGCGCAGTCGACCACCTTCCAGTTCGAGCCAGGCGTCACGTGCGTCGTCGGCCCCAACGGTTCGGGCAAGTCGAACGTCGTCGACGCGCTCGCCTGGGTCATGGGCGAGCAGGGGGCGAAGACGCTGCGCGGCGGCAAGATGGAAGACGTCATCTTCGCCGGCACTGCCACGCGCGGTCCGCTCGGTCGGGCCGAGGTGCAGCTGACGATCGACAACGCCGACGGCGCGCTGCCCATCGAATACAGCGAGGTCACGATCTCGCGCACCCTGTTTCGCAACGGCGGCAGCGAGTATGCGATCAACGGCACAGCCTGCCGCCTGCTCGACGTGCAAGAGCTGCTGAGCGACTCGGGGCTGGGCCGCGAAATGCACGTCATCGTCGGGCAGGGCCAGCTCGATGCCGTGCTGCACGCGAGCCCCGAAGATCGTCGCGGATTCATCGAAGAGGCGGCGGGCATCTTGAAGCATCGCCGCCGCAAAGAGAAGACGGTGCGCAAGCTCGAGGCCATGCAGGCGAACCTCACCCGGTTGAGCGACTTGGCTGGCGAGATCAGACGTCAGCTAACTCCGTTGGGGCGGCAGGCTGAAATCGCGCGCGAGGCGCAGACGATCGCCGCGATCGTTCGGGATGCCCGCGCGAGGCTCCTCGCCGACGAGATCTCGACGCTGCGCGCGTCGCTGGCCGATCACGCCCGCACCGAGAGCGAGCGCACGAGTGAGCGCATCGTCGTGCAGAGCCAGCTCGATCAGACTCGATTGCGGGTGCAGCACATCGAGTCTCAGCAGGTCGGTGACGCGGTCGATGACGCGCGTCGCATCGCGTTCGAGCTCGAGCAGGTGCAAGAGCGGGTGCGCAGCCTGGCGAGCCTCACGCAGCAGAAGCTCACGCTGCTGAGTCAGCAGGCAGAGCTGCCGGGAATGTCGTCGACGATCACGCAGGCTCATGTCGACGAGGCGCGGGCCGAGGCCGAGTCGCTGCGCGACGGGGTCGCAGCGGCCGAGGCCGGCGTGGGCGAGGTCGCGGCTCGCACGGCCACGGTGCGCGCCGCGCTCGATGCCCTCGATGAAGAGATCGCGGCGCAGAGCGCGCTCGTGTCGCAGCACGATCTCGAGCTCGCGGCGCTCGCCGGCCGGGTCGACGTCGCTCGCTCGACACTGGCTGCTGCGCGCGGCGAGCTGCTGCGGCAGCAGAACGCCCTCGAAGCCGCCGCTGCCCGTCAAGAGTCGACGAGGGCCGAGCTGGCGGCGCTGCCTGAGGTCGATCTGGGCGACGGCACCGACGAGTCGCGCGCTCTCGATGCCGCCCTGGCCGACGCCGACGAGCGCGTGGGTGAACTCACGACGCGCATCGACACCGAGCGTGACGCCCTGCATTCGCTCGAGCGCGAGCGCGACGCTCTCGCGGCCAGGGTGAGCGCCCTCTCGCAGGCGATCGACACCGGGGCTGGCGCGAGCGGACTGGTCGGCTCGTCGGGCATTCGCGGGCTCGTGAGCGATCACGTGCAGGTGACGGCCGGGTTCGAGGCGGCGATCGCCGCGGCACTCGGAACCCTTGCCGACGCGGCGCTCGCCGACGACCTCGACGCGGGGCTCGCGGCGATCGAGCGGGCGCACGCGGCCGACGCCGGGCGCGTCGACGTGGTGCTCGCATCCGTGTCGGCGCAGACTGCGCCCTTGGCCGCCGTGAGCGGTCTCACGCCGGCGGTGCAGGTCGTGACGGCTCCCGATGGCGTGCTGTCGCTGCTCGCTCGCACCTTCATCGCCGACGATCTCGCTGCAGCGCGAGCGGCATGGCCGGCAGTGCAGAAGCTCGACGTCGCCGACACTGTGAGCGTCGTCACGAAGCAGGGCGATGTGCTCACGCGCTCAGTGCTACGGGGCGGCTCTGGTGCCGGCCGCAGCCGACTCGAGCTCGCCGCAGAGTGCGACGCCGCATCTGAGCGCCTCACTGCTGTCACGACGGGCATCGAGCGTGCTCGCGGCGTGCTCGACGAGTCGCGCTCGGCTCTCGCCGCCGCGAAGCAGCACGCCGCAGACGCTCTCGCCGCGGTGCGCGATCAGGATGCCCAGCGCGCGGCCCGCAGCGAGCAGGTCTCTCGTGCTCGAGCGCAGGCCGAGGCCGCCGACGCAGAGGCAGCACGGCTCGGCCTCGGGGTGGATGCCGCCCGCGAGTCGGTGCACGAGGCCGAGGCCGCAGTCGAGCGCGCGCAGGCCGAGCACGAGGCGTTCGCCGCCCGCCCCCGGCCGATGCTCGATGCGAGTTCGCGCGACGCTCTCGTGGTCGACCTCGAGGCTGCGCGCGCCGCTGAGCTTGAGCGTCGCATCGAGCTCGAGACGGTTCGTGAGCGTGTGCGCGCGGCGCGCGAGGCCGCCGAGCAGCTCGAGAGGCGTCGCCTCGCCGAGAAGACTGCCGCCGATGAGGCGGCGCGCCGCGCGGTGCTGCGTCAGCACCAGGTGCAGCGTGCGACGGCAGTGGCCGCGGCGCTGCCTGCGGTGCAGCAGTCGATCGATCGCTCGGTGGCCGAGGCTCGCGTCGTTCTCGCGCAGCGCGAGGCCGAGCGCTCGGCGCAGAACGATGAGCTGCTCGAGCTGCGGCGCACCGAGTCGTCGTTGCGTGAGCGCCTCGCGTCGATCACCGAGGGGGTTCACGGCCTCGAGCTGCAGATCTATGAGAAGAAGCTGCACCTCACGCAGCTGCTCGAGCGCGCGGGGGAGGAGCTGGGGCTCGTCGAAGAGGTGCTGCTCGCCGAGTACGGCCCGCACGTGCTCGTGCCAGACGACGAGGCCCTCACCGAGGCCGCGCGGGCGGTGGCCGACGCGATCGCCGCCGAGGCGGCCTCACGTGTCGACCCCGATCCCGATGCGCCCGCGTTCGACCCCACCTCAGATGACGAGTCAGAGCGGGTCGCGGCGATCGTCGAGCAGTCGCGTGCAACAACGTCGGCAGAATCGGCCGCCCACGACGCGAATGACGCCGGCGAGTCACACCTGCCGACAGTTGTGCACGCGACGGGCAAGCCCTTCGACCGCGGCGAGCAGCAAGCCCGCCTGGCGCGAGCCGAGCGCAAGCTCAGCCAGCTCGGCCGCGTCAATCCGCTCGCGCTCGAAGAGTTCGCCGCCCTCGAGCAGCGGCATAAGTTCTTGACCGAGCAGCTCACCGACCTCGCGAACACTCGCCGCGACCTGCTGACGATCATCGACGAGGTCGATGCGACGATGCAGACGATCTTCGCGGCGGCCTTCGCCGACACGCAGGCGTCGTTCGATGTGGTGTTCCCCATCCTGTTCCCTGGCGGGTCGGGCAGTCTCACCCTCACCGACCCCGAGAACATGCTCACGACGGGCATCGAGGTGACGGTCAAGCCGGCGGGCAAGAAGATCGAGCGCCTCAGCCTGTTGAGCGGCGGCGAGCGATCGCTCGCGGCGGTCGCCCTGCTCATTGCGATCTTCAAGGCCCGACCGAGCCCGTTCTACATCATGGACGAGGTCGAGGCTGCTCTCGACGACGCGAACCTTGGGCGTTTGCTGACGATCTTCCGTGATCTTCGTCAATCGTCGCAGCTCATCATCATCACCCACCAGAAGCGCACGATGGAGATCGCAGACGCTCTCTACGGCGTCAGCATGCGGCAAGACGGGGTCAGCGCGGTCGTCGGCCAACGCGTGCAGGCCGCCGACGAGGGCACTCTATAACAGACTCGAGACGGTGATGTCTACCCCCTTTCGGGGGTCATGTTCTCGACCTAGCGTGGTGACCTTCACAACGGAAGGAGCACCTCATGAAGCGAGTGCTTGCAGTATTGGGAACGGCGGCCGTGTTCGCCCTGTCAGCGTGCGGAAACCCCACGACAGCAGATGACGACTTCAACGAGCCCGTTCCGGGTGAGCAGCAGCAGTTGCCGGGTGACGACGGAATGAACGACGACCTCGACGACGACCTCGACGACGACCTGGATGACGGTGTCGACGACTGATCGAGTCCGTCTTGTGAGCGCTCTGGCGCTCGCCAGTGCCCTCGCGCTCGGCGTTGCCGGGTGCGGGGGCACCGGCGCTCAGACGGGCCCATACATCGAAGAACCCACTGATCCTCCGCGACCCGACGACGACGGAACGAACGACAACCTCGATGACGACGGCGAGCTCGACGACGACCAGTAGCACCCGCGGGCGAGAGCAAGCGAGAGCCGAGACCCGAAGCCCGAGGCTCGAGAGGGCCTACGACAACCGCACGTCGTCGTCTCGGTGCACGCGAAGCCAGCGGTAGCCATAGCCGGGCAGCGCCAGTTCGACGCGGCCGCGGTCATCGGTCGTGCACTCTCCGTCTGCGAGCAGTTCGCGCAGTCGCGTCTCGCCGCTGGCCCCCGGAACCGTGATCGTCACCACCGCCGGCTCGGCGGCGAAGTTGTGCACCGCGATCATCGCACCCTGGTCGCCCGTCATCGCGTGCGCGAACACGCCGACGCTGTCGTGGTCGAGCACCTCGAACGAACCCCACCCGATCTCTGTCGATGACCGGTATCGCCGAATGAGCAGCTGAAAGAAGCAGAGCAGCGAGTCAGGGTCGGTGAGTTGGGTTGCTGCGTTGACGTGTGCAGGCCCATATCCGTCGCCAGGAACCCGGCGGGCGAGCCCGCGACGGCTCGACGACGAGAACCCGCCGGCCACCCCATCGCTCCATTGCATGGGCGTGCGCACTGATTGGCGGCCCGCAATCGCCAAGTTCTCACCCATGCCGATCTCTTCACCATAGAAGATCACCGGAGTGCCCGGCAGTGAGAACAACAGGCTGTAGACCATGCGCACCCTGCGCGGGTCTCCGTCGAGCATCGGGGGCAGTCGACGCCGAATTCCGCGGTCGAAGAGCCGCATGTCGTCGTCGGGCGCGAAGGCGGCGAACACCTCTGCCCGCTCGGCGTCGGTGAGCTTGTCGAGCGTCAACTCGTCGTGGTTGCGCACGAAGTTGGCCCACTGGGCGTCTTCGGCCACGAGGGGGCGCTCGCTCACCGTCGCGGCGAACGACCGCGCATCGTGGCGAGCCAACGACAAGTAGAGGTGCTGCATGCCCACGAAGTCGAACTGCATGGTGAGGCCCTCGGCATCTCCCTGCCCGAAGTAGGGCACCTGCTCGTCGTACGGCAGGTTGTTCTCACCGAGCATGACCGCGTCGCCCGATCGGCGAGACAGGTATTTGCGCAACGACCTCACGAGGGCGTGGGGGTCGCCATCGGCCTGCTCTTCGAGCATGTACGAGACGGCGTCGATGCGAAACCCGCTCAACCCCAGTTCGAGCCAGAACCCGATGATCTTCGCGATCTCGTCGACGACGCGGGGGTTTCCGAGATTGAGGTCGGGCTGGTGATGGTAGAAGTTGTGCAAGTAGTACTGCTCGGTCTTCTCGTCGAAGTGCCACACTCCGTCTTCTTCGTCGGGAAAGACCGGTTCGGGCTGGTGGGCGGGCACCTCGTCGCGCCACACGTAGAAGTCGCGATACCGAGAGTCGCGGCTCGACCGAGCGTCTCGAAACCAGGGGTGCTGGTCTGAGGTGTGGTTCACGACAAGGTCGGCGATCACCCTGATGCCGCGGTCGCGGGCTGTGCGCACCACTTCGACCAGGTCGCCCAGATGACCCAGTCGAGGGTCGACTCCGTAGAAGTCCATGACGTCATAGCCGTCATCGCGACCCGGGGTGGGGTAGAAGGGCATGAGCCACAAGCACGTGACGCCCAGCTCGGCGAGGTAGTCGATGCGCTGTGCGAGCCCTGCGAAGTCTCCGACTCCGTCGTCGTTCGAATCCATGAACGTCTCGACGTCGAGGCAGTAGATGACCGCTGTCTTCCACCACAGATCTCCGGTGTCGGTGGCCTTCATGCGCTGATCTCGGCAAACGCAGGAATGAGGTGTGTGGCGGCCATCTCCAAGAACGCCTGCTGGTCGTTCGGCACCTGGTGCAGGTACACGCGATCGAACCCGAGTTCGAGCATCCGGCCCACTTCATCGACATGCGCACTCGCGTCAGCCGAGACGAAGACCGAGCCCTGCACCTGCTCGGGGGTCACGTGCTGGGCGGCCGCTTCGAACGCTTCGGGCGAGTCGAGATCCCAGCACACGGGGGGTGCGAAGACGTTGGTCTTCCACTGCTCGTGCGCCTCGCGCACCGCGCGGTCGTGAGTGTCGGCGTAGGCGACGTGATACTGCAGCATGACGGCACCGCCTCCGCCGGCATCGCGGTAGGCGTCGATGACGCGGCGCAGCGCGGCGTCAGACTGGTTGACCGTGATGAGCCCGTCGGCCCACCGTGCGGCCCAGGCGGCGGTCTCGGGCGTGACTGCGGCCGCGATCAGGCGCACGGGGTACTGAGGCAAGGTCCAGAGGCGGGCGCGATCGACGCGCACTCGACCATCGAGGCTCACCTCTCGCCCGGCGAGCAGCTCGCGGATGACGTGCACGCTCTGCTCGAGCCGCTCGTTGCGTTCGTCTTTCGAGGGCCAGCGGTCACCGGTGATGCGTTCGTTGAGGTTCTCGCCGCTGCCGAAAGCAGTCCAGATGCGATCGGGATACATGGCTGCGAGGGTCGCGATGGCTTGAGCGATGATCGCCGGGTGGTATCGCTGCCCTGGGGCGTTGACGGCTCCAAACCGCAGGCTGGTCGCCTGCAGGGCGGCGCCGAGCCACGACCATGCGAAGGCCGACTCGCCCTGGCGGGTGCTCCACGGGGCGAAGTGGTCTGAGCACATGGCTTCGGTGAACCCGACGCGCTCGGCGAGCTGCACCGCGTCAAGCAGGGCGACCGGCCCGAGTTGCTCGTGCGATGCGTGATACCCCAGTGTCGTCATTGCGCCCCCCGTGTCGCTCGACTCTTCTTCACCTCGACACTAGGCAGGCAGGCGCGCGCGTGCGGCGATTCACCCGATCTGCACAGGCTCGCGGGCCGGTTCTGGGCGAGTTGTCAGGCGGTAAGCGTGGGCAGAGCCGGTTCGCCGCGGCTGAGCCGCAGAGCGGTCGCGGGCAGTTCGGCGACGGCGGCGGCGCAGTGCTCGCGCGCGAGCCGCACGCCGTCGGGGCCGAGCCAGCGCTGGTCGGCCTCACCCGCGGTCATGAGGGGCACGGTGAGGCTTCGGGCATCGTGCGTCGCGGCGAGGGCCGACTCGCCGTCGTCATCGACGATGATGCGCTCGGCCACGGCGACGCCGTCGCGCAGCAGCCGCTCGGCTCGCTTCGCTCCGCCGGCCGAGACTTTGCCGGGGGAGGACTTGGCCACGGGCATCCATTCGCCATCGTCGCCGTCGCGGCGGGCGACGAGCTTGTAGACGAAGCCGGCGGCGGGTGATCCTGATCCGGTGACGACCGAGGTGCCCACACCGAAGGCGTCGACGGGCGCCCCCCGCAGTGCCGCGATCGAGGTCTCGTCGAGGTCGTTGGTGACGGTGATGCGCGTCGCCGTGGCGCCGAGCGAGTCGAGCTGGTCGCGAACCTCGCGCACGAGCGAGGGCAGGTCTCCTGAGTCGAGTCGCACCGCGCCGAGCGTCGGCCCGGCGACGCGCACGGCGGTCTCGACAGCCGTGCGCACGTCGTAGGTGTCGACGAGCAGTGTCGTGCCCGCACCGAGCGAGTCGACTTGGGCGCGAAAGGCCTCTTCTTCGCTGTCGTGCAGCAGGGTGAACGAGTGCGCGGCTGTGCCCATCGTCGGCACGCCCCACCGTCGGCCCGCTTCGAGGTTCGAGGTGGCGCTGAATCCGGCGATGTGGGCGGCGCGCGCTGCGGCGACCGCGGCGGCTTCGTTGGTGCGGCGCGACCCCATCTCGGCGAGCGGGCGCCCATCGGCTGCTGCGACCATGCGAGCGGCGGCGGTCGCGACGGCGCTGTCGTAGTTCAGGATGCTGAGCACGACGGTCTCGAGCACGACCGCCTCGGCGAACGTGCCGCGCACGGTCAGCACGGGTGATTCGGGAAAGTACAATTCGCCCTCTCGATACCCTTCGACGCTGCCCGTGAACCGGTAGTCGGCGAGCCACTGCAGCGTCACGTCATCGACGACGTCGTTCTCTGCCAGCCACTCGAGCTCGACGTGCCCAAAGCGAAACGCGGCGATGGCCTCGAGCACTCGACCCGTGCCGGCGACGACGCCGAAGCGGCGCCCGCCGGACAGTCGCCGCCCGAATACTTCGAACACGCACTCGCGGTGAGCGCGCCCCGACCGCAGGGCGGCCTCGACCATGGTGAGCTCGTAGCGGTCGGTGAGCAGCGCGGTCGTCACGCGCTCAGCCTACGCGCGACGAGCTACAGCGCGCCCTCCTCGAGCAGCCGGTCGAGCTTGGCGTAGCCCTCGTTGACGCCCGACTCCATGCCGCTCGCGAGCATCATGTCTCGGCCTTCGAAGCTGTCGACGAGCGAGGTGATGTGCAGGCGCGTGCGGCCGTCGCCGAGGTCTTCGAGCAGCATCGTGTCGAGCGAGACGCCGTCGGGGTACCCCTCGAAGGTGAAGGTCTGCACGAGGCGGTTGTCGCCGATGTCGTGGAACGAGCCGAAGAACGCGTACTCGCTGCCGTCGGTGTCGGTCTGCACGTAGCGGTAGCCGCCGCCGCGCCGCGGCTCCCACAGCTCGAGGCGCGTCGTGAGTCGGTCGGGGCCGATCCAGCGCACGAAGAGCTCGGGGTCGAGGTGCGCCTTCACGAGCTGCGCGGGTGTCGCTGCGAAGTCGCGCGTGAGGGTGATCATCGGCAGCGTGGCGTGCGCTTCGATGGCGGTCTCGTGGTGGGCGATGGTCATGATGCTGCTCCTTCTTCGGTGGTGGTGCTGGTGGTGGATGCTCGACCGCTGTCGTCGAGTGTGGCGAGCACGTCGTCCAAGCGCCGGTAGCGCTCTTCGGCGCGGCGTCGGTAGCGCTCGAGCCAGGCGTCCATGAGGGTGAGCACTTCGGCGTCGAGGTGCACGGGGCGCTCGCGGCCGGAGCGGGTGCGGCGCACGAGCCCCGCGCTTTCGAGCACCTGCACGTGCTTCGACACGGCCTGCAGGCTCACGGGGTAGCGCGCCGCGAGCTCGGTGACGGTCGCGTCGGTCTCGCTCAGGTGCGCGACCATGTCGCGCCTGGTCGGGTCGGCGAGGGCCGAGAAGACGCGCGAGAGGGGATCGACCGCCAGTTGTTCAACCATGTGGTTGAGCGTAGAGCGACCCCGCGCAATAGTCAACCGCTGAGTTGAGCATCCACCCTGGCAGTAGACTCGACCCCCGTGAGCACCGCGCCGATCGGAGTCTTCGACTCAGGAGTCGGCGGCCTCACCGTCACCCGCACGATCATCGACCAGTTGCCGCGCGAACGCATCGTCTACGTCGGCGATACCGCGAACGGGCCGTACGGCCCCCTGCCGATCGCCGACGTGCGCCAGCATGCCCTGCGCATCATGGACGAGCTCGTCGACCAGGGCGTCAAGCTGCTCGTCATCGCGTGCAACACCGCGAGCGCCGCGATGTTTCGCGATGCCCGCGAGCGGTTCGAGCAGGGTCACGGCATCCCCGTCGTCGAGGTCATCCAGCCGGCGGTGCGCACCGCCGTGCGCCGCACGCGCAGCAAGCGCATCGGGGTCATCGGCACCGAGGGCACGGTGCGTTCGGGCGCATACGTCGACGCCTTCATCGCCGACCCCGAGATCGTCGTGACGCAGGCCGCCGCACCGCGCTTCGTCGAGTTCGTCGAAGCCGGCATCACGAGCGGGCCCGAACTGTTCGCCGTCGCCGAGCAGTACCTGGCACCGCTCACTGCGGCGCAGGTCGACACGCTCGTGCTCGGCTGCACGCACTACCCTCTGCTCGCCGGGGCCATCCAGTATGTCGTCGGGCCAGACGTCTCGCTCGTGTCGAGCGCCGACGAGACCGCATACGACGTCTACCGTCAGCTCGTCGCGCACGGCCTTGAGACGACGGCGACGGATGCTCCGCAGCACGTCTTCGAAGCCACCGGCCCCGACACCGATCGCTTCGTGTCGCTCGCAGCCCGCTTTCTCGGCCCTGAGATCGCGCACGTCGAGCCCTTTCCGACCGGCACGATTCCCGCACTTCCGACAGCAACGAGAGGCACGTCATGACCACGATCGCCGAAGCAGCAGGCCTGCGAGCCGACGGCCGCACGCCCACCCAGATGCGCCCCGTCACGATCGAACGCGGCTGGAGCACGCAAGCCGAGGGCAGCGCGCTCATCGCCGTCGGCAACACGAAGGTGCTCTGCACCGCGAGCTTCACGAATGGCGTGCCGCGGTGGCTCGTCGGCAAGGGCCGAGGCTGGGTGACGGCGGAATACGGCATGCTGCCCCGGTCGACCAACGACCGCATGGATCGCGAAGCGGTCAAGGGCAAGGTCGGCGGTCGCACGCACGAGATCTCGCGCCTCATCGGCCGCAGTCTGCGAGCCGTCATCGACACGAAGTCGCTCGGTGAGAACACGATCGTCATCGATTGCGATGTGCTGCAAGCAGACGGCGGCACGCGCACTGCGGCCATCACGGGCGCCTACGTGGCGCTCGCCGACGCCGTCGAGTGGGGGCGAGAGCGCGGGTTCATCGGCAAGAAGGCCGTCGCGCTCACCGATTCGATCGCGGCGGTGAGCGTGGGCATCATCGACGGCGTGCCTTTGCTCGACCTTCCCTATGAAGAAGACAGCCGCGCCGAGACCGACATGAACGTCGTCGTGACGGGCAGCGGAAAGTTCGTCGAGGTGCAGGGCACGGCCGAAGGTGCCCCCTTCGACCGCGACGAGCTCGGCAGCATGCTCGATCTCGCGGTCGCCGCCTGCGGCGAGCTTGCCACTCTGCAGCGAGTGGTGCTCGAGGGGCCGAACGAGTGACGCCCGAGGCGCTGAAGGTCGTCGTCGCCACGCACAACTCCCACAAGGTGGCCGAGCTGCAGCGCATTCTCGAGCTGCAGGTGCCGGGCATCCACTTGCTGGCCTATGGCGGCCCCGCACCGGTCGAAGACGGCGACAGCTTCGAAGCGAACGCCCTCATCAAGGCGCGCGCCGCCGCCACCGAGACGGGAATGCCGGCGATCGCCGACGATTCGGGCATCAGCGTGGATGCTCTGGGCGGGGCACCCGGCATCGACAGCGCGCACTTCTCGGGCGAGCGTGACGACGCGGCGAACCTGCGGCTCGTGCTCGAGCGCCTCGGCGACGAGTCGAACCGCTCGGCGGCCTTCTCGTGTGCTGCCGCGTTCGTCGACCCGCTCGACACCGACGCCGAGGGGCGCGCCTTCGAGCACGTGGCGCTCGGGGTGTGGCCGGGGCGCATCGCTCTCGAACCAGCAGGAGTCGGCGGCTTCGGCTATGACCCGATCTTCGTGCCCGAAGGTCTCGACGTGACGAGCGCCGAGCTCTCTGCCGACGAGAAGAACGCGATCAGTCACCGCGGCCGTGCCTTCGCGGCCCTCGCCGCCGTGCTGCGCGAGCGATCGAGACGAGGCGACTCGTAGGCTGGTCGGCATGAGTCGACCGCCGATCGCCCGCACGGTGCCGCGCACCACGGCCGACGCTGTCGACGACTATCTGAAGACGATCTACCAGTTCACCGAGTGGCAGCCCGAGCCGATCACTCCGAGTCAGCTCGCCGAGCGGTTGGCGCTGGCCCCCTCGAGTGTGACCGAGATGGTCAAGAAGCTCGCCGCAGCCGGCTTCGTCGACCATCGGCCGTACAGCGCCATCCGTCTCACGGCCGAGGGCGAGCGTCGCGCGCTCGCAACGCTGCGGCGTCACCGGCTCATCGAGACCTGGCTCGTCGAGGTGCACGGGTACGGCTGGGACGAAGTGCATGACGAAGCCGAGGTGCTCGAGCACGCGCTGAGCGATCGCCTGCTCGACTCGATCGACGCGCAGCTGGGTCGCCCCACACGAGACCCCCACGGCGACCTCATCCCCGCCGCCGATGGAACCTTCCACCGGCCAGACGCCGTGCGCCTCGACGAAGCACCCGCGGGCACGTCGGGTCGAGTCGTGCGCATCAGCGATCGCGACCCCGATGCCTTGCGTGTGCTCGACCAGTTGGGCATCTCGCTCGACGAGCCCGTGCGGGTGAGCGATGAGCTCATCGAAGCGGCGGGCACCGCCCTCGTGCGGCGCTCGGGCAGCGAGGTCATCATCTCGCCCGCCGTCGCGTCGGCGGTGTGGCTCGAAGTCGATAGCCTTCCAGCATGATTCGTCACACCGTCGCCTTCACACTCGTGCACGCCCCAGACTCTGCAGAAGAACGCGACTTCCTCACTGCCGGGCCCGAACTCTTGCGCGCGATTCCGGGCGTGGGCGACTTCACGGTGTCTCGGCAGGTGAGCCCCAAGAGCAGCTTCAGGTTTCAGTTCGCGATGACGTTCGCGAACGATGAGGCCTACGCGGCCTACAACGAGCACTCCGACCATCGCGAATTCGTCGCGAAGCGATGGAGCACCGAGGTGGCCGAGTTCGAAGAGCTCGACTTCATCGCCTACCCCTGACGGCGAGTGCAGCCGGTACGTGAAGCTGCGCTCGACCGCCCTGGCGATCGTGGGTGGAAATAGCGAACTCTCAATGCAGTTCGCACACAGAAATGTATACACAGAACTGTCTGCTTTGCCCTAGCTTTCAAACATGCCTTTTGTCCGAGTTGTCGAACAGCAATCGTCGATAGTGGTGCAGTGATACATGGACCCGGGACAGCAGTTTGGAGGCTACGCGACTAGCGATTGGGATGAGTTTGGAAGTGATGCAGTTCGGGCACTACCCATGCACTCTGCTCAGTTCCTCGCCGCATTTTGTGCGTTTGCACTTGCCCGCGCTGCTGCTGGAGACTCCGAGCAGGGCACGCTCCTTCTCGATGCAGCTCGGGCGTGGGCAGACTCAACCGACTTGTCGCTTGTTGCTCCTGGTCAGTCGCTGGACTATTCCACATTGGGGGAACCAGAGCTTGAAACCTACGGAGACATTTACCGGTTTCACGCCGAGTGCTCTCTCGCATATGTCCATCAACTGATTCGGGAATTTAGTAACGATGCTGCCTACTGGGCGGTCGACCATCTCTATCAGGCTGCCACCGAGGCTGCGACCGCGCGAGTCGGCTACATCTCAGTCGAAAGCGGCAGTGAGTCTGAAGTCGATCTCCTTCAGGAGATCTACACCATGAGTTTTGTCGTTGGCACTGTGGAGTTTCTGAGGGATGCGATAGATATGGTCCGAGGGCTCGATGCCGAGTCCGCCACGCTTGTAGGCGCTCGTCAATCGCTTACCGATTCGCTCAGCAGATGGATTTCGGGCCTTCCGCCTCGAACTGCGAAACTTAGGTAGATGCGAGCCGTGTTGAGTGCTACACCCGCACCCTTTCTGGTCGGAAGTGATGCGCTGGCTCATCACACGAACTGTACGTGTTCCAGCGCGAAGCGCCAGGGTTTACGGCCGCCGATCACTACGGCTCATTCACGCTGATTCGAGGTGCGACGCAATGAGGGATGACGGCAAACTTGATTCCGGGTTCCGGCCGGGAGAAATCGTCGTCCGGGACGACGCAATTGCGAACACGCAACCTCTTCTAGGTCTATTCGCACCGGATGAGGTGCGGGTAATCAGAGGGAGCCGCTGCCGAACCGTGCAAGACCTCTTCAACGAGTTCTCCGCGGCACTCCAGTTTCCGCTTTACTTCGGTCACAATTGGGACGCTTTCGACGAGTGCATGCGTGACCTGGGCGAGTGGATGATCGGCACGAAGACGCTCACGATTGTGATCGTCGAGTCCACCGAGCTTCTTTCGATCGATAGAGAAAATGGCCCCTTCGATACCTTCGCGCGAATCATTCAGCGAAACGTTCAGGAGTCTGCTGCGGGTCGAGAAGACCATGGAGAGAACTATCAGCAACCCATCCCGCTCGCGGTGGTGCTTGTCGATTCGGCCGACAAGATCGTTTCTGTAGCAGCCAGGTGGCGGCCCGCGATGACCTGATGATCGACTGGGGCTGCGCTCGATAGTGGATCGCCCCGGTCTTAATGGAGACCGGCACGCTCGTGTTGATGGCCGATGGCTCCACTGAGCCGGTCGAGCTGATCGACATTGGCGACAAGGTGTGGGCCGCTGACCCTGAGACCGGCGAGGCGGGCGCGCATGCGGTGACGGCCCTGATTGAGGGTTCGGGTGTAAAAGACCTGGTCACGGTTTCGACTCAGTCGGGGTCGGCGGTGGCGACAGCGGGGCATCCGTTCTGGAGTGTGTCGGAAGCTGCGTGGGTTGACGCTGGCGATCTCGCGGTTGGGGATGCTGTGCTCGAGGCCGACGGTGCCACGAGTGTGATCACTCAGGTAGTCGAGGCGTCGAGGCCGGCCGTGGTGCATAACCTGACGGTTGCGGATCTGCACACGTACTTTGTGCTGGTCGGGGATTCGCCTACGCTGGTTCACAACTGCAGCGCGTCTTCGGTGCGGTTGGGAAACAATCTTGTTCAGTCGGGGGTGACTCGGCCTGCCGAGTCGGCTGCTCACCACATCGTTGCGGGTGGTTCCCGAAAGGCTGAGGAGACTCGTAGACAGTTGAGCAACTTCGGGATCGACATTGACGCCGCCGCCAACGGAGTCTTCCTGCCGAGGAATCTAGGCTCCTCCAACCCCACTGGGGCAGCTGTCCATTCAACGATTCACACCAACGCCTACTACCGTAGTGTGCACACGCTCCTCAGTCGAGCAACCACGAGGGATGAGGCTATAGACGTTCTTGATGCAATTCGTTCTTCCTTGCTGGCTGGCGGATTCCCGTGATGCGGTTCCACGAATCGTGGCCAGACGAAGGCGAAGTGCAATGGCTTGCCTATTTGGATCGCCCTGACGGCGGACTGGCTTCTGAGAAGTTGATGTCCGCGAAGGCTGGCGACGGCAGTACTTGGGGGGACCTGCCACTTGTCGAACTTGTGCGAACTGGCGACCATGGTGAGTCGTTGGCGCCTGTACCGATGCCTTGGCTCGGTTCATACACGGTCGCGTTCCAAGGGGAGGCTATCGAGCGAGCACGCCCGGTCATCTCGCCGCACGCTGACTTGAGGAACTTGCCGACACTCGATGGCACACCGATAGTTGTGGTAGTCCCGCCATGGGTCGACGGCATGCTCGACGAGACGAACTCCGAGGTGGTTCGGTTTCCATCGTCTGGTCGAATTATGCAAATCAGGAGGCTGGCGCTTTCGCCGGAAGCCGAGAAGTTCGGAGTAATTCGCCTGCTCGAGGACTGGAGAGGACCTACCTATTTTCGAGCGGACGTCGTATCCGCGCTTAGGGATGCGAATGTGGAAGTGGGCACACACTTCCGCGCTGTGAATTGACATGTTTTCGTCTTCCTCTTCGACCATCAGGAACAGATTCGTTCGGATCTGATGTCGGTTTTGGAGACTCGACTCGGCAAAGATTCCTCTCTCATCCGGATTCCTGGTCGACGTTCCTCTACGACAAAGCGGGCAATCGGATCTCGAGGACGGTCGGCGGGGTTACAAAGAGCTTCCAGTGTGATGCCGAAGGCGAGTTGAGCTTGACTTGGTTTACCGACGGCTTCCCTCGTGAGATCATGCCGCGTTCTCGGCGGCGGTGTGAAGAGCTTCAAACTGCGCGGGGCTGAGGTCACCGAAAGAGCGCCGCCGCCGCAACGCTCGTGCTCATGGCTGACGCCTCCACTGAGCCGGTCGAGCTGATCGACATTGGCGACGAGGTGTGGGCCGCTGACCCTGAGACCGGTGAGGCGGGCGCGCATGCGGTGACGGCCCTGATTGAGGGTTCGGGTGTGAAAGACCTGGTCACGGTCTCGACTCGGTCGGGGTCGGTGGTGGCGACGGCGGGGCATCCGTTCTGGAGTGTGTCGGAAGCTGCATGGGTTGACGCTGGCGATCTCGCGGTTGGGGATGCTGTGCTCGAGGCCGACGGCACTACGGGTGTGGTGATTGCGGTCTCGGAGGTGCGTCGTCAGGCGACGGTGCACAACCTGACGGTCGCGGATCTGCACACGTATTTCGTGGTGGTGGGGGATGCGCCTACGCTGGTGCACAACACGAGCTGCCCGGTGAACTTGGCTTCCCCGAGCCGCACCCAGCACATTTTGGACGGTGATCCCCGACCAGGAGGTGGCCTCGCAGGCGGTCACCGCGCTGGCACTGGAGCAGGCAAGAGTGAGTTCCCCGCGGCATGGTCAGACGACATGATCATGCACAACATCTCAGACGTTGCCACGGATCCGACGCTGAACTGGGTGCAACAAACCGGGCGGCTCGGGAGCGAGTTCACTCGCAATGGCGACCCAGTTCGTTTCGCAGTAGACGGAATGCGCGGGGGTGTGATGATTCGAGTAGTTATTGAGCCGCGCGGGGTCGGAATTGTGACCGCATTCCCGATCGGATGAGGTTGTATCGGAGCAAGATGACCGTGAGTAGCAGTAGGCGTGATCAGTTCGAGGCCATTTTGGGCGAGATCGATGGTTTTCCAGATGCTGATCGACAAGAGGTGTTGTTGCTTGTTGAGCACAATGAGGACGAACTGGCCCTCGAACTGCTGGCGACACAGGTTTATGAGTTTGAGTTGTCGATGGGTCAGCCCGCTTTCGCGAAACTTGAGAACCTCGCAAAGTCCTTGGCGGTCAGTGATCGCCTTCTCCAACTGATTCGAGAAGAACTCGTGGTCTAGCCTTGCTTGGCGTGCTGAGGCCGCCGACTCACTGGAGGGATGCAGGGCAGTCATGACTCTTCTCAGCGCTAACTTCTTCCTCAGCTCGGTGGAGAGCAAAGCGTTCAGCGACGTTCGAGACTGCCGGATCGCTGGTGAAGTGATTGAGGCTCTATATCCCCGAGAGGATGAGAGTCTTGACGATGCATCGTCGGAGGGAACTGAAGGGGTGGGTCGTTCGGTTCGTTCTTGATGCCGACGGTGAGTGAAACGCCACTGGCACAACGGAGCGCCGCGGTAGCTGATGCGCTGTGACCTATTCGTCGCGCTGAACGTCACGTTCGACGCGCTCGCTCGCCTCAGCGTCGGGCTCGTGCGGCTCGGGGTCGGCGACGATCTCGGGCGAGAGCATCCGTCGCTTCAGCAGCACCGCTTCGAGGGCCATGATGCCCAGCACGAAGCCGGCTCCGATGATCATGAGCACGAGTGCGAGGCCCCAGTCGTCACCGGGCTGCTGCAGCCCGCCCTCGTCGTCGAGCCAGGGCCACAGGGCGCGCAGCGAGCCGAGCATGAGCCCGGTCATGATGACGAGGGTGATGCGGCGTCGGTGCTTGAGCAGCCACTGCAGGCCTGAGACGAACAGCCCGAGGCCGACGATCGCGCCGAGTACGAACACGCCGAGGTAGGCGAAATCGCGGTTGTTGACGGCCGCGAGTGTGGGGGCATACATGCCGACGGTCAGCAGCAGGTACGAGCCTGAGACTCCCGGCAGCACGAGCGCGCACACTGCGAAGGCGGCGGCGATGGCCACGATGATGAGGCTCGGGTCTGCGTCGCCAGCGCGGGGCAAGCCAGTGAGCACGAAGGTGAGCGCGGCGGCGAGCAGGCCGACGACCACTTCGGGGGCGGTCCACCGCCCGCCGACCATGCGTGCGGGAACGATGAGCGAGGCGGCGATGAGGCCTGCGAACACGGCGCGAGTGCCGGTCGGGTAGGCCTCGAGCAGCGGAGCAAGCAAGGCGGCACCGACGACGATGGCGGCGAGCATCCCGATGCCGATCGGAAGCACGACGCTCCACCGCACCGAACGGAAGTGGGCGGATGCTCGCGAGAAGCCGCGACCGCGCACGCCGTCGCCGATCGCGCGCGCGACGCCGCGCGCGAGGTGACCGGCACCGTCGATCAGCGAGTCGTAGACGCCGACGATGAGCGCGATCGTGCCCCCGCTCACGCCGGGAACGATCTCGGCGAAGCCGATGAGTGCACCGCGCACGGCGTCGGCCACGGTGCGAACCACCGGGTGAGCCTGACGAGCTGCAGGGGTGCGAGCAGTCACCGAGTGCTCGGGTCTTTCTCGTGCTTGCCGTCGTGCGGGCCGATGCCGTACGTGCGCTCATGGCGCTCGGCTTCGTGCTTGCCGTCGTGCTCGGGCTCGTCGACCCAGATCTCGACTTCTGGCACCGGTTCGCCGGCCTCAGCGGCTTTGCGCTCTTTGCGCTTCTCCCACTGCTCGTGGCCGAGGTGCCAGGCGATGCCCGTGAGGGCCATGCCGATGACGACCATGAAGACGACCTCGATGTACTCGGTCACGACTTCGGCGACACCCGGAATGTGTGCAGCCCACCAGCCGATGAGCGGCAGACCGACGCCCCACAGCAGGGCGCCGAGCACGTTGAAGAACAAGAACTTCTTGTAGGGCATCTTGCCGACACCCGCGGCGACGGGGGCGATCGTGCGAACGACGCCGATGAAGCGGGCAATCGTGACCGCCCAACCACCGTAGCGCGCGAAGAAGCGCTCGGTGCGGGCGACGCTCTTCTTGCTGAAGAATCCGGCCGATTTTCGCTCGAAGATGGGTGGCCCGGCCTTGTAGCCGATGTAGTAGCCGAGCTGATCGCCGAGCACAGCGGCGATGAAGATGCACAGCACGACGAGCCAGATCGGCTGCGGAATCACTCCGGTGAACGTGAGAATGCCGGTGATGAGCAGCAGCGTGTCACCCGGCAGCAGAAAGCCGATGAGCAGACCGGTCTCGACGAAGACGATGACGCAGACGAGCACGAGCGCCCAATTGCCCGCGCCGACGATGAGGCCTTCGACGTCGAACAGGCCGATGTCCATGGGCAACATGGGCGGCCTCCGCTGGTCGAGGTGCGAGCCGGTTCGCGCGCACAGGGTTGCGCCAAGATTACCTGTCTCGCACGGTGCTCTGCGCCTCGCCTACGCTGAGAGCAATGCTGAGTCTGCTGGCGCTGCTTCCCGTGATTCTCGTGCTCGTGCTCATGACGGTCGCGGGGTGGTCGGCCGCGCGTGCGGGGCTCGTGACCGCGGTCTTCACCGTCGCCCTCGCCATCATCGCGTTCGGCTTCGGTGGCGACGGCCGGTTCAGCGTCGTCGAGGGCATCGCGGGTGTGCTCGCCGAAGCGGGCTTCATCGCGCTGACGGTGGTGGGCATCATCGGCCCGGCGCTGGGCATCCATTATCTGCAGCGCAGCACGGGGGCCGCCGCCCGCTTGCGCCAGGCGCTCGCCCTGCTGCACCCCGACCCGCGGCTCGGCGCGATTCTGGTCGCCTGGTTCTTCGCACTCTTTCTCGAGGGCGCCGCGGGATTCGGCACGCCGGTCGCCCTCGCCGCACCGTTCTTGGTCGCCGCCGGCATGCCGGCGCTCGCCGCCGTCTCGGCTGCACTCGTCGGGCATGCAGCGGGTGTCGCGTTTGGCGCGATCGGCACCCCCGTGCTCGCCCAGAGCAACCTCGTCGATTTCACGCCCGCCGAGCTCGCGCAGGCGACGGTCGTCTTTCCGCTGTCGCTCGGCGTCATCCTGACCGCCGTCATGGTCGTCATCATCGGCAAGGCCTACGGCCACTTCAGAGGGCTGTGGCGGTGGGGACTCTTCGCCGCCGTGTGCTTCTTCGTGCCGTTCGGCCTCATCGCGTGGTTCATCGGCCCCGAGCTGCCGACGCTCGGCGGGGCGCTCATCGGCGTGCTGCTGTTCTCGTTCGTGCTCGTGCGGCATCGTCGGCAGATTCACGCGAAGGGCGGGCCGGGTGGCGATGACACGGTGGTCGTCACGCACCCGCATCCGGATGCTCGCGACGTCGCCGCGGCAGACCTCTCAGTGCTGCGTGCCGCTGCGCCCTACCTCGTGCTCGTGCTCATCGTGCTGCTGACGCGACTCGTGCCGCCGCTGCGCGAAGCCCTGCAGAGCGTCGAGATCGCGTGGCAACTGCCGGCGGGTTTCTCGGGCTCGGTGCAGCCGTTCTATCACCCGACGATGCTGCTCACCGTGTCGTTTCTCGTGGGAGCCCTCATCCAGCGCGCGTCGTGGCGCCGCGTGCGTATCGCCTTCGTCACGGCAACCCTGCAGCTCGGGCCCGTCATCGTGGCGCTCATCGCCATGATCACGATCGCGCGCACGATGTCGTCGTCGGGCATGACCGCCGAGCTTGCGCTCGCCGCCGCCTCGATCGGGCTCGCCTGGCCGCTGCTCACCGTGCTCGTCGGGGCATTCGGCACCTTCATCACGGGCTCCGCCACCGCGTCGAACCTGCTGTTCACCGACCTGCAAGCATCGACGGCACGGGCTCTCGCGCTGCCCGAGTTGCCGCTGCTCGGCGCGCAGACCTTCGGTGCGGCGGTGGGCAACATCATCGCCCCGCACAACATCGTCGCCGCCGTCGCGACCGTGAGTCTCACGGGGCAGGAGGGCCGCGTGCTGCGCAGCACCGTGCCCACCGCCCTCGTCGTCATCGTGCTCGGGGGAGTGCTCGCGCTGCTGCTCGTGCTGTAGGGTTCGCCGACGGGTCCAGACTTGCCGCAAACTGTGCTGAAGTGACGCGAGAACGCCCATGTGCGCCAGATCTGCCCCTGCTTGTGCGGAAGGAGAGACTTGAACTCTCACGCCCGAAGGCACAGGAACCTAAATCCTGCGTGTCTGCCAATTTCACCACTCCCGCTGGTGCTGCCAGTTTAACTGGCGGTGCCGTGCAGTTCGGCGCGCGCAGTCTTAGTCGAGCCCGTTGATGGTGTGCAAGACGTCTGACGGTGACGCCGTGGAGGTGTCGTGCACACCGGCGACCCGACCCTGGCGGAACACGATGATGCGATTCGCGACAGCGAAGGTGTGGTCGAGGTTGTGGCTCACGATGATCTGCGTGATTCCTCGGCTCGCCAAGTCGGTGATGAGGTTCTGCACCTTCTGGGCTTCACGAAGGCCGAGCGCGGCCATCGGCTCATCCATGATCAGAATCGAGCAGCCAAAGTGCACTGCTCGGGCGATCGCAATCGCTTGACGCTGACCGCCGGAGAGGTGACGCACCTCGGCGGCGACAGAAGGGATATCGACCCCGAGGGCGGTCAGTGACTCGAGCGCTTCCTCTCGCATCCGTTTGATGGCCAGCCGTCTGAACGGGCCCCAGCCGGTGGTGAGCTCTCTACCCAAGAAGAGATTCGCGGCAATGTCGCGATGGTCGGCGAGCGAGAGATCTTGATGCACTGTCTCGATGCCTGCATCGCGAGCGTCTGAAGGGCTGCGAAAGACCTGCGCGTGTCCGTTCACCTCGAGAATGCCTGAGTCTGCGGGGTGCACTCCGCTCAGAATCTTCATGAGCGTCGACTTGCCCGCACCGTTGTCACCCATGACTGCCGTCACCGAGCCGGTCGGAAACTGCACGTCGACATTGTTGAGGGCAGCGACTCCGCCGAACACCTTCGTCAGGCCGCGGCCTTCGAGGGCGATCATCTGCTGCGTTGCAGTGGTGCTCATGGGGCTCCTCGGGGTCTAGTCGCAACCGCAATGGTGACGGGTTCGTCTCGCGACGCTTGTCACGGTAGCGATAACTGTGCTTACATTCAAGACATGACGCACGAACGTGCATACACAGATGACCAAGGTGTGAGCCCCGAGCTGCTCGCCGAGGTCGCTCGCATGTACTACGAGCAGTACCTGACGCAGGCCGAGATCGCGCGTCAGATCGGTATCTCGCGCTCGCAGATCTCGCGGTATCTCAAGGCCGCGCACGAAGAGGGCATCGTGCAGATCTCCATCGCCCTCCCCTCGTCGTCCGACCCGCAACTGGAGTCTGAGCTCAAGTCGCGATTCAAGTCGCTTGTCGGCGTGACGGTCGTGCCTTCCAGTGCTGCGTCGACCAGCACGACGATCTTGGGCCGAGTAGCAGCAGCGGGCGCTGAAGAGATCGCCTCGCTCGTGAGGCCAGGAGACACTGTCTCGGTCGGTGCCGGCCGCACGCTGGCTCAACTCATCTCGTCACTGCCTCAACGTCGCCACGACGGTGTCGTCGTGGTTCAGGCGATGGGGAATGTCGGTCATGAGGGTCACGAGATCGACTACAACGCCATCGCCCACGGCGTGGCGTCGGCATTCGGTGGGCGTGCATTCCAGATCAACGCGCCGGCCATTCTCGCCCAGGGCTATCTCGCGGCCGACATGGAGCGACTTCACTCATCGATTGGGGGCGCGGTCGAACGCGCACGCCGCGCCGATGTCTTCATGATCGGTCTGGGAACGGTGGCGACCGACACTCTCTTCCTCTCCACCGGCTTGCTGACGGCGGCCGAGCTGGAAGAAGTGGCCGAACAAGACCCGGCGGGAGACATCTGCGGTCGCTTCTACGACCTCAAAGGAAAAGCGCTGCCTACGCCCTTCGACGATCGCATCGTCGGCATCAGGCTCGAAGACCTGAAGCGCGCCCGAGCAGTGCTCGCGGTGGCGGCCGGTCAGGAGAAGGCACGCGCACTCGCGGGCGCGCTCCGCGGCGGACTCGTGACGCACGCCGTCGTTGACGATCGCCTCGCCCATGAGCTGCTTTCGATCACCCCCCGTCGCCGCGCGACGTGAAAAGACTCTCCACCCGCACCAAACACCTATCTCAAAGAGGAGACCATGCAATGAGAAAACTCGCGTTCACGGCGGTGGGGGTTGCCCTTGCCGTTGTGCTCACAGCCTGCAGTTCGACCGCGCCCGGTTCTGAAGAGCCTGCGCTCGAGCTTGGTGTTATCGACACGTCGGCCAGCATCGTCGGCGATGAGTTGCTCTTGACGAGCGAGCAAGAAGCCGAGGTGGCGGATCGCGCTGACGGACGGCTGATCGGAATCGTGTGCGCCACGATGGCCACCGACTACCATCGCGAACTCTGCGAGTCTGCGAAGGCGCGGGCCGAGGCCCTGGGATTCACCGCCGAGATCTTCGACGCACAAGAAGACCCGAATCGCGAACTGCAGGGAGTCGAGAGCTTCATCAGCAAGGGGGCCATCGCAATTCTGGATGACTCGCTCGGCGGCGATGCCATCACGGCGCAGATCGCCCAAGCAGTCGAGCGCGGGATCACGGTGGTGCAATTGGCCAATCGCACCTTCGCCGACTCGGGTGCCATCACGGTTGCGGTCGACAACATCACTATCGCCGAGGCTGCAGGTGCCGCAGCCGGTGAGTACGCCGCGGCCAACTACCCCGGCGCCGAAGTGTTGACCGCTCTGCTCGACTACCCAGACATCCCGGTGCTTGTCGAGCGCGCCGATGCAATCGAATCAGCGATGCTCGCAGCGCACCCGCAGACGACGATCGTCGGAAGGTTCTTGGGCGGCACGGCTGACAACGGTCAGTCGTCGATGGAGACTGCGTTGCAGGCCTTTCCCGCGATCCAAGCCGTGGTCGGCATCAACGATGCAGGCAACCTCGGTGCCTACCAAGCGCTCATCTCCAGTGGCCGTGACCTCACCGACGTCTTCATCTTCGGAATCGACTGCGACCCCCAGGCTGTCGACCTGATCGACGACGGAACCATCTACAAGGGTTGCGTGAACACCAACCCTGTGGCGACCGGTGAGCTCGGGGTCAACGCCTTCGCCTTGCTGCTACTCGGTGAGACCGTGCCAGCCACCATCGAGGTGCCTGTCTTCATCTACACGGGCGAGTAGGCAGAACCCTTGGCACTTCCCGGCGCCCCACGAGACCGTTGGATCGAGATCGATCTCGATTGGTTCGGCAACGCCCCCTGGGGCGAAGCCATCGACCTCTTCGCAGAACGCTGCTCGCCACTGCTCTCGGGGGCGTCGGGAGACCGAGGGGTCATTCTCAACGCAGGATGGCTGGCTGACATCGTGACGGAGTGGACGGGGAGCGGCGATCAACCGTTGCCCTTCCGCTCGCGTCGCTACGCCCATTGGCACGATCGAACCTACCGAGACTTCGCGGTATTCGTGCGCGAGCTGCGCGCCGCGTTCGTTCGTCGCGGCATCGACGGGGTTCGAGTGGGAATCTTCATCGCCGGGCTCGGTCATGTCTTGTGGCCGCGCGACACAGCCACGCTGTACGACTTGCGCTCGGCGTGGTCAGAGCGACATCCAGAGCTGTATCCGCTCGATGTGTCTCTCTTGCCGGGGCCAGATCTCGACCCGCGAGTTCCGCTCGCGGCAGACGACTACCCGTATGCCAGTCACCCCTCCGGGGTGGCTGCGGGCATGAGCTTCGCCGAGCTGCTCGCCGCCCAATGGGCTTCCTTGGCAGAGTTCTGCGATCTCGATGTCATCCACTTGCGCGACGGGTTCTGGGGCCCCCTGCTCTACAGCAGAAAGGGGCCATACGGCACGCGCGCGCATGCAGACCCTGCAGAGAACGAGTCATGGACGACTGCCGTGATCGACCTCGTGCGGCAAATCAAGCAAGCCCGTCCGAGCGCGATCGTCATGGCGTACTCGAGTGCTGTGAGCCACACGGCCGAACACCGTGTGGGCTGCGTCGATCTGCATGCGGTGGTGGCCGATGGTCACCTCGACGTCTGGATCGACCAAACCTGGGGAGGGGCCTGGCAAGACTGGTGGGATCAGCAATGGAAGGGGTGGAGCTTCCAGCTCGCCAACCTGCTGGGCCATGCCGCCCAGCTGCATGACGCCAACACTGCTCGCGCGGGTCGACCCTGTCGGCACTACACGCTCATCGAGACGTGGGATGGCTGGGAACCGTGGGACACGATTCATCGCACGCCAGGCAAGCTCGAGTGGGCGATCTGGGCGTTTCATCACGCTGCCGTTGCTCGTGGGAATTCGCTCCACGTGCCCGACGGCACCTACATCTCGTGGATGACGAATCCTGTGGGCGAGTTGCTCCCAGATGCCGATGTCACCTTCCTGGCCTCGACGCTGAAAGACGTCGAAGAGAGCGTCGAGCACCTCGAATCAGTCTTGGGCCCGCGAATGATCGTTGATCACGCGGCCGTGCAGCAGGTGCACCGCGAGGCTCCGCAGTCGAACGTCAGCGAATGGATCGAAGACCACGTCGGCATGCTGCTCAAGTGGGGTGCGCCAGTGCTCAGTGCGTCGATGGCAGGCGACGGTGCAGACGAAGCCGAGGTGGTGATCCACCAGATACCCACGAAGCGGTGCCAGGGGGCGGCCACCGAGATCGCGGTCGGTCGATTCGACGCCATGCCCGGCGTGCTTCACGATCTGGCAGTGACGGTTGACCCAGAACTGCGACCGGACGGATACCAGCTCGACTCGAGCACGCCTGCAGAGTCGATCCACTTGCCAGAACATCATGCACTGACCGACACCACCCACCTCGACGTCAGGTACTCCGCTGGCGGAGCTCCACTGCTCGTGGGCGTCAACGGCGTGTGGATGTGGCAGCCGCCCGACCTGCACGATCCGGCGAACGCCCTGTTTCCCCGAAACCAGTACGGCTCGGTCGAGCCGTATCGGGCCGTCGCCACGCTCATCGCCGAGAGGTCGAGTCACCTTCGAGTCTCCGTTCCACCCACGCACGCCCCGGTGACCGTCGGTGCGTGGCGTAGCGGTGGCGCGGTGCACATCTTGGTCGGCAACCTCGACACGGGATGGATTGGCGATTCACGGTGGCCGCGGTCGGTCGAGATCGAGCTGGGTCAAGGGGTTCTTGACAGCAGGACGCCGCCGCGAATCGAGGCGCACTCGAGCGCAGAGTCGCTGTTGCCCGACCTGAGAGTCGAGGGCGAGCGAACAACACTGACCATTCACGTGCCCTCTTCGGGCATGACGCACGTCACCCTCACCCCTCAGGAGACATCATGACCGTTGCCCCCTCTGCCGCACTCGTCCACGGCCGAGTCGATGCTGCCAAGGCCCGACGAGCCCGCATCATCTCGGTGCTCGCCACCCACGGTTCGATCATCGCGTTCGTCATCTGGGTGCTGTTCTTATGCTTCGCCACCACGACGTTCGCCAGCGTCGACAACATCATGATCGTGCTGCGGCAGGCCGCGATCTTCTCGATCGTCGCCATCGGCACGACCATGGTCATGCTTCTCGGTGAACTCGACATCTCATTCGGGTCGGCTCTCGCCATCGGGGGAGTGTCGGGCGCTTCTGTGCTGGTGGCGGGCGGGGGTTTGCCACTCGCCGTCGTGGCGGCGGTCGCCTCGGGGCTTGCGTTCGGCGCCGTCAATGCTGTGCTCATCACCGTGCTGCGAATTCCCTCGGTCGTAGCGACGCTCGCAACACTGGGAGCTGGTGCGGGGGTTGCGTTGCTGTTCACTCGAGGCACGACCATCTACGGCGAGGGCTTGACCGAGGTGTCGTTCATCACGCAAGGGTTCGTCGCTGGTGTGCCCGTGCCCGTCATCATCGCCGTGGTGCTCTACGCGGTCGCGTGGTACGTCTTGAAGTACACACGCTGGGGCGCTCACCTCTATGCAACAGGTGACAGCGCGCAGGCGGCTTTCAGAGCGGGCATCGATGTGACTCGCATGCGCGTCACTGCCTTTCTCGCGGCGGGTGCGCTTGCAGGTTTCGCGGGCCTGCTGCTCGCCTCGCGCGTCGGACGGGCGAGCGCCGATATGGGCTCAGATGCGCTGTTCCCCGTTCTCACGGCAGTCATTCTCGGGGGCGTGAGCATTGATGGAGGCCGGGGCCGCATCATCAACACCTTCATCGCATGCGTGTTCCTCGCCAGCATCACGAACGGGTTGATCCTGCTCGGGGTCGACTCCACGGTGCAGCAGATCGTTCAGGGCGCGGTTCTCGTTCTCGCTGTCTCACTCGATCGGCTTCGCCGATGAGCGGCGAAGATCGCGACTCTGTGCTCTGCCTCGGACCGGTCGGAATCGACATCGTCATGGAGGGGTATGCCCCGACAGATCCAGAACGACTGAGCACCTGGGCCGGGCCGGTCGAGATGCGGATGCTCGCCGCTGGCTCCATCGGCTACGTCGCACTCGCACTTCTGGGGCTGGGGCGTTCAGTCGCCCTGACATCGACGGTCGGAGACGACCACCTCGGTGCTGAGCTGCTGCGGCAGTTGGCAGCCGCAGACGTCGATACAGCAGACATTGAGATTGCAGCCGGCCCGACCTCGGTCGCGGCGTATCTGCGCATGTTCGGCGACGCAAAGCGACCGATGGTCTTTCGCGCTGGTGCCTATGACCCGTGGCCTGCCTCTGACCGCGTGATCAGCGCCATCGACGAACATCGCCCGTCTGCTGTGGTGATCAGTGGTCTGCTGCACTACCCCGAGTACGCGTCGGCGCACCTCGGAGCCGTTGCTGCTCACGCGCGCGCCCGTCGACTGCCCGTCATCGTCGACCCCCAGTTTCCCCCGCTCAGACGTTCGAGACCGTGGGCAGATGACCTCGTCGAACTTCTCCGCAACACCACCGTGCTGTGCTGCGACGAACTAGAAGGCGATCACCTATTCGGCTCGAGCGACGTCGATGAGATCATTGCCGCCGGTCAGCGACACGGCATCTCGACGGTGATCGTCAAGCGCGAGCATCTCGGCTCAGTGGTCGACGATGGTCATTCGCGCCTCTATCAGGCTGCGATCTCGCTCGGTGCCGGTGTCGGATCAACAATCGGCTCTGGCGACGCCTTCCTGGCCGGACTCGTCGACGCCCTGCTCGATGACGAACCGACTACCTCGCTCATCGCTCGCGCAACGGCGACCGCGAGCGTCGCGATCACCGCGCCCGATGGAATTCGCGGCGTCACGGCCGAAGAGGCTCGCCGGTGGCGAGCACTGGTGGTGGCCCCCCATGAGTTGCGCCCGCACGAGCGTGCATCAGAGCACCCCATTCTCGATCGAAACGGAGAAGCACCATGAAGTCGATTGCCGTCGTAGGCGCGGGGCCAGCCGGGGTGACAGCGGCACACCTGCTCGCTCTGGCGGGCCACCACGTCGAAGTCTTCGAGAGCCACGAGCACGCCGGCGGCCGAACTCGCACGGTGCACTTCGGCGAGGGGCACTGGCTTGACACGGGGGCGGGGTGGCTGACCGACTTCTACCCGACCGCGATGTCGATCTTGCGCGACAATGCGCTCGACGACCACCTCACGCCTCTGCGGTTGCGGGGCGGTGGCGATCTGCTTCTCGATGGAAACCGATATCCGTCTCCCAACTCCATCGGTCGGATTCTGGGCTCTCGGCTCATCACCTGGCCCGAGAAGATTCGCTTCTTCGCCTGGATGGCGATGCTCGTGATGCGACAACGACCGAACCTTCGAATCGATCGCCGCTTTGACGCGCAACCCGCTGTTCAGAACCTGTCGTCTATGGGGCGTGGGCCGCTCGAGAGAGTGGTGCGGCCGTCATTCGAAGGGCCGTTCTTCGCTCGCCTCGAGCAGATGAACGCCACGCTCGTGCGCAGTTGGCTGCGCAGCCTGTCGATCGGGTCGTTCTTCCAGGTCGATCGAGGCATGGATCGACCGTGGCGCGATCTCGCCGCAGAACTCACGGTGCATTACGGCGCCACGGTCACCGCCGCGGGGGGTGCCGGTGCGGCCAGGGCTTGGGTCGAGGTGGGTGGAGAGCGCCGTAGCTTCGATGCCGTAGTCCTGGCCGCTCCCGCACCCGTCTGCGCGACGCTGTTGGCTGCCGACGCCCCCCAGCAACTCGCAGAGGTTCCCTACGTGCCCCACGTGCGGGTCTACGCCGCGCGACACTCGACCGTTCCGGTTCCACGTTCCGCGATCCATGTCTTTCCCAATGAGATCGTGGCCACGGTCGAGCGCGGTCAGGGCGGAGACCCGGCATGGGGCCGGGTTCCCACCGGGTGGGAGTGGACCTTGCTGTGCGCTCCGTCAGCGTCGAGTGATCAGCTCATCACCCTCGACGATGAAGAACTGCTCGACACGATGTTCTCTGAGGCATCGGCGCTGAGCGGCGAGCGCCTTGAGTGGCGAGATCACGAGATCGTGCATGTCGTGCGGTGGTCGCATGCGGTGCCGGTCGTCGATCCGAACTACTACGCGCGCATCGACGCGCTTCCTGACCTCGGGCCGATCATCTTCGCTGGTGACTGGACCGATCAGCCGTGCGTCGAAGGTGCCGTGCGATCTGGTGTGCGTGCCGCGCGCCGCATCGACGACAGCATTCCCTCGCGCCCCGAGGTCGATCGACGGTAGCCGCGCATGGGGGCGGGCTCACGTCACGCGCGCCCGACGGCCTGCAGCGCGGCCCACACCTCGGCCCGCGCCGAGAACGCTTCGAGGTCGCGGTCGAGCAACTCGGCAGCGCGCCGCAGGCGCGCACGAACGGTGTGGCGATGGATGCCCAACCGCAGCGCCGTCGCCTCTGCCACTGCATCGCAGCGCAGCCAGGTGCTGAGCGTCTCGACGAGTTCGTCGCCGGTGGCTGCGTCGTGCTCGAGCAGCGGCTGCACGAGCGTTGCCGGGTCGTCGGGGTCGAGTGGCTCGGCAACCAGTGCGGGGGATGGCTCGCTGGCGACGAGTGCCGCCTGCACGGCCGACCTGAGGGCCGCGAGGCGCGCGGCGGTGTCGGCGGCTGACGCGGCGTGAGCATCCCGATCGGCGACTCCTGCGAGGCCGGCGAGTGCGACGACGCTCGTGATGACGGCGCGCTCGGCGTCGTCGTGCAGCGACCCGGGGCCGATGGCGAGCACGCCAGTGAGAGCGGTGGCTGCTCCGACGGTCTGCAGGCTCCAGCCGTCGACCTCGCGGGCCGCGCGTCGCCCTGCGCGCAGCATGCCGAGTGCTTCGTCGAGCACGGTGTGCGGCGGCGGGGTTCCGAGCACGCTGCCGCTCGGGTCGACGATGCCTGCTTCGGCGCCGATGCGGCGAGCGAGCTCGGCGACGACCGCGGCGATGCCGCTGGGGCGCAGGGCGGCGACGGCGATCGCGCGCTGCGTCTCGAGCGTCCAGCGCACGCGCGCGTAGCGTTCTTCGGTCTCGAGGTCGGCGACGGCGCGGGCGACGGCGATGAACGGCGTTCGGTATGGCACTTCGAGCAGGGCGACCCCGTGCGCCGCGCAGGCCGCCTCGAGGGCGTCGGGCGTGCCGTCGCGAATCACTTCGGTGCCGAATCCGATCGCCGGTACCCCTGCCGCGGCCAATCGAGTGACCCACGGCGCGATGTCGTCGTCGCTCGACCACTGGGTGCCTGTGGTGAGCAGCGCGTCGCCGGGTGAGAGAAAGGGGGTGGGGTCGACGAGGTCGCTCGAGTGCACCCAGCCCCACGCTCGTGCGCGGGCGTCGTCGTCTGCCCAGACGAGTCGCAGCTGCAGCTCTCGTCGAGCGAGCACGGCGTCGAGGGTGACAGGCATCGCGGGTTCCTACACTTCGGGAGTCTGCCGGGGGCGCGAATGCCACCCGGCCGGCTCGGGCGCCGACCGCACGAACGCGCCGACGACAAGCCTGTACGCACAGTACGCCACGGGCAACGCCGATGTACAGCGCGTACACCGCGCACGAGCGAGCGCGCCCGTACCCTGACTGCATGACCATGACGACCGACGCGCCCACTTCGGCTCACGCCACCCCGGCCGGCGGGCCGAGCCTGCCGCAAGAGCGCAAGCTCGTGACGAGCATCCCGGGCCCGAAGAGCGAGGCCCTCATCGCCCGCAAGCAGGCCGCTGTCTCGGCCGGTGTCGGCACCATGATGCCGATCTACGCGGCAGCTGCGGGCGGCGGCGTCATCGTCGACGTCGACGGCAACAGCCTCATCGACCTCGGCTCAGGCATCGCCGTCACCAATGTCGGCAACGCAGACCCGCACGTGACCGCCGCCGTCATCGAGCAGGTGCAGCGCTTCACGCACACGTGCTTCACCGTGACACCCTACGACGGCTACGTCGAGGTGGCCGAGGCCCTCAACCGCCTCACCCCGGGCGACCAAGCCAAGCGCACCGCACTCTTCAACTCGGGCGCCGAGGCCGTCGAGAACGCCATCAAGATCGCCCGCTACTTCACCGGCAAGTCGGCCGTCGTCGCGTTCGATCACGGCTACCACGGCCGCACCAACCTCACGATGGCGCTCACCGCCAAGGCCATGCCGTACAAGGCAGGCTTTGGCCCCTTCGCGCCCGACGTCTACCGCGCACCCATGTCATACCCCTACCGTGACGGCCTCAGCGGGGCAGAAGCGGCGGCGCGCGCCATCCACACGATCGAGAAGCAGATCGGCGCCGACCGCCTCGCCGCCATCATCATCGAACCCATTCAGGGCGAGGGTGGCTTCGTCGTGCCGGCGCCGGGCTTCCTCCCCGCGTTGCAGGCGTGGGCCAACGAGAACAACGTGGTCTTCATCGCCGACGAAGTGCAGACCGGATTCGCACGCACGGGCGCGATGTTCGCGAGCGAGCATGAGGGCATCGTTCCCGACCTCATTACGATGGCGAAGGGCATCGCGGGCGGCCTTCCGCTCGCGGCCGTCACCGGCAAGGCCGAGATCATGGATGCCCCCCACGCTGGCGGGCTCGGCGGCACCTACGGCGGCAACCCCATCGCCACCGCTGCGGCGCTCGGCGCACTGCGCGCCTACGACGAGCTGGATCTGCTCGGTCGCGCACGTGAACTCGAGGCGATCATCGTCGACGAGTTGACGACGCTGCAGGCGCGCGACGGCCGCATCGGCGACATTCGCGGGCGCGGCGCCATGATGGCGATCGAGCTCGTCGACGAGAACGGGGCTCCGGATGCTGCGCTCACGAACGCCGTCGCCAAGCACTGCCACGTGAACGGGGTCGTCGTGCTCACCTGCGGCACCGACGGCAACGTGATCAGGCTTCTGCCGCCGCTGTCGATCAGTGACGGGCTGCTGCGCGAGGGCATCCGTGTCATCGGCGAAGCCCTCGAAGCCAACTAAGTCTCACCCGCCACCACCAACTCAAGGACTCACATGATCACCGAAGCCGAACTGCTCGCGAAGGTTCCTCGCGGCCTCTTCATCGACGGCGCCTGGATCGACGCCGAGGGTGGCGCGACCATGACCGTCACCGACCCGTCGAACGGCACCGTTCTCGCCGAGATCGCGAGCGCCTCGGTCGCCGACGGCAAGAAGGCGATGGATGCTGCAGCGAGCGCCCAGGCGAGCTGGGCCGCCACGGCCCCCCGCGCGCGCGGAGAGCTGCTGCGCAAGGCCTGGGAGCTCGTCATCGAGCGCGCCGACGAGTTCGCGCTGCTCATGACGCTCGAGATGGGCAAGCCGCTCGCCGAGTCGCGCGGCGAAGTGACCTACGGCGCCGAGTTCTTGCGCTGGTTCAGCGAAGAGGCTGTGCGCATCACGGGCCGCTTCGGCGAGAACCCCGAGGGCACGGGACACATCGTGGTCTCGCACGCCCCCGTCGGGCCGTCGTTCTTGATCACGCCCTGGAACTTTCCGCTCGCCATGGCCACGCGCAAGATCGCACCCGCGCTCGCCGCGGGCTGCACCTCGATCATCAAGCCGGCCGCGCTCACCCCGCTCACGACGATGTACTTCGTCAAGACGCTCGAAGATGCCGGCTTGCCTGCCGGGGTCGTGAACGTCGTCACGACGGCGAAGTCAGGCGCGCTCTCGGCCGAGATCATCGCCGACCCGCGCTTGCGCAAGCTCAGCTTCACGGGCTCGACCGAGGTGGGCCGCGTGCTCATGAAGCAGGCCGCCGACGGCATTCTGCGCACCTCGATGGAGCTCGGCGGCAACGCACCCTTCGTCGTCTTCGGCGACGCCGACCTCGACAAGGCTGTCGACGGCGTCATGCTCGCGAAGTTCCGCAACATCGGGCAGGCGTGCACCGCGGCGAACCGCATCCTCGTGCAGCGCGATGTCGTGGACGAGTTCAGCCGTCGCGTCACCGAGCGCGTCGCCGCCATGAAGATGGGCCGCGGCACCGACGACGGCGTGCAGATCGGCCCCCTCGTCGACGACAACGCGGTGAAGGGCTCGCACGAGCTGGTGGAAGACGCCGTGTCTCGCGGTGCGACCGTCACGACGGGCGGCGCGATTCCCGACGGGGCCGGGCACTTCTACCCCGCGACAGTTCTCACGGGAGTCGTCGCCGGCACGCGGCTGCTCACCGAAGAGATCTTCGGCCCGGTGCTCGCGATCGTTCCCTTCGACACCGAAGACGAGGCCGTCGAGCTTGCCAACGCGACCGAGTACGGGCTCATCTCCTACGTCTACACACAGGATCTCGCCCGCGGAATGCGCATGATCTCGGCGCTCGAGACGGGCATGATGGGTCTCAACGCGGGCGTCATCTCCAACGCCGCGGCGCCCTTCGGCGGCGTCAAGCAGTCGGGCATCGGCCGCGAGGGCTCGTTCGAGGGCATCGACGAATACCTCACCACGAAGTACACCTTCGTGCCGAAGGCGTAGCCCTTCACTTCAGTTTCCGCTGCCGGGCGCTGTGGTGGCCGCTCGGCAGCGGATCTCTTCGCCGATTTGTGCCAGATCTGGCGCAAAAAGGCGCTCAGGGGCAGATCGGGTGCCGATCTGCGACGAATCTGGATGCTCTCCGCACGCCGAGCGGTGTGCGCTAGCGTGTGACGCAGATTGTTCGTGGGCGAACGACCAGAGCGTGCGAGGAGGCACCGCGTGAGCATCCGGTGGGTCATGGTCTTGACCGAGAACGACGCGATCGTCGACTCGCGCGACCTCGCAGGGCTCGTCGAGCTCGCCGTCACCGCCGAACGCTGCGGCGTCGATGCCGTCATGCTGAGCGACCACATCGCCCTCGGCCCGTCAGCCGGCGCGAACGGCGTCATGGCGAACCTGCGCGACTACGCCGCCCCCGGCAATCAAGACCCGGCGACCGCGTGGCCGAGTTCGATCGTGCTGCTGTCGGCCATTGCGCAGGCGACGACGGCGCTACGGCTCGTGGCCGGGGCGATCATCTTTCCGCTGCGGCACCCGCTGCAGCTCGCGAAAGACCTCGGCACGCTCGACCTGCTGTCGCAGGGCCGGCTCGTCGTGCTGCCGACGGTGAGCTGGCATGAGGACGAGTACGCGGCGCTCGGGGTGCCCTTCTCGCGCCGCGGGGCGATGCTCGACGAGCAGCTCGAGGTGGTGACGCGCGCCTGGCGCGAGTCGCCCGTGCGGCACGAGGGAGAGGTCTACCGGTTCGACGACGTGTGGCTCGAGCCGGGGCCGTTCCGGCCGGGCGGCCCGCCACTCTGGTTCGGCGGACAGGGCATGCACCCTCCGCTCGTGCGCCGCATCGTGCAGTACGGCTCCGGCCTCAACCCGTTCGGCACGCTCACCGCCGATGACCTCGGCACGCTCGAGCGGGCGATGACCGAAGCCGGCAGATCGATGAGTGAGCTCGAACTCGTGGGGGGCATCCGGGGCCGATTCGACGGGCCGGATGCGATCGCCGACATCGACGAAGCGCTCGAAGCGCTGCCCCGGCAGGTCGAGCAGGGTTACACGAGCATCTGCTTCAAGCCTGCGATGTTCTGCCGCACGGCCGACGAGGTGCCCGACCTCATCGCGCACCTCATCGCGCGGGGCGAGGCGCTCACCGCCTGACTCACGCCAGCTGGTGCAGCGCGAACGCGAGCGCGAAACCGAGCGCAGCCCAGAGCCCGGTGAACGAGCGGTCGGCGGCGAAGGCTTCTGGAATCATCGTGTTCGCGACCATCGCCATGATGCCCCCGGCGGCGATGGTGGTGACCACGGCGACGACCTCAGGCCCCGCGCCGACGAGCACGACGAAGCCGAGCATCGCGGCGACTCCCGAGATGAGTGCGATGCCGCCCCAGACGCCGAACACGTATCGCGCGCTGCGCCCTTCGTGCTTCATGCCCGCTGCGCTCGAGAGCCCTTCCGGAATATTCGACACGGCGACCGCCACCAGAATCGGGATGCTCACCGCACCACCCTGCGCGATCGACAACCCCAGCACGAGGCTCTCGGGCACCCCGTCGAGCAGTGCTCCGATCGCGACGGCCAACCCGACTCCGGTGCTCGCGGTCGCGGCCGGTGCCGCGTGCACCCCAGGCTCGCTCTGCAGCGCGATGGAGCGTTTGCGCGCGCGAGCCCCCCGACGCGCGAGCGCGAGGTCGGCGAGCACGTAGGCCACGGCGCCGGCGAGAAACCCGCCGAGGGTCGGCACCAGCCCGCCCACGGCGTGCGCTTCGGCGACCAGCTCGAACGCGAGCGTCGAGATCAGCGCGCCCGCGCCGAACGCCATGACTCCGGCGACGGCCGCGGCCGGCACCCGCACGAACCACCCGATGGCGGCGCCGACGACGAGAAAGCTCGCGGCGGCGAGCCCTACGGCTCCGGCGGCCACGGCGTTGAGCATGCACGCCTCCTCGTCGTGGGGTGCTGCCCTCACGGCAGTTGCCGATCAGCCTAGGGCGCGACGCGTTGTCTGGCGCGAGTGGCGCGACGTCGCGCGCGGCGTGCCACCCTGCTCGGTGCCTCCCCATGTGAGCTGCCACCTCGCAGGTCGATCGGGCAGTTGTTGCGGCCTCCTCCCCAGCACGCTTAAACAACTGCCCGATCGATGGGTTGCAGAGCAGCAGAGCTGGTCGAGGTCGCGGGCTGACACCCTCCACTGCATGACTCGACAACCCGAGCCGCGAAAGGTCGACGACGATGCATGGGTGGTGCGAGCATCCGTCACCGGCGGGTGGATGCCCTACGCGCGCACCCGCCGCGTCGACGTCGAGCATCCGCACCGAGGGGTGGCGACGCACGGGGTTGACCTCGACGACATTGTGCAGCGGGCTCACGCCTTGTCGTTGTTGCTCGGCGATGGCTCCGCGATCAGTCACAGCACGGCTGCCCTTGTGCGCGGATTCCCCTTGCCTCGAGCGCTGCGGCTCGCGCCAGAGTTGCACGCCTCGGTGCCGCGACCGCGGCGCGCTCTGCGCATCGCGGGGGTGCGCGGCCACAGCATTGAGCTCGCCGAGAGCCAGGTGGAGCACCTACTGGTCGTGGCGCCGAGCACGCGAGAGCCGTTGCCCCTGCCGCTCGTCGATGAGCCGCTCACCCTGCTGACGTGCGCGACGCAGCTCGCACTGCCCGATGTGGTGGCGCTCGCCGATGCGATGCTGCAGCGCGTCACGGTCGAGGGGCGGCCCGACCCGATGCTCGCGGCGTTGACGCACGGCGAGCGCAGACCGGGGCATGCACGGCTCGCGCGCGCCGCGCCGCTGCGTCGCGCGGGCGTACGCTCGAGGGCCGAGACGCTGCTGCGGCTCATAATCGCGAGCGCGGGGCTGCCCGAGCCGGTGGTCGCGCATCTGGTGCAGTCGACCGAGCGCTCGCCCGAGAGCTGGGCGGCTGAGGCTGACCTCGCGTGGCCGCAGTTCGGGGTGCTCGTCGAGTACGAGGGCGACGAGCACCGCACCTCGCGCCGACGATTCACGACCGATGTGCGCCGGTTCGAGCGCTACGCCGACGAGGGGTGGCGCACGGTGCGGGCGACTCGAGACGACGTGCTCGGCGACCCCCGCGAGGTGCTGAGTCGCATCGCTCGACGACTGCGCGAGGGAGGGTGGAGGCCTCCGCGACGGTGGAGGCTGCGTGACGTCGCGCCTGCGGTTGCCTGAAGGCTCGCGGCTGACGGGCAATGGCCGAGCTGCCCACCACCCTGCGGTGCGCGGCACGTGCGTCGCTCTCGTGCCATCCGTGCACCCTGTGCACCCGCGCAGCTGCACTCGACCGCGTCGATCGGTCAGTTGTTGCGTCAAGCCCGAGGGGTGTCTGCAACGAGTGACCGATAGACGCCCGCCGTGGCACGTTTGCCGTCGCGAAGCGCGTCAGCCGCACCACTCGGCCACCCGAGCCGTGCGACCAGCACGCCGAGGTGCGCGACTCGAGCATCCACCGCCCCCGGCTTGTGGAGAGCCGCGCACACCGAGCGCGCCCGCTCAGCAGAATGGCGCGCATGCCCTCCGCCGTCAGTGTGATCACCGAGCGCGTGCGCGAGCGGGTGCGCACAGAGCGGCTCGACTTGAGCGCTGACCCGACCGTGGCCGAGCGTCTGGTGCGCGACGAGCTGCGGGCCTACGCCGAGCGGTCGCTCGCCGGCACCTTGCCCCCGCTGCCCGACGAGCAGGCCGCCCTCGGCCACGTGCTGGCCGATCTCACCGGGTATGGGCCGCTCCAGCCCTACTTCGACGACCCCGAGGTGGAGGAGATCTGGATCAACGCCCCCGACGCCGTCTTCATCGCGCGGGCGGGCGTCACCGAACGAGTGGATGCTCACCTCACCGACGACCAGGTGCGCACCCTCGTCGAGCGCATGCTGCAGAGCACGGGCAGGCGCGTCGACCTGAGCAGCCCCTTCGTCGACGCGAGTCTGCCCGACGGGTCGCGGCTGCACGTGGTCATTCCCGATGTGACTCGACGGCACTGGGCCGTCAACGTGCGCAAGTTCTCGCAGCGCATCGGCAGTCTCGAGCGGCTCGTCGAACTGGGCTCGCTGCCGCCACGGGCCGCGGAGTTTCTGCGCATGAGCGTGCTCGCCGGCTGCAACATCTTGGTGAGCGGCGCGACGCACTCGGGCAAGACGACCCTGTTGGGCGCGATGCTCGCGAGCGCGCGACCCGCCGACCGCGTCGTGACGGTCGAAGAGACTTTTGAGCTCAACCTGGGCGCGCGAGATGTGGTCGCGATGCAGTGCCGCACGCCCAACCTCGAGGGCACGGGCGAGATCACCCTGCGGCGCCTCATCAAAGAGGCGCTGCGCATGCGCCCCGACCGGCTCGTGGTCGGCGAAGTGCGCGAGGCCGAGTCGCTCGACCTGCTTATCGCGCTCAACTCGGGGCTGCCGGGCATGTGCTCGATCCACGCGAACAGTGCGCGCGATGCCCTGGTGAAGCTGTCGACTCTGCCCCTGCTGGCGGGCCGCAACATCGACTCGGGCTTCGTCGTGCCGACGGTCGCGAGCGCGATCGACCTCGTCGTGCACTGCGAACTCGTGAAGGGCGGCCGGCGCCGCATCGCAGAGATCGTTGCGCCTACGGGCGCCGTCGTCGAGGCAGTGATCGAGGCAGACACGTTGTTCGGGATGCTCGACGGAGCTCTCGCCCCCACCGGAGTTCTGCCGGCGCGCGCCGAACGGTTCACCGGCGCGGGTTTCGACCCCGCCATGCTGCTGCGCCCCGAGGCTCCCGCGGCAGCCCCGGCGCACGAGGGCTCACGCGCATGACCCTGCTCGCTGCACTGCTGCTCGCCGCGGGTGTGCTGCTCGTCGCGTCTCCGTGGCTGTGGCCGCGTCGAGAGCGGCCCGCAGATACTCGCCGCGACGCGCTGGCCCCGCTCGCCGAGCTGCTCGCCCGTGCGGGAGTCAGCAGTGTGTCACCCGTGGTGCTCGTGGCGATCATCCTGATGGCGGGTCTTGCCGGGGGAGCAGTGTCGCTCATCATCGTGCCCGTCGTCGCGCTCGCTCCGATCGCGGCGGTCGTGGCGGCGGCAGTGCCGGTGCTGGTGCTGCGCAGTCGCGCTGCCACGCGGCGACGAGCCCTGCGCGCCGTCTGGCCCGATGTCGTCGATCATTTGCTCTCGGGGGTGCGCGCGGGGCTGAGCCTGCCGCAGGCGGTGGCGGCGCTCGCCGACGCTGCGCCCGATGCGGTGCGGCCCGCGTTTCGCGAGTTCCGCCGCGACTACCTGCGCTCGGCACAATTCACCGAGTGCCTCGACACACTCAAGTCGACCCTCGCCGACCCGGTCGCCGACCGCATCATCGAGACGGTGCGCATGGCGCGCGAGGTCGGTGGCACCGAGATGCCGAGCGTGCTGCGCTCGCTGTCGCACTACCTGCGCGCCGATGCGGCGGTGCGATCAGAGGTCGACGCGCGGCAGTCGTGGGTGCGCACCGCCGCTCGTCTCGGAGTGGTCGCACCATGGGTGGTGCTGCTCATGCTGAGCACGAGGCCCGAAGCGGCCGCCGCCTACAACACGGCGGGCGGCGCCGTGCTCGTCGCGGGCGGGCTCGCCGCGACCCTCGTGGCCTACCGGCTCATGATCGCGCTCGGGCGACTGCCCGAAGAGGGCCGGTGGTTTCGATGACGCCGTTGTTCGCCGCCGGGGCGCTCGCCGGTCTCACGCTGGGTGTCGGGCTCTGGGTGATCGTCTCGACGATGCCACGGCTCGGTCGCCCGCGCCTGGTGAACCGCCTCGCCCCCTACCTGGTCGACGTCTCGCCCGAGGCTCGCGCGATGACGGCTGGCCGCCGCTCAGATCCGCTGCCGGTGTTCGGAGCCCTCGCTGCACCGGTCGTCGAGTGGGCACAACGCCTGCTCGGCACACTCGTCGGCGGTGAAGACGTCATTCGCGTGAGGCTGCGCCAGTCGGGCTCGGCGCTCACCGTCGCCGGGCACCGCACGCGGCAGCTCTTCGCCGCGCTCATCGGGGCCGCGCTCGGCATCGTGCTCGCGATCGCCGCGGCTCGCAACGATGCGCCGTTCGTGCCGGTGGCGGTCGTCGCGATGGTCGCGGGTGCCGTGGGTGGCATCGCGGCGGCGGATGCCCTGCTCGCCCATGCCGCCCGCCGACGCGCGGCGCGCATCGCCGAGGAGTTTCCGACGGTGGTCGAGTTTCTCGCACTGAGCGTCGCGGCGGGCGAGAGCATATTGGATGCCCTGCGTCGCGTCGCCCGCACCGGCTCAGGCGAACTGGCCAGAGAGATCGAGCACGTCGTGCGCCGAGCCGCGGCCGGTCATCCGTTCGCGGCGGCGCTCGCCGAGTTGCGCGACGGCCTCGAGATCGCGGCGGTCGGCCGCCTGGTCGATCAGATCCTCGCCGCCCTCGACCGCGGAACCCCGCTCGCCGACGTGCTGCGCGCCCACGCCCTCGACGCGCGCGACGAGTCGAAGCGGCGCCTGCTCGAAGCCGCCGGCACCCGAGAGGTCGCGATGCTCGTCCCCCTTGTGTTCCTCATCCTGCCCGTGACGGTGCTCTTCGCCGTGTGGCCGGGGCTCATGGTGCTGCAGCTCGGGTTCTAACTCTCGGCTGCGGTTCAACGCATGATGGTGATGGCCAGAGTCACGATGAAGAAGGCAAGAAAGAAGCCCAACCAGCTGTAGCCGAGCACCAACCCCGCAATCGCGAGCCCTCGACCGTTTTCTCCAGTCCGTCGGATCTGCGCGAGCGCAATGTGTCCGAAGACGATACCCAGCAGGCCACCGAGCAGACAGAAGATGAAAGACAGTAGCGCCAGAGTGTTTGTGCGAGGCTCGATGATTGGCGGCGGAGGCTGCACGCCGCCGCCGCCAGTGGCAGCGACAAGGGTGTGGTTCTGCGCAAAGGCAACTGTGCGGCGGGGCGCGTTTCGTGCACGAAGCTCAGCTGTCCACCGTTCGCGAAGGCGGGCGGGGTCGGTTTCGGGCTGTGCTGTCGCGGCGTGATAAGAGTCGAGCCAGGAGCGGTACTCCTTCTCGCGCAGTGCTCTCGCACGAACAACGAGGATGGCCCCAAGTACGACGAGAACGCCGATGAAGATCAGGCCAGTCGCCGTTCTCGTGTCCACGGGGTTCCTTGCTGGCCGTCGGGTTAGCGCGCTGGTGCGCGAGGCCGCTCACGAGCATCCTTCATCACCGCCAGATTCGCAAGCGAGGTGTGCGAGGCCCGCACACCTCGAGCTCTCCTCCCGTTGCCGTGCTCTTCACCGTCCGGCCCAGCGCTGTGGCGCTGAGTCTGCCGTGCTCGAGGCCGCCGTCGGTCAGGGTGGGGCAGGAGGAATGTTCGTCTCGCCGTGCAACGGGTCGTTGTTCTCGTCGTTGGAAGACGACTGGCCGGCCCCGGCCTCGTCCTCGCGCTCGTCGCTCAACGGCACGAAGTCTCCCGGCGTCTTCGGTTCTGATGCGTCACTCATGCTTCTACTGTGTCGAGCGCGCGACGAGACCGCGAGGGCTTGCAAAGTCGCTCGCGTTGTCGTACAGCGTCGATCAGTGCGGCCCGGGCGGCAGCTTCGCCACACCGTGCCGTGCTGGCTTCTCGGGCTCGGCGGCCGTCGCATCGGTGACCGAGGGGTGGTCGGCGCCCTGGGAGTCGTCACCCGGGTATGACTGGTCGGTCGTGCGCTCGTCGTCGGCCTCGCGTTCGTCGAGCGGCGGCAGATGATCGGTCGGTTGCTTCGGTGTCTTCTGCTCGTTCATCGCCCCATGGTGTCGCGAGCATGCATGCGCCGCCAGGGGGTTGCACCTGGACGACCTTGGCTCTATGCGTGACTTACTGCGCCGACAGTGCCGCGTAGTACTCGCTCATCGCGGGGTAGTAGTCACTCCACTCGACTACGGCGGCGTCGTCTCCGCGCAGCACCGCGGCCAAGCGATCGAGGTAGTACTCCCACCCCGGGCCGACATTCGCCATGTCGTCATCACCCAGCAGTTGCGAGAAGACGAGAGTCGTGATGCCGTCGGCGGCGTCGAGCTCGAGCCGCAAGTGCCAGGTCTGAGCGCCTACCCGTGTGTCTGCGGCAAACCGTCGAGGAGGGTCGCAGTCGATGATCGTGAACTCTTCGCCTTCGACATCGTCGCCTTCAGCGGTCATGTAGAACGTCAGTCGGCCGCTTGCGGGGTCGCCCTCCCACCGCCCGATCCAGCGTTCGAGTCGATCAGATTCGGTGACGGCGGCCCAGACGTCATCGATCGATGCTGCGAACCTGCGAGTAATGCGCACTTCGGGCCCGCGATCACCCTCTGCGACGGTTCCTGTCGGGGTTGGCGTCGTCATGCTGTCTCCTCACGTGGGCTGCTGGTGCGGTGGTCTCGAACGGCGCGTCGAATTTCGAGGTCAAGGGCATCGAGTCGCTCGACCGCGATGGGCGGCTGTGGCGCGGGTGGCGCGCTTGCCGATGTGATCGAGTCGAGCAGCGCTTGCACCGGGGCGAGGCCGTCATGGTCGATCGAGTAGATGCGCGTGCGACCGACGGTCGTGACGCGCACGAGCCCTTCCTCGCGCAGCACCCTCAGATGCCGACTAATTGCGGGGCGAGAGATGGGCTCGGTCGTGGCGAGTGCGCCCGCCGTGCGGGGCGCACTCGCGATGGCGACGAGCAGTCGCCGTCGTGTCTCGTCGGCTAGTGCCGCGAAGGGGTCCACTCGAAAAGCGTAACATCATGGTTACACAAAATCGAAGGGACGACCGACGATGGATGCCCGCTCAGCGCCGAGCGACCGCGAGCGCAGCGCTCACCGCACGTGCGCGGTCGAGCTCGACCGCGACGGGTGCGACGACATCGCGCTGAACGACTTCGTCGATCGAGGCGAGCAGGCGTCGGCGCGTGCGACGCCGGCGCGCGCCAGCTGTCAGGGCGCTCAGCGCGGCCGAGATGAGCCCGAGCAGCACTCCGACGAGCACGGCCGCGATGATCAGCAGCGTGGGAACAGCCCAGCCCTCGAGCGGGCCAGACTCGACTTGCGGAATGAGCAGAGCGGGCATCCCGAACGTCGGGAGCAGTGAGGCGCCGACGAGCCACAGCGCGCCCACCACGCCCGTCAGCAGAGCGAACCACTGCACGATGCCCACCAACGCCCACCACCACGAGCCCTTCGCGGGCAGGGGAGTGCGCGCGATCGCGAGATCGAGGTCGGCGGGCAGCCGGTCGAGCGCGCCGTCAGCGGCGGTGCGCACGGCGGCCTTCCACGGTCCGGTGAGATCAGAGGCCGCGGTGTCGGCGAACGTGCGAACGGCGAGCGACAGGCGAGCCTGAGCACCAGCGCTGAGCAGGGGCATGCTCGTGCGGTGCACGTCGGGGTCAGCCCCCCGACGCCGAGGCCCGAGCCCCAATCGCGTGAGTGGGTCGGCACGCAGCCGGCCGATCCATGAGACGAGCGGCCATCCGGTGACTTGCCCAGCACGCTTGCGGTATGAGCTGGCGACGGCGGCGGCGACGACCTCGACTCCCGCTGCGGTGCCGATCTCGTCTCGCAGACGAGCAGCCGCACGAGCGTCGAGGCGAGCCGCCGCCCCCGGGTCGTCGATGCGCTCGGCAAGGGTCTGCACGTCGGCGGTGAGGCGGGCATCGCGAACGGCCTTCGACGCGGCGAGGTCGCCGATCGCAGCTCGCAGGGCGTCGACGCCGTCGAGCGTGCGCGCACTCACCGGCAGAACGCGGGCACGGGGCAGGCCGTCGCGCGACACGATCGCCTGCAACGATGCGACGACGGATGCCCGGTCTGCAGTCGCGAGCAGATCCACCTGGTTGAGCACGACGAGCGTGACCGCCGCGTGCCGAGCGTGCGGCGCGATGAACTGGGCGTGCAGCACGTCGTCGGCATACTTCTGCGGGTCGACGACCCAGAGCAGGGCATCCACCTGGCCGGCCAAGCGTTCGGCGATCGCCCGATTGCCTGCCTCGATCGAGTCGACGTCAGGAAGGTCGACGAGCACGAGCTTGCCCGCGCGCGGGTCGATCGGCTCAGTGCGCTCGACGCGTTCGCGAATCTGCAGCCAGTCGAGCAGTTCGGCGGCCCCGGCCGAGTCCCACGTGACGGCGAGTGCCTGCGAGGTGGTCGGCCTGCGCACGTGCGCCTTCGCCACCTCGTCGCCGACGAGCGCGTTGACGAGGCTCGACTTGCCCGAGCCGGTCGCGCCAAAGACGCCGACGACGATGTGCTCGGGCGACCGAGACCGACGGGCGTCGGCCTGCTGCAGCAGCGACTGCGCCTCGTCGGCGATCGAGGTCGGCATGCGCGCAGCACCCGATTCGGTCACGGTGCGCAGAGCGGCCAGCCGCTCGTCGAGTGTGGGCTTGGTCGCGCTCACAGGATGCTCACCGCACTCACTCGGCGGCCCCCGCTCGCGCCACATCGTCGAGCAGCGCCTGCGACTCGCGCCTGAGCGCCTCAGGTGATGACCCGAAGCGCAGCGGTTCGAGGGCGGTGCTCAGTCGGTCGGCCTCAGCGTCGAAGAGCGCCTCGACCCGTCGTTGCAGATCACTGCGGGCTTCTGCGGCGAGCCGGCGCACGGCGTCTTCGCCGAAGATCGTCTCGAGCAGCTTCTGGCCGACCACGGCCGAGCCGCCCGCGATCGCGAGCTCTCCGCCCGTGAGCCCGCCGGTCGAGGCGAAGACCACGATCATGAGCGCGACGGTGACGACGTTGAGCCCGAGCGAGAGTACGCGCGCTCGAATGCGCTTGTTGCCAGCGTTGTCGTGAATGAGCTGCATGAGCGCGCCCTGCCACTCGTGAATCATGGCCGAGGCCTTGTCGCGCAGCTCGGGGCTCTCGGCGGCGAGGTGCGGGTTCAGCTCGGCGACCATCCGCCCCGGCCCGCTGCGTTCGAGGTCGGCCCAGGCGGCGGCCGCTGCACGCCCGGCCTGATCGATGATGACCGCCTGCAGGCCCGTCTCGATCTGGGTCTCGACCTCGATCACGGGGCTCGGCTTGCCGGTGACCCACGCCGTCACGCTGTCGCGCGTGCGCGAGAACCACGACTCGAATTTTCGAAAGAAGTCGGATGTTCCCACGAAGTCTTGCCACCGCGCGAGCACCTCTCCGCGCAGCAACGCACCGTCGCTCGTCGCGGCGTCGACCGCGTCGATCGCGGCTTGGTAGTGCGCGTCGGCGGCGAGTTCGGCACCGTCGAGCCAGTCGAGCTGCTGTCGGCGAGCATCCGCGATGCGGGCCACGCGTGCGTCGAGGTCGGTGATGGCACCGCTCAGGGTGCGCGCGGCGATGCGGGCGCGGGCGGCGCGATCGCCGGCGATGCCCTCGAGCCAGTCTCGCGGGCCGTCGACGGCGTGTGCTGGCAGCATGCCGAGTTCGTCGAGCGGCTGCTCGTCGATGGTGAAGACCGGTGCGTCGGCCAGGCCGCGGTCGGCGAGCATCGTGCGCAGGTCGGGCAGCACGTCGTCGAGCGCGTCGGGCGGCACCCGGTTGAGCACGACCCCGACCGTGATCGACCGCGCCGCGGCGCCTTCGAGCAGCCGCCACGGCACAGCGTCGGCATACCGGTTGGCGGTCGTGACGAAGAGCCACAGGTCGGCAGCGGCGAGCAGTTGGGCGGCGAGGGCGCGGTTCTCGTCGGCGACCGAGTCGATGTCGGGAGCGTCGATGATCGCGAGCGAGCGCGGAACTTTCTCGTGCTCGAGCAGCATGAGCTCGCTGATGCGCGCGGCTTCTGGAGTGTCGCCCGAAGCGCTCGCGGGCGTGCCGGGCGCGCTCACCCGGCCGCGCACGCGGGCGAGCCCGGGCAAGATGCGGTCGCTCGCGAACCAGCCGGCATCCACGGGGGAGTGCACGAGAATCGGCTGACGCGTCGTCGGGCGAATCACGCCGACGCGGGTCGTCGCGACCCCGAGCAGCGCGTTGACGATGGTCGACTTGCCTGACCCCGTCGAGCCGCCCACCACGGCCAGCAGGGGCGCGTCGAGGTCGGCGAGCCTCGGGCGGATGTAGTCGTCGATCTGCCGCACAGCCGCGGCAGCGGCCTCGCGCTGCTCGACGATGCCGTCGAGGTGCAGGGTGAGGCCGACGTCGGCGAGTGAGGCGCGCAAGCGCTCGAGCGACACGGTCGCGGGTGCTCGAGTGTCGGTCACGACTCAAGCATGCCTCGCGCGCGCACGCTTGGCGACCTCGGTGGCCGGGTGCGGTGTGTCGCTTCGCCCCGGTGAACCGGCGCACGTGCGGCGTGTCGCCCCGCGCGCACCGGCGTGTCGCGCAGTTCTCCGGGGTGAACGGACACGGCCTGAGCGCGCACGCTGTGGAGAGCCCGCGACGCACGGCGCCCACCCGCGCCAGAATCGCGCGCATGCGCAGATTCCTCCACTTCGCGACCACGGCAGACGACGACCGCGGCGACGTGCCCGGCTGGGTGCTCATCACCCTCATGACGGCTGGCCTGGTCATCCTGATCTGGGCGCTCGCGGGCCCCGCACTGCAGGGCGTCTTCCAGCAGGCGATCGATCGCGTCACCGGTTTCTGATGAGCGTCGGGTTCTAGGCGGCAGGCTTCGATGCGTCACCGGATGCTCGCCCGCCGCACCCCGCACCCCACCGTCGCGCGGCTCACCGACGACCGCGGCTCGGCTCCGGTCGAGTTCGTGCTCGTCGGAGTGCTGCTCACGCTCGTGACGCTGAGCGTGCTGCAGGTGGCGTTCGCCCTGCACATTCGCACGACCCTCATCGATGCGGCAGCCGAGGGTGCGCGGTTCGCGGCGCTCGCCGACAGCTCCGTGCCCGCCGGCATCGAGCGCAGCCGCGAACTCATCACCGCGGCGCTGGGCGAGAGCTATGCGCAGAGCATCTCGGCGGGCATGGGGTCGTTCGGCGGGCATCCGGTCGTCATCGTCACCGTGCGCTCACCGCTGCCGCTCATCGGCATGATCGGCATCGACAACACCCTGGAGGTGAGCGGCCGTGCCGCCCTTGAGCCTCTTCGGTGACGCAGCCCCCTCCGCTGAATCAGCGCGCATCGATGGATGCTCTGACCGGGGCTCGGCCTCGCTCGAGTTCATCACGGCAGGCATGCTCATGCTCATCCCGCTCGTGTACTTGATCTTGACGCTCGGCACGATCCAGTCGGCGGCACTCGCGACCGAGGGGGCGGCGCGGCAGGCAGCGCGCGTGTTCGTGCAAGCGCCCAGCCATGCGGCCGGAAGCGCGGCCGCTCAGCGCGCCCTCGACCTCGCGCTCGCCGACCACGGGCTCGACCCGAGCAGCGTCGCCCTCAGCATCAGCTGCGCCCCCAACCCCGGGCAGTGCCACACGCGTCGCGGCTGGGTCACCGTCGATGTGGCGGTGCGGGTGCCGCTGCCGCTCGTGCCGCCGATCTTCGATCTGCGGGTGCCGCTCGCGGTGCCCGTCGAGGCGAGCGCCACGCAGCAAGTGTCGCGTTTCTGGGGCGCCCGATGACGACTGCGAACAGGATGCTCCGCCTCGACCCGCACGACGACCGCGGTTCGATCCTTCCCCTCATCGCGGGCTTCGGGGCGCTCGCGCTCGCGGTCGTGCTGCTTGTGAGCGCCGCGACCTCGCTGTACCTCGAGCGCACGAGGCTCTTCACCCTGGCTGACGGCGCCGCGCTCGCCGGTGCCGAGTCCTTCGACCTGGCGTCGGTGAGACTCACGCCCGAGGGAGTGCTGCGCCCGCGCCTCACCGATGCCGAGGTGGCGGCGGCTGCTGCCGACTACCTCGTGCAGGCGCCGGTGACCCGGCTCGAGGGCCTGCAGCTCGTCGCGGCGACGACGCCCGACGGCCTGAGCGCGCGCGTGACCCTCGCCGCTGTGTGGGCGCCGCCCGTGCTGAGCGTGTTCGTGCCGCAGGGCATCCCGTTGCAGGTGACGGCGACGAGCCGCAGCGTCTTCGACTGAGCCCGCAACACGGCAGAATTGCCGCATGCCCTCACTGCGCGACGACCGCGTCACCCTCATCAGTGTCGACATCGAGGCGGCGGGGCCGAGCCCGAGCAGTTACGCGATGCTGTCGATCGGGGCGTGCCTCGTCGATGAGCCCTCGAGCGAGGCCCCCGACCGCTTCTACGCAGAACTTCGACCAGATCGCGAGGCCGTCGACGAGCGGGCGATGACAGTGGGTGGGTTCACGCTCGAAGGATTGCGAGCATCCGGAACCGAACCGCAGGCCGCGATGCAGCAGTTCGCCGACTGGATCGAGTCGGTCACGCCCGAGGGCAGCAGGGCGGTGATGGTCGGCTTCAACGCCGCATTCGACTGGATGTTCGTCTGTGACTACTTCGACCGGTACCTCGGCCGCAACCCGTTCGGGCACTCGGCGCTCGACATCAAGGCCTATTACATGGGCGTCACGGGTGAGCCCTGGTCGAAGACGGCCATGGTTCATGTCGCCGAACACTATGGAGTGACCGTCGACTTGACGCATAATGCACTAGATGACGCTCGTGATCAGGCGTCGCTTTTTCGCGCAGTGCGCGCGGAGCAGGCGGCTCGCGTCGGCTGATCAGCGCGTCGCCCGACGGGAGAGGCCGCGACGATGACGCCACCGAACGAGACCGATGTCAGCCCCGATGACGACTTGGCGCGCATTGTCGCCTCGGCCGCTCGGCTCGGCGTGCAGCTCGACGAAGAGGGCGCGCTGCAGTGGCTCTCGGCGATCGCGGCGGATGCTGACAGCGACGACCACATCGTCGAGCACGAGAGCGGCACCTTCGGGCACCGTGTCTCGATGCTCGACTTCACCCCGAACGATCTCGAGCGGTTTCGGCGCATCGGCGCCGTCGTCGAGGTGACCGGCCCCGACGGGGTCGTCGAGGGTGCGCTCGCGCTCAGCGGTTCGGCGGCGCAGTCGAAGATCCAGTCGTTTCCGGGTGACTGCGACTACTTTCAACGACTCAACATCAAGGCAGACACTCGCGAAGAGGCGTGCCGCATCATGGCCGACTGCATGCGTGCCGCGGCGCGCCGCACGGCGACGGGCGACCCGTTCGAGTTTCTCGAGGGCAAGCTCGGCAGCTACCCGGCCGACTGCCTGCACGGGGGAGTCGCGCGCAAGAAGGGCAGCCCGATCACGTGGACTCCGGCCGAGATCGAAGCCGAGCGCATCGAGCTCACCCACGCCGACGGCTCTGTGCAGACGCTGACGTGGCATGAAGCAGCGCTCGACCCTGGCTGGTGCAAGCTCGACTGGGTGGTGGCAGACCCCGCCCGCAAGGCGCTGTCGAATGCCAGCAATGTGATCGACGTGACGTGGGAGGCCCCCGACGGCGAGATCGTCGCCCTCGACGGCTACCTCGACGCCTACTTTCAAGAGGTCTACCTCGACGCTGACGCCATGCCGACATTCGCGAAGGTGGCCAAGTTCGTCAGCGATGACGCCCTCGACGAGTACGTCGACCGACTCGAAGATGAGGTGCGCAAATACCTGACTAAGCAGGTGAACTACGGCAAGGCCGCCAAGCGCATGTACAACATCTTCAGGCTGTCGGGCCGCCATCTCGATGCCGCCTATGTGCGCGAGCTCTTCGATGAGCCGGCCACGATCTTGTATCAGGTGTGGTCGCTCATCTCGACGCTCGACAACGCGACGCAGCCGGGGTCGAGCATTCCGATCGACTCGGTGCGCGACCAGACCGACACCCTCGTGCTGCAGGTCATCGAGATGCTCGAGGGTGACGAAGAGACCGAGATCGTCAGCGCGCTGCTGAGCCTGCGCCGCACCCTCGAGGGCCAGCACACCGGCGAGCAGCGCACCGCTGAACTCGAGGCTGCCCAGACGCGGGTCATCAACCTCGTCAACACGTTCTTCCGCGAGAAGCTCGAAGGTGTTCCGACGATTCGCGAGTACATCCTCGCCATGCAGTCGGCTGCAGGTGGTGCGTGAACAGAGCGCGCCCCGACACGATGGCACCCGAGGTGCTCGTCGTGCTGCACGACGTCGACGACAATCTCGGTGAGCTGGCGCCGCCCTTCGCCGAAGCGGGCCTGCGCATCGTCATGTGGGATGTCGCTCGCGACCCCGATGGTGCCCCACCGCTCGAGACCCTCGATCGGTTCAGCGCGATCGTCTCGCTGGGCGCATACGCCGGCGTCACCGATGAGTCGTCGCATCCCTGGATGACCCACGAGAGACGGATGCTCGAGAGCGCTCTCGATGCCGATCTACCCGTGCTGGGCCTCTGCTTCGGCTCGCAACTGCTCGCGGCGGCCGCGGGCGCACCTTTTCGGCCCTCGCCCGTGCCCGAACTGGGGTGGACTCGTGCGCGTCTCACCGCTGCTGCCTCGGCCGATGCGCTCATGGCACCTCTTGCGACCGCGGGCGACGAGATCGACGTCTTCCACTATCACTTCGACAGCCACGACTTGCCCGAGGGTGCCGTGCTGCTGGCCGAGACCGACGGCATCATCGAGGCCTACCGGGTGGGCGACTCGGCGTGGGGTCTGCAGTTTCACCTCGAGGTGGGGCTCGCCACGCAGCTCGCCTGGATAGCGGGCGCTCGGCACGTCTTCGCGCGCGAAGGCCTCGACCCCGCCGCGCACGAGCAGCTCAGTCATGAGCACTGGAAGGCCTACCGCGACCACACTCACGCGGTCGGCGCAGCGTTCGCCGAGCAGGTGCTGCAGCGTCACGCGCAGCGCTGAGCGCCCTCTGCATGCTCCCAGAGAGCACCCATAGCGTTGCCTGCATGACCGACCTCAGTGGAGCCTCCATTCTCGTCCTCGGTGCGACGGGCGGCCTCGGCCGTGAGTTCGCGCGCCAGCTCGCCGACGAGGGCGCACTGCTGACGCTCACCGGTCGATCGATGCTCGCGCTCGACGACCTCGACATCGCGGGTGCCGCTCTTGTGCCCGCCGACCTCGACGACGCCAGCGCCGCTCGCACGCTCATCGCGGCGGCGCTCACAGCGCACGGCAGGCTCGACGGCATCGTCAACGCCGCCGGAGTCGTCGCCTTCGGCACCCTCGCCGACACCACCGACGACACCTTCGAGACGCTCTGGCGCATCAACGTCATGGCTCCGCTGAGAGTGCTGCGCGCCGCGGTACCATCGCTCGCCGAGTCGGCCGACGCCGGTCGATCACCGTTCGTGGTGTCGCTCAGCGGCGTGGTGAGCGAGTCTCCGACAGCGGGCATCGGCGCCTACAGCGCGGTCAAGGCGGCCGTCGCTGCGGCGCACCAGGTGGCAGCCCGCGAGTTGCGCCGCTCGGGCATCCGGGTCATCGATGCCCGACCCGGCCACACCGAGACCGAACTGTCGCGGCATCCGATCGCGGGTGAGGCCCCGGCGTTCCCGGTCGGCCTCGCACCCGCCGCCGTCGTGACGCGCATTCTCGATGCGGTGCGCGACGACGAGAAAGACCTTCCGTCGAGCGCCTTCGCGCAGGTGCCGCTCGCGTCGACGAGCTAGCGGTCGCGCGGCAGGTGGCGCGGAATCATGTAGCCGAGCATGCCGGCGCCGACGAGCCCCAGTGCCCCGAGCACGCCGGCACCGATCGCGAGCGAGAACGCCGCGGTCAAGGCCGCGAGCAGCAGGGGAGCGGTCGCACCCCCGGCGTCGAGGATGAGCCGCCACGCGCCGAGGAACAGCGCCGGATCAGTGCGGCCCGCGAGGTCGCTGCCCATCGTCATGAGAATGCCTGCACCGATTCCGTTCGCGACGGCGAGACCGATCGCGACGCCGATGAACCAGGCGACGGGGTCGGATGCTGATGCCGAGAACGCGAGCACGAGGAACCCCAACCCGAGGCCGAGAGTCGAGGGCACGGCGGTGTAGAGACGCCCGAAGCGGTCCATGAGCCAGCCGCCGAGGTAGAACAGCGCGAAGTCGACCGCGGCCGTCGCCCCGATGATCGTCGCCGTCTGGGCGTCGCCCAGGCCGATGCTGACCGCCCACAGCGGCAGCAGCACCTGCCGACTGGCGCGCAGCGCCGAGACCGTCAGCGCGGCGACACCCAGGCGGGCGAGCACCGCGCGGCGTCGGCCGATGGTGCGCAGCACGTCGAGCGGGCTCGCCGCCGGCCGGGGCTCGGCGTCGACTCGCACGCGCAGCAGCTTCTCGGGGTCGGGCAGCAGCAGCAGGCTCGCGGCCACCGCGATGAGCATGCCGATCGACAGCCAGTAGACGGCGCCGATGCCGCCCGTGACGGTGATGATTGCGGCACCCAGAAACGGCCCGATCATCATGCCGAGCCTGTAGAAGCCGCCGAGTGCCGACAGGGCTCGCGCGCGGTAGGCGGCGGGCACGGCGGTGGTCAAGAGGGCGTGACGGGCAAGGCCGAAGACGGCGGCCGAGGCTCCGAGCACGAGCATGCCGAGACCGAGCACGGCAGTCGTTGTGGCGAAGGCCGCCAGCGCGATGCCGAGACCGGCGGCGACGAGCGCCCCGAGCATGGCGTTGCGCTCGCCGACGCGCGCCACGATCCACCCCGCGGGCAGATCACCGATCAGCTGGCCGACGAGCAGCATCGCCGCGACCAGACCGGCGGCGGCGAGACCCGCGCCCGTCTGCGCGGCCAATGAGGGAATGAGCGGGATGATCGCGCCCTCGCCGATCGTGAACAGCAGCGTGGGCAGCAGCGCGGGTGCGACGATCGAGCGCCATCGAAACTCGTGCGGGCTGTCGGTCATCTCGAGAACGATGCTACGCCCCGCCGGTAGGCTGGAGTCGACATGATCGATCTGGACTTCGCCGAGCGCATCGCCGCCGCTCGCAGCACCTTCGCCGATATTCGCGCCGTGATCGACGTCGAACGACTCGAGATGCAGATCACCGAGCTCAGCGAGCAGGCCGGTGCACCTGACCTGTGGGACGACACGGCGCACGCGCAGAAGGTCACGAGCGCCCTCAGCCACCGGCAGAGCGAGCTCAAGCGCATCACCGAGCTGCAGCAGAAGCTCGACGACCTCGACGTGCTCATCGAGATGGCGCGCGAGGCAGACGATGCCGATGCCGCCGCCGAGGCGGGCAGTGAGCTCGACGCCATCGAGAAGACTCTGGCCGAGATGGAGGTGCAGACGCTGCTCGATGGCGAGTACGACGCGCGCCCCGCCGTCGTGACCATTCGCGCGGGGGCGGGCGGCGTCGACGCCGCCGACTTCGCCGACATGCTGCTGCGCATGTATCTGCGCTGGGCCGAGCAGCACGGCTACTCGACCACCGTGATGGATATCTCGTACGCCGAAGAGGCGGGCATCAAGAGCGCGACCTTCGAAGTGGATGCGCCTCACGCCTTCGGCACCCTCAGTGTCGAGGCGGGCACGCACCGGCTCGTGCGCATGTCACCGTTCGGCGCCGCGGGCAAGCGTCAGACGAGCTTCGCCGCCGTCGAGGTCATTCCGCTGCTCGAAGAGAGTGCCGTCATCGATGTGCCCGAGGCCGACATCAGGGTCGACGTGTTCCGGTCATCCGGCCCGGGCGGTCAGTCGGTCAACACCACAGACTCTGCCGTGCGCATCACCCACTTGCCGACGGGCATCGTCGTCTCGATGCAGAACGAGAAGAGCCAGATTCAGAACCGCGCGGCGGCGATGCGCGTGCTGCAGTCGCGACTGCTCATCATGCAGAAAGAGCAAGAGGCGGCGACGAAGAAAGAGCTCGCGGGCACCATCACTGCGAGTTGGGGCGACCAGATGCGCTCGTATGTGCTCGCCCCGTACCAGATGGTGAAAGATCTGCGCACCGAGTATGAGGTGAACAACCCCTCGGCGGTCTTCGACGGTGATCTCGACGGCTTCATCGCCGCGGGCATCAAGTGGCGCAAGCAGAAGCCCATCGACGAATAGCCCGCGCGGTCGTAGAGTGCTCGCCATGGTGAGCGTCAACATCGTCGAGATTCCGTCTCGCAACCTCGAGCGTGCCGTCGCGTTCTACTCGCGCGTGCTCGACCTCGATCTCGAGATCTCTGAGATCGACGGCCAGCGCATGGTGTTCGTGACTCCCGATGATGCCGATGCAGCGGGCACAGCGCTCGCGATCACCGAGGGCGATGACTACCAGCCGAGCGGCGAGGGCGTCAGGCTCTACCTCACCGTCGACGACCTCGATGCTGTGCTCGCGAGGGCCGTCGACGCCGGAGGCGAGGTGGCCGCCGAGATCGGCATGGTTGAAGGCTGGGCTCGGTATGCGGCGTTTCGCGACCTCGAAGGCACCGTCGTCGGGCTCGCCGAACCGCTCACCGGCTAAGCGGCACCTGATAAGCGCGCGCTCGCGGGTGTCGCACCCCGGCACGGGGGCCGGTGGCGCATACGCTGACCCACGATGATTCGCTTCGATGAGGTCACCAAGGTCTACCGCGGAACCGCCCGGCCAGCACTCAACGCTGTCAGCCTCGAGATTCTCAGCGGCGAGTTCGTGTTTCTCGTGGGCGCGTCTGGCTCGGGCAAGTCGACCTTCTTGCGCCTCGTGCTGAAAGAAGAGAAGCCCTCGAGCGGCAGCATCCATGTGCTGGGCCAAGATCTCGGCTCGATCTCGAGCCGCAAGGTGCCCTACTTCAGGCGCAATCTCGGAGTCGTCTTTCAAGACTTCAGGCTGCTGCCCAACAAGACGGTGTTTGACAACGTCGCGTTCACCCTGCAGGTGATCGGCAAGAGCAAGGGATTCATTCACGAAGCCGTTCCCGACGCACTGCAGACCGTCGGGCTCGACGGCAAGGCGCAGCGTTTTCCGCACGAGCTCTCGGGGGGCGAGCAGCAGCGAGTCGCGATCGCTCGAGCCGTGGTCAACAAGCCGGCCATCATGCTGGCCGATGAGCCGACCGGAAACCTCGACCCCGAGACCAGTGCCGGCATCATGGCGCTGCTCGAGCGCATCAACGCCAACGGCACCACGGTCATCATGGCGACGCACGACGCAGGCATCGTCGACAGGCTGCAGCGACGCGTCATCGAGGTGGTCGGAGGGCGCATCGTGCGCGACGAGCGCGGCGGCGGCTACAAGACGCAGGCGAATCCCATCGCCACGCAGGGCTTCGGCATGTCATCGGAGGGTGCACGATGAGGCTCGGGCTCGTTCTCGGGGAGGTCGGCCAGGGGCTGCGCCGCAACCTGAGCATGGTCATCTCGGTCGTGCTCGTCACCTTCATCTCGTTGACTTTCGTGGGCGCGGCGATTCTGCTGCAGATGCAGATCAACCAGATGAAGTCGTACTGGTTCGATCGTGCCCAGGTGGCGGTCTACCTCTGCACCGAGTTCACAACCGTCGGGGGGTGCGACCAGCAAGCTGCCACGCCCGACCAGATCGCGACAGTGCAGGCTCAGCTTGAGTCGCCCACTCTCGCTCCCTTCATCGACACCTTCTACTTCGAGACGCAAGAAGAGGCGTACGCGAACTTTCAAGAGCAGTTCGCGGGCCAGGCCGTTGCCGATCTGGTGACTCCCGATCTCATGACCCCTGCGTTCTGGGTCAATCTCGTCGACCCCACGCAGAGCGCCGTGCTGCAAGACTCGTTGCGCGGGTTGGCAGGGGTCGAGAGTGTGGTCGATCAGCGAAGCCTGCTTGACCAGATTTTCGAGATACTCAACGCCGCGAGCATCACAGCCGTCGGTATCGCCGCGCTCATGCTCATCGCCGCCGCGCTGCTCATCTCGACGACCATCAGACTCAGTGCGTTCTCGCGTCGACGCGAGATCGGCATCATGCGGCTCGTCGGGGCGTCGAATCGCTTCATTCAGACACCGTTCATCATCGAGGGCGTCGCAGCCGCACTCATCGGGTCGGTGCTCGCCGGCCTCGCCGTCGTCGGCATCGTGCAGTTCTTCGTGCAGGGCTATCTCGCCGAGACGCTGCCCTTGACGTCGTTCGTCGACCTGTCTGATGCGCTGCTCGTGGTGCCGATTCTGCTCGCAGCGGGGGCCGTGCTCGCGGCGCTGTCGGCGAACGTCGCCATCACCCGCTACCTGCTCGTCTAATACCCGAGCGCCGCCAGCGTGCCTCTCAGGCGCGAGTGTGCCGCCACCGGATGGGCACGGTCGCGCGCAACGGGCACTCTCGGCGCGCGGGCGCGGGTATGCTGGAATGCTCTGCGCGACTGGCGTTGAGCATCCGTCGACCACACGCAGGAGGTGAATCGTGCCCAAAGAGAAGGGCGAAAAGGTCGTGGCGACCAACCGCAAAGCGCGGCACGATTACGCCATCGAAGACACCTATGAGGCCGGGCTCGTGCTGAGCGGCACCGAGGTGAAGTCTCTGCGCATGGGGCGGGCGAGCCTCGTCGACGGCTACGGCTTCATCGACGGCGGCGAAGCCTGGCTCGATGCCGTGCACATTCCCGAGTACACCCAGGGCAACTGGACGAACCACCCGCCCCGCCGCAAGCGCAAGATGCTGCTGCACAAGGCGCAGATCATCAAGATCAGTCAGAAGGTCAAAGAGGGCGGCTACACCCTCGTGCCGCTGCGCATCTACTTTCTCGACGGCCGCGCCAAAGTCGAGCTTGCCGTGGCCAAGGGCAAGAAAGAGTACGACAAGCGCCACGCACTGCGTGAGCGTCAAGACAAGCGCGAAGCCGATCGGGCGATGCGCACGCGCAATCGCATGGGCGAGTAGGGGTGCGGGTTCTCACACGATGACGCAGGCTGACGGGTACAGCGACCGCACTCGTTGGCAGGCGTTCGCGATCGCAGTCTCGGTGGCCGCGCTCACGATTCTCGACCTGTCGAAGGTCAATGTGGGTATTCCGGCGATCGAAGAGGCCTTCAGCGCGACTCCCACGCAGATTCAGATCATCGTCGCAGGCTATGTTCTGGCGTTCGGCGTCGTGCTCGTGCCGGCGGGTCGCTGGGGCGACCTGAACTCTCGTCGACGCATGTTCCTGGTCGGGCTCGTGGTGTTTCTCGTCGCGAGCCTGCTGTGCGCGATCGCGCCGACCGTCGAAGTGCTCGCGGCTTCGCGCGTGCTGCAGGGTGTGGCTGCCGGCCTGCTCATGCCGCAAGTGCTCGGGCTCACGCAGCAGCTCTTCACCGGCCCGGCGAGGGGTCGGGCGTTCGGGATCTTCGGCGCGGTCATCGGGCTCGCGGTCGCGTTCGGCCCGACGCTCGGCGGGCTCTTCGTCGGCATCGGCGATGTCGACTTCGGCTGGCGGCTCATCTTCTGGATGAATGTTCCGCTCGTGCTCGGGCTGCTGCCGTTCGCCTACCGGCTCTTGCCCCGCACGCAACCCGATTCTGGCGCGGCGAAAGATCTCGACCTCATCGGCACCACGCTCCTCGGCGTGACGGTCTTGTCGCTCATGCTGCCGTTCATTCTCACCACTGGCAGCACTGACGATGACCCCGCTCGGTGGTGGTGGTTGCTCGTCGCAGCGACGAGCGCCTCGGTCTTCGTGTGGTGGGAGCAGAAATACACGCGCAGTGGCCGCACCGCGGTGATCGACATGAGCTTGTTCCGCATCTCGAGCTACCGCAACAGCACGATCATCAGCGCCTTCTACTTCGCCGCCGTGCCCACCATCTTCTTGACCCTCACCCTCTTCCTGCAGCTCGGCATCGAGCTCGCGGCGGTGTTCGCCGGCATGGTCACCATTCCGTTCGCGCTCGCGTCGGCACTGACCTCGATCGTGTCGGGTCGTGTCGTGCACCTCTACGGTCGGCGCGTCGTCGCCCTCGGTCTGGCGGGCGTCATCGCCGGGGTGGCGGGCACCGTCGCTGCCGCTTTCTTCGTGCCGGTGGATGCCCTGCCGTGGGTCGTGGCGGTCGCGATGGGCATCGCTGGCGCGGGGGCGGGGGCAGTGATCCCTCCGAACCAGACGCTCGCCCTCTCAGAAGTGCCGGTGACCTCGGGCGGCGTCGCCGGGTCGATCCAGCAGGTCGGGCAGCGGGTCGGCACGGCGGTCGGCATGGCGGCCGGCACTGCCGCGTTCTACGCGACGATCTACGCCGAGCGCGGCGAGTTCGCCGAACTGGTCGTCTATCAAGACGCCTTCCGCAACGCGAGCATCGTGGCGCTCGGCCTGCTGTCGATCGCGATGCTCGTCGCAGTGCTCGACCTTCGCTCGCGGCCGATGCAGGCCACGGCGGTCAGCGCGCGCTGAATCGTGCGTCGACCGCGACGTCGATGACGATCGGCTCGGGGCGCAGAGAGAGACCGCCGTCACCTCGAGCATCCATCGCCATGGCGCGTTCGAGGCGCGGCAGGGGCGCGGGGTGCTCTGTTCCCCCGTCGAGCATTCCGGGGTCGGCGAGCGCGAGCGTGGTGAGTGATCCGAGGCCGATGGCGGTGGCGAGCACCTCTGCTTTCGCTCGGGCGTCGGCGACGGCGCGAGTGCGCGCCTCGCGCGTCTCGAGCTCGAGCCGGGCATCCGTCAGCGCCCACTCGATGCCGTCGATGGCGACCAGGTCATGCTCGACGAGCGCGCCGATCAGCCCGGACACCTCGTCGACCTCGCTCACCGTCGCCTGACCAGACACGCTCGCGCGGTGGATGAGTGGCGCGGTCGAACCATCGTTGGTCCACGGTCGGTGCGAGGTCACGGCGACGCGATCGGCAGACCATGCGGTGACCGGGCCGGCCTGCGCGTCGAAGCGGGCGTCGATGACTGCCGCGATCGCCGTCGAGGCGTCGGTGACCGATGCGACGACGGATGCTCGCTCTGGCCCGTCTGCCGCAACGGTGAATCGCACGATCGCGCGTTCTGGGCGCAGCTCGCTGCGGGCCGATCCGTGCACGGTGATGATGGTCTCGCTCATGGGGCTCCTCACTCGACGACCGACTCACGGCGTTTCGTCGGCAGTGACGTATACTGTAGGGCTACGCCGTGATCGGCGTCTGACATCGGGTTCGCCCGATCTCTCAACTCCACAGTGCGTGACAGCGACCCGCCTGACACAGCTCAGGTACTCATGGGGATGATCGGTTTCGACATCGCCTGCGAAACGGTGAGAAGCGGGTCGAGGATGCAGGGTTATCTCGTAAACGATCTCTGCAAACAACAGGTGCCGATGCTAAGCGCACCGACTTCGCTCTCGCCGCCTAAGGCAGAGTAGAAAGTCCGTCAGTCCGGGTGCGTCTCCGACCCGATCACTGGCGTCATTGAGGAGACTTGCTGCGTGCCTGCGTCTCAGGTGCACGCGGGACTTGAACTGAGGCTGGGCTCGTCGACCTAGGGGTCTGCAACAAAGGTCGGAGCCGAGTAGAACGTCTCAGCAGACTACGCCCGTAGAAGGCTCCGGCTCACAGCGATGGACGGGGGTTCAATTCCCCCCATCTCCACCACTGGTCGCTGTCACGCACTGAGGAACCTCTCGCTCGTCGCCGACCGGCGCCGGCGCGCCGCGACCCGGCGGCCCAGCAGCCCGTGCCGAGAGCTCAGCACTGCCACGAGCGCGAAGACCGCTCCCTGCACGACGACGACGAGCCCTCCTGACGAGGCGTCGAACCAGTAGCTCAGGTAGATGCCGGCCACTGAGCACGTCGCGGCGATCGCGGGTGCGATCACGAGCATGCGCGAGATGCGGTCGGTGATGAGGTAGGCAGTGGCGCCGGGAATGATGAGCATCGCGACCACGAGGATGACGCCGACCACCTGCAGGGCGACGACCGCGATGAGCGCGAGCAGGCCCAGCAGCATCGCACTGAGCACTCGCGGATTGATGCCCATGGCGTGAGCGTGCGCGGGGTCGAAGGCGAAGAGCGTGAAGTCTCGCCGTTTCAGCAGCAGCACGAAGGCTGCGATCGACGCGAGAACGCTGATCTGCACGAGGTCGGCGACCGAGACGCCGAGCACGTTGCCGAAGATGATGTGCCCCAGGTCGATCTGGCTGGGGGTGACCGAGACGAGCACCAGGCCGAGCGCGAACAGTGTCGTGAAGACGATGCCGATCGCGGCGTCTTCTTTCACTCGATGCGTTCCTCGCACCGCCCCGATGAGGCCCACCGCGAGAAACCCGAACACCAGGGCTCCCAACGCGAACGGCGCGCCGACGGCGTAGGCGATGACGACTCCCGGAAACACCGCGTGAGCGACGGCGTCGCCCATGAGCGACCAGCCCACGAGCACGAGCCAGCACGAGAGCAGCGCGCACACGACAGCGGCGATCGTTGTGGCGAGCAGCGCTCGCACCATGAACTCGTACTGCAGGGGCTCGAGCAGCAGGTCGAGGGGGTTCACGGCGCACCGCCTGTGTCAGGGGGGTCGATGCCGAACGCTCGAGCGAGCGTCGACGGCTGCAGTGCTGCTGCCACGTCGCCGTGAAACAGCACGCTCTGCTTCAGCAGCACGGCGTCATCAGCCAGCCGGGGCAGGGCCTGCAGATCATGCGTCGAGACCACGATCGTGCGGCCTTCATCAGCGAGCTCGCGCAGCAGGCGCACGATCGTCGACTCTGACGTGCGATCAACCCCTGCGAACGGCTCGTCGAGCAGCAGGATGCGGGCGTCGTGCGCGATGCCCCTGGCGACGAAGGCGCGCTTGCGCTGCCCTCCCGATAGCTCGCCGATCTGGCGGTCGGCGAGTTCGGTGAGCTGCACTCGCTCGAGCGCCACCGCCACGGCGGCGTGGTCAGCTGCCCGCGGTCGTCTGGTGATGCCGAGCCGGCCATAACGGCCCATCATGACGACGTCGTGCACCGACACCGGAAAACTCCAGTCGACGAGCTCGCTCTGCGGAACGTAGCCGACGATGCCGCGGCGACGGGCGATCGACGGAGCGACCCCGTCGAGAGCGACGTGCCCGGCGTCGGGTGCGACGAGACCCATGATCGCTCTGAAGAGCGTCGACTTTCCTGACCCGTTCATGCCGATGAGGGCGCAGACTCGCCCCGTGTCGATGCACATCGAGACGGAGTCGAGGGCAGTGGTCTCGCCGAAGCGAACGGTGAGGTCGCGCACGTCGATGGCGGCGGTCATGGTGACCGCCCGGTGAGCCCCGCGATGATGAGCGCTGTGTCGTAGCGAATCAGGTCGAGGTAGGTCGGCACGGGGCCGTCGGGTGCCGAGAGGGAGTCGACGTAGAGGGTTCCGCCGAAGACCGCGTCGGTGGCGTCGACGACCTGCTGCATCGCACTGTCTGACACGGTCGATTCACAGAACACCGCGGGCACGTCGTTGTCACGCACGAACTCGATGACGCTCGCGATCTGCCGCGGCGTGGCCTGCTGTTCGGCATTGACCGGCCAGAGGTAGTGCTCGGTCAGACCCGCGTCTCGAGCCAGGTATGAGAAGGCGCCCTCGCACGTGACGAGGGCTCGTCGAGTCGGTTCGAGCGCGGCGACGGCGGCCGTGAGTTCGTCGTGCACGAGCTGCAGCTCGGCAGAGTATGCCGACGCGTTGGCGACGAACGACTCGGCGTGCTCGGGTGCGAGTTCACTGAACGCGGCCGCCATGACGTCGGCATAGTGCTGCACGGTGACAGGGCTCATCCACGCGTGCGGGTTCGGGGCGCCGGCGAAAAAGTCGCCGGTGATGTCGATGACGTCGATGCCCTCAGACACGACGACGTGCGGCACGTTCGCCGAGTCGATGAAGCGTTCGAACCATGCTTCGAGGTTGAGACCGTTCTCGAGCACCAGATCGGCCCGAGACGCAGCGATGATGTCGCTCGGTGTCGGCTCGTAGCCGTGAATCTCTGCGCCTGCCTTGGTGATCGATTCGACTCTGAGGTGGTCACCGGCGACATTCTGCGCGATGTCGGCGAGCACCGTGAAGGTCGTGAGCACGAGCGGGCGGTCGTTGGCAGGCGGCACTGCTGCGGGCGAGCATCCCGTCATGGCGACCACTGCGAACGCCGTCGTTGCGGCCGCGAGCCACCGAGAGGCACCTCCGCAACGAGTTTTCGGCATACCGAAAAATCTACGGGCTGTCGCCCCGATCTGCAACGTGGTCGTGCCGACCCGTTAATCTGTGCCTCATTGAGCGTCGCACAGGTCGATCTTGAAACCTGACGCGCTCTCGAACTAGGTTCGATGTGAGCCCAAACCCGATCGAAAGGGCCCACTCATGCGAAGCACTGACCCGCAACCAGCGTCGAGACGCAGCACGAGAGGGCGCGCACCTGCACATCGTGCACGCACCGTCGCCGTCATCGTGAGCGGGACGTGGGCACTCACGGCCTGCGCACCGGCATCAGTCGACACCGACGTCGTCGACCCAGAGCCGAGCGCTGTCGAGGTCGAGGCGATCGAGCTCGGTGTGGAGTGGCGAGTGCAGCCGACGGAGGGTCTCGACGCCTACACGCGCATGGACGCACTCGCGTTCGGCGCGGGGCGATGGTGGGCCCTCATGGATGTTCCCTCGGGAGTCGGGAGTGATCTGGTCAGCCCTCATGGCCGCCCCGTTCTCGTCGTGAGCGATGACGCAGTGCAGTGGAGCGAAGTCGATCTCAGCGTGCAGGGGCTTCCCGACGAGATACCTGGCGATGCTGTGCTCGTGACGACTGACGATGACGTGACGGTCGTCTTCGCGAACGCCGTGACCCAGCCACTCACGACCAACGATCGATCGGCCCCCTGGGTCGTGCGTGGTGATGGATCGTCGTGGAGCGTACTGCGCCCCGAGGCTTTCGGCGCGTGGAGCGTCGAAGGGTCTCGGGCGAACTTCAGCTATATCGGCACTGGCCCGCTGGCCCATCGAGGTGATGACTCACTCATGCTCGCGCTCGGCCAGTGGTGGAACCCCCCGCCAGGAGGGCCGAACAATCGGGCCTCGATCATCTTCGACTCGTCGACCGGATCGATGAGCAGTCGTGATGGTGTCGGCCCGGGCTCGGCCCGGGGAGAGAACCTGAGTGCACTGCTGGTCTCGGGCGATCAGTGGGTGGCTCTGGGGAGTGTGAGTCGGGATCCGAACAGCGCAGGAGCGGGAATCGATGTCGCCGTGTGGTCGAGCGCTGACGGGCGCGAGTGGCAGCGAGATCACCCTGATGTGAATGGTGCTGAGGGCTACACCGTCGTCTACGACGCTGTTGCGGGGCCCGCGGGCATAGTTGCTGTCGGAGCAGAGCAGACGAGTCGTAGCACGGTGGGTGCGCGGGAAGCGACTCCCGTGGTGCTGCATTCAGTGGATGGACAGCAGTGGAGCCGAATCGAGCTCGAGGGCGAACGGGCTCTCGGTTTCGTCGTCTCGACTCCGCACGGGTACTTCGCGTTTCATGATCCATCGAACTCGAGCGCCGTGTTCCAGGTCGTATGGCGCTCAGAAGACGGAGTCGTGTGGAACGAGGTATCTCGCGAGATCGGGGTGCTCATCAACGACGTTCAGGTCGCTGCGTCGAGCAGCGCCATCGTCATCAGCAATCAGGGAAGGGTTGCTATCAGCGGCGTGACAGACTGAGCGCATGCGCACCCTGCTCAACGTCATCTGGCTCGTGCTCTCTGGCGTGTGGCTCTTTCTCGCCTACGCACTCGCGGCACTGATCATGTTCGTGCTCATCATCACGATTCCGTGGGGTATCGCTGCCTGGCGTATCGGCGTCTACTCGCTGTGGCCGTTCGGCAAGACGGTCGTCGACAAGCCCACCGCGGGGGTCTTCTCGCTGCTGGGCAACATCGTCTGGGTGGTGCTCGCGGGCTGGTGGCTCGCGATCGGGCACATCATCTCGGCTGTCGGCCTCGCCATCACGATCATCGGCATTCCGTTCGCGATCGCCAACATCAAGATGGTGCCGGTCGCGCTGCTGCCGCTCGGCAAGCAGATCGTCGATCTGCCGTGACCCGGCTGCACGCAGCGCGCACGAACCGGTGAGCCTCAAGCACTCTCTGCTGGCGCTGCTGGTCGTCGTCATCTGGGGCGCCAACTTCGTCATCATCGATGCGGGGCAAGAAGATGTTCCTCCCTTGCTCTTTCTCGCTCTGCGCTTTCTCGTGGTGTGCGTGCCTGCGCTCTTCTTCATCAAGCCGCCACCGATCGGTTGGCGCAACATCGTGGCCATCGGCGCGACACTGAGCCTCGGGCAGTTCTCGCTGCTGTATCTGGCGCTCGCGCTCGGCATGCCGCCCGGGCTCGCCTCGCTGCTGCTGCAGACGCAGGTGATCTTCTCGATTCTGGTCGCCGCCGTCGTGCTGCGCGAGCGGCCGTCTCGTCGCCAGTTCGTCGGGGTCATGATCGGCATGCTTGGGCTGTCGATCGTGATCGTGGGCCACAGCCAGGTGGCGCCGTGGCTGCCGCTGGTGGTCACGCTGCTCTCAGCGCTCGCATGGGCGGTCGGCAATGTGCTGACGCGGCGCTCGAAGGCGAGCTCGGGCCTCTCGCTCGTGGTCTGGTCGGGCGCGGTGGTGCCGCTGCCGGCACTCGCCCTGTCGCTCGTGGTCGACACGCCGACCGTGGTCTGGCAGGCCCTGACCTCGCTCTCGTGGGTCGCGATCGCGAGCACGGTGTACACCGCTGTGTTTGCGAGCCTCATCGGCTACGGCATCTGGAACTCGCTGCTCGCACGGCATCCGACGAGCGCTGTCGTGCCTTTCACGCTGCTCGTGCCCGTCGTCGGAATATTGACCGCCTGGCTCGTGCAAGCGGAGGTGCCGACGACCGCGGAGTTCATCGGCGGGGCGATCATGCTCGCAGGCCTCGCCGCGGCGATCATCCAGCCTCGTCGGCGTCGGGAGCCTCCGACGAAGGCGAGTCAAGAAAACTTGACATGATGTAATGCATGCTTTACCTTCGGGTGTGTCAAACATTTATGACACATCAAGGGAAGGGAGGGCGTCATGGCCTTCGAAGAAAAGAGTGCCTGGGTTGGCCTCATCGTGTCGGTCGTGGCCTACGCGGTGTACCTCACCGTGGTGCTGACTCGAGCATCGGGAGGCCAGATCGTCGACACTCCCTACGTCGATGCGCTCCTCTGGAGCATCGGCACCGCCATTGCCGTGGTCATCGTGCTGAACATCATCGTGGCGATCCTCACGGGCAAAGACGGGCACGAAACAGATGTGCGCGACAAGCAGATCAGCGCTCGCGCAGAGTTCACCTCTCGGGGGTTTCTGATCGCTGGGGCCCTCGCCGCCCTCATCTTCGCGATGCTCGAGTGGGATCACTTCTGGATCGCCAACGTGCTCTTTCTCGGGTTCGTCTTGTCGGCAGCGCTCGAAGGCGTCACCAAGATCGCGCTCTACCGAGGGGGCATGCCCGCATGGTGAAGCCGACCCGAGTGACCAACAGCATCCGCGCACTGCGATTCGCCGCCGGAGAGCTCACGCAGGCCGAGCTCGCGCAGCGCGTCGGCGTCACTCGGCAGACCATCATCGCGATCGAGCAGGGCAAGTACTCGCCGTCGCTCGAAGTCGCCTTCCAGATCGCTCACGCGCTCGGGGTGCGCCTCGACGACGTGTTTTCATACCCGAGCATCGACCGCAGTCCGGAGGAATCATGACCGCCACCGACACCATGCGAGCGATCGTGCAGCACGGCTACGGCGGCACCGAGGTGCTCAGCTTCGCCGACGTCGCTGTTCCCAGCCCCGGCCCGAAGCAGGTTCTCGTGAACGTGCACGCCGTGAGCCCCGACTCAGGAACGGTGCACCTCATGACGGGCCGGCCGTCATTGGTGCGCCCGTTCATGGGCTGGCGCACCCCGAGGCAACCCGTCATCGGCCTGGCGTTCGCCGGCGTCGTGACTGCTGTCGGCTCAGCGGTCGAGAGCGTTCGAGTCGGCGATCGGGTGGCGGGCTCGGCGCCGGCGGCATTCGCAGACTTCGTCGTCGCCGACCCCGCCAAGATCGCCGTGGTGCCCGCCGCGGTCTCGATGGTCGACGCTGCCACCGTGCCAATCTCAGCCGGAACCGCGCTGCAGGCCGTGCGCGATGTCGCTCGCATCCAGGCGGGGCAGCGGGTTCTCGTCATCGGGGCAGGCGGGGGAGTCGGCTCGTTTCTCACCCAGCTCGCGATACTCGAGGGCGCCAGCGTCACCGGGGTGGCGAGCGCGGCCAAAGCGGCGTTCGTGACCTCACTCGGCGCGGAGCGCGTGATCGACTATCGAGAGAGCTCTGAGCCTGCCGAGTGGGGCGAGTTCGATGTCATCATCGACACCGCAGATGGGCGCCCCTTGCACGTGCTGCGTCGAGCACTCGCCGAGCGAGGCGCACTCGTCATCGTCGGGGCCGACGGTGCTGGAGGGCCTGTGCTCGACGGCGTCGACCGTCAGCTTCGAGCGGCGCTGCTCAGCCCCTGGGTGAAGCACCGACTGGTCGGAGTGGTGCAGCGAGAGCGCGGATCAGACGTCGCTGTGCTGCTCGATCATCTCGCGGCGGGCAGGCTTTCGGCCGCGGTCGGCGAAGTGGTGCCGTTCGACGCAGCTCGCGAGAGCATCCATCGGTTGCAGCAGCGGTCGATCCCAGGCAAAGCGGTGATCGAGCTCAGGGCCGAAGAGTCTCAGCGGTGAGCGAGCCGCGACGAGGGCCACTCGGGTCGACGACCACGCAGAGAATCTCGCGGTCGTCGGCGCTCCAGCTGTCGGCGGTGGGGGCGAGATAGACGAAGTCGAGCGGCGTTTCGAAGTAGGTGACGCCGACGAGCTGCTCGAGAGCGGCGCGGCACTCGATCTCGGCGCGTGAGACGAGAGCGTCAGACCCCGGAAAGCTCGTGCCGCTCACCACGATCGACGCGTAGACCTCGCCCTCGTGCTCGGCATCGCACGGCACGGTGGCCACGGTCGAGATCTCGCCGAGCGAACCAAGCCCGTCGATGCAGTCGCCCACGAGCAGAGCGAACGCATCGGTCTCGAGGTTCGCCTCGATGACGAGCCCGTCATCATCGCGAATCGGCTGATCAGTCGGCGCGACGGCGTCGAGCGCGGTGCACCCCGTCAGTGCGGCGACGCTGAGGAGCGTCGCCGCACTGACGAGGCCGCGGTGAATCAGCGGCCGATGTTCTGCAAAGAGCCCGTGACCTGGCCCGCTTGGTCGTAGATGGTGCACAGAATCTCGCGGTCGCCGCCCGACCAGCTTCCCTCGGTCGGGAAGTAGTAGCTGTAGTAGTAGATCGAGTCAGCCCAGGCGATGCCGACGAAGCCTTCGAAGGCATCGAGGCAGACGCGGTCGGCCTCATCGATCACCGCGTCTTGGCCCGGGTAGGTGTCGCCGCTCATGATGTGCGAGGCGTAGATCTCGCTGTCGTGCGGCTGCGAGCACGGCACGGTCGGAATGGTCTCGACGGTCTCGGCGGCGGTGGCATCGTTGAGGCAGTCGCCGACCTGCAGGGTGAAGACGTCGGTGTTGTCGTTGCCTTCGACGACCTGGCCGCTGTCATCACGCGTGGCCTGCCCGCCACCGGTGATCTGGTTGAGAATGCTGCAGCCGCTGAGGGCGACACTCGCCGAAGCGACAGCGACAAGAGCGATGGCACGAGTCCAACGCGAAGAGCTGATGATGGTCACGACAACTCATTTCACTCGGGGGCGGAAAACGGCGTGCGATGCTGTGCTCGCCAGTGAAAAACAGCCTACCGAGAGCGCAGGCTCTGCAACACCTCGTCGTGCAGCGCGCCGTTCGTCGCGAGGGCGCTGCCATGCCAGGGGCCGTCATCGCCGTCGACCGAGGTGAATCGACCACCGGCCTCTTCGACGATCGGCTGCAGCGCGGCCATGTCATAGGGCTGCAGGTCGAACTCGCCCGCGATGTCGATGGCGCCCTCGGCCACGAGCATGTACGACCACATGTCGCCGATGGCGCGAGCCCGCCAGACGGCGCGAGTCAGCGCGACGATCTGATCGAGCCTGCCGGCGTCATCCCACCCCGGCAGGCTGTTGTAGCTCAGTGAGGCGTCGGCCAGTTCGGTGACTCCGCTGACCGCCAGGCGACGAGCAGCCTGGCCATGCTGACTGGTGTACGCGCCCTGATCGCGCGCGGCCCACCACCGCTGACCGAGCGCCGGAGCACTGACGACACCGACCACCGGCCGGCCCTCGACGGCGAGGGCGATCAAGGTGCCCCAGATGGGCACACCCCTCAAGAAGTTCGCGGTGCCGTCGATCGGGTCGATGATCCACTGACGGCGGGAGTCTTCGTCGGAGCCATCGGCGGTGCCGAACTCTTCGCCGAGAATGCTGTCGCGTGGCCGAGCGTCGCCGAGTCCGTCGCGGATGACTCTCTCGACAGCACGATCGGCATCGGTCACGGGCGTGCGGTCTGGTTTGGTCGAGACCTGCAGGTCGAGTGCGCGAAAGCGGTCGATCGACACCGCGTCGGCTGCGTCGGCGAGCTCGAGAGCCAGTGCCAGGTCGGCGGCCAGGTCGTCAGTGGTCGTCACTGCTTCAGCGTATCGGCACCCGTGCGGCCGCTGGGCGTGATGAGCGTCGACAGCAGGCGCTGCAGAGAGTCGAGCCGTTCGACGCCGAATTCACCCAGCGTGCCCGCGCGCGCGCGGTCGACGAGCTCGCAATCGGGAGAGTCGGGCAGATGCGTGCAACCGCGGGGGCACTGCGCTGCGATCTCGGCCAGGTCGCCGAAAGACCTCACGATGTTGTCGGGGTCGACGTGGCCGAGCCCGAATGATCGGATGCCGGGGGTGTCGATGACCCACCCGCCCGTCGCCAACCGCAGCGACACGGTCGACGACGACGTGTGGCGGCCGCGGCCCGTGACGGCGTTCACGACACCGGTGGCGCGCCCCGCGCTCGGTACGAGCGCGTTGACAAGGGTCGACTTGCCCACCCCCGAGTGCCCCACTGCGACCGTGGTGCGGTCGCGCAGCAGCGCGTGCAGCTCGTCGAGCGGGGGCGCATCTGAGCGGCTCGTCACAATGCGCAGGTCGAGCCCGCGAAACTGCGCGAGAAACGGGGTGGGGTCGGCGAGGTCGGTCTTGGTGACGACGAGCAGCGGCTCGACACCGGCGTCGAACGCCGCGACGAGGTAGCGGTCGACCAGTCGGGGGCGAGGCTCGGGGTTCGCTGCGGCCACGACGATGAGCAACTGGTCGGCGTTGGCGACGATGATGCGCTCGACGGCGTCGGTGTCGTCTGCGCTGCGCCGCAGGAGGGTTCGGCGCTCGTGCACCCGCACGATGCGCGCCAGCGAGCCGTCATCGCCGCTCGTGTCTCCGACGAGGTCGACGCGATCGCCCGTGACGACCGGGGTCGAGCGCAGCTCGCGGGCGCGAGTGCTGATGACCTCGCGCTCGGTCGGTGCTGCCTCATCGACGAGACACAGGTAGCGACCGCGGTCGACAGTGACGACGCGGCCCACCTCGGCGTCGGTGTGCGCCGGCCGCTGCTTCGACCGCGGCCGGTTGGCTTTCGGGTTCGGTCGAGACCGCACAGCCGACTCGTCGTACTGGTCGTACGGCTCATCGTCGTCGGGCGGCAACCAGCTCACGGTGTCGAGGCCGTCTGGTCGAGCATCCGGTGCCACAGCGCTGCGAACTGCGGCAGAGTCTTGGTGGTCGCCGCGATGTCGTCGACGAGCACGCCGTCGACGGCGAGGCCCACGATGGCGCCCGCGGTGGCCATGCGATGGTCGTCGTACGAGTGCCAGACGCCCCCGTGCAGTGGGCGCGGATCGATGGCGAGCCCGTCGTCGAGTTCGGTCACGGCGCCGCCGAGCGCGTTCAATTCTGCGGCGAGCGCGGCGAGCCGGTCGGTCTCGTGGCCGCGCAAGTGCCCGATGCCCGTGATCTCGCTCGGCTCAGAGCTGAGCGCGGCGAGGGCGACAATGGCGGGTGCCAACTCACCACCCGTCGACAGATCGACGTGGATGCCCGGCAGGCGAGTGCCGCCCAGCAGGCCCGCACCGCCGTCGACGACGAGTCGGCCGTCGTGCCGGTGCGCGCTGGCGCCGAAGAGGGGCAGCAGCTGCTCGAGGTCGGCGCCGACCTGCGTCGTGCTGACCGGCCAGCCGTCGATGGCGACGGTGCCGCCCGCGATCACCGCGGCGACCAGAAACGGTGCTGCGTTCGAGAGGTCTGGCTCGATGTCGATCGAGATGCCCTCGATCGGGCCGGGCGCGACCACCCAGACCCCCGGCTCGGGGCTCTCGACGGTGACGCCTCGAGCGGCGAGCGAGGCGATCGTCATCTCGATGTGCGGCATCGAGGGCAGGCGGTCGCCGACATGACGCAGTACGAGACCCTCGTCGAATCGTGCGGCCGCGAGCAGCAGCCCCGACACGAATTGACTCGAGGCAGAAGCGTCGATCTCGATCTCGCCGCCTCGCACCGATCCGGTGCCCCACAGGCTGAAGGGCAGTGCGCCGCGGCCGTCGTCATTGACGTCGACGCCGAGCGATCGCAGCGAGTCGATCGTCGTCGCCATCGGGCGTCGCCGCGCCCCGGCGTCGCCATCGAAGGCCACGGGGCCGAGCGCGAGCGCCGCCACGGGCGGTATGAACCTCATGACGGTGCCGGCGAGGCCGCAGTCGATCGAGGTGCTGCCACTGAGTTCAGCGGGTGGCGCGACGCGCAGGTCGGCGCCGAACTCGCCATTGCCCTCGATCTCGTCGATCTCGACGCCGAGCGACCGCAGGGCCTCGATCATGAGCGCAGAGTCGCGAGAGTGCAGTGGCTGCCGCAGCTGCGATGGTCGATCGGCGAGGGCGGCGAGCACGAGCTCGCGGTTGGTCAGGCTCTTCGACCCCGGAAGGCCGAGTCGCGCCGCGAGCCTCTCGGTCGCGCGGGGCGCGGGCCAGTTGCCGTCGGCATCGAGGCCCTCGGCGGTGCCAGGGCGCTCGTCATCGCCGTATGGCGAGAATCGGGCGCCGGAATACGTGAATACCTGCATCGGTTATCAGAGTAACGGCACCGCGCACGGTGCCCCGTTGCGACCACGCGAGAGGATGCCCGAGGTGACCTTGCTGCTGCACCCGCCGTCGGCCGAGCTCGCGCCGTTAGACTCGCGCCTGATGACCGAGAACGCGCAATCAGAAGCCGAAGAGCTCGCCGAACGTCGCCGACTGTTTCAAGAACAGGCGCTGCCGTTCATGGACCAGCTCTACGGAGCGGCGATGCGCATGACGAAGAACCCGGCCGATGCTGCCGATCTCGTGCAAGAGACCTTCGGCAAGGCCTTCGCGGCCTTCGGCCAGTTCGAGCAGGGCACCAACCTCAAGGCCTGGCTCTATCGCATTCTGACGAACACCTTCATCAACGTGTACCGCAAGAAGCAGCGCGACCCATACCAGGGCGCACTCGAAGAGCTCGAAGACTGGCAGCTGGGTGGCGCTGAGTCTGCCACCTCGAACTCGAGCAGGTCGGCTGAAGCCGAGGCGATCGACCGCATGCCGGCGAGCGCCGTCAAAGATGCCCTGCAGTCGATTCCCGAAGACTTTCGACTGGCGGTGTACTTCGCCGACGTCGAGGGCTTCTCGTATCAAGAGATCGCCGACATCATGAAGACCCCGGTCGGCACGGTCATGAGCCGACTGCACCGCGGCCGACGGCTGCTGCGCGATCTGCTCGCCGACTACGCACGCGAACGCGGCATCACAACCCCTCTGGCGGCGACCAGCCCGGCAGCCTCCGCCGCCACGACGAGCACGACAAGGAGCCCATGATGACTGACTGCGGCTGCGACAAGGCAAAGGCCGAACTCGAAGAGTTCTTGCACAACGAGCTCAGTGCTGAGCAGTGCCAAGACATTCGTGATCACATGGCGAACTGCGACGACTGCTCAGCCGAGCATCTCGTCGGCATCACGCTGACGAACAAGGTCAAAGAAGCGTGTCAAGAGAAGGCCCCTGATGAGCTGCGCGAGCTCGTGCTGGGTGCGATCTCGACGATCGACGCACCGTCATAGCCGACGCTCATTGCCCCGCTTGTAGTTGCCGGTCACCCGAGCGAGAAGCTGCTGCTCGTCGCGACCTGCCGCGACGTCGTCGAGAAATTTCGCCGCAGCCCGGCCCCGCAGCGTCGCGGCCACCCGGCCGTGGTGCCGCACGACGATCTCGCCGCTCGCTCTCGTCTCGACGGTGAATCCTTCTGCCTCGGCCATGGCATCGCTCTCGTTCAGTCGGCGAGCGCGGCGTCCATGATCTCGGCGTGCTCGAGGCTGCTGCGCTTGCTCGACCCGGTGGCCGGTGATGCCGATGCGGGCCGCGAGATGACGCGCATGGCGGGCATGCCGCGCTTCTGAGTCTCGAGAGCCAAGAACGGCCAGGCTCCTTGGTTCTCGGGCTCGTCTTGCACCCACACCAGTTCGGCGTTCGCATAGCGTTCGGTGATCTCGCGCAGTTGCTGCTCGGGCAGCGGGTGAAACTGCTCGAGCCTGACGAGCGCGATGCCGGTGGTCTCTCGCTTCTCGATCTCGCCGACGAGGTCGTAGTGGATCTTGCCGGCGTGCAGCAGCACGCGACGCACCGATGAGGCATCGGTGACACGGGCATCGTCGATGACCAGCTCGAAGCGACCGCTGGTGAAGTCAGAGACTTCGCTCGTCGCGCCACGAAGCCGCAGCATCGACTTCGGGGTGAAGACGATGAGGGGGCGGCGAGGCCGGGCGTAGGCCTGACGGCGCAGCAGGTGGAAGTATGACGCGGGGGTCGACGGCCTGGCCACGGTCATGTTGTCTTCGGCGGCGAGCTGCAAGAAGCGCTCGATGCGGGCCGACGAGTGATCGGGGCCCTGGCCTTCATAGCCGTGGGGCAGCAGCAGCACGACGCTCGAGCGCTGGTTCCACTTCTGCTCTGCCGAGGCGATGAAGGTATCGATGATGGTCTGGGCGCCGTTGGCGAAGTCGCCGAACTGCGCTTCCCACAGCACGAGGGCGTCTGGCCGTTCGACCGAGTAGCCGTATTCGAAGCCCATCGCGGCATACTCGCTCAACAACGAGTCGTAGATCCAGAACCGGCCCTGGTTCTCGCTGAGGTTCATGAGCGGCAGCCACTCTTGACCGTTGAGGCGATCGTGCAGCACCGCGTGACGCTGCACGAAGGTGCCGCGGCGAGAGTCTTGCCCCGACATGCGCACCGGGGTGCCTTCCATGAGCAGCGAGCCGAGGGCGAGCAGTTCGCCGAAGCCCCAGTCGATCTGGCCGTTGCGGCTCATCTCGACGCGCTTCTTCAGCATGGCCTGCAGCTTCGTGTGCACGGTGAAGCCCGCGGGCGGGTTGTCGTGGGCGTCGCCGATGTGGTGGATGACCGCCACATCGACACCGGTCGACTCTGGTTCTCCTGACAAGTCGTCTGAGTCGAGGGCGAGACCGCCGTCGACGACCGGAATCGCGCCCGTCTGGGCCGCGTGAGTCTCGGCGAACGCCACTTCGAGCCGCTCTTGGAAGTCGCGATGCGCGGCTTCGAACTCTTCTTCGGTGATGTCGCCGCGACCGACGAGGGCCTCGGTGTAGAGCGTGCGCACGCTGCGCTTCGCCTCGATGAGGTTGTACATGAGCGGCTGCGTCATCGAGGGGTCGTCGCCCTCGTTGTGACCGCGACGGCGGTAGCAGACCAGATCGACGACGACATCGCGCTTGAACTCTTGCCGGTAGGCGAAGGCGATCTCGGCGACGCGCACGACTGCTTCGGGGTCGTCGCCGTTGACGTGCAAGATCGGCGCCTGAATCGACTTGGCGATATCGGTGGCGTAGATCGACGAGCGCGCTTCACCGGGGGGCGTCGTGAAGCCGACCTGGTTGTTGACGACGATGTGTATGGTGCCGCCGGTGCGGTAGCCGCGCAGCTGGCTCAGCTGCAGGGTCTCGAAGACGACGCCCTGGCCTGCCATCGCGGCATCGCCGTGGATGAGCACCGGAAGCGTCGTGAAGGTTCCGACGTTCTTGCGATCTTGCTTGGCCCTGACGATTCCTTCGAGCACGCCGTTGACTGCTTCGAGGTGCGAGGGGTTCGCGGCGAGCGACACCTCGATCTGCTGGCCGTTCATCGCGGTGAAGGTGCCTTGCGTGCCGAGGTGATACTTGACGTCGCCTGAGCCCTGCACCGACCGCGGGTCTTGCGTGCCCTCGAACTCGCGGAAGATCTGCCCGTAGGTCTTTCCGCCGATGTTGGCGAGCACGTTCAAGCGCCCGCGGTGCGCCATGCCGATGGCGACCTCGTCCATGCCCTGCTCGGCCGCGCCCTGCAAGATCTCGTCGAGCAGCGGAATCACGCTCTCGCCGCCCTCGAGGCTGAATCGCTTCTGACCGACGTACTTGGTCTGCAGGAAGGTCTCGAACGCCTCGGCCTGGTTGAGCTTGCCCAGAATGCGCATCTGCTCGTCGTGCGTGGGCTTCTGGTAGGGCTTCTCGAGCCGTTCTTGAAACCAGCGGCGCTGCTCGGGCTCTTGAATGTGCATGTACTCGATGCCCACAGTGCGGCAGTAGGTGTCGCGCAGCACGCCGAGCACTTCACGCAGCAGCATCGAACGCCGGCCGCCGAAGCCGCCGGTGACGAATTCGCGATCGAGATCCCAGAACGTGAGACCGTGGCTGGCGATGTCGAGGTCGGGGTGCGAGCGCTGCTTGTACTGCAAGGGGTCGACATCGGCCATGAGGTGGCCGCGCACGCGGTACGAGTTGATGAGTTCTTGCACGCGGGCGGTCTTGTTGACGTCGTCGGCAAGGTCGACGTGAATGTCTTGCGCCCAGTGGATCGGGTCGTACGGAATACGCAGATCGGCGAAGATGTCTTCGTAGAAGTGGCGTTCGCCGATGACGAGCTCGTGAATCTTCTTGAGAAACTCGCCTGAACCGGCGCCCTGAATGACGCGGTGGTCGTAGGTGCTCGTCAGGGTGATGGTCTTGCCGACACCGAGCTCGGCGAGGGTCGCTTGCGACATGCCCTGAAACTCGGCCGGGTATTCGAGAGCGCCAGCCCCGATGATGGCGCCTTGCCCCTTCATGAGCCGGGGCACCGAGTGAACGGTGCCGATGCCGCCCGGGTTGGTGAGCGAGATCGTGTTGCCCTGAAAGTCGGCCGCCGCGAGCTTGTTGTCTCGTGCTCGCTTGACGACGTCTTCATAGGCGGTGAGAAACTCGCTGAAGTTCATCGAGCCGCACTTCTTGATGCCCGGCACCAGCAGTGAGCGGGTGCCGTCTGGCTTCGGCAGGTCGATCGCGATGCCCAGGTTGATCTGGGCGGGCGTCACGACGACGGGCTTGCCGTCGATCTCGTCGTAGTAGACGTTCTGGCTCGGAAACTCTTGCAGCGCCTTCACCATCGCCCACGCGATGAGGTGCGTGAAGCTGACCTTGCCGCCGCGGGCGCGCTTGAGGTGGTTGTTGATGACGATGCGGTTGTCGATCATCAACTTCGCGGGAATGGTGCGCACGCTCGTCGCGGTGGGCACCGTGAGGCTCGCATCCATATTGGTGGCGAGGGCTTTGGCCATGCCCTTGAGAGGCGTGACGATGTCGTCGGGCTCGCCGTCTCCGTCAGCGTCGACGACCGGGGTGCTCGAGGTGTCGGGGGCCTGCGCCGGAATCGGGGCGGGCTGCGGGGCGATCGAGGTGGTCTTCGCCACGGGCTGGCTGCCCGTCACCGGCACAGATGCCACGGGAATCGACCCGGTCGTCGTCGGCACGTCGGGCGCGGCCGCGGGCGGCGGCGGCACCTCGATCGCGGTGTCTGCCGCGGGCTCGGGCGCCGGCTCTACCGCCGCGCCGCTCGTCGTCGCCTGGTGGTACTTCTCGAGAATGGGCCACCACGAGGGGTCGACCGAGTTGCGGTCGGCCTTGTACTGCTCGTACAGCTCGTCGACGAGCCACTCATTGGCCCCGAACTCGCCCGATGCTCCGCCGTCAGAGCTGATTCCGGTCACTTGGCTCGACACAGCCGACCGCCCACTTTCGCTTGATTTCGAAGGGTTCGTGCGCGCGCACCCGCCCATGGGTCGCGCGCAGACAAGCTTAACCGCTTTGGCGCGGCGGCGCGGTCGAGCCGCGGGCCGAGTAGCGTTAATTCCGTGCGATTTTTGACCGAACGGCCTCAGCACGATTTGACCTACTCTGACGTGTTCTTGGTGCCGCAGCACTCGAACGTGGGCAGCCGACTGGGCGTCGACCTCACCGTCGATGATCCGACAGGGCTGCGGGTGCCGATCGTGGCCGCCAACATGACCTCGGTCACGGGGCCACGGCTCGCCGCCGCGATGGCCCGCCGAGGCGGCCTCGGCGTGCTGCCGCAAGACCTCGCACTGCAAGATCTCGACGCGGCGATTCACGCCGTGAAGGCCGCGTCGCCGCTGCTCGATGCTCTCGTGAGAGTCGATCGCGCCACCACGATCGCGGCGGCTCGCTCCCTCGTCGCCGACACTGCGGGCGCAGTGGTGACGATCGTCGATGCCGATGGCGAGCCCGAGCGCTGCATCTCGGCAGCGGCTCTGCGCCACGCGCTCGCCCACTCTGTCGTGGGTGATCTCGTCGCCGACGACCTGCCGTCGATCGACGACGACGATGTCACCGATGCGAGGTCGGCATTCGACCTCATCGACGCGGCGGGCGTCGACGCCGTCGCCGTGCGGCACCATGGGCGCATCGTCGGTTCGCTGAGTGCGCGAAGCGCCGTGCGCGCCACGCTGTATTCACCGGCGGTGGATGCTCACGGCAGGCTGCGCGTCGCCGCAGCGGTCGGCATCAACGGTGATGCTGCCGCTCGTGCTGCCGCCCTCGTGCAGGCCGGCGTCGATGTGATCGTCATCGACACGGCTCACGGTCATCAGCAGCAGGCGGCCGATGCGGTGCGCGCTGTCGCGGGCGCCGCGCTGGGGGTGCCGATCGTGGCGGGCAACGTCGTCACCGTCGAGGCCGTGCGCGACCTCGTGGCCGCTGGCGCCGATGTGCTGAAGGTCGGTGTCGGGCCGGGGGCGATGTGCACGACCCGCATGATGACGGCGGTCGGTCGCCCGCAGTTCTCGGCCGTGCTCGAGACTGCTGAGGTCGCCCGCGAGCTGGGGGCTCGCGTCTGGGCAGACGGGGGAGTGCGCTACCCGCGAGACGTCGCGCTGGCGCTCGCCGCCGGGGCCTCGGCCGTCATGATCGGGTCGTGGTTCGCCGGCACCCTCGAGGCGCCTGGTGACCTCGAGGTCGACGAAGACGGTCGGTGGTTCAAGAGCAGCTGGGGCATGGCGTCGAGCAAGGCGGTCGAGCAGCGCTTCCGGCGACTGAGCGCCTTCGAGCGCGCGCGCAAGACCCTGTTCGCCGAAGGAATCTCGAGCTCGCGCATCTATCTCGACCCCGAACGGCCCTCGCTCGACGACCTGCTCGACATGATCACGTCGGGGCTGCGGTCATCGATGACGTATGCGGGAGCATCCACTCTGCCCCAATTCGCCGAGCGGGCCGTCGTCGGCACGCAATCGGCCGCGGGATACGACGAGGGCAAGGCGCTGCCCGTCTCATGGTGAACGACGTATACTCACAGCGATATGGAGCCTCCTAGTTCGGGCGATACGACTGCCCCAGACGAACCCAGCCATAGACCCTCGCCGGTGATCGGGGGCCGTCGTGAGTTCTGAGTTGATCTCTCTGCTCGCTGGCCTGCTTCTGACCATCGGCACCGGCTTCTTCGTGGCGAGCGAGTTCGCCCTCATCAATCTCGACCGCTCTGAGCTCGAAGCGCGTCAAGCGCGCGGCGAGAAGCGCCTGGGCCCCACCATCGCGGCGCTCAAGATCACGTCGACGCACCTGTCGAGCGCCCAACTGGGCATCACCCTCACCACGCTGCTGACGGGGTTTCTGCTCGAGCCGGCGATCTCGAGCATGCTCGCCGAACCCTTGAGGTCGATCGGTCTGCCCGACGGCGCGATTCGACCCGTCGGCTCGATCACGGCCATCGTCATCGCCACCCTGCTGTCGATGATCGTCGGCGAGCTCGTGCCCAAGAACTTCGCGCTCAGCCTTCCGCGTCAGACGGCCAAGGTCGTGGTGCCGTTTCAGTGGGCGTTCACGACGGTGTTCAGGCCCGCGATCGTGGTGCTCAACGGTTCGGCCAACCGCATTCTGCTGTCGATGGGCGTCGAGCCGAAAGAAGAGCTCAGTGGTGCCCGCACCGCCGAAGAGCTCGCCTCGCTCGTGCGCCGGTCGGCGAGCCACGGCAGCCTCGACCACGACACCGCCACGCTGCTCTCGCGCACGCTCGCGTTCTCGCAGCACACCGCGCAAGACGTTATGACGCCCCGACCGCGCGTGGCCGCCATCGAGCGCGGAGACAGTGCCCAGGCCGTCATCGAGCTCGCCCGAACGACGGGGCACTCGCGGTTTCCGGTGCTGGGCGAATCGATCGATGACGTCGTCGGGGTGGTGCACGTCAAGCAGGCCGTGGCGGTGCCGCGAGATCGCCGGGCCGATGTTCCGGCCTCGGCGCTGCAGACCGAGCCGTTGCGCGTGCCCGAGACGATGAAGCTCGACACCCTGCTGGCAGAACTGCGCGGTCGCGGCTATCAGATGGCGATCGTCGTCGACGAGTACGGCGGAACCGCCGGGGTCGCCACCCTCGAAGATCTCGTCGAAGAACTCGTCGGCGAGGTGAGCGATGAGCATGATCAGGCGCGCGTCGACGTGGTGCGCTCGCGCAACTGGCTGACGTTTCCGGGTCTGCTGCGCCCCGACGAGCTGCAAGACCGCGCAGGCGTCTCGGTGCCCGAAGACGGCCCGTGGGAGACCGTCGGCGGATACCTCATGGCCGAGCTCGGCCGGGTTCCCGTCGTGGGCGACACCGTCGAGATCGCCACGGGAACCTTCCGCATCGAGCGACTCGACGGCAGGCGCATCGACCGGGTGCGATTCACGCCGCTCGCCACGGGTGAGATCTCGATCGTGCAGCCTCAGGCGGGTGAGCGTCGATGACCGAATCTGATTGGTGGGGCATCGCCTGGCTGGTGGTGCTGCTCGCCGGCAACGCCTTCTTCGTCGGCGCCGAGTTCGCGGTGGTCGCGGCGAAGCGCTCGCAGGTCGAGCCTCGTGCCGAGGCGGGTTCGCGCGCGGCGAAGACTGCTCTGTGGGCGATGGAGCACGCCACCCTCATGCTCGCGACGTGCCAGTTGGGCATCACGATCTGCTCGCTGCTGATCTTGAACGTCTCAGAACCGGCGATCAAGCACCTCGTCGAGATTCCGCTCGGGCTCACGGGTTTGAGCCCAGAGTGGATCGCGGGCATCGCCTTCACGATCGCGCTGCTGCTCGTCACCTACCTGCACGTCGTGTTCGGCGAGATGGTGCCGAAGAACCTGTCGTTCTCGCTGCCGACGCGCGCCGTGCTCATTCTGGCGCCGCCGCTCGTGGTGATCTCGCGCATTCTGTCGCCGGTCATCCGGGGTCTCAATGCGATCGCGAATGGCGTGCTGCGCTTGTTCCGCGTCGAGCCGAAAGATGAGGCCGCGAGCGCGTTCACCCTCGAAGAGGTCGAGACGATCGTGCGGCAGTCGACTCGCGAAGGGCTGCTGCTCGACGCCACTGGGGCACTCACGGCGGCGTTCGAGTTCACGACGAAGATCGTGAGCGACGTGGCATTGCCGATGGATGCCCTCACCGCCCTGCCCGAAGACGCCAGCGCTCTCGACCTCGAGCGTGCGGTCGCCCAGCGCGGGTTCAGTCGCTACGTGCTGCTCGACGAGCAGGGTGAGCCGACCGGCTATCTGCACTTGAAAGATGTCATCGACCTGCCCGACGACGAGCTCGACGACCCCGTGCCGCCGAAGCGCATTCGTCGACTCGTGTCGATTCCCGGTTCTGCCGACCTCGAAGACGCGCTCGCGATCATGCGCCGCTCAGGTGCGCACCTCGCGCGTTCTGTCGACGCCGAGGGCAACACTGCTGGAGTGCTCTTTCTCGAAGACATCATCGAAGAGCTCGTCGGCGAGGTGCACGACGCGACGCAGCGCGGGTGGCGGTAGTTCTGGGGATCAGCGATACGCGCGAAGGTACTGCGGGGGCGTGCCGACGGGTACTCCGTCAACTTCGACGCCGAGCTCGCGGGCGAAGCGCAGTGGGGCGTGCGGGTCGCGCATGAACTCGCGGCCCATCATGACGGCGTCGGCCTGACCGCTCGCGACGATCTTCTCGGCCTGCGCCGCCTCGGTGATGAGCCCGACGGCGTTGACGAGCACGCCGCCCTCGGTGCGCACGGTCTCGGCGAACGGCACCTGATACCCCGGCCCCGTCTCGATGCGTGCGCGCACGAGCCCCCCAGACGAGATGTCGAACAGGTCGGCGCCGGCGTCGAGCGCCCACGCGGCGACGGTGGCGGTGTCGTGCTCGTTCCAGCCGGCGACTCCCGACTCGGTGAGCCCGTGCGACTCGAGCCACGCGTCGTCGACCCAGTCGCTCGCCGAGAAGCGCACGAGCATCGGCACGTCGACCTCGGCGCGCACGGCGCGCACGATGTCGAGCAGCAGGCGCGCGCGATTCTCGAGGCTTCCGCCCCACTGATCGTCGCGCGTGTTCGACAGGGGCGAGAGAAACTGGTGCAGCAGGTAGCCATGTGCGGCATGGATTTCGACGAGATCGAAGCCCGCATCGACGCTGCGGCGGGCTGCGTCGGCGAACGCGGCCACGACATCCTGAATGCCCGCCTCATCGAGCGCCACGGGCGCGGCGTAGCCGTCGAAGGCGATCGCCGATGCCGATACAGTCTGCCAGCCGCCGAGCTCGACGGGCACGGTGCCGCTGCCGGTCGCGCCCTTCGCGAGCGCGCCCCACTCGGGAAAGATCGAGGCCTTGCGGCCGGCATGGGCGAGTTGGATGCCCGCCGCGGCTCCTTGCGAATGCACGAAGTCGACCACGCGCGACCACGCGTGAGCCTGCGCGTCGTTGTAGATGCCGGTGTCGTGCGGGCTGATGCGGCCCTCGGGCACGACGGCTGTCGCCTCGGCCATGACCATGCCGGCCCCGCCCCGGGCGAACGAGCCCAGGTGCACGAGATGCCAGTCGGTGGGCACGCCGTCGGCGGCGGTCACCGAGTACTGGCACAGGGGAGACACCCACAGCCGGTTGCGAAGGGTGAGCGAGCGCAGGGTGAGGGGGCTGAAGAGCGAAGAGGTCACGACACCATCCAACCGCAGCCGGTAGCCGATGATTCCCTCTGCCCTGCTCGATAGGGTGTGCGCGTGACCGAACACCCGCAGTTGTCGTCAGCCGATGCCGCCGCCCTCGTGCGCGTGCCGACAGCCGATGACGACAAGTATTCGCGCGGGGTCGTCGGCTTCGTGACGGGGTCGACGCGCTACCCGGGTGCGGCCGTGCTCGGTGTCGAAGCAGCGCTGCGCACCGGAGTAGGCATGGTGCGCTATCTGGGGCCCGCTCGACCGACCGAGCTCGTGCTGCAGCGTCGCCCCGAGGCTGTGGCCGACGAGGGACGCGTGCAGGCCTGGGTCGTCGGCTCAGGCATGCACGATGTGAGCCGAGAGACGCTCGGTGACGAGGCAGCCGAGCGTGTGGGCGCGGCACTCGAGAGCGGGCATCCGGTGGTCATCGATGCCGGAGCGATCGATGCAGTCTCGATCGAACGGGCCGTCGCCGCCGGCTCGCCCGTCGTCGTCACGCCCCACGTCGGCGAGCTCGCGAGGTTGCTCGGTCGTGAGCGCTCAGTGGTCGCCGACGCCCCGCTCGAGGCGGCGCGCGAGGTAGCGGCGCACGACGGCGTGGTTGTGCTGCTCAAGGGCCACACCACGAGGGCCGTCGCTCCGGGAGGCGCTGTCGTCGAGGCCCGATCTGCTCCGGCCTGGCTCGCGACCGCCGGTGCCGGCGACGCCCTCGGTGGAGTGCTCGGTGCACTGCTCGCCTCGCACGCCGACGACCTGGCGGCCGACCCCGATCGCTCCCTGCTGGCCCGGCTCGCTGCTGCCGCAGCCGTCATCCACGGGCTCGCTGCCGAGCGGGCGTCGGGCGGGGGCCCGCTCACGGTGCTCGACCTCTGCGCCGCCATCTCGCCGGTCATCGCCGAGCTCGTGGCGGGCCGCGAGTGAGGCGAATCGCCGGCAGCGCTGTCTCGCTCTGGCTGGCGTTCGCGGCCGTGCACCTGTGGCTCGGGTTTCTCAACCTCTACGGCCCGGGGCTGCCCATGGGCGACGTCACCTATGTGTACCTGTTCTGGGTCGAGCGCGGGTTCACGGTGGGCGAGTGGGTGGGGCTCGACACCGAGTGGGTCTACCCGGTGCTCGCGCTCGTGCCCATGCTCGCCGCCTACGTCTTCGGCCCCGACCTCTACGCCTCGACGTGGCTGACGATCGTCATGGCCCTCAACGCTGTCGCGCTCGTCTCGATCATCGGAGTGCACGAGCGCGCGCGGCGTGCGCCCGTCGCCTGGTGGTGGATGCTCTTCTTGGTGCTCGTCGGCCCGATCGCGCTCGGTCGCATCGACGCCGTGACGGTGCCTCTCGCCATCGTCGCCGTCATGCTCATCGCCGACCACCCGAGGTGGGGCGGTGCTCTGCTCGCCATCGGCGCCTGGATCAAAGTGTGGCCCGCCGCTCTCGTGCTCGCCGCCGTCGTCGCGCTGCGTGCGCGCGCAGCCGTGGCCGCCTCGGTGGCGATCGTGTCGGGTGCCGTGGTCGCTCTCGCACTCGCGTTCGGGTCGCTGCTCGCCCTCGTCAGCCCCGTCATGCAGCAGACCTCGCGCGGCGTGCAGGTCGAGGCGGTCGTCGCGACGCCGTGGCTCTGGGCTGCGGCGGCGGGGGTGCCGGGCACGCGCGTCTACTACGACCAGGGCATTCTCACGTGGCAAGTGCTCGGCGAGGGCACGTCGCTCGTCGCCGATCTCATGACCCCGCTGCTCGCGCTCGCGGTGCTCGCCATCGTCGTGCTGGGGCTCGTCGCGATGCGGCGCGGGGTCGCCGAACTCGACCTCTTTCCGGTGCTGTCGCTCGCCCTCGTCATGACGCTCATCGTCGTCAACAAGGTGGGCTCTCCGCAGTTCGCCACGTGGATCGCCGTGCCCGTCGTGCTGGGCCTCGCCTGGCAGAGATGGGGAGGCATGTCGTTCACGGTTCCTGCCGTGCTCGGGCTCGCGATCGCGGCGCTCACGCAGTCGTTCTATCCCGTGCAGTATGGTGCCCTGCTGTCGCTCGAGCCCGCTCTGCTCGCGGCGCTCACCGCGCGCAACGTGCTCTACCTCGTGCTGCTCGGGTGGGCCGTTCAGCGGCTCGCGGTACTGTGCAGGCGACCGCGCGTTGCGCCCGCCACGCCCCCCGTCGCGGTCGACGAAGGAGGAGCATCCGCATGATCGTCGCATTCTCAGTCGCCCCGTCGGGCGGTTCGTCAACCGACTCGGTGCACGATGCCGTCGCCGCCGCCGTGAAGGTGGTGCGAGCGTCGGGGCTGCCGAATCGCACGTCGTCAATGTTCACCGAGATCGAGGGGGAGTGGGACGAGGTGATGGCAGTGGTGAAAGACGCGACGCTCGCCGTCGCCGAGTATGGCACTCGGGTGTCGCTCGTGCTCAAGGCCGACTATCGGCCAGGGCACGTGGGCGAGCTCGACGGCAAGGTGCAGCGGCTCGAGGCCGCGATCGAGCGCCGAGAGCGCGCCTAGAGCCCGCCGCCTCCGCCAGGCGCATCGACGAGAATGCCGTCGGTGATCGCCTGCTTGCGCAGAGCCACCTTCGTGCCCACGTCGATGCCTGCAATGCGGTACTTCTCGCGGATGCGCTTGAGGTAGCTCTTTGCGGTCTCTTCAGAGATGCCGAGTTGATACGCCACTGTCTTGACGGGCTCGCCGGCACCGTACAGCGCCATGACGCGCCGCTCTTGAGCGCTCAGCCGCGGCGAACCGCCGACGTCGGCGGCGTTGAGCGCCAGGTCGAGCTCAGCCGAGATGAACGACTCGCCCTGGCGCGCGGCCCGGATGGCTTCGACGATCATGCCGGCGTCTTCGCTCTTCACGAGATACCCGAGGGCTCCGGCGCTCAGGGCCTCGCGCACGACGTTTGGTTCGCTGTAGGTGCTCATGAGCACGACACGCACCCCCATCGACTTGAGGGTCTGAATCTTCAGCGACACCGGAATGTTGTCTTTGAGGTCGAGATCGAGCAGTACGACGTCGACCGGAAACGCAGGGTGCGAGAGCAGGTCGGGCCAGGTGGCCACCGCAGCCACCATGTCGATGTCGTCGGCCGCTTGCCTGATCCACTCGGTGAGAGCACCGAGCAGCATGCGGTGATCATCGACGAGTGCCAGTCGAATCTGCGAGTGGGTGACCATGATGGTGCCTCCTGCGTGTCCGCGTTGTCAGCTCGGCCGAGCTGCATCGACTGGGTTGTCGACCGCGCAGTCGAGGTCGATGCGCAGCGCACCGTTGACTGTGTTGTCACTGTATCGCCCGACCCGGTCGAGAGCCTCCCACACACCGGAGTCGACTCGATTGCGCTTCAAACCGGTGACCTCGATCGCGATCGGAATCAGCAGCTGCTGGCCGATCGTCGACCGCTCGGGGTCGAGCGGCCCGAGCGTGATCGAGATCGCACGCGAGGGCGACACCCCCTGCGGGTCGGCCGAGAGCAACCACAGCGCCGCGAGCAGCGAGTCGCGCTGCACATCATCGAGCAGCCCGGCGAGCGTCGCCGAGTCGCTCACCGTGACGCGCCGACCCAGATGGTCAGACTCGCTGACCGCGTGAAAGAGCCACGTCTCACGACGACCCTCGATGAGGTGCAGCCGAAGCTCGGTGGCGAGCGTCGACGCCCGCGCCGCGAATGACGGCGGCAGCGGCAGGGGAGCCTCGCCGCTGGCCACGGCCTCGAGCAGCTCTTCGGCGTCGAGATCGAGCCGAGCAAGCTCTTCGCTCGCGAGCATGCCGACGGCCAAGCGGGGCGCGGTGACGGTCGACTGCACGAGCACGCGGTCGAGCTCGCGCTTAAGCATCCGCTCGAATCCGCTGACCAGCAGCACCCCGGTGATTCCAGGCCCGACAGCGAGGGCGACCGTGACGAGCTGTGCGGGAATCGTGACGGGAGTCAGCGGAGTGGTCGTGACGATCGCTGCGATGAAAGCGACGCCCAGCGCGCCGGCAGCGACCAGAACCTCCCACCGCGCGCGCAGCGTCACGATGATGAGCAGCACGAAGCCGGCCGACACCGATGCTGTGGCGTACCTGCCCACATCGCCGAGCGGTGCGATGGCGACGAAGTCGAGCCAGACGACGCCCGCGAGCGAGGCGAGAAACACACCGTAGAGCCAGTCGGGCAGTCGTTCGCCGGTGGCCGAGATGGTGATGGTGAGGCCGAGAAACGTCACCATGAGCAGCAACCATGCCCCCACGATGGGCAGCAGCGACGGGTAGTCGCCGGCACGCAGCATGAAGAGGGCGATGCCGAGCATCGACTGCAGTGCGGCGATGATGGCCACCCCGAGCCCGAGAAAGCCCGAACCCAGCGCCGAGGCGTGCGTCGACGACGGAGACCCGCGCCGCGTCGACGAACGAGCGCCGGCCGGTCGCACGAGCGAGCCGAGCGTGGTCTCTTCGGGGGGAGAGTACCGAGAACTCATCTCGGCACCTCCAGAATCACCGTCGTGCCGGCGCCGGGCGTCGAGAACACTCGTGCGTCGCCGCCGACATCGCGAAGACGAGCGACCACCGATTCGGTGAAGCCCAGCCGCTCGGTGGCGATGCTCTCTGGGTCGAAGCCGACGCCGGCGTCGGTGACGACGGCTCTCAGCCGATCGTCGGTCTGCGTGATGGTGACATCAGCGGCGTCGACTCCGGCGTGACGGCGCACGTTCTCGAGGCACTCTGCGAGCGCGAGCAAGAACGCGTCGAGCACATCGCTCGGCAGCAGCACCTGACCGGTGCCGTGCCAGCGCACCGACAAGCCCATGCGCAAGAACCGCTGCTTGACCGACTCGAGGGTGGTGCCCAAGGGCGTCTGAGCCACGGGCTCGAGACTGTAGACGCCCGAGAACTGGGGCATCGGCGTCGAGCCGAGCCGCAACTGCCGCAAGAGGTGCGCGTCTTCGCGCGCCTGCTCGCGCAGCGCATGCTCTGAGACTCCAACGCCCGAGTGGGCCAGGAGCGTCAACGTGGCCAGCACAGTGTCGTGCAGCAGCCTGGCGCCCTGTCGGCGCTGGGCCTCAGTCTCACTCGCCTGCCGTTCGAGGTGATGCGAGCGGCCGATGTTCTCGATGCGCATCATGGCGCGTTGCACGCCAACCGTGACCCAGAGCCCGATGATGAGCGTGATGACCCACCCCGCGAGCGTCGCGATGGCCGGCGTCGACACGAGACCGCGCGTGGGCCCCGCACTCGCGACGAGCAGGCTGCTGCCGAGGGTGCCCGCAGCCCACAAGAGCCATCGGCCCGTCGACTCGCTCAGCACCATGCCGAGCGCACCGAGCCCGGCCGCTCCGAGGGGAGCGAGCGAGATCGGCAGAGCCACCGAGCTCGACTGGCCCCACGGCAGTTGGGCGAGAGCGAGCGTGGCGAACCCCAGCACCATCGTCAGCACGACCCAGCCGACATGGCCGCTGCGCCCCACCATGACGAGGGCGCCCGCCTGACCGGCGAGCAGAATGAGCAGAGACGGCACGAGCACCGGATCGACGACTCCCGGCAGTGAGAGGCAGATCGCGGCGAGCACGACGCCGCTCAATCCGAAAGCGCGGGCGGCCGAGCGCAAGAGGCGTTGGCGCTCTCTCTCGATCAACTCCACGGCTGACCCTGCCGTGTGCCGCCCCCGCGCCTCATGAAGACCAGTGTGGCACCTCGCGAGGCTTCAGCCTCAGAACCTGCAGATCGCGGCGAACGCGTCGTAGAGCTCAGAGCGGGTTCGGTCGTCTGCTGCGACAGTCGTCGAGCCGACGACGGTGCCGACAGCGAGCGTCACGATGAAGAGCGTGCCCTGCTTGTCTTCGGCGATGGCGTGCGGGTCGCATCGCGCCGGAGACAGGCTGAGCTCGATCACCGTCGATGCCCCGGCCGTCAGCTCTTCGTCGAGGGCGATCGATGTCGCCCGTGATTCCGAGGCGTCGACGAGAGCGAAGAGCACCGTGTCGTGCACCGTCTCGAGGGCGAGGTCGGCGCGAACGTTCGAGGCGATGAGGTCGAGGCCGAGGGTGCGCGCAGCGAGATCGTCGCGCTCGGGGGCGCGGCGCACCGTCAGGTCGACCCGTTCTGCCACGGCCGCGGTGAAGCACGCGCGTGCATGCCAGTCGTTCCACTGACCCAAGCGGTCGGTGGCGGTGATCATGAGCTCGGCCGTCTCGCCCGTCGCGAGCGCGATCGTGAGCACGACGGTCGGCAGGGGTGCCGCCTGCTGCCCCACCAGCTCGGGGCACTGCGGCGTCGTCAGCTCGACGGCGAGGTCGCGAGTCGCTCCTGCGGCGATCACCGAGGTGCGGTCGCGCACGATCGGCTCGGCGAGCGCCGGCGAGCGTAGTTCGGTGCGCACGATCGTCAGGGGCGCAGCCGAGGTGTTGGTCACACTCACCTGCATGCCGTTGCGCGCAGGGTCGATGCGCGAGCGGTAGAGCTCTGCCGTCGCCGAGGCCTCGTCGATCGACTGCGGGGCCGCGGTGAGTGACGGCTGCGCCGCCGGGGGGCCGTCGGCCGAGCAACCGGCGGTCAGCAGCATCACGACCACCGAACCGAGGGTGAAGACCGCGCGCAGGCCATTCATGGCAGAAGGCTAGCTCTGCAGCAGCTGCGTGAGGGGCGGGCCCACGAGGTCGTCGTCGATGAGAAACGCGTCGTGGCCGAACGGCGACGAGATGACGATGGCCTCAGGGCCGTGAATCGAGTTCGGCAGGTGCGCGGCGAGCGTCTGCTGCTGCTCGACCGGAAAGAGGCGGTCGCTATCGATGCCGAGCACCATGCTGCGCGCGGTGACGCGACCGAGCGCCTCGGCGATCGAGCCGCGACCTCGAGCGAGATCGTGCGAGTTCATCGCCTCGACGAGCCTGATGTAGCTGCCCGCGTCGAAGCGTCGGGTGAACTTGTTGCCGTGAAAGTCGAGGTAGCTCTCGACCGCGAACCGTCCGCCGTGGCCGAGCGGGTCGAGCACTCCCTGCCACGAGCGCTCGAAGCGCTCGTTGAGCTCGCTCGGTGACCGGTAGTTGAGCAGCGCCATGCGGCGTGCGAGCGCGAGCCCGCGGTATGGCCCCTCGGGGTCGTCGTAGTAGTCGCCGTCGCGAAAGAGCGGATCCATGCGAATCGCCTCGAGCTGCACCGAGTTCAGTGCGATCTGGTCGGCGCTCGAGACGGCCGTCGCGGCGAGCACGGCGAGCCGTTCGACTCTGTGCGGATGCTCGACCGCCCATTCGAGAGCGTGCATCCCTCCCATCGACCCGCCGACGACTGCCGCGAGGCGGTCGATGCCGAGGGCGTCGATGAGTCTGACCTGCGCTGCGACCTGATCGCGAATGGTCAGGTACGGAAACCGCGAGCCCCATTCGGTGCCGTCGGGCGAGAACGATGCGGGCCCGGTCGAGCCCTGGCACCCGCCGAGCATGTTCGGGGCGATGACGAACCAGCGGTCGGTGTCGATGGCCAGACCGGGGCCGACGATGCCGCCCCACCAGCCTGCGGTGGGGTGACCGGCCCCCGGCTTGCCCACGACGTGGCTGTCGCCGGTGAGGGCGTGCATGATGAGCACCGCGTTGTCTCGCTGCTCGGTGAGCTCGCCCCAGGTCTCGTAGGCGAGGCGCGCGTGCGGCAAGCGGGCGCCCGATTCGAGGTCGATCGTGCCGACCGGGTGAAACAGCCGCTCGCCGGGAGGGTCGCCTTCTCGCCAGGCACCGGTCGTCGGGGGAGTGCCGCGCAGGGCGCGCCTGTTCGCCTCGGTGATGAACGCCGAGGGCACCGTGTCTTCGCTCGTCTGCCAATCCATGCTGAGGCCATTCTGTCGCAGGATGCACGTGACCCCCGCCGTATGACGGCGGGGGTCACGGATGCTGCAGCAAGGGCCCTCGACTCAGGCGGCGTTGGCGGCGATGACGGCGCGCGCCGCCGCGAAGCCCTCTTCGAGATCGGCGATGATGTCGTCGACGTTCTCAAGACCGACAGACAGCCGCACCAGTCCGGGCGTCACGCCGGTGGTCAGCTGCTGCTCGGGAGTGAGCTGCGAGTGGGTCGTGGATGCGGGGTGGATGATGAGGCTGCGCACGTCGCCGATGTTGGCGACGTGGCTGAACAGCTGCACCGAGTCGACGAGCGCCCGGCCGGCGTCGACCCCGCCCTTGAGCTCGAACGACAGCACCGCCCCGACGCCGCGCGGTGCGTACTTCTGCGCGTGGCTGTGCCACGGGCTCGACGGCAGGCCGCTGTAGCTGACCGAGGCGACATCGGGGTGCGCCTCGAGCCAGTGCGCCACGGAGGTCGCGTTCTGCACGTGGCGCTCGACGCGCAGGCTCAAGGTCTCGATGCCCTGGATGATCTGCCAGGCGTTGTCGGGCGAGACGGCAGCGCCGATGTCGCGCAGCAGCTGCACGCGGGCCTTGATGATGTAGGCGATCGCGTCGCCCAGCACTCCCGTGTAGCTCGCGCCGTGATACGAGGGGTCGGGCTCGGTGAGCCCCGGAAACTTGTCGACGTGCTCAGACCAGGCGAACTTTCCGCCGTCGACGATGAAGCCGCCCATGACGGTGCCGTGCCCGCCGAGAAACTTGGTGGCCGAGTGCACGACGATGTCGGCACCGTGCTCGAGGGGCCTGATGAGGAAGGGCGTCGCGATCGTGTTGTCGACGATGAGCGGAAGCCCCGCGCCGTGCGCGACCTCGGCGACCTTCTCGATGTCGAGAATGTTGATCTTCGGGTTTCCGACCGTCTCGGCGAACAGCAGCTTGGTGTTCGGGCGGATGGCGGCTCGCCACTCGTCAGCGTCGTCTTGGTTCTCGACGAACGTGACCTCGATGCCGAGCTTCGCGAGCGTGTAGGTGAACAGGTTGTAGGTGCCGCCGTAGATCGACGACGACGACACGATGTGATCGCCCGCCTGGGCGATGTTCAGCACCGCATAGGTCGTCGCCGACTGCCCCGACGCGAGCAGCAGGGCCGCCGAGCCTCCCTCGAGAGCGGCGATGCGCTGCTCGGCCACGTCTTGCGTGGGGTTCTGGATGCGCGTGTAGATGTTGCCGAACTCAGCGAGCGCGAACAGGTTCTTCGCGTGCTCGGCGTCGTTGAACACGTATGCCGTCGTTCGGTACACCGGGGTCGCGCGGGCATTCGTCACGGGGTCGGGCTGGGCTCCCGCGTGAATCTGCAGTGTCTCGAACTGGTAGTTGCCGGCCATGAGGGCTCCTTGCGTCGCGGGTGGGTCGCCTCGACGGTACGTCGCCCGTGCTGGCGGGTCAACGGCGGTCGTCACGCGCCGTAACGCAGCAGCCTGCGATCGCCGACGGATGCCCGCTCAGCGCTCGCGGCGAAACAGCCACTCGACCCTCGGCTCGACGAGCGGCCGCGCGACTCGTCGCACGATCGGGGTCGACAGCACCACGGCGATCACGAGAGCCAGCACGATCATGCCAACGAGCCACGGCCATGTCGAGTTCTCACCGCCGAGCAGCCCCGACTCTCTGATCGGGTAGAGGGCGAAGGTGTGCAGCAGGTAGACGTAGAGAGTTGCTGTGCCGAGTGAGGTCAGGGCTGTGGTGCGTCGAGGCGTCAGCACCAGTACCGCAGCGCAGAGCGCCGTGGTGAGCACGAGCAGCCCCAGACGAATCGCGCCCGCCCACCACTGGGGTGCGTCGAGGGCGTCATAGTGCTCGGTGTAGAACAGCCACAACCGCAGGTCGACCGCACGCCAGTGGTCGATGCCGACGACGATGACGGCAGACCAGGCGATGAGAAGGGCCGCAGCCGCGACGCGCAGTATCGTGCGCGGTGCTCCGTCGAGCCGGGCGCTCCAGCGGTGCCCGCCGAGCCAGAGGTCGCCGAGCCCCCACGCGCGAGCTCTCCAGCCGAGCACGAAGAACGGAAGCAGGCCGAGCGCGCGCGCGAGCGAGAAGGTGTTGTCGACGTTCGGCCAGTAGGCTACGCCGATTCCGGCGACCAAGACGACGACCCAGAGCACGGGTTCGCGCAATCGCGCCAGGTAGGGCAGCACGAGGCGGAAGAGGGCGAGAGCGAGCAGAAACCAGAGCGTCCACGACGCGGTGGTCGGGTTGAGGCTCGCCGAGCCCTGCACGAGCCAGCGCACGATCGTCCAGATCGTGTCGAAGATCAGATACGGAATCACGATGCCCGAGATGAGGCGCTGCAGTGCGACGTTGTCGGGCGGATCTGACGTCGAGAACCAGCCGCTCGCAATGGCGAAGAGAGGCATGTGGAACGAGTAGATGATCAGGTAGACGGCCATCGCCGCGTCGCTGTCGGCAGTGAGGCGCTGAATGGCGTGCCCGATGACGACGAGGGCGATGGCGATGAACCGCGCGTTGTCCCAGAAAGCGACGCGGGCCGCTGGCGCGGCGGCAGCAGGTGTCGTCACCACTTCAGGCTAGTCGCCGGTACCGTGGCGGCATGAGCACTGATGCAACCCCTCTCAACCGAACGACGAGCGTCGACCTGCGAGCGGTGGTCACGGGCGCCAGTTCGGGCATCGGCGCGGCCACCGTGCGCCTGTTGCGTGAGCACGGCTGGAGCGTGGTCGCCGTCGCGCGTCGCGCTGAGCGCTTGGCGGCGCTCGCCGATGAGACGGGGTGCGAGGTGGTGGTGGCCGACCTCACCGACGACGCCGCGGTGGATGCCCTGCGCGAGCACATCGCCGCGACGGGGCCGATTCATGCCATCGTGAGCAACGCGGGCGGCGCGTTCGGCGCCGACCCGGTCGCCACGGCCGACGCCCGCGACTGGATGCGCATGTTCGACGTCAACGTGCTCGCCGCCCAGCGGGTCATCAGCGCGCTGCTGCCCGCCCTGCGGGCCGGCGCCCTCGACCGCGGGGTGGGCGACATTCTTGCAGTCACGTCGACCGCGGGTCAGATCGCCTACGAGGGCGGCGGCGGGTACAACGCCTCGAAGTTCGCTCTGCGCGGCATGATGGGGGCTCTGCGTCTCGAGCTGGCGGGCGAGCCTGTGCGCGTCATGCAGGTGGCGCCGGGCATGGTCAAGACTGATGAGTTCTCGCTCAACCGGTTCGGCGGCGACACCGAGAAGGTCGACGCGCTGTATGCGGGGGTCGAGCATCCCCTCGTCGCCGACGACATCGCCGCCATCATTGTGGCCGCGCTCGAGTCGCCCCCTCACGTCAACCTCGACGAGATCACGGTGCGCCCGGTGGCGCAGGCTGCGCAGCACAAGATCGTGCGCGAGCCGCTCGCGGTGCGCGAGGGCTAGGGCGGCTACAGCACCGTCGTGTTCGGCTGCACGCCCTCGTCGACGGCGGCGTCGCTGAAGGCGAGCTTCGGCACGAAGAAGAGGGCGACGGCGGCGACGAGCGCCGTGCCGCCGCAGATGGCGAACACGATCATGTAGCCGAGCAGGCTCGACGCGGTCTCGGTGATGGCTTGCCCGGCGGAGAATGCCAGCACGACTGCGAAGATGGCGCTCGCGAACGCACCGCCGATGGTCTTGGTCGTGTTCGTGAGGCCCGTGGCGATGCCGGTCTGGCCGATCGGTGCCGCAGCGGCTGCGGCGGCCGGCAGGGCCGCGACGAGGGCTCCTGAGCCGATGCCGGCGATGACCATGTTGATGGTGACCCCGACCGCCGTGTCGTTGTTGACGAGAAAGAGCAGGTAGCCGGTGGCGACGATGAAGGTCGCCCCGATGAGGGTGATGCGCGGCGTCGTGCGGCGCGAGGCGAGCGGAAACAGCAGGGCGCCGATGATCATGGCGACGAGGTATGCGCCGATGATGTACGAGCGATCGGTGGCGTCGAGTCCGAGCCCGAATCCGTTGATCGGATCGGTGCCGGCGAAGGTGCTGAGCGGAGCTTGAGCGCCGAGCAGGCTCACGCCGACGAGTCCTGCAGTGAGCAGCACCGGCCACATCGTCGGCTGGCGCATGACCCGAAGGTCGATCGCGGGGTCGGGGTGCTTGAGCACCCAGCGGCCGAAGGGGTAGAGCAGGGCGAGGCCGACGAGCATGAGTGCGTAGACCCACCAGGTCTCGGGGCCGTTGACGCGCAAGAAGGTGAGCCCCGAGGTGATCGTCAAGAGCGCGATCGTGAGCAGCACGAAACCGAAGGTGTCGAGCCGTCGGCCGGTGACGGGTTCAGACTCGGGCACGCCGAACAGAATGACGAAGAAGGCCACGCTCACGGCGATGGCCGGAATCGTCAGGGTGAGCGCGATGTCGCCGTTGAACGCCGCGAATACTCGAGCGCCGCCGAGTGCGCCGACGATCGCGCCCGCCTCGAGGCCGACGACCAGCAGCCCGGCCGCGCGGCGGGTCTGCGAGGCCCCCGTGCCGGTGCGTCTGCCGCGGTCGAAGATCAGGGCCACTTCGAGCGGCAGCCACACGACATAGAAGCCCTGCAGGGCCCAGGCGGCGAGAAAGACCCAGAACGAGTCGGCGAAGACGAGCCACCAGCTCGCCCCGGCGGTCAGCAGGGTCGAGAGCAAGAGCACCTTCTTGTGCCCGATCATGTCGCCGAGCTTGGCCAGTATCGGCACGACGAGCGCGCTGAGCAGCAGTTGGGCGGCTTCGAACCAGTTGAAGTCGGCGTCGCGAATGCCGAGGTAGTCGACGAGGTCGCTGATGAGGGGCACGTAGTAGCCCTGCAGCACGCCGCTGACGAACTCGACGAAGAAGAGGTAGCCGACGAGCGACATGGTGATGGCGCCGGAGGCGCCGCGCAGGCGTGAGGCCATCGTGGGCTCGGTCATGCCGTGATGCTAGCGCGCCGCGGGGTACCGTGCTGTCATGTCGCAGCGAAGACCCTTGAGCGAGCTGGTCGCCCCCGACTGGGCTGCCGCGCTCGAGCCTGTCGAGCCGCGCATCGCCGAGCTCGGCGACTGGTTGCGCGCCGAAGTCTCGCACGGTCGCCCGTACCTGCCCGCGGGGCCGAACGTGCTGCGCGCCTTCACGGCTCCGCTCGCGAGCGTGCGAGTGCTCATTCTCGGCCAAGACCCCTACCCGACCCCCGGCCACCCGATCGGCTTGAGCTTCGCCGTCGACCGCGCGGTGCGGCCGATTCCGCGCAGCCTGGCCAACATCTACCGCGAGTTGCGTGACGATCTCGGCATCGAGACCCCTGAGCACGGTGATCTGAGCCCCTGGGCCGATCAGGGCGTCATGCTGCTCAACCGCGTGCTCACCGTGCAGTCGGGTGTTTCGGGTTCGCACCGGGGTCGAGGGTGGGAGGCCGTGACGGGTCGCGCCGTCGAAGCGCTCGCCGAGCGCGGAGGGCCGCTCGTCGCGGTGCTCTGGGGTCGAGACGCCCAGTCGGCCGCGCCGCTGCTCGGCAGTGTTCCGGTGATCGCGAGCGCGCATCCCAGCCCCTTGTCGGCCCGCAACGGGTTCTTCGGCTCGCGCCCGTTCAGCCGCGCCAATGCTCACTTGGCCGCCCTCGGGCATGCCCCCATCGACTGGCGCCTGCCGACGTAGACTGGCGCCGATCAGCGGGCAGGCTGCCGACGACGCGAGAGGGGGGTGGATGCTCGAAGAGGAGTACCTGCAGCGACGGCGCCCTCCCCGGCACGCGCGTCGGCAGGTCGATGCCGAGACACCGTTTTCGTTCACCGTGCGCGAGGCAGTCGAGCGAGACCTGCCCGATGTGCGCGAGATCTACAACCACTACGTGGCGAACTCGACGGTCACCTTCGACGAGTCGCCGTGGAGCCTTCGCGCCCTGCGCGCGAAGTACGCGCGGGTGCGCGAACTCGGCTACCCCTTTTTGGTGGCGGTCTCGCCCAACGGCGTGATTCTGGGCTTCGCCTATGTGTACCCGTGGAAGGAGAAGGCCGCCTATCGGTTCACGGTCGAGAACTCGATCTACCTCGGGCCGGCATCGACCGGCAAGGGCATCGGCCGCGAGCTCATGCGCGAACTGCTCGAGCGTTCGAAGGCCGCAGGAGTCAAAGAGGTCATCGCGGTGATCGCCGACCGGGGTGCTGACGCCTCGATCGCGCTCCACGAGAAGTTCGGCTTCACGACGACCGGCTCGATGGGTCGGGTGGGTTTCAAGTTCGGCCGATGGCTCGGCGTCGTGATGATGCAGAAGTCGCTCACGCGGCGCCGATAGCGCCGCGCGCTGCTACTGGTAGACCTGACCTGCGACGTCGTCGGCGATCGACACGGCCTCGTTGTAGAAGACCTGGCCACCGAAGGCGCTGATCACCGAGATCCAGCTGTCGTTGCGAATGATGTTGTAGATCGCGGGCGCCACAGACTCGTCGCCGAACTGGCTGTAGGTGATGGCGCCGTCGGCGGTCGTCGCTTCGTTGAGGCCTTGGGCTGCCAGGTCGTTCACGACTCCGGCCCGGGTCGAGGCGTTGAGAGGCGCGACGCTCACGAGCAGGCTCGAGAGGTCGAGGCCGTCTTCGGCGTAGACGCAGCTGATGCCGCCCACCATCTGCTCGGGGGTGGGGTCGAAGAAGTAGTCGTCGCCGTACACGCTGCCCGGCCCGCCGAGCAGCTCGAGGTTCTGCGAGGCGAACGAGTCGAGGCGCGATTGCGGCATGATCGTCGTGCAGTCGGCCGGCATGGTGAAGGTGAGCGGCCCCGGGTCGGGCTCGGTGGTCTCGACCGCGCTCGGGGTGGGCTCAGGGGTGGGCTCTTCTGCCACGGGCTCTTCTTCTGCCGCGCAGGCAGACAGGCCGACGACCAGGGCGATGGCGGCGGTGCCGACGAGAACTCGCTGGGCGAACATGGTGCTCCTCTAGAGGTCACGACAGTAGCGTCGGGCGCGAATCTAGCAGTCGAGAACCGCACTCAACCGTGATTTGGGGTCGCAGAGAGCGATCGATGTGCCTTCGTTGCCGAAACGATATGCGGGTGCACCGCGCCGTAGGCTCGTGAGGGTGTTCGAACTCCATCACTTGACTGCGCTCGAGCAGTGGCAGTGGCTGCACAGCGGGCAGATCTCACCCCGCGAACTCGTCGAGCACTACCTCGCCCGCATTGACAGGCTGAACCCCGAACTGGGTGCTCTGACGGTGATCGACGCCGACCGTGCGCTCGCTCGAGCTGACGCACTCACCGAGCTGGTCGCACCGACCGCACCGCTGTGGGGCATTCCGATCGCCGACAAAGAGCTTGTGCGGCGGGCCGGCCAGCGCACGACTTTCGGCTCTCGACTGTTCGCCGATCACGTGCCCACCGAGAGCGATGAGCTCGTGCGTCATCTCGATGCGGCGGGTGCCATCAGTCTGGGTGCCAGCGCGGCGCCCGAATTCGGCCTGCCGTCGTACACCGAGAGCCGGGTGTCTGCACCCGCACGCACGCCCTACGACCTCTCGCGCGGCGCCGGGGGGTCGAGCGGCGGTGCCGCAGCCGCTGTCGCCGCGGGGCTGCTGCCCATCGCTCCTGGCAGCGACGGCGGAGGCAGCATTCGTATTCCGGCCGCGGCATGCGGCCTGGTCGGGCTCAAACCGTCTCGCGGCAGAGTGCCGGCCGGCAGCGGCCTCGAAGCACTCGCCGGGCTCGTGGTGGCAGGGCCGTTGGCGCGCACGGTCGCCGACGCCGCCCTGATGCTCGACGCCCTCGTGTCGGCGGCGCCCTGGCCCTTCGCGACGCGGGCGCCGGTCGACCCTCCGCTCGCCTCGGGTGCGCCGCACCCGCACAGCGGCCCGTTCCTCGGGGCAGCTGTGCGAGGCGAGGGCCGCTTCCAGCTCGGCGTGACGACGAGCTCGCCGTGGCAGTCGACGGTCGACATCGCGCTCGCGCCCGCCGCGCGAGCCGCGCTCGACGAGGCGGTCGGCGGTTTCGCCGCGCTCGGGCACGGCATCGAAGAGTTCAGTCTCGACGACGAACCCGACTATGCGCGGCACTTTCGAGCCGTCTGGATGGCGGGGGCGTCGCAGATTCCGGCGCGCACCGCGCTCGAGCTCGCGTCACTCGAGCCGCTCACCGCGTGGCTCGTCGAGCGCGGTCGCGCCCTGTCTGCCTCTGATCTCGCCGAGGCCCTCACCTGGCTCTCCGGGTTCGAACGTCGCGTCATCCGACAACTCTCTCGTTATGACGCCGTCGTCACCCCCGCACTCGCGATGACTCCCCGGCCCCTCGGCTGGTACGACCCCGACGACCCTGAGCGCAACTTCACCCAGCAGGTGCAATACACGCCGTACACGAGCTTCGTGAACGTGGCCGGTCTGCCCGCGCTGACGTTGCCGGGGGGGCTCACGCCCCCGTCGTCAGCCGAACCTGGGCTTCCGATGGGCGTGCAGCTGATCGGTCGACCCGGCGGCGAGGCGACGCTGCTCGCTCTCGGCGCTCAGTGGGAGCGCTCGCGGGCGACCGCTCGCGTGCACCCGCCGCAGTGGTAGTCAGCGCTCAGGACAGCAGTTGTGCGGCGGCGTCGAGCGTGAGGGTGCTCGCGTCACCGAACGCGTAGGCGCTCGCGATCCACACCTCGGCGGTCAGCAGGTGCGACTCGGTGTAGGTGATGAACTCTTCTTCGACAGTGATCGAATAGAGGTCGCCGCCCGGTGCTGTCGAGGCGACGAAGCCGCCGCCGGCGAAGGCCGCGACGAGGGCGGTGCGAGAGGCGTCATCGAGCATCGCGATCGAGGTCGTCGACCCGCTCTCGCTCGCCGGCAGAATCCAGGTGCAGTGCACGGCCTCGGGTATCGCCGAGAGGATGGCCTCGACCCCGACATCGAAGGTGCCCCAGCCGCCTCCGCCGAGCGCGCTCACGTCGCCCTCTGAGGTGCGACCCTCTGCCTCAAGGGCGGCCACGAGGGCGGGGGAGTAGATGCTGTCGCAGTCGGGCAGGCTGATCGCGGGTGCCGTCGGCGCCGCCGATGCTGAGACGGTCGCGCTCGGTGAAGCGCTCGGCGTCGCGCCGGGTTCAGGTTCTGGCGTGCAGGCAGAGAGAGCGAGCACGGCGGTCAGGGCTGAGGCGAGCATCCATCGGCGCATTCCCGCAGACTAGCGCTCCGTCGCCATCAGCGGCAGTGCCGTCTAGCGGTACCCGCCCCTCTCGAGGCCCGCCTCGATCTCGAACCGGTTGCTGCGCGCATCTCGCCCGGCGGCGAGGTACAGGGGAATGAAGGCCAGACCATACCGGCGCCACTGAGCACGATGCACCGCCTCATGCTCGAGCACCGACTCGCGCGTGTTGTCGCGCGTGAGGTAGGCAGCGCCGATGGTCGTGCCGCCGCGCCCGAAGGCCCAGCGCGGCAGCCCTTCGCACACGATGACCCCGCCTCGACGCGAGACACGAAACCCGCCCAGCACCGCCCCCCAGGCCACCCCGGCTGCCGTCGCGAACCAGTACCCCGGTCGAGCGACGACCGGGTGAAGGGTGACGGCGCGCAGCGCACGGTTGCGCGCAAGTCGGTCGACTGCGCGCGCCGCCCGGCCCTTCTGCGGCGAAGGCGTCGCGCTCACGGCCGGCCGAAGCCCTCGAGCAGCCGCAGCCACACCTCGCTGAGGGTGGGGTACGAGGGCACGGCGTGCCACAGTCGCTCGATCGTCACCTCGCCCACGATCGCCACCGTCGCCGCGTGCAGCAGCTCTGCCACGTCGTCTCCGACGAGCGTGAAGCCGACGATGACGCGCCGATCGTCGTCGACCACCATGCGCGCCGTGCCGCGGTAGTCGTCGGCATGCACGGTGGCCCCCGCGAGCCAGCCGAGCTCGTAGTCGATGACCCGAGTGCGCAGGCCGCGCTGCTCGGCCTGCTCTGCCGTCATGCCGATGCTCGCGACCTCGGGCGACGTGAAGGTGACCTGCGGCACCGCGTCATGGTCGGCGGTTGCCACGTGCGCTCCCCACGGGGAGTCGTCGACGGATGCCCCGCTCGCGCGCGCCGCGATCACGTCACCCGCGGCTCGTGCTTGGTACTTGCCCTGATGCGTGAGCAGAGCGCGATGGTTGACGTCGCCGACCGCGTAGAGCCAGTCGTAGCCGCGCACGCGCAGAGTGTCGTCGACCTCGAGCCAGGTGCCGGACTCGAGCCCGATCGTCTCGAGCCCCACGTCGTGCGTGGCGGGCTCGCGCCCGGTGGCGACGACGATCTCGTCGACCTCGATGGTGCGCCCGCCGGGCAGACGGATCGAGACGGTGCCGTCGTCGCGCCGGTCGACGCGCTCGACGTCAGTGTTGAGCAGCACCTCGGCGCCGTCGGCGCGCAGTCGGTCGGCCACCGCGTCACCCGCGAACGACTCGACCCCTGCGAGCAGCGTGCCGCGTGCGATGAGCGTCACGGCGCTGCCGAGCGAGACGAACGCCGTGGCCATCTCGCACCCGACCACGCCGCCGCCGATGATGGCGAGCCGATCGGGAACGCTCTCAGTGCTCGTGATCTCGCGCGATGTCCACGGTGCCGCCTCGACCAGCCCGTCGACGGGCGGTATCGAGGCGCTGCTGCCCGTGCAGATCGCCACAGCGTGGCGAGCCGTCACCTCTCGAGCAGTGCCGTCGGCGTGAGTGATCACGACTCGGCGCTCACCGGCCAGCCTGGCATGCCCCCGAGCGAGCTGAATGCCCGCCTTCTGCAGCCAGCGCACCTGACCCGTATCGTTCCAGTCGCTCGCCACAGCATCACGGCTCGCGAGCACGGCTGCGGCGTCGAGGCCTCCCGCCACGGCCGCTCGCGCCCCCGGCACCGCGTGCGCGGCACGCAGCACGGTTGCGGCGCGCAGCAGCGCCTTCGACGGCATGCACGCCCAGTACGAGCACTCGCCCCCGACGAGCTCGCCTTCGACGATGAGCACCGCGAGCCCACCCTGCACGGCACGATCGGCGACGTTCTCGCCGACCGCTCCAGCGCCGATGACGATGAGGTCGTACGAGTCTTCAGTGGTGCCGTCTGTCGTCGCGGTCGCGGTGAGAGAGCGCATAGAGCTACCGTCCCACGAACTCCGGCTCAGTGCGCGTGAGAAAAGCCTGCATGCCGATGCGGGCGTCTTCTGACTGGGCGAGTCGCACCAGTTCGCTCGGGAGGCGCGCCGCGGCAGCCGCCTCGCCCTCGCTCACCGCCAGTCGAGCGTTCGCGAGCGTCGCCTGCACCGCGAGGGGCGCCTGCGCGGCGATGCGCTGCGCCACGGCGCGCGCCCGCTGCAGCTGCTCGCCGGCCGGCACGACCTCTTGCACGATTCCCATGCGATGCGCCTCGGCGGCGTCGAAACGGTCTCCCGTGAGCATCCATCTCATGGCATTACCCCACCCCGCCGCTCCGGCGAAGCGGGTCGTTGCCCCGCCGAACGGCAGAATCGCGCGGGCGACCTCGAGCTGCGCGAAGACCGTGTCGTCCGCTGCCACGACGACGTCGCTCGCGAGAGCGAGCTCGATGCCGAGCGTCAAGCAGGTTCCTTGCACGGCGAGCACGACGGGCTTGCGCACACGCGTGCCGTCCATGCCCCAGGGGTGAATACCGCCTTCCGGCACCATCGCGAGACCCTCGGGCCCGATGCGCGGCGCGACGTCGGCGAGATCGAGCCCGGCGGTGAAGTGGTCGCCGTGCGCGAAGACGACGCCGACGCGAAGATCGTCGTCGCGGTCGAGCTCGCCGTAGGCGAGCGACAGCTGCTCGAGCATGGCGACGTCGGCGGCGTTGCGCTTGTCGGGTCGATTCAGCCCGATGAGCAGCACGTGGCCGTCTCGCTCGGTCGTCACTCGGGGCATCGCAGTGGTGTCACTCATGCGTGCCAGCGTAGCCACGCTGGGGTCTCGCGCAGCAGCGAGTTGTCGCAGACCGACGGCTCGCTACCCGCTGAGCACCGCCAGTATGCGCAGAATCACCGAAAGGTCGTCTGACGCGCTGTCGAGAGCATGGCCATCGTCTGCGCCGCCGTTCGCCGGCCCTGCTGGCGCATACTCGGTGACTCCGGCGCCGACGAGCGGCAGCACGTCGCGGGCGGCCGCGATCGCGGTGGTGAGCTCTGAGAGCTCGAGACCGAAGGGCACGGCGAAGCCGACGCCGCTGAACACACCGGGGTCGAGAACATCGAGATCGACGTGGGCATAGAGCACGGGTTCTGCCCCGTCGGCGCGCGCGGCTGCTGCGCGTTCGGTCACGATGCTGCCGACGTCACTCGGCGCCACTCTGCGCAGCCCGTGCGCTGCGATGAACTCGGCTTCGGCATCGTCGAGGTCTCGAACCCCGACCAGCACCACGTCAGCGGGTGCGACGATTCCTGCGTCGATGATCGAGCGCAGCACCATGCCGTGGAAGGCCCCGCTCGGCGAGGAATCGGGAGAGTTGAGGTCAGCGTGCGCGTCGGCCCACAGCAGCACGACGCGACCCGCTCGGGCGGCGTGCTCGATGCCCGCGTACTCCACTCCGCAGTCGCCCCCGATGATGACCGTCGTGCCGTCGAGTTCGGCGAGCCTCTGCTGCAGCCGTTCGCGCACGAGTCTGATCGAGCTGTAGCGAAGAATGCGGGTGCCCTCGGCGTCTCCCGCCTCGAGCGGCACGTCGACCACCGTTGTGGCCGCGGCTGGCAGCTCGAGTCGAATGGCCTCGGCCCCCTCGATCAACCGCATCGCGCGAGACGACCCCGACCCCTGCCACTGCCCGACGACGACGAACTGACTGCTCATGCGCTCATTGTCGCACCGCGGGGCTGGCCGCGACGCGTCGGCCGGGCAGACCCGCCACGACAGAGAAGAGTGCTTCGAGCGGCCCGCGCCAGCCCATTCTCATGCACAGTAATCCCACGAGCGCGGCGGCGATCGTCAGTGCGGCGAAGAGCGAGATTCCCACGGCCGACTCGAATTGGCCTGCGGGGCCGAATGCGGCCAGACTCGCGATGATGAGCACGTGAGCCGTGTAGACCGTCAGCGGAATACGCCCGATCGCGACGAATGGAGTCGCGAGCACGCGCACCGCCCGAGGGGTCGCCGTGCGGTCGAGCACGAGTGTGAGCCCAGCGATGATCGCCACCGCGAGGCCGCCTGAGCCGAGCAGCTCGGCCGTGGTGCCCGAATGCGCGCTCGTGTCGATGGCAGGCACCAGCGCGGCGCTGCCATAGCCGACGAGACTGGCCGCGACGCCCAGCGACAGTGCGGTGACTCGTGCCCGGGTGGCACCGAGGTCGCATCGTGCGATGAGCAGACCCGCGAGCAGCAGCGGAAGCCACAGCAGAGCGGGGTAGTACCCCGTCAGCAGATAGTCGAGCGCACGCGCTGCGGGGTCGCTGTCGGGCACGGCACCCCACCGGCCGTCGACCACGGCGTCTCGCACCAGGGGCATGGCCACGAGCAGCAGTGCTGCCCCGATGGCGAGCCATCGGCGGCGCAAGAACAAGAAGGGCATCACGAGCACGAACATCACCCCGTAGTAGTCGAGGATGATCGCGATGCCGCTCGGGAGCATCCACAGCAGCAGGCCGAGCCCGACCAGCAGGGCCGCTCTGATGACGAGCTGCAAGCGTGCCGAGCCCGCACGCTCACGGTGAGGGCTCGGGCCGCCCGTCACGAGACCCAGTGCGACTCCGGCGACGACGGCGAACAGCACGGAGGGCCGACCGTCGACGAGAAGCTCGCCCTGCAGCTCATCGCGGGGCAGCACGTGGGCCGCCATCATGCCGAGCACGGCCAGACCCCTGGCGGCGTCGACGCCCCACCACCGCGTGCGAGCCGCAGCCGAGGCGGGCGCGACGACGGCGCTCCGCCCCGGCTGCGTCATGCCGGGTGCTACTGCTCGATCGACTGCTGCGCGCCGCCCGACTTCAGTGCGGCCAGGCGAGCCTCGACCTCGATCTCGACGCCGACGTTCTCGAGCGATTCGAACTGCGCGTCGAGAGTCGATGCGGCGAGCTCTTGACGACCCATGACCTTGGCCTCTTCACGACGGATCTTCTCTTCGAAGCGACCCAGCTCGCTCGTCGGGTCCATGATGTCGATGCTGCCGACGGCGTCGATCACCTGGTTCTGCGCATCAGCGATCTTGGCGCGGGCGATGAGCTGATCGCGCTGCGAGCGAAGCTGGTCGAGCTTGCCCTTCATCGCCTCGAGGCCGCTCTTGAGCTGCTCGACGATCTGGTTCTGATTCGTGATCGTGGGCTCGACCGCCTTCGCCTCGCTCTCGGCCTGCAGCTGCTTGCCGAGCGCCACCTTCGCGAGATTGTCGAACTTGTCGGCGTCTGCGGTGTTGCCCGCCGCGCGCAGCTCATCAGCCTTGGCGCTGGCCGCGACCGCCTTGCGGCCCCAGTCTTGCGCCGACGCCACGTCTTCGGCGTGGTCTTGCTCGAGCAGTCGAAGGTTGCCGATGGTCTGCGCGATCGCCGCCTCAGCCTCTTGAATGCTCGAGGTGTAGTCGCGCACCATCTGGTCGAGCATCTTCTCGGGGTCTTCTGCCGCGTCGAGCAGCGCATGGATGTTGGCCTTCGCAAGCTGCGCGATCCGGCCGAAGATTGACTGCTTTGACATTGCGGTGGTGCCTTTCTCTCGAGGGTTCTCTCTGCAGGATGGAAACGTGGGTGTCGCCGGTCAGAAGCGGCCGCTGCCGCCGCGGCGGCCGGTCGATCGCGGTGTGGATGCTCGGCGCGAGCCGCCCGACGATCCGGTCGACGGGCGCCTGCTCGTCGTGCCTCCCGAGCCGCCGCTCGAGCCGAACCGCGGGCGTGAGCCGCCTCCGCCACTGACCAGCCCGCCGATGAGCCCGCCGATGAGAGCATCGCCAGAGCCGCCCATGGCCGATCGCGAACCCCCGGAGCCACCGATGAATCCGCTCGGAGCTGTCGCAGCATGCACATCGCGTTCTGCGGCCTGCATCGCCTGCGCGGCGAGGTCAGCGGCCCGCTGCGCCGCATCGAGCGCTGCGAGCGGGTCTGATGCTCGCAGCTCGACGGCGCCCTGCAGCTGCGCTTCGGCATCGGCGAGCCGCGTGCGGGCGGTGGCCCCCACAGCACCGCGGTGCGACGCGATGAATTCGGCCGCGCCCAGCACGCGGCTGCGACCGGTGGCGAGCGTGCGCTCGAGCGCTGCTTCTGCTCGCGCGCGGCGCTCTGAGAGCTCGCGCGCATCGGCCAGCTGGGCGTCGAGCACGCGGTCGGCGGCCACGAGGGCACCGAGCGCGGTGATCGGGTCTCGCGCGTCTGCCGCGGCGAGCGTCGATCGCGCGTTCGCGACCGCGCTCTGCAGCTCAGGCGTCGACGGCAGCGCTGCCGCCGAGGTGACTCCAGAGCTCAGGTCGTCTGCCTGCGCCCGCACGGCCTGCTGGGCTTCATCAAGCTCGGCGGCGAGTCGCCCTGCGGCCGCGGTCGACTGGGCGAGCTGGGTCAGGGCGAGCTGCGCCGCACGCACATCGATCGCCGCCTCGGCGGTCGACCCCGCCTGCTGCTTCTCGACCGCTTCGGCGAGCTCTGCATCGGCAAGCTCGAGCAGCCTCGCCGCCTGCGTGGGGCTGTCGGCCACGCTCGCGATCGCGGCAGGCGCATACTGCGTGCGCAGCCGAGTGACGATCGCTTCGGCGTCAGCGATGAGCGCGGGTGCCGCCTCGCGCTCACTGCGAGCGGCGGCGAGCGCTGCGGGCAGATCTTGCTCGACGTCGCGCAGCGCGTCGAAGGCTTCTTCTTGAGCTGCGAGCAGCTCGTCGGCCTTCTCGCACGCTGCCACGATGCTCAGCAGGCCCTCGCGCTTCTGCTCGTCGGTCTTCGGGTTCTCGTCGTCGAGTTCTCGACGGGTGCGAAACGCCGCGGTGACGAGCGCGCGCGCCTCGTTCAACGCCGAGCGGAAACCGGCCGTCGCCGCCTCGCCGAACTGCGCCTCGGCGAACCCCAGTTCTTGCTCGCTCGTCGTGAGCGCGTCATCGAGCTGCACGAGGCGTCGCGACGCGGTCTGGTCGAGCTCGGCGACCGATTGCGAGGCGACGTCGGCGATGACCGGGTTCTTCTTGCGCCGAGCGCGAGAGATGAAGAACCAGGCAGCGCCGACTCCGCCCACCCCGAGAGCGATCGGAAGAATCGGTATTCCGCCGCCGCTGGTCGCGCCACCCACACCCCCGCGCAGAGCGTCTGCGTACGCGACGATGCCGTCAGCCCAGCGGCTGTCACGAAGTGCAGGAATCAGTGCGTCGAACAGCGCATCGTCGAGTTCAGCATCCGTCGCCGGAAAATCGACCCCGACGCTGGTCGCGTACTCACGGTCGTCGATCGCGATCGCCAGCAGGGCATCGCGGTCTCCGAGTCCCGAGAGCTGGGCCGTCTCGTCGGCCCACGCCGAGGCGTCGAGGGTGCCCTCGAACCGGTCGACGATGACCACGAACAGTGGTGCGCCCTTCGCATCGAACAGCGCATCGAGCGCCGACTCGACCCGGGCCGTGCTTGACCCCAGCACGCCCGCGCTATCGAGCACGTAGGCGCCGCCCAGATCGAGGGGGCGATCGGCGTGCGCCGGGCCGGCACCCATGACCAATGTCGCCGCCGCGAGCGCGGCGGTCGCCGCCCACGCTGAGAGTGCGCGTCGCGCGCGGCCCGGCGAGGAAGATCGCGGTGCGCCAATCGCCATGGACAGACTCCCTCGTGCTCTCGGGTCGGTCGCGCGAGTGCACTCGACGCTCCGTGCCGCGATTCTAGCCATGCAGGGCCAACAGCGGGCGGGTCGATTCTCGATCGAGCTACTCGAGCCGCACGGTCTGCCGAGGCGACGTCAGACGCTGCTGGCTCGCGTCGTCGTCGACCATCACGCCGATCGTCGCCGACAGGTCGTATTCGCCCGGGGCGACGATCTGCAACCCGCTCGCGTTGAGTGGCCAGCCGTCTGAAGCGGGGTCGCAGACGACCGCCGCGAGCCGCACCGCGAAGTCGATGCTGTCTCCGGGCGCGAGTTGGCGGTCGATGGCCGCGCTGCCGATCAAGGGCGTGCGCCACAGCACGAGTCCGTTCTGCGACAGGGTCACGAACGGTGACATGTCGGCAGTGATGCGCACGGTCGACGAGCCGACGTTGAGCATGCGCACGTCGCCCGTGATCTCGCCGTCGACGATCACCGTCGTGGGGGCGAACCGAACTTCGAGAGTCAGCGGCGCCGATGTCTCGATGACATCGCCGAGCGGCTGCAGGCAGTCGTACTGCGCCACCCTCGAGTCGGGCAGCGAGCCGCCGTCGCTCTCGAGCGAGAACACGTCGTCGCCCGAGGCTTCATCTGCGGCTTCGCTGGCGGCAATCAGGTCGGGCGGCGAGGTCACGGCGGCGATGGATGCTCCTCCGATGCCGGCCGCGGCGACGACCACCACCGCACCGAGCGCCCACTGGCGCGGCTGACGCCGCGCACGGCTCGCACGAACCACCGCATCCACATCGATGTCGGCAGCCCGCGGGGCATTCGCTGCTGCATCGGCGCGCAGTGCGCGCCCGAGGTCGTCGAGACTAGACATGGTGCTCCCTTGCCGGTTCGGTGAGAGCCCGCGCCAGCTTCGCGAGTCCGTCGCTGAGGTAGCGCTTCACGGCGCCGGCGCTGATGCCGAGGTCGGCCGCGATGTCGTCGACCTTGTGGTCGCCGTAGTACCGCAGCACGACGCAGGCGCGTTCGCGCGGGCTCAGCGAGCCGAGTTCAGCCCTGAGATCGATGCGCTGATCGACGCGTGCGCTCGGCGACTCGATCGACTGCTCGGCCAGGTGCAGGTGCGCCGTCGACCGCCACCGACTCGCCTTGCGCCCTCGGTCGATGTGCGCCGACGCAATCGCGCGACGCACATAGGCCTCGGCGCGATCGATCTCGAAGCCGTTGCGCACGCGCCCGAAGGTGGCCACGAGCGCTGATTGCACGAGATCGGCGGCTTCGTCTCGATCGCCGCACAGCACGTAGGCGTAGCGCGCGAGAGCGTCGCCGCGCTCGGCGACGAGCGTCGCGAGCACGGCTTCCCACGCCGCCCGAGGTGCATCGGCCACGCGCCTCGCCCCATCCTGTCTCGAGTGATTCGTGTTGCTCTCACTCTCTCAGACGCACCGCTCGCGTGAAACGTTGGGGGCGCCTGTATCTTTCTCGCCCGAACACTGCCACGCTGTGCCCGTGCGTCGGTGCGTGTCGGCCGATGCCGACACCCCAAAAATAGGAGTCAACAATGGTAGGTCGAGTAAACGAACGTTCCGCGAACTGGCGGATTTTCGGTGGCGGAGCGATGCTTGCCGGTGCGGTGCTCTGGCTGATCGCACTCGTCGTCGCCGCTGCCGGTAGCGGCGGGGCCATCACCTCGTGGCTGACGATCCTCGGCTTCCTGTTGCTCGGAGCGAGCGGTTTCTTTCTGGCGTTCGGGCAGACAGGCTCCAATGGAGTCGTGGGTGGCTCGGTTCTGGGCAAGCTCGGCTTCGTCGCGTTCGGCGTCGGCTTCATTCTGCTGGCGCTTGTTCCGTTGCTGAGCGTCTTCGGCACCGCGCTTCCGGCAGAGACTGGCACTGTCGGCACCGTGCTCGTGGTGATCGGCGGCATCATCGGCGCCATCGTCACCTACCAGAAGGGTGTCGCGCGCGGCGCGGCACGGTGGTTCTTCTTCGTACCCGTCGCCATCTCGATCGTCTGGTTGTTCTCGGCACTCGGTTGGCTGGCCATCGGCGGCAACATCCTGGTGACACTGCTCGCGCTGGCCTTCGCCATCGCTGGCACGCTCTTCCTGCTTAACCGCAAGTAGCTATCGAGCGGTCTGCTGCCGGCGTTCAGTCGGCGGCAGACAGCCTCGAACGGAAGAGCTCGAGCTGTCGACTCAACTCGGGGGGCAGCCGATCACCGAACGATGCGAAGAACTTCTCGATGTCGTCGGCCTCGTGCGCGAACGCGGCCGGGTCGACCCGGAACAGTTCGGCGAGCGCGTGCTCGTCGAGGTCGAGGCCGTCGACGTTGAGGGCGCCCGGTGCGGGCAATGACCCCAGCGGCGAGTCGATCGCCGCGCGGGTGCCGTCGAGCCGCCCGACCATCCATTCGAGCACGCGGGCGTTGTCGCCGAACCCCGGCCACAAGAAGCTGCCGTCAGCGTCTTTGCGAAACCAGTTGACCTGGAAGACGCGGGGAACCCGAGCCGAGCGGCGCAGTCGTCGACCGAAGTCGAGCCAGTGCGCGAAGTAGTCGCCCATGTTGTAGCCGGCGAAGGGCAGCATCGCGAACGGGTCGCGGCGCAGCTCTCCGACGGTGCCCTCGGCGGCCGCCGTCTGCTCTGAAGCGATCGTGGCGCCCATGAAGACACCGTGATCCCAGTCGCGCGCCTCTACCACCAAGGGCACGTTGCTGGCTCGGCGGCCGCCGAAGATGATGGCGTCGATGACGACGCCGTCCGGGTCATCCCAGTCGTCCGCGATGCTCGGGCACTGTCGGGCTGACACGGTGAACCGTGAGTTGGGGTGTGCGGCGGGGCGCCCGCTGTCGGGGTTCCACGACTCGCCGCGCCAATCGGTGAGGTGGTCGGGAGCCTCGTCGGTCAGTCCCTCCCACCAGACGTCACCGTCGTCGGTGCGCGCGACATTCGTGAAGATCGTGTTGCCCCAGAGCGCGTCGACGGCGGTCGGGTTCGTCGTCACGCCGGTGCCGGGGGCGACCCCGAAGAACCCTGCCTCGGGGTTGATCGCGCGAAGTCGGCCGTCTGATCCGATCCACAACCAGGCGATGTCGTCGCCGATCGTCTCGACCTTCCACCCGGGAAGGCTCGGCGCCATCATGGCCATGTTGGTCTTGCCGCAGGCGCTCGGAAACGCGGCGGCGAAGTGGAACGAGCGCCCGGCGGGCGGGGTCACCTTGATGAGCAGCATGTGCTCGGCGAGCCAGCCTTCATCGCGTGCCATCACCGAGGCGATGCGCAAGGCGTAGGCCTTCTTCGCGAGAATGGCGTTGCCGCCGTAGGCAGAGCCGTATGACCAGATCTCGCGCGTCTCAGGAAACTGCACGATGTACTTCGTGTCGTTGCTGGGCCATGCCACGTCGTCGTCGCCGGGTGCGAGCGGTGCACCCACGCTGTGCACGGCCGGAACCCAGAATGCGCCTCGGGCGATCGCGTCGAGTGCAGCGTCGCCCATGCGGGTCATCGTGCCGATGCTCACGACGACGTACGGCGAGTCGGTCACCTGCACCCCGTAGCGCGCCATGGGCGACCCGATCGGGCCCATCGCGAATGGCACGACGTACATCGTGCGACCTCGCATGCTGCCGGCGAACACGGTGGCGAGCTCGTCGCGCATTTCGGCGGGGTCGCGCCAGTTGTTGGTCGGGCCGGCGTCGGCCTCGTTCTCAGAGCAGATGAATGTGCGGCTCTCGAGCCGAGCGACATCGCCTTCGGTCGAGCGGGCGAGAAACGAGTAGGGGCGCAGGTCAGGGTTGAGCTGCTCGATGGTGCCGTTGGCGACCAGCAACTGCAGCAGCTCGTGCCGCTCGCGAGTCGAGCCGTCGACCCAGTGGATGTCGGCGGGCTGCAGTCGATCGGCGAGATCGGCAACCCAGGCCGCGACCTCGGCGGGGTACGAGCGAGCTGACGTCGGAGTCGCGGCCGAGTCGTCGATGTCGTCGTTCAGTGTCGCGGGTCGTCTCTCGAGCAGCGTCATGGTCGTCTCCCGTTCGGTACCGTGGTCTGCGGCCGCACATCTCGAAGAATTGCGCCGTGTCTCCATTCTTGAGACCCTCAGCGGGTGTTTGAGGACTGATCGAGTGGAAAGAACCGCGGTTCTTTCGCTATGGTCAAGGCATGAGCGATCTCGTGACGCTGGGGCAGCGCATCCGGCACTTCCGAACGACCGCGGGCCTGACGCTCGACCAGTTGGGCGAGCGGGTCGGTGTGGCCGGCAGCCAGCTCTCGCTGATGGAGAACGGGCGACGCGAGCCCCGCGTCACGCTGTTGACCGCCATCGCCGACGAGCTGGGAGTGGCGCTGACCGACCTGCTCGACGCCGCCCCTCCCTCGCCCCGGGCGGCGCTCGAGATCGAACTCGAGAAGGCGCAGCGCGGAGCGCACTACGCGTCGCTGGGCCTGCCGGTCGTGCGCGCGGGTCGGTCAATGCCCGACGACGTGCTGACGTCGCTCGTCGGTCTGCATCGTGCACTGCACGAGCGCGAGCGTCAGGCGATCGCGACACCCGAAGAGGCGAGGCGCGCGAACACCGTGCAGCGCCTGCACATGCGCACCCTCGACAACTACATTCCCGAGCTCGAAGAGCTCGCTCAGCAGATCGTCACCGAGTCTGGACACGTGAGTGGTGCCTTGACGCACCGCGAAGTGGGCCTCATGGCCCAGAAGCTGGGGTTCGAGCTGGTCTACGTCAACGACCTGCCGCACTCGGCCCGATCAGTCACCGATCTCGACAACGGCCGCATCTACCTGCCGCCTGCGTCGATTCCGGGCGGGCACGGCTTGCGCTCGATGGCCCTGCAGGCGATCGCCCACCGCTTGCTGGGGCACGAGATTCCCACGAGCTACGCCGAGTTCTTGCATCAACGGCTCGAGATCAACTACTTCGCCGCAGCCTGCCTCATGCCTCGAGAGCAGTCGGTGGCGTTCTTGACCCAGGCGAAGAGCGAACGCAACATCGCTGTCGAAGACTTTCGCGACGCGTTCGGGGTCACGCATGAGGCGGCCGCGCTGCGGTTCACCAATCTGGCGACGAGCCACCTCGATCTGACCGTGCACTTCTTGCGCGTCGGCGGCGACGGCGCGGTCTACAAGGCATACGAGAACGACGGCTTGAGGCTGCCGGTCGACGTGACGGGCTCGACCGAGGGCCAGCTCGTGTGCCGTCGCTGGAGCGGCCGGGCCGCGTTCGCCCGCACGAACCGCACGACCGAGTACTACCAGTACACCGATACCCCTGAAGGAACCTTCTGGGAGTCGACGCAGATCGGCTCGGGCACGACCGACGAGTTCTCGATCACGGTCGGCGTTCCCTTCGCCGACTCGAAGTGGTTCCGCGGTCGTGACACTGTCAATCGGCACCGCTCGACCTGCCCAGACCCGGCGTGCTGCACGCGGCCAGACGGCGAACTGGCCAGTCGGTGGCGCGGCAAGGTCTGGACGAGCGCCAAGCTGCACGCGCACATCTTGTCGCCGCTGCCGAGCGGAACCTTTCCGGGCGTCGACGATCAAGAGCTGTACCGATTCTTGGATGCCCACGCGCAGTCGAGCGCAGACTCGTGAGGTCACTCGCTCGGTGTCGGCGACTTCGGCAGTCGTCGCACGCGGGCACGGCGTCGACGACTCGGAATCAGTGAGCGCATCTCTTCCATGTTGCCGAAGCACAGCAGTCGGTCTTCCGCCTGCAGCACCTGGCTCGTGCGCGGGTTCGGAATCACGGTCGTTCCTCGATTGAGGGTGAGCACGGTGATGTCGCGATCGAGCAGACCCGAGGTTCCGAGGGTGCTGCCGACGATGTCTGCGCCGGCGTGCACGAAGAGCTCGGCGACGCCGTAGCCGGTCGAGACGGCGAGGCGCTGGCGGACGTCGATGTCAGGAAACGCCACCTCGTTCGAGATGTAGTCGATGATCGCGCCAGCGACGTCGAGTTTCGTCGCCGTCTCGATTCCTTGCAGGCCGGGCGACGAGTTGACCTCCATGACGAGGGGCCCGTCGTCGCTCTCGAGCATGTCGACGCCCGCCACCCGCAGCCCCATGATGTGCGCTGATCGCACCGCGACGCGCGCGTAGTCAGCAGGCAGGTCGACGGCTTCGACGGTGCCGCCCCGGTGCACGTTCGAGCGGAACTCGTCACCCATGGCCGTGCGGCGCATGGCTGCGACGACTCGGTCGCCCACGACGAGGGCACGGATGTCTCGGCCTCGGCTCTCGGCGATGAAGCGCTGGATCAGCACGTTCTGGTTGGTCGAGTGCAGCGTCTCGATGATCGCTTCGGCCACCTTGACCTGGGGGGCGAGGATCACTCCGATGCCTTGCGTGCCCTCGAGCAGCTTGATGACGACGGGGGCGCCGCCCACCCGTTCGATGGCCGGTCGCACGTCGGCTCGGTTGCGCACGAAGGCGGTGGCGGGCATGGCGATGTTGTGCCGCGACAGAATCTGGGTCGCCCGCAGCTTGTCTCGAGCGTTGGTGATGCCGTTCGCAGTGTTGGGCGTGAAGACGTCCATCTGCTCGAACTGCCGCACGACGGCGGTGCCGAAGTAGGTGATCGAGCTGCCGATGCGCGGCAAGATGGCGTCGTAGCTCGAGAGCGGGCGGCCTCGAAAGTGCAGGTCGGGCTCGGGCCCGCTGAGGTCGATCGCGAACCGCAGGGTGTTGAGAACCTTCACCTGATGCCCGCGATCAAGAGCGGCAGCACGAAGGCGCTGGGTGGAGTACGCACGTGGTGCGCGCGAGAGAATGGCGAGTTTCATGAGGAGCCCTGCGATGATGGCGGAGTGAAAGAGCCTGCCCATCTAAGCACCATCGCGGGCTGGCGCGAATGGGTGAGCCTGCCCGATGCCGGAGTGCCCTGGATCAAGGCCAAGCTCGACACCGGAGCGCGGTCATCATCGCTGCACGCCTTCAACCTCGAAGTGATCGCCGACGGCGACGTCGAGCGGGTGCGTTTCTGGGTTCGGCCCTGGCAAGAGTCGGCAGACGACGCCGTGCAGGTCGAGTGCGAGATTCACGATCGACGACGGGTGCGCAGCTCGTCTGGACACACAGAAGAGCGCATCGTCGTCATTCTCGACATCAGGATGCTCGGCCGAACTGTGCCGGCCGAGGTCACGCTCACCAACCGCGACGCCATGGGCTTTCGCATGCTCATCGGCCGCCAAGCCCTGCGGCAGGGCTTCGTCGTCGACGTCGCGAAGTCATTCATCGGTGGCCGCGCGCCCAAAGAGGTGCGCCAGGCCAACCGCGGCCGCTAGAAACGGCATTGCCAGCGCCCCCGACAGGATTCGAACCTGCGACCCTCAGTACCGGAAACTGATGCTCTATCCCCTGAGCTACGGAGGCGGGTTCAGCCTAGCGGGTCTCGCGCACTCAGGAACCACCTGTCAGGCTGGCCGCATGGGGCCGTTGCGACGACAGGTGGAGTGCGAGCTCGAGGCGACGGTGCTCGAGTCGACGGGGGTGACGCTGTCGATCTCGGTGGCGAACGTCGACGGCCTCAGCATCGATGAGCACCTCGAGGTGACGCTCGACGGTGCCGCGATCTCGGTGAGTGAGGTGGCCGGGCCGACCTCGACGCGGTGGCACGTCGCCGACGTCTCGCCTGGTGCGCTCGTCGTGCGGTATCGAGCTGACGTGGTCGGTCGCGCGGCGCCCGCCGCTGTCACGCAGCGCGACCGCATCGAGTTTGTGCGGCCGAGCCGGTATGTGCAGAGCGACGAGCTGCTGGGCAGTCTGATCGACCCGGTGACCGTCGACAGCATCGTGCAGCTGCCGGCGGCAGAGCGGGTCGCCGCTGCGCGCGACTGGGTCGCCGAGCAGCTCGACTACGTCTCGGGTTCGACCGGGCCGACCGATGGGCTGCCCGAGGTCATCGAGACCGGAGAGGGCGTCTGCCGCGACTTTGCGCACCTCCTCGCCGGTCTGCTGCGCGCCACAGACCTGCCGGCTCGAGTGGTGTCGGTGTATGCGCCGCAACTCGACCCCATGGACTTCCACGCAGTGGTCGAGGCGGCCGTCAACGACACCTGGGTGCTGCTCGACGCCACGGGGCTCGCTCCGCGCCACGGCATGCTGCGCATCTCGACGGGCAGAGACGCCGCCGACAACGCTTTTCTCGTCAATGAGGGCTCGAGCCTCGAGTTGACGAGCCTCACGGTGCAGGCCTCGGCGAGCACAGAGCTCGCAGAAGACTCCACCGCCGTCGTGCACCTCGGGTGACGCTCGGCGAGCACGCACTCGGCCGCCGGTAGGGTTGACCCTCGTGAATCCCGACCAACTCGCCGCCGCTCTGCTCGCCGTCGTCGTCAGCGCGGTCGAGCGACGCGACCCTGCTGCGGCGGCGGCATTGACGGTCGGCGACATCGCGCTCGAGCGCCCGCGCAACCGTGACCACGGCGACTGGGCGACGTCGGTCGCGCTCAAGAACGCGAAGACCATCGGCATGGCACCGCGTGCGTTCGCCGACGAGCTCGTGCCGGGCATCCAGGCCATCGAGGGCGTCGCAGCGGTCGACGTCGCCGGGCCGGGCTTTCTCAATATCCGCCTCGACGCCGGGGCCGCTGGCGAGCTCGCGCGAATCATCCTCGAGGCCGGCGCTGGCTACGGCCACACCGCGACTCTCGCCGGGCAGACGATCAACCTCGAATTCGTCTCGGCCAACCCGACGGGCCCATTGCACATCGGGCACACCCGGTGGGCCGCGCTCGGCGACTCGCTCGCGCGAGTGCTGAAGGCCAGCGGCGCCGAGGTGGCCAGCGAGTTCTACATCAACGACGCTGGCACTCAGATGAACCTCTTCGGTGAGTCGGTGCTCGCCGCGGCCCTCGCAGAACCCGCGCCCGAAGGCGCATACCCCGGTCAATACATCGCCGACCTCGGCACGCGTGCCATCGAGAAGCGGCCAGACCTCGCGACCATGCCGCGCGATGAGGCGGTGGCCGTGGCGCGCGAGCTCGCCTACACCTGGCAGCTCAGCGAGATTCGCGAATCGCTCGCCGCCTTCAACGTGCACTTCGACGTGTGGTTCAGCGAGCGGCAGCTGCATGAACCCGAAGGGTCGAGCCCGATCGACCAGGCGGTCGATCGCCTGCGCGCGCAGGGCCACGTCTTCGACCTCGACGGCGCCATCTGGGTGCGCACGACCGATTTCGGTGACGACAAAGACAGGGTCATCAAGCGCGCCAATGGCGTCTACACCTACTTCGCCGCCGACGCGGCCTACTACCTGTCGAAGCGCGATCGAGGTTTCGGTCACACCATCTACCTGCTGGGTGCCGACCACCACGGCTACGTGCACCGCCTCAAGGCGCTCGCCGGGGCGGCGGGCGACGACCCGAACCGCGACATCGAGGTGCTCATCGGGCAGCTCGTCAGCATCAACGGGGCGCGCCTCAGCAAGCGCGCAGGCAACATCATCGAGCTGAACGACCTGCGCGCGTGGCTGGGCACAGACGCCCTGAGGTACTCGCTCGCGCGGTATCCGGCCGATTCGCCGCTCACCCTCGACCCTGAGCTGCTGCAGAAGCGCAGCAACGACAACCCCGTGTTCTACGTGCAGTACGCGCACGCGCGCACCCACCAGGTGGCGCGCAACGCCGCAGACTCGGGTGTCACGCGCGAGTCGTTCGCTGCCGAACTGCTCACCGATGAGACCGAGAGCGTGCTGCTCGGATCTCTCGCAGAGTTTCCGCGCATCGTCGCCCAGGCCGCAGAGCTGCGCGAACCGCACCGTGTGGCGCGCTACCTCGAGCAGCTCGCCGCGGCGTATCACAAGTGGTACGACACCTGCCGAGTCACGCCCCAGGGCGACGACCCCGTGAGCGAGACGCACTCCGCACGACTCTGGCTCAACGACGCCACCGGCCAGGTGCTGCGCAACGGGCTGACGCTCATCGGCGTCTCGGCGCCCGAGAGGATGTAGTCATGAGCGACGACGAGCAGGCCGAGCACGACACCACCCTCTACGTCGAGCAACCAGCGCCGCGTCGCCGCCGCACGGGCCTCATCGTGGGCCTCGTGCTCGTCGGGCTCGTCATCGTGCTCGCGATCGTCGCCGTCATCGCCGAGTCGCTCGCGCGGCAGCACGCCACCGCACTCATCGCCGACCAGGTTCGTCAGGCGCTGCAGCTCGAGCCAGAGCATCCCGTCGATGTCACGATCGAAGGCCCACCCGTGCTGCTGCAGGCGGCAGGGGGCCGACTCGAAGCGGTGCAGATCGAGGTGCCCAGGCTCGCCTTCGGCGAACTCGTCGGCGACCTCTCGCTGCGCGCCACCGGCACCCCGCTCGACGCGCAGCAGCCCACCGACACGCTGAGCGCCGTCTATCGTGTCGCCGAAGTCGACGTGGCGGCGCTCGCCGGGTTCTTCTCGGGCATCGTCGTCACCGACGTGCAGCTCGACAATCGCGAGGTGCAGTTTCAGACCGGTTTCGAGATCTTCGGCATCGGGTTCGAGATCGGGGTCGGGGTGACGCCGACGGTCGACAACGGCCAGCTCGCTTTCAGCCCCACGAGCCTCGTCATCAACGGGCAGCGCATCGAGGCGAGCGACCTGCAGAGTCAGTTCGGGCCGCTCGTCGCCCCCCTGCTCGCCACCCAGCGCGTGTGCGTGGCCCAATACCTGCCCGCGGCGCTCGAACTGACCGCGGTGCAGGTCGGCGACACGCAGATGCTCGTGGTGTTCACCGCCGCCGACGTCGCCCTGGGCGGCGAAGGCTTCTCGACTCGCGGCACCTGCGGCTAGGCGGCACCTATACCTCGAGCGTCTGACCCTGCTCCGCAACGATGACGTCGACACCCAGTTCGCGTTCGATGCGTAGCCTCAGTGCGTCTGCCGAGCCGGGCTCGCCATGGTTGAGGGCCACTCTCATGCCCGCCCGAACCCCCGGAGCCAGCCAGCGCAGAATGCCGTCTGCGTCTGCGTGCGCCGACATGCTCTGCAACTGCACGACCTCGGCGCGAATCGGCACATCACGCCCAAAGATGCGCAGTTCGTCTGCGCCAGCGACGAGTGCCCCGCCGCGCGTGCCGGGGGCTTGGTAGCCCGTCAGCAGAATTGCATTGCGCGGGTCGTCACCGTAGGCGGCGATGTGGTGCAGCACGCGGCCCCCGGTGAGCATCCCACTCGCCGAAATGATGATCATCGGGCCACCGCGCAGATTCAGCAGCTTCGAATCGTCGACCGAGCTCACGAGGGTCGCGGTCGAGTACATCTCTGAATAGTCGAGCTCATCGATGCGGTGCTCGTCTGGCCGAGCACGGTAGAGCGCCGTGGCATCGACAGCCATCGGACTGTTGAGAAAGATCGGCACCGCAGAGATCGCGTTGCGGCGACGCAATCTCGCGAGCAACAGCAGCAATGCCTGCGCACGCCCGACAGCGAAGGCAGGAATGATGACGACTCCGCCGCGTGCCGTGACGCGCGAGATCGCCTCACCGAGTTCGGTCTCAGGGTCGGCCTCGGGGTGCAGACGGTCACCGTAGGTCGACTCGGCGATGACCAGGTCGGCGGGCTCGAGAGGTGCGGGCGGGCGCATGAGCGGGTCGTCATCACGACCGAGGTCGCCAGAGAAGTGCACGGTGCGCCCGTGGCTGGTGATGCGCGCCTGCGCGGCCCCCAGAATGTGCCCGGCGCTGACGAATCGGCATGTGACGTCGACGCCAGCGTGCCCTGCACCGAGGTCGATCTCGGTGTCGAACGGTCGGGCGACCACCGATTCGAGGGCCCGCTCGGCGTCGGCGACCGTATACAGCGGCGTGGGCTTCTCATGCTTCGAGTAACGCTTGCGCTGTGCGAAGCGGGCCTCCTCTTCGAGCAAGTAGCCAGAGTCGGGCAGCAGCAGACCCAGCAGCTCGGCCGTGGCGGGCGTGCAGAACACTGGCCCGTGAAAGCCGTCGCGCACGAGCGCCGGAAGGTACCCAGAGTGGTCGAGGTGCGCATGCGTCAGCACGACAGCGTCGATGCTGTGGGGATCGACCGCGAAGGGTGCTCGATTGCGCAACCGCAATTGCTTGTATCCCTGAAAGAGTCCGCAGTCTACGAGCACTCGCCGGCCGTCGGCCTCGACGATGGTGCGAGAGCCGGTCACGGTTCCGACGGCTCCCCACAACTGCACGCGCATCGGCTCGCTCATGGCCACGACCCTTCTGGGGCACGACATCGAGCCCCGGTCGCCTCAGTCTGTCGTGCTGGCCGACTACTCACCAGGGTCGAGAGTCCTGACCCCTCTCGGTACACTGGGGGCGGCTTCAGGAACCAAGCCGGGTTCGCTCGCCTCACTCTGCTGTTGAGACCCGTGAGGTGCTTGTGCCTGTCAACCCGCTCGCCCCGTCGTGGCTCGGCGACCCCGCCGACGCGCACGACCTGGCGCCGCAGCTGTGGCCGTCATCGGCCAGGCGCGATGCTGCGGGGGCGCTCACCCTCGGGGGAGTCTCTGCCGGTCACCTCGCGGCGCGCTTCGGCACGCCCCTCTATGTGATCGATGAGCAGGATGCCCGCCACCGGGCTTCTCGAACACTCGCGGCCTTCAGCTCGGCCGCCGAGCGCCACGGCACGACGGCCACCGTCTACTACGCGGGCAAGGCCTTCCTGAGCGCTGAGGTCGCGCGCTGGATGACCTCGGCCGGGCTCAACATCGACGTGGCGAGCGGCGGAGAGCTCGCGGTGGCGCTCGCGGCCGGCACCGATCCCGCCCGCATCGGGCTGCACGGCAACAACAAGTCGGTCGCCGAGATCGACGCGGCTGTCGCCGCTGGGGTCGGCGCCATTGTCATCGACTCACTGCTCGAGATCGAGCGGGTGGCGACGGCCGCGCGCGCACACGGCCGAGTGCAAGCGGTGCGGCTGCGCATCAACTCGGGCGTGCACGCCCACACGCACGAGTATCTGGCCACGGCGCGCGAAGACCAGAAGTTCGGCATCCCGCTCACCGAGGCCCCCGCCGCTGTGGCGCAGATTCGCGCACATGACGAGTTGCGTTTTCTCGGGCTGCACTCGCACATCGGTTCGCAGATTCTCGTCGTCGACGGCTTTCTCGAGGCCGCACGGCGCTTGCTCGCACTGCACGCCGAACTGCTCGCGGGCGGTGACGTACCCGAGCTCAACCTCGGCGGCGGCTTCGGCATCGCCTACGTCGACAGCGACGAGGCGCCCGAGATCGAGCACATCGCCGACTCGCTCGTCGAGGCGGTCGACGCGGTGCGACGCGAGTTGGGCATCCCGATGCCGCACCTCGCGGTCGAGCCGGGGCGGTCGATCATCGGGCCAGCAGGCGTGACCCTGTACACGGTCGGCACGATCAAAGACGTCGTGGTGAACCTCGACGATGCCGAGCAGTCGGCGGTGCGTCGGTATGTCAGTGTCGACGGCGGCATGAGCGACAACGCACGCCCCGCGCTCTACGGCGCCGACTACAGCGTTCGGCTCGCAGGCCGGCTGTCGACAGTCGACCCGGTTCTCGTGCGCCTCGCCGGCAAGCACTGCGAGAGCGGCGACATCGTCGTGCAGGCCGACTACCTGCCGGGCGACATCGGCCCCGACGATCTTGTGGCCGTGCCAGCGACAGGCGCCTACTGCTTCTCGCTCGCGAGCAACTACAACTACCTCACTCGCCCCGCCGTTGTCGCAGTGCGCGACGGTGGTGCGCGCGTGATCGTGCACGGCGAGACGGTCGACGACCTGCTGCGCCGTGATGCCGTTCTGCATCCCACCCCCGAGGAGCCCCAGTGATCGAGTACCGCAATCTGCGCGTCGCCCTGCTCGGAGCCGGCAGTGTCGGCGCCCAAGTGGCCGACCAGCTGCTGACCCACCGCGATGAGCTCGCCGCCCGCATCGGCGCCGGCATCGAATTGGTCGGTGTCGCGGTGAGAGACGTGGATGCTCCGCGCGACACCACGATTCCGCGCGAGCTGCTCACCACCGATGCCGAGTCGCTCATTCTGGGGTCAGACATCGTCGTCGAACTCATGGGCGGTCTCGAGCCGGCACGCACGCTCATACTGCAGGCCCTCAACTCGGGCGCCGACGTCATCACCGCCAACAAGGCGCTGCTCGCCACCCACGGCCCCGAGCTCTTCGAGGCGGCCGAGCAGGTCGGTGCGCAGCTCTACTACGAGGCGGCCGTCGGGGGAGCGATTCCGATCATCCGCCCGCTGCGCGATTCGCTCGCCGGCGATCGCATCGAGCGCATCCTGGGCATCGTCAACGGCACCACCAACTTCATCCTCGACCTCATGGATGCCCGCGGCGAGACCATGGAGAACGCGCTCGCGATCGCCACCGAGCTCGGCTACGCAGAAGCCGACCCGACCGCAGACATCGGCGGCTACGACGCCGCGCAGAAGGCCGGCATTCTCGCGAGCCTCGCCTTCCACACCCTCGTGCCGGCCGACGCCGTCTACCGCGAGGGCATCACCGAGGTGACGCTCGAGCAGGTGGTCGCGGCGCGCAAGGCGGGCTACGTCGTCAAGCTGCTCGCGATCTGCGAACGCCTCACCGACCCCGTGACGGGTGTCGACGGCGTCAGCGCCCGCGTGCACCCGGCGCTCGTGCCCGAGTCGCACCCGCTCGCCGCCGTGCACGGCGCCAACAACGCTGTCTTCGTCGAAGCCGAGGCGGCGGGCCCGCTCATGTTCTACGGGGCGGGCGCCGGCGGAATCCAGACGGCCTCGGCCGTGCTCGGCGATGTCGTCTCGGCTGCGCGGCGACACGTCGTCGGCGGCCCGGGAGTCGCCGAGAGCACGCACGCCGACCTGCCCGTGCTGCCCATGAGCGCCGTCACCACCCGCTACCAGATCACCCTCGTCGTCGTCGACGAGCCGGGCGTGCTCGCGGGCATCGCGGCGCTCTTCCAGAACCACGGAGTCTCGGTCGAGACCGTGCAGCAGTCTGTGGCGAGTCGTGACGCTGCCGGGCAGCCGGAGGCCACCGACGCGGCTACCCTGGTGATCGGCACTCACGCAGCGTCGGAGGCCGACCTCGCCGCGACGGTTGCGGCACTGACCACCAGCAGCGTCGTTCACTCTGTGACGAGCGTGCTGCGAGTAGAAGGACTCTGAATGGCCACGCAATGGCGGGGACTCCTGCACGAATACGCCGACCGGCTCGACGTCACCGACGCCACCCCGATCATCACGCTGGGTGAGGGCGGCACGCCGCTCATTCCTGCGCGCTACCTCTCAGAGCGCACGGGAGCTCGCGTCTTCGTCAAGTTCGAAGGCATGAACCCGACCGGCTCGTTCAAAGACCGCGGCATGACCATGGCGATCTCGAAAGCGGTCGAGCACGGAGCCAAAGCGGTCATCTGCGCCTCGACCGGCAACACCTCGGCGTCGGCGGCCGCCTATGCGACTCATGCCGGCATCACCGCTGCCGTGCTCGTGCCGGAGGGCAAGATCGCGCTCGGCAAGCTCAGCCAGGCGATCGCCCACAAGGCCGAGCTCATTCAGATCGAGGGCAACTTCGACGACTGCCTCGATATCGCGCGCGACCTCTCGGCGAACTATCCAGTGCACCTCGTCAACTCGGTCAACCCCGATCGCATCGAGGGTCAGAAGACTGCGGCGTTCGAGATCGTCGAAGTGCTCGACGACGCACCCGACTTTCACATCGTGCCCGTCGGCAACGCCGGCAACTACACGGCATACCACCGCGGCTACCGCGAAGAGCTCACTCGCGGCGCGACCACCCGCATGCCCCGCATGCTCGGCTTTCAGGCCGCGGGCAGTGCGCCGATCGTGCTCGGCGAACCGGTCAAGAACCCCGACACGATCGCGAGCGCGATCCGCATCGGCAACCCCGCATCGTGGGAGCTCGCCCTGGCCGCTCGCGACGACTGCAACGGCTACTTCGGCGCCATCGACGACACCATGATTCTCGAGGCGCATCGCCTGCTCTCGCGCGAGGTCGGCATCTTCGTCGAGCCGGCCTCTGCCATCTCGGTAGCGGGTCTGCTCGAGCGCTCAGAGGCGGGAGCCATCCCCGCAGGCTCCACCGTCGTGCTCACCGTCACCGGCCACGGTCTGAAAGACCCGCAGTGGGCGCTCAAGGGCCCAGACGGGGTCGACGTGTCGCCCACGGTGGTGCCGGTCGACACCGCCGAGGTCGCGTCGGTGCTGGGTCTCACGAAGGCCGCGTCGTGAGCGGCCCTGCGACGGTCGACGAGCGACTCGCAGGTCGACGCGTGCACGTGAAGGTGCCGGCGACGACGGCCAACCTGGGGCCCGGTTTCGACACCCTCGGTCTCGCACTGTCGGTCTACGACGAGCTCGAGGTGAGCGTTCGCGACGAGCCGGGCGCCACGGTCGAGGTGCACGGCGTGGGCGAGGGCGAAGTGCCCACCGACGAGTCGAACCTGGTCGTTCGATCGATTCTGCACACCTTCGAGAAGTCGGGCGTCACGGCGCCTGGGCTGCACCTCATCGCCCACAACGTGATACCTCATGGGCGCGGCATGGGCTCGTCGGGGGCCGCGATCGTCGCCGGAGTCATGGCGGCGAAAGGTCTTCTCGACGGAATCGTCGATCTGGGGCCCGATGAGCTGCTCGCCCGCGCGACCGAGTTGGAAGGGCATCCTGATAACGTCGCCCCCGCCCTGTTCGGCGGGCTCACCATCGCCTGGGTCACCCCCGACGGCCCGCAGCACAAGCGGTTGACGGTGCACCGCGGAGTCTCACTGCTCGTCGCCGTGCCGCAGCAGAGCACCATGTCGACCGCTCTTGCTCGCTCACTGCAGCCCGAATCGGTGCCGCACCAAGACGCCATCTTCAACGTCTCGCGGTCGGCACTGCTCATCGCGGCGCTCATCCAGAGCCCCGAGCTGCTGCACGCCGCCACCGAAGACAAGCTGCACCAGAGCTATCGCGCGAGCGCGATGCCCGAGACCAACGCGCTCATCCAGGTGCTGCGTCAGCACGGGCTCGCCGCGGTCGTGTCGGGCGCCGGCCCCTCGGTGCTCGTGCTGTGCAGCGACCCCTCGCAGCGGTTGAGGGCAGCCGAACTCATCGAGCAGCACGCCACCACGCCGTGGCAGTCGCACATGCTCGCCGTCGATTTCAAGGGTGCTACAGTGGTCTCGCAACCGGCTGAGGTCGCGGCATAGCCCGAGATCTTCCCGGACATCACCAGCAGCCTGGCTGCTTCCCACCATCACTCGGCGCCACCGCGATCGACACCCTCATCGGTCTCTATCTGCACGGTGACCGCGAGCCGATTCAGAAGCATCGGGCCCCCTCCGCGACGTCTCTCGTGCGGAGCCGAAAGGAACGTATTCCGTGACTGACACCACCGACCGCGCTGCACGCGCGGCCATTCCCGCCGACCTCAGCACCCTCAAGCTCGCCGAGCTGCAGCAGCTCGCCACCGAGCTCGGCGTGCCTGGCGTCTCGAAACTTCGCAAGGGAGATCTTGTGAACGCCATCACCCAGAACACCAGCGCCGAGATCTCGGCCGACATCGAGATCGAGGGCACCGCCTCGCAGCGCGCCGACACCCTCGAGTCGCCGACCGCCGAGGTCGCCGCCGACGCTGCCGCCGAGACCGAGCCGGGGCCGCGCCGTCGCGGCTCGCGTCGCGTCACGAGCGACACCCTCACCCCGACGCCCGCGGCCGAGCAGGCTGCAGAGCAGGGCGGCAACGAGCAGAACGGCGCCGAGCAGAACAGTGCCGAGCACACCGGCGACGCGGCAACGACCGAGTCGCCGTCGGGCGACGACTCGACCACCGAGAACGACGCCGAGGGCTCGGCGAGCTCGGGCCGCAACCGCAGCCGCAACCGCAACCGTCGCGGCGGCGACCGAGCCGAATCGGCAGACAATGGCGGCGCGCAGAAGGCAGGCCAGCGCGGCAACCAGCAGGGTGCTGCGGCGTCGGGTCGAGGCAGCAGCCGTGCCGACTCCGCCGACGCTGCAGACGCCCCGACCGACAACCGTGCGAACGGCAACGGCAACCGCGGCCCGCAGAGCGAGCGTGCCGATCAAGACGCTGACGGCCGCAACCGCAACCGTGGCCGTGGCCGTGACCGCAAGCGCGGCCCGGGAGGCGACGAGATCGAACCCGAGATCAGCGACGATGACGTGCTGATTCCCGTGGCGGGCATCCTCGACGTTCTCGACAACTACGCCTTCGTGCGCACGACCGGCTACCTGCCCGGCCCGAGCGACGTCTACGTGTCACTCGGCCAGGTCAAGAAGTACGCCCTGCGCAAGGGCGACGCCGTGGTCGGAGCCATCCGCCAGCCGCGCGAGGGCGAAGGCCAGGGGCGCCAGAAGTACAACGCTCTCGTGCGCGTCGACTCGATCAACGGTCAGACGATCGACGAGGCGGGCGCTCGCGTCGAGTTCAGCAAGCTCACGCCGCTCTACCCGACCGAGCGCCTGCGGCTCGAGACCGAGCCGGGCACTCTCTCGACTCGCATCATCGACCTCGCGGCGCCCATCGGCAAGGGGCAGCGCGGGCTCATCGTGTCTCCTCCGAAGGCGGGCAAGACGCTCGTGCTGCAGGCCATCGCCGACGCGATCGCCAAGAACAACCCCGAAGTGCACCTCATGGTCGTGCTCGTCGACGAGCGACCCGAAGAGGTCACCGACATGCAGCGCTCGGTCAAGGGCGAGGTCATTGCCTCGACCTTCGACCGCCCTGCCGAAGACCACACGACGGTCGCCGAGCTCGCGATCGAGCGCGCCAAGCGCCTCGTCGAGCTCGGGCACGACGTCGTCGTGCTGCTCGACTCGATCACTCGACTGGGCCGCGCATACAACGTCTCGGCTCCGACGAGCGGGCGAGTGCTGTCAGGCGGTGTCGACTCGGCCGCGCTCTACCCGCCGAAGCGCTTCTTCGGCGCGGCGCGCAACATCGAAGACGGCGGTTCGCTGACGATTCTGGCGACGGCGCTCGTCGAGACCGGGTCGAAGATGGACGACGTGATCTTCGAAGAGTTCAAGGGCACCGGCAACATGGAGCTTCGGCTCTCGCGTCAGCTCGCCGACAAGCGCATCTTCCCTGCCGTCGACATCTCGGCGTCGGGCACTCGGCGTGAAGAGATGCTGCTCGGTGCAGATGAAGTGCGCGTGACGTGGCAACTGCGTCGAGCGCTCGCGAGCCTCGACACGCAGCAGGCGCTCGAGCTCGTGCTCGGCAAGCTGAAAGAGACTGCGTCGAACGTCGAGTTCTTGGTCGCGGTGCAGAAGTCGCTGCCGCAGGCCGGCGCCGCGCACTCCGACATCTGAGACTGACGCATGTTTGAGTCGGTCGACGCCCTCGTCGTCGAGCACGAAGCACTGCAAGAGCAGCTCGGCGACCCCGCCGTGCACGCCGATGCAGCGCGCGCCAAGAAGCTCAACCGACGCTATGCCGAGCTGAGTCAGATCGTGGCAGCGCATTCGCTCTGGCTGCAGGCCGCAGAAGACCTCGCCGCCGCTCGCGAGCTCGCGAAAGACGACGAGGCCTTCGCCGACGAGGTGCCCGCTCTCGAGCAGACCCTCACCGAACGGGCCGAGAAGCTGCGGCGACTGCTGATTCCGCGCGACCCAGACGACGGTCGCGACGTGATCATGGAGATCAAGGGAGGCGAGGGCGGCGAAGAGTCGGCCCTGTTCGCCGCAGATCTGCTGCGCATGTACAGCCACTACGCCGACTCGCGGGGCTGGAAGGTCGAGCTGCTCGACGCCACGCGCAGTGACATGGGGGGCTACAAAGACGTGCAGGTCGCCATCAAGGGCAGCTCGAGCGACCCCGCCGAAGGCCCGTGGGCGAGTCTGAAATACGAGGGCGGAGTGCACCGCGTGCAGCGCGTGCCGGCGACCGAGTCGCAGGGCCGCATCCACACGTCGACGACGGGCGTGCTCGTCTTTCCTGAGGTCGACGAGCCCGAAGAGGTCGACATCAATCAGAACGATCTGAAGATCGATGTCTATCGTTCGAGCGGCCCGGGCGGTCAGAGCGTCAACACCACAGATTCTGCCGTGCGCATCACCCACTTGCCGACGGGCATCGTCGTCGCGATGCAGAACGAGAAGAGCCAGCTGCAGAACCGCGAGGCGGCGATGCGCGTGCTGCGGGCGCGCATTCTCGCGAAGCAGCAAGAAGAGCGTGATGCGGTGGCGAGCGATGCTCGCAAGAGCCAGATTCGCGGCATGGACCGCTCTGAGCGCATCCGCACCTACAACTTTCCCGAGAACCGCATCGCCGATCACCGCACCGGGTACAAGGCCTACAACCTCGACTCGGTCATGAACGGCGCTCTCGGCCCCGTCGTCGAGTCGTGCATCCAGGCTGACGAAGAGGCGCGCCTCGACGCCCTCGGCGACACCGAGCTCTGAGCGGGCCGCCCCACTCGTGAGCATTCCCGACCTCGCAGCGCTGCGCGAGCACGCGATCCGCGTGCTCGGCGACGCGGCCGTGCCCACTCCCGAGGCTGACGCCGATCTGCTCATCGGGCATGCGCTCGGCATGAGCCGTGGTCAGGTGCAGGCGAAGGCGCTCGTCGGCTCGCCCGTCGATGCCGAGCAGGTGCTGCTCGTCACCGAGTACGTCGAGCGGCGTGCGACGCGCGAGCCCGCGCAGCACATCACCGGCCTCGCGCCGTTTCGCACGCTCGAGCTCGCCGTCGGGCCCGGAGTCTTCGTGCCGCGCCCCGAGACCGAGCTCGTCGTGCAATTCGCGATCGACGCGCTCGCCGCCGTCGCGAGCCCGCAACCGCTCGCGGTCGACCTCGGCAGCGGCAGCGGAGCGATGGCCCTCGCGATGGCCGTCGAGGTTCCGCACGCGCATGTCGTCGCCGTCGAGAACTCGCCGCAGGCCTTCACATGGACGACCCGCAACGTGCGCCGCTACGGCGACGGTCGTGTGCGGCTCGTCTTCGCCGATCTGGCGGATGCTCTTCCTGACCTCGACGGCACCGTCGACGTCGTCGCCTCCAACCCGCCCTACATTCCCGTGGGCGCTGTTCCGCGCGACCCCGAGGTGCGCCTCTTCGACCCCGAGCACGCGCTCTACGGGGGAGTCGACGGGCTCGACGCGGTGCGTGCCGTCACGGCCACAGCGCTGCGCTTGCTGCGGCCAGGCGGCACTCTCGTCATCGAGCACGGCGAGCTGCAGGCCGAGGCCATCGCGACCATCGTGCGCGACGCAGGCTTCACGGCGGTGGCCTCGCACCGCGACCTGCTCGGCCGCGACCGCGCGACGACCGCCACCCGCTGACTGCGAGGACCGGCGCCGAGGGACAACGTCAGGCGGCGCGAGTCTCTGCGGCGAAGGCCTCGATGGCCGCGAGCAGCGAGGCCTCGTCGGTGTAGAGGTGCCCCGTGATGCCGATCGACTCTGCCCCCGTCACGTTCTCGACGAGGTCGTCGGCGAAGAAGGTGTGCTCGGCCTCGGCGTCGTTGTGCGCGAGCACCCGTTCGAAGACGAGCGGTTCGGGCTTGCGGGCGCCGAAGGCGGCCGAAGCGTGCATGTTCTCGCGACCCATGATGGGCACGAGCTCTGGCGCCACCTCGTGCAGGTGCTCGTGAATGAGAATGCCGTTGTTGGTGAGCAGCGCCACCCGACCCAGTTCGGCGGCACGACGCACGGCATCGAGCGCCGCGGGCCGCGGCCTGGTCGCCTCGGCGCGAATGCGCACCCACTCGGCGCGCGTGATCGAGGCGCCGATCACGCCGGTCACGCGAGCCAAGTACTCGTCGGGGTCGCCGGGGTCGCCCGCCTCGGCCTTCCACTCCATGCCGCTCACCCACCAGCGGCGGCGCAGCTCGAGCAGGTCGTGCCCCGTGATGCCGGTGAGCGCCTCCATGCGATCGCGCCAGTGATAGTCGTAGAGCACGTCGTCCATGTCGAACACGAAGAGCAGGGTCACGCCCCTCAGTCTGCCCCAGTACGATGAACGCATCATGACCGCCGTGTACGACTGCTCTGTCGAGAGCGAGCTGCTCGAGGGTCTTCGGGCCGCACGCGGCGCCATCGGCCGCGGAGAACTCGTCGTGCTGCCCACCGACACCGTCTACGGCCTCGCGGCCGACGCCTTCCGCGCCGAAGCCGTGCAGCGCCTGCTCGATGCGAAAGAGCGCGGAAGAGATGCCCCGCCGCCCGTACTGATTCCGGGCATCCCGACCCTGGCGGCGCTCGCCGAGAACGTGCCCGAGGCCGTCGAGAAGCTCGTGAAAGAGTTCTGGCCGGGTGGGCTCACGGTGGTCGTCGAAGCGCGCGAGTCGCTCGCGTGGGATCTCGGCGAGACCCGGGGCACCGTCGCGCTGCGCATGCCAGACAACCGTCACGCACTGCACTTGCTCGCCGACACCGGCCCGCTCGCCGTCTCGAGCGCCAATATCAGCGGGATGCCCGCCGCACGCACCGCGGCTGACGCGCTCGCGATGCTCGGCGACCGGGTGTCGGTGTATCTCGACGGCGGCGAGGTCGGAGTCGAGGCGACACCCACCGCCGACCCCGGCTCGACGATCGTCGACGCCACGAGCCTGCATCTTCCCGACGGCAAGCTGCGCATCCTGCGCCAGGGGGTCATTCCGGCCGCAGCGATCGCGCGCGTCGTCGGCGCGGAGCTCGTGGCGTGACCTTCTACCTGCTGGTCGCGCTCATCGCCGCCCTGGTGAGCTTCGGCGCATCATGGGGCGTGCTGCGGCTCAGCCACCGCTTCAAGCTCTACCCGGGAATCCGCGAGCGCGATGTGCACACGATTCCGACGCCTCGGCTCGGCGGCATCGCGATCGTCGTGGGCATCGTCGTCGCCCTCGTGATCGCCTCGCAGATCAGCTGGTTCAGGCTCGTCTTCGCCGATCCTTTCCCGATCATCGCAATCGTCGCCGCCGCCGTGGTCATGCTCGTCATCGGGGTCATCGACGACCTCTGGGATCTCGACTGGATGACCAAGCTCGCCGGGCAGCTGCTCGTGGCGGGCTTTCTCGCCTGGTCGAGCCTGCAGATCGTGTCGCTGCCGATCGGGCCAGATTCTGGCATCACGATTCTCTCGCCGACGATGTCGCTCATCATCACGGTGCTCGCGGTCGTGCTCGTCATGAACGCGGTGAACTTCATCGACGGCCTCGACGGCCTCGTCGCGGGCGTGACGATCATCGCGGGCACGGTGTTCTTCATCTACAGCTACCTGCTGTCGATCGACACGGCGCAGACCGCCTTCAACCTGGCGTCGCTCGTCATGGCCGTGCTGCTGGGGGCGACGGCAGGATTCCTGCCGTTCAACTGGCACCCCGCGAAGATCTTCATGGGCGACGGGGGAGCCCTCGTGGTGGGCATGCTCATGGCGGTGTCGACGATCTCGGTGACGGGTCAGATCGACCCGGGCATCGACCGCAGCCAGCTCGTGCCGGCGTTCATTCCGCTCGTGCTGCCCTTCGCGGTGCTCGTCGTGCCGCTGCTCGATTTCGGCCTCGCGGTGCTGCGCCGACTGCGAGCGGGCAAGTCGCCGTTCACCGCCGACCGCAAGCACCTGCACCACCGGCTGCTCGACATGGGGCACTCGCACTTTCACGCCGTGCTCATCTTCTACGGCTGGACGGCGGTCGTCGCCGTCGGGGCGCTGCTGTTCTTGTTCATGGCATGGTGGTGGGCGCTCAGCGCCATGGTGCTCGGGCTCATCGCCTGCACGATCGTCACGCTCGCACCGCTCAGCCGCCGCAAGCGCATCGAGCGCGCGGCGCAGTCGGCGCCCGACTCTACGGGCGAGCTGGCCCGATTCGATCCTCTCGACGCCGCGGCGCCCGACGACATCGACGACGCCGAGCTCGACGACGCCGCGCTGACCGCACCCCAACCGGAGGAATCCCGATGACTCAGTCACCCTCGCGCCCCTCGAGCGCGGCGCCCGCCCTGCGCCTGTCGCTGATCTACGGCGGCGCCCTGACATTCGCCATCGCGATCATCGGCAGCGTGGTCGGGGCGCTCGTCGCCGACCTGCCAGGGCTGCTGAGCGCGCTCATCGGCGCCGGGATGGCGTTCGTGTTTCTCGGCCTGACCGCGGCGAGCATCCTCATCGCTGATCGGGTGACCGGCAGCGATCTGCTGTCTCCTGCCTACTTCGGCATCGTGATCGGATCGTGGGTGCTCAAGTTCATCGCGTTCCTCGCCCTCGTCATCACGCTGCGCGATGCGCCATTCGTGCAGCCGACGGTGCTCTTCATTACGCTCGTCGTCGCCGTCGTCGGTGGGCTCGTGACCGACATCATCGCAGTCAGCCGATCGCGCGTGCCCTACGTGAGCGACGTGCGGCTGCCGAGCAAAGATGAGATTCCCGACCTCTGATCTCGAGCAGCCGCGGTTCATCGGCACCCCGTTCTGTTGGTAGGGTGGAGGTACCGCCGCCGATCGCCGCGAAACTTTCTCGTTCGCCCCGATGCTGGAGACTCCCCTGAGCGCTGCTGCCCTGATCCCCATCCTCGCTCTTGCGACGGTTCCCACCTCTGACGCCCCCGAATTCAAGGGGCCGTCGATTCTCGACTTCTTCCCTCCCGCGATCTTCTTCGAGGGCAGCCAGTTCTTCGAGATGAACCGCATCATGCTGCTGCGCCTGGTCATCGTGGCGGTCATCTTCTTGATGTTCTACCTCGGCACGCGCAAGATGCAGCTCATCCCCGGCCGCTTCCAGGGAACCATCGAGCTCGGCCTCGAGTTCGTGCGCAAGAGCATCGTCGAAGACCTGCTCGGCAAGAAAGACGGGCAGCGTTTCCTGCCGCTGATCACCACGATCTTCTTCCTCGTGCTGTTCATGAACATCACGGGCATCGTTCCCGGCATCAACATCGCCGGAACCTCGGTGGTCGGCCTTCCGCTCGTGCTCGCCGTCGCGGCCTACATCGCGTTCGTCTGGGCAGGCCTGCGCAAGCACCCGTGGACCTTCTTGCGCAACGCGCTCTTCCCGCCCGGCGTGCCGTGGCCGCTCTACGTCATCGTCACGCCGATCGAGTTCATCTCGCTGTTCATCCTGCGGCCCGTGACGCTCACACTTCGTCTGCTCATGAACATGATCGTGGGCCACCTGCTGCTCGTGCTGTTCTTCTCGGCGACGGCCTTCTTCATGGTCGAGCTGGGCGGCTGGTGGATCGCCGCGAGCGCCGTGACCCTGGCCTTCGGCACCGCATTCACGTTCTTCGAGATTCTCATCGCCGTGCTGCAGGCCTACATCTTCGCCCTCTTGACCACTGTCTACATCCAGCTCGCGCTGGCAGACGAGCACTAACGACCCTCCGAGCGCGCACCCGCACGCTCGGTTTCGATACGGAAGGAAACACCCTCGTGGACGCAAACACGGTTCTCGCCGAGATCAACGGCAACATCGCAACCGTCGGTTACGGCCTCTCAGCCATCGGTGCCGGTATCGGCGTCGGCCTGGTCGTCGGCAAGACGATCGAATCGGTCGCGCGCCAGCCTGAACTGCAGGGCCGCCTCACGGTGCTCATGTACATCGGTATCGCCTTCACCGAAGCCCTCGCGTTCATCGGTATCGCGACGTACTTCATCTTCACCAACTAAGAGAGCCCCTCATGCTCGCAGAGCTCATTGTCGCCGCTGACGAAGCGCCGAACCCGCTGATTCCGGCGTGGTACGACATCGTCTACTCGCTGGTCCCGTTCATTCTCGTCCTGCTGCTGTTCTGGCGCGTCGTGCTGCCCCGCATGCAGCGAGTGCTCGACGAGCGTGCCGCACTCATCGAGGGCGGCATCGAGAAGGCCGAGTCGGCTCAGGCCGAGGCGAAGGCCGCGCTCGAGGAGTACAACAAGCTACTCGCCGAGGGCCGGGCCGAAGCGGCCAAGATTCGTGAACAGGCTCGCGCCGAGGGCGGCGTCATCCTGGCCGAGCTCAAAGAGCAGGCGCAGGCCGAGGCAGCCCGCATCACCGCGACCGCTCAACAGCAGATCGAGGCCGAGCGCCAGGCGGCGCTCGTCTCGCTGCGCGCAGAGGTCGGTTCGCTCGCACTCGACCTCGCGAGCGGCGTGATCGGCGAATCGCTCAGCGATGACAAGCGCGCGACCTCGCTCGTCGACCGCTTCTTGGCAGACCTCGAGAACGACTCGGCGCGCTCGACGAAGGCGGTCAAGTAGCGATGGGTTCTGCAACGCGCAGCGCTCTCGACTCGGCGCGCACCGCTCTCTCCGCCGCGAAGGGTGTCACCCTCGCCACCGGTGAAGAGCTGCTCGCCGCCGCGAGAACGATCGGCGGCTCTCCGCAGCTGCTGAGTGCGCTGTCGAACCCGTCGAGTGACGCGAAGGGCACCACGACCCTCATCGACACCGTGTTCGCTGAGCTCTCGAAGCCCGCTCGCGATCTGCTGCACGGCATGGTGGCGAGCCGCTGGTCGAGCGGCAACGACCTGCTGGCAGGCATCGAAGAGATCGGCATCAGGGCCATCGCCGCGTCGGCGCCGGCATCGAGCACGATCGAGGCAGAACTGTTCGAATTCGGCCGTGCCGTGACGTCGGATGCTGAGCTCGAGCTCGCCATCGGCAGCAAGCGCGGCGCGGCAGAGTCGAAGCTCGCGCTCGTGACCGAGCTGCTCGGCCGCAAGGCCTCGGCTGAGGCGCTCGCGATCGCCGGCCACCTCGTGCAACAGCCGCGCGGTCGCCGCATCGGTGAGCTCGTGCGCGGCGCCGCGAGCACGGTCGCCGACACCGCCGGCAAGGGCATCGCGACGGTGACCGTCGCCGCCCCGCTCTCGGCGGCGCAGCGCAAGAACGTGTCAGAGACCATCACGAGCCGCTATGGCCGTGAGCACGTCATCAACCAGATCGTCGACCCCGCCCTCGTGGGCGGCGTGCGCGTGCAGGTCGGCGACGAAGTCACCGACGGCAGCATCGCCGCACGATTGACCGAACTGAAGCTTCAGCTGGCCGGCTAGGCACAGCGCACCACACACCAGCCGAGGGCCGGCACGGCACTCGAACGAAAAGGGAAGAACATGGCAGAACTCACGATCAGCCCGGACGAGATCCGCGATGCGCTGAAGAACTTCGCGAAGTCGTACGCGCCCGGCAAGGCCGCGGCGACCGAGGTCGGCCACGTCATCGACGCCGCCGACGGCATCGCCCACGTCGAGGGCCTGCCCGGCGTCATGGCGAACGAGCTCATCCGCTTCGCCGACGGCACGCTGGGCCTCGCGCAGAACCTCGACGAGAACGAGATCGGTGTCGTCGTGCTCGGCGAGTTCACGGGCATCGTCGAGGGCATGGAGGTCACGCGCACGGGCGAGGTGCTCTCGGTGCCCGTCGGCGACGGCTACCTCGGCCGCGTCGTCGACCCGCTCGGAGCCCCCATCGACGGCCTCGGCGAGATCGCCAGCGAGGGCCGTCGTGCGCTCGAGCTGCAGGCGCCCGGCGTGATGCAGCGCAAGAGCGTGCACGAGCCGCTGCAGACCGGCATCAAGGCCATCGACGCGATGATTCCCGTCGGTCGCGGCCAGCGTCAGCTCATCATCGGCGACCGCCAGACCGGCAAGACCGCCATCGCGATCGACACGATCATCAACCAGAAGGCCAATTGGCAGTCGGGCGACGTCTCGAAGCAGGTGCGCTGCATCTACGTCGCCATCGGCCAGAAGGGCTCGACGATCGCCGCGGTCAAGGGCGCGCTCGAAGAGGCCGGCGCCATGGAGTACACGACCATCGTCGCCGCCCCGGCATCTGACCCCGCAGGCTTCAAGTACCTCGCCCCCTACACCGGGTCGGCCATCGGCCAGCACTGGATGTACGGCGGCAAGCACGTGCTCATCATCTTCGACGACCTCTCGAAGCAGGCCGAGGCCTACCGCGCCGTCTCGCTGCTGCTGCGCCGCCCGCCGGGTCGCGAGGCCTACCCGGGTGACGTCTTCTACTTGCACTCGCGTCTGCTCGAGCGCTGCGCCAAGCTCTCGGATGAGCTCGGCGCCGGCTCGATGACGGGTCTGCCGATCATCGAGACCAAGGCCAACGACGTCTCGGCCTACATTCCCACCAACGTGATCTCGATCACCGACGGCCAGATCTTCCTGCAGTCCGACCTCTTCAACGCCAATCAGCGCCCCGCCGTCGACGTGGGCATCTCGGTGTCGCGCGTCGGTGGTGACGCACAGGTGAAGAGCATCAAGAAGGTGTCGGGAACCCTGAAGCTCGAGCTCGCGCAGTACCGCTCGCTCGAAGCGTTCGCGATGTTCGCGAGCGACCTCGACGCCGCGAGCCGACGTCAGCTCGCGCGCGGTGCCCGACTGACCGAGCTGCTCAAGCAGCCTCAGTACTCGCCGTACCCGGTCGAAGAGCAGGTCGTCTCGATCTGGGCAGGAACAAAAGGCAAGCTCGACACGATCGATGTCGACGACGTTCTGCGTTTCGAAGGCGAGCTGCTCGAGCACTTGCGCCGCAACACGAGCATTCTCACCACGCTGCGCGACTCGAACGTGCTCGATGACGCGACAGAGGCCGAGCTCGAGAAGGCCGTCGACGCCTTCGTCGTCGCCTTCCAGGGCGGCGAAGAGGGCGGCGTGCACGCCGGCAACGAGCAGTTCGACGCCACTGAGGTCGAAGACATCAACCAGGAGAAGATCGTTCGGCGCAAGAAGTGAGGCGGGCGCGCTGAGCGCGCCCCATCCACTCGCCCAGAACGTTCACGACAGCACCGACCAAGAAACGGAAACCAGCACATGGGAGCGCAACTTCGGGTCTACCGGCAGAAGATTCGTTCTGCCCAGACGACCAAGAAGATCACGCGCGCGATGGAGCTCATCTCCGCCTCGCGGATTCAGAAGGCGCAAGCGCGCATGGCGGCCTCGGGGCCGTACGCTCGCGCCGTGACGCGAGCGGTCTCGGCCGTCGCGACGTACTCGAACGTCGATCACGTGCTGACCACTGAGCGCGAGAACCCGACGCGAGCCGCCGTCGTCGTCTTCACCTCAGACCGAGGCCTCGCGGGTGCCTTCAGCTCGCAGGCGATTCGCGAGGCGAACGAGTTGCGCACGCGACTCGAAGACGAGGGTCGCGAGGTCGTGAACTACGTCGTCGGCCGCAAAGCGGTGTCGTACTACGCATTCCGCCGCCGCGCCGTCGAGAAGCAGTGGACGGGCAACACCGACCAGCCCGAGTTCGCGACGGCGAAAGAGATCGCCGACACCCTCGTCGAGGCCTTCGTTCGCGGTGGTGCCGAGGGGGGTGTCGACGAGATTCACATCGTCTACAACCGCTTCGTCAGCCTCGTCACCCAGACTCCCGAGATCGTGCGCGTGCTGCCGCTCGAGGTCGTCGACGGTGTCGACGAGCCCGGAGACACCGAGGTTCTGCCGCTCTACGAGTTCGAGCCCGAGGTCGATCAGGTGCTCGACTCGCTCTTGCCGGTCTACATCGAGAGCCGAATCTTCAACGCCATGCTGCAGTCGGCTGCGTCAGAGCACGCCGCGCGCCAGAAGGCGATGAAGTCGGCCAGCGACAACGCCGACAAGCTGATTCTCGACTACACCCGACTGGCGAACAACGCTCGCCAGGCCGAGATCACTCAACAGATTTCTGAGATCGTGGGCGGCGCAGACGCCCTCAGCTCAGCCAAGTAAGCACAGTTCTGACGACAGGAAGAAAAACAATGGCTACCTCAACCAAGACGAAGCCCGCCGCCACGGCAGCGACCGCCGGCGTGGGCCGCATCGCTCGCGTGACCGGCCCGGTCGTCGACATCGAGTTTCCGCACGACGCCATCCCCGGCATCTACAACGCGCTCTCGACGACGGTGACGATCGGCGACCAGAAGACCGAGCTCATCCTCGAGGTCGCGCAGCACCTCGGCGACGACCTCGTGCGCGCCATCGCCCTGAAGCCCACCGACGGTCTCGTGCGCGGTCAAGAGGTTCGCGACTCGGGCTCGCCCATCACGGTGCCGGTCGGCGACGTGACCAAGGGCAAGGTCTTCAACGTGACGGGCGACGTGCTCAACGCCGCACCTGGCGAGAAGATCGAGGTCAGCGAGCGGTGGCCGATCCACCGCAAGCCCCCGGCCTTCGACCAGTTGGAGTCGAAGACGCAGCTCTTCGAGACCGGCATCAAGGTCATCGACCTGCTGACGCCCTACGTGCAGGGTGGAAAGATCGGCCTCTTCGGTGGTGCCGGTGTCGGCAAGACCGTGCTCATCCAAGAGATGATCCAGCGCGTGGCGCAAGACCACGGCGGTGTGTCGGTGTTCGCCGGTGTCGGTGAGCGCACCCGTGAAGGAAACGACCTCATTCACGAGATGGAAGAGGCGGGAGTCTTCGACAAGACCGCGCTGGTCTTCGGTCAGATGGACGAGCCGCCGGGAACCCGTCTTCGTGTGGCGCTGTCGGCGCTCACGATGGCCGAGTACTTCCGCGACGTGCAGAACCAAGACGTGCTGCTCTTCATCGACAACATCTTCCGGTTCACGCAGGCCGGCTCTGAGGTGTCGACGCTGCTCGGCCGCATGCCCTCCGCCGTGGGCTACCAGCCGAACCTCGCCGACGAGATGGGTGTGCTGCAAGAGCGCATCACCTCGACCCGTGGCCACTCGATCACCTCGCTGCAGGCCATCTACGTGCCCGCCGACGACTACACCGACCCGGCACCCGCGACGACCTTCGCGCACCTCGACGCGACGACCGAGCTCAGCCGTGAGATCGCGTCGAAGGGTCTCTACCCGGCCGTCGACCCGCTCACCTCGACGAGCCGCATCCTCGACCCGCTGTACATCGGCGACGACCACTACCGCGTGGCGACGACGGTGAAGCAGATCTTGCAGAAGAACAAAGAACTGCAAGAGATCATCGCCATCCTCGGTGTCGACGAGCTCAGCGAAGAAGACAAGATCACGGTGTCGCGCGCGCGCCGCATTCAGCAGTTCCTCTCGCAGAACACCTACATGGCCAAGAAGTTCACGGGCGTCGAGGGTTCGACGGTTCCGCTGAAAGAGACCATCGAGTCGTTCGACGCGATCGCCAAGGGTGAGTTCGACCACGTGGCAGAGCAGGCCTTCTTCAACGTGGGCCCGATCAGCGACGTCGAAGAGCGCTGGGCGCAGATTCAGAAAGAGAACGACTGATCATGGCCGAACTCAGGGTCAGCGTCGTGTCTGCCGACCGCGAGGTGTGGTCGGGCGTCGCGAAGCAGATCGTCGCGCGCACGACCGAGGGTGAGATTGGCATTCTGCCGGGCCACGAACCGGTGCTCGGCATTCTGAGTTCGGGTGAAGTGCGCATCACCCCGACCGAGGGTGCTGTCATCGTCGCGCAGGCCGAAGACGGTTTTCTGTCGGTCGAGAACGACACGGTGACGATCGTGGCGGGCGCCGCCGCGCTGGTCTAGCACTGTGCTCGTCGCGATGGCGGGCTTGCCGGGCTCGGGCAAGAGCACGGTCGCCGAAGCACTCGCGCGAGAGATCGGGGTGCCCGTCGTCTCGGTCGACCCACTCGAGTCGGCGATTCTTCGCGCCGGAATCGGTGCCGACCAGCCGACCGGCCTCGCGGCCTATCTCGTCGCCGAGACGATCGCCGACGCCGTGCTGCGCTCTGGCCAGGGCGTCATCGTCGACGCCGTCAATGCGGTCTCCCCGGCGCGCGACCAGTGGGTGCTGCTCGGTGAGAGGCTGGGCGTCGACGTGCGGTTCGTCGAGACCATCTGCAGCGATCGGCTGCTGCACCGCCGCCGTCTCGAAGAGCGTCGTCGCGATCTGCTGCACATCGCCGAACCGACGTGGCACGCTGTCGAGCAGAGCCTCGACGAGTATGCGGCCTGGTCGGGCCTGGCAGAGGCTCGCCCGCGGCTGACTCTCGACACGGTCGAGCCGGTGCCCGAGCTCGTCGACCGCATCGTCGCGTTCCTTCGCGACTGATGCAGATTCTGCTGCCCCCGTCTGAGACCAAGCGCGACGGCGGATGGGGCCCTGCGCTCGATCTCGACACTTTGTCGCACCCCGAGCTCTCGACGGCCCGTCGCGAGGTGCTCGATGCCGTTCGAGCGCTCTCGCCCGATGAGGCGGCCGCTGCACGCGCGCTCAAGCTCGGCGCCAAGGCCGCCGCTGTCGAGATCGCGCGCAACCGAGAGCTCGAGAGCAGCCAGACTATGCCGGCGATCGAGCGCTACACCGGCGTGCTGTTCGACGCGCTGGCCGTGCAGGAATGGCAGCGGGATGCTCGCCGGCGAGCATCCCGTCACCTCATGGTGCACTCGGCCCTGTTCGGGCTCGTGGCGGCCGACGATCTGATTCCTGCGTACCGCCTGTCGCACGACAGTCGGCTGCCCGGAGTGAGATTGAGGTCGCACTGGGCGCAGCTCAACGCCGCAGTGCTGCGGAGTCTCGACGGGCCGCTCATCGATCTTCGGTCGGCGGGCTATGCCTCGCTCGGGCCGTTGCCCGACCGCGATGATGCAGTCACGGTGCGGGTCGTCGCTGTCGGCGACGACGGCGTCGCACGCGCTCTCAACCACTTCAACAAGAAGGGCAAGGGCGAGTTCGTGCGCGCGCTGCTCTCGGCCGGCCCGCTGCCGTCGTCGATCGATGCGGTGTGCCGAGTGTCGACCGAGCTCGGCTGGCCCTTGCGTCAGTGCGCAGCTCGTGAGCTCGAGCTCGTCGTGCCCGGAGTGCTGCCGCCCCGCTGAGCCGGGCCGTGCTGCCGCCCCGCCCAGCGGGCCGGGCGACTGCGGCTACCGGGCGCGCCAGCAGCCGACGACGTGGTCGTCGACGAGCCCCGCCGACTGCATGAGCGCGTAGGCGGTGGTCGGGCCGACGAAGCGCAGACCGCGCTGCTTGAGCGCAGACGCCAGCGCGCGCGACTCCGCCGTCTGAGCGGGCACGTCGGCGAGTGCGGCCAGCCGCTCGCGACGCGGCGCTGGCTGATGCGACCAGATGAGCGCGTCGAGGCCGCCGGGGTCGACGCTGAGCCACTCGGTCAGCACTCGCGCGTTGGCGAGGGTCGCGGTGATCTTCGCGCGGTTGCGGATGATGCCCTCATCGCTCATGAGCCGCGTGACATCGCCGTCGTCGTAGGCGGCGATGCGCGCCCAGTCGAACGCATGGAAGGCACGACGAAACCCGTCGCGTCGCCGCAAGATGGTGATCCACGACAGGCCGCTCTGAAAGGCCTCGAGCGTCAGCTTCTCGAACAGGGGGCGGTCGCCTCGCAGCTCGACGCCCCACTCGTCATCGTGATAGGCCGCGTACACCGGGTCAGCACCGACCCACGCGCATCGCGCGACGCCGTCGTCGGCCACGCGAATCGATGCCACCGTCATCGGTGGGGGATGCCCTCATGGTCGAGCAGCCACACTTTCGTGACGACGCCGTCGCCGGCGCTGTAGCCGGTGATGCGCGCGTCGCTCGCGAGCACACGATGGCAGGGCACGAGCAGAGGCACGGGATTCGCACCGACGGCGCCGCCCACCGCGCGGCCCGCGGTCGGTCGGCCGGTCGCGCGGCCGAGCTCGCCGTACCCGCGCACATCGCCGAAAGGGATGGCTTGCAGCTGCCGCCAGATGTCGAGCTGAAACGGCGTGCCGATGAGTCGCACCGGCACGGTGAAGTCGGTGCGCCGACCGGCGAAGTACTGCGCGAGCTCTGTCGCAGTGCGCCGCAGCACCGGGGTGGGCGAGTCTGGTGCGCCGTCGGTCGTCAGCCGGCCCTGGGTGGCGATCTCGAGCCGCGTGACCGCATCACCGTCGCTGTGCAGGGCGATGCGACCGATCGGCGAGTCGATCGTGAGCAGGCCGGGTGCGGGTGCTGAGCGGGGTGTCATGCACCGAGGCTAACGCGAGCGAGCATCCGGGCACTGGCGGTTTTCAGACATGGGGATGGCGAACGCTCGGCGGAGTCGGGGGAGGATAGGAGCATGACGACTATGCCGCTTCGACACCTCGGCCGTTCTGACCTGCTCGTGAGCGCGGTCGGCCTCGGGTGCAACAACTTCGGCCGACCGGGCGCGGCCACCGAAGAGCAGGCAGGAACGTCGAGAGTGCTGCACGCTGCCATCGATCACGGCATCACGCTGCTCGACACGGCAGAGATGTACGGCTACAGCCACGGGCGCAGCGAGACGCTCATGGGGGCTGCCCTCGTGGGTCGGCGCGACCAGGTCGTGCTCGCGACGAAGTTCGGCCACGTCGAGGCGAAGAACCCCGACCTTCCTGACGTGCCGCACGGCTCTCGCGCCTACATCCGCGCCTCGGTCGAGGGCTCGCTGCGCCGGCTGCGCACCGACTACATCGATCTCTACCAGCTGCACACCCCCGACCCCCAGACCCCCGTCGACGAGACGCTCGCCGCCCTGCACGAGCTCGTCGACGCCGGCTATGTGCGATACCTCGGCCACTCGAACTTCAGCGCGACGCAGCTGCTCGAGGCTGAGGCAGCCGCGACCGCGGCGCAGCATCCCCGATTCATCTCGGCCCAGAACGAATACAGCCTCATCGTGCGAGACGCCGATGACGACCTGATTCCGGCCGCAGAACGCTCCGGGGTCGGCCTGCTGCCCTACTTTCCGCTGCACAACGGCCTGCTCACGGGCAAGTTCACGAGGGCGGGCGGCCCGGCCGACACCCGCATCATGCGGCAGCGCCCGCACGTGGTCGACGAGGCCCCGTGGGATGCCCTCGAGGGCTACGCCGATTTCTGCGCAGATCGCGGCATCGGGATGCTCGAGGCGACCATCGGCTGGCTGCTGAGCCGCCCTGCCATGGGTTCGGTGATCGCCGGGGCGACGAGTGTCGAGCAGGTCGCGCAGAACGCTGCGGCCGCGTCGGCCTGGCAGCCTGACGCCGACGAGCTGGCGCTCATCGACGAGCTCTTTCCGCCTGGTGCTGCCGAGCGCTAGTCGATCGACTCGATCGGCTGCGGGTCGATGTTGAGGTCGCGGTTGAGTGCCGCCGCCTGCTCGTTGAGCGCGGTGAACTCGTCGAGCAGCGCGTTGTAGGTGTCGATGAGGGCGTTGGTGGCATCGATGCGCGCGTTCAGATCGGCCTGTCGAGCGATGAGCGCGTCGCGGTCTCGCTGGAAGGCCGACTGGCTTGTGTAGCCGCCAGGGCGGTCAGCGCGTGCGTTGAACGCGGCGATGTCGGCCTCGAGCTGAGCGGCGACCAGCTCGGCCTGCTGCTGATCGGCTTCGATCTGCACGACGAGCGCCTCGAGTTCTGCACCGAGTCGCTGCAGCTCGGCTTCGAGCTCGACGAAGATCGCGTCGATGCCCTGCCACAGGGTGACGACGACGCTGCGGTCGTCGAAGTACTCGGCATAGTGCTGCTCGAGCTCCTCAGGCAGCTCGGCGATCTCGGTGCCGAGAATGGCGTAGAGCTCGGGCACGCGCGACCGCGGGTCGAATGCCTCGTACGAGGCGATGCGGTCGACCAGCTCGTGGTCGGGGCCGAGCTCGGCGAAGGTGCGCTCGAGCGGTTCTTCGAGCGCGGCCTTCTCGTCGGCGCTCAAGCGGTCCCAGGCCGCGTGCAGCATCTCGTGCGCCGCGACGACCACCTCGAAGTCGGCGAGGTCGGGGTTGGTGATGTCGTAGATGAAGATGCGCGCGTCGGCGAACGTGAAGCACCCGAGCACTCCGATGCCTGGTTCGTCGCGCGAGCAGTAGAGATCGAAGCTCTCGGCCGGCACCAGTTCGGGCTTGCTCGCGAGAAAGACGAAGGCGCCGCGCTCGCTCATCGCGGCGCGGTCGATGTAGCCGGCGACGGCGGGGCTGGGCTCGAAGCGATGCACGGTGATCGCGTCGCCCACGAGGCGCGGGTTCGCGGCCGCCCACCCGGCACCGGCGAGCACGGCCGACTGCGCCACGATGCTGACGGCCGCCAGGGCGACGAGCAGTGCACGCCCGATGCGTGCGGCACGACGGCGCGGCGGGGCCTCGAGGTCGGTCACGTTTCCACGGTAGCGCGCGGCAGGTGCCTCAGCGTGCCAACACCGCGATGGCCGCGTTGAGGGTCGTCGCGAAGAGAGTCCAGAACCAATACGGAATCAGCAGCGCGGCGGCCAACTTGCTCACATCGCCGAAGCGGATGATGGCGGCGAGGATGGCGAAGTTGAGCACGACGATGAGCCCGAGCGCGAACCAGACCCCTGGGGCGCCGATGAGCGACCCGAGGCCGAAGAATGCCGGGGTCCAGATCGCGTTGAGCACGAGCTGCACGACGTAGGCCTTGAGTGCTCGCGTGCGCTCGAGCGAAGCCGGTGCCTTCCAGATCAGCCAGGCGGCGATGGCCATGGCGAGGTAGAGCACCGTCCAGACCGGCCCGAACACCGCATTGGGCGGGTTCCACATGGGTTTCGGAGTCTCGGCGTACCAGCCGTCGATCGCCGACGCGGAGGTGATCGAGCCGAACGCGGCGACGGCGGCGACGATCGCGATGAACGCGACGAGCGCCAACGCCGAATGGCTGCGCGCGCGTGGCGCGGTGGGTGCTGTCGACGAGCCGGCGGTCGACCGGTCTGCTGCCGCGCCACTCGTCGTCATCGCACCTCCCTCGCGCGTGAGCGACGCTAGACGGCTTTGCTCCGAGCCTCCTGCGTGTCGACTGCACGTCGGCTCGCCGGCAGCCGAGTCGCCGACCGGCGGGTGACCGTGCTCAGTGCCCGGTGAGCGGCGCCATCGCTCGAGCCACGAGCGACGGCCGGCGGGTGATGCGCTGCTCGGCGTCGGCGGCGGTCATGGCGAGCAGGCCGGCGTTGGCGCCGATGAACCGCAGGGGCTCGGGCTCCCACGACGGCGATCGGTGGCCGACCCAGGGCAGCCTCGTGAGGTCGGTCTCGTGCCCCGTGATGAGGTCGGCGAGGGTGCGCCCGGCGAGGTTGGTGGTCGACAGGCCGTCGCCGACGTACCCTCCCGCAGAGCCGATGCCCGACTGCGGGTCGTAGGTGACGCTCGCGTGCCAGTCGCGCGGCACGCCGAGCGGCCCGCCCCACCGGTGCTCGATCTCGAGGTCGGGCAGTGCGGCGAAGAGGTCGTGCAGGGTCGCCTCGAGGTGGCGGAACACGCGGTCGACTCGGTCGTAGTCTGGGCTGATCGTGCTGCCCCAGTGGTATCGGGCGCCTCGTCCTCCGAAGGCGATGCGGTCGTCGGCTGTGCGCTGACCGTAGATGGTCAGGTTGCGGCCGTCTGAGAAGGTCTGGCCGTGCTCGATGCCGAGCTCGCTCCAGATCTGTGCGTCGAGTGGCTGCGTCGCGATCATGAGCGAGTAGAGCGGCAGCACGCGTCGACGGGTCTGGGCGACCGTGGCCGAGTAGCCTTCGAGCGCCACGACGATGTGCCGCGCGCGCACGCGTCCGCGATCGGTCTCGACGACGCCGGGCTGCCAGCGCAGCACGGTCGTCGATTCGTGGATGCTCGCGCCACGCTCTTCCACGACCCTGGCCAGTCCGCGCACGAGCTTGGCCGGGTGCAGTCGCGCACAGGCCAGCGTGTAGACCGCCCCCCGGGCGTCCCTCGCGCGAACCCGATCGGCCTGCCACAGCTCGAGCGCATCGACACCGTAGCTCTGGGCGCTGTCGACCTCGCGCTGCGCGGCACGCCACTGAACCTCGTCTCGCGCGTAGACGATCGTGCCGCCGCGCACGTAGTCGCAGTCGATGCCGGCCTCTGCCGCTGCTCGGCCCACTTCGTCGACGGTGTCGACCATGGCGCGGCGCATCGCGAGGGCCGCTTCGCGGCCGTGCCGCTTCTCGAGTGCCGCCGTCGACGCCGGAAAGAGCGCGCTGCACCAGCCGCCGTTGCGACCCGAGGCGCCGAAGCCGGCGATCTCTTTCTCGAGCACGACGATCGACAGGGCGGGGTCTCGCTTCTGCAGCTCGTAGGCCGTCCAGAGTCCGGTGAGCCCGCCGCCGATGATCACGACGTCCGCGTCGAGGTCGCCGGGCAGGGCGGGGCGCGGCGTCAGATCATCAGCGATCGACGCGTGCCAGTAGCTCAGATCGCGGTAGTCGCTCGCGTTCAGAGCAGTGTTCCAGCCTCGGTCAGCACGCTGCGAAGAATCGCTTCGATCTCGTCGAATTCGGCAGGCCCGATCGTCAGCGGGGGAGCGAGCTGGATCACGGGGTCTCCGCGGTCGTCGGCACGGCAGTAGAGCCCGGCGTCGAACAGCGCCTTCGAGAGGAACCCGCGCAGCAGCCGCTCTGACTCGTCCTCGTTGAAGGTCTCGCGCGTCTCTTTGTTCTTCACGAGCTCGATGCCGAAGAAGTAGCCCTCGCCGCGCACGTCGCCGACGATCGGCAGGTCTTTCAACCGCTCGAGGGCGGCACGGAACTTCGGGGAGTTCTCGCGCACGTGCTCGAGAATGCCCTCTTCTTCCATGATGTCGAGGTTCTCGAGCGCGACCGCGGCCGACACCGGATGCCCGGCGAAGGTGTAGCCGTGGTAGAACGCGGTCTGCCCGTGCTTGAACGGTTCGTACAGTCGGTCGCTCACGATCATCGCGCCGAGCGGGGAGTAGCCGCTCGTGAGGCCCTTCGCCGAGGTGATGATGTCAGGCACGTAGCCGAGGGCTGTGCAGGCGAACATCTCGCCGATGCGGCCGTAGGCGCAGATGACTTCGTCGCTCACGAGCAGCACGTCGTACTGGTCGCAGATCTCGCGCACGCGCTGGAAGTACCCGGGAGGAGGCGGGAAGCAGCCGCCCGAGTTCTGCACGGGCTCGAGAAACACGGCGGCGACAGTGTCGGGGCCTTCGAAGAGGATGGCCTCTTCGATGCGGTTCGCGGCCCACTGGCCGAACTCTTCGAGCGAGCCGGTGAAGCCCATCTCGGCGGCGCGATAGTAGTTGGTGTTCGGAACACGGAACCCGCCGGGGGTGAGCGGCTCGAACATCTCTTTCATGCCGGGAATTCCGGTGATGGCCAGCGCACCCTGCGGAGTGCCGTGGTAGGCGATCGCGCGTGAGATCACCTTGTGCTTCATGGGCTTGCCGGTGAGCTTGAAGTACTGCTTCGCGAGCTTCCAGGCAGACTCGACCGCCTCGCCGCCACCAGTGGTGAAGAACACGCGGTTGAGGTCGCCGGGGGCGTAGTCGGCCAAGCGGTCGGCAAGCTCGATCGCGGTCGGGTGAGCGTATGACCAGAGCGGGAAGAACGCGAGTTCTTCTGCCTGCTTGCGCGCCGCCTCGGCGAGTCGCTCGCGCCCGTGGCCCACCTGCACGACGAAGAGCCCCGAGAGCCCGTCGATGTACTTCTTGCCGTGCGAGTCGTAGACGTGGTGGCCCTCGCCGCGCACGATGATCGGCACGCCGTTGCCCGCCTCCATGCCCGATTGACGTGCGAAGTGCATCCAGAGGTGGTCTTTCGCCTTCTGCTGCAGGTCGGCCTCGGTGGCGGCGTCGAGCGCGGCCCCTGCCGGTGCGATGGTGGTGTCGATCGTCATGTCGCTGTGCTCTCTCATGTGAGGGGTCGTGTGGTTCTCGGTCGTGGTGGGCGTCGTCGCGGGCGGGCTCATCGGGTTCCCCAGTTGTAGAACTGCTTCTGCAGTCTCAGGTAGACGAAGGTCTCGGTCGACTGCACGCCCGCGATCGTGCGTATCTGCTTGTTCAGCAGATCGATGAGGTCGTCGTCGTTCTCGCACACGACCTCGGCCAGAATGTCGAAGCTGCCTGCCGTGAGCACGACGTAGTCGACCGCGCGAATCTGGCTGAGCTTCTCGGCCACGTGCGCGGTGTCTCCGACCACCCGCACGCCGATCATCGCTTGCCGGTAGAAGCCGAGCTGCATCGGATCAGTCACCGCGACCACCTGCATGACGCCGGCCTCGGTGAGCTTCTGCACGCGCTGCCGCACCGCCGCTTCGCTCAGACCGACCGCCTTGCCGATCTCGGCGTACGATCGGCGACCGTCGGTCTGCAACTGCTCGACGATGGCCTTCGACACGTCGTCGAGGTGAATCGGCTTGGATCGAGAGGCCATGGCCCGATTCTGTCAGCCCCGCGCGGCATTCACAAGTGAATCCGCAGAGAACGGTGGCTCAGAACGACGAAATCAGTCGTCAGAGGTTGGTCTGACGGAAGGATGCCGCGATACAGTGGAGAGATGAGCACTCCGATTCTGCACAATGTGATCGACGGCGAGGTCGTGGCGAGTTCGGCCGAGACCCACCTCGACCTGATCGACCCGGCGACCGAGCAGGTCTATGCCCGCTCGCCGATCAGCACAGAGGCCGAGATCGACGCCGCCTACGGCGCTGCTGAGAGGGCGTTCGGCACCTGGGGGCGCACGACTCCCGCTGAACGGCAGCTCGCGCTGTTCCGCCTTGCCGACGCGATGGCGGAGCACGCCGAAGAGTTCGCCGACCTCGAATCGCACGACACCGGCAAGCCGCGAGCCACGCTCGTGGCCGACGAGATCGACCAGTCTGTCGATCAGCTGCGCTTCTTCGCCGGCGCCGCGCGCGACCTCGAGGGGCGCTCGGCGGGAGAGTACCTCGCCGACCACACCTCATTCGTGCGACGCGAGCCCATCGGGGTCATCGGGCAGGTGACGCCCTGGAACTACCCGCTCAACATGGCGATCTGGAAGATCGCCCCCGCGATCGCCGCGGGCAACACCGTCGTGCTCAAACCCTCAGACACCACCCCGCAGTCGACCGTTCGTCTCGCCGAGCTCGCGGCGGGCATCCTGCCCCCTGGAGTGCTCAATGTGGTGCTCGGAGACCGCACGACGGGCGCGGCGCTGCTGCAGCACCCCACCCCGCAGATGGTCGCGATCACCGGGTCGGTGCGCGCGGGCATGGAGGTCGCGAAGGCAGCGGCGAGCGACCTGAAGCGCGTGCACCTCGAGCTCGGCGGCAAGGCGCCCGCAATCGTGTTCGCCGACACCGACCCCGAGAAGGTGGCCGAAGGGCTCGTGCTCGCGGCCTTCTTCAACGCAGGGCAAGACTGCACAGCGGCAACTCGCGTCATCGTGCACGAATCGGTGCATGACGACGTCGTGGCCGCTCTCGTCGCACGCGCTCGCTCTCACGCGCGCACCGGCGCGCCCCGAGAAGACGGCGTCTTCTACGGGCCCCTCAACAACGCGCACCAGCTCGAGCGAGTGGCCGGGTTCATCGACCGGCTGCCGAGTCACGCCGAGATCGTCACCGGCGGAACTCGGCAGGGCGATGTCGGCTACTTCTGGCCGGCGACGATCGTCACCGGCATGCGGCAAGACGACGAAGCGGTGCAGGAAGAGATCTTCGGGCCCGTGCTCACGGTGCAACGCTTCAGCACAGACGAGGAGGCGCTCGCGCTGGCCAATGGAGTGAGGTATGCGCTCGCCGCATCGGTGTGGACGCGCGACCACGGACGCGCCATGCGGTTCAGCCGCGATCTCGACTTCGGGTGCGTCTGGATCAACACCCACATCCCCTTCGTGAGCGACATGCCGCACGGTGGTTTCAAGCACTCCGGCTACGGCAAAGACCTCTCGCACTACGGCTTCGACGACTACACCCGTATCAAGCACGTCATGTCGTACCTCGGCGACTGACAGCAGCGGGGGCACTCGTGATGCACGACACCGGCGATCTCGACGACACCATCATTCGTCTCATCGAGCCGACCGTGCTGTCGCGAGCCGCTCGGCCAGCGTCGCTTCCGCCCGTGGCCGAGCCCGAGCCCGACCCGAGCGTCGCCTGGTCGGTGAGCGTGCGGGGCTCGAGCGCGGTGGTGCCGCTCGATCGACCCGTCGACATCGGGCGGCGGCCAGAACCGCCGCGAGTGCCCGAGCGGCTTCCGGCTCGGCGTGTCGTCATTCCGGCAGAATTCGGCGAGGTGTCGGCGCGTCACGTGCGTGTCGAGCAGGTCGGAGACACGATCGTGGTGCACGATCTCGGGTCGACCAACGGAGTGACCGTACACTGGGCAGGGGGGGCTTCACGTCGATTGCGTCGCGGCGAATCGTGCGCGGTGCTCCCCGACGCCGTCATCGAACTCTGCGACGGCGTGCAGCTCGAGTTCATCGCGTCACCCCATGCAGAGGGGGCGTGACACCGCCATCGACCACCGGAGCCCACCGTGACCGCCCTCGGCCGCAGCAGCGTACGCCACACCGTCACGCTTCCTGATCGCAGCGATGCGGTCGAGCTGTCGTGGCACGGCGTCACCCACACCGGGTACCGCCGCACGGTGAATGAAGACAGCTATCTCGCCGATGTGCCGCTCTTCGCGATCGCAGACGGCATGGGCGGCCATTCGCACGGCGATCGCGCGAGCGATGCGGTCGTCCGTCGACTGCAGGCGGCCGTCGACGGCGAGTTCATCGAACCGGCCGCGATCGTCGAAGCACTGCACAGGGCGACGGCAGACATCCACGAGCTCGACGACGACGAGCTCGGCATCGGCACCACGGTCACCGGCGTGGGGTTGTCGCTCGTCGACGGTCGACCGGTTGTGAGCGTCTTCAACGTCGGCGACTCGCGCGTGTACCGATTCGTCGGCAACGACCTCGAGCAGGTCACCGTCGACCACTCCATCGTGCAAGAGATGGTCGATGCCGGCCAGCTGACGGCAGAGCAGGCCGAAGACCATCCAGAGTCGAACGTCATCACGCGGGCCGTCGGCTTCTCGCTCGAACCCGACATCGACATGAGCCAGCTCGAACTGCGCGCAGGCATGCGACTGCTGCTGTGCTCAGACGGGTTGACGAAAGAGGTTCCGCTGCAGCGCCTCAGGCTGCACCTCGCCGCGCGGCTGAGTGCGCGCGAGACGGCGAACGCCCTCGTCGATGCCGCGCTCGCTCAAGGCGGCCGCGACAACATCACCGTCATCGTCATCGACGTTGTGCGGGCTCCGGGCGACTGAACCGCCGCACTCTCTACACTGAGACGACACGTGCGGGAAGGGGGATCTCCATGGCCGGTCGACGACCATCAGAGCCACCCATCCTGCCCGGATTCAGTCACGTGCGCCTGCTCGGAAGCGGCGGATTCGCCGACGTGTTCCTCTACGAGCAGAACATGCCACGTCGCCAGGTCGCCGTGAAGGTGCTGCTCGCCGACGTGGTCACCGAGCATGTTCGCCAGATGTTCCAGGTCGAAGCGAACCTCATGGCGCAGCTGTCATCGCATCCCGGGATTCTCACGGTGTACCAGGCGAGCATCTCGGCAGACGGACGACCCTATCTCGTAATGGAGCTGTGCTCGGCGCAGCTGAGTGCGCGCTATCGCACAGAGCGCATTCCCGTGACCGACGTGCTGCGCATCGGCGTGCAGATCGGCAGCGCCATCGAGACCGCGCATCGCAGCGGCGTGCTGCATCGCGACGTGAAGCCCTCGAACATTCTCATGACGGCCTACGGGCACCCCGTGCTGAGCGACTTCGGCATCGCCTCGACCCTCAGCGCAGCGACCAGTGCTGACACGATCGGCATGTCGATTCCGTGGTCGGCGCCCGAGGTGCTGCTCGACGACACGGCGGGCACCGTGCAGAGCGAGGTCTGGTCTCTCGCCGCAACCGTGTACACGCTGCTCGCCGGCCGCTCGCCGTTCGAGGTGACCGACGGGTCGAACAGTGCCGACGACCTCATCGCGCGCATCTCACGCGCGCGAGTGCCAGCGCTCGGCCGGGACGACGTGCCGGCGTCGCTCGAGGCGGTGCTGACGCGAGCTCTCAGTCGAGACCCGGCGAAGCGACAGCAGTCGGTGCTCGAGCTCGTGCGCGATCTGCAGCGCGTCGAAGCTGAACTGGGCGTCGTCGCCACTCAGGCAGACGTGGCCATGGACGACTGGGCGCTCGCCACCATGGCTGATCCCGCCGACCGCACCATCGTGCGGGCGGCGCCCCACAAGGCGGTGGGCGCGTCGCCCGACCGACGCCGACGGCGTCGTGCCCTCGTCGAGGCCGCTGACACGGGCTCAGAGCCCACGAGCACCGTGAACCGCGCAACGCAGCGCCGCACGCGCGTGATGGCTGCGATTCTCGTGCTGGTGTCGCTCGTCATCATCGCCCTCGGGGCCACAGCGACCTTCGTCGCCATTCAGGGCGGAGACAGAGAGCTGCCCAGGGTCTCGAACATCGAGGCCGTGCTCGACGGGCCGACGGTGGTGTTCACCTGGGCAGACCCCGGCCTGAGCGAGTCTGATTCGTACCAGGTTCGACTCGCCGACGGCACCGAGGCGTTTCAGCGTTCGAACGAGTTCGTCGTCGCTGCGCCCCCCGGCGAGCGGGTGTGCGTGACCGTGCGTGTTGTGCGCGAAGGCAGGCTGGGTGCCGCCAGTGGCGAGCGCTGCGTCGAGGCGCCGGGAGAGTGACATCGTGATTCGCCGCTGGGTCGACCGCCATCGCTCGACTGCCGCCACCGCTGTCAGCGGCACCGTGATCGCTGCGGTCGTCGCGGCTGTGGCCATCGTCTCGACCGGCTTCGAGGCTCAGCGGCTCGACCTCAACGACGGTGCTGTGTGGGTCGTCAACGGCGACGTGCAGTCGATCGGGCGGGCCAATCTGCAGATCGGCGCGCTCGACACCGTGGTCGCCGGCGAAGGGTCGAGCCTGAGGGTCGTGCAGCGCGGCTCAGACGTCATCGTCGTCGATGAGTCGAACTCCACGGCAGAGATCCTCGATGTGGCACGAGCCACTGTCGCCGAGTCGATCGCGCTGCCGCCTGAGTCGCCGACGGTTCTGCTGGCCTCTGCGTCGGTCGTGGTGCACACGCAGGCGACGGGTGAGACGTGGATCACTCCACGGTCTCTGTTCGCCGACTTCGACGCGGCCACCGTCGCCGCGTTCCAATTCGGGCCCAGAAGCGTCGTGAGTGCCTCCGACGAGCTCGGCGTCGTCGCAGCATCGCCCGAGGTCGGAGAGGTCTATCTCATCGCGCCAGACCGCACAGATCGTGTCGAGTCGACGTGGCAGATCGATGTGTCGTCGAGCGCCCGACTGCAGGTCTCGATCGCCGATGGACGGTGGGTCGTGCTCGAGGCCGCCACTCGACTGCTGCACGTCGAGACCGGCGTGATCGATCTCTCTTCGGTCATCCCACCCGGAGCGGATGCCGTGCTGGCAGAGGCGAGCGACGACGCGCGAACGGTGCTCGTCGCCCACCGCGGAGGGCTCGTCGAGGTCGCACTCGACACCGCGAGCATCACAGAGCTCGTCGTCGATCGACAGGGCGCAGCTGCGCGGCCCGTCGTCGTCGACGAGTGCGCTTTCGCGGCGTGGACAGACGGGGTCGCATGGCGACGGTGCGCTGATGAGACCGTGCAGCTCGGGCTCGAGCAGGTGTCGGTCAGCAGCGACCTCACGATGGCCGTTCGCGACGACCGGGTCGTGCTGAACGACCGCGTGGGCGGCGCCGCGTGGGCAGTGCAGGCGGATGGTGCGCTCATCGACAACTGGGATGAGCTCATCACCGAGGAAGAAGACGAGCGCGAGGAGCAGCTCGAGCAGCTCGACACCCCGCCCGAGCTCGAGCGCACCCAGCTGCCGCCGATCGCGGTCGACGACGACTTCGGAGCGAGACCTGGCCGCGCCACATCGCTGCCGGTGCTGCTGAACGACACCGACCCGAACGGTGACGTGCTCAAGATCAGCGAGTTCGAGCAGATCGATGCTCGAGTCGGCAGGCTCGATCTCATCAACAACGCGCAGCTCTTGCAGGTGACGCTCGAGCCTGCCGCGGCGGGAGTGATCGAGTTCGGCTACACGATCACCGACGGTCGCGGTGGCTCGGATTCGGCCGTCGTTCGAGTCACGGTTCGCGCCCCGGGCGAGAACTCGCCACCTGTGCAGGTGCGCACGAGCAAGACGACGGTGGCCCAGGGAGGCACCGCGACCGCGGCCGTGCTCGCCGACTGGGTCGACCCTGACGGTGATCCCATCTATGTGGTCGACGCCTCGATGCCGCCCCCCGACGTGGTCACGTATCGGCCAGATGGCCGCGTGACGGTCTCAGAGAACGGCGGGGCAGGAGAACTGCGCACGGTCGCCATTACCGTCACCGACGGCACTGCCAGCAGCGTCGGCGAGCTCGCCGTGACAGTGCGACCCGTGGGGCAGACGCCCATCATCGCCGAGCCCTTCATCGTGCTCGCCTACGCCGGTCAAGAAGTGCGCGTCGAGCCCCTGCTGCACGTGCGAGGTGGCAGCGGCACCATCCGGCTCTCGGCGGTGCCAGACAAGAGCGGGGCGACGATCAGACCGAGTCTCGACCGCGGAGTCTTCAGGTTCTCGAGCAACGAGGTGCGAACGCACTATCTCGAATACGTCGTGACCGACGGGTCGACGACGGCGACCGGGGTGATCCGAATCGACGTCTCGGCGCCACCCGCTGCCGGCGCCGCACCCATCACCGTGCCCAAGACGGCATTCGTGCGCACTCTCAGCAATGCCACTGTCGCGGTCGCCACCGCCGACATCGACCCGGGGGGCGGAGTGCTCGTGGTCACGGGAGTCGTGGGCGTCTCGCCCGGCAGCGGCATCCGTGCCGAGGTGATCGACCAGAGAGACATCCGCATCACCCTGACGCGGCCCATCAACGGCCCCCAGTCAGTCGACTACCGCATCAGCAACGGTGCGGCAGAGTCGACCGGAACCATCACCGTCATCGAGATTCCGCGCCCAGACCGGCTGCAGCCTCCGGTCGCTGTCGACGATGCGATCACTGTGCGCGTCGGCGACGCTGTCAGTATTCCGGTTCTGGCGAACGACGAGCACCCTGACGACGAACCCCTGACCCTCAACCCGACGCTCGTGCAAGGGCTTTCGGGAGCATCGGGGCTGCTCTTCGTCGCAGGCGATCGCTTGCGATACCTCGCACCAGACACCCCGGGCGACTTCACCGCCGTCTACGAGGTGCTCGGCCCCTTCGGTCAAGAGCGCGCGCAGGCCACCGTGCGCATCAGCGTTCGCGAAGTGAACGAGGCCACCAACCAGCCCCCCGTGCCGCGCACGGTCGTCGCGCGCGTGATCGCCGGCGACACGGTGCGCATCGCGATCCCCGTCGACGGCATGGACCCAGACGGCGACTCGGTGCAGGTCATCGGTCAAGAGTCGAGCCCGCTGAAGGGTTCGGTCGTCGACTCCGGCCTCGACTACATCGACTACCGGGCAGGCAGCTACGCCGCCGGCACCGACGAGTTTCGATACACCGTGGTCGACGCGCTCGGGGCCCGGGCGTCAGGGCTCGTGCGCGTGGGCATCAGCGCTCGACTCGAGGGTGCGCGAAACCCGGTGGCCAACGATGATCAGGTTCTTATTAGGCCCGGGTTCACGGTGCTCGTGCCGGTGCTCGACAATGACACCGACCCTGATGGCTCTGCACTCACGGTCACCGCCGTCGAGGCCAACGACGCAAGCGTCGTGGCAGAAGTGGTCGACGCTCGCTTCGTGCGCGTCACCCCGCCGTCGACGGCCGGGCAGTACGGATTGGTGTACTCGATCGAGAACGAGTTCGGCGGGGGCTCGCAGGCGTTCATCACGGTCACCGTGAGCCCAGACGCGCCGCTCTCCGCTCCGGTCGCGCGCGACACGGTGCTGTCGCTGGCTGACATCATCGACCGTGACGAGGTGGCGGTCGACGTGCTCGCACGGGTGTTCTTCGCCGAAGGAGACGTGAGCGAGCTCGGGTTGCAGCTCGTGCCCGGCTACGAATCGGGGGCCACCGTTCTCAGTGATCGCCGAGTGCGCGTCGTCATCGATGAACGGCGGCAGATCATCCCGTTCCAGGTGGTGCACCCAGCCGACCCGTCCGTGAGATCCACCGCGTTCATCTGGGTTCCCGGCACCGACGACGCCCTGCCGCAACTCGACCGTCGGGCTCCGCGCATCACCGTGGTGAGCGAGCAGACGATCACGATCGATATCAACGACTACGTCGTGGCAGTGGGCGGGGCGCCCGTCAGGCTGACCGACACGGCGACGGTGAGCGCCACCCAGTCTGACGGCTCCGCGCTCGTGGTGAACGAGAGCACCCTGCGGTTCAGATCTGCCGACCTCTACTTCGGGCCGGCGTCTATGACGTTCGAGGTCACCGACGGAGCCACCGCGAACGACCCGGCAGGCCGGGTGGCGACCATCGTGCTGCCCATCGAGGTGACACCTCGCGAGAACCAACCGCCCGCCTTCATCGGAGCGAGTCTCGAACTCGAACCAGGGCAAGAGCGGGTGCTCGACCTCGTGCGGGTGACGGCGTATCCGTACCCCGATGATCTCAACGAGCTGGCCTACACGATCGTCGACGGCCCGACGCCGGGTCTCGTCGTCGAACTCTCTGGTCAGACCTTGCGCGTGAGCGTGCCCCCCAGCACACCGCGCGGGTCGACGACGGGCGTCACCCTCGGCGTGAGAGACGACGCAGCGCCAGGCACCCCGGGGCGCATCCAGGTCGCCGTCGTCGCGTCGACCCGCCCTCTCGCTCGGCCCGCTCCCGATTCGGTCATCGCGCCGCGCGGGCAGTCGACGACGATCCGCGTGCTCGACAACGACCAGGCGACGAATCCCTTTCCCGGGCAGCCCTTGAGGGTCGTCGCGGTGCGGGGCATCGATCAAGGTGCGCTGCCCGCGGGAGTCAGTGTCGTGCCGAGCGCCGATGGTCAGACCCTCGTGGCCACGATCGGGGCCAACGCGGCAGCGGTCGACACGAACCTCGAGTACCAGGTTGCCGATGCCACGAACGATCCCGAGCGCTACGTCTGGGGATCGATACGCATCTCGGTGCAGGATGTGCCTGATCCGGTCACGAACCTGCGGGTGCAGTCGTTCGCCGATCGAAGCCTCACGGTCGCGTGGTCTCCCGGAGCCTCCAACAACGCTGCGATCGAGCGATTCGAGGTGACGCTCACGCGAGTCAGCACGGGATCGACGGCGACCACCGTGTGCTCGAATTCGCCGTGCACGGTCTCGACACCGGGCAACGGGCCAGACAACCGTGTGCGAGTGAGCGTGGTGGCGGTGAACGCGCAGGGAGTGTCGCCGGCGACCACGATCGCCGACCCGGTCTGGAGCGACCTCGTGCCCCCGGCGCCGACCATCATCGGGGTGTCACCCCTCGACGGGGGCCTGCGCATCGGGTGGACCAAGCCCGCGCAAGACAGCACGGCAAGCCCCATCCGCAGCTATCGGGTCACCGTCGGCAGCGTCTCGCGCACTCAGTCGGTCGCAGCCGACGACCCGGTCGGCACCACCTACTGGCTGAACGTGATCGATGTCGGGGCGCTGTCGAACGGCACGTCGTACACGGTGACGGTGAGTGCCCGCAACGACTCGTTCGACCCCCTCACCAACTGGAACTCGGCGACCACCACGGGGGTGCCAGCAGGTGCGCCGCTCATCATCTCGACTCCGACCGCTGTGGGCTCGACTGCCGAAACAGGCTCGAGCGAGAACTCGGTGAGCGTTGGATGGGAGGGTGCCTTCGCGAACAACGGGCGGTCGATTCAGGCCTACTACGTCTGGATCGGCAGCGGAGGGTCACCGCCCGCCTGCACCGTGAGCGGGGTCGAGGCGGGAGCACCGGTGCACTCGCAGCCCTCGGGCACCTCGTCGTACCCGTCATCGACCACATCGGCGGTGTTCGGCGGGCTTGCCGTCAACACCACCTATCGCGTCGTCGTCTACGCCTTCAACGGTCAGGGGTGCACCGCCAGTGCCGAAGTGACCGCGACGCCTCGCCCACGGCCGACCGTGGTCACCGCCATCACGACGACGGCCGCCGAACCGAACGGTGCTGGCCGCTGGGACTTCAGGCTCACCGGCGTCACGACAGCGGGTGGCGACGCCGTCGATCTCGTGCAGTACCAGTTGCGCGACGCTGCAACGTCGTCGCCGATCGGTGACGCCTCGGGGGTCGCGGCCATGCCGCGAGCCCTGACTGCAGGCACCGCGCACTACGCGCGTGACCTCGTCGTCGAGGTGCGCGGGTGCCGACAGTATGAGCAGTTGCTCTGCGGCGGCTGGTCTGCTCCGTTCGTTCTCGGCGTCGCCGTGCTCATCGATCCGACCGTGACGATCACCAATCTGGGCACCATCCCCAGCGATCGAAGCGTCGAGATCGCGTGGTCGGCGATCGACCAGGGCGCATACAGCTCGGTGACATACCTCTGCACGGGCGGAACGGTCGACGGAGACCCGGCGGTATCGCCGTGCATCATCACCGCATCGCCACCCGACGACCCGCGCCTCGTGGTGACGGTCGCCGTCGGTTCATCCACCTACACCCGGGAGTACAGACCGTGACTATGACCCCTGAGCAGGCCGCCTGGTTCGCTGGCGTCGTCGACCGTATCGTCGCCAACGTCGAACAGGTCGTGCTGGGCAAGTCGTACGTGATCCGCCTCAGTCTCACGGCGCTGCTGAGCGAGGGGCACCTGCTGCTCGAAGACGTTCCCGGCACGGGCAAGACCTCGATGGCGCGCGCTCTCGCCCAGAGCATCAAGGGCACCACGACTCGAGTGCAGTTCACCCCCGATCTGCTGCCCGGTGACATCACCGGCATGACGGTCTACGACCAGCGAACCGGCGAATTCGAGTTTCACCCTGGCCCGGTCTTCGCCACGGTCGTGCTCGCCGACGAGATCAACCGCGCCAGCCCGAAGACCCAGTCTGCGCTGCTCGAGGTCATGGAAGAAGGAAACGTGACGATCGACGGCGTGACGCACCCCGTGACGGCACCGTTTCTCGTGATCGCCACGCAGAACCCCATCGAGCAGGCGGGAACCTATCGGCTGCCAGAAGCACAGCTCGACCGGTTTCTCATGAAAACGGCGATCGGCTATCCAGATCACGCGGCGACGGTGCGCATTCTCGACGGCGCTGGCGGTGCTCGTGCCGCCGTCGTCGAGCCGGTCATCGAGCTCGACGTCGTTCGCGAGATGATCGCTGTTGCTCGCACGGTGCATGTCGACCCTGTTGTCACCGACTACATCGCCCGGCTCGTCGATGCCAGCCGCTCGCACCCCGACGTGCGACTCGGAGCAAGCGTGCGCGGGGCGCTCGCGCTCATCCGCTGTGCGAAGACCTTCGCCGCCATCCAGGGCCGGCACTACGTCGTGCCTGACGACGTGAAGGCACTCGCCGAGCCGGTGCTCGCTCATCGACTCAACCTCGACCCCGAGTCTGAGTTCGACGGTGTGACACCGGGTGCGGTCATCGCCCAGATCCTGGTCGAGACACCGCCGCCGAGCGACCGGGTCGCCGTGTGATGAGCCCCGCCTCCGGGCGGTCAGTGCGCGCGACGACGGCCGAGCACCCGCGACGACCAGCCGACGAGACGACGATCGCCTCGACGGTCACCACGGCCCGCACACGAATCGTCGGCGAACGCTCGGGCTGGGCAGCGGATGCCCTCGTCGTCTCCGTGCGTGCGGCACGCACGCTGCGTGACCTGCTCGTCGCATCGATGCGCTCAGCCTCTGAGGTCATCACGGCGCTGGGCTGGTCGGTGCTCGCGATCGTTCCGCTCTCGCTCATCGCCGGATACTCGTGGGGATGGACCGAGCTCATCGTGCTCGGAGTCATCGGCGCCACGCTCAGCATCGTGGCAGTCGTGTACCTCGCGGGCCGCACTCGCGTCTCGGTGATCGTGCACCCTCCGCCCAGTCGCATCGCCGTGGGCGACTCGGCGGCCGCACGACTCGAGGTCAGCAACCCGACGCGCCGGCGATCGTTCGCCCACGTCGTCGAAGTTCCGGTGGGCGCAGGAGTGGCCACCCTTCACGTGCCGGGCCTGGCGGCGGGTGCGGGCATCGAGCTCGACGTGACCGTGCCCACCGACCGGCGCGGCAGAATCACCCTCGGCCCGGTGCGCACGGTGCGCGCCGACCCGATCGGGCTCGTTCGGCGCGAGCTGGTGCTGACCGGGGCGAGCGAGATCATCGTGCACCCCCGCACCATCGACATCCCCTCGACCTCGACCGGTCTCGTGCGCGACCTGGAAGGGCAGGCGACGCGCGATCTCACTCCGAGCGACCTCGCATTCCACGCCATTCGCGAATACGTCGCCGGCGACGACCGGCGGCACATCCATTGGAAGTCGACCGCGAAGACCGGCGCACTCATGGTGCGCCAGTTCGAAGAGACCCGACGCAGCCGCATCGTGATCGCACTGGGCATCGCGAGCGTCGACTTCGGCTCTGATGCCGAGTTCGAACTCGCAGTGAGCGTCACGGGAAGCCTGGGTGCGCGTGCGATCAAAGATGCGCGCGAGCTCGCGGTCGTCGTCAGCGCCGTCACCCCAGACTTCGCCAAGCGCACCGTCGTCGCCCTGCGCGCGCTCTCGACCCTGACCCCGCTCAGGTTGCTCGATGACCTCGCGGTCGTCGAGCACGGCCCGGCCGCTCTCGGCATTCTCGATGTCGCACGATTGGCGGGTGAGAGCACTCGCGGCCTCTCAGTGGCGCTGCTCGTCGTGGGCTCGACAGTGACGCCCGCCCGATTGCGCAGCGCCGCCGCGGGTCTGCCTCCCTCGGTCGAGGTGGTCGTGCTGCAGTGCGACCCCGAGCGCATTCCGGGTCGTCGACGGTTGGGCCCGTTCTCGGTCGTCACGATCGGCTCACTCGGTGATCTGCGTCGTGCGATGCAGGGGGCCGACACGTGGTGAGAGCATCCGGCACCGCCCAGAAGCCGATGCAGCGGCCCGCAGTGATCGCGACCGCCAGCGCGTTCACCGTGGCTTCCTGGTCGGTCATCGCCCTCGTGCTGTGGCCGATCTACCTCGACCGCTCGTTCGTCGTGCTCGCCGCAGTGTCGATCACGCTGGCCGTCGCGCTCGCGATCTGGACGACGATCGCGCGCTGGCCGGCGTGGGGAGTGATGGCCGCGGCCGTCGCCATCTTCACCGTCATAGGGGTGCCATTGGCCGTGCCGTCGCGCACCGTCTACGGAGTGCTGCCCGAACCGAGCGGACTGCTCGACCTCTTCGCCGGAGTCGCACTCGGGTGGAGGCAGCTGGTCACCATCGATCTGCCGGTCGGCAACTATCAAGCACTGCTGGTGCCCGCTCTCGTCATGCTCTTCGTCGGACCCCTGCTGACCCTGAGCATCGCGCTGCGCACGCGAGCCGGCGAACTCTCGGCGCTTGTTCCGCTCATCGCCTTCCCCTGGGCGATCGCGCTCGGTGCCGAACGAGTGGCACTGCCGATCTCGACCGCGATCGTGTTCGCGGCGGTGCTGCTCATGTGGATGGCGGTGTGGCGTCGGCATCGGCACGCCGACTCGACGACGACGCTGCCGTCGACGGCGTGGCGAGACCCGCGCGCGCGCGGAGTGCGCACTGTCGCGGCCGCGCTCGCTCTCGTGCTCGTCGCAGGAGGCACGGGAGCCGCCGTGGTGGCGGCACTGCCGCCGCCGGCAGACCGCACTGTGCTGCGCACCATCGTCGAACGCCCCTTCGAACCGCTCGAGCAGCCCAGCCCGCTGTCGGCCTACCGGGCGTCGTTCGAGCCTGAGGTCGCAGAGCAGGTGGCGCTGACCGTCGAAGGGGCACCGCTCGGAGCCCGCATCAGGCTCGCGGCACTCGACAGCTACGACGGAGTGGTCTTCGCGGTGGGCAGTGATCAGGTCGACAGCGCATCAGGGCGGTTCGTGCGCATCCCGACGGTGCGTGATCTCAGCGGATCGATCGGCGAGCGGGCCGCAGTGTCGGTACAGCTCGCCCGAGAGACCGGCGTCTGGCTGCCGATGGTGGGCGAGTTCGCCGCGATCGAGTTTCTGGGTGCCCAGGCTGCCGATGAGCGCGATCGATTCGTGTTCAACGCAGTGACCGGCACGGCGGCTCTTGTCGGCGGCACGTCGCCCGGCATCGAATACCGTCTCGAGGTCGTCATGCCGTCGACCTCGGCCCGACCGCTTGCTGACGCCGTGCCGGGCGAGGCCGCGGTGCCCGGCATCGTGGCTGTTCCCGAGTCGCTGCGCGACTGGCTCGACGCGGTCGCGGCTGACGCCGAGACGCCGGGCGAGCGACTGAGCGCTGCGCTCGAGGGATTGGCGCGCGACGGCTACCTGAGTCACGGCGTGAGCGACGACGAAGCACCGAGTCGGGCCGGTCACTCGATCGATCGTCTCGATGAGCTGCTCACGCGCCGCCCGATGGTGGGCGATGCCGAGCAGTATGCCGCCGCTGCCGCGCTCATCGCCCGCGAGATCGGGTTTCCGTCGAGAGTGGTGCTCGGCTACGGCCCCCTCGAGCAGTCAGGCACGGTCGCGCTGCTCGAGAACGAGCTGACGGCGTGGATCGAAGTGTCGACGGCGGCCGACGGATGGGTCGCGATCGATGTCGTGCCCGAACGACGCGAGCTGCCCCCTGCCGAGCCAGAAGACCCCGTGCCGGTGTCGCGGCCGCAGAATGCGCCGCAGCCCCCGGTCGACGACCCACCGGCGCTCGAAGAGCTCGCACCGCCCGAGATCGAGCAGGCCGATGACCCTGCGCTCTCGCCGTTCTGGCAGGCGGTGCTCGCGATCATCACCGTCGCGGGATGGGTGCTGCTGGTGGCGGGGCTCATCGCAGCGCCCCTCATCGCTGTCGCCGTGGCCAAGGCGCTGCGGCGGCGTCGCCGACGCAATGCCGCCGACCCCGCGGTGCGCATTCTCGGTGGATGGAGCGATGTCACCGACCATGCGCGCGACCTTCGGATCGCTCTGCCGACCGCCGCGACGCGCACCGAAATCGCTGTGGCGCTCGGGCGCCCCGCTGCGCTCGTGCTCGCGAGAGTGACCGATCGGGCGGTGTACGCGCCCGAAGAACCCACATCGCACGAAGCCGAGCGAGTGTGGGCGGCCTCTGACGCGGTGCGGGCATCCCTCACCGACGGCCTGCCCCGCCGCGAGCGCTGGCGGGCCGCGATCTCGCCCAGGTCGCTGCGTCGATATCCTGAACAGAGGCGAGCGACGATGGGGGGCCGAAGTCGATGACCTGCCAGCACTGCGGGGCAGACCTGCCGCCGATCGCCATGTTCTGCGGCGAGTGCGGACGCTCAGTGACGGCGGCGGTGATCGCCCCCGTCGTCGTCGACAGGCCCGTGCCGCCCGTCACGGCGCAGCTGGACCCGGTCACGGAGCCGGAGCAGCAACCAGAGCCGGAGCCGGAGCCGCAACCAGAGCCTGAGGCGGAGCCGCAACCAGAGCCTGAGCCCGAGCCTGAGTCTGCACAGCCCGCGCGAGCGGCAACCGGCAGCGCAGTGCCCGGCAGCGCAGTGCCCGGCAGCGCGGTGCCCGACGGCGCAGTAAGCGACACCGCAGCAGCGTGCGACGCGTGCGGCACTGCGGCGCTCGCCGACGATCTGTACTGCGCCGAGTGCGGGCAGCCGCTCGGCGGAGACACGCGAGTGATCGACCCGCTGCCAGCACCGCTGCCGCTCGATCTGCCGACGATCGAGGTCGACACCGAGAGCACGCGGCTCGTGCCTCGACACCCAGCAGGGGCGCCTTTCGTGCTGCAATTCAGCACGGGCGAGAGCTACACGGTGCTCGGCTCCGGGCTCGCTGGTCGCAATCCGCGCCCCGAGCCGGGGGAGTACGTCGACCATCTGGTCACGATCGTCGACCCGGGGCGCTCTGTCTCGAAGACCCATCTCGAGTTCGGTCAGGCCGACGGGGTGTTCTGGGTGTGCGACCGACACTCCGGCAACGGATCTGTGGTTCGCGAACCCGGCCGAGAACCACGGCAGTGCGAGCCTGGTCGCCGATACCCCGTGGTTCGGGGCACCCGCATCGACCTCGGCGAGCAGCACGTCATCGTCACCTAGACCCTCCCTCCCCACCACTCGATCGAGCGCGAGTGCTCACAGGTGCGAGAGCGACGTCGAGCTCGACCGCGAGACCGTGCTGAGATCGTCGCGCCATGCGACTGCCCCCTCTGCCCGAGCCGCCGCGCCCCGCAGCGCGCGCACCCTTCCCGCTGGTCGCCGTCGTGGCGCCGGTGGTGGCAGCCGTTGTCATCGGCCTCGTGGTGGGCTCGCCCTTCATGCTGATGTTCGCCGCGCTCGGGCCGATCATCGCCATCGCCTCGTTGCTCGATGCGCGCCGCGCGGGTCGACGGCACGTGAGGGCCGAGCGCGAGCGCTTCGACCGAGAGTGCCAGCTCTTCGAGGTCGAGATCGACCGAGCGCACCACGCCGAACGAGTGGCACTCGACGAGCGGCATCCGCTCATCGATCTCAGCGATCGCGAACGGCGGGCGCGCTCGCCTCTGCGTATCGGCACCGCGGCGGGGCCGAGCGCGATCGCCGCTGACATCTCGCGACCCTACGGCGAGTCTGACGACGACGAGCGGCGTCGACGGATGCTCGCTCGAGCCGCCGTCAATCCTCAGCTTGCCGTGATGATCGATCGGGGGCCGATCGTGCTCGTCGGCGAAGGGCTCGTGGCTGACGCTCTGGCGCGGCGGTGGAGTCGCGAGCCGGGTGTCCGCATCGAACGGCGGGGTGCCGTCGAGACGTCGCCGGGCGACGCCGCAGTCATCACCGTTCGTTCGGCAACGGCTCTCGACCTTCAGGTGCCAGGGGCCGCGGTGCGTCGAGTTCGCCCCGAGTTCATGACAAGGCGCCAGGTGAGCACTCTGCCGAGCGCCGGTGGCGGCAGCGCAGAGCTGCCCGTGTCGCTCGCCTGGAGCTCGCTCGAGTGCAGTGGGCGCGACGATGCCGAGTTATCTGGAGTGGTCGTCGGCGTCGGAGCATCAGGGGTCGATGAGATCGACCTGGTCGCGGCGGGCCCGCATGCGATCGTCGGCGGCACGACCGGCAGCGGCAAGAGCGAGTTCTTGCGCGCTCTCGCTCTGGGCTGGGCGGCTGCGGCGCCCCCGAGCCGAGCGCAACTGCTCTTCGTCGACTTCAAGGGCGGCGCCACCTTTGCGGGGCTCACCGACCTTCCTCACTCGGCGGGGTTGGTCACCGACCTCGACCCGATCGTCGCGCAGCGCGCCGTGCGAGCGCTGCGTGCCGAACTGCGGCACCGAGAGCGAGCACTCGCCGAGGCCGCAGTCCGCGACCTTCGCGACCACCCTGAACTGCTGCCGCGGCTTCTCGTGCTCGTCGATGAGTACGCGGCGCTCATCGAGGCTTTTCCCGACGTGCATGCGGTCTTCAGCGACCTGGCCGCTCGAGGTCGATCGCTGGGCGTGCACCTGGTGCTCTGCACCCAGCACCCCAACAGCATCGTGAGAGACGCGATCTCGGCGAACTGCCCGGTGCGCATCTCGTTTCGGGTCACCGAGGTCTCATCGGCCGCCATCGTCGGCGATCTCGCTCGAGAGCTCGTCACTGCTCCTCCCGGCCGCGCGGCGCTCGTCGACGAGCGCGGCACTCGCCTGCTGCAGATCGCGGTCATCAGCGATGACGACATCACGGTGGTTCGTCGACGGTGGTCCGGCCACGAGCCGGCGAGCAGCACCTGGTGCCCGCCCCTGCCCGACCTCGTGAGCGCTGACGACCTTGCTGCCCTGAGATCGCAGCAGCCGATCGAGCCAGGCGAGTCGTCGTCGCCGATGAGCACGATCGACTTCGGCGTGCTCGATGATCCTGACAACCGGTGCCGGCAGATCGCGCGCTGGGTGCCCCAGAGAGACGGTTCGCTCGCGGTGCAGGGCGCTGCTCGCAGCGGACGCACCACGGTGCTGGCAACCCTTGCAGAACAGGCTGCTGAGCACGCCGCGGTCGTGGTGCTGCCGGCTGCGCTTCCGGCAGCGTGGGCGATCCTCGAGAGACTGTCGAAGGGCTCCATCGGCTGCACGCTGCTGCTGGCTGACGACCTCGATCAGCTCGTCAGCGGCGCGGGCGAGCGCAGTGGTGAGCTGCTCGCGCTGTGGGACGCCGCCGTGCGGTCAGTGCGTGCCGCGGGCGGCGCCGCTGCGGCCGCGCTCTCGATCTCGACACCCGGGGCAGCCGCACTGCTCGCTCGCTTCGAGAGTCGCGTGATGCTGCGCTGCACCGATGCAGACGAGCATGCTCTGGTCGGCGCCCCGCGCGGGCTCTTCGATCGCAGAGCGCCAGCCGGAAGGGGCTGGTGGCACGAGCTGCAGCTGCATTCGCTCATGCCCTCGTCGGCGCTGCCCCCACCGGCAGACGGTCGCGCGGCGGTGTGGCGACTGCCGCAGGCGACTGACGTCATCGTCGTCACGAACCATGTCTCCGAGGTCGTCGAGCAGGTCGCTGCCCACCACGGCGAGCGTCGGCTCGTCGTCGACGTGCGCAGTCTCGGGGCGCACTCGTTCGACCCCGACAGCAGCGTGGCGCTCGATCCTCGCATCATGATCGCCACTCCCGAAGCGTGGCAGTCGGTGTGGGGCGTGCTGTCGATCGCCCGGCAGAGCGCACCGGTCGTGCTCACCAGAGTCGATCCGGCCGACGTGCGAGCGGTGCTCGGGTGCCGCGACAGCCTGGCCCCCCTCGACACCCGCGCGGGGGAGTGCTGGGTGGCCGAACCGGGTTCACCGCCCGTCAGAGCCAGGTGGCAGACGCTGGCGCGGCCGTGATGCTCGTCAGGCGAGAGCCTCGGCGGGCTCGATCGACGGCAAGGCGTGCGCGATGCCCACGGGGCCGTTCGTGACGGTGCCGGCGTGCGTGTTCAGCCCGAGCGCGAGAGACGCATCGGCGCGCAGAGCATCTCGCCACCCCAGGTTCGCGATCGCACGAACGTAGGGCATCGTCGCGTTGGTCAAGGCGTAGGTCGAGGTGGTCGGCACCGCGCCCGGCATGTTCGCAACGCAGTAGAAGATGCTGTCGTGCACGGCGAACGTGGGCTCTGCGTGCGTCGTCGGCCGAGAGTCGGCGAAGCAGCCGCCCTGATCGACCGCGATGTCGACGAGAACGCTGCCAGGCTTCATGCGCGAGACGAGCTCATTGCTGATGAGCTTCGGAGCCTTCGCTCCGGGGATGAGCACCGAGCCGATGAGCAGATCTGCTCGCACCGCGGCCTTCTCGATCTCATAGCCGTTCGAGGCGATGGTGCGGATTCGGCCGCTGTAGAGCGCGTCGAGCTCGCGCAAGCGCTGAATATTCGTGTCGAGAACGGTCACTTCAGCACCGAGGCCGACAGCCATCGCCACGGCGTTCGTTCCGGCGACTCCGCCGCCGAGCACGACGACGTTCGCCGGGTCGGTTCCGGGAACCCCGGGCACGAGCAGACCGGGGCCGCCGTTCGGTCGCATCATCGCGTTCGCGCCGACGATCGGAGCGAGGCGACCAGCGACCTCGCTCATCGGAGCGAGGAGGGGAAGCGCCCGGGTCGGCAACTGCACGGTCTCGTAGGCGATGCCGGTGACGCCGCTCGCGAGCAGTGCGTGAGTGAGGTCTTTCTCGGCAGCGAGGTGCAGATAGGTGAACAGCACCATGCCGTCTCTGAAGTGCTCGTACTCGGAGGCGATCGGCTCTTTGACCTTGAGCAGCAGCTCTGCTTCGCCCCACGCCGTCGCGGCATCGGGCACGATGCGCGCTCCTTGCGCTGCGTACTCGGCGTCGGTGATCGACGAACCGAGACCGGCACCCGACTGCACGAGAACCTCGTGCCCGTGCGCGACCAGGTCGTGCACGCCCGCGGGAGTGATCGCCACTCGGTACTCGTTGTTCTTGACCTCAGCCGGAACGGCGATTCTCATCAGTGTCTCCTCGCGGACGGTTGCGCGCGGGAATCGACACATCGCCGCGCTGCGTTGCGACACTCAGCGTAGCGCCCCAAACCGATGGATTCCGCACTGTTTCTTTCATGGAAGTGCTGATTTCGTGACATTTGTGTTTCAGAATGGCCGAATCAAGCGTTCGGGGGTGCGGGTTCGGGCGGCCGTGTGACAGTATCGATTCACCGCCCCCGAGCGGCAACGGACACCGACGTACCGGCAATCGCATGAAGGAGCACGCCATGAACCGTCCTCTTCCCGAAGACCCGATGATCCGCAGCCTGATCGCACAGGCCAAGCGTGCGCAGCTGACTCGTCGCACCATGCTCGCCGGCACCGGCGCGGGCGCCACTGCTCTTGCGCTCGCCGCGTGCACGCCGGCCGACAGCTCGGCCGGGCCCGCCGAAGACAACTCGGCCAACGACCCGACGCTGAACTGGGCGAACTGGCCGTTCTACATCGATGAAGACGATGACGGAAACTTCCCGACCCTCCTGGCGTTCGAAGAGCAGTACGGCATCGCCGTCAACTACCTCATCACCGTCGACGACAACAACTCGTACTTCGCGACCGTGCGCGACCAGCTCGCTCTCGGTCAAGACATCGGCGCAGACACGGTGTGCTTGACCGACTGGATGGTCAACCGCTGGATCCAGCTGGGCTACACCCAAGAGCTCAACAAGGCCAACATCCCGAACGCGGCCAACCTTGTCGACAGCTTGCAGAACCCCTCGTTCGACCCCGGCCGCGTGCACTCGCTGCCCTGGCAGGGCGGCTTCGCCGGCATCTGCTACAACGTCGAGCAGACGGGCGAGGTTCGATCGGTCAGCGACCTCTGGCGCTCTGACCTCGCCGGGCGCGTCGGCGTGCTGAGCGAGATGCGCGACACGATCGGGCTGCTCATGCTCGAGAACGGCGTCGACATCTCGGGCGACTTCTCGGCGGACGACTTCAACGCAGCGCTCGACGTGTTCCGCACGCAGATGGAGTCGGGTCAGGTTCGCAACGTGCGTGGCAACGCCTACACCGAAGACCTCGTGAACGAAGACACGCTCGCCGCGATCTGCTGGTCGGGTGACATCACGGTGCTCAACTTCGAGGCCGGGTACGAGAAGTGGAAGTTCGTGCTGCCCGAGGCGGGTGCAACCCTCTGGAACGACAACTTCATGATTCCGATCGGCTCGCCTCGCAAGACCAACGCCGAGACCCTCATCAACTACTACTACGAGCCAGAAGTGGCAGCCGAGGTCGCTGCGTGGGTCAACTTCATCACGCCGGTCGAGGGTGCTCAAGAGGCTGCCGTGGCGATCGACCCCGAGCTGGCCGAAGACACGCTGATCTTCCCTGACGACGAGACGCTCGCCAAGGCGAGCATCTTCCGCGGACTCACCCCGCAAGAAGAGAACGAGTACCAGGCCGCATTCCAGGCGATTCTGCTCGGCGCATAACACCACCCCTCACGAGAAGGAGTACCACCCAGGTGACGAACAACGAGGTTCAGCAAGGGGGGTTTGCCGAAGCGGGTGCTGATCTCGAGCTGGTGGGGATCAGCAAGCGGTTCCCCGGCTTCACGGCGATCGAAGAGCTCGACCTGATGATCCCGGCAGGGTCGTTCTTCGCCCTGCTGGGGCCGTCAGGGTGCGGCAAGACGACGACTCTGCGGCTCATCGCGGGCCTCGAAGAGCCCACCCAGGGGCGCATCGTGATCGGCGGCAAAGACGTCACCGCGACGAAGGCCTACCAGCGCCCGGTCAACACGGTGTTTCAGAGCTACGCACTGTTTCCGCACATGACGATCCTCGAGAACGTCGCGTTCGGCTTGAAGCGACGCGGCATCAAGAACGCCGAACCGCTCGCGCACGAGGCGCTTCGCCTCGTCGAGCTCGACCACCTCGCCCAGCGCAAGCCCGCACAGTTGTCGGGTGGCCAGCAGCAGCGCGTGGCCCTCGCGCGCGCCGTCGTGAACCGACCCGCGCTGCTGCTGCTCGACGAACCGCTGGGAGCGCTCGACCTGAAGCTGCGTCGGCAGATGCAGGTCGAGCTCAAAGACATTCAGAGCGAGGTCGGCCTGACCTTCTTGCACGTCACGCACGACCAGGAAGAAGCCATGACCATGGCTGACACGGTCGCCGTCATGAACAAGGGGCGCATCGAGCAGATGGGCGCACCGCAAGACCTCTACGAGCTGCCGCACACGGCCTTCGTGGCCAAGTTTCTCGGTCAGTCGAACCTCTTCACCGGTGACATCGTGTCGAGCACAGCGACATCGATCGTCGTCGATGCCTCCGGCTCGAAGATCGAAGTGCCCACCGAGAGGGCGCAGCGCCACAACGGTCGTGTCACCGTCGGTGTTCGCCCCGAGAAGGTGACGCTGCACGACACCGAGCCGAAGAGCGAGGCGGCGCGCAACGTGATCGGCCCCGGCCGCATCACCGACGTGTCGTTCAGTGGCGTGAGCACGCAGTACGAAGTCACCATTCCTCGCCACGGTGCTATCACGGTCTTCGCTCAGAACACCTCGATCTCGAGCCTGCACCACGACGGCGACGAAGTGTGGCTGAGCTGGTCGGTCGGCCACGCCTTCGGGCTGGCCGATGAGGCAGAGGGCGAACCGGTGTCGCGCTTCCACGCCGACCTCGACACGACGACGATCGCCGTGCAGTCGCGCAAAGATCTCGAAGCGGAACTCGAGGGGGCCTAGGCCATGGCCTTCACCGCCTTCTCGAGCTCGACCGCGGCGGCTGAACCGATCGCCCGGCGCAGAAGCCCGATCGCCCTGTTCTTGCTGCTGCCGGGCATCCTGTATCTGATCCTGTTCTTCGTGACTCCGCTGATCTCGCTCGTGATCACGAGTCTCCAGGTGCCAGACCCGGTGCTGTTCGGTCAGTTTCAGAACGCCTTCAACTGGCAGAACTACACCTTCGTGCTCGAGACCTACTGGCAGCAGTCGGTGCGCTCTGCCGGCTACGCCGCCCTCGCCACGCTCTTCGCGCTGCTGATCGGGTTTCCGCTCGCGTACTTCATCGGCATCACGTTGCGGCCGTACCCGCTGCTGCAGGCCCTCGCCCTGGTGCTCGTCATCGCGCCGTTCTTCATCTCGTTCCTGCTGCGCACCCTCGCGTGGAAGCAGATCTTCGCGACCGAGGGGCCGATCTCAGGAATCCTGTCGTCGATCGGCATTCTCGGCCCAGGGCAGGCGATCACCGGCACAGCCTTCTCGGTCATCTTCGGTCTGACCTACAACTTCATTCCGTTCATGACTCTGCCGATCTATGCGACGCTCGAGCGCTTCGATCTTCGCCTCATCGAGGCGGGCAACGACCTCTACGGCAGCCCGGCGACCACCTTCCGCACGGTCACGCTGCCGCTCTCGGCGGCCGGAGTGATGTCGGGCACGCTGCTCACGTTCATTCCAGCGGCGGGCGACTACATCAATGCGTCTCGCGACTTCCTCGGCTCTGCCGACACGACCATGATCGGCAACGTCATCGAGACCAACTTCCTCGTGCTGCAGAACTTTCCGGCGGCGGCGGCGCTGTCGATCGTGCTCATGGCGTTCATCCTCATTCTGGTGAGTCTGTACGTGAAGCGCAGCGGAACGGAGGAACTGCTGTGAGAGGCTTCGGAAAGTACGCCATCTGGGTCTACTCGGGCATGGCCTTCGTCTTCTTGCTCATTCCGATCGTCTACACGATCGTCTTCTCGTTCAACGATGCGCGCCGCACGAACATCATCTGGCGCGGCTTCACCTTCGATAACTGGCTGTCGGTGTGCGACGCCCAAGACGTCTGCCGGGCCTTCGGCAACAGCATCTTCATCGGTGTCATCGCCACGATTCTCGCGACGACGCTGGGCACCATGATCGCGCTCGCCCTCGTGCGCTACCGGTTCAGGTTCCGCAACGCGACCACCCTGCTCATCTTCTTGCCCATGACGACCCCCGAGGTCGTGCTGGGCGCAGGTCTGGCTGCGCAGTTCTTGCAGGCCGGGGTGCCGAAGGGTCTCGGAACGATCATTCTGGCCCACACGCTGTTCTGCTTGAGCTTCGTCGTGGTCACCGTGCGCGCACGTGTCGCGAGCCTTGATCCGGCGCTCGAAGAGGCCGGGCGCGATCTCTACGGCAACCCGCGTCAGGTGTTCTGGCGCATCACGTTTCCGATGCTGCTGCCCGGCATCGTCGCCGCGGCCCTGCTGTCGTTCGCGTTGAGCTTCGACGACTTCATCATCACGAACTTCAACCGTGGCGCAGAAGTCACCTTCCCGAGCTTCGTCTACACGGCTGCTGCTCGCGGTATTCCCGCCGAGGCCAACGTGATCGCGTCGGCCGTCTTCTTCTTGGCGATCATTCTCGTGCTCGCCTCGCAGTTCAGCGCGGCGGCCAAGCGACGGCGGATGGCCAAGCAGAGGTAGTCGGCTCAGAACTCGCTGACGCGCAACCGGCCGATCTCGCGATCGCCCGCCCGCACGCGTTCGCTCGTCTCATCGATGAGCGCTGCCGCCACCAGCGGGTCGACGACTCCTTCTGCCGCGAGCAGGCTTAAGGCGACAGGAGTCGTCGCCCGCATCGATCCGTCGAGCACTTTGACCGCGACAGCGACTCCGCCCGGTGTGGCGATGACGACGAGCCCTTCGGTGCCGAGCTTGGCGAGGCCGCCGAGCCGCTCGATGACCACGGTGTTCGCCCGGCCCCGGCCGTCGATGGCCCAGGGTTCGGCGCGCACCGCGGCCATGACCCTGGCAGTGTGCGGCTCGGCCGCCGAGGCGATGCGCGCGGTGGCACGGGCGAGGCCGGCGAGGCTCACGGCGGGCATCGGCGACCCGCAGCCGTCTGACGCGCGGTGCCGCACCGGTTCGCCGGTGTACTGCTCGACGACGTCGCGAATGAGGCGCTGCACCGGATGCTCCGCCTCGAGATACCCGCCGGGGTCGGCGTTGAGCGCGTCACTGGCGCGCAGCATGCCGGCGTGCTTGCCCGAGCAGTTCATCGTGAGCCGCGTCGGCCCGAGCCCGGCGGCCTGGAGGGCCGCGCGCTGCTCGCTGCCGAGCGGCCAGAGCGCGGGGCACTGCAGAGACTGCTCAGTGCGCGCGTCGTCGGCGAGCATCCGTTCGACGACCGCAACATGCTCGGGGCTGCCGCAGTGGCTGGCGAGCGCGAGCACGAGCTCGTCGTCGGCGAAGCGTGCTCCGGCGGTGAGCATGGCGATCGCCTGCACCGGCTTGAGGGTCGAGCGGGGGTAGATCGTGGCGTGCACGTCGCCGACGGCGCGCAGCAGCCGGCCGTCGCTGTCGACGACGGCTGCCGCGCCGATGTGTCGAGACTCGATGAGGCCGCTGCGCTCGAGCCGCGCGAGTTCGACGCTGCCCTCGACCCCGAGCTCGCTGATCACTCGTGCACCGGCAGCGGGTGTCACCCTGCCCAGAGCGCGTCGTCGAGCACAGAGATCGCCTCGCGCAGCAGCTCGTCGCTGATGGTGAGGGCGGGCAAGAACCTGATGACGTTGCCGTAGGTGCCGGCGTTGAGCAGCAGCACTCCCTGCTGGGCGGCCGCAGCCACGGCGCGGTTGACAATGTCGGCGTCTGGCTCGTGCGTGTCTGGGTCGACGAACTCGATGGCGAGCATCGCGCCGATGCCTCGCACGTCGCCGATGCGGGGGTGCTTCTGCTGCAGTTCGAGCAGCAGGGGCTTGAGCACCGATTCGATGTGGCGCGCCCGGCCGAGCAGGTCTCGCTGCTCGATCTGGTCGAACACGGCGATCGCGGCGGCGCACGCGACCGGGTTGCCGCCATAGGTGCCGCCGAGCCCGCCCGCGTGCGCGCTGTCCATGATCTCGGCGCGGCCGACGACTCCGGCGAGCACCATGCCGCCCGCGATGCCTTTGGCGGTCGTCACCATGTCGGGCACGAGCCCGAAGTGCTCACTCGCGTAGTAGGCGCCCGTGCGGGCGACGCCCGACTGCACTTCGTCGGCGATGAAGACCACGCCGTTCTCGGTGCACCACTGCTGCAGGGCGACGAGGTAGCCCTCGGCCGGAACGATGAAGCCGCCTTCTCCCTGAATGGGCTCGGCGACGAGGCAGGCGAGGTCGGCCGCACCGACGCGCTTCTCGAGGTAGCTGATGGTGCGCGCGGCCGCCGCCTCGCCTGAGAGACCGTCGTGGAAGGGGTATGAGCTGGGCGCGTGGTAGATGTTGCTCGCGAACGGCCCGAAGCCCAGGTTGTAGGGCATGGCCTTGAAGTTCATGGCCATCGTCAGGTTGGTGCGGCCGTGGTAGCCGTGGTCGAGCACGGCCACGCCCGCGCGACCGGTGTGCTTGCGCGCGATCTTGACGGCGTTCTCGAGGGCCTCGGCGCCCGAGTTGACGAGCACGACCTTCTTGGCGTGGTCGCCCGGAGTGTGCTGCACGAGCAGTTCGGCGACGCGCACGTATGGCTCGTAGGGCGTCACGGTGAACAGCGTGTGGGTCAGCTTGGCGACCTGCTCCTGCACGGCGGCGACGACCGCGTCGTTGGTGTGGCCGGCGCCCATGACGCCGATGCCGCCGCCGAGGTCGATGAAGTGGTTGCCGTCGACGTCGACGACGATGGCGTCGTGCGCTCGGTCGATGTAGAGCGGAAACGAGGTGCCGACGCCCGCGCTCACGACCGCGAGCCTGCGTTCATGCATGGCCTGCGAAGCGGGGCCGGGCACGGCGGTGACGATGCGGCGTTCTTGCGCCACCGCGGCACCTTCCGACGACAGTGATGAGGGCGCAGAAAGTGTGTCAGTCATGGTGAGATTGAGTGTACTCCGGGCCCTGCTGAGCGGTTCGGAATGGCTGAGGAGAGCGCTATGGGGCACGAGCACGGCTACGCGGTGAGCCTGCAGTGGACGGGAAACCGGGGCGAGGGCACGTCGACCTACCGCTCATACGGTCGCGATCACCGCGTGCGCGCCGAGGGCAAGCGTCACGAGATCGACGGCTCGAGCGATCGCACGTTTCGCGGTGACGCCGACCGCTGGAACCCCGAAGAGCTCGTCATCGCAGCTCTCGCGCAGTGCCACATGCTCAGCTATCTGCACGTCGCCGCGGTGAATGGCATCGTCGTGGTCGACTACCACGATGACGCCACCGGCACTCTGCAGCAGGAGGGCGACGGCGGCCATCTCTCGCAGGCGACGCTGCGGCCCGTCGTCACGATCGCTGCGCACCACGATGAGGCGGATGCGCGCCGGGCCGCAGAACTGCATCATCGGGCGAGCGAGCTGTGCTTCATCGCCAACTCGGTGAACTTCGAGGTGCGCCACGAGCCCACCACGCTCGTCGAAGGCTCGTGAGCGCCGCGCCGGAGCGAACACCAAGGCTCGGCGTGGGAGGATGGGCGCTTCGTGCCCGTCTCGTTGTAAGGATTCCGTCGTGCGCCGCTCATCGTCTCTCCTCTCGCTCGGCGTCAGTGCCGGCCTGCTCTTCTCGCTCGTGGCCTGCGCGCCCGGCGACTCGGCAGAGCCGACGCTCGACGGCTGCGCCACCAACGGTTCGGCCTCTGACGCGGTCTCGGTCGATGGTGCCTTCGGCTCGGTGCCCGTCATCTCGTTCGACGGCCCGCTGACGGCCGCCTCGACCGAGCGCACGGTGCTCGACGAGGGCGACGGCGAGACGGCCGCGAACGGCGACACAGTGCTCATCGAGTACACCGTGTTCAACGGCGAGACGGTCATCGAGCTCGCCTCGACGGGCTTCATTGGCGTCAACGCCGAACGTTTTCCGATCGACACCTCGAGCCCGCAGCTCGTCGGCTTCTCGCGATTGCTCGACTGCGCCACTGTGGGGTCTCGACTGGCGGGCGTCATTCCGCCGAGCGAGGGCTTTGGCGAGCAGGGGGTTCCTGAGCTGGGGCTCACCGGCAGCGAGTCGCTCGTCTTCGTGATCGACGTCATGGGTATCGTGCCGCCGCCGCTCGCGCGGGCCGAGGGCGCTGCCCAGGATGCGCCCGAGGGCTTTCCGACGGTCGAGCTCGATGAGAACGGGGCTCCGACCATCACGCTTCCGGCGGGCGAGCCCGGCACCGAGTTCGACCTCGCCGTGCTGATTCTCGGTGAGGGCCCCGTCGTGCAAGACGGTCAGTCGGTCACGGTGCACTACACCGGCCTCAACTGGAACACGGGTCAGATCTTCGATTCGAGCTGGCAGCGCGGGGTGCCGGCAGACTTTCCGACGAGCGGGGTGATCCAGGGATTCCGTGACGCCCTGGTGGGCCAGACGGTCGGTTCGCAGATCATCGCCATCATTCCGCCCGACCTCGGCTACGGCCCGAGCGGCGGCACTCCCGATGGCTCGATCGGCCCCAACGACGTCATCGTCTTCGTCGTCGATATTCTCGCCGCCTCGTAATCGACGACCGGATGCCCGCTCTCGGTCGGGCATGATGAGAACCATGCGCGACGTCATCATTCTGGGTTCGACGGGCTCGATCGGCGTGCAAGCGCTCGAGGTCATCGCCGCGAACCCCGACCGGTTTCGCGTCGTCGGCCTCGCGGCAGGTCGCAATCGCGAGCTGGTCGAGGCGCAAGCGCACGAGCATGGCGTCGAGCACATCGCGCTCGGTGCCGACGCGGCCGCCGAGCTGGTGCGCGATGTCTCGTGCGATGTCGTGCTCAACGGCATCACGGGGTCGGTGGGGCTGGCGCCCACCCTCGCGGCGCTGCGCGCCGGTCGCGTCTTGGCGCTCGCCAACAAAGAGAGTCTCATCGTGGGCGGGTCGCTCGTCACCGACCTCGCCGCTGCGGGGCAGATCGTGCCGGTCGACAGCGAGCACTCGGCGATCGCGCAAGCGCTGCTCGCCGGCGAGCAGCATGAGGTGCGGCGTCTCGTGCTGACGGCGAGCGGCGGACCGTTTCGGGGCCGCACGCGAGCAGAGCTCGCCGCTGTGACCCCCGCCGAGGCCCTCGCCCACCCCACATGGAACATGGGCACGGTCATCACGACCAATTCGTCGACGTTCGTCAACAAGGGCCTCGAGGTCATCGAGGCGCACTTGCTCTTCGGCGTGCCATACGACCGCATCGAGGTGACGGTGCACCCGCAGTCGATCGTGCACTCGATGGTCGAGTTCGTCGACGGCTCGACGATCGCGCAGTGCTCGCCGCCCGACATGCGGCTGCCGATCTCGCTCGGCCTCGACTGGCCGCACCGGGTCGAGGGGGTGGGTGCTCCGCTCGACTGGAGCACAGCATCCACCTGGAGCTTCGCCCCTCTCGATGACGAGGCTTTTCCGGCGGTGACGCTTGCGAAGCAGGTCGGTCTCGCGGGCGCGACGTTTCCCGCCGTCTTCAACGCCGCGAACGAGCAGGCCGTGCACGCCTTTCACGAGGGCCGCATCGGGTATCTCGACATTCTCGACACCGTGCGGGCCGTGGTCGATCGGCACGAGCCGCAGCCGATGACGCTCGAGGGTGTGCTCGAGGCTGAGCGCCGTGCTCGGCTCGACGCCGACCAGCTCATGGGCGTGCGCTGAGCGCGCGGCGCTAGAGTGGCCGCTCGTGGAGACTGTGCTGCTGTACCTCGTCGGCATTCTCGTGGTCGTCGTCGGGCTCATCGTCTCGATCGCGCTGCACGAGCTGGGGCACTTCGTGCCCGCGAAGCTCTTCGGTGTGCGAGTGGGCCAGTTCATGATCGGCTTCGGGCGCACGATCGTGTCGTGGCGCCGCGGCGGCACCGAGTACGGCTTCAAGTGGATTCCGCTCGGCGGCTACATCTCGATGGCCGGCATGTATCCGCCCGTGGCCGGTGCGTCGGCGTCGCGCTATTCGACGACGGGCTTCTTCCAGACGCTCGTGCAAGACGCTCGCACGGCCTCTGCCGACACGATCGCTGAGGGCGAAGAGCACCGCACCTTCTACCGCCTGCCGGTGCACAAGCGCATCATCATCATGCTCGGCGGGCCGTTCATGAACCTCGTCATCGCCGTGGTGCTCTACGCCGTCGTGCTCATGGGCTTCGGGGTGGCGCAGCCGTCGACGACGCTCGGCAGCGTCAACGAGTGCGTGCTGCCGGCGACAAGCGAGCGGCAGGAGTGCGTGCCGGGCGATCCGCTTGCTCCGGGCGCCGAGGCGGGGCTGCAGCCGGGTGACCGCATCGTTTCGATCGACGGGGTGCCGATCGATTCGTGGGATGCCGTGCTCACCACTGTGCGAGCATCGGCCGCGCAACCGCTTGACTTCACGGTCGACCGCGGCGGCCGCACGGTGCAGACCACGCTCACGCCGCTGCTGACTGAGCGCTATGTCGTCGACGACCGCGGGCGCGTGGTCGAGGGCGCCGACGGCGAGCCGCTGACGCAAGAGGTCGGATTCATCGGCATCGCCGCGGCCTACGAGACCGTGCAGCAGCCGGTCACCGCGGTGCTGCCCGCCGTGGGCGACAATGTGTCGGCGGTGGTGGGCATCATCATCAACCTGCCTCAGCGCATGGTGGATGTCGCGAACGCGGCGTTCGGACCAGCTGAGCGCGACCCCAACGGGCCGATCAGCGTCGTCGGGGTCGGTCGCATCGCGGGCGAGATCGCGAGCATCGACACGATTCCGATCGTCGAGCGCATCGGCTTCTTGACGGGGCTTCTGGCCTCACTCAATGTGGCGCTCTTCGTCTTCAACCTGATACCGCTGCTGCCGCTTGACGGCGGGCACGTCGCCGGGGCGCTCTTCGAGGCTCTGCGGCGCTGGTTCGCGAAGCTGCGCGGCAAGCCCGACCCCGGCCCGGTCGACACGGCTCGACTCGTGCCGATCACGCTCGCGGTCGTGCTCGTGCTGGGTGTCATGAGCGCCCTCTTGATCTACGCCGACATCGTCAAGCCGGTCTCGCTCTTCTAGCTGCCACTGGCTGTTGACACGGCGGGCAAGAGTGCCTACGCTCACCAATACCTGAATCACCTGTCAGGTTTGCACCTGGCTCGGTGATCTCAGTTCGACGACACTCCATGCGAACGACGATGTTGGCGGTGACCACGTGACGCTGATGAGCAGCGCAGACGACCCAGAAGGGTTGCACACGCTCGGGCGGTGGACGGTCGATCGCGCCGTGGCAACGCCCGATCGAGTGGCCATCGACGACCGCGGGGTCGTGCTGCGCTATCGCGATCTGCACGAGCGCAGTACGCAATTGGCGCAGCGACTGCGCGACGCAGGCTATGGGGTCGGCGACCGCATAGCCACCCTCACCGGCAACAGTTCTGACCACGTCGTGCTGTTCTTCGCGTGCGCGCAGGCCGGACTCGTGCTGGTGCCGATCTCATGGCGCCTCTCGCCTCGCGAGATCGCTCAGCAGCTCGAGCTCGCCGAGCCGATGGCGTTCGTGGTCGAAGACGAGTTCGCGTCGCTCGGCGCCGCGGCGGCCGAGCGCCTTCTCGACCCGCCGCCGCAGGCCGCGCCCGGACTGCGCGGCATCGAGAGAACACCGCCATTGCCTCGTCGATCGATGCGCGACGGCGACGCGCTCGTGCGTGCCGTGCGCGATGACGACCCTCTGCTGATCATCTTCACCTCGGGCACCCTCGGGGCTGCGAAGGGGGCGGTGCTGACGCACGCCAACTGCTTCTGGACGAACCTTGCGCTCTCGCGCACCATCGAGATCTCGAGTGCCGACACGGTGCTGGCGGTCATGCCGCAGTATCACGTGGGCGGCTGGAACGTGCAGCCCCTGCTCGCCTGGTGGACGGGCGCCACGGTCGTGCTCGAGCGCACCTTCGACCCCGGCAGAGTGCTGCACCTGATCGAAGACAGGGGCATCACGACGATGATGGGCGTGCCGGCGAACTACCTGCTGCTGGCCGAGCACCCGGCGTTCGGTCGCACCGACCTCACCACCCTCAGCCACGCCCTCGTCGGCGGCGCCCCCATGCCAGAGCCGCTCTTGCGCACCTGGCATGCCCGAGACGTAGCGCTCGTGCAGGGCTACGGCCTCACCGAAGCCTCGCCGAACGTGCTCTGCCTGCCTGACGAAGACGCGCGCTCTCGGGTGGGCTCGGCCGGTCGGCCGTACCCGCACGTCGAGGTGCGCCTCGTCGACCCGGTCACCGACGAGACGATCGACGGTGCGGGTGCCGGAGAGCTGCTCGTGCGAGGCCCGAGCGTGTTCGCCGGATACTTCAGAGACGACGAGCGCACGGCAGACGTGCTGCGCGACGGGTGGTTGCGCACGGGCGATCTCATGCAGCGCGATGCCGACGGCTACTACCGCGTGGTCGACCGACTGAGCGACATCTTCATCACGGGCGGCGAATCGGTGGCGCCCGCCGAGATCGAGAGTGTGCTCTTCGAGCACCCTGCCGTGGCAGACGCGGCCGTCGCAGGAGTGCCAGACGACCGCTGGGGCGAAGTGCCAGAAGCCTGGGTGGTCGCACGAACGGGCGTGGCTGTCGACGAGAAGGCCCTCGTCGAGCACTGCGCGGCACGACTCGCGCGGTTCAAGGTGCCGAAACGAGTCTGGTTCGTCGACCGGATTCCCCGGTCGGGCGCAGACAAGGTGCTGCGCCGAGAGCTGCGCGACGTGCACCCCAGCGAGAGCGCGCGCGTGCGCGCAGACGCGCTCGCTGAGGCCGAGTCATGAGCGAGGCGCCTCGCACCGCTCGCGGTGAGCGCACGCGTCGGGCGCTGCTCGACGCGGCCGAGTCGGTGTTCGCCGAGCACGGCTACGCCGACGCGTCGATCGTGCGCATCACCGAGCGTGCGGGAGTCGGGCAGGGCACCTTTTACCTCTACTTCGACAGCAAGCTCGAGATCTTCGAGGAGCTCGTCGACGACCTCAACCGGCGAGTGCGGCACGCGATGACCGAACGGGCGACCGAGGGCATGACGCGCATCGAGCGCGAACGAGAGGGCTTTCGCGGCTTCTTCCGGTTCACCGCCGAGCACCCCGCGCTCTATCGAGTCGTGCGCGAGGCAGAGTTCGTCTCGCCCCGCTCGCTCAAGCTGCACTACTCACGCATCGTCGAGGGCTATATCGAGGGGCTCGGCACTGCCCGCGATCGCGGCGAGGTCGGCGACATCGACCCCACGGTCGCCGCCTGGGCGCTCATGGGCATCGGCGAGATGATCGGCATGCGCTGGGTGCTGTGGGGTGCTGACGGTGCTGCGGGCGCCGACGCAGACCCGCTCGCGAGCGGTACGAGCGAGCTGCCAGACGAGGTGTTCGAGCAGATGATGCGCTTCATCGAGAATGCGCTGCAGGCACGGCCCGGTGAGGGGCCATCAGAGGGGGAGGGTTCGTGATGGCCACAGAGCTGGGCGGTCGGCGCGCGGTGGTGACGGGAGCCGCGAGCGGCATCGGCGAGGCCTGCGCGCGGGCATTCGCCGCGCAGGGAGCGCACGTGATCGTGGCTGATCGCGACGACGAGGGTGCCCAGCGCGTCGCTGCTGAGATCGGTGGCGAGCCGTGGGTCGTCGATCTCTCTGACCTGGATGCTCTCGCCGAGGTTCGACTCGACGCCGACATCCTCGTCAACAACGCCGGAATCCAGACCGTCAGCCCGATCGTCGACTTCGACCCCGCTCGGTTTCGGCTCATCGTCGACCTCATGCTCGTCTCGCCGTTCATGCTCACGCGCGCAGCCATGCCCGGCATGATCGAGAAGGGCTGGGGGCGCGTCATCAACATCAGCTCGGTGCACGGCCTGAGGGCGAGCGCCTACAAGTCGGCCTACGTCTCGGCCAAGCACGGCCTCGAAGGCCTCTCGAAGGTGACCGCGCTCGAGGGCGGTGCGCACGGCATCACGAGCAACTGCATCAACCCCGGCTACGTGCGCACTCCGCTCGTCGAGAAGCAGATCGCTGACCAGGCACGGGTGCACGGCATCGCCGAAGACGAGGTGGTCGATCGGGTCATGCTGACCGAAAGCGCCATCAAGCGCCTCGTCGAGCCGCACGAGGTGGCGTCGTTGGCCACGTGGCTCTGCAGTGACGCGGCAGGCATGGTCACGGGTGCCTCGTACACGATGGACGGCGGATGGAGCGCGCGATGATCGAGCTCGAGCCCCCCGTGGTCAGCGTTCCGGTCGAGGGTGGCGATCTCGCGGTGGGCGTGTACAACGGCGCCGATGACGCCGCCGTTCACTCCGGCGCTGCACCGGTGCTCGCCGTGCACGGCATCACGGCCAACCATCGTTGCTGGCCGCTCGTGGCGGCGGCACTGCCTCACGTGCGCCTGATCGCCCCCGATCTGCGGGGGAGGGGCCGCAGCAGCAGCGTCGCCGGAGCCGCCGGCCTGCGTCAGCACGCCGCCGACCTGATCGCCGTGCTCGACGCGCTCGAGGTGCCGGCCGCCCACCTCGTCGCTCACTCGATGGGTGCCTTCGTGTCGGTGGTCACGGCCGCTCTCCACCCCGACCGTGTGCTGACGCTGACCCTCGTCGATGGCGGGCTGCCGCTGCAGCGACCTGCGTCGGTCTCGCCGACGGCATCGGGCACCGAGCTGCTGGGACCCGCCGGCGAGCGGCTCAGCATGACGTTCGCAAGCCGAGAAGAGTATCGGCAGTTCTGGCACCGGCATCCCGCTTTCGCCGAGCAGTGGTCGCCGGTCGTGCAGGGCTATGTCGACTACGACCTCGAAGGCGTCGAACCCGCACTGCGACCGTCGGCGGTGCTGCAGGCAGTAAGTGCCGACGTCGTCGAGCTCTACGGGCCCGACTGGTACCTCGAGGCCTTGAGGGCAGTACGGGCACCTGCGTCGTTCTTGCGGGCACCGAGAGGCCTGCTCAACGAGCCGACGGCGCTGTACGCCCCGGGCCATGCCGACGACCAGCGGGCTCTCACACCGCTGAGGGTCGTCGAGATCGACGATGTCAACCACTACACGATCGTGCTCGCCCAGCACGGTGCCGCCGCCGTCGCCGAGGAGGTGGGGCGAGCGATCGCCAGCACCGCTGAGGTCTCGTCCCACTGACCGACCGAGAAACGAAGGAGTATCCCCGTCATGACCGATCACCTGCTCGCGGGCATCCACGCCCACGACGTCTCGACACCCCGCCTGAGGGCCCGCGTGCTCGAGCGCCCCGCACAGTCAGAGCCGTCGACCACTGTCGTCTTCGTGCACGGCAACGTGTCGAGCTCGCAGTTCTATCAGCCCACGATGCTCGCGCTCGCCCCCGACGTGCGCGCTCTCGCGATCGACCTGCGCGGATTCGGAGGCAGCGAGACGCTGCCCGTCGACGCCTCGCGGGGTCTGCGCGATTTCTCAGACGACGTGCTCTCGGTGCTCGACGCTCTCGAGCTCGACAGGGTTCACCTGGTCGGCTGGAGCATGGGAGGCGGAGTCGTGATGCAGCTGATGCTCGACGCCGCTGAGCGCATCGCGAGTGTGACGCTCGAGTCGCCGGTGTCGCCCTACGGTTTCGGCGGAACGGCTCGAGACGGATCACTCTTGACCCCCGATGCTGCTGGCACCGGCGGAGGGGGAGCCAACCCCGACTTCGTCGCGCGCCTCGACGCCGGCGATACCTCCGCAGACGAGGCGACGTCGCCGAGGTCGGTCTATCGCTCTGCCTACGTCGCCGCACCCGATGAGCTCGACCATGAAGACCTGTGGGTCGCATCGATGCTGACGACGGCGACGGGTGTCGGCAACTACCCGGGAGACAGCACTGCGTCAGAGAACTGGCCAGGATTCGCCCCCGGCAGCAATGGTGTGCTCAACACCATGGCGCCGACGAACTTCAACGCGAGTGCGATCGTCGACCTCGAGCACAAGCCCGCGGTGCTCTGGATTCGCGGTTCGGCAGACGCGATCGTGTCTGACGGCTCATTCTTCGACCTCAACATGCTCGGCCAGGTCGGAGTGATTCCCGGGTGGCCGGGGGCCGACGTGGCACCACCCCAGCCGATGGTCACCCAGACGCGCGACGTGCTCGAGCGGTACGTCGCACACGGCGGAGCCTCGCGCGAGCTCGTCTTCGAAGGGTGCGGGCACTCGCCGCACCTCGAGCGCGAGCGCGAGTTCGTCGAGGCGCTCAGCGAGCACCTCGAGAGCAACCGATAGGCACGGTGCTGCGGGGGCGAACGTGACGAGCGGCCACTCGCCCCCGCAGCGACAAGTCTTCAGGTCAGATGCGTAGACTTTGCCCGTGCCCGCAGTGAATCTCGGAATGCCCAAGGTCCCTGAGACCCTCGCCCCCCGCCGTCAGAGCCGCCAGATCAAGGTCGGCAAGGTGCTGGTCGGCGGCGGTGCCCCCGTGAGCGTGCAGTCGATGACGACGACACCGACGACCGACATCAACGGCACCCTGCAGCAGATCGCCGAGCTCACGGCCACGGGCTGCGACATCGTGCGCGTCGCGGTGCCGAGTCAAGACGATGCCGATGTGCTGCACATCATCGCCAAGAAGAGCCAGATTCCGGTCATCGCCGACATCCACTTCCAGCCCAAGTACGTCTACCAGGCGATCGATGCAGGGTGCGCTGCCGTGCGCGTCAACCCCGGCAACATCCGCAAGTTCGACGACCAGGTGGCCGAGATCGCCAAGCGGGCGAAAGAAGCCGATGTGAGCATCCGCATCGGGGTCAATGCCGGCTCGCTCGACCCGCGTCTGCTGCAGAAGTATGGCAAGCCCACCGCCGAGGCTCTCGTCGAGAGCGCCGTGTGGGAGGCGAGCCTGTTCGAAGAGCACGACTTTCACGACTTCAAGATCTCGGTCAAGCACAACGACCCGATCGTCATGGTCAAGGCCTATCGCCAACTGGCTGAGCGCGGCGACTGGCCGCTGCACCTCGGCGTGACCGAGGCCGGCCCCGCGTTCCAGGGCACGATCAAGAGTGCGACCGCTTTCGGCATTCTGCTCGGCGAAGGCATCGGTGACACCATCCGCGTCTCGCTCTCGGCACCTCCCGCCGAAGAGGTCAAGGTCGGCCTGAAGATTCTCGAAGCCTTGAACCTGCGCGAGCGCAAGCTCGAGATCGTGTCGTGCCCCTCGTGCGGCCGAGCCCAGGTCGACGTCTACACGCTCGCCGAAGACGTCACGAAGGGCCTCGAGGGCATGTCGGTGCCTTTGCGCGTCGCCGTGATGGGCTGTGTCGTCAACGGGCCGGGCGAGGCGCGCGAAGCCGACCTCGGCGTGGCCTCGGGCAACGGCAAGGGCCAGATCTTCGTCAAGGGCGAGGTCATCAAGACCGTTCCCGAGAGCGAGATCGTCGCGACCCTCATCGAAGAGGCGAACCGCCTCGCCGCGTCGATGCCCGATGCGCCAGTCGGGTCGCCCGAGGTCGTCACGGCCTGACCCGGCCGCACGTGTCCCCCCATCGGGGGACTGACTCGCGAGCGCTCGCAGTCATTACGCTGAACCCATCGGCCGGGGGAGCCGACTGACAGCGCCGGGGGGCGGCGCACGACTCGCAGGGCCCGTGTGGCTCGGTGGTCGCTCAGAGCGAATCCTTCACCGAGCGGGTTTCCCGCCGCGCGAGCGATCGCGAGACGGGAAGGGCCTGCGAGCGATCCAAGCCCCCCTTGCCATCGCTCGCAGGCCTGCTTTCTATTCTGTCCCCCGAACGGGGGTCATGTCGCGTGAAACGCTGACGACTCGCCGCGGCCAGTAGTCTGGGCCGGTGATCACGCGCCTTTCCACGCTCTTTCTCCGCACGCTCCGAGACGACCCTGCAGACGCCGAGGTGGCCAGCCACCGGCTGCTCGTGCGGGCCGGCTACATCCGGCGCCAAGCGCCCGGGGTGTTCGCCTGGTTGCCGCTCGGGTTGAAGGTGCGGCGGCGCATCGAGGCGATCATTCGCGAAGAGATGGCGGCTGCGGGCGCGCAAGAGGTGCACTTTCCGGCTCTGCTGCCGCGCGAGCCCTATGAGGCGACCGGGCGCTGGACAGAGTACGGCGATGGCATCTTCCGGCTGAAAGACCGCAAGGGCGCCGACTACCTGCTGGCACCCACGCACGAAGAGGTCTTCACGCTGCTCGTCAAAGACCTCTACAGCAGCTACAAAGACCTGCCTCTCGCGATCTACCAGATTCAAGACAAGTACCGCGACGAAGCGCGCCCTCGCGCAGGTCTGCTGCGCGGCCGCGAGTTCTCGATGAAAGACGCGTACTCGTTCGACGTCGACGACGCCGGACTCGACGCCGCCTATCAGGCGCAGCGCGACGCCTACGAGCGCATCTTCGCCCGGCTCGGTCTTGACTACGTCATCGTGCAGGCAGATGCCGGCGCCATGGGCGGTTCGCGCAGTGAAGAGTTCTTGCACCCGACGCCCATCGGCGAAGACACCTTCGTGCGCTCGGCGGGCGGCTACGCCGCCAACGTCGAGGCCTACCGATCTGCGGTGCCGGATGCCCTTCCGATCGACGGGCTGCCTGCGGCGGTCATCCACGATTCGCCTGGCACTCCCACGATTGCCACGCTCGTCGATCTCGCCAACGACCGCTACCCCCGAGACGATCGGCCGTGGCAGGCGGCAGACACGCTCAAGAACGTCGTGCTGCGGTTGACCCACCTCGACGGTTCGCGCGAGCTCGTCATCGTAGGCCTGCCCGGCGACCGCGATGTCGATCTCAAGCGCGCCGAGGTGGCCTTCGCGCCCGCGGCCGTCGAGGCGGCCACCGACGAAGACTTCGCGAAGGCGAAGGGTCTCGTGAAGGGCTACATCGGGCCCTGGGGGCCGAACGGCCCGGTGCTCGGCGAGCAGTCCGCCACCAGGATTCGCTATCTTCTTGACCCCCGCGTCGTCGACGGCACAGCGTGGGTGACCGGGGCCAACGAGCACGAGAAGCACGTCTTCCACCTCGTGGCAGGGCGAGACTTCGTCGGCGACGGCCGAGTCGACATCGCTGAGGTGCGCCCTGGCGACCCCGCCCCTGACGGCAGCGGGCCGGTCGAGCTCGCTCGCGGCATGGAGATCGGGCACGTCTTTCAGCTCGGCCGCAAGTATGCCGAATCGCTCGGACTCAAGGTGCTCGACGAGAACGGCAAGCTCGTCACCGTCACGATGGGGTCGTACGGCATCGGAGTCACTCGCATTCTCGCGGTCATCGCCGAGAACGCGCACGACGAGAAGGGTCTCGTGTGGCCGCGCGCGGTCGCACCCTTCGACGTGCAGGTCGTCGCCGCCGGCCGCGATGAGGCCGCGTACACCGTCGCCGAGGCGCTCGCCGGCGAACTCGACGAGCGGGGTCTCGACGTGCTCTACGACGACCGTGCGAAGGTCTCGCCCGGCGTCAAGTTCGGTGATGCCGAACTCATCGGAGTGCCGCTCATCGTCATCGTCGGCCGCCGCGCTGGCGAGGGGGTCGTCGAGTTCTGGAATCGCCGCACCGGCGAGCGAGACGAGATCGCGCTGCACGAGGTCATCGACCGCGTGCGCACTGCCGACTAGCGCCGGCGGTCAGCGGCGCTTTCCGCGCACGAGCGGAATCGGCCCGGTGACGCTCAACTCGTCGCTCCACTGCTCGATGCCGCGCAGGTCGGGCAATCGGTCGCGCGTGAAGACGGGGTCTCGGCCGTCACGGCGCTGCTGCTGGTAGTCGCGCAGCAACCGGAAGGCCACGCCTCCGAGCAGCGCGATCGCCGTGAGGTTCACGAGCGCCATGAGTCCCATGACGCCGTCGGCGGTCGTCCACACGAGCGAGGTCGACGCGACCGAGCCGCCGAAGACCGCTGCGATGACGAGGCCTCGATAGATCGTGAGCGCACGGCGGTTCTCGGTGATGAACTCGAGGTTCGACTCGCCGTAGTAGTAGTTGCCGAGAATCGAGCTGAAGGCGAGCAGCAGGATGACCACCGCGAGCAGCACGCCAGCCCAGCTGCCCAGCGAGCCGACGATGGCCTGCTGCGTCAGGTCGACGCCGCGGCCGGCCGCCGACAGGTCAGGGTTGGTGACGAGAATGATGAAGGCCGTGATCGAGCACACCAGAAAGGTGTCGAAGTAGACGCCGAGCGTCTGCACGAGCCCCTGCTTGACGGGGTGGGTCACGGCGGCAGAGGCACCGGCGTTCGGCGCCGACCCGAGCCCCGCCTCGTTCGAGAACATGCCGCGCTGCACTCCGACCATGATGATCGTGCCGATCGCCCCGCCGGCGATCGACTGAAAGCCGAAGGCGCCCGCGTAGATCTCGGCGAACACGCGCGGCACCTCGCCGATGTTGAGCCCGACGATCGCGAGCCCGATGAGCAGGTAGAGCAGCGCCATCGACGGCACGAGCGCCTGGGTCACGCTCGCGATGCGGCGGATTCCGCCGAAGATCACGAGACCGGTGAGTACGGCGAGTGCGCCGCCGATGACCCACGGCAGGGCATCCGGAACCGGGCCGCCGAGCGCGCCGCCGGCAGCGCTCACGATCGTGTTCGCCTGCAGGCTCGAGAACGCGAACGGAAAGCAGATGATGAGAATGATCGCGAAGACGATGCCCATCCAGCGAGCACCGAGCCCGTGCTGCATGTAGTAGGCGGGGCCGCCGCGGAAGCCCGCAGGGTCTTTGCGCTTGTAGAGCTGACCGAGCGTCGACTCGACGAAGCTCGACGCACCGCCGATGAAGGCCATCGTCCACATCCAGAAGATCGCGCCCGGCCCGCCGACGGCGAGTGCCGTCGCCACGCCCGCGATGTTGCCCACGCCGACACGCGAGGCAGCAGACACCGTGAAGGCCTGAAATGCCGAGATCGACTGCGGCTTGCCCTCGGCGTCGCGCGGCGTGACATTGGTGAGGGTGCGGAACATGTCGGGCAGCAGCCGCAGCTGCACGACGCCCGTGCGCACGGTGAACCACAGGCCGAGACCGATGACGACCGGCAGCACGATCCACTGCCAGAGGTCTCCGCCGAGAGATCCGATCGTCGATTCGATGGCATCCATGACCGCGTTCATGCCGACAACAGTAGGTGAACGGCGAGCCGCGCGGTCGGGTACGGTAGAGGGTTGACGCGCCCGGGAGGGCGCTGACCCAATCGAATAGCGGAGGTACCGTCAGTGGACATCGACCTGAGCATCTTGAGGATGATGGAGCGTGAGCGGGAGATCCCGTTCGACGAACTCGTGCAGATCATCGAGCAGGCCATTCTGACGGCCTACCTGAAGCACACCGATCACGATGACCACCGCGGCACCGATGAGCCGCAGCCGAGGGTCGAACTCGATCGCAAGACCGGCCACGTGACCGTCTTCGTGCCCGAATTCGACGACGACGGCGCCCTGATCGGCGAAGCACCCGACAGCCCGGACGACTTCGGCCGCATCGCCGCCTTCGCTGCCAAGCAGGTCATCAACCAGCGGCTGCGCGACATCGGTGACGACCGCGTGCTCGGCGAGTTCAAGGGTCGAGAAGGCGACATCGTCGCTGGCGTGATCCAGCAGGGCCCCAACCCCCGCATGGTGCACATCGACCTGGGAACGGTCGAAGCGATCTTGCCGCCTGAAGAGCAGGTTGCGGGCGAGGAGTACCCCCACGGTTCGCGCATGCGGGTCTACGTGACGAGCGTGTCGAAGGGTCTCAAAGGGCCGTCGATCACGGTCAGCCGCACGCATCCCTCGCTCGTGCGCAAGCTCTTCGCGCTCGAAGTGCCCGAGATCGCCAGCGGAGTCGTCGAGATCACCGCGCTCGCGCGTGAAGCGGGGCACCGCACCAAGATCGCCGTGCGATCGCTCGAACCCGGTGTCAACGCGAAGGGTGCGTGCATCGGCGAGCTGGGGCAGCGCGTGCGCGCGGTCACCGCAGAGCTGGGCAACGAGAAGATCGACATCGTCGACCACAGCGATGACCTGGCGACTTTCGTGGCCAATGCGCTCTCGCCTGCCAAGGTCTCGAGCGCCTTCGTGCTCGACCCGGCGACGAAGGCCGTGCGGGCGCTCGTGCCCGACTACCAGTTGTCGCTCGCGATCGGCAAAGAGGGGCAGAACGCCCGCCTCGCGGCGAAACTGACTGGCGCAAAGATCGATATTCAGCCCGATTCGGTGATGGACGAGTAGCTCAGGGGCTGAATATCGATCTTTGCGCCGAGTGGCGAACGCATCGCGTTCGACGCGAGGGTCGGGTGCCGGAATCCGAAGGCGTCCGGGGAAGGGGTAACATGGAACCCGTCAGAACCTGCCTCGGCTGTCGACAGCGAGCGCCTCGATCGTCACTTGTGAGGGTCATCGCGCGCGATGGAGCAGTCGTGGTAGATGCCCAGGCTCGGTTTCCGGGTCGGGGTGCGTGGGTGCACAGCACTCGCGACTGCATCGAAACCGCCACCGTGCGGCGGGCCTGGGCCCGCGCGCTGCGGGTGGTGGGTCCGCTCGATGCGGCAGAGGTGATGATGTCCGTTTCACCAACCAGAGAACAGGCTGATCGGCACATGGACAACTAATGAGCGGCTCGAAATGAGTTCCGTCCAGAACTAATGGTCTGCCCCTGCCTGGGTGCGGACCCAGACAGGAGAATTGTGGCTGCGAAACCACGCGTGCACGAGATCGCGAGCGAACTCGGCATCGAAAGCAAGGTCGCCCTCGAGAAGCTCAAAGAGCTCGGCGAGTTCGTCAAGAGCCCGTCATCGACGATCGAACCACCCGTCGCGCGCAAGCTGCGCGCGGCTCTCGAAGCTGAGGGCATCACCGCCCCGAAGGCCGCCGAGAAGCCCGCTGAGAAGCCGGCGGCGAAAGCCGCGGCCAAGCCGGCTCCTGCGCCGGCTCCTGCGCCGCCCGCGGCTGCCGAGCCGGCACCCGAGGCACCGGCACCCGAAGCACCCGCGAGCGAGCCGACGGCAGCGCCCGGCACCGACGGCGACGCCGCGGCTCGGCCCGCTGCTGCTGCTGGCCAGCCGCGCCCCGGCAACAATCCCTTCGCCTCGCAGCAGGGCATGGCCCGCCCCGGCCAGTCGCGCCCCGGCAACAACCCCTTCTCGTCGACGCAGGGCATGCCTCGCCCCGGCGGTGGCGCGATTCCGCGTCCGAGCGCACCCCGCCCAGGCGCACCGCGTCCCGGCGCTCCGCGCCCGGATGGCGCTGGTCGCCCCGGCGCGCCGCGCGGCAACGCCCCCTACCAGCAGCGCACGGGCGGCCCCGGTGGTCGCCCGGCCGGCGCAGGCGGGTTCAGGCCCGGTGGCGCCGGCGGCGCACCCGGTGGCGGATTCAGCGGCCCTCGCCCCGGTGGCGGCGGCCGTGGCCGTGGCCCGGGTGGCGGCACCGCCGGCGCCTTCGGGCGCGGCGGCGGCAAGTCGAAGGCTCGCAAGTCGAAGCGCACGAAGCGGCAAGAGTTCGAGATGCGGGAGGCCCCGTCGGTCGGCGGCGTCAGTGTTCCCCGCGGCGACGGCAAGACCGTCATCCGTCTGCGCCAGGGTGCGTCGATCACCGATTTCGCCGACAAGCTCGAGAACGCGACGGGCATGAGCTGCCCTCCCGGCAACCTCGTGACCGTGCTGTTCCACCTCGGTGAGATGGCCACGGCCACTGAGTCGCTCGACGGCGCCACGTTCGAGGTGCTCGGTGAAGAGCTCGGCTGGCGCATCGAGATCGTCTCGCCCGAAGACGAAGACAAAGAGCTGCTCGAGGCCTTCGACATCGATCTCGATGAAGAAGACCACGAAGATGACCTCGTCATCCGCCCGCCCGTCGTCACCGTCATGGGTCACGTCGACCACGGAAAGACCAAGCTGCTCGACGCGATTCGCGAGGCGAACGTCGTCGCGGGTGAGGCCGGCGGCATCACGCAGCACATCGGCGCGTACCAGGTCTGGACTGAGCACGAGGGCATCGAACGCGCCATCACCTTCATCGACACCCCGGGTCACGAGGCCTTCACCGCCATGCGTGCTCGTGGTGCGCAAGTGACTGACGTCGCGATTCTCGTGGTGGCGGCCGATGACGGCATCATGCCCCAGACGGTCGAAGCGCTCAATCACGCGCAGGCCGCGAACGTGCCCATCGTCGTCGCCGTCAACAAGGTCGACAAAGAGGGCGCGAACCCGGCGAAGGTGCGTCAGCAGCTGACCGAGTTCGGGCTGGTCGCCGAAGAATACGGTGGAGACACCATGTTCATAGACGTCTCGGCGCTGCAGAACATGGGCATTCGAGAGCTACTGGATGCTGTGCTCTTGACCGCGGACGCCGGGCTCGACCTGCGCGCGAACCCCGCCCGCGATGCGCGCGGTGTCGCGATCGAAGCGAAGCTCGACAAGGGCCGCGGCTCGGTCGCCACCGTGCTCATCCAGGCGGGCACGCTGCGCGTCGGCGACCCCATCGTGGCCGGAACGGCCTACGGTCGCGTTCGCGCAATGACCGACGAGAACGGTGAGAAGGTCGAAGAGGCCTACCCCTCGCGCCCGGTGCAGGTGCAGGGTCTCTCGAGTGTTCCCCGCGCAGGTGACACGTTCATCGTCACCGACGATGACCGCACCGCGCGTCAGATCGCCGAGAAGCGCGAGGCTGCCGAGCGCAATGCACTGCTGGCGAAGGCCCGCAAGCGCATCAGCCTCGAAGACTTCACCAAGGCCCTCGAAGACGGCAAGGTCGAGTCGCTCAACCTCATCATCAAGGGTGACGTCTCCGGTGCCGTCGAGGCGCTCGAAGAGGCGCTGCTCAAGATCGAGGTCGACGACAGCGTGCAGCTGCGCATCATCCACCGCGGTGTGGGTGCCGTCACCGAGAGCGACGTCAACCTCGCGACGATCGACAACGCCATCATCGTGGGCTTCAACGTGCGCCCCGACACGAAGGCTCGTGAGCGTGCTCAGCGCGAAGGCGTCGACATCCGGTTCTACTCGGTCATCTACGCCGCGCTCGAAGAGATCGAGAGCTCGCTCAAGGGCATGCTCAAGCCCGAGTTCGAAGAGGTGCAGTCGGGTGTCGCCGAGGTTCGCGAGATCTTCCGCTCGTCGAAGGTCGGCAACATCGCCGGTGTCATCGTGCGCAGCGGAACGATCACCCGCAACGCCAAGGCGCGGGTCATCCGCGACGGCGTCGTGGTGGGCGACAACCTCGCCATTGAGTCGCTGCGTCGATTCAAAGACGACGTGACCGAGGTGCGCACCGACTTCGAGTGCGGTATCGGTCTCGGCAAGTTCAACGACATCCAGATCGGCGATGAGATCGAGACGATCGAGATGAAAGAGAAGGTGCGCGCCTAGCGCGTTCTCGGTGCGGCCCGTCGATCTGCGCGATCGGCAGGCCGCGCCGCCTCGAGCATCACCCGGTGCCGACAGCTACAGCAGTCAGGAGCAGCTCATGTCAGGCAACCCTCGCGCCCGCAAGGTCGCCGACCGCATCAAAGAGGTCGTTGCTCAGCGACTCGACAAGGGTCTGCGCGACCCCAGGCTGGGGTTCGTGACCATCACCGACGTGCAAGTGACGGGCGATCTGCAGCACGCGTCGATCTTCTACACAGTGCTGGGCACCGAGCAAGAGCGCGCCGACAGCGCGGCGGCGCTGACCGCGGCGACGGGGATGCTCAGAACCGAGGTGGGCCGCAACCTCAACACGCGCCTCACCCCGTCGATCGAGTTCATTCTCGACGGCATTCCTGAGAACGCCGCGTCGATCGAGGCGCTGCTGCGCGAGGCTCGTGAGCGCGACGCGCAGACCGAGTCAGAGGCCGCGACGGCGCAGTACGCCGGTGACCCCGACCCCTACATCAAGCCGCGCGAGCTCGACGAAGAGTAGTCACGCGTCGTCGGCGGCCTGATCGGCGACCACCTGCCCGCGCAGCCCGCCGCCGAACAGCGCCACGGCTGCCAGGAACATGACGGCGGCCTTCGCGATGATCCAGGGCAGCAGCAGGCCCGTGATGGCGAGCAGCAGTGCAGCGGCCGATGTGGCGATCACGATCGGCAGGGCAGCACGGTGCCCTGCCTCCCAGGCGACCGCGTTCTGCAGCAGGCTGTCGCTGCGATACCCGATCCATCGGTTGGGGCGCAGCCGGCCGCTGGCGGCGAGCCACATGATGGCGCTGAATCCGAGTGACCCGGCGATCAGAAACGCGCCGGTGAGCAGGAGGGCGTCTTCGCCGGTGATGTCCACGCCCCCAGAGTACGGGTTCGCGCGCGCGATCGAGCGCTGAGGTGCGCAGATGCGCTTCGTCTGCGCAGGGGTCTGCTCACCTGAGCAGATGCTTGCCGTCGACGCTCGAGTGTCAGTACAGTCACGACACCGTTTGTTCATAGTTGTCTACAGACAAGGTGATCGATGACGATCGCAGTTCTCGGCGGGTACGGCGTCGGAATCACGATGCGCGTTCCCCGCATGCCGCGGGCCGGCGAGACGGTCTCGGGCGGCGTGCTGAGCCGAGAGCACGGTGGCAAGGGCTCGAATCAGGCCATCGCCATCGCGCGGTGGGGCGGCAGCCCCGCGTTGATCACCGCGGTGGGCGATGACGTCGAAGGCCGAAGTGCTCGCGATCTGTGGGCGAGCGAGTCGGTCGATGCCACGGCCGTGGCCACGGTCGACGCCGCCACCATGGCGGGCGTCATCCTGGTCGACGGAGCGGGAGAGAACCGCATCGCGATCGCTGCGGGCGCGCTCGACTCTGTGTGGGGTGCACGAGTCGAGCCGCTCGCGGCTCACGCCCTCAGCGATGCCGATGCCCTCGTGATCTCGCTCGAGATTCCGCACGACGCTGCGCTGCAGTGCGCCGCGCTCGCGCGCCGGGCCGGCATCACCGTGATCCTCAACCCCGCCCCCGCCGAGGGGGTGCCGGTCGAGCTGTGGCAGAGCGCCGACGTGCTCGTGCCGAACCAGTCCGAAGCCCGCGCGCTGCTCGGTGACGACGGCGATGCTGAGGGCTCGCACGTGGATGACGACCTCGCACTCGCCCGACGACTCGCCGAGCGGGCGTCTGGCACGGTCGTGGTGACCTGCGGCGAGGCAGGCGCAGTCATCGCCGATCGAGCAGGGGTGCGCCGCGTCACCGCGCCAGCGGTCGCCGTCATCGACACGACCGGCGCAGGCGACACGTTCGTCGGCGTGCTCGCGGCAGAGCTCGTGCGGGGCGTCGACCTCGACGACGCTGTCGACACCGCGTGCCGCGCGGCCGCGCATTCGGTGACGCGTCACGGAGTGGTCGACGGCATTCCTCGTCGCGACGAGATCATTCGGGAGGTGGCATGACAGGGGCATCGGTCGATGCGCTGACGGGGTCGTCGCTCGCGAGCGTCATCCAGCACACGCTCATCGCGGCCGACGTCACGCACGATCGCGTGGTCGCTCATGCCGAAGAGTGCCTGCAGTGGGGCTTCAACGCTGCCATGGTCTCTGGCACCTGGGTGCGAGAGGTCGCCGCCGTGCTCTCTGGTTCAAGCGTGCTGGTCGCGTCGGCGCTCGATTTTCCGATCGTGGGCATCACGACCCCTGCCGGAAAAGCCGCAGAGGCAGCGCAACTGGTCGCCGACGGCGCGCAGCAGCTCGACATCGGCTGCCAGATCGGCTGGCTCAAGAGCGGTCGCTTCGACGATTTCAGAGACGACATCGCCGGTGTCGTGCGCGCGAGCGGGGTGCCGATCAAGGTCATGCTCGAGCTGCCGCTGCTGACGAAGCACGAGCGCGAAGCCGCAGTCGAACTGGCGATGGAGGCAGGGGCGGCGTATCTCAAGAATGCGAGCAGCGGCGCCGTCGAGATCGCCAACGCCGACAGCATCAGGTGGTTGGCCGATCGAGCACGCGACGGAGTCAGAGTGAAGGCCTCGGGGGGCATCACGACCACGGCCACGGTGACCGAGCTCGTCGAGGCGGGCGCCTCGCTCGTCGGCACGAGCGCGGGCATCGCCATCGTGCAGGGCACCGCCGATGAGATGACGCGGAGCTACTGATCATGGCGATCTTCGAACGGCGTCAACCGGCCGCGACCGTCGACCGCTCTGGGCCCACGGCGCTGCACACTCAGATCTCAGACACGATCCGCGCCACGATCGGTTCGGGGGCGTGGCCGGTCGGTCATCGACTGCCGGCCGAGCCAGAGCTCGCCGTCGACCTGAAGGTGAGCAGGGGCACGCTGCGCCGCGCGCTGTCGACCCTGGTCGACGAGGGGCTGCTCACGCAGAGTCCAGGCAAGGGCACCTACGTCATCGCCGTGCCCACCGCCCCGCGAGCCGAAGGCGAGCTGCGCGGCATCGCCGAAGACTTCGCCCGGCAGGGCCTGCGGTTGACCACGACGGTGCTGCGGGCAGAGCTCGATGTGCCCGACACCGCGGTCAGCACGGTGCTGCACGTGCTCGCCGACGAGCCCGTCGTGTGCCTGACGCGCGTGCGAAGCACCGACTCCACTCCCATCGCCCTGCTCAACAACTACGTGCGCGCAGATCTCGCACCGGGTCTCGAGAAACTCGACCTCGTGAGTCGCACGCTGTTCGAGCTGCTCGAGGTGCACTTCGGCCTGGCGCTCGCCTTCGCGCGTCGCGACTTCGCGGCTCGAGCAGCGACGGCCGAGGTCGCGCAGCACCTCGCGGTCGCGGTGGGCGCGCCCGTGCTGCACATGACGCAGACGGCATATCTCGCCGATGGCCGGCCCATCGAGCACTCTGAGGTCTGGATCGCGAGCGACGAGGTGCACGTGAGCATGGTGCTCGAGCGCCCGCAGAAATTCGAGGTGGCATTGTGACGACGAAGGTGATCATCGACTGCGACACCGGCTCTGACGACGCCGTGGCCATCATGGCGGCGGCGCTGCACCCCGCTCTCGAGCTCGTCGCCGTCACGACGGTGAACGGCAATGTTCCGCTCGAGAACACCACAGACAACTCGCTGCGCGTGCTCGATGCGATCGGCAGCACTGTTCCCGTGCATCCTGGCGCCCCTCGGCCGCTCATCCGGCCCGATTTCCCGATTCCGCGCGACGTGCTCAACGCGGGGCGCGAAGAATTCCAGAAGCGCAAGCTCGACCTGCCAGACCCGGTCTCGACGGCGTCGTCGCAGGGTGCTGTCGACACGCTCATCGCGCACTATCTCGGGGAGGACGGCCCTGACACGGTGCTCGTCGCCGTCGGCCCGCTCACCAACGTGGCCGCGGCCCTCGCGGCCGAGCCTCGGCTCGCGGCCCGTATTCCCCGCCTCGTGATCATGGGCGGGGCTCGAGGGTGGGGAAACGTCTCGGCCACGGCTGAGTTCAACTTCTGGGTCGACCCCGAGGCGGCGGCCGCAGTGCTGTCGGCGGGCATCGCCGATGTGCTCATCCTGCCGCTCGACGCGACGCACGATGCGGCACTCAGTCGCGCGCACTGCGATCGCTTCGAGTCTCTCGGCACGCCGGGTGCGGTGGCGACGGCGGATCTCGTGCGGCAGCGCATCGACACCTATCCGGGGTCAGAGCACACCCCCTTCGACGCCGCCCCCGTGCACGACGCTCTCTGCATCGCCGCACTCGTGCGACCCGACGTGCTGACTCACGTCGTGAGCGCCGCGACCGCTGTCGAGACCGCGGGAATCTTCAGTGTCGGGGCCCTCGTCATCGACGATCGCCCGTGGTCGCCACTGCCGCACAACGCTCGCGTCGCCCTGCGCGCCGATGCCGACATCTTCGCCGACGTTCTCATCGAGGCGTTCCGATGACGACACCCCTTCTCGGCTCCTTCGCCGTCGGTTCGACGGCCCCAGACTCCGACCGCCCTCACCTCAGACGATGGGTCGCATCCAGCGATCAGCGTCGGGGTGGTGCGGCCGAAGCGCTCCACAAGAGCGAACCCCGGTTGATCGTCGATGGTGACGCCTCAACCACCTCGAGTTCCGGTCAGCAGTGCTGCCGACCGGACGTTCACCCCCGAATCGAAAGGCACGGATCATGACCAACGCCCCAGTGGCGTCTGCTCCGAAGAAGAGCAGCCGCTTCAACCGCAACAACCTGCCGACGACACTCATCGTCACGCTCATTCCGGTGTGTGTGGCGCTCAACATCGTCGGCGGCTACATCGCCTCAGCATTGCGACTGCCGGTCTACCTCGACATGATCGGCACCGCGATCTCGGCGATCGTGCTCGGCCCCTGGTGGGGCGCGCTCGTCGGTGTTCTCACCAACACCGGCTCGGCACTCATCACCGGACCGGTGAGCCTGCCGTTCGCGCTCGTCAACGTCGTCGGCGCCCTGCTCTGGGGCTACGGCGTGCGCTCGTGGGGCCTCGGCCGCACGATTCCGCGGTTCTTCCTGCTGAACATCATCGTCGCCGTCGCGTGCACCATCGTTGCGGCCCCGATCATCGTTCTGGTCTTCGGTGGAGCGACCGGTGCGGGTGCTGATGCACTGACCGGAACCTTCCTCGCAGTCGGGCAGAACCTCGTGGGTTCAGTGCTCTCGTCGAACATCCTGACGTCTCTGGCAGACAAGATCATCGCGGGCTTCGTAGCGCTCGCGATCATCGAAGCGCTGCCGAAATCGTTGACGCAGAATCTCGACATAGTGAAGGCGACACCACTCAAGGGCGTTCTGCTCGCCGTTGCCGGTGTCGTCGTCGGTGTGCTGATCGTCGTCGTGTTCCTCGCCATCAACGCGGGCGCCTAGGCACGAACAACCCCGTCCGGGCGCGCGGCAGCAGTCGCGCGCCCGGACGCTACGGAGGAATCATGACCGAACCCATCATCACGTTTGACAACGTCACCTACAGCTATCCCGGCACAGAAGAGCCGGCCCTCGACTCCATCGATTTCTCTGTCATGCCCGGCGAGTACGTCGCCGTGCTGGGGCTCAACGGCGCTGGCAAGACCACGCTGGGGCTCTGCGTCAACGGCGTCGTTCCCACCATGCTCGGTGGCGAGATGACCGGCACGGTCACCGTCGCCGGCCTCGAGGTCGGCGAGTACGCCGTTCGCGAGATGGCGAAGGTCGTCGGCATGGTCTTCGACAACCCCGAGTTTCAGATGAGCCAGCTCTCGGTCGCTGAAGAGATCGCGCTCGGCCTCGAGAACGCCGGTGTGCCCTACGAAGACATGATCCGCATCATTCCCGAGACGCTCGAGCTCGTCGGGCTCGCGGGTTTCGAGAAGCGTTCGCCCCTCGGGCTCTCGGGTGGCCAGCAGCAGCGGCTCGCGATCGCGGCGGTGCTCGCCATGAGCCCGCAGATTCTCATCATGGACGAGCCGACGTCGAACCTCGACCCCATCGGCAAGCAAGAAGTCTTCGACATGGCGGCGACCCTCAACAAGCAGAAGGGCATGACCGTCATCGTCATCGAGCACGAGGTCGAGGTCATGGCGCGCTACGCCGACCGCGTCGTGGTGCTCGACCACGGTCGCGTCGTCATGAACGGCACGCCTCAAGAGATCTTCAGCCGAGTCGACGAGCTCGCCGCTCTGCACCTGAGGGTGCCCGAGAGCGCCGCTCTCGCCACGATGCTCGCCGAGCACAAGCTCTGGAAGGGCGAGATTCCGACCCGCACCGAATCCGCCGTCGACGCCATCAACTCACGACTGGAGGCCTGACGTGGCTAAGAAGACCCCGCTTCCCTCACCGACCGAGGCGCGCGCCAGCGCTGCCCACGCGATCGTCGTGAACGACGCGCGCTATGTGTACCCGAACGGCAACGTCGTCGCGCTCGATGGTGTGAGCGTCACCGTCGAGCACGGCGAGATTCTCGGCATCATCGGCCAGAACGGCTCGGGCAAGACCACGCTCACGAAGCTGCTCAACGGCCTGCTGAAGCCTTCGGCTGGCGAGGTCGTGGTCAACGGCATCTCGACCAGCGGGCGCACCGTGCAAGAGATGTCGGCGCACATCGGATACGTGTTCCAGAACCCCAATCACCAGCTCTTCGCCCGCACCGTGCAGGCCGAGCTCGAGTTTGGCCCGACCAACATCGGCATCGAGGGCGACGAGCTCGCCGACCGGGTCGCGCGAGCGGTCGAGTTCTTCGGGCTCGCTGACGTCATCGACGAGCATCCGTATCGCGTGAGCTTTCCGATCAGAAAGCTCGTGGGCATCGCGTCGATCGTCACGATGGAACCGTCGATTCTCATTCTCGACGAGCCCTCGACGGGTCAAGACCACCAGACCACGTCGATCATCAACGACCTCATGCGCAAGCTCGCCGATCAGGGCACGACGGTCGTCTGCGTGTCGCACGACATGCCGCTGCTCGCCGATGTGGTCAAGCGCGTCATCGTCATGAAAGATGCCCAGATCATCGCCGATGCCTCGCCGCGAGAGGTCTTCGCCGATAAGCCCCTCATGGCGCGCACCAACCTGCAGGCGCCTCAGATCACCGACATCGCCCTGCAGACCGTCGTGCCGCTGGGCGGGCCGGTTGCCCTGACCCCGTCAGAACTCGCCGACGATCTCGTCGCCCGACTCGGCCGCAAAGGCTAGGAGCCGTCATGTCAATGCAAGGAGCCCTTCCCGTCGCCCTCATTCCCGGCGACTCTGCGATGCACCGCATCCACCCGCTGCCGAAGATGATCTGGGTCGTGCTCTACGTCGTGGTGGCCTTCATGACGCAGAACATCATCCTGCTCTACAGCATGGCGGCCTTCGCCCTGTTCTTGGCGATCGTGAGCGGGGTGATCCGGCCCATGCTGAAGGCCGCGTTCATCATCGTGCCGATCGGCTCGTCGCTGCTGGCCCTGCAGCTCATGGCGCCCGCCGTCGAGCAGCCCTGGACCCAGATCGCCCAGTTCGGGCCGATCACGCTCTACGAAGACGGCCTCTACTACGGCCTCGTGCTGCTCGGCCGCATCGTCGCCTGTCTGCTCATGGCGCTCGTCGTCGTCATGACGACGCACCCGAGCGACCTCTTCACGACGCTGGCCAAGCTCAAGGTGCCGTACACGCTCAACTTCATGATGGCGATGACCCTGCAGCTGATTCCCGTGTTCCAGCGCGAGGTCGGCATCATTCTCAGCGCGCAGAAGTCTCGAGGCATGAAGGGCAACGGCTTTCAAGCGGTGCTGCCGAGCTTCGTGCCCGTCTTCGTCGGTGCCATCGAGCGCGTGCAGCAGCTGTCGATCTCGCTCGAGTCTCGTGGGTTCGGCTCTGCCGGCATCAAGACGTCGTACCGCCAGGTCAAAGGAAAGCCGACTGACTGGATTCTCGCCATTGTCGGCGTGGCAGGAGCCGCGACGCTCGGCACGATGTCGATCATGCGCGGCGGGTGGAACCTTCGCGACCTGCTCGTCGTCGAGCCCGCCACGGCCGTGATCGTCTGGACGGTCTCTGCCTCGCTCTTTCTCGGCATCATCCTGTTCGCGCTCATTCTGTCGTTCAAGCAGAGCTAGGAGGCTCACATCATGGCCGTCACCACACACGACGACCGGCAGCATCACATTCAGGTGGCACCCGGCGAGGTCGGACGCTACGTCTTCTTGCCCGGCGACCCCGGTCGGTGCGAGCCCATCGCCCGCTTGTTCGACGACCCCGTGCTCATCGCCAGCAATCGTGAGTATGAGACCTGGACGGGAACGCTCGACGGCGAGAAGGTCTCGGTCACCTCGACCGGCATCGGCTGCCCGTCGGCGGCGATCGCGATGGAAGAGCTCGTCAAGGTCGGCGCCGACACCTTCGTGCGCGTGGGCACCTCGGGCGCGATGCAGCCCGAGATCGTGCCAGGAGACCTCGGCGTCATCAGCGGTGCGATCCGCGACGAAGGCACCACGCTGCACTACCTTCCCGTCGAGTTTCCGGCAGTGGCAGACATCGATGTGACGCGCGCGCTGACGGTGGGCGCTCGGTCGCTCGGTCGCACGGTGCACGTCGGCATCAGCCAGTCGAAAGACTCGTTCTACGGCCAGCACGAGCCCGGGCGCATGCCCGTCGCGCCGCGACTGCGCGACCGCTGGGCCGCGTGGATGGCCGGCGGTGCGATCTGCTCTGAGATGGAGGCGGCCGCGCTCTACATCGTGGCCTCGACCCTGAGGGTGCGCGCGGGCGGCATCATGCTCATCCTCGGGCATCACGATCAATCGCCGATGACTGAAGAAGAAGAGGCGATGGGCTCGATGGACAACCTGCTGCCTGCGGCGATCGCCGGCATGCGCGAGCTCATCGCTCGCGACCGCGAGGCGGCAGCATGAGCGGCGCGCACGACCCCGAGGTGCAGTACCACCTGCAGCTGCGCCCCGGTGATGTCGGCCGCTATGTGCTGCTGCCCGGCGACCCCGGCCGGTGCGAACCGATCGCCGCCCACTTCGATGAGGCCCGCCTCGTCGCGAGCAACCGCGAGTACACGACGTACACGGGCACGCTCGACGGCGTTCCGGTGAGCGTCGTCTCGACCGGTATCGGATGCCCGTCATCGGCCATCGCGGTCGAAGAGCTCATCAAGCTCGGCGCCGACACCTTCATTCGCGTGGGCACCTCGGGGGCGATTCAGCCCGACACCCCCTCGGGAACCCTCGCGATCGTCACCGCGGCCATTCGAGACGAGGGCACCTCGAGCCACTACCTGCCCATGGAGTTTCCGGCCATCGCAGACCCTCAGGTGGTCGACGCGATCACCGAGGCGGCTCGACGCACGGGTGCGCCGTGGGAGCGCGGAGTGACGCAGTCGAAAGACTCGTTCTACGGCGAGGTCGAGCCAGAGCGCATGCCCATGGCGGGCATGCTTGCAGACCGGTGGGCTGCCTGGGTCGCGGGTGGAGCCATCTGCTCTGAGATGGAGGCGTCGACGATCTTCATCATCAGTGCGATTCATCGCGTGCGCGCCGGCGGCATCATGCAGGTGCACAACGACGCCGTCGGCGGCGAGATCGACCAGAACCGCGAGCACTTGCTCGCGACCGCGGTCGAGTCGCTGCGCGTGCTGATCGCTCACGATCGAGATTCGAGTTCATGGCCCTGACGGCCGACGCCGAGCGGCTCGCGAGGGTCGCCCCCGAGTATGTCGCCCGCATGCGCGGGCACCAGCGTCGCAATGTGACGCTCATGATCCTCGACGGTGCGGCCTTCGCGCTCGTGCTGTCGATGCTGAGCGAGACGACGATCATTCCGGCGTTCGTCGAGGGGCTCACGGGCAGTGCCGTGCTCGTGGGCCTCGTGGGTGCGATCTTCGCGCTCGGGCGCTATGCCCCGCAGCTCGTCGGCGCGCACCTGGCGCTCGGGCGAGAGCGGCGCAAGCCGCTGTTCGTGACGATCATCGTCGCGCAGCGCGTCGGCATCCTCGCCGTCGCGGCGAGCGCGCAGCTCGCGGGCGCACTCGACACCTCGCTCGTGGTGGTGCTGTTTCTCATCTCGTTCGGCGTGTATGCGGCGCTCGCCGGCATCATCGGCCCGGTGTTCGGCGACTTCGTGGCCAAAGCGGTGCCGGTCGGCCGCGGCCTGTTCTTCGGCACGGTGCAGCTGATCGGCGGGCTCTTGGGCTTCGGGGCCGCCCTGATCGCCGAGACGGTCATCCGTGAGAACGAGTTTCCGGTCGGCAATCAGATTCTCTTCTGGGCCGCCGTGGCGGGCTCGGTGGTCTCGCTCGTGCTCGTGTGCTTCTTGAAAGAAGAACGCCTGCCCGACCCGCCGCCGCGCCCGCCGTTCGTGCGAACGCTCGCGAGCATCCCGGGCATTCTGCGCACCGACCCCGACTACCGGCGCTTTCTCGTCGGCCGCCTCTTTCAAGCGATCGCGGCGGGCGGCATGGGCTTCGTCGTCGTGGCCGGGCTGCAGGGATCGACGCTCGTGCCCTCAGACGCGGCGCTGCTCGCGGCGGCGTTCATTCTGGCCCAGGCGGTGCTCGGGTTCGGCCTGGGTGCTCTCGGCAACGCGGCCGGCTGGCGCGTGGTCATGGTCGTCGGCGGCTCGCTCATGGCGGCGGGATTCGCCGTCGCCGCGGTGGGCGGTTCGCTCGTCATGAGCATCATCGCGATGGCACTGCTCGGGGGCGCGAACTCGCTCGTCTTCGTCGGCGACCAGAACATGTCGATCGAGCTCGCGCCCACCGGGTCGACGAGCATCTACCTCGGGCTCACGTCGACGGCCCTCGGGCCCTTCTTCATCGCGGGGCCGCTGCTGGCGGGCGTGCTCTCGCCCGTGCTCGGGTTCACCCCCGTCTTCGTCGCGGCAGCCGTGCTCGCCGCGATCGGGGCCGCACTGTGCCTGCGCGTGCGCGAACCGCGGCACCGCATCGCCGTCGACAGGCTCGACGAGGTGCTGCCGTGACCGTCGCCGCCGACGTCGAGCGCTTGCGGCTGCTCGCACCCGAGTTCGTCGAGGGCATGGGCAAGCACCGCCGCCGCAACATGACCCTGATGGTGCTCGAGGGCGGAACCTTCGCGCTCGCGATGTCGCTCTTGAGCGAGACGACGATCATTCCCGCGTTCGTGCAGGCTCTCACGGGCAGCGCCCTGCTCGTCGGGCTCGTCGGCGCAGTCTGGGCGCTCGGCCGGTATCTGCCGCAACTGGTCGGTGCGCACCTCGTGCTCGGCCGTCGGCGGCGCAAGCCGCTGTTTCTGGCGATCGTCGTCGCCGAGCGCGTCGCGATTCTGCTCATCGCCATCGCCGCCTCGCTCGCGGGCGTGCTCACGACCGAGCTTGTGGTGCTGCTCTTCTTTCTCGCCTTCGCCGCCTACTCGACGACCGTGGGGCTGCTCGGCCCTGTCTACGGCGACTTCATCGCGAAGGCGGTGACGGTCGCGCGAGGCTGGCTCTTCGGCCTCGTGCAGCTGCTCGGGGGAGTGCTGGGCTTTCTCGCCGCGCTCGGTGCCGAGCGCCTGCTCGCGGCCTACCCGTTTCCGCTCGGCAACCAGATCGCCTTCTGGGCGGCGCTCGGGCTCTCGCTGCTGTCGATCGTCTTCGTCGCCAACCTCGTCGATCACGAGTTTCCGGTGGCCGAGGCGCGGCCGCCGTTTCGCCGCACGCTCTCTGACGTGCCGCGCATGATCGCCGGCCACCTGCACTACCGCCGCTATCTGGTGGCGCGCGCGGCGATGGCGGCCGCGACCGGCGGGGTCGGGTTCGTCGTCGTCGCGGGGCTCGCCGGCCCCTTGCGAGCATCCGATGCGGCTTTGCTGGCGGCCGCCTTCGTGCTCGCTCAAGCGGTGATCGGGTTCTCGCTGGGCGTGCTCGGCAATCGCACCGGCTATCGACTGGTCGTCATCGTCGGGGCCGTCTTGATGGTGGTCGGGATGCTCACCGCAGCCGTCGCCGACAGCCTGCCGCTCTTCGCGCTGTCGTGCGCGCTGCTCGGCGGTGCCAACTCGCTCACCTTCGTCTGCGACCCCAGCATGTCGATCGAGTTCGCGCCTCCCGGCAGAACGAGCGTCTACCTGGGCACGACGCTGACCGTGCTCGCACCGTTCTTCATCGCCGGCCCGCTGCTCGCGGGGCTGTTCGTGCCGATCGTGGGGGCCACCGCGGTGTTTCTCGCGTGCGCCGCTCTTGCCGCGCTGGGCGGTGCGCTCGCGATGCGCTTTCGCGACCCGCGCGCGGGCGGGGCGCTCGAACTCGACATCGCACCGACCGAGACCGCTCAGGAGGCATTGTGACTCGACGACTCATCATCGACACCGACACCGCGGCCGACGACAGCTTCGCCATGCTCGTGGGCTTGCGGCACCCCGAGGCCAGGCTCGAGGCCGTCACGATCGTGGCAGGCAACGTCGCCTTCGACCAGCAGGTGCAGAACGCCCTCATCACGATCGACCAGGCGGGCCGGGGCGGCGATGTGCCCGTGCACCTGGGGGCGCGAGTGCCGCTGCTGCAGTCGTGGGTCGAGGCCAGCGCGCACGGCGACGGCAAGGGCAACCACGAGTGGCCAGAGCCCGCGCAGCGGCCGAGCGATGAGCGAGCGGCCGAGGCGATCGTGCGCATCGTCGACGAGAATCCCGGCGAGATCGACATCGTCGCGATCGGCCCCCTCACGAACATCGCCACGGCGGTGGCGCTCGACCGTGAGCTGCCGCGCAAGGCCCGATCGCTCTGGATCATGGGGGGCTGCGAGAACTCGGTCGGCAACATCACCGCCGCGGCCGAGTACAACTTCTACGTCGACCCCGAGGCTGCCCAGCTCGTGCTCTCGGCAGGCTTCGACACGACGATCGTCACCTGGACGGTGACGCTCGAGCGCGCGACCTGGAGCGACGAGCAGCTGCGCGAACTGCGCGACCTGGGCACACCGCTCGCCGAGTTCTTCAGCATTCTCGACGCACCGAACCTCGAGTTCAATCGCAGTGTCGGCATCGAGGGCAGCACGCACCCCGACTCGCTCACGGCCATGCTGCTCGTGCGGCCAGACCTCATCACGGCGTCGCGCGAACTCTACGTCGAAGTCGACACCCGCCCCGGTCTCACGCGCGGCTACTCGCTCATGGACGACCGTCCTGAGCGCAACGCGCCGAACGCCCGCGTGATCGACGACATCGACGCCGAGGGCTTCTTCCTGGCCTATCGAGAGCTGCTCGCGAGCGAGTGACCCGGCGTGCGCGTCGCCAGCGCCCACGCCAAGATGGCGACGTGCACGGTGACGGCTCGCGTCGGATCACTGAGGGCTCCTGCACCGAGCAGACGCTCGACCCGCTCGAGCCGGTTGTAGAGGGTCTGGCGCCTGATGGCGAGCGCTCGAGCGGCCGCGCTGCGGCTGCCGCCGGCGCGAAACAGCTCGGCGAGCGTGCGCAGCAGCTCTGACCCTCGCCGGGCGTCGGCCTCGAGCACGGGGCCGAGCTGCCTCGTGATGAAGTCGTCGAGCGAGCCCGCGTCATCGACGGTGCGCAGCAGGCGCAAGAGCGCGGTGTCTTCGGCGAGCAGCGCGCCGGTCGCTCCGAGCAGGGGGGCGATCGTGGCCCCGTCGACGGCCTCGCGCAACGACGTCGCGACTCCGCCCCAGTCGGCGACGGCGCCGCCCGCCGTGACCGAGCGGAACAGCTGCGTCGCACCGGCCGTCACGGCACCGAGGGTGCTGCGCAGCCCTGTCGGGTCGCTCGATGCCGCCACCGAGGTGATCATCGCGACCGACTGCCCGACGCGGCCGATCACCGCGGGGCCGAGCACGCGCGGCACCGTGTCGACGAGATGCACGTAGGCGTCGTCGAGGCTTCTGCCCGGCGCGGGGGCGCACAGCACCGCGATCAGCCGGCTCTGCTGATCGGCGACGACCCCGAGCGCTCGGGCACGCGCATCGAGCTCGTCGGCGCTGAGATCGTCGTGCAGCAGTGCGTGCAGCAACTGCTCGTGGGCGTAGCGTCTGGTCGGCATCGACGACCCCGAGCGCGCGAGCTCGAGTGCGATCGCCGCCGCCCCGCGGTCGATGACGACCCGATGGTCGGCGGTGACGGCGGCGGCTGAGCGAATCACTCCGCGACGTTCGCCGAACACCTCGACCGGTCTCTCGAGCTCTCGAGCGTTCGGCGGCACCGTTCCCGACGCGGCCACCTCTCGCCCCTCGGCGTCGATGAACGCGGCCGGAGCGCCCGTGAGCTCGGCGAGGGTCGAGAGCACGGCGCTGACTCCGCCGCCCTTCACGAGAACATCCATCAGGCGTCGGGTGGCCTGGTCTGAGGCGCGCAAGGTGAGCGACTCGGCGTCGAGAATCAAGCGGTGGGCAGACTCGGTGATGTCGATGAAGGGCACCACGCCGTCGAGCCTCACGAGGGCGACTCTCGAGCCGCGCAGCTCGTCGGCGATGACCGCCGGAATCTCGCTGAAGGTGCGGCCCACCTCGAAGAGCAGCGCGCCGACGTCGATCTCGATGAGCGACTGCGCGTAGGCCCGCATGCGGGCGTCGCTCGCGGCGACCAGACCGAGGCCCGAGGTCAGCAGCGCTTCGCCGCCCTTCAGCAGGGTGGCGATGTCGAAGATCTCTGAGGTGTGCACCCAGCGCACGTCGCGCTTCGGGTCGCCGCTCACCAGCCTGGGGTCTGCCGCCGCGAGGGCGGGCAGGGCCAGCAGTTCGGCAAGCGTGAGCGCCATGACTCCACTCTGGTCAATGCTTGACAGAGTGTCTAGCAACTGCGCACATGAGCGCGCGAAACACGACACAACGTCTGTTGTCGGGGGTGGCGGCGGTGGTGAGACTGAGAGCGAGCATCCACCCCCGCAAGAAAGAGACGACATCGTGGTCGCGACCGACACAGCAACCGTCACCGGGTCAAGCCCGCTCGTGCACGTGCCCGAAGGGTATTCGTGGATGGGCTGCGACGACTTCGATCGCGAGGCTCCGCGACGACGCGTCTACGTGCCCGCCTTCTGGATGGACAAGTATCCGGTCACCAACGACGACTACGCGGCCTACGTCGCGAGCACGGGCGCTCGAGCCCCGTCGTACTGGGAGGGCGGCGCGATTCCCGAGGGCTACGGCGACCACCCGGTGATGGTCAACTGGGCGAACGCGACCGCCTACGCGGCGTGGGCGGGCAAGCGGCTGCCCACCGAGGCCGAGTGGGAGAAGGCGGCGGGCGGCGCTCAAGGCTTCAGCTTTCCGTGGGGAGACACCTTCGACGCCGACCGGGCGCTCACGTGGGAGACAGCCGGCGTCACCGGGCTGCACAGCGAACCCGTCACGGCACGGCCGCAATCAGCATCGCCCTACGGGTGCGAGCAGATGGTCGGCCTCGTCGAGGAGTGGGTCGACGACCACTACCGCGCATACTCGGGCAGCGGCTACGACTCGATCGGCTACGTGCAGGGCTACCGCGTGCTGCGCGGCGGCAGCTGGATCTTCGCGCAGACGCACGCGCGCATCACCTACCGGTGCTTCGAAGAAGAGAACCTCTCAGACGAGCACTTCTGGGGGCTCGGCGGCCCGACCTTCCGCTGCGCCTCGACGAACGCACCGCAACCGGAGGCCCGAGCATGACCCCCACGCTGCCCCCCGGGCACGACCTCGTGCGCATCGCCGCCGGGGAGTTCGTGCGCGGAAGCGACGACTTCGACATCGAAGCCCCCGAGCGCACCGAGCACCTGCACGCCTTCGAGATCGACCGCTACCCCGTGACGGTCGAGCAGTATGCGCGCTACTGCCGCGAGTCGGGCGCTGCGACGCCTCCCGACTTTCCTGACGCGACGCGGCTGGCGGCCGAGCCTGAACTGCTGCGGCACCCGGTCGAGCGCGTCTCGTGGCACGAGGCCGTCGCCTACGCCGGCTGGGCCGGGCTGCGGCTGCCGACCGAGGCCGAGTGGGAGCGCGCGGCGAGAGGCACCGATGGCCGCCGGTGGCCGTGGGGCGACCGCTTCGATGAAGCGCGGGCGGTGGTCTGGGACAACGCGAAGGCGCTCGGTGTCACGACCGTGTCGATCGATCGCTTTCCGGGCGGCGAGAGCGCCGACGGAGTGCGCCACCTCGCTGGCAACGTCGAAGAGTGGGTGCACGACGAACTGCGACCCTACCCGGGCAGCAGCCACCGCTCGCCGGTCGCCGAGGGCGGCTGCCGCGTGCTGCGCGGCGGGTCGTGGTTCTACACCAACGAGTACGCGCGCGGGTCGTTCCGGCGCGGGGCGCTGCCCGACTTCACGGGCTATGCCGGCGCAGGCGGCCCGGGGTTTCGCTGCGCTCGCGACGCCGACTGACGGCGCGCACTGGCGCTAGTGCGGCAGGTCGATCGCGCCAGTCGACACGACGGCGATGACGCTCACGAGCAGCGCCGGCACGACGATGAGGGCCGCGAACAGGCTGAACAGCGCGACGGTGAACTTCTCGACGCGCGTCATGACTTGCCCTGCGTCATGCGGGCGACCTCACGGTCGACGTCGGCCTCGGTGATGGCTTTCGGGTTGGGCCCGTAGGCGTCGATCGCCATGAACATGGCGGCGATGCCCATGCCGGCGATCGGGAAGATCGGCCAGAAGAAGCCGCCGGGCATCGTGAACGCCCACACGCCGACGACGATGACCGAGACGGCCAGCCAGATGAGCAAGAACTGAAAGAAGTCGGCGCGCGCCTTCAGGCGACGACGTGCCAGCTCGCGAAGATCGGTGTCGCTTGTCATGACTCCAGACTAGCGAGCGGCCTCCGGATGCTCATCCACCGTTCGGCGTACTCGCGGGTCGTTCACCCGATGGGCAGGCGGTAGCCCTGCTCGGCGTCGCCCGTCGCGAGACCGTCGGCGAGCAGGCTCGCGAGCGCGCGCTCGCGCTGCACGGCATCTGGCCAGAGCTGCTCGACGACCTCGGCGGGCACCGGTGTGTCGCTCTGCCGCAGCTCGCGCATGATGAGGCCCCGCACCTGGCGGTCGCTGCCCTCGAAGCGCGCCTGCCGCGGCGCCGCCGGGCCGTCGTAGTCGGGGTAGCCTGCCGCGCGCCAGGCGCACAGCTCGGCGATCGGGCAGGCCTCGCACGTCGGGGCTCGGGCCGTGCACACTGTCTGCCCGAGCTCCATCGTGCCGGCGTTGAACTGCCGAGCCTCGGCCGGGTCGCCCGGCAGCAGTGCCTGCATCGCGTCGAGGTCTGCGCGAATGCGCGCGGGCCCCGCCTCGCCGAGGCCCGCGACCGCGCGGGCCAGCACCCGGCGCGTGTTGACGTCGACGACCGGGGTGCGCACCCCGAAGGCGAAGGCCGCGACGGCGCGAGCGGTGTAGTCGCCGATGCCGGGCAGGGCGAGCAGGGCATCCACGTCAGCGGGCACGATGCCGCCGTGCCGCTCGCTGATGGCGACCGCTGCGGCGTGCAGGCGCAGGGCTCGGCGGGGGTAGCCGAGGCGATCCCAGGCGCGAACTGCTTCGGCGGGGGAGTCGGCGGCGAGCGCGTCGGGCGTCGGCCAGCGCGCAAGCCACTGCTCGAGTCGCGGAATCACTCGCGCGACGGGCGTCTGCTGCAGCATGATCTCGCTCACGAGGGTGCCCCACGCGCTGAACTCGGGGCGGCGCCACGGCAGGTCGCGCGCGTGCTCGGCGAACCATGCGATGATGCGGGGCGGGATGCCCGCTCGCCGCTCGGCGCCGCCCTCTGTCTGCACCCCACTACGCTACGGCGTCGCTCGTGCCCACACCCCGTCGATCGGTCACTTGTCGCGGTCGCCCGGCGCCGCTCGCACAACAACTGACCGATAGACGCCCGAACTGCACGGGTCGGCGCGCGAGCACCACGGCGCTGACCGCGTAGGGTCGCCGCATGACCGATCGCACCGCGCTGCTCGCCGGCCTCGCCGATGAGGTGCTCGCGCACAACCCCTCTGGCCGACGGGTGCTCGCGATCGACGGCGTCGACGGCGCAGGCAAGACGACCTTCGCCGACGCACTCGCTGCGGTGCTGCGCGATCGCGGTGTTCATGTGGTGCGCGCGAGCGTCGACGGCTTTCATCGTCCGCGCGCCGAGCGGTATGCGCGGGGTCGCGACTCGGCCGAGGGGTACTACCGCGATTCGTTCGACCTCGAGGCGCTCAGGGCGCTGCTCATCGAGCCGTTCGGCTCGGGCGCCGCAGTCGTGGTGGTCGCTGCGTTCGACCACGCGAGCGATGCGCCTGTCGAGCGGCGCGAGTCGGGCATCCCGCACGATGCGATGCTCGTGCTCGACGGGGTCTTTCTGCACCGCCCCGAGCTGCGCGGGCTCTGGCACAGCAGCGTGTGGCTCGACGTCGACGATGCGGTGCGCGAGGCGCGACTCACCGCTCGCGATGGTGCTGGTTCGCTCGCTGCGCGGTATTCAGAGGGGCAGGCGATCTATGCCCGCGAGGCGAACCCTCGGCGAGCTGCGGCGATCATCGTCGACAACAACGACGCGGCGCGCCCGAGACGCGTGTTCGCCGACTTCTGCTGAGGCGGGGCAACTCTCAGCGCGCGCACCTAGCGTGGCGGCATGACGATGCTCGTGACCGGCGCCACCGGCTATATCGGCGGGCGCCTGGTGCCGCGACTGCTCGAGGCGGGCCACGAGGTGCGGGTGTTCGTGCGCGACCCGGTGCGCCTGCGCGACGTGCCGTGGGCGGGGCAGGTCGAGGTAGTCGTCGGCGATCTGAGCCGCGCCGCCGACGTCGAGCGCGCGGTCGAGGGCATCGACGTGCTGTACTACCTCGTGCACTCGATGAGCAGTGCGGGCGACTTCGAGCGCACCGAGCGACAGGTGGCCTCGACGGTCGCGCGAGCCGCGGCCGAGGCGAAGGTGGGCCGCATCGTCTACCTCGGCGGGCTGCACCCCGATGGCCCGCTCTCGGCGCACTTGCGCAGCCGCAAAGAGGTCGGTGACATTCTCATGGCGAGCGGGGTGCCGACGGCCGCGCTGCAAGCGGGCGTCGTCATCGGCTCGGGCTCGGCGAGCTTCGAGATGATCCGCCACTTGACCGAGGTGCTGCCGTACATGCCTGCGCCGAAGTGGGTGCGCAATTTTATTCAGCCGATCGCGGTTCGGGATGTTCTCCACTACTTGATCTGCGCCGCCAGCCTGCCTGCCCACGTGAATCGTGCTTTCGACATCGGCGGCCCCGATGTGCTGCGCTACGGGCAGATGATGAACGGCTACGCCGTCGAGGCCGGCCTCAAGCAGCGGCCCATCGCGAGCCTGCCGGTGCTCACGCCCTACCTCGCGAGTCAGTGGGTGAACCTGGTGACGCCGATTCCTCGGGCGCTCGCGGTGCCGATCATCTCGAGCCTGCAGTACGACGCAGTGTGCAGCGAACACGACATCGATGAGTTCATCGCGCCGCCCGAGGGCGGGCTCACGGGCTATCGCCGAGCGGTGCGCTATGCCTTGGCGAAGATGCGCGAGGGCGAGGTCGAGACCAGTTGGCAGAACGCGACAGTGCAGGGTGCGCCGAGCGACCTGCTGCCGAGCGACCCCGACTGGAGCGGGCACACCGTCTACACCGACCTGCAGGAGGTCGACTCGGCAGCGTCGCCCGAGGCGCTGTGGCGCGTCGTCGAGGGCATCGGCGGTGAGAACGGCTGGTATTCGCTGCCGGTGGCATGGGCGGCGCGAGGCTGGCTCGACAAGCTCGTCGGGGGTGTCGGGCTGCGGCGCGGTCGCCGCGACGCCGAGCGGCTCGCACCGGGTGAGGCCGTCGACTTCTGGCGCGTCGAGCAGCTCGAGCGCGGGCGCTTTCTGCGGTTGCGCGCCGAGATGAAGGTGCCGGGTCGGGCGTGGCTCGAGTTCACGGTGCTCGAGCGGCCGGGCGGCGGTTCGCGGTTGCGGCAGCGCGCCGTGTTCTTTCCGACCGGGCTGGGCGGCCGGCTCTACTGGGCGGCCGTGCTGCCCTTTCACGGCGTGGTGTTCAGCGGCATGGCGTCGACGATCGCGCGCACGGCGGCGAACAGTATTCAGGTAACGAAAAGGTAACGACTGCGCTAGGGTAGACGCACCGCAATGACGCGGAGACCGACTGCCGGAAGCGATGCCGATGCCCAACCTGCACCCGTGGAGACTCTCACGGCGCGCGCCCGCTCGGCCATACTCCGCCCGCCGCACCGCGGCTTCGTTCACCGCCACACTCGCCCTCGTCGCGGTGCTCGCCATCGACCACACCGCGGCCACCGTGCACGCGGCGCAGCCGCTCGGCTCGCTCGGGCTCAACAACGGCGTGCCGCTGACGATCGCGCACCGCGGCGATCCCGCCGCCGCACCCGAGAACACCCTGCCGGCGTTCGAAGCGGCACTGCGCAGCGGAGCCGAGGTGCTCGAACTCGACCTGCGGGTGAGCGCCGACGGCCACGCCGTGCTCTTTCACGACGACACTCTCGACCGCACCACCGATGGCACGGGCCCCGTCTCAGACCTGAGCCTTGCCGAGCTGCAGGCCCTCGACGCGGGCAGCTGGTACGGCAGCGCATGGGCGGGCACGAGCATCCCGACCTTCGAAGAATTCTTGCCCCTGCTGCGGTCGTCGAGCGCACGGGCCCTCATCGAGTTCAAAGGCGCGTGGACGACAGAGCAACTTCGCCCCGTCGTCGCCGCGATCTACCGCGCTGGAGTGCAAGACCGCGTCGTCGTCGCGAGCTTCACCTCGAAGACGCTCATGAGGCTCGCGCGCACCGCGCCCTCGCTGCATCGAGCCGCGATGGCCCGCTACCTGCCCGACGACCCGGTCGCCTTCGCCGACGAGTTCGGCGCGACGACCGTCGTGACGAGTCTGCGGTCGTTCCACCTCGACCCGGGTGCCGCCGAGCGCCTGCGGCTCGCGGGGCTCACGGTGATCGTCTACACCCTCAACCGCGCCGACCTGTGGCAGCAGGCGATCGACCTGGGGGTCGACGGCGTGGTGACGGATGCTCCGCGCAGGCTCGCGCAGCAGCACGCGAGCGCGCGCGACTGAGCGCGCTGCCTCGGGGAAGAGCTCACCGCCGCCGCAACAGGGCGGCGTAGATCTCGATGCCTTCGAGCAGCGAGGCGACGCGAATGCGCTCGTTCTTCGCATGCAGACACGAGCGCTCGTCTGCACTGAGCCGAAACGGCGCGAAGCGGTAGACGTGGTCGCTGATCTGCGTGAAGAATCTCGAGTCGCTCGCCTGCATCATGACGTAGGGGCTCACGAGCAGTCCGGGTACGACCTCGTCGATCGCGGCGAGCAGGTCGTTCCACGCCGGGCCGCTCGTGGGCGACACGGGTGAGGGCTCGCTCGGCAGCAGCACCTCGATCTCGACGAGCTCGTCGCCGATCACGCGGCGCACCTCCTCGACGGCGTCGGCCACGCTCGACCCGGGAGCGATGCGCATGTTGACGGTCGCTTCGGCGTGCTCGGGCAGCGCATTGGCGGCGTGACCGGCACGCAGCTCGGTGACGGCGCGCGTCGTGCGCAGCAGTGCCGTCGTCTCAGCGCCGCGACGCAGCAGCACCCTCGTGAGCAGGGGAGCAAAGACGTCGACGTTGCGGAACACGAAGCGCAGCGGCTGACGGGCGCGCGCGCCGAGCGTGCGGATCATCGTGCGCATCGTCGGGTCGAGTCGCGCACGAGACGGCGACTCAGACAGCCGCAGTATGGCTCGCGCGAGCCGGTCGGTGGCGGCGAACGGCGGTGGGCTCGACGCGTGCCCGCCCTTCTGCTCGACGCGCAGCCGCAGCGTCGTGATGCCCTTCTCCGTCACGCCGATGAGCGCCGCCGGCTCGTCGAGACCCGGAAAGACGTCGCGCACGATCGCGCCGCCCTCGTCGACGACAAGCGAGGGGCGGATGCCCCGCTCACGCAGCGCCGCCACGATCGCCTGCGCGCCCGAACCCGCGGTCTCTTCGTCGTGCCCGAAGACCAGCAGCACATCGTGGCGGGGAGTGAACCCCGCCGCCAGCAGCCGGTCGACCGCTTCGAGCACGGCCACGAGCGAGCCCTTGTCGTCGATCGTGCCGCGACCCCACACCACGGTGTCGCCCTCGTGCTCGACGACCTCGGCCGAGAAGGCGGGGTGCAGCCAGCCCTCGTCGGTGGCGGAGACGACGTCGTAGTGCGCCATGAGCACGGTGGGAGTGCTGGCCCCGGCAGGGTCGCTGCCCGGCCAGCGGTAGAGCAGCGAGAATGCGGTGCTGCCCTCGGGGTCGGTGCCGTGGCGCTCGACCGTGAGCGCCTCGTGCGCGCGCGGGTACAGGGCGGGTAGTGCGGCGATGAACTGCTCGAAAGCATTCCGATCGGCACGGGGGCCGGGGCCGCTGGTGGGGCGAGAAATCGTGGGGATTCGCACGAGCGCGCTCAGCCTCTCGATCGCGCGGGCGTCGGCGTCAGCATCCGTCACCTCGCCAGCCTATGGCGACGAGCGCCGAGCCGGTAACGTGCCACCATGCGTCGTTTGCTGATTCCTGTCGTGGCGATTGCGGCGATGGTCGTGCTCACGATCGTGGCGGCTGTGCTGATGGCGCCGCGGCTCGTCGGCGAGCAGCTCGCGAGCGGCCCCGCACCGCAGTCGGCCGTGGCGGCCGTCTCGGGCGGGCCCCTGCGGGCCGACGTCAACGCCTTCACCTTCGACTCGTTTCACGCCGACTACGTGCTCGGTCGCGACGAGTCTGGACACTCGACGCTGACGACCACTGAGACGCTCGTCGCACGGTTTCCTGACTACGACCAGAACCGCGGAATCCGCCGCTCGCTGCCCGCCACCTACCAGGGCCACTCGACGAGTCTGCGCGTCGTCTCGGTCACCGACGAGAACGGTCAGCCTCGCCCCTTCACGGTCGACTACGGCTCATACCGCATCGACATCGTCTCGGCCGTGCCCGAAGGCAGCTACACCTACGGCGTGCAGACCTACGTCATCACCTACACCCAGCGCGACGTCGTCGACTACTTCGGCAACACCGGCGCGCAAGAGTTCTACTGGAACACCAACGGCACTGACTGGCGGCAGCCGTTCGCGCGGGTCTCGGCGACGGTGACGCTCGCCGACGGGGTCGCCGACGCACTGCTACCGGACCGCGTCTTCTGCTACCAGGGCTATTCGGGGTCGACCGATCAGTGCGAGATCTCGGTCGACGGCGACGTGGTCTCGACCGAGCCGGTGGCGCTCGAGGCGTATCAGAATGTGACGGTGGCGCTCGGCTTCGCCGACGGCACCTTTGCGCTCTTCGATAATTCGATGCTCGCGTCGCCGTGGGGCTGGCTCTTCGTGCTGAGCCTGGTGCTCGCGATCGGCGGCGCCCTCATCGCGCTCGTCTTGCGATGGACGATTCACCGGGATGCCCGAGGCAGGCCCGTCATCGTCGCCGAGTATCTTCCGCCGAAGGGGCTCAACCTGCTCGACGCCTCGATTCTCACGCACCATCGTGCGCGGGCCGTCGCCAGCCAGCTCGTCGACCTCGCCGTCAACCGCATGATCACCATCATCGAGACCAGTGCGGGGCTCTTCGGCATGAGGTCGACGTGGCGGCTGCGCCTCGAGTCGGCGGTCGGCATCGCCGGCGAAGAGAAGCGATTGCTCACCTACTTCTTCGGCAGCGGGCTCGTCGCAGGCTCAGAGCACACCTTGAAGGCCCAGAACACGACGCTCAGCACCAAGATTCAGGCCCAGTTGCAGCGCATCACGGGCACCATGATCACGCGCGGGTGGCGGCGCGCGATTCCGGTGCGGCACTCGGGTCTGCTGGCGCTCGCCGTCGTGCTCTCGTTCGCTGGCGTCATCGTGTCGATGAGCTCGCTCGAAGACGAGGGGCGCACGGGTGGCGACTTCGCGTGGCTCGCGATTCCCGCGATCATCGCGTGTTTCTTCGTCGTCTCGTCGTCGCTGTTCAGGGCACCACTCACCCCCGAGGGCGCAGAACTCGTCGACCACATCAAGGGCCTCGAGGTGTACATCAAGCTCGCTGAGGCCGATCGGCTGCGCGTGCTGCAGTCGCCGCAGGGCGCGCTGCGCGAACCGATCGACGTGAACAGCACCGACCAGCGATTGAAGCTCGTCGAGCGGCTGCTGCCGTGGGCGGTCATGCTCAAGCTCGAGCGCGAGTGGGCGCGTGAGCTCGGCAAGTTCTATGCCGAAGGCCAGAACCCTGCGTGGTTCGCGAGCTCGCGGTCGTTCTCGGTCGGCTCGTTCACTGCGGGCGTGAGCTCAGTGGCCTCGACGCTGTCGTCGAGCTACTCGGGTTCGAGCTCGTCTGGCGGTTCGTCGGGCGGCGGTTCGTCAGGCGGAGGCGGCGGTGGTGGAGGCGGCGGCGGAGTGTAGAGCCCCACCTTCCGGGCGTCATAAATCGTCACCGCGGCCCCACCACGGTCGAACAGCGCTCACAATGGCGACATCACATTCGCTGTTCTCTTCTTCCCATCCCGGAGGCCTTTCATGTTTCTCTCACACCGACGTGCCGGTCTCGCGGCCGGCATCGCCGCAGTCGCCCTGACGCTTGCCGCTTGCGCGCCCTCCGCAGAGGCGCCAGATGACGCCCCCGTAGCCGAAGGGCAGTCGGGCTACGTCACCGAGGGCAAGCTCACCATCGCCACGGGTGAGCCTGCGTACTACCCCTATGTCATCGACGACGACCCCACTACCGGCGAGGGCTTCGAGGCTGCCATTGCCTACGCCGTCGCCGATGAGCTCGGTTTTGCACCCGAAGACGTGGTCTGGGTGCGCACGAGCTTCGAGGCAGCGATTCAGCCCGGCCCCAAAGACTTCGACTTCAACCTGCAGCAGTACACGATCACCGCCGAACGCGCCGAGAACGTCGACTTCTCGAGCCCGTACTACGCGACGCCTCAAGCCGTCATCACTGTCGAGTCGTCGCCTGCGGCCTCGGCGACGAGCCTGGCCGACCTGACCGGCCTGCTCATCGGAGCCGCTACCGGCACCACGAGCTTCACCGCGATCGAGCAGCAGATCGCTCCGACCGCGGGCGCTCAGGCGTTCAACACGAACGATGACGCCGTGCTCGCGCTGCAGAACGGAACAGTCGATGCAATCGTGGTCGACCTGCCCACAGCGTTCTTTTTGTCTGCAGTGATTCTCGACGGCGGCGTGCTCCTCGGGCAGCTGCCCGCCGACGCGGGAATCAGCGACGAGTGGGGCCTGGTGCTCGCGAAAGACAGTCCGCTCACCGAGGCAGTGACGACGGCGGTCGACGCCCTTCGTGCGTCAGGTCGACTCGCCGAGATCGCCGATCAGTGGCTGGGTGCTGACGCAGGCGCGCCTATTCTTCAGTAGTGCCCACGCCGAGCCCCTTCGTCAGCGACGTCGAGGTCGGGCGGCGCGCGTACCGCCGCACGCAGAACGTGCGGTCGGTGCTCGTGTCGCTCGCCTCGACGATCGTGTTCGCCATCATCGTGTGGCTGACGATCATCAACACGCCAGGCTGGCAGCGGGTTCAACGAAGCTTCTTCGACCTCGACACGGCGATCGCTGCCTGGCCGCGGGTGATCGCCGGCCTGTGGGTCAACGTTCAGGTGCTCTTCTTCGCCGCCATCGGGGTGCTGCTGCTGAGCATCCTGATCGCGACAATCCGCACACTGCGCGGGCCGATCTGGTTTCCGCTCCGAGCGCTCGCCGCCGCCTACACCGACCTTTTCCGCGGGCTGCCGCTCATCATCGTGCTGTTTCTCGTGGGGTTCGGGTTGCCGGGCCTCGAACTGTTTCCGCGCAACTCCGCCCAGTTCTGGGGAACGATCGCGCTCATCCTCACCTACTCGGCCTACGTCAGCGAGGTCTTCAGGGCGGGCATCGAGGCCGTGCACCCCTCGCAGCGCCTGGCCGCCCGGTCACTCGGGCTGAATCACGGTCAGACCATGCGCATCGTCGTGCTGCCGCAGGCGGTGCGCAAGGTTACGCCCGCACTGATGAACGACTTCGTGGCGATGCAGAAAGACGTCGGGCTCATCTCGGTGCTGGGGGTCGTCGACGCGGTTCGCGCCGCCCAAATCGAAACGGCGGCGAACTTCAACTTCACCCCCTACGTGCTGGCCGGGCTGCTGTTCGTGCTGCTGGCACTGCCCATGATCAGGCTCACCGATTGGTATACAGCGCGCCTGCGCGCCCGCGAGCAGATGGGCAGTGTGGTGTGAGCGCCCATGTTCTGCGGCTGGAGGGCGTGCGCAAGCGTTTCGGCGACACCGAGGTTCTCGGGGGAGTCGACCTTGCCGTTCGCGAGCACGAGGTGGTCGCTCTGATCGGTGCCAGCGGCTCGGGCAAGTCGACGCTCTTGCGGTGCGTCAACCTGCTCGAGCAGGTCGACGACGGGCGCATCTGGTTGCGAGATCTCGACATCTCTGATCCGCGCGTGACGGCAGACAAGATTCGCGCACGCATCGGCGTCGTGTTCCAGCAGTTCAACCTCTTCCCGCACATCAGGGTGATCGACAACGTGACCCTCGCGTCGCGGCACGTGCTGCGCATCTCTCGCGCTCAGGCAGAAGAGACCGCGCTCGCGCTGCTCGACCGGGTGGGGCTCGCCGACAAGGCTCGCGAGTACCCCGATCGACTGTCGGGCGGTCAGCAGCAGCGCGTGGCGATCGTGCGCGCCATCGCCTCCAACCCCGAGCTGCTGCTGCTCGACGAGATCACCTCTGCCCTCGACCCCGAGCTCGTGGCCGAAGTGCTCGATCTGGTGCGCGACCTCAAGAGCGAGGGCACCACGATCGTCATGGCCACGCACGAGATGGAGTTCGCGCGCGACGTCGCCGACCGGGTCGTCTTCCTCGACGGCGGCGTCATCATCGAAGAAGGAGCCGCGAACGAGGTGCTGTCGAGACCGCGCGAAGAGCGCACGCGCGCCTTCCTCTCGCGATTCATCGAGCCGCGGCCGCCCGAAGAGACCTAGCGCTGCGACCACTCGTCGGCGACGGCGGCAATGTGCGCGATGTCGGCAGGGCCCACGCGGCAGCACCCGCCGATGATGGTCGCGCCCGCCTCGAGCCATTCGGCGACGCTGTCGTGAGCGCCGCCCGACTCGCCCTCCCACCGTCGCGAGTCGGCATTCCAGGTCTCGCCGCCGTTTGGGTACACGACGATCGGCTTCGAGGTCGAGTCCCGCGCGGTGCGCAGCGCGGCGGCGACCTCGCTCGGGTGCGAGCAGTTGATTCCCATGGCGATGATCTCGTCGACGGCATCGGCCTCGGCGAACGCGTCGGCCAGACTCTCGCCCGTGCGCAGGGTTCCGTCGGCGATGGTGAACGACACCCATGCTGGTACACCGCTGCCCGAGAGCAGGTCGAGCAGAGCCCCCGCCTCGCTGATGCTCGGAATCGTCTCGATCGCGAGCAGATCAGCGCCCGCGTTGCAGAGCACTTCGAATCGAGGCTCATGCCAGCGGCGCAGTCCTGCGCGATCGAGGTCGTAGTCTCCGGTGTACTCAGAGCCGTCAGCACGCGCGGCGCCGTACGGTCCCACAGAAGCGGCGATCAGGCCATCGACGCCCACATCGTCGCGAGCCGCCTGCGCCAGCTTGACACTGCGACGCAAGAGGTCGGAAGCCGTCGACACGTCGATGCCTACCGCGCTCAAGGCATCGAACGACACCTGATACGAGGCCGAGATGGCGACTCGCGCGCCCGCCTCGAAGAAGTCGCGATGTGCGGCCTGAATCGCCTGCGGATCATCCAGCAACAGTCGAGCGCTCCAGAGATTGCCTGAGAGGTCGTGGCCAAGCGACTCAAGATGACTTCCCAACCCGCCGTCGATGACGGTGACAGATGCGAGATCAGAGACATGCACGGAGCCATTCTGCGACATGAGCCAGCGGCCCACATCACGTACTGTCACGCCGCGTCACGTCGGAAGTAGTCGTGCAGTAGACTTAAGCTCGCACCACTGCTCACCGGAAGTTCTCCTCCGGGTCAGAGCGAGGGGTGTTCAAGGCTCTGAGAATCACCGCAGAGTCGATGCTCGATCCGCGGCTGATGGGTAGCGCCGCGTGAGGTTCGTCACCACTCGAGGAGGGGCATGGCCCAGACAGGCCAGCGTCAGAGAAAAGGTTCGTCGTCGAAGCAGTCGTCGACGCGCCGTCGTCGACCGCTCGACGAACAGGGCATCATCCCGATCTTGGCCCGCGCGGTGCGCGAGGTCGAGAACGCCGCCGAGCGCGGCGCGAAGGTGAGCCCCTCGAACCGCACGAAGTTTCAGGTGGCGGCACTGCTCGTGCGTGAAGAGCGCGCTCGCGTGAAAGACGACCGCGAGGTGCCAGACAGCGAGCGCGCTGAAGTGCTCAAGCGCCTCGACGGGCTTGCGAGCATCATGGCCAAGACGGCGGCCCGCGACACCTCGCTCATCGCTCTGCTCGCCCCAGAGGCGAAGGTCTCTGACGCGGCGAAGGCTCTGCGCCGAGACATGCTGCTGGCGTCGGGCGCCGAGCTCGAACCCGACGATCTGCTCATCGTGTCTGAGCCTGAGCCCGTCGCCCCCGACATCGCCAAGCAGGTCGTGCCGAAGTCGGTCAAGCAGGCGCAGCTCGCGAACCCCTTTCTGGCGCCCGACCTGGCCGCGCTCAACCCGCAGCCGGTGACGGCGGCTCGGCTCGGCAACTGGGAGCTCATCGAGCCGTTGTTCCGCTCGTTCGAGTACGGCGCTGGTGGCCAGTCTGCCTCGATGGCGCTACCGGAGGGCGGGTCGCTCGTGACCCCGGGCGGCATGGAGCTCATGCGGCACCAGGCGCGGCTCATCGAAGCCGTGCGCGGGGGGCACCGCACGTTCTTGCTCGCCGACGAGCCGGGTCTCGGCAAGACGGCGCAGGCACTCATGGCGGCGAACGTCGCTGGGGCGTTTCCGCTGCTCGTGGTGGTGCCCAACGTGGTGAAGACCAACTGGGCCCGCGAGGTGCAGCGCTGGATTCCTCAGCGCTCGGCGACGGTCGTGCACGGCGACGGCGACGACCTCGATGCCTTCAGCGATGTCGTCATCGTCAACTACGAGATTCTCGATCGCCACGTCGGCTGGCTCGGCCGCTTCGGCTTCAAGGGCATGGTCGTCGACGAGGCGCACTTCATCAAGAACGCCACCTCGCAGCGCACTCGCCACGTGCAGGCGCTCGCGCAGAACGTGCGAGTGCTGCACCCGAAGGCGCTCATGATGGCGCTCACGGGCACGCCACTCATCAACCAGATCGAAGACTTCAGGATGATCTGGAAGTTTCTCGGCTGGATCGATGACAAGAAGCCGTTGGGCCGCTTGATGGCGTCGCTCGAAGACACGGGGCTCACGCCCGCCGATCCCGGGTTCTTCGCTGCTGCGCGTCAGTGCGTCATCGACATGGGCATCGTGCGTCGCAAGAAGGTCGATGTCGCTGCCGATATTCCGGCTCGTCGCATCGCTGACATCCCGGTCGAGCTCGATGACGATGTCGCCCGTTCAATTCGGGCTTCGGAGGAGGCGCTCATCGGCCGCCTGGTCGAGCGCTACCGCCGCGTCGTGGCGGCGCGCGAGGTGCCGCCGATCGGCATCGACCGCGATCTCATCCGTCTCGTCGCTTCGGCTGAGCTCGAAGAGTCGAAGCAGGCTGCGAACGGCGACAACGTGTTCACGATGGTTCGCAAGATCGGTACGGCGAAGGCTGTGCTTGCGGCCGACTACACGGCCCAGTTGGCGCGCAATGTCGGCAAGGTCGTGTTCTTCGCGAAGCACATCGACGTCATGGATGCCGCTGAGGCGCACTTCGCTTCGGTGGGCTTGCGTTCGGTGAGCATTCGCGGCGACCAGTCGCCGAAGGCGCGTCAGGAGGCGATCGACGGCTTCACGAACGACCCCGACGTGAGCGTCATCGTGTGCTCGCTCTCGGCGGCGGGTGTGGGGGTGAATCTGCAGGCGGCGTCGAACGTGGTGCTCGCCGAGCTCTCGTGGACTTCTGCCGAGCAGACGCAGGCGATCGACCGCGTGCACCGCATCGGTCAAGAGCTGCCGGTGACGGCGTGGCGCATTCTGGCTGCGCAGACGATCGACGCGCGCATCGCCGACTTGATCGACGCGAAGGCGGGGCTCGCGGCGCGAGCGCTCGACGGCTCTGACGAGCAGGTGTCGGCTGAAGGAACCGTGCAGGTGCAGGCGCTCATCGCCCTGCTCACCGACGCCCTCGAGCAGCGCGCCGCGGCCTGATCCGCGGTTCGACTGCGGCCTGCTGGGGAGTGTGCTCGCCGGTGCAGGCTCGGTCAGGTGTCGTCGCAGCGATCTGCTTGCAGCAGCGCGACGTGGCGGGCGACCGCCAGACGGTCACCGCTGCGATACGCGGCGGTGCTCCAGTGGATGCTGGGCTCTCGTGGCTCTGAGATCGACCATCGGCGTGCCAGTAGTGCTGTGCCGGGGATGCGCGGCTGGTTGCTCACGACGCACACGTGCAGTCGCCCGTCGTCGCTGAGGTCGCCGAGGGTCAGCGTGGTGGGTTCGCGGCCGCTGTCGAGGGCGTCGTAGTACGCGAGGGCGCTGACGCAGGCGAGTGGTCCGCCGAACCTCCAGGCGAGGCGGTTCACGTCGGGCAGTGACGGGTGGCAGTGCCAGCCCTGCCGCACTGCTTGCAGCGAGCCGTAGTAGCGCAGCAGTTCGAGGTGGGTCTGGTCGACGTGCACTGAGCGCAGTTCTGAAGTCGAGACGATGCCGCCGTGCCGGTGCAGCAGCCGCAGCACGGAGTTCGGAAGAAAGCCGGTACCCCGCGGCGCACCCGAATAGCTGTTCGTCGGACGCCTCTTCGCGCGTCGCTCGCTCACTTCTCGTCGCATCACCACACTCTCGACGAGCGCGTCGTCGCGCGGGCTTCCCTGTCGCCGCACCATGCCGCGCGCACGGCTTCACACCCCCTGGGGAGGAGTCGCCCGTCCGCTCCGCCCGCTGCGCCCGCTCGCTCCGCCCGCTGCGCCCGCTCGCTCCGCCCGCTCCGCCCGCCCGTGTCGCCCGCCTGCGTAGCCCGCCCGCTCCGCCCGCGCCAACCGTCTTCGGAGCAGGGGAGTTCTTCTTTCGCCAGACTCCCGAACTGTAGGACTTGTGCGCCCTCACAGGCCGCCACGTTCCTACAGGTCTGCAGACTCCCGAACTGTAGGAGGTTGACTCGCTGAGGTGGCGCGAGGTTTCTACAGTTCGGGAACGTTTCTGGAGGGAGCACACTCCCGGCGGCGCGGCGCGGCGCGGCGGGGCCGGTCGGGCAGGGCGCGGCGAGTCGGCGCGGGGCCAAGCAGCAGCGCGCCGCGGCGTGAGCCAGACCAAGTCTGGTGCTGCTCGTCATCTGCGAGTACAGTTCACCATCAACACGAACAGTCGGCTACTCGAGCCTGTTCGGGCATCATGCGCGGTTCCTGCTTACCCGAGGGAGTACCCGATGTCCATCAGTTCACGCACGTCTGCCTCGCGGTGGCAGACGATTCTGGCCGCCGTCGGCATCGGGGTGCTCGTCGCCTCAATTGCGGCTCCCGCCCACGCCGACACGGTCGTCATCTGGGATGGCAGCACCGACGACTTCGACCTCGTGGTGACCGCTGACGATCCTGCCGTCGCGTTGTACGCGGTCGACATCACCAACCTCACCGGTGAGACTCAGCACGTGGGGTTCGGTGCCGACCTTCGCGTGCAGGGGGTGACTGAGTACTTCTGGGAAGAGCAGTGGGGGCCCTTCGTGCAGCAGGGGCAGATCGTGCTCGAGCCTGGTCAGTCGTATCGCGAGAGCTTTCTGCCCGGGTGGTCGGGCATGACCTACTCGTTCTTCCGCTCCATCGATAGGCAGCCCGAACTGATCGGCGAGTTCGTCGTCGCGGGTCGCTACCTGCCGTTCGACCTGATCACCGACGATGAAGAGTCGTTCCTGCGGGTGCAAGTCGGTCACCCGGTCATCGTCACACCTGAGGTCGCACGAGCCGGCGAGTCGGTCTGGGTGCAGGCCGAGCTGGGTGACGGGTGGCCCCTGAGCGATGCCGAGGTATGGATCGGCAGCACCGATGATGTCGGCGACGACGACTGGGTGGGTGCGGCCCTCGCCCGTGGAGTCGAGGGCATCGCGACGGTGCTCGTCGACGAGCCCTCGCTCACCGACAAGCTCGAGCTGCTGGGAACACTGCCGGCGGCTTCCGACGCGGTCTCGGGCGCAGTGCTGCTGCCCGACGGGCTCGTCGAGGGCACATACTTCGTGTTCATCGGCGATGCATCCCTCGGGCTGTGGCCCGCAGGGCCCGCATTCACGGCGGGTGGTGAAGACCCCGGCAGTCTCGAGGCAGTGGTGACGATCGAGCATGGCCCGCCCCGCGGCAGCACCGAGCCAGGCACCTCCGTCACCGTCGCTCCGCTCGACCAGTTCGGTTCGACCCCGGTCACCTTCACGTTCGACGAAGTGACCGAAGGGGGCGTCACCACTGTGACCACGTCGACCACTGGCCCCTCGCCGACGTCGTTCACGCTGCTCGGCGGCGCCAACGCCGTGTACTACGACTTGCAGACGACCGCGCAGTTCGTGGGCAGCGTGACGGTCTGCCTGTCATACGATCCGACCGGCCTCAGTGCGGTCGAGCAGAACGCCATCGAGCTGTACCACTTCACGGACGGCGCATGGGTGGTGATCACGACCTCGAGGTCGCCCGGCCTCGTGTGCGGCGAGACCGACTCGTTCTCGCCCTTCGTGCTCGGGCTGCCGCAAGACCCAGACGTCGACGATCCTGATCCCGTCGTGCTGACGGCGAAAGCGCAGTGCATGAAGGGCGGCTGGTCGACGAGCACGCACCCGGTGTTCACGAATCAAGGCCAGTGCGTGAGCTACTTCGCCACGGCGAAAGCCCGGCGATAGCAGCCCCTGACGCAGACTCGCTCAGCGCTTCGCGGCGCGCTCGGGCGAGACGAGGTAGGCGACCGCGGCGAGCGGAATCGGCAACCAGGTGGGTCGGTTGCGCGCCTCGTACATCGCCTCATAGACGGCCTTGTCGAGCTCGAAGGCGTCGAGCAGAGCGCGATGCTCACGAAGGTCGATGCCGCTCGCGCTGATGTATCCGTCGAGAAAAGCCGCGCGGGCATCGTGCGCCCACTCGGCACGAGCGTCTTCTTCGGCTTGAGAGGCGGGGGCGGCGGCGGCCGGGGTGGTGTTGCGCAGGGATCCGACGACGTAGTCGAATGAGCGCAGCATTCCGGCCACGTCGCGCAGCGGAGAATCGACGCGCGTGCGCTCATCAAGGGGGCGAAGAGGCTCACCCTCGAAGTCGACGAGCAACCACTCTCCGCTCGCGCGTCGCAGCACCTGCCCCAAGTGGTAGTCGCCGTGAATGCGCTGCAGCGCCGGCCACGGCGCCTCGCGAGCCGCGTCGTACACGGCCTCGATCTCAGGCCGCAGCTCGCGCAGCTGCGGCACATCAGACATCGCCACCGCGAGGCGCTGATGCCATCCGGCGACGAAGCCCACGATGTCGCCGAGCGTCGCCTCGCGCGACGGCATGCATTGCTGCAGAGCCGTGTGCACCTCTGCGGTGACGACACCGAGCCGCTCGGCATCGGCCGCGAACGAAGAACCCGCCGCCGCGGCCTCGAGAGCCAGGGGCCACCCGTCGCGCACCGCCGTGATGAACTCTTGCGCGAAAGCGATGTGCCCGCTCGCCGGCTCGTCGGAGTGCGTGTGCGAGCCGTGCGGGTCGACCCAGGTGGTCGACAGCGAGCCGAGCATGCGGGGCACAGAACGATTGCCGGCCGCCGTCAGCGCCGACTGCAGCACCACATCGGGGTTCTCGCCCGCGTGCACGAGACGGAACAGCTTCACCACGAGGGGAGCCTCATCACCCTCGTCGAAGATGATCGAGGTGTTCGACTGCTCGCCCGTGTGCACTCGAGACCACAGATCTGAGCGCTGCAACCCCAGTCGAGAGAGAATCTCGCGCGTGTACGCCTCATCGTGGGCGGCGTCGAACAAGTAGTCGCCGTGCTCGTCACGCCCGATGAACGTTCGGCCCGAACCGCGGGGGATCGTCGACCGCAGCACCACCGGCACGTGATACAGCGACGGCGGATTGCTCGCCGTGTCGCGCACCAGCATCACTGCGATGCGGGCGTCGTCGTCGTCGCACTGCCACTCGACGCGGCTCACCTGCACCAGGTGCGGCACGCGGCCCTTGCCCGCGTACCACCTCTGGCGCGACATCCAGTCGGTGAGGCACTCCAGCGTGCTGTGCATTCTTCGACCATACACACGGCCGATGAGCGTTCACTCAAGACCGACGAGACCGCAGAAACCCGTTCATCGTCGCCGTGAGCGCAGCATCCACCGTCATCGCCGCACCATCGATGGCGCGCACCGGCGCGGCGTGCCGCACGCTCGAGACGAGCCACACGGCATCGGCGCCGCGCAGATCGTCGGGCGTGAGCGGCTCGACGATCGCCTCGAGACCCCAGTCGGATGCCGCATGAAACAGGTCATCTTGCGTGGTTCCGGGCAGAATGCCGAACTCGCTCGGCGGAGTCGACAGCCGTTCACCTCGCTTGGCGAGCACCGTCGACGTCGGGCCTTCGAGCACGAGACCGTCGGTCGAGACGAAGATCACATCGTCGGCCCCGCGCCGCTGCGCCTCGCGCACCGCCGCCCGATTGACCGCGTAGGAGAGCGTTTTGGCGCCTGCAAGCAGCCAGGGGCTTGACTGCGCTACGTCGCTGCGGTAACCGCGATCGAGCAGCACCACACCGAGGCCTTCAGTGCGCTCGCGCCTGAAGTCGGGCGACACGGTGCCGTACACCCACCCGGTCGGCAGCGGCTGCCCCTCGATGCCGCGCGACAGCACCGTCTTGATCCACGACTCCTCGTACTCGGCCAGCCGTTCGGCCACCGCGAGAATCGCGTCGCGCCACACTCCTCGATCGGGAGCGGGCAGATCGAGCATGCGCGCGGAGCGCTCGAACCTGCTCAGGTGCGCTTCGAGGGCTTGCGGGTGCCCCGAGGCGACGCTCAGGGTCTCGAAGATGCCGTCACCGCGCGTCGCCGCGACATCCATGACCGCGAGCTGCGGAAGCCCGGCATCGGCCTCGACGAGGTGCGGTGTCGTCTCGGCACCGGAGTGCACGACGAGAAGCAGGTGCTGCGCGAGAGTCATGCGCTGAACGTATACCCGCACTCGTCGTTGCGGCACTCCAGGCTCGGCGGGTCGACGTCGTGAACGACACCGCCCAAGGCGATCTCGCCGCGCAGCGCAGCGCGAATGTGGTGCGGCTCGGGGTAGCCGTAATGTATCGGGAGCGCGCCGTCGGTTCCGCAGTGCGGGCACCGCGCCACTCCCGGCCCAGGGGCGGTGTCGGTCATGTTCTCACTGCACCGCACACCACTGACATTCATTCAGATCAGCGCAAGTCTGAGCGCACCACCGCGATCTCGCCCGTGTTGCGACGGCCGTGACCCACACCCCGCACGCCTCGTGTGTGCGCGCGATTGATGATCACGGCGAGTGCGGCGAGGCTGATGATGAGAGCGGCGATCCCCACGACGTAGATGACGATGCCCATGACGCCGTTGGGGCCGTCTGGCTCGAGGAAGGGGTAGGGGTACCAGCCCGTCAGGTGGCCCCGCGTCAGCGTGATCGCCACCCAGGTGAGCGGAAAGCTCGCCGCGAGCAGCAGCGTCGACCAGCCGATGCGCACGCGGCCCGGGGTCAGCAGCCAGTCGACGGCGATGTAGATCGGAATCCACACGTGCAGCGACTCGTTCGGCCACATCGGCCCGACGTAGCCGTCGGCATTCGGCACGTCACGCAGCAGCAGGTTGTAGACCACGGCCGTCACGAGCGCATACGAGAAGACGCACGCGCGGATCGCCGTGTAGAGCTGAGTGTCGCGCTCGAGCCGCAGGGCCATGACGCCGCCGACGAACAGCACGACGATGTTGATCATCGCCGTCTGAATTGTGAAGAACGCGAAGTAGTGCGTGGGCTCGAAGCGGCCGACCGAGATCTGGTCGGTGATCTGCGTGATCAGGGCTCCGAGCACGACCGCGGCGGCGATGATGCTGAGGACTCCGGCGATGTGCCGAAGCGTCGACAGGCGGGCGGTGGCGGCTTTTTCGCCGAGGGGGGAGGGCGCACTCACTTGCCTCACGCTAGCAAAGGTCGTCGATGCTCACGCATACTTTTTCGCGAGCATCTCTCGTGTGGTGTCGCCGCGGTGGCGGGTGAGATGGGCGGTGCGGAGACACTCCCGAACTGTAGGAGGTCGCCGATGAGCGGGCAAAGCAGCTTCCTACAATTCGGGAACGAATCAGGGGAAGGACCGCTCGCCGGCCCCGACGGCGACGTGCCGAGCGCCGGGCAGCGTGGGACGGCCGGGCGGCGTGCGGCGCCTCCGCGACGCGTGCCGTCGCCCACGCGGCGACTCTCAAGCGGCCTGCTCGTCGCGCTGTGACGCGAGCCCCAGCACGTCGAGCAACCACGCGATCTCGATCGCCCGTTGCCTCCACGCCGAGTAGCGGCCGCTCACTCCGCCGTGCCCGGCCTCCATCTCGCAGCGCAGCAGGGCGTCGGCTCCGACGTCGCGCAGTCGCGCCACCCACTTCGCCGGTTCGACGTAGAGCACGCGCGTGTCGTTGAGGCTCGTCACCGCCAGAATGCGCGGATACCGCTGCTCGACGACGTTCTCATACGGCGAATAGCCCTTCATGTAGGCGTAGACCTCGGGGTCGTGCAGGGGGTCGCCCCACTCATCCCACTCGATCACCGTGAGCGGAAGCTCCGGCATGAGAATGCTCGTCAGCGGGTCGACGAAGGGCACGTCGGCGAGAATGCCGGCGAACAGCTCGGGGGCAAGGTTCGCGACGGCACCCATGAGCAGGCCGCCAGCACTGCCGCCCTCGGCGACGAGGCGGTCGGGTGCCGTCACCCCCGAGTCGACGAGGTGCTGCGCGACGGCGACGAAATCGGTGAAGGTGTTGGTCTTGCTGAGCATCTTGCCGTTCTCGTACCAGGCGCGGCCCAGCTCGCCGCCGCCGCGCACGTGCGCGATCGCGAAGACGACGCCGCGATCGAGCAGCGACAGGCGCGGGATGCTGAAGCCGGGGTCGATCGACGCCTCATAGCTGCCGTAGCCGTACAAGTGCAGTGCGTTCGGCTCAGCAGTGTCGTCCCCGTCGAGCCGCGGCGCCATGCCCTTCTTCCACACGAGCGAGATCGGCACACGCGTGCCGTCGGGCGCCACGGCCCAGTCGCGTCGTTCGGCGTAGTCGGCCGAGCTGTAGCCGCCGAGCACCGGCTGCTGCTTGAGCACGGTGACGGCGGCGGCTCCCTCGTCGAGCCGGGCGACATCGAGGCTCGCCACCGTCGACGGCTCGGTGAAACTCGTGTAGCCGATGCGGAGCGTGGGCTGAGTCCACTCGGGGTTGCCGCGGGCTCCGATCGAGATCAGCTCTGCACTGTCGGCGAGCGGAACGACGATGTCTCTCCACTCGAGCGGGGCACCGGTCAGCCGCGCGATCGCCGTCGCCGGCAGGCCGTCGCGCCGGTAGTCGAGCACCAGAAAGCGCGAGAAGGCGTCGACCCCTTCGACTCTGCGGCCCGGTTCGTGCGCGATGAGGGTGTCGGGGGGCGAGAGGGGAGCATCCACCGGCACCGCCTCGATCTGAAAATCGGGTGCCTCGTGGTTGTGAGTGATGAGCCAGAGGTCGCGGCCGTCGATGCGGGCATGCTCGAGGTCGTATTCGACTCCGGCGCGGCGGGGCCACACCACCTCGAATTCGCCTTCGGGCGTCGACGCGTCGAGCACGCGGGCTTCGCTCGTGATGCTGCTCGATGCTTCGATGACGAGGTAGGCGCGGCTTCGGGTGCGGCCGGCGCCCACCCAGAATCCGTCGTCGGGTTCGTGAAAGACAACGACGTCGTCGGCGGGGTCTGTGCCGACGCGGTGCCGCCACACGGTGTCGGGGCGCCACGACTCGTCGACGGTCGTGTAGAAGACGAACTGGCCGCTGGGGTCGAAGAAGGCTCCGCCGCTGGTCTGCTCGATCGTGTCGGGCAGCGTCTCGCCCGTGGTGAGGTTGCGAATGCGCAGCGTGTAGCGCTCGTCGCCCTCGGTGTCGACGCCGAACAGCAGCCACTCGCCGTCGTCACTGACGTCGAAGGTGCCGAGTGAGAAGAAGTCGTGCCCGGTCGCTTCGACGTTGCTGTCGAACACCACCTGCTCGCCGTCGCGCGGCAGGCTCGGGTCGGGCAGTGGCGGCGGGGGAGCCCACGCAGCCGGGTCGTCGGGGTTCGCCGGGTCGAGGGGCGCCGCGGGTACGCGGCACTGGATGCCGTACTGCAGCCCTTCGACGGTGCGGCCGTAGTACCACCAGTCGCCTTCGCGCACGGGAATACCCATGTCGGTCTCTTGCGTGCGGCTCGTGATCTCACCGACGATCGAGTCGCGCAGGCCGTCGAGGTGCGACATGCGGGCGTCGGCGTAGGCGTTCTCGGCGGTGAGGTGCGCGATGACCTCGGGGTTGTCTTTCTCGCGCAACCACTCATAGGGGTCGAGCACGAGGTCGCCGTGGTGCTCGCGCCGTGTCGGCTGCTGCTTCGGGCGGGGTGCGGCGGGGGTGTCGGGCCGGGCTGCGGGCTGGGCGTCTGGATGCGTGCTGCTGAGGTCGGTGCTCACCTGCCCAGCGTAGGCTTCTCGCACCATGTCTGATTCCCCCCTGGCTGCGAACCCCTATGAGGTGCTGGGGGTGTCGCCGACGGTGTCTGACGAAGAGCTTCGCAAGGCATACCGGGTGGCGCTGCGCAAGGCGCACCCCGACACGGGCGGTTCGGCGAGTCAGTTCGACGCCGTGCAGCGGGCTTGGCAGCGGGTGGGCACGCCGGCGGCGCGCTACGCCTACGATTCGGGGGCGGATGCTGGCTCATCGTCACTCGCCTGGTCGCAGTCGGGCGGCGCTCGTGGGGGCGCCCAACGTTCTCAGGCGCGGCAGCCGGCGAGGTCGCACGGGCACCCCGGCGGCTGGTTTCGCGAGCAGTATCTCGACCACGTGCGCGAGTGGGTGGGTCGGGGGGTTGACCTGCCCGACCCCTTCGATGCGGCGCTCGTGCGGTCTGCGCCGCGGCAGATCAGGCACTTGCTGGCGGCGGCGATCGCCGAAGAACGTTCGGCGGCGGCGCTGGCGACGCTCGGCATGGGGTTCACGGTGTGGCACGACGTGCTCGCCGGCCCCACGCGTGACGACAAGCTCGACCACGTCGTGCTGGGGCCGACCGGCTTGTGGGCGGTGCTCAGTGAAGACTGGGGTGCGCCGGTGTCGGTGAAGCGCGGCGAGGTGATCGGTGAGGGTCTGGCGCCGGGCGAGAAGCCGCTCGCGCTGCTCGGCTCGCGGGCGAGGGTGCTGGCGCGTCAAGCGCGCGTGAAGTTCTCGGCGCTCGTGATCGTGGTCGAAGACGACCAGTCGCCGCAGTCGCTCATCGAGTTGAGCTCGGTGCGCGGAGCCCAGGGGCTGCTCGTGCAGCGCTCGCGCCTGGTCAATGTGATCCGCACGGGTCTGCCCGGGGTGGGGGTCGGCGGCACCGACTTGTTCGAGGTGCGCACGCGCCTGCAGTCGGCGGTGCGGTTCGTGTAGCCGCGGCGCGATAGCCTTGTGAGCGGGGGCCGGTCGCAGTCGTGCGAAGCCCCTGTGAGGGAGTCACGTGGTCGCCGGGTCGGTTTCAGAGGAGTGCATCCACGGTTTCGAGCCGGGCATGTGCGCGAGTTGTTTTCCGCCGGCGCCTCCGGCGGTGCCGCTGCCGGTGAAGCGCACTCCTCGGGTGGCGACGCGCAGTCTGCGCAGCCCGGCGCCGGGCAGCACGGGCAAGGCGGCTGAGGTTCGCCCGCCGAATCTTCCGCACCGCATCTTTCACGTGACGCACGTGAGCAATCTGCCGCTCATTCTCGAGGCGGGCGAGTTGCTGCCGTCGTCGCAGGCTGAGCCTGAGCTGCGGTTGTCGAGTGACATCACGCACGAGCTGCGCGCGAGCGCCCCAGTGTCTGAGGGTGTGTCGGTGCTCGACTGCGTGGCGTTCTCGTTGAGCCCGCTGGCGACGTGGTGGGGCGAGGTGCAAGACGGTGCCGCGGGCCCGACGTGGAGCGATGCGGCGGGGGCCGCATCCACGATCGATTTCGTGGTCTTGGGTGTCGATGTGGCGGCTGTCGCGAATTCGCTCGTGGTCTCTGATGGCGATGCGGCGGCGAAGGTGACGAGGCTGGGTTCTGGCGCTGACGGTCGTGACCGGATGCTCGCGCGAGCCGCAGCGAGCCCTTGGGCTCTGCAGGCCGCTGAGGCGCTGGTGCCCGGCTCGGTGTCGCTCGACCTCGTCGCGCTGGTGGCGGTCGCGAACGACCGCCGCCGCGACGAGGTGCGTGCGCTGCTGAAGTCGGCGGGAGTCTCGGCGAAGGTCGCCGTCTACCCTCCGTGGTTCGTGCCGCAGGTCGGCGAGTAGCTCGTGAACCGAGCATGAGCACACTCTGAGGCGTCGCGGCAAGCCCCTGTCGCCGAGCGACGGCACCCGGCATCGTGGAGGCATGCCTCGTTTTCGCGCACCGTGGAGCGCCCGCCGCAGTCTCGATCGAGTGACGGATGCCGCGGATGATCCGACGCTGGTCGCCCCTCCGGCACGACGGCGCGAGGTGCTGCCGGGCTGGGTGCACCGCGCCGACCGGGCGATCGTGAGGCGGCTCAACGAGGGTCAGTCTCACCCGCGAGTCGACCGGGGTTTACGCATGCTCTCGCGTGCCGCCGACCGCGGGTTGCTGTGGTTCGGCATCGCCTTCTCGCTGTCGGCAGCCGGGCGCTGGCGGGCGGGGATTCGCGGTGTCGCGAGCCTGCTGACCGCGAGCGCGGTGGCCAACCTGGTCGGCAAGCGCATCTTCGGCGGGGAGCGCCCCGACCACACGCTCGTGCCGGTGGTCCGGCGTATTCGTTCGCTGCCGACGTCTCCGTCGTTTCCGTCGGGGCACTCTGCGAGTGCGGCGACGTTCGCTGCGGGGGTCGCCCTTGAGCGCCCGGTGGCGGGGGCCGTGATCGCTCCGGTGGCGGCGGCGGTCGCCTACTCGCGCGTGCACACTGGTGCGCACTGGCCCTCAGACGTGGTGGGCGGCGTGGCGATCGGGCTCGCGGCGGCGGGCGCGTCGACGCTCGTAGCGCGCACCGCGCGCTCGGGCAGGCGTGTGCCGGGGCCGGCGGCCCCGGCCATCCCGCTGCCTGCTCTTCACGAGGGGCGCGGACTGGTCATCATCGTGAACCCGGTTGCGGGTATCGGGGGAGACGTGAGTGGCGAGCTGCGTCGACGGCTGCCCCGCGCGCACATCGTGCGCACGACGCCGAACGCTGACGTGCAGAAGCTGGCGAAGCGTGCCGTGCGGCGTCGCGGGTGGGCGCACGGGGTGCTCGCGGTCGGCGTCGCGGGTGGCGACGGCACGGTGTCGGCGGTGGCGCAGGTGGCGCGTGAGCTCGACCTTCCACTCGCCGTGTTCGCGGCGGGCACACGCAATGCGTTCGCGCGCACGGCGGGGCTCACGACCGTGTCGGATACCGTTGGATCCGTCACGTCAGGATCGGGACTGGTGGTCGACGTGGCGGAGGTGCGCGTCGGGGGAGGGGCGCCCGAGACGGCGCTCAACACGGTGTCGCTCGGGGTGTATCCGCGCCTCGTCGACGAGCGTTCTCGGGCGGCGAAGCGCTTCGGCAAAGCGTGGGGGGCGATCGTGGCGGCGCCGCGCGTGCTGCAGCAGTCTGAGCCGTTCACCGTGGTCATCGACGGGCGCGCGGCGCACGTGTGGTCGGTGTTCGTGGGCGTCAACGACTACGGAACCCGTGAGCAGGGCCCGCTCTGGCGGGGCAGGTTGGATGACGCAACCCTCGACGTGCGCATTCTGCACGCCGGCCGTCGACGCGGTGCGACGCTCGCGTTGCGACGACTGGGCGGTCGACCGCGACGCGACGGTGGTCGTGCGCGCCGGCCGACGCTCGAGAAGTTTCACGCGCGGGAGGTGCGCATCTCGCTGCGCGACCAGACGCGCGAGCCCGGCTACGCCCGCGACGGCGAGGCGACGGTCGAGAAGCTCACCGGCGTGCTCGAGGTGAGCATGCGAGAGCGGGGGTTGCGGGTGTATGCGCCGGTGGAGGTGCCTGGTGGTGGCCGGTGACGGCTGCCGGCCAGGCGCTCGCCGACCGGGCGATGGATGCCCGCGAAGCAGGATGATCCGTGAGGGTCTCTACAAAGCGATCTCCGCTGACGGTACTTCGAGCGTCGCGACGATCGTCAAGGTTGCGCGGGCGCTGAGGTTTGCGATCTCGTTTCACGCCACTGCGTGACCGAACTGGATCAGCCCAGCACTCCTCCCCACTCACCATCAGTGGGTTGTCGAGAGCGCCCTCGAGAAGTTTCCTGTGAGAAGTGACTCGCACCCGGCACACTGCATCGCATGACCGGCGCCTTCCGCACCTACCAGCCCACCGTCACCCGCCCGATCACCGACGACGACCTGCAGACCCCCGAGGCTCAACTCGCACTCGCGCTCGGGCCGGCGATCCGCTGGCAGCTGTGGCTGTTCTTTCCGCCCGACGAGCACGGATTCGGCGGGCTCGCCATGCCCTGCGACGATCTGCCGCGCCGCGCGCCTGCCGATGCGCCAGACATGCTCTTCACCGTCGTCCACGCGGTCGCTGAGCACGCGGGGGCCAGCGAGCTCATCATCGGCCTCGAACGGCGAGGCGGCCCCGACCCCGGCCGCCTCGATCGCGAATGGATGCTCGCCGCAGCCACCGCCGCCGACCGAGCCGGCGTGCGCCTGCGCTCGGTGCTCATCAGCCACACCCGCGGAGTGCGCGAACACGCACCGCCCCCGCCCACGCTCACCGGAACCGACGTGCCGGGCAGGCACCCAGATGGTTAGTTCACTACACTTAGTTCACATGGTGGATCAGGTGAACGTGCACGAGGCGAAGACACGGCTGTCTGAGCTGGTGGCGCGCGTCGAGCGGGGTGACGAGATCGTCATCGCACGTGGCGGGCTGCCGGTCGCCCGACTCGTGGCATATGATCTGCCGACTGAGCGTGAGTTGGGGTTTCTGCCAGGGCTCGACACCCCAGCGTCATTCTTCGAGCCGCTGCCCGAATCTGAGCTCGCCGCTTGGGAGGGCGCTCTCGGTTCACCAGCATCAGCGACGACGCTGTGACGCTGCTGCTCGACACCCACGTGCTGATCTGGGCGCTGGGCGCCCCTGAACGCATCCCGCCGCCGGTGCGCGCTCGGCTCAATGACCGACGAGAACACCTCGTGGTGTCGGCGGCGAGTGCATTCGAGATCGCCACGAAGCACCGCCTCGGCAGATTGCCTGAAGCGGCGGTTCTCGTGCAGGCCTTCGACTCGCAGTGCGCGAGGCTCGGTGCCGACGTCATGCCGATCACCGCTCAACACGCTTCGACCGCAGGCTCTCTCGACTGGAGCCACCGCGACCCCTTCGACCGGCTGCTGGCGACGCAGGCCATGAGCGAAGGCTGCGAGCTCGTGTCAGCCGACGCAGCGTTTCAGTCGCTCGCCGGGCTGACCGTGCTGTGGGCCTGAGCCCTCTCGCGCACCCGAGCAGCAACGGTCGCCCACCACAGCAGCAGCAGCGCCATCGTGAACGCCCAGAAGACGCCCGACATGCCACTGCTCGCCACCACCGGCAGGGCGATCGCCAGCAGCACCAGCACGACTCCGATCCACACGTCTCGCTTCATGCAGATCGACGCTAGACCGGGCGCGCGCGTGCCGACAGGGGCTTGCGCCGCACCGGATGCCCCGCTACGGCACCCCGAATCGTCTAGTCGTCGAGCACGAACGTGACCTCCATGGTCACCTGGTAGGCAGCAACTGTGCCGCCCTCGATGTGCAGCTTCTGCTCTTTCACCCAGGCTCCGCTGACGTTGCGCAGCGTGCTGTTGGCGCGGTCGATGCCGACGTGCACGGCGTCTTCGAAGCTCTTCTCAGAGCGAGCAGTGATCGTGGTGATGCGGGCGACGCTAGACATGGTGACTCCACTTCGTTGTGCGTGACTGGAGGGTTCAGTCAACCGCTGAACTCGACCGGCGTCTAGGGGTTGCGCCTCTCACTGTCGCACCTCTCCTCTACCCTGATCAGACCCCTGGCCGGAGGAGTCCCCCTGTGTACCTGACCACGACCGAGAACGGCGAGCAACTGCTCGTCACGTCGGCGAGCGACCTCACGCGCGCCGCAGAGTGCGAGTTCAGAGTCGCCCGCGATCTCGACGCACGGCTCGGGCGCGTCGCGGCCGTCGTCGACGAGCCCGACGCGATGCTCGACCGCACCGCGAAGCTCGGCACCGCGCACGAAGAAGCGATCATCGCCGACTATGTCGCCGAGTTCGGCCCCGACGACGTCGTGCAACTCGCCCGCGGCGGCAGCGGGCTCGACGAGATCGCACCGTTTGTCGCGCAGACACTCGAGGCCCTGCACCGCGGCGTGGCCGTCATCACGCAAGCCACCTTCCTCGACCTCAACCACGCCCCGGCGGCACCCGGCGAGCTGGCGATCGCCTTCGTCGGCTACGCCGACTTTCTCGTGCGCACGAACGACGGCGCCTACCGCGTGCAAGACAGCAAACTCGCACGGCGCGCGAAAGTCACCGCCCTGTTGCAGCTCGCCGCCTACGCCGAGCAGCTGCAGAAGCTCGGCGTCGACATCGACCCCGAGGTCGACCTGATTCTGGGCACGCGTGAGCTGAGCATCCACCGCCTCGATGACATCGCGCCCGTGCTGCGCGCCCGCCGCGCCCCCCTGCACCGCCTGCTGCGCGAGCGCGCCGCCGCCGACGAGCCGATCGCCTGGCGCGACCCCAGCGTCACCTACTGCCGGTCGTGCGCGTGGTGCACCGCCGAGATCGAGCAGCACGACGACGTCAGCCGGGTGGCCGGCCTCACCGGCGCGCAGTGGAGCAAGCTCGGCTCCGCCGGCATCGAGACTCTTGAGCAGCTCGCCGCACACGACGACCGGGCGGCGGCCGAGACCGCGACCGAAGCGGGCATCTCGCGCAGCACCCTCGACACCCTGCGCCTGCAGGCCGAACTGCAGCGCCAAGCACAAGGCGCCGAGCCGGGCACCGCCCCGCCCGTGCGGGTGCGCGACTCTGCCGTGCTGCACGCGCTGCCCGCCCCGAGCCCCGGCGACCTCTACTTCGACTTCGAAGGCGACCCGCTCTACACCGAGACCGACCCGACGCGGTGGGGCCTCGACTACCTGTTCGGCTTCGTCGATGCCGAGGGCGTTTTCACCCCCTACTGGGCGCACAGCTTCGCCGAAGAACGCGAAGCCCTGCTCGCCTTCCTCGCCGACGTCGAAGCCCGCCGCGCGCAGCACCCCGACCTGCACATCTACCACTACGCCGCCTACGAGCGCACGCACCTGCGGTCGCTCACCGCACGCCACGGCGTCGGCGAAGACGTCGTCGACGACTGGCTGCGCAGCGGCGTGCTCGTCGACCTCTACCCGGTAGTGCGCAAAGCGCTGCGCGTCGGAACCCCCAGCTACTCGATCAAATACCTCGAGCCCCTCTACTGGCCCGAGGCGCGCGACGGCGCCGCGGTCGCGCGAGGCGACGACTCGGTGGCCGAATACGTGCGGTCGTGCGAACTGCTCGAGCAGGGCGACGCCGACGCCGCGCAGCAGATTCGCAACGACATCGCCGACTACAACGAGGTCGACTGCCTGAGCACGCTGCGCCTGGCTGCGTGGTTGCGAGGGCTCGCGGCAGAGCATCCGTCGCCGCCACCGGCGTTGTTCGACGATGAGCCCGCGCCTCGAGAGGTGCCCGATTCTCCGCTGCGCACGGCGCTGCTCGAGCTCTCTGCCGACGCAGACGGCGCGCCCACAACCGAACCCGATCGCAGCCCCGAGCAGCGTGCATACGCCTACGCCGCCGCGGCCATCGACTACCACCGTCGCGAGCACAAGACCTTCTGGTGGGATCACTTCGACCGGCTCATCGCGCCCCTCGACGAGTGGGCAGACACGCGCGATGTATTCGTCGTTGACACGGATGCTGCGCACGAGTCGACCGACTGGAACAAGTCGGGCAAACAGCGGTCGCTGCGCCGCACGCTCACCCTGCACGGAACCTGGGCCCCCGGCTCACGCCCCGGCGTCACCGGGCGCCCCGGCCCCTTCGCCGTCTATGAGCAGCCCGCGCCCCTGCCGCCGAGCAGCCGCGACCCGCTCGCGCGCGCGGCGCGCAGCATCACGCTCGAGGTCGTCGCCGACGACCACGTCGTGATCACCGAGACGCTCGCCGCCGGCGTTTCGCCCTACAACGACCTGCCGGTTGCGCTGACCCCCGCAGCGCCCCCGCCGGCGGGGCAGCAGAAACCCGCCATCGAAGAGTGGGGCGCGGCACTCGTCGACGCCCACCCCGAATGGCCCGCCGAACCCGTCGGCGACCTGCTGCGCCGAGTGGCGCCCCGCACCCGAAGCGGTGCGCCACTCGCTCGCGTCGAGCACGACGACGCGGGCGAGCCCGACCGCGTCGCCGCCGTCGTCGCGAGCCTGCTCGACCTCGACCGCTCGTACCTCGCCGTGCAGGGCCCACCCGGCACGGGCAAGACCTACCTCGGCGCGCACGTCATCGCCGAGCTCGTCGCGACCCACGGCTGGAAGGTCGGAGTCGTCGCGCAAGGCCACGCCACCGTCGAGCACCTGCTCGACGGCGTCGTCGCAGCGGGGCTCGACGGGCGTCGAGTGGGCAAGGCTCCGAAGTCGAGTGCCGACCCGAGCGACTACGCGACCGCGCGTTGGACGGTGCTCGGCGACGCCAACGACCTCAGCACCTTCACCGCCGACCACCCCGAAGGCTTCGTCATCGGCGGCACCGCCTGGAACTTCTCAGACCCTCAGCGCGTCGGCCGCCGCAGCCTCGACCTGCTCGTCATCGACGAGGCCGGGCAGTTCTCACTCGCCGCCACCATCGCCGCGAGCGTGTCGGCGAAGAATCTGCTGCTGCTCGGCGACCCGCAGCAACTGCCGCAAGTGAGCCAAGGTACCCACCCCGAACCGATCGACGGCAGTGCCCTCGGCTACCTCGCCGCCGGGCACGACGTGCTGCCGGCAGAGCTCGGCTACTTTCTGGCCGAGACGCGCCGACTGCACCCCGCCCTCGCCAAACCCGTGTCGCACTTGAGCTATGAAGGCCAGCTGCACGCGCACCCGAGCAGCTCGGTGCGCGAGCTCGACGGCGTCGCGCCCGGGCTGCACCCCGTGCCCGTCGAGCACCACGGCAACGCCACCGAGTCGGTCGACGAGGCAGAAGCAGTGGTGGCGATCATCCGTCGCCTCATCGGCACCTCGTGGACGCCGGGTGCGGGGCGCAGTGCTCGGCCGTTCGCCGACGACGACGTCATCGTCGTCACGCCGTACAACGCGCAGCAGCAGGTCATCCGGGCACACCTCGACGCCGCACGCCTGCACGGCACCCGGGTCGGCACGGTCGACAAGTTTCAAGGGCAAGAAGCCGCGGTCGCGATCGTGTCGCTCGCCGCATCGAGCTCGCGCGACGCCCCGCGCGGCATGGAGTTTCTGCTCAACCGCAACCGGCTCAACGTGGCCATCTCGCGCGCGCAGTGGGCCGCCTACCTCGTGCACTCGCGCGGGCTGCTCGACTCGCTGCCCTCGAGCCCCGCGGGTGTGGCCGAGTTGAGCGCGTTCATCCGGCTCACCGAGGGGCGACCCGCGGGGTGAGCTGGCGGCGCGCTACGACGCAGTCGCCCCCGACTCGAGCGCGAAGCTGAACACGCCGGGCAAGCCCGACCACGTCACGCGCACGAGCGCCACGGGCCCCACCTCGTCGTAGGCCGTGCACACGAACGAGGCACCGACCGCCGCCGTCGTCTCGTCGGGGCACAGCACGGTGTAGTCGACCCCCTGCTGCTGCAGTTCAGTCGTGATCGTCGACTCGACCTGGCGCAGCTCGGCGAGGCTCGCATCGCGCGGCAGCAGAGCGCCGAGCGTGCCGGCCGCCGCACCGACCACGATGCTCAAGACCAGATACACCCAGGTCGGTGCAACCCCGCGACCCGCGGTGCGGTAGACGTGAATGGCGCGAGCCACCAGATACATGAGCGGGCCGAGCAGAATCCACAGAATCGAGGGGCGGTACTCGTGCCCGAGGGCGCCGAGGCGTCGGTAGTCGGCCACAGCGCCGAGCACGACCCACAGCACCGCCACGAGAGCCAGACCACCCGCGACCAGGCTCGTCACGGCTGAGGTTCCGCCGCCCGAGAGCACCCACCCGAGGCCGAGCAGACCCACCTGGAAGAGGGGAGAGAGGGCGAGCATCCAAGCGCCGGCAGTCGTCACACCCGTGACCGTGCGGGTTGCCGACCCGCTGCGTGCCGCGCCCCACGAGCGCACCATCGGCTCGTAGTCGACGCTCGCGAGATCGACCGAAGCCGCAGGCTGCGCGAAGCTCGGCGACGACGTCCACGGAGTGCTCGCCGACGGCGGCGCCGGTGCCACCGAGGCGAGCGGCGCGGCCGCGAACGACCCGGGTGACAGCGGTGCCGCCCCGAACGAGCCCGACTCAGCAGCACCAGACGGCAGAGGGGCAGCGCCGGGAAGGGCGGCCGAGGTGGGCGGCACGAGCCGCACCGGTTCAGAGATCGGCAACGAGGGCGACGAGCTGCCGCGCGCGTCGCGCCGCGGGGGAGCCGCGTCGGCCATCGGCGGAACGAACGGCGCAGCCGCCATCGGCAGCTCGGGCGCGGGCGACGGCGTGGGCGCTGGCGTCGGCGTCGCGGCCGGCGCCACGGTCGGCGACGCGGCGGGCTCGGCGAACGGCGGCGGCACCGGCGCAGACGCGCTGATCGGCGCCGCGAACGGCGGCGGCTCGGCGGTGGCCGTGCTCGACACGTAGGCGGGGTTCGGCTGCGTGTGGTCGCTCCACATCGAGCCATCCCACCAGCGGATCAGGGCAGGGTCGTCGGCGTCGGCGTACCAACCCGGTGCAGGTGCGCTCACATCCCCCCGCTCTCTCCACCCTGTTGCGCGTGGTGGTGGTGTGGAGAGAGTCTAAGCCTGAGTTGCTCTCAGGCCTACCCGTCGGCGCAACGCCAGCGGCTCAGCCGGGTGCCTCGGGCTGCGGCGGCGGAGCGCCAGCATCCTGTCGTTCATCGGCAGCGTGCTCAAGATCGTCGCTCGTCGCCTCGTCATCGTCGACGCCGTGCGCACCCGAGTGAGCTCCGTCGCCCTCGGTGAAGTCGTCTTGGCTGGGGCTGACGCGCCCCTCGTCGAGCACTTGCTCGCCGGCGACGATGTCACCCGAGTCTGCCTCGCGCTCATCGATGTCGCGGGCGATCGGGTCGCCCTCGCGGCCGTTCGACTGCTGCTCGCTCATGCTGGCCTCCTGAACTGACGTGGTGGGCGGGTGCCCGATCTCCCCGTGATGACGGGCACCCTGAGCCGACGGTGACGCTTCACTCACCCTCGGCCTGTCGTGCGGGCAGAGCGGCTAGATCGCCGCGTTCTCGCCCTGGTCGTCGTCGCCGGTCACGCGACGCGGCTGCTCGTCGCCTTCGACGAGCGCGTCTTCATCGACGGTGGGGTCGTACTGCGGGGTGCCGTTCTCGCCCGAGTCGCCCTGGCCGGCACCGAAGTCGCCTTGCGCGCCCGGGTTCTCGCCCTGCGTGACGTCGCCGTCGTGTGCGGCGATGCCGCCGTTCTGGTCGCTGCTGCTCATGGTCGAGCCCCCTCGTCGTCGTCACCCGGCGGTGTGCCGTGGTGTGCCTCCACTCAATCGCGCCCCGAGGTCAGCCACCAGGGGTTGCCACCGGTGTGGGCCCGGGCTATGCTCCGCCGCGATGAGACGAGTCGCCGGCATCGCAGCTGACTACCTCTATGTGGCGCGGGCGCGGCTGCGGTACTACCGCTACGGGTCGCGGCCGCCAGCGCCGTCAGAACCGGCACCGGATGCTCCGCCTCCCGTACTTCTCATCCCCGGCGTGTTCGAGACCTGGCACTATGTGAAACCCATCCGCGACCGCCTCGAAGCGCTCGGGCACCCCGTGCACAGCGTGCCCGAGCTCGGCTTCAACCGTCACCCGATTCCCGAGATGGCCGCGCTGCTCGCCGCCTATGTCGAGCACCGCGACTTGCGCGGTGTGCGCATCGTGGCCCACAGCAAGGGCGGGCTCATCGGCAAGCTGCTGCTCGTCGGCGACGCCGCGCGGGCAGACGAGGGGCGGTTCGACCGCATGATCTCGATCAACACGCCCTACCTGGGCAGCCCGCTCGCGCGCTTCGGCATCGGGCCGTGGCGCGAGTTCTCGCCGACCCGCGCGGTCATCGTCGAGCTGCGCGACGCCCTCGGCGTCAACGCGCGCATCACCTCGCTCTACAGCGAGTTCGACCAGTATGTGCCCGTCGGGCATGCCGCCCTGCCGGGCGCCGAGAACGTGCGACTGCCGCACATCGGGCACTTCAGAGTGCTCGGCATCGCCGACGTCATCGACGAGGTCGTCAGCCGGCTCGACGCCTAGCTGCTGTTCGCCTCTTCGAGCGGGTTCTCGTCGTCGGAGTCGACGGGCTCGTCTTCTCCGGCGACGTCGAGCGGAGCATCCGGCCCCATGCCGTCATCAATGGGCTTGCCGTTTTCGTCGACGTTCGGCGGATCGCTGCGCGGATCGATGCTCGTCGTGTCGTCTCGAGAGCGCGCCGCGTCGCCCGTCGGAATCTGCTCGCCGCCCGTGGTGCTCATGGCTGGTCTCCTTCTCGCGCGTTGTCGTCGATCGAGCCGCCGATGGCGCCCCCGCCGAGCTCGCCGTCGCGGTAGCGGTCGTCGGCGCCCTGGCCGCCCGACTCGGCCGTGTCGCTCGCCCCGGGCACCGTGATGTCGGGGTCGGCGCCCTGCACGGCGTCGCGGTCGGCCTGGTCGTAGTCGGCGCTGTCGAGCTCGTCGGCGTCAGGTGCGGTGTTCTCGCGTTCGTTCGTCATGCGGCCAGTGAACCGGTCTGCTGCCGTCGCCACAACCGGGTTGACATCGGGGGTCGCAGCGTGATTCTGCCGGTTTGATGAAGCGCGCTTCAGCGATGACCCAGCGTGAGCCGCGCTCGACCTGACAGAATCAGCGCATGCCTGCCGCTGACGCCGTGCCCGTGACAGACGACCGCCGAGCGTTGAGCCTCAAGCTGCTGCCGGCGGCCATCGTGGCGACGAGCGCCATACCGCTGTTCGGCTTCGAAGAACGACTCGTGGGCTACCCCTGGCTGGTCATCGGCCTCGTCGTCGCCTACTTCGTCGACCGCGAGCTCATGCGCGATCTCGGCATCATCGCCGCCGGGCTCATCGTCGTCAGCACCGTGAGCGTCAAGGCCGACATCTCGTGGCCCAACTTCTTCTTGCTCGGCTTCGTGCTGAGTCTCGCCGTGGTGGTGCCGTTCGTCATCGATCGCTTCGTGTTCAAGCGTCGCGTGATTCGATTCCCGTGGCGCAGCGGGCAGAAGTGGCAGCGGTGGGAGAAGTCATATCTGTTCGCCGTGCCGTTTCTCGGCTGGCTGATTCTGCCGTTCTACTTCATCACGTCGGGCACCTACCAGAACTGGCCAGCGGTTTCAGAATTCTCAGAAGTGGCTCGCCTCTTCGTGGGCGTCAACGCCGTCGGCATCTGGGACGAGCTGTTCTTCATCTGCACCTGCTACGTGCTGCTACTGCGGCACTTTCCCGTCTTGACGGCCAACATTCTGCAGTCGATCATCTTCGTCAGCTTCTTGTGGGAGCTCGGCTACCAGGCCTGGGGCCCGCTCATGACCATCCCCTTCGCGCTGCTGCAGGGCTGGATCTTCCACCGCACCAAGTCGCTCACCTACGTCATCATCGTGCACCTGCTGTTCGACCTCGTGGTCTTCCTCGCCATCGTGCACGCCCACAACCCCGGAGTCTTCCCGTTCTTCTTGGTGCAGAGCCCCGGCAGCTGAGCCGCGCTGCTCGCGGGGCCGAGACTCGCGCGGCGCGCGTCGACAATTCAGGACAACGGGATGCTCGCCGCGCGCAGACACGCGGCGCGAGCATCCCGTGCCGACCGCAGTGAGCCGTTCGTCCTGAATTGTTGACACGAACCAGGGCTAGACGTGGCCCTGCGTGCGGTCGTGCTCGTCGTCGGTCTCGGCGGCGTGGTCTTGGTCGCCGGCGGCCTCGTCGCGCGACTCGTCGACGCTGCGCACGTCGTCGGGCGATCCCGAGAGCTCGTCGTCTTCGCCGCCACCGCGACCGACCTGCCCGCGAATGACGCCTCCCGCCATGATGCTCTGCTCGTCGGCGTCGGTGATGCTGTTCTTGTCGTCGCTCACGTCGTGCTCCTCTCGTCAGAGAACCGCGCCCGGTTGCGCGACCCTCGCTCGACGAGTCAACCGAGAGCGGGCGGGTGCCGAAAGGCCTTGACAGGCGTTCCACGTTCATCCGAAAACTCTTGTGATGCGTCAGGCGTCGACGCCGTACGACGCGAGCGACGCCGTCAGTGCGGCTCGCGCCGCCGCATACCGCGAGCGAACTGTCGACGACGACACTCCGACCACCGCCGCGATGTCGACGAGCGGCAAGCCTTCCCAATGGTGCAGCTGCACGACCTCGCGCTGCGCGACGGGCAGGCGCGCGATCGCGTCGCGCACATCGATGGCGAGACCCTCGTTGTCGGCGTGCAAGTCGGCGGCTGATGTCTCGAGCATGGCGCGCAGGCGCTCGACTTCGGCCGAGCGACGCCCGCTGCGGCGCCCGGCGGCGGCGAGGGTCGTGCGGGCGATGCCGAACATCCACAGCCGCCCCTCGATCGGGTCGTCTGGCACTCGCGCGCGATCGCGCCACAACACGAGCAGCACCTCGCTCAAGCAGTCGGCGGCGTCGGCGGGCTGGGCGACGCGTCGCTCGAAGTAGCGCAGCACGTCTCGCGCGTTGGCACTGATGAGTCTCTCGAGCTCGTCAGGCGTCACGGCCCGACCGGAACCGTCAGTGGTCCATCGCACTCGGCAGCGCCGTCGAGTGACACCGAGTCTGGGTCGAAGCCGGCCGCCGCGACCGCGTCGCGAACGTGGTCTGAGAGGGCCACGAACAGCGCAAAGCTGTCGGTGTAGGCGCCGGTGGGGGCCCACGGCTCCCCGCCCTCGACGTAGTCGGCGTTCGCGAGCTCAGGCTCGAGTTCGCGCAGCGTCTCGCTCAGGTCGAGCGACTCGAGGTCGACCTCGACGAGCGCGGCACGGGCGATCTCGAGTGCCGCGGGGTCGGTCACGCGCTCGGGCGTGGCCGAGACGCGGAAGCCCTGCGTGCACACGGTGCCGTCGCGCGTCAGCTGCATCGTGGAGTTCTCGGCCCACCATCCCAGGTGGGTGAGCAGCTGAGGGCCTGCGGCCGCCGCGGTGCCGGTCGCGAGCACGAGCGCCCCGCCTGCAGCGAGAGCGGTGAGCGTGCGCCGCCTGCTGCGCGGCCGTGAGGCTCGTGCGACGGCGGCCACGGCGTCGTCGACGTGGTCACCCTCTGCCGTGGCGCGTGCAGATGTGTCGAGCAGGCGGGTGAGCATCCGGTCGTCCATGGGGTCTCCTCGTCAGTGGGTCTCACACGGTACATGTCGGCTCGCGCCCGAAACGTCCATTCTCGCCGTCAACAATTCAGGACAACGGGATGCTCGCCACGCGCCGACACGCGCTGCGAGCATCCCGTGCCCCCGTCTGCGAGCAGTTCGTCCTGAATTGTCGACACGGCCGGGTGGGGCAGACTCGAGGGGTGACCCTGCTCGAGCGCATGCCCAACCCCTACGAGGCGGGGGCCGCGTTCGACGCGATCGAGAACTGGGTGGTCGACGAGCGGGGTCTGTCGCTGTATCCGGCGCAAGAAGAGGCCATCTTCGAGCTCGTCGCCGGAGCGCACGTGGTGCTCGCCACCCCGACGGGCTCGGGCAAGAGCCTCGTCGCGGTCGCCGCCCACGCGATCGCCCTCGCGCAAGGGCAGCGCACCTACTACACGGCGCCGATCAAGGCGCTCGTGAGCGAGAAGTTCTTCCAGCTCGTCGAGATCTTCGGCGCCGAGAACGTCGGCATGGTGACGGGCGACAGCGCTGTCAACGGCGATGCGCCGATCATCTGCTGCACGGCCGAGATTCTCGCCAACCAGGCGCTGCGCGAAGGCCCCGACCTCGCGGCGGGCATCGTCGTCATGGACGAGTTTCACTACTACGCCGACGTCGACCGCGGGTGGGCGTGGCAGGTGCCGCTGCTGACGCTCACGAACGCGCGCTTTCTGCTCATGAGCGCGACGCTCGGCGACGTGACGCCGATCGCCGCCGATCTGCAGCGCCGCACGGGACACCCGGTGAGCGAGGTGACGCACACTGAGCGGCCGATTCCGCTGACGTTCGAGTACGTTCGAACGCCCGTGCACGAGACCGTCGAGACGCTGCTCGGCGACAGACAAGCACCGATCTACATCGTGCACTTCAGCCAGGCCGCGGCGATGGAGCGCGCGCAAGCCCTGTCGAGCATCCGGGTCGTGTCGAGAGAGCAGCGCGACGAGATCGCCGCCGCCATCGGAGACTTCCGCTTCTCGACCGGGTTCGGCACGACGCTCAGCCGCCTCGTGCGCGCGGGCATCGGCGTGCACCACGCCGGCATGCTGCCGAAGTACCGCCGGCTCGTCGAGGTGCTCGCCCAGCGCGGGCTGCTGCGCGTCATCTGCGGCACCGACACCCTCGGTGTCGGCATCAACGTTCCCATTCGCACCGTGCTGCTGACGGCGCTCAGCAAATATGACGGCGTCAGGATGCGCCAACTGAGCGCTCGCGAATTTCACCAGATAGCGGGTCGCGCCGGGCGCGCCGGGTATGACACGGCCGGGCTCGTCGTGGTGCAGGCTCCCGATCACGAGGTCGAGAACCACCTCGCGACGACGAAGGCCGGCGCCGACCCGAAGAAAAAGAGGAAGATCGTGCGCAAGTCGGCACCCGCGGGCTTCGTGACGTGGAGCGAGACGAGCTTCGAGCGGCTCATCGGTGGCGCGCCCGAACCGCTCGAGAGCCGCATGCAGGTGTCGGCGGCGATGCTCATCAACCTCATCGCCCGCGGAGGAGACGTGTTCGGCAATGCCCGCGCGCTGCTCACCGAGAACCATGAGCCGCCGCAGCGGCAGCGCGAGCTCGTGCGCCGGGCGCTCGGCATCGCGAAGACCCTCGTGCGCGCCGGCGTCGTCGTCATCGACCGCGCGAGTGTCAACAACTCAGGACGATCTGCTGCGAACACGTCTGAGCGCGCCCCCAGCGCGGGTGCACCTGACGATCGTCCTGAGTTGTTGACACCGCAGGTGCGGCTCACGGTCGACCTGCAGCCCAACTTCGCGCTCAACCAGCCGTTGAGCCCGTTCGCGCTCGCCGTCATCGGGGTGCTCGACCACACCGACCCGAACTACCCGCTCGACGTCATCAGCGTCATCGAGTCGACCCTCGACAACCCGCGGCCGGTGCTCGCCCAGCAGCAGTTCGCGGCGCGTGGTGAGGCGATCGGCGCGATGAAGGCCGAGGGCCTCGACTACGACGAGCGCATGGAGGCACTCGACGAGGTCGAGCACCCGCAGCCCCTCGCCGAGCTGCTCACCGCCATGTTCGACACCTTCGCGAGCACCCAGCCCTGGATCCGCGACGTCGAGCTGCGCCCCAAGAGCGTCGTGCGCGACCTCTACGAGAAGGCCATGACCTTCACCGAGTACGTGAGCCACTACAAGCTGGCGCGCAGCGAAGGGCTGCTGCTGCGCTACCTCAGCGACGCCGACCGCGCGATTCGGCAGACCGTGCCAGACGAGGCCAAGACCGACGAGCTGCGCGACATCATCGAATGGCTGCGCGAGCTCGTGCGGCAGGTCGACTCGAGCCTGCAAGACGAGTGGGAGCAGCTCAGCAACCCCACCGCGCCCATGAGCGACGAGCCCCTGCTGCCGCCCCCGCCGCCCGACGTCACGACCAATCGGCGGGCGTTTCTCGTGCTCGTGCGCAACGAGCTGTTTCGGCGGGTGCAGCTCGTCGCGCTGCAGCGCGACGACGACCTCGAGGCGCTCGACCCCGACGCGGGCTGGCCCGAGGCGCTCGACGCCTACTACGCCGACCACGACGAGGTGCTGACGGGGGGCAACGCGCGCAGTGCATCCCTCGTGCAGATCGATGAGCGCCCTGATCATGAGGGGGCGGGGGATGCTGGGGGCACGTGGGCGGTTCGCCAAGTGATCGACGACCCGGCCGGCGATCACGACTGGGGCATCGACGCGGTCGTCGACCTCGCGGCGAGTGCGGCCGAGGGTGTCGCGGTCGTGCGGGTGCTCGGCCTTCGCCGGCTATAGGGCGGTCTAGAAGACGATCGTGCGCAGCACCCCGAGCGCCGGGGTGAAGAGCCCCACGTTGACGAGCACGGCCGTCAGCCCCAGGTTGACGAGCAGCGGCCACCAGCCGGCGCGCGTCGTGCGGCGCACGACGATGGCGCGGGCGAACAGGTAGCCGAGGGCGCCGAGAAAGGCCCAGCCCCAGTGCGCCCGACGCACGTGGCCCCACTCGTAGAGCGTGATGCGGTCGCGCCGCACCCAGATGATGATCCAGAGAATGGGCAGCACGGCGGCGCCGACAATCCAGATGAACGGGGTCGACTCGAACCCGGTGAGCAGCACGGCGGCCGCCTGCGCGAGCACGGTGACGAGCGGCGTGCAGGCGAGCGCCCAGGATGCGCCGGTGAGCGAGCGCTCAGGCGCGTAGTCGACGACGGTGGGCGCTGGAGGCACTGATGCCGAGGTCGGGGCTGAGGGAGACCACGAGTACGGCGCCGAGAAGCCGTAGGGCATGGCCGCCGTCGGTTCGGCGATGGTCGCCGTCGAGCCGGTGGTCGTCGGCAGGGTGGCGGCTACGGGCTCTGCCGCGACCTGCTTGGCACGTGTGTGGGTCGTCCACTTGGCGCCGTCCCACCAGCGAAGGTGCAGGGCGCGCTCCGGGTCGTCGTACCACCCGGGTGCGGGGGAGTGGTGCTCAGACATGGGACTCCTGGGGGCGGGCCCGGTGCGCCAGTGCGGCGAGGTGTCAGGTGATGCTCCGGGCGGGTCGGGGTGGGTCAGGGTGATGCGGGTCGGGGTGGTGCGGGTGACACCTCGAGCAGGTCTATTCTACGAGGCGCATCGGTGCGGGGGCAGGGTCGGGCGCGCCCCCTTTGGGGTGACGAGGTGTTTCACTTTCTCGACGCCGCGGGCGGGTTCAGGCGCTCGACAGTCGACCCAGCATGCTCCACACAGTGGTGGTGAGCGCGGGGTGGTCGAGCGCGATCTGCCGCAGCAGTCGGTAGTCGCGCGCGGGGCTCGGCAGGCGGTCGCCGTCGGCGCGGATGCGTTCGGCCCGCAGCATCCACACCACTAGTTCGTCGACGGTGGGCAGTTCGCTCATGAAGCTCCACGGGTCTTCGCCGCCGCGGGCGCGCGCCATGATGACGGTCTGCAGCTCGTCGTGCGCTTCGGCGCGCAGCACTTCGAGGCTGGCGCCCCGTCGGTTGCGCGTCTCGTCCATCTCTCGAGACTACGACGCTTCGCCGAGAGGGTTCTCAGCGGTGCGGATGCCCTTCCGCGCGTCAGACGAGCCCGACGAGTGCGAGCACGGCGGCGGGGTCGACCAGCCACCAGACGGCGACGACGCCGGCCTGCACGATGAACCACACGTAGAGCGGCCACGGCGCCGAGCCGGTGGTGCGGGCCACACGCACGCCGCGCACCGCGAGGTAGATCGGCGGGGTCAGCAGCGCGGTGATCCACGGTGCGGTGCGCAGGTGCCCTGAGGCCTCCATGAGCCGCGTGTCTTGACCGGCGAGTGCGGCGTAGAGCACGAAGGGCAGCGCGACGGTCAGCGCACGCGTCCACGCCGAGCTCTCGGGCGGCAGCGAGCTGAACACCCAGTAGACGAGCAGCGCCTGGGTGATGGGCATGGTCGCCATCAGCCAGATCGAGACGGTGTGCACGCGCAGGCCGCTCTCGTTGCGCGATGCGCGGTGCGTCGAGCGTTCGAGCATCTCGGTGTTGCGGCGGTGCGAGAACGGCTCGTAGTGGCCGTGGTCTGAGCTGGCGGCGCTCGCGGGCGAGGTCGTGGTGGCCGGCGAGAGCGTCGAGTACGGTGCGGCGGCGGCGACCTCGTGAGCGATCCGGTCGCGACGCGCGCCGACGGTCTGCACCGCGTGCAGCGGCATGCTCTCGGCGACACGGGCAGAGTCGCTCGGGCTGAGGGTGGTCGGTGCGCTCGACACGGCGGTGGTGCTGACGGCGGGTCGGGCGGCTGCGGGCGCCACGGGCTCGATCGGCGCGGTGTGATGCGTCCACGCGGTGCCGTCCCACCAGCGTCGCTGCGTGGCCTCGCCGGTGGCCGTGACGGTCACCGGGTCGGCGTACCATCCGGCCGCAACCTGCACGGTCGTCGTCATCGTTGTTCCCCCATGTGCTCCTGGTCCCCCGACCAGGTCGTGCTTCTGATTATGCGTCGATCAGTGCCGGTGCTGCTCTGTCGGTATTCGCTCAGCGAACCACGCTGAAGATTCCCCAATCGTCGACCTGCCAGGCGATCCATCCGTTCGAGCGCTGCAAGCTCACGGTGACCACGATCGGGTCGCCCGACGAGTTCACGGCGGGGCAGCGCAACTGCTGCCCGATGAACAGCGGCGGCGTCGCCGGGCACGTGGCGTCCATCGAGGCGCCGATGCTGCGGGCGTTGAGCTCGATGCTGTTCGATGCTTCGGCCGCGAAGGCGGCAGGGAACGCGGCGATGACGAGCCCGGGCACGGCGAGCACCGAGGCGCCGATGAGCCCGGTCAGCAGCAGTGCGACACCGATCGGGCCGTAGCCGGCGCCTGAGATGCGGCTGAGGCGAACGGCGCGCGCTGTTAGGTAAATGGGGCCTCCGAGCAGGGCCGCCCAGCCCGTGATGGGGCGATCGACTCCGCGACGGTGCAGGGTGCGGGCGTCGAAGAAGGCCAGCAGCACGATGATGGGCAGCGGGCCGAGCCAGATGGCGGCCATGAACGCCACGCTGGGCCCGGTCGAGAACGCTGCGACGACGAGGAGGCTCAGCAGCAGCTGCAGCATGGGCAGCAGGGCGATGGCCCAGGCTTCGATGGTCTGCAGGTTGGTCGGCGTCGTTCCGAGTGTCTGGTGGGTGCCACGTCGGCCGGGGTCTGAGGCAGAGACCGGAGACTGCGTCCACGAGGGCACCGCGGCGGGCGCGCCGGGGGCCGAGCCGTAGCCGGGCGCCGAGCCGTAGCCGGGAGCCGAGCCGTACGCCGGCGAGCCCTGCTGCGGTGCCGAGCCGTACGCTGTCGCGCTGGCGCTGACGGGCGCAGATTCTTGCTGGTGCGCGACCCACGGCGACGCCGTGCGCTGCGCCTCGGCGCGCGCCGCTTCGGCGGCGAGGTCGGCGAAGGCGGCTGCGGCGAACGCGTCGGCGGCACTGGGGGCCGAGCTCGCGGCCGGGGCTGAGCCTGCTGCCGGAGCCGAGCCTGCTGGTTCAGCTGCCGAGGGTGCGCTCGGTTCGACGAGGGGCGTCGCCGCCGGAAGGGTGTCGTCGGTCGAGGGCGGTGCCAGCTGCCGCAGGCTCGCGGCCGTCGGCTGGTCGACGGGGAGGTCGTCGTCGATCGGGGCAGATTCGGTGCTGCGGCGCTCGCGGCGCGTGGGCAGTTCTTCGTCTGCGTAGAGCGTGGGTGCGGCGGTCTGCGTGGGCATCATCGGCTGACGCGCGTCAGAGACGTGCTCTGTCCACGCGTGGTTGTCCCACCAGCGCAATTGCGGCAGCCCGAGCGGGTCGGGGTACCACCCCGCCGGCACTCGTCCGTATTCGTCGTCTGCCACTGTGCTGCCCCCTTGTGCGCCGGCCCCGAATCCGGCGTCGTCAGTCTATGGTGCGACGCGCCTGTGAGGGGAGGATCTGTCACCCCCCGAGATGGTGTCCCCCGGTCGGGGTACAAACCTATTCGACGGCGCGACGACGCTCTCGCCGCACTCGAATCGCGTCGATGAGCAGCCCGACGGCGATCGCGACGACGATCGACACGGCGACGGCGACGACGGGGTAGTCGCCGAGCCAGGCGCCGAATGCGGCCCCGAGGGCCACGTTGTAGACCGCCCAAGCGGTGCAGGCGAGCGCGCTGAGGGGCAGGAATCGACGGTAGGCGAAGCCGGTCGCGCCGGCGACGAGGTTGACCGCCACCCGTCCGAAGGGAATGTACCGGGCGATGAAGATGACGAGTGCGGCGCGGCGCTCGAGGGCGATGCGCGCCCACTCGAACACCGACTGCACGCGCGGCGATCGCACCCGTGCCAGCAGGGGAGCACCGAGGCGGCGGCCGAGGGCGAAGGTGAGGCTGTCGCCGATCATCGCCGACACCGCCGCGACGACGATGAGGGCCACCATATGGGGTGATCCGCTCGACGCCGAGAGCGATCCGAGGGCGACGACGATGGTCTCGCTCGGCACGACGACGAGAAAGGCGTCGGCGACGGTGAGCAGGGCGACGGCCGGAAACACCCAGATCGACGCCGCAGCGTCGAGCACCCACTGCGTGATCGCGTCCACGCCGCTCAGGGTGGCGCCGTCAGGTGAACAGCAGGCAACCGGATGCCCCGCTCACCCCGCCCGCCCTCACCTCTGCGCGAGCGGCGTCTCGGCGGCCTCGAGCCAGGCGCGGCCTTGAGCGGCGCGGCGCGGCGGCGCGAGGGCCGGAGCATCCACCCAGTTGGTCGCCGCCCGCAGCCCGTGCAGCGCACTCAGCACCCAGACCTCGCAGCCTGCGAGCTCGTGGGGCCGCGCGCGTTCTTCGGCGAGCGGCACCCCTTCGGCGCGCGCGGCGTCGAGCACGAGCCCCGCGGTGACGCTCGCGATGCGCGGCAGTGAGTCGTCGGGCCGCACGAGCACGCCGTCGCGCCACCACAGCACGGCACTGTATGCGCCTTCGACGATGTGGCCGTACTCGTCGACGATGACGGCTTCGCCGGCGCCGAGCGGCTGCACCTCTGTGCGCAGCGCCTGCAGCGCGTCGAGGTCGGGCCCTTTCACGAGGGGCTGGGTGCGCACATCGCGCGGCGAGGTCGCGAGCACGACCTCGGTGCTCGTCAGGGGAGTGGGCCGCAGTCGGTACCAGAGCTGCGTGTCGTCGCCGCGCTCGCGCAGCTCGATGCGCGGAAACCAGTCTCTCGTTCGGGGGAGGGCATCGACGACAGCGGCGATGAACGAGTCGGCAGCAGGCAGGGCGTTCGGCCGCTGCTGCTCGACGCCGTGCAGAAACCGCGCCCGATGGCGATCGAGCCCGCGCACGCGTGCGTCGACGACGCGCCACGAGTCGGCGACGAGCGCGGCACCGTCGTGCGGGTCGCACCAGTCGACGAGCTGCCAGCCGTCGCGCACCCAGGCGTGGAGGCCGGGCTCTGCGGGGTGCCCTTCGCCCTCGACCATAAGATTCAGCGTATGCGGCCCGGGGTTCTTGAGTGTGCGATCGAGCCGCCGGTCGACCCCGAGGTCGCCCTCGAGGTGCTTGAGGCGCTGCACCCGGGGGCCGACGGCACCGTGTGGCTCGACAGCGGGGTCGGGGCGCGCACCGGTCAGAGTCTGGTGGCGATCGGCGAGCGGGTGCTGCTCGATGACGCGCAACCCGTGCTGCCGCGGCTGCGCGCCGAGCTCGACGCGCTCGCCGTCGAACCGAGCGACGCGACGCTGCCGCTCGGCCTCATCGGATGGTTCGGCTACGAACTGCGGGCCGAGACCATGGGCATGCGGGTTGATGAGGTGCCGAGCCACCACCGCGCCGCGTGGCTGCACGTCGACCGCGGCGTGACGGTCGACCACACGACGGGCGAGTGCCGACTGATCGCGCTCGACCCGTCACGCGCAGGGCAGTGGAGCGGCGAGCTCGACGAGTGGCGGAAGCGCATGCTCGGGGCGTTCTCAGGCGAGGGGCGAGCATCCGGTGCTGAGAGCGCACCGCTCGGGCCGGTCGTCTGGCGCGACACCGACGAGCACTACGCCGACCTCGTGCGCGAGTGCCAGCGCAGCATTCGCGACGGCGACGCCTACCAGTTGTGCCTCACGACCCAGGCGCGCGTCGAAACCGTCGATGGCGCGCCCCTCGACGCTGCTGCCATCTACCGGCGACTGCGGCGCTCGAGCCCCGCGCACCACGGAGCGCTCGTGCGCATCGGCGAGACGACGCTGCTGAGCGCGAGCCCCGAGACCTTTCTGCGCGTCGACAACGGAGTCGTGCAGACGCGACCCATCAAGGGCACCCGACCCCGCGGCGCTGATGCCCGCCGCGACGCCGAGCTCGCGGCCGAGCTCGCGGCGAGCGACAAAGAGCAGGCCGAGAACCTCATGATCGTCGACCTCATGCGCAACGACCTCTCGCGCGTGTGCGAGGTGGGCAGCGTCACCGTGACGGGGCTGCTCGAGGTCGAGAGCTACGCCCACGTGCACCAGCTGGTGAGCACGATCGAGGGGCGCCTACGTTCTGGTCTCGATGCTCTGGATGCTGTCGCCGCATGCCTGCCCGCGGGCTCGATGACGGGCGCACCCAAGCGACGCGCCATCGAGTTGCTCGCCGAGCTCGAGGCCGGCCCCCGCGGCGTGTACTCGGGAGCCTTCGGCTACCTCGGCGCCGATGGCAGCGCCGATCTGGCCATGGTCATCCGCAGCATCGTCGTCGAGGGCGGCACGGCCACGATCGGGGCGGGTGGCGGCATCACGGCGCTCAGCGAGCCCGAGGCCGAGGTGGCCGAGATGCGGCTGAAGGCCGCAGCGCTGCTGCGAGCGCTCGGTGCCGACTCCGGTGCCGACTCCGGTCAGGGCACGCGGTAATCTGAGAACTTCGGGCGCTCGCCGCCCGACGCCCCTGCCGCCACCCCAGCACCCATGTGAATCGAGATCCGCAGTGACCGACGAGTTGCCCGACGAGAACGCCTACGACTTCGCCCGCATCGAGGCCCGCTGGGCTCCTGTGTGGGATGAGCTGCAGCCGTTCACCGTCGACGACCCGACCGACTCGAAGCCGCGCAAGTACGTGCTCGACATGTTTCCGTACCCGAGCGGCGACCTGCACATGGGTCACGCCGAGCAGTACGCACTCGGCGACATCGTGGCGCGCTACTGGCGCCAGCAGGGCTTCACGGTGCTGCACCCCATCGGCTGGGATTCGTTCGGCCTGCCCGCCGAGAACGCGGCCATCAAGCGCGGCGCCGACCCTCGGTTGTGGACGTACGAGAACATCGAGCAGCAGAAGGTGTCGATGAAGCGGTACGCCGCGAGCTTCGACTGGACTCGCGTGCTGCACACCTCTGACCCCGACTACTACCGCTGGAACCAGTGGCTGTTCTTGACGATGTACGAGAAGGGCCTCGCCTACCGCAAAGACAGCTGGGTCAACTGGGATCCGGTCGACCAGACGGTGCTCGCGAACGAGCAGGTGCTGCCCGACGGCACGAGCGAGCGCTCTGGGGCCGTCGTCGTCAAGAAGAAGCTCACGCAGTGGTACTTCAAGATCACCGACTACGCCGACCGCCTGCTCGACGACCTCAACCAGCTCGAGGGCTCGTGGCCGGCCAAGGTGCTGACGATGCAGCGCAACTGGATCGGCCGCTCGACGGGCGCCGACGTCGACTTCGTGATCGAGGGGCACCACTCGCCCGTGACGGTCTTCACGACTCGCCCCGACACGCTCTTCGGCGCGACCTTCATGGTCGTCGCCCCTGATAGCGATCTTGCTGCCGAACTCGCGGCTGGCTCGACTCCCGAGGTGCGCATGGCGTTTCAGGCCTACCTCGAAGAGGCGCAGAAGAAGAGCGAGATCGACCGCCAAGACACCTCGCTCGAGAAGACCGGCGTCTTTCTCGACCGCTGGGCGATCAACCCCGTCAACGGCGAGCGCATCCCCGTGTGGGCCGCCGACTACGTGCTGGCCGACTACGGCCACGGCGCGATCATGGCCGTGCCCGCCCACGACCAGCGCGACCTCGACTTCGCGCGCACCTTCGACCTGCCGGTGCGGGTCGTCGTCGACACGAACGCTCCCGTCACGGGCGCGATTCCGATCATCACGCCCGAGATGCTCGAGTCGGGCGACACCGGGCCGGCCGACGCACCGCTCGACCCGGTCGCCACGGGTGAGGCGCTCACGGGCGACGGCCGCATGATCAACTCGGGGCCGCTCGACGGCTTGAGCAGGTCGAACGCCATCAAGCGGGCGATCGAGCTGCTCGAATCACGCGGCACGGGGCGGGCATCCAAGACCTATCGCCTTCGCGACTGGCTCATCAGCCGGCAGCGCTATTGGGGCACGCCGATTCCGATCATGTACACCGACGACGGCGCCGAAGTGCCCATGCCGATGGATGCTCTACCGCTCGTGCTGCCCTACGAAGAGGGCATGGACCTCAAGCCGAAGGGCACCTCGCCGCTCGGCGCGCTCGACGACTGGGTCGCGACGACCACGCCAGACGGCCGCCCTGCGCGCCGCGACACCGACACGATGGACACCTTCGTCGACTCGTCGTGGTACTTCTTGCGGTTTCTCTCGCCGAACGACGACACGCAGGCCTTCGACCCGCGTGAAGCCGAGAAGTGGGCGCCCGTCGACCAGTACGTGGGCGGAGTCGAGCACGCGATTCTGCACTTGCTCTACGCGCGCTTCATCACGAAGGTGCTCTTCGACCTCGGCTATGTGAGCTTCACCGAGCCGTTCAGCGCGCTGCTCAATCAGGGCATGGTCGTGCTGAACGGCGCCAAGATGTCGAAGTCGAAGGGCAACATCGTCACGTTCACCGAGGGGGTCGACCGCTACGGTGTCGACGCCGTGCGCTTGACGATGGCCTTCGCCGGACCGCCCGAAGACGACATCGACTGGGCCGACGTGTCGCCGACCGGCTCGCAGAAGTTTCTCGCGCGCGCCTGGCGGCTCTCGGGCGAGGTCGCGTCGCCCGTCGGCGCCGACCCCTCGAACGGCGATCTCGCGCTGCGCCGCGCGACGCACCGCTTCTTGGCCGAGGTGCCGCCGCTCATGGAGAGCTTCAAGTTCAACGTGGCCGTTGCCCGCACCATGGAGCTTGTCAACGTCATCCGAAAGACGATCGACTCGGGGCCCGGCGCCGCGGACCCCGCCGTGCGCGAGGCCGTCGAGACGGTCGCGATCGCTCTCTCGATCTTCGCGCCGTACACGGCCGAAGACATGTGGAGCCGACTCGGCCACGGCGGCGACGGCAAAGACCACCTCGTCGCCTTCGCGGGCTGGCGCAAGGCCGACCCGCTGCTGCTCGTCGAAGAGTCGGTGACGGCGATCGTGCAGGTCGACGGCAAGGTGCGCGACAAGTTCGAGGTGAGCCCCACCATCGGTGGCGCAGAGCTCGAAGCGCTCGCTCGCGGGTCAGAGAACGTGGCGCGCGCGATCGGCGACCGCGAGATCGCGCAAGTGATCGTGCGGGCGCCGCGAGTCGTCAACATCGCGACCGTGAAGTAGCGACTCCCCGGTTCTCACTCCTCGGCGCGTCGCTGTCGGAGGTCGGCCTAGCCTGCGTCGGTGACTGAGGCAGACGCTGCACCCCGGCGGTCGGTGCGCGTGCGCGCAGCACTGGGTGGCGTCGTCGTGCTCGCGCTGCTGGGCTTCGGCTCGGCCGTGCTCGTCGCCATGCTGACGCCGGGCGGGCAGACCGTCGAGGTGGCCGTCGCGACACCCGTCGACGGTGGGTCTTCGGTGATCGCACCGGAGGTCGTCGTGCTGCACGTGCACGGCGCCGTCGTCGAGCCCGGCATCGTCGAGCTGCCGCTCGGCAGCCGCGTCGTCGATGCGATCGCCGCCGCTCGAGGGCCGAGCGACGACGCCGACCTCGGCGCCGTCAACCTCGCGCGCGTCGTCGCCGACGGCGAGCAGCTGTACGTGCCGCGCCTCGGCGAGGTGCCCCCACCGAGCGCGGGGGGCGGCGGCACCGACGCGCAGGGCCGCGTCAACCTCAACACGGCCGACTCGACTGCGCTGCAGACCCTCGCGGGCGTCGGCCCCGCGCTCGCCGCGCGCATCATCGCGTGGCGCGAGCAGAACGGCCCCTTCCGCAGCGTCGACGAGCTCATCGCCGTCTCGGGCATCGGCGCCAAGATTCTCGACGGCCTGCGCGATCAGGTGACGGTGTGAACGACCCGGCGATTCGACTCGTGGATGCCCGCCTCGCGCTGCCCGCCCTCGTCGGGTGGCTGGCAGCGGTGGGGCTCATCGGCGTTCCGGGTGCTGCGTGGGCGGTGGCGGGCGCGGCGGCCGTCGTGGCGGCGGGGCTCGCGGCGTCGCCGGCGCGGGCGCGCGGGGTGGTCGCGGCGAGCATCCCGAGTCTCATCGCGATCGCACTGATCGCCGCAGCCGTCGCGCTGGCCGCCCCGGCCCGCCTGCCGCCCGCGGTCCACGCCGTGATCGAGTCGGGCGAGGCGGTGACGGCGCAGTTCGAGCTCGAGCAGACCGTGACGCCGACGGTGGCGAGCGCGTGGGGGTCGAGTGCGCGTGCCGCACTGGTGTCGCTCGACGTCGAGGGGCAGCAGGTGGCGGTGCGGGTGCCGGTGCGGCTGCTGGGGCTCACGGCCACTGAGCGATGGCCGCTCGGCACGCGCCTCGAGGGCACCGTGAGACTCATCGGGCTCGAGCCCGCCGACGAGCGAGTGGCCCTCGTGCGATCGGTGTCGCCGCTGCAGCCGGTCGGTGCTCCCGCGCCGCTGCTCGCCGTGACCGACGACCTGCGGGCAGGGTTTCTCGACCTCATGCAGCCCTTCGACGGCGACGGGGCCGATCTGCTGCCGGGGCTCGCGATCGGCGACACGACCGCGGTGAGCGACGAGCTCGACTCGGCGATGAAGCGCAGCGCGCTGAGCCACCTCGTCGCCGTCTCTGGGTCGAACTGCGCCATCGTCGTCGGGCTCGTGCTCGGGGTCGGCACGCTCGCACGGTGGCCTCGACCCGTGCGCGTGGTCGTCGCGCTGCTCGCGCTCGGCGGGTTCGTCGTGCTCGTCACCCCCGAGCCGAGCGTCGTGCGCGCGGCCGTCATGGCCGCGGTCGTGCTGCTCGCGCTCGTGAGTGGAAGGCCCGCGCGGGGGCTGCCGGTGCTGGGGCTCGCCGTGCTCGGCATCGTCGCGCTCGACCCGTGGATCTCGCGGGAATACGGCTTCAGCCTCTCGGTGCTCGCGACCGCGGCGCTGCTCGTGCTCGCAGGCCCCATCGCCGAGAAGCTCAGGCGCGTCATGCCTGCACCGGTCTCGCTGTGGATCGCCGTGCCTCTCGCGGCGCAGCTCGCCTGCCAGCCCGTGCTCATCATGCTCGCGCCCGAAGTGCCCCTCAGCGGGGTGCTCGCCAACATTCTCGCCGCCCCAGCGGCGCCCATCGCGACGATCGTCGGCATGATCGCGTGCCTGCTCGCCCCCATCGTGCCGCCCATCGCCGCACTCGTCGCCGCGATCGCGTGGGTGCCCTCGGCGTGGATCGCCGGCGTCGCGCACGTGAGCTCGGGGCTGCCGGGGGCGCTGCTGCCGTGGCCCGAAGGGCTCGGCGGTGCACTGCTGCTCGGGGGCCTCACGGCGGCGGGGCTGCTCGCAGCCGGGGTGCCCGCTCGACTCGGAACTGTCGCGGTGCGGCGGGCGATCGCGGCACTGCTCGTCGTGTCGATCGTCGTCATCATGGGAGCGACCGCGGGGGTCGCGGCGCTGCGCACCCTCGGGCGCCCGCACGACTGGGTCTATGCGCAGTGCGACGTCGGGCAAGGCGACGCCGTGCTCGTGCGCAGCGGCGATGAGGTGGCACTCATCGACACCGGCCCCCGTGCTGAGCCACTGCGGTCGTGCCTGTCGGCACTGGGCGTGCACCACATCGACCTGCTCGTGCTCACCCACTTCGACCTCGACCACGTCGGAGCCGTCGACGTCGTCGCTGGCCGGGTCGATCGCGTCATCGTCGGCCCGACGGGGCGCGAGTTCGACGAGGGAGTCGTCGCGGCACTGCTCGACGCAGGCGCACAGGTCGACACCGTGGCCGATGGTGAGCGCGGCATGCTCGGCGACTGCGCGTGGCGGGTGCTGTGGCCTCCGACGCATCGCGGCATCGACCCGGGCAACGACGCGAGCATCGTGCTCGCGATCGGCGGGCCGGGTTCGTCATGCCCGAGCATGCTCGCGCTCGGCGACCTCGACGAGACGACCCAGCGCATGCTCGCGAGCACGCACGACCTCGGCCGGTTCGACGTCGTCAAGGTGAGCCACCACGGCTCGCCCGACCAGTATCTCGAACTGTATCGGGCGGTGGCGGCACCCGTCGCCCTCATCGGCGTCGGGGCGGGCAATGGCTACGGCCACCCCGCTCCCGGGCTGCTCGCTGAACTCGAAGGGCTCGGCGCAGTGCTCGGCCGCAGCGACGAGCACGGGCTTGTGCTCGTGTCGACGGGCGAGGCGGGGCTGCGCGTGTGGCGCGAGCGGCTCTCGAGGGTCAGACCAGAGAACTAGTCTGAGAGAGCACACGTCGACGCCGAGAGGAGCCCCATGGCTGCGCCGAAGAAGTCATCGAGCGCGCGGGCGTCGGCGAGCATCCCGCAGGTCGCCTGGCACCAGATTCGCGCAGCACCGATCGTGCTCGTGAGCGGCCCCGAAGGGTTTCTCGCCGAGCGGGCGAGTCGTCAGTTGCGCGATGCCCTGCGTGACGTCGACGCGAGCCTCGAGGTGCACGATGTCATGGCCGATAGCTATGCGCCGGGCGAGCTCATGACCCTCGCGAGCCCGTCGCTGTTCGGCGAGCCGAGGCTGATCAGGGTCGACGGGGCGTCGACGATGAACGACGCCTTTCTGCAGGAGGCGCTGGAGTATCTCGAGGCTCCGGCCGACGACACGGTGCTGCTCATCCGCCACGGCGGGGGAGTGCGCGGCAAGAAGCTGCTCGACGCCATCAGGTCGGGGGTCGGCGGCGGCATCGAGGTGGTCTGCGCCGAGCTCAAGCGCGACTCAGACCGCGCCGATTTCGCGGCCGCCGAGTTTCGGCACGCCGGGCGCCCCATCGCGCCCGCCGCGCTGCGCGCTCTCGTCAGCGCGTTCACCGACGACCTCGCCGAGCTGGCCGGAGCCTGCCAGCAGCTCATCGCCGACACCGACGGCGACATCACCGAGCAGACCGTCGCCCGCTACTACGGCGGACGCGTTGAGACCAACGCCTTCGCGGTGGCAGACGCGGCGATCGCGGGGCGGCACGGCGAAGCACTGGGGCTGCTGCGGCACGCGCTCGCGACGGGAGCAGACCCCGTGCCGATGGTCGCCGCGTTCGCCATGAAGCTGCGCACGATGGCCAAGGTCGGGGGCACGCGCGGCGCGGGCGGCCAGGTGGCGTCGACGCTGGGCCTCGCACCGTGGCAGGTCGACCGCGCCCGGCGAGACCTGCAGGGCTGGGACGAAGCGGGACTCGGGCGCGCGATTCTCGCCGCCGCCGAGACCGATGCTGCCGTCAAGGGCGCGAGCCGCGACCCGGTCTACGCGCTCGAGACCCTCGTGCGCACGGTCGCGGCCCGAGGGCACGAGCTGTAGAAGCGCTCGAGTAGCGCCGTCCGCTCGCCGCGAGCATCGCGCATCGCGCACGGGGTTCGCTCGCCGCCCGCCCGCCCGCCCGCCGCGCACGTTGCCTGCTCTCCGCACGTGTCACGAGCGGCTCGTGTCGCCCATCGCGTGTCAACAAGTGCGTCGATCGGGCACTTGTTGCGCTGGTTGCCGGTGACCGACCCAACAAGTGCCCGATCGACGCGCGAACTGGCGCGGTGCGAGTCGAGCAGTAATCCCACGGCAAGTGCGCGCACCCTCCCGTCGCCCCGCGCACCAGCCCCCGCCCCGCGCGCCCTCGCGTCGCCCCGCCCAACAGCCCCCGCCCCGCCCAACATCGCCCCCGCGACACAACAACGCCCCCGCCGGGCGAACCGGCGAGGGCGTTGAGTCGTGCGGGTGAAACTTAGAGCGCTGCGACCTGCTTGGCGATTGACGACTTGCGGTTCGCCGCCTGGTTCTCGTGGATGACGCCCTTGCTCACAGCCTTGTCGAGCTTCTTGGTCGCCGTCTTGAGCGCGGTCTCGGCCGTGGCCTTGTCGCCTGCGGCGATGGCCTCGTTGGTGCGGCGGATCGCCGTCTTGAGCTCGCTCTTGATGGCCTTGTTGCGCTCTTGCGCTTTGAGGTTGGTCTTGATGCGCTTGATCTGCGACTTGATGTTTGCCACGTGTGTGCTTTCTTCTTCAGGAACGGTGTGAGTGTGGCGGCGGGGAGGCGAACTGATCCCAGCCGCATTCCGTGTCGAAAGAGAGAGGGCTTTCTGACACGCAAGCCAACAGACGACATTACCAGGTGCATCGTGCGATCGGCCACTCGCACGCATGGGAGAATGGTCGGCAATGTCTCCCCGCGCCCACACCGCTCTCGCCCCCGCCGCGACCGACCCGACGCTGATTCGCAACTTCTGCATCATCGCGCACATCGACCACGGCAAGTCGACCCTTGCCGACCGCATGCTCGGCATCACGGGCATCGTCAGCGACCGGCAGGCCCGCGAGCAGTATCTCGACCGTATGGATATCGAGCGCGAGCGCGGCATCACGATCAAGTCGCAAGCGGTGCGCATGCCGTGGGCGCTTCTGCCGGCAGACGGCGGCAAGCCCGTCACCTACGCCCTGAACATGATCGACACTCCTGGCCACGTCGACTTCACCTATGAGGTGAGCCGCAGCCTGGCGGCCTGCGAGGGTGCGATCTTGCTCGTCGACGCCGCGCAGGGCATCGAGGCTCAGACTCTGGCGAACCTCTACTTGGCGCTCGAGAACGATCTGACGATCATCCCGGTGCTCAACAAAATCGACTTGCCTGCAGCCGACCCCGAGAAGTATGCGAAAGAGCTCGCGAGCCTCATCGGCGGGTCGCCTGACGATGTGCTGCGCGTGAGCGGCAAGACGGGTGAGGGTGTGAGCGAGCTGCTCGACACGGTGGTCGAGCTGATTCCGGCACCGAAGGGCGACCCCGAGGCTCCCGCCCGCGCGATGATCTTCGACTCGGTCTACGACGCCTACCGCGGCGTCATCACCTATGTGCGCATGGTCGACGGGCTGCTGAGCCCGCGCGAGCGCATTCAGATGATGTCGACGCGCGCCACTCACGAGCTGCTCGAGATCGGGGTGAGTTCGCCCGAGCCGGTGCCGAGCAAGGGTTTGGGGGTCGGCGAGGTCGGCTACCTCATCACGGGTGTGAAAGACGTGCGCCTGTCGAAGGTCGGCGACACGATCACGAACGCGCAGAAGCCGGCGACTGAGGCGCTGCCCGGCTACACCGACCCGAAGCCGATGGTGTTCTCGGGGCTCTACCCGATCGACGGCAGCGACTATCCGGTGCTGCGCGAGGCGCTCGACAAGTTGAAGCTCTCTGACGCGTCGCTCAACTATGAGCCTGAGACGTCGGTGGCGCTCGGCTTCGGGTTCCGTTGCGGGTTCTTGGGGCTGCTGCACCTCGAGATCGTCACGGAGCGGCTCGAGCGCGAGTTCGGCCTCGATCTGATCTCGACCGCGCCGAGCGTGACCTACGAGGTGACGACGGACGACAAGAAGCACTTCACAGTGACGAACCCGAGCGAGTTTCCGACGGGCGCGAAGGTCGCGTCGGTGCGCGAGCCGATGGTGAAAGCGGCCATTCTGGCGCCGAAAGACTATGTGGGCACGATCATGGAGCTCTGCCAGAGCCGCCGCGGAACCCTCATCGGCATGGACTACCTCGGTGAAGACCGGGTCGAAATCAAGTACACGATGCCGCTCGGCGAGATCGTCTTCGATTTCTTCGACCACTTGAAGAGCAAGACGGCCGGCTACGCGAGCCTCGACTATGAGCCTTCGGGCGATCAGGAGGCCGACCTCGTGAAGGTCGACATTCTGCTGCAGGGTGAGGCGGTCGATGCGTTCAGTGCGATCGTGCACCGCGAGAAGGCCTATGCCTACGGGGTGCTCATGACCGAGCGGTTGAAGAAGCTCATTCCGCGGCAGCAGTTCGAGGTGCCGATTCAGGCGGCGATCGGGGCGCGCATCATCGCGCGCGAGTCGATCAGCGCGATGCGCAAAGACGTGCTCGCCAAGTGCTACGGCGGTGACATCACCCGCAAGCGCAAACTGCTCGAGAAGCAGAAAGAGGGCAAGAAGCGCATGAAGATGGTGGGCCGAGTCGAGGTGCCGCAAGAGGCGTTCATCGCGGCGCTGTCTGGTGACGTCGAGAAGGCGAAAGAGAAGAAGTAGGGCAGGGCTCGTGGATGCTGCGCCGAGGCCCCCGCTGACCTACACGCCGCACGGCGGCAGTCTCGACCTCGACCCGGCGAGCGTGCCCGAGGGGTTTCGAGTCTTTCGGCACGAGGCCGTGATCGGCTCGGGGCCCGAGCGGTGGGCCTCGGCAGCGGATGCCGTGCTCGAGTGGGCGCTGCAGCGTGGGGCGGGCATCCGCGTCAGCACTGCCCGTGTCGAAGTCGGTGACGATGTCACGCTCAAGATTCCGGTGCTGGGAGTTATTCCGCTGCGGGCATACGCTCGCGTGCTGGCGACCGTCGACGAGCCCGACCGCCGAGGGCTCGTCTACGGAACCCTGCCGGGGCACCCCGAACGTGGCGAAGAGGCCTTTCTCGTCACGATCGACGATGCGGGGTCGGTGCGCCTCGTCGTGCAGGGATTCTCGCGACCGTCGCCGGGCATCTGGATGCTCGGCGCGCCCCTGCTGCGCCTCGTGCAGTCGATCTACACGCGTCGCTACCTGCGCGCACTCGCGTCGCACTGACATGCACCGACCACCTCGCGCCCGGAGAGCGGGGTTCCCGGTGCCCCTTGCAGTTGTTCCCGAACTGTAGGAAGGGGGTGGGCGGCGTAGCTCGCCACAATCCTACAGTTCGGGAACAACTCCGAGACGATCGCGCTCCTCTCCGAGAACCGCGCACGTCTCCGAAACGAGCGAGCCTCTCCGAGACAAGCGCGCACCCCTCCGCAGTCTCGCGCGCCGGCTGCGCGCTCTACGCTGAGACTTGTGAGCATCGATCGCCAGCGCCTGCAGCAACCGGTGACCTATGCCGCCGTCGGGGCCAGCCAGGCGCCTGACCTCATGCAGTACCCGCCGGCGGGCTATCGTCCGCTCGAGCGTCGGGGGCGCGTCGGCCATGGCGACGAGCGGTGGGCGCATGCTGTCGACGAGCTGCTGACCGGGGGCGTGTATCGCGGAGCGGGCATGGGCGTGCGCATCACGCCCGTCGCGGCGACGGATGCTCAACTCGAGTATCAGCCCGTCGAGTTCGACGGCGCGGGCGAGCCCGTCGAAGCCGCACAGGTCGGCACGATCGACGAGGTCTACACCGGCCGAGGTGACCGTCAACTGCGCCCGGGCGACGTCATCGTCGTGGGCTGGCAGGTCGGCCGGCAGATCTGGTTGCCGCTGCCCACTCGCGTCGTGCTGCTCGAGCATGAGACCGAGCGCGTCATGTACGCCGTCGGAACCCTGCCAGGGCATCCATTCTCAGGGGAAGAATCGTTCACGCTCGACCAGACCGACGACGGCTCGGTGTGGCTCACCGTGCGCAGCTTCGCGCGGCCGGCCTCCTGGTGGGGGTGGCCGCTGCTGCCCGGCCTGCTGCTGGCCCGAGCGCTCATCGCCCGCCGGTTTCTGCGCGCCCTCAGCGGCCCGATCACGACACAGCAAGCCTGACGTACGCTGTAGCCGATGATCGACGAACCCCGCCCGACCAGTGCCGGCATCGGCCGCGTGCTCATCGCCGTCTACGCGATACTCGCGCTCGCCGCACTTGGCCGATCTGCCTACCAGATCGCCACCAAGTTCGACGAAGCGCCCCTCGCCTACGCGCTCTCGGCGCTCGCCGCCCTGGTCTATGTGCTCGCCACCGTCGCCCTCATCGCCCGAGGCAGAGCGTGGTTTCGGGTCGCCGTCATCGCGATCGCCTTCGAACTCGTGGGCGTGCTCGCCGTCGGCGCTGTGAGCCTGCTGCAGCCCGAACTCTTTCCGGCAGACACCGTGTGGTCGGCGTTCGGGCGCGGCTACCTGTTCATACCTCTCGTGCTGCCCGTGCTCGGGCTGCTGTGGCTGCGTCGAGTGGCACGAGCGACCTCGACCCCGAACACCGCCGCGGTGACGACATGACCGGCCGCGTGATCTACGGCATCGACACCCTGCCGCACGACAGCCGGCCGAGCGCCGTCACCATCGGCAAGTTCGACGGCGTGCATCGCGGGCACCGAGCCGTGCTCGAACGCCTCACCGCCGACGCCGCCGGGCGCCGCACCGTCGTCATCACCTTCGACCGGCACCCCGACGCCGTGCTGCGTCCCGAGACGGCGCCCGAACCGCTGCTGAGCATCGACCAGAAGACCGAAGCACTCGTCGACACCGGCGTCGACCTTGTCGTCGTGCTGCCCTTCACCCCAGAGTTCGCCGCGCTGACCGCCGACGAGTTCGTCGATCGGGTGCTCGTCGACGGCCTCAGCGCCGCCCACGTGCTCGTCGGCGCCGACTTCCGCTACGGCTCGCGCGGCACCGGCACCGTCGACACCCTGCGCGCGGCCGGCGAGCGAGCGGCGTTCACCGTCGCCCTCGTCGACGACGTGTGCGAGCACGACGGCACGCGCATCTCATCCACCGGCATTCGCGGCATGCTCGCCACCGGCCTCATCGCCGAAGCGACCGAAGCGCTCGGCCGGCCGCACCGCATCCGCTCGCTCGTCGTGCACGGGCACCAGCGCGGGCGCGACCTCGGCTACCCGACCGCCAACCTCGCGCACGACGCCGAAGGCTACATTCCCGCCGACGGCGTCTACGCCTGCTGGCTGCACGTCGGCGGCGAACGGTACGGCGCCGCCGTGTCGATCGGCAACAACCCGACGTTCGGCGACGTGCCCGAGAAGACCGTCGAAGCGCACGCGATCGACGCGCATCTCGACCTCTATGACCAGCGCGTCGAACTCGAGTTCGTCGACTATGTGCGCCCCATGCACAAGTTCGCCTCGGCTGACGCGCTCGCCGAGCAGATGGGCCGCGACGAGCTCGTCATTCGCTCGACCCTGGGGCTGCCAGCGCCACGTTAGGCGTCGTCGGCCCCCGCCTCAGGCAGCGCGTGCGGGGGTACGCCACCGCGCCCCGCCAAGAACAGCACGATCGACGCGGCCGTCGCTGGCAGCTCGGGGCCCCGGCCCACTCGCCAGTCGCCGTCGACGGCGACCAGTGTGCGAGCCGTGACGACGCTGCGACGCGGGTGCGGGGCGCGCACCGCGAGGTCGAGAGCGACGGCGCCGCTCACGAAGGGGTCGACATCGATCGACGCACCGATCGACGCCCGCAGGTCGAGAGCCAGCACGAGCACCGCACCGAGCTCGCGCACGCTCGAGCGCGCACGCGCGGCCGACCGCGCGAGCGCTTCAGCCTGCACCGCGTCGGCCAGCTCGGCGTCGGGCAGAGCTGCCGTCTCGGGGCTCGCCGACTCGACGGCGCCGATGCGCGCGGCCGCCCGCTGCCAGCGGGTCGACCGCAGCTGCACGAGCAGCTCTCGCACCGCCTCGGCCACCGAGACCTCGGGGCGCAGGGTGGGGTGAGCGAGCACCTCGGGGCGAGCATCCAGCACCGCGGCGACGCTCAGCAGCATGCCGCTCGCCGCTCGCGACCAGTTGCGGCTCACGTGCGATTCGTCACCGCGGTCGCGGTTGCTCAGCGGCAGGAAGCGGGCCCAGTCGGTCACGGCCTCCACTGTAGGCGCACGATGCGGCGCGCGCCCGAGCCTAGGATGGTGCGAGTGACCGACGCGCCCCTCAGCAAGCGCTCGGGGGTCATGCTCGGCATCACCGGCATTCTGCTCATCGCCGCCACCCTGCGGCTGCCCGTCGGGGCGCTCTCGCCCCTCGCCGTCGCCATCGACGCCGACATCGCCCTCTCGGCGACGGCCCTCGGCGTGCTCGGCATGCTGCCGCCGATCGGATTCGCGATCGCCGGGCTCACCGCGCCGAGCGTCGCGCACCGGCTCGGGCTCGAGCGCACCCTGTTGCTCGCGATCGTCGTCATGATCGCCGGAACCCTCGTGCGGGCCGCAGCGCCCGACTTCATCGCGCTCACCCTCGGCAGCCTGCTGCTGCTGCTCGGCGCCGGGTTCGGCAACGTGCTGCTGCCCTCAGCCGTCAAGCGCTACACGCCAGGCTCGATCGGCCCCATGACGGCGGCCTACGCCACGCTCATGTCGATCGGCTCAGCACTGCCCCCGCTGCTCGCCGTGCCGCTCGCCGACACCGCGGGGTGGCGCGTGTCGCTCGCCAGCTGGGCGATCATCGTCGGCGTGGCGCTCGTGCCGTGGATTCTGCTCGTCGTGTGCGCCGCGCGCACGAGAGTCGCAGCCCGCGCCGCCGCCGCGAACGGTGACGCGCTCGACGACATCGCCGAGCCCGACACTCACCGCTTCGCGCAGCTCGCGCGGTCGCGCACGGTGTGGGGCATCACGATTCCCTTCACGATCTCGAGCATCTCGGCCTATGTCACCTTCGCGCTGCTGCCCGTGATGCTGCAAGACCTCGCAGGGGTGACGGCCGCTGAAGCGGGCAGCCTGCTCGCGCTCTTCGCGATTCTCGGCATGCCGCTCGCCCTCGTCGCGCCCGTGCTCGCCGCGCGGTTGCGCACGCCGACCCCCATACTGTTCACCTCGATGCTGCTCTTCGCGATCGGCTACGGCGGTCTGCTCGCCGCCCCGGCCGCGGCGCCCGCGCTGTGGGTTGCCGCGATCGGGCTCGGGCAGATCACGTTTCCGATGTGCCTCGCGCTGTTCTCACTGCGCACGGCCTCTGCCGAGAACGCCGCCAACGTCAGCGGATTCGTGCAGACCGTCGGCTATGCGGTCGCCGCCGTCAGCCCGCTCGCGATCGGAGCCCTGCACGAGCTCACCGGGTCATGGGCGCCGAGCCTCATCGTGCTGCTCGCCATCGTGGCGCTCACCGTGCTCGCCATGCCGCTGCTCGCGAGGGGCAGCCTCGTCGAAGACGACCTCAGCCGATGAGGTCGGCGCGGTGCACGAGCGCCGCGGCACCGACGAGAGGCCCATCGCCGCTCAACCCCGAGGCCACGACGCGCGTCTTGGTGACGAAGCCGAAGTCGCTGTGCTCGGTCACCGCACGCTGCACGATGGCGATGTAGTCGTCGCTCACGTGGCTGAAGCCGCCGCCGATCGCGACGACGTCGAGGTCGACGAGCGCACTCGCGCTCGCGATCGCGCGGCCCACCGCGGTGGCCGAGCGCTCGATCGCCGCGAGCGCGGTCGCATCGCCCTCGCGGGCGGCGGCCGCGAGCTGCTCGCCCGTCTCGCCCGAGAAGCCGTGCTCGCGCGCCCACGCGACGGTGCGCGGGCCCGAGGCGATCGCCTCGAGGCAGCCGCGCGCTCCGCACGCGCAGACATCGTCGTGGTCCGCGACGGCGACATGACCGATGTGCCCGGCGTTGCCGGTCGGCCCGGCGACGACGCGGCCGCCGAGAATCAGCCCGCCGCCGACACCGGTCGACACGATCATGCCCATGACGTTCGACTCGCCCTGGGCGGCGCCGAGCCACACCTCGGCGAGGGCGATGCAGATGCCGTCCATGCGCAGCGTCACGGCGACCCCGGGCACCTGCTCGGCCACCAGGTCTGCGAGCGGGTAGTTCCTCCAGGCGGCCAGGTTCAAGGGCGAGACGTTGCCCGTCGTGCCCGCGATCGGGCCCGCGCTGCCGATGCCTGCGCCGAGCAGGGTCGCGTCGGCGGGCAGGGCTGCGAGGGCATCCCGCACCGCATCGGTCACCGCCGTCGCGAGCTGCTCAGACGTCGACGAGCCTCCCGTCGGCCGGCGGTGGCGCGACCCGGCGAGCACGGCGCCGTGCGCGTCGACGAGGCCGGCCTCGACCTTGGTGCCGCCGAGGTCGACGGCGAGGGCGTAGTCGGTCACGCAGGGTCCTTTCGAGAGGTCGGGCTGTCGTCACCAGCGTACTGAGGGTGGCGGGTGCCGCGATCGACCGGGATGCTCATCTGAGCACTCAGGCAACATATGTTGCTCATGCCGCACCGCCCGCCTAGCCTGAAAGCACCGCCGAGCACGACTGGAGTCTTCATGCCGCCCGCCGACAGCACCGCAGCCTCAGAGCTGCTCGCCGTGCGCGCCGCCGAGCTGTACTACGAAGAGAACAAGACGCAAGACGAGATTGGCGCCATTCTGCGCGTCACGCGGTGGAAGGTCGGCCGACTGCTCGCGCAAGCGCGCGAGCGCGGCATCATCCGCATCGAGATCGTGCACCCGCGTGCCCGCCGACTCGCGCTCGAGCGCGAACTCACCGCTCGCTTCGCGCTCAACGACGCCGTCGTCGTGCCGGCGCCGGTCGACGAGGTCGAGCTGCAGGCGCGCGTCGCCGAGGCCGCCGCCGACTACCTGGTGAGCCACCGGCCGATTCCGCGACTGCTCGGCGTCAGCTGGGGCCGCACGCTGCACCAGGTGGCCGAAGCGCTGCCGGTGGGCTGGTCGACGGGCGTCAACGTCGTGCAGATCAACGGGGGAGTCAGCCTCAGCAAGCGCCCCGGCACGGCCGCGAGCACCGCCGTCATGATCGCCCAGAAGGCCGGGGGGCAAGCCACCCTGCTGCCGACCCCCGCCATTCTCGAGCGGCTCGAGACGAAGAAGGCGATCGAAGGCGACCGCACCGTCAGCGGCGTCGTGCAGATGGCGCGCGGAGCCAACGCCTACCTCTACAGCGCGGGCGTCGCCGACACGAGCTCGGTGCACGTCGACAGCGGCTACCTGACAGCCGCCGACATCGCGCGGCTCGTCGAGCGCGGCGCCGTCGGCGACGTCATCGGTCGGTACATCACGGCTGACGGCACGATCGCCGACCCCGAATTGGATGCTCGCACCCTGGGCCTCAGCCTCGAAGAACTGCGTGCCTCACGCACGAGCATCCTCGTGATCGGCGGTGAGGCCAAGCACCCCGTCGCTCGCGCCATCGTCGCGCACGGTCTCTGCTCGGTGCTCGTCACCGACGAGCACACCGCCCGCGCCCTGCTCGGGCACGACGACGCGCACTCTGACGACCCCACCACTGACTCCAGCACCGCCTCTCGAGAGGACGCCTCATGACCATCGCCCATCCCGTCGGCCTCGCGCCGACGGATCGCGCCGAGCGGCTGCTCGGCGGCGACCTCACCGAGACCGCGCTGCGGCTGCACCTCGAAGGCCTCAGCGGAGTCGACGCCGTCGGTCTCGAGCAGCGGGCCGCGGGCCTCAGCACCCGGTCGATCAAGACCACGTCGAAGGCGTGGGCCCTCGACACCATCATTCGCACGTGCGACCTCACGACCCTCGAAGGGGCAGACACGCCCGGCAAGGTGCGGTCGCTCGTGGCGAAGGCGATCACGCCAGACGCCACCGACCTCACGACGCCGAGCGTCGCCGCAGTGTGCGTCTACGGCGACATGGTGCCCTACGCGGTCGAGGCGCTTGGCTCGCGCCACGGCGACCCCGACCAGGGCCTCGTGAGCGTCGCCGCCGTCGCCACGGCCTTCCCCTCCGGTCGCGCGAGTCTCGCGATCAAGCTCGCCGACACGCGCGAGGCCGTCGCGGCCGGTGCCGACGAGATCGACATGGTCATCGACCGCGGCGCCTTTCTCAGCGGGCAGTACGGGGTCGTGTTCGACCAGATCGTCGCCGTGAAAGAGGCCTGCGCGCGGCCCGACGGCTCGAGCGCACACCTCAAGGTCATTCTCGAGACCGGCGAGCTGCAGACCTACGACAACGTGAAGCGGGCATCCTGGTTGGCGATTCTCGCCGGAGCCGACTTCATCAAGACCTCGACGGGCAAGGTGAGCCCCGCGGCCACGCTGCCCGTCACGCTGCTCATGCTCGAAGTCATTCGCGACTGGCACCGCCTCACGGGCGAGAAGGTCGGCATGAAGCCCGCCGGCGGCATCCGGTCGTCGAAAGACGCCGTGCGCTACCTCGTCACGGTCGCCGAGACGGTCGGCGAAGAGTGGCTCACACCGCACCTGTGGCGGTTCGGGGCCTCGAGCCTCGTCAACGATGTGCTGCTGCAGCGGCAGAAGATGCGAACCGGTCACTACAGTGGCCCCGACTACGTGACGGTGGACTGATCATGGCCTTTCTCGAGTATGCGGCGGCCCCCGAGTCGCCCTCGATTCTGAACCTCAAGGCGCAGTACGGCCTCTTCATCGACGGCGAGTTCGTTGACGGCCACGGCGACGTGTTCGACACGATCTCACCGGCCACCGAAGAGGTCATCGCGAGCATCGCGCAGGCCACGGCGGGCGACGTGAACACCGCCGTTGCCGCCGCGCGCCGTGCCTACGAGAAGACGTGGTCGCGCATGTCGGGCAGTGATCGGGGCAAGTACTTGTTCCGCATCGCGCGGCTCATCCAAGAGCGATCGCGAGAGCTCGCCGTCGCTGAGAGCCTCGACAACGGCAAGCCGATTCGCGAGACGCGAGACGTCGACGTGCCGCTCGTGGCCGCCTGGTTCTTCTACTACGCGGGCTGGGCAGACAAGCTCGACTACGCGGGCCTCGGCCCGAACCCCCGCGCACTCGGTGTGGCCGCGCAGGTGATTCCGTGGAACTTTCCGCTGCTCATGCTCGCCTGGAAGATCGCTCCGGCGCTCGCGGCCGGCAACACCGTCGTCATCAAGCCCGCCGAGACCACGTCGCTCACGGCGATGCTGTTCGGCGAGATTCTGCAGCAGGCCGACCTTCCGCCCGGCGTCGTCAACATCGTGACGGGCCCCGGCCCGACCGGTCAGGCGCTCGTGACGCACGACGACGTCAACAAGGTGGCGTTCACCGGCTCGACGGGCGTGGGGCGCATGATCGCGCGCCAGGTCGCGGGAACGAACAAGAAGCTCACCCTCGAGCTCGGTGGCAAGGCCGCGAACATCGTCTTCGACGACGCTCCGATGGATCAGGCGATCGAGGGCATCGTCAACGGCATCTTCTTCAACCAGGGGCATGTCTGCTGCGCCGGCTCGAGGCTGCTCGTGCAGGAGAACGTGCACGATGAGGTCATCGACCGGCTCAAAGCGCGGCTCTCGACGCTGCGCATGGGCGACCCGCTCGACAAGAACACCGACATCGGTGCGATCAACTCGGCGGCGCAGCTCGAACGCATCCGCACGCTGAGCGACACGGGCGAGAACGAGGGCGCCGAGCGCTGGACGGCCGACTGCCGTATTCCCGACAAGGGCTTCTGGTTCGCGCCGACGATCTTCACCAAGGTGAGCGCGGCGCACACGATCGCCCGTGAAGAGATCTTCGGGCCCGTGCTGTCGGTGCTGACCTTCCGCACGCCGGCCGAGGCGATCACGAAGGCGAACAACACGCCATACGGCCTCTCGGCGGGAATCTGGACGGAGAAGGGCAGCCGCATGCTGGCCCTCGTCGACCAGCTCAAGGCCGGCGTCGTGTGGGCGAACACGTTCAACCGGTTCGACCCCGCGTCGCCCTTCGGCGGCTACAAAGAGTCGGGCTACGGCCGCGAGGGCGGCCGGCACGGCCTGGCCGCCTACCTCGAGTCGAGCGGGTGGGAGGCGCCCGACGCGGTCAGAGCGCCCCAGAAGAAGCGAAAGGCGGTCGCGAAGTGAGCCGACTCACCGTGCCCAAGACCTACAAGCTGTACATCGGCGGCAAGTTTCCGCGCAGTGAGAGCGGCCGCACCTACGAGGTGCTGTCGGCGTCGGGCGACTTCCTCGCCAACGCCGCTCAAGCGTCGCGCAAGGATGCTCGCGATGCCGTGGTCGCGGCTCGCGGCGCCGTCTCAGGGTGGGCGGGCGCCACGGCCTACAATCGCGGCCAGGTGATCTACCGCATCGCCGAGCTGCTCGAGGGGCGTCGCGCGCAGTTCGTCGACGAGATCGTGCAGTCTGAGGGCGTGTCGGCCGCCGTCGCGGCCGCTCAGGTCGATGCGGCGATCGACGTGTGGGTCTGGTACGCCGGGTGGGCCGACAAGTTCGCGCAGGTCGCCGGCAACGCGAACCCGGTGTCTGGGCCGTACTTCAACCTCTCGGTGCCCGAACCCACGGGAGTGGCGGTGAGCGTCGCCCCCCAGGCTCCGACGGGTGCGTCGCTGCTGGGCCTCGTCTCGGTGGTCGCACCGATCATCCTCACGGGCAACACTGTGGTCGTGATTGCGCACGAGCAGGCGCCGCTGTCGGCGATCTCGTTGAGCGAGGTGCTCGCGACCTCGGATGTTCCTGGGGGAGTCGTCAACATTCTCACAGGCTCGCCCGCCGAGATCATGCCGTGGCTCGCCGCGCACGCCGACGTGAACGCGCTCGACCTGGCGGGAGCCAGCGAGCTCACCGGGTCGAAGGGCGAGACCTGGGTCGACCTGCAGCTCGCGGCAGCCGAGACGCTCAAGCGGGTGCTGACGCCCGTGCAGGGCGTGCCGGTGCCGTCGCTCGACCGCATCTCGGCGTTCGTCGAGACGAAGACGGTCTGGCACACCAAGTCGATGGCGTGAGGCTCTGGACCCGCAGCACGTTCAGCGACGATTGAGCAGATCTCGATAGCGTGGTGTGACCGACGCTACTGAGGGGGAATGCTCGATGCTCGACGGCCTGCGCGACTGGACTGATGCGACCGACCCGGTGTGGCAATGGGTGGTGGTGATGATCGCGGGGGCGATTCCGTTCGTCGAGTCGTACTTCGCCGGCCCGCTCGGAGTGCTGGCAGGCATGCTTCCCGCCCTCGCCATCGCGGCCGCCATTGTCGGCAACATCATCTCGATGGTGCTCGTCGTGCTGCTGAGTGGGCGCGTGCGCTCGGCGACGGGTGCTGATGAGCGCGAGCTCTCGCCGCGGCGCGAGCGCTTCAAGCAGCGGTTCGACCGCTGGGGGGTTCCGGGGGTGAGCCTGCTCGGCCAGACGCTGCTGCCGAGCCAGATCACGTCTGGCCTCATGGTCGGGTTCGGCGCCTCCCGCCGACAGGTCATCATCTGGCAGATTGTGTCGATCGCCCTGTGGGGCATCGGGTTCGGGCTGCTCGCCGTCGGTGGAGTCGCCCTGCTCGAGATGCGCTGAGTCGCCCTGCCGGCAACCACCTCTGCGCACCGCGCACCTGCCCCGCACCGCACCTCGCCCCTGCCGCACCCCGCACCTGCCGCACCTCGCACCTCGCACCTTCGACCCTCGCCCCTCGCCCGTTCGCCCCTCGCCAGGGACGCTGCACTCATATCCCCGCCTGTCTTTCCCAGACTTCAACAACTACGGAACGATATGAATCGTGTTCATCTACCTCCGTAGTTGTTGAAGTCTGTCTCGGGGTTGGCCTTCCTCCCGCGGGCGCGCCGAAGACCGCTGCCGCTGTCGCGGCCACGTGCGCAGCCGAAGCCGTCATCGCAGCCGGCGTGGATGCCCGCTGCGTGAATGCCCGCTGCGTGAATGCTCACTGCATTGCAGGGATCACCGCAACGACTTCGCATGGGTCGAGGAACCTGCCTGACCGCTCGACGTCGTGCACGAGACTCACGAGCGCCGCGTTCACCGGCGTCGGCACAGCGTGGCGGGCGCCGAGGTCGACGATCACGCCGTTGATCGCGTCGACCTCGGTCGTGCGACCGCGGCGGATGCTCTGCAGCATCGACGCGGGGTTGGGCACGTCGCCCATACCGGCGGCGAGCTGCTGGGCGAGCGCAGCGGCCGCGGCGATGCCGCCCGAGCGCACGGCGGCGACGGCATCAGCATCCACCGCTCCGATGCGGCCCCAGCGCACGCCGACCGCGTCGCCGACCGCGACGGTCTCGACCATGCCGCGAGCGAGCACGCCGCGCAGGGACGGGTCGCCGACCGTCTGCTGCACGCTGAGGCCCGTGATGGCGGGCAGCGCATTCACCTGGTTGACGAGCAGCTTCGTGAACTGGGCTCCGTGGATGTCGTCGGCGACGACGAGCTCGGCGGGCAGCGCGGCGCGCACGAGAGGCTCGGCGACGGCGACGGCGGCCGGGTCGCCGCCGAGGGTGAGCCCGTTCGGCCCGGTCACCGAGATGGGGCCGGGGCCTACGAGGCTCACCGCGAAGAGCGCCAAGCCGATCGCGACGGGGGAGTGCGGCAGGGCGCTCCGCACCGCCCGCTCACCCTCGAGGCCGTTCTGCAGCACGAGCACCGGCGTGCCGTCGTGCGCGGCCCAGGGTGCGAGCGCCTCGACAGAGTCGTGCGCCTTCGTCGCCAGCACGAGCAGGTCGAGAGGCGGGTTTGGGATGCTCGAGACAACCTGCACCGACGCCACCCACTCGCCCCACCCGCCGTCCACGCGCACCCCGTCTCGGGCGATCGCCTCTGCATGCTCGCCGCGCGCGCTCACGAGCACCTCGTGCCCCGCACGCGCGGTCAGAGCGGCCATGAGGCCGCCGACCGCGCCTGCTCCGATCACCGCGATGCGCATGCTCGCCAGCCTAGGCCGGGCAGCCGCGCTACCGTTGATCTCGTGACCACCGGCCTGCTGCTCGTCGACAAGCCGCAGGGCCTCACGAGCCACGACGTCGTCGCCCGCGCACGTCGAGCACTCAGCACGCGCAAAGTCGGCCACGCCGGCACTCTCGACCCCATGGCCACGGGGTTGCTCACCCTCGGAGTCGGCCCCGCCACGCGCCTGCTCACCTACCTCGTCGGGCTCGACAAGACCTACGAGACCACGATGCTGCTCGGCGCCGCGACGACGACCGACGACGCCGAGGGCGAGGTAGTCACGACGGCCGACGCCGCGACCGTCGCCGCGGTCACCGACGACCAGGTGGCGGTGGGCATCCGCGCCCTCACCGGCGAGATCGACCAGCGGCCCAGCTCGGTGAGCGCGATCAAGGTCGACGGGCGCCGGGCTTACGACCGCGTTCGCGCGGGCGAAGCAGTCGAGCTCGCGTCGCGCCGCGTCACCATCAGCACGTTCGACGTTCTCGCCGTGCGTCGAACCGCGTCGGGCATCGAGGTGGATGCTCGCATCGACTGCAGCTCGGGCACCTACATCCGCGCCCTCGCGCGCGACCTCGGGGCCGCCCTCGGCCTCGGCGGGCACCTCACCGCGCTGCGGCGCACGCGCGTGGGCCCCTTCGACGTGGCCGACGCGGTGAGCCTCGAGGCGCTGGCCGAGGGCGGTGCGAGCCTGCTCGAGTCTCCGGCTGCGGTCGCCGCGCGCCTGCTCCCGGTGCTCGAGGTCGACGCCGCGCAAGCCCGCGACCTCGGGCACGGCAAGCTGCTGGCCCTGCCCGGGCATTCCGACACCGAGCCGGTCGCCGCCGTGCAGCGGGGTGCCGGCGGCGAGCATCCCGACCGCCTCGTCGCGCTCATCAGCGTGCACGAGGGGCGCGGTCGTACGCTGGTCGGGTTTCCGCACGACAGCGCTCAGGAGGCCCCGCAGTGATCGAGTGGTTCACCACGATCGCCATCATCGTCTCGCTCATCGCCGGCCTCGCGGCGCTCGTGCTGGGGGGCATCGGCCGCAAGCCAGACGACTACAGCGTGCTGCCGACCGCGGCCGTCGCGCTCGTGCTGCTCGTGCAGATCGTCATCGGCATCGTGGCGCCCTTCGTCGGCAACGAGCCCACGGGCGACCTCGTCGAATGGTGGATCTACCTCGTCACCGCCCTCGTGCTGCCCCTCGCATCGATCGCCTGGGCGCTCGTCGACCGCACCCGCTGGGCCACCGTCGTCATGGGAGTCGCCAGCCTCGCCGTCGCCGTCATGCTCTACCGCATGCAGCAGATCTGGTTCGTGCAGGGCCTGCCGATCGGCTGACGGCCCAGCCCTACAGGGCGTCGATCGCGTCGAGCACCGCGTCGAGCGAGTCGGCCAGGTCTGCGACGACGAGCACGGCATTCGTCTCGCGCAGGTCGTCGACCGTGAACACGCCCGTCGCGACGCCGATGAACGGCAGCCCCGCGGCCGTCGCGGCCTCGTCGTCGCGCGGCGTGTCTCCGATGATGACGAGCGTGTCGTCTGGCAGGGCAGCCCGAGCCGCGGCGGTGATCTCGCTGCGGTCGCGGGCCGTCGCGCCGAAGAACGAGCGATCCCAGTCGAACCACTCGGGCCCGAGCCCCGCGCCCTCGAGCTTGACGCGGGCGCGCACGAGTGAGTTGCCCGTCAACAGGGCGTTGTGCCAGCCGCGGGCGGCGACCGCGGTGAGGGCATCCACCACCCCCGGCGCAGGCTCACGCCGATCGCCCGCCTGCGCCCGCTCGATCGACAGCTCGTCGAGCACGGCGCGTGCGCGCTCGTGCCAGCGGTCGTCGAAGCCGAAGTGGGCGAGAATCTCGCTGAGGATGAGCCCGTCGGGCTTGCCGTGCGTGCGCGGGAGTGGTGGGTGCAGCTCGCGGCCCACGGTGCGCTCGACGGCGGTGTGGTAGAGCTCGCCGCCCCCGCCGAACGAGTTCAGCAGCAGGGTTCCGTCGACATCCCAGAGAATCGTGGTGGTCACCCGTCTACCCTGGCAGAGCCGAGCGGCCGTCGTGTTGCGCGACGGAGCCTGGGAGTATAGGCGGGTGCCCAGCGCCTTGCCCCTCGCCGACCCGGCCCCCGACGACGGGTTGCTGCCGTCGAGTGCGCTCGACGGCATCGAGCAGCGCGACTTCGGCGTGTACCTGCACGTGCCCTTCTGCCGCGTGCGCTGCGGGTACTGCGACTTCAACACCTATACCGCCGACGAGATTCGCGGAGTCAAGCAGAGCGACTTCGCTGACCAGGCGATCGCCGAAGTCGTCTTCGCCGCGCGAGTGCTCGAGGCCTCGGGCGCACAGTCGCGACCCGCGAGCACGGTCTTCTTCGGGGGAGGCACGCCCACGCTGCTGCCGGCCGACGACCTGCGCCGCATGCTCGACGCCGTGCGAACCACCTGGGGCCTCGCCGAGGGTGCCGAGGTCACGACCGAGGCGAACCCCGACTCGATCGATGATGCGGGCATCGACAGCCTCGCCGCTGCGGGCTTCACGCGGCTCAGCGTCGGCATGCAGTCGGCCGTGCCGCACGTGCTCGCGACCCTCGAGCGCACGCACGACCCCGCCAATGTGGGGCGCGTCGTCGCCGCGGCCAGACGGTCGGGGCTCGCCGTGAGCCTCGACCTCATCTACGGCACCCCCGGCGAGTCGCTCGACGACTGGCACCGCAGTCTCGACGAGGCGCTGGCCCTCGAGCCTGACCACCTCAGCGCCTACGCGCTCATCGTCGAGCCGGGCACGAAGCTCGCGCGGCAGATCGCGCGGGGCGAGGTGGCGCCCGTCGACGACGATCTGCACGCTGTCTTCTACGAGGCGGCCGATGCCCAACTGGCGGCTGCCGGCCTCGACTGGTACGAGGTGAGCAACTGGGCGACGGCCCCCGAGCACCGCTCACGGCACAATCGCGCCTACTGGACGGGCCACGACTGGTGGGGAGTCGGCCCGGGCGCCCACAGCCACGTCGGCGGCGTGCGCTGGTGGAACGTCAAGCACCCCGCCGCCTACGCCGAGCGCCTCGCGCGAGCAGTGAGCCCCGCGGCCGGGCGCGAGACCCTCGACACCGAGACGCGCCGCATCGAGCACGTGCTGCTGCAGACCCGCCTTCGCGAAGGAGTGTCGACGGATGCTCTCACCGCGCTCGGCCGCCGCAACGTGGCCGGGCTCATCGCCGATGGGCTCGTCGAGCCGGGCCCAGCTCTGCGCGGCACCGTCGTGCTCACGCTGCGCGGGCGCCTGCTGGCCGACGGCGTCGTCAGACGGCTGCTGCCCGACTGAGGCCCGCTACTTGATGAACGGGATCGTGAGCGGGTAGAGGTAGGCCTCGCCGCGGTTGGCCGCGATCGCCGCGATGATCGACAGCACGATGATGAGCACGCTCACCGCGATGATGATGAGTATGCCGACGATGAGCCACGCCGTGATCGCACCGATTGCGGCGGCGATGACCATCGTGAGCTGAAAGTTGAGAGCCGTCGCGGTGTGACCGCGCACGAACGGGCCGCGGTTGCCCAGCACGAGAAAGCCGATGAGCGCCGGAACGAAGCCGAAGAAGATGCCGCCGACGTGCACGAGAGTGGCCCAGAGCTTCTCATCGGCGGGGCTCATCGGCTGCGGTGCGGCGGCGTACGGGTTGGCAGGAGGCTGATCGGTCATGCGGCCATTAAACACCCGAGGGGCCCGGCCGTGGTGGCCGAACCCCTCGAAGCGTCGAACGCGGTGGACTACTTGACGAGTCGAATCGCGATCGGGTAGCGGTAGGCGATGCCGTCTTTGGCCTTCGTGAAGCCGATGATCGAGAAGATCACCGCACCGATCCAGACGAGCGGGGTGAGGAGGCCGAGCAGGCCGCCGAGGCCGAACGTGAACGCGGCGATGATCCAGCTCAGCACGTTGACCGCGATGTAGGCGATCAGCACGGTGATCTGAAAGTTCAGCGCCTCTTTCGACTCTTCACGCGTGAACGCGCCGCGGTCTTTGAAGACGAGGAAGATGATGAGCGAGGGCAGGATGCCCAGGATGCCGCCGAGGTGCGCGAACGACGCCCACTGACGGTCTTCGGCCTCGCTCAGCGGCGCGGCCGGCGCGGGAGCGGCGGGGGGAGGGGTCTGGTCAGTCATGGGTGCTGCCTTTCAATGATCCGATTGCGGACGGTGTTTCCCGGGGTGGAGCACGAATGTGCGACGCAACGGTGCGGTGCGGCATTCACCATCATCGGCGCGAGCACGAGGCAAACCTAGCGCGCGCATCACGGTTCGGCAACGACCACCTCTCTGTGTCGCGGGGTAGAATTGGCAGTCGTCAACAGTGAGTGCCAGTCATCGAGGGGAGTCGGCCATGGTCTCAGAACGTGCACTGCACGTGCTGCGCGCGATCGTGCACGACTACGTCTCGTCGCGCGAGCCGGTCGGCTCGAAGGCCATCGTCGACCGGCACCAGTTCGGGGTCTCTGCCGCGACGATTCGCAACGACATGGCGATTCTCGAAGAAGAAGAGCTCATCGCCGCGCCCCACACCTCGTCGGGTCGCGTGCCCACCGACAAGGGCTACCGGGTGTTCGTCGACCAGTTCGCCGACCTCAAGCCGCTCAGCGCGGCGCAACGGCTCGCGATTCAGCAGTTTCTCGACCAGTCGGTCGACCTCGACGACGTCTTCGCCCGCACGGTGCGCCTGCTCTCGCACCTGACGAATCAGGTCGCCCTCGTGCAGTACCCCACGTTGGGCAACGCGCGCGTGCAGCACATCGAGCTCGTGCCGATGAGCGCGACGCGCCTCATGACGGTCTTCATCACCGACGGCGGCCGAGTCGACCAGCGCATCATCGAACTGCCGGTCGAAGCCGACGAGGTCTTCGTCGGCGAGCTGCGGGCCAAGCTCAACTCGACGCTCGCGGGGCGCGCGCTCAGCGATGTGACCGACGTCGCGGCAACGCTCGGCGAGCAGTTCGCCCCCGACCGCCGCCCCGCCGTCTCGGTCATCGGCGAAGCGCTCGTGGGGCACGTGGATGCGCATCGTTCAGACCGGCTCGTCATGGCGGGGGCGGCGAACCTGGTGCGCACCGAGGGCGACTTCGCGGGCAGCGTCTACCCCGTGCTCGAGGCGCTCGAAGAGCAGGTGACCCTGCTCAAGCTCTTCAGCGAGATGCAGGTCGACGAGAAGGGCGTGTCGGCGCGCATCGGCCGCGAGAACGACGAAGCGCTCAAAGAGACCGCGGTCGTCACGAGCGCGTATCGCGTGGGGGGCGACAACACGGCCAAGCTCGGCGTGCTCGGGCCCACCCGCATGGACTACTCGAACAACATGGCAGCGGTTCGAGCCGTAGCGCGCTACGTGTCTCGACTGCTCGGTGAGGAATAAGTGGCAGACCATTACGAGGTGCTCGGCATCGACCGGCAGGCGAGCGCCGACGAGATCAAGAAGGCCTATCGGCGGCTCGCCCGTGAGCTGCACCCCGACGTCAACCCGAGCGGTGACGCGGCCGAGCGGTTCAAGCAGGTCACGCACGCCTACGACGTGCTGAGCGACCCGCAGCAGCGGCAGCAGTACGACCTCGGCGGGTCGGGCGGCTTCGGCGGGGCATCCGGATTCGGCGGATTCGGCGACATCTTCGAGACGTTCTTCGGCGGCGCTCAGCAGCAGCGCGGTCCGCGCAGCCGCCGCGAGCGCGGTCAAGACGCCCTGCTGCGGGTCGAGGTCGAGCTCGACGAGATCGTCTTCGGCACGACGCGGCAGCTCGAGGTCGACACGGCGATTCTCTGCTCGACGTGCGAAGGCTCATGCTGCTCGCCCGGTACGAGCCCGCAAACCTGCGACATCTGTCGCGGCTCCGGCCAGATTCAGCGCACCGTGCGCAGCCTGCTCGGCAACGTCATGACGTCGAGCCCGTGCGGCACCTGCCGCGGCTACGGCACCGTGATTCCGAGCCCGTGCCCCTCGTGCGCCGGGCAGGGCCGCGTGCGTGCACGCCGCGCGATTCCGGTCGACATTCCGGCCGGCGTCGACACCGGGGTGCGCATCCAGCTGCCCGGTCAGGGCGAGGTCGGCCCCGCGGGCGGCCCCAACGGCGACCTCTACCTCGAGATCAAGGTGGCCACGCACGAGACCTTCAGCCGCAGCGGCGACGACCTGCTCGCCACCGTCGAAGTGCAGATGGCCGACGCCATTCTCGGCACCACCGTCACGCTGCCAGGACTCGACGGTGACGTGCCCGTCGAGATCAAGCCGGGCACGCAGAGCGCCGAGATCATCACCGTGAAAGAACGCGGCATCACGCGACTGCGCGGCTCGGGTCGGGGCGACCTCAAGATCGGCGTGCAGGTCGTGACACCCGTGCGCTTGAACGCGAAAGAGACCGAGCTCATCAGACAGTTCGCCTCGAGCAGGCGACCGGTGCCTCCCCAGTTCTCGACCTTCCAGCAGGGCATCTTCTCGAAGCTCCGCGACCGCTTCTTGAACCTCTAGCCGTGGCGCACTTCTACCTCGAGTCGACGCTGAGCGAGCAGCTCGGTGTCGACGAGAACGTGGTGCACCTGCGCGACCCCGATGCTCGGCACGCCGTCACCGTCGCGCGCGTGCGGGTCGGCGAGCCGTTGCGGCTCGGCGACGGCGCCGGGCTCGTCGTGCACGCAGTGGTCGCGAGCATCGAGCCGGGCGACCTCGCACTCGAGGTCGAGCGCGTCGAACGATACGAGCGGCCGAGCCCGAGCATCCACCTCGTGCAGGCGCTCGCGAAAGGCGACCGAGACGAACTCGCCCTGCAGGCGGCGACCGAGCTGGGAGTCGACGCGGTGATTCCGTGGCAGGCGGCGCGCAGCGTCTCGCGCTGGGATGCCGCGAAGGCGGTGAAGGGTCGCGAACGCTGGCAGACGATCGCGCGCGAGGCCAGCAAGCAATCGATGCGACCGTGGATGCCCGAAGTGCAGCCCCTCGTCACCACCACCCAGCTCGTGGCGCGGGCTGCCGACTCGACCGTGCTCGTGCTCGACCCCGCCTCAGACCACCCGCTCACCTCGGTCACCGCGCACGACCTCGGGCATCGCGATGTGCTCGTCGTCGTCGGGCCCGAGGGCGGCATCACCCCTGACGAGCTGCTCGCGTTCACCACCGCCGGCGCTCGCTGCGTGCGCCTCGGTGCGAGCGTGCTGCGCACCTCGACGGCGGGCCCCGCGGCGATCGCCGTGCTCTCGGCTGCGCTCGGCCGCTGGTAGCCGCGTGCCCATCGACCTGTCGGCGCAGTTGCTCGGCGATGAAGCGCCGCTGCCGACCTCACTCGTCGCGCTTGCCGACGAGCTTGTTCCGGGCGCACGCCTCATGCCTCTCTGGCGCAACGACCTCGGCGGCATCACCGTGCGCATCGACCCGCGGAGCGCACGATCGTCGCTCGTGCTCAAATTCAGCCCGCCCGGCCGAGAGATCGATCTCGCTGACGAGCGCGCCCGACTCGACTGGAGCGCCGCCTGGCACCCCGTGCCGCGCGTGCTCGACGCGGGTGAGTACCCGACGGGCAGCGGTGGGCTGGCACAGTGGCTGCTCATGTCGGCACTTCCAGGCGAGAGCGCGGTCGCTGACCGGTGGCGTGCCGAGCCGAGGACTGCCGTGCGGGCGATCGGCGAGGGCCTGCGGCGGCTGCACGAGGCCCTGCCTGTCGCCGAGTGCCCATTCGTGGGCCCGACGCTCGAGACTGATCAGTCGATCGACGTGCTCGTCGTCGCGCACGGCGATGCCTGCGCGCCCAACACCCTGCTCGACGGCGAGGGTCGCTTTCTCGCCCACGTCGACCTCGGGGCGCTCGGCGTCGCCGACCGCTGGTCTGACCTCGCCATCGCGTCGATGTCGCTCGAGTGGAACTTCGGCGGCGGGTGGGAGGCCGAGTTCTTCGCGGCGTATGGCGTTGCACCCGACGGCGAACGCATCCACGCTTGGCGCGAACGCTGGGCCGGCTCTGAGCCGCCCGCCGTAGACTGAGGTCCATGAGCACCGCTGAGCCGTCGATCTTCACGCGCATCATCGCGCGTGAGATTCCCGCCGACATCGTGCACGAGACCGACACGGTGATCGCGTTTCGCGACATCGCGCCGAAAGCGCCCGTGCACGTGCTCGTCGTGCCCAAGACGCCGCGCTACCGCGACGTCGGCGAGCTCGCCGCCGGCGACCCCGCCCTGCTCGCCGAGGTCGTCGCCGTCGCGAATCTCATCGCCAACGAGCACGCCGACGGGCACTTCAGGCTCGTCTTCAACACCGGCGCCCATGCCGGACAAACCGTCTTCCATGTGCACGCCCACGTGCTTGCCGGAGGCCTGACCGAGGGGTCCCTTGCCCACTGACGACTCGGCGCGACCCGCGCCCGCCCGCGAACAGCTCGACATCGACGGCATAGCGATGGTGAGGCTGCTGGGCCCCCAAGACCGCCTGCTGGCGACTCTTGAGACCCAGTATCCGCTCATCGACGTGCACGTGCGCGGCAACCAGATCACCCTCGAAGGCGACCCAGACCAGGTTGCCGCAGCGCGCACGCTCGTCGACGAGCTGCTCGCGATGGTGCGCGGGGGCCACGACCTCGGCGAAGTCGAGGTCACCAGCTCTGCGCGCATCATCGAGAAGGGCGCCGGCAGCCCTGCCGAGCTGCTCAGCCAGGCCATTCTCACGAGCAGGGGCAAGAGCATCCGCCCGAAGACGCTCGGGCAGAAGGCCTACGTCGACGCGATCGATCTGCACACGATCGTGTTCGGCATCGGCCCAGCCGGCACCGGCAAGACCTACCTCGCCATGGCGAAAGCCGTGCAGGCGCTGCAGCGCAAAGAGGTCGATCGCATCATTCTCACCCGCCCCGCCGTCGAGGCCGGCGAACGTCTCGGTTTTCTGCCGGGAACCCTGACCGACAAGATCGACCCGTATCTGCGGCCGCTCTACGACGCGCTCAACGAGATGATGGACCCAGAGCTCGTGCCCAAGCTGCTCGCGAGCGGCGTGGTCGAAGTGGCGCCGCTCGCCTACATGCGCGGGCGCACGCTCAACAACGCGTTCATCGTGCTCGACGAGGCGCAGAACACGAGCCCCGAGCAGATGAAGATGTTTCTCACGCGGCTCGGCTTCGGCTCGAAGATCGTCGTCACGGGCGACATCACGCAGATCGACCTGCCCACCGGCGCGAGCGGGCTGCAGCTCGTCACGCGAGTGCTCGACGACATCGACGACATCCACTTCGCGCGACTCACGTCAGATGACGTCGTGCGGCACTCGCTCGTCGGCCGCATCGTCGACGCCTATACGAAGTACGACGCCGAGAAGCAGGCCAGGCAGTACGCGCGCGAGAACGGGCTGCCCGACCCCGAACCGGGCGCCAACCGCGCCGAGCGTCGGCGCGGTCTGCCGCGCGACCGCGCCACCCGTCGACCACGACCAGGGGCCGGAGGGCACTGACATGGCCGTCGAAATCAACAACGAGTCTGGGGTGGCGGTCGACGAGTCGGCACTGCAGCGACTCGCCCTGCACGCCTTCGACTTTCTCAACGTTCACCGCGACGCCGAACTCGCCATCGTGCTCGTCGACGAAGCCGCGATCGAACAGTTGCACGTGCAGTGGATGGACGAACCGGGGCCGACCGACGTCTTGAGCTTTCCGATGGATGAGCTGCGGCCCGGCAGCGACGACGAGCCGACCCCACCCGGCTTGCTCGGAGACATCGTGCTGTGCCCGCAGGTGGCGATGCAGCAGGCCGAGGCGGCCGGCCACTCGACACTCGACGAGATTCTGCTGCTGACCACCCACGGTCTGCTGCACCTGCTCGGCTTCGATCACGCAGAACCCGATGAAGAGAAAGAGATGTTCGGCGTGCAGCGCGACATCCTGGTGAGCTTCACGCTCGCCGAACGACGGCGATGACCACGCTCACGGTCGTCTTCTTCTCGATCGCGGGCGTGCTGGTGGCATTCGGCGGCCTGCTCGCCGCGATCGACGCCGCACTCGGCGTCGTCAGCCGCATCGAGCTCGTCGACGTCGCGAGTCAGCGGCGTCACCCCGAACGCCTGCACGCCGTGGCCGCCGACGTCGGCGCGCACGTCAACGCGCTCAACTTCTTGCGCATCGTCGCCGAGACCATCGCCGCGGTGCTCATCACCTTGGCCTTCTCGACGCTGCTCACCGAATGGTGGGCAGTGCTCTTGGTGAGCGCGGGCATCATGATCGGCGTCTCGTTCATCCTCGTCGGCTCGAGCCCCCGGTCGGTCGGCCGCGCGCACCCGCGGGCCATGCTCGCGCGCAGCGACTGGCTCGTGCGCGGGGTGCGCGTGCTGCTCGGCCCGCTCGCCGACCTGCTCGTCGCGCTCGGCAACCGGGTAACGCCCGGCCGCCCGTCGAGCGCGAGCTTCTCGAGCGAAGAGCAGCTGCTGAGCATGGTCGATGAGGCAACCGAGCTCGACGTGCTCGAAGAAGAAGACCGCGAGCTCATCCACTCGATCTTCGAGTTCAACGACACGATCGTGCGCGAAGTGATGGTGCCGCGCACCGACATGGTCGTGCTCGAGAAGGGCGCCACCGTCGCCGACGCCATGACGCTGTTTCTCAGCCGGGGAGTGTCGCGCGTGCCGCTCGTCGGCGACAGCGCCGACGAGGTGATCGGCGTCATCTACCTGCGCGACGCCGCGCGACTCACCTTCGAGAAGCCCCAGAAGGCGGCGACGGCCCTCGTCGACAAGCTCGCCAAGCCGGCGCTCTTCTTGCCAGAGTCGAAGAAGGCCGACGACGCGCTGCGGCAGCTGCAGCTCGAATCGAATCACCTGGCGCTCGTCGTCGACGAGTACGGCGGCATTGCGGGGCTCGTCACCATGGAAGACCTCATCGAAGAGCTCGTCGGCGACATCTCAGACGAATACGACCGCGAGCAGGCCGACAGCGAGCAGCTCGACGACAACCTGTTTCGGGTCAGCGCGTTCATGCCCGTCGACGAGCTCGGAGACCTCTTCGGCATCGAGCTCGACGACGACGACGTCGACACCGTCGGGGGCCTGCTCACCAAGCACCTCGGTCGACTGCCCGTGGCCGGTTCGACCACCGAGGTCGACGGGCTGCACCTCACGGCCGAACGCACCGAGGGCCGCCGCAAACGGGTGACGACCGTGCTCGTGCGGGCAGACCAAGCGCTGCTCGACGCGCGCATCGCGTTCGCGGGCGACCGCGACACCGAACGAGACGAGTCAGAATGAGCACGCGCAAACCTCGCGGCGGCGCCGAGCCCGAACCGGTGTTCCGCGCCGGCTTCGTGACCTTCGTCGGCCGGCCCAACGTCGGAAAGTCGACGCTCACGAACGCCCTCGTCGGCGAGAAGGTCGCCATCACGAGTTCGAAGCCGCAGACAACGCGGCGCGCGATCCGCGGCATCGTGCACCGAGCATCCGGTCAATTGATCGTCGTCGACACGCCCGGCATGCACCGCCCGCGCACGCTGCTGGGCGAACGGCTCAACGCCGTCGTGCAAGACACGCTGGGCGACGTCGACGTCATCGGGTTCTGCGTGCCCGCCAACGAGCCGATCGGGCCGGGCGACAAGTTCATCAACGAGCAGCTCGAGAGTTTTCCGCGCACGCGCAAGATCGCGATCGTGACCAAGACCGACGCGGCGGGCGGCACGCGGGTGGCCGAGCAGCTGCTCGCGGTGTCTGAACTGCGCGAGTGGGATCTCGTGATTCCGCTGTCGGCGGTCACGGGCGACCAGGTCGAGCTGCTCGCCGAGCAGATCATTGCGCTCATGCCCGAGTCGCCGCCGCTGTACGACGACGACGCGGTCACCGACGAATCAACCGACGATCGAGTCGCCGAGCTCATTCGCGAAGCCGCGCTCGAAGGGGTCAGCGACGAGCTGCCGCACTCGCTCGCCGTCACCGTCGACGAGATGGCAGAGCGCTCGCCCGGCGGAGTGCTCGACATCTTCGCCAACGTGTGGGTCGAGCGCGACAGCCAGAAGGGCATCATCATCGGGCATCGAGGGTCGCGGCTCACCGAGGTGGGCACGCGCGCGCGACTCGAGATCGAGCAGCTGCTCGGCCGGCGCGTCTACCTCAAGCTGCACGTGAAGGTCGCCAAAGAGTGGCAGCGCGACCCCAAGCAGCTCGGCAAGCTCGGGTTCTAGGGCTTCACACCACCGAGCCCACTCACCGCCCCGTGTCGGGCCTACCTTCCAGCCCGTGTCCGCTTGACCCGGAGTTTCGCTCGACACGCCGAGCTTGACGCGCGCGGCACGGCGTGTCGCGGTAAACACCGGGTTGAAGCGACACCTGACCCGCGCCGGGAAAGCACGGGGAGTGCGATGCGGGCGCGGGTTGCTGAGGTTCGGGCTGCTGAGGTGCGGGATGCTCGCACCCCGCTCAGCGCCGGGGCAGCAGCCCGCGGTCGTGGGCGTAGAGCACCACTTGCACCCGATCTCGCAGACCCAGCTTCGCGAGGATGCGCCCGACGTGTGACTTCACCGTCGCCTCGGCGACGAACTCGCGCGCCGCGATCTCGGCGTTGCTGAGCCCTTCGGCGACGGCCGCGAAAATCTCGCGCTCGCGCTTGCTGAGCTCGGGCAGCTCGCGGGCCAGCGCCGCCTCGAGTTCGTCGGGGCTGAGCGTGCGGCGAGCATCCCGAGCACCGCCCACGTGGGCCAGCAGGTCGCCGATCGCTCCCGGCGCGACGACCGCGTGGCCGCCGTGCACCGCGCGGATGGCGGCGAGCAGAAACTCGGGCTCGGCGTCTTTCAGTAGAAAGCCGCTCGCCCCCGCTCGGATCGCTCGCAGCGCGGCATCGTCGAGGTCGAAGGTCGTGAGCACGATGACGCGCGGCGGCGTGCGCCCCGACCGCTCTGACGACTGCAGGATGCCCGCGGTGCCCGCGATGCCGTCGGCGCGCGGCATCCGGATGTCCATGAGCACCACGTCGGGCCGTGTCTCGTCGGCGACGCGCACGGCCTCGCCGCCCTCGCCGGCCTCGCCGACCACGGTGAGATCGGGTTGCGAGTCGACGAGCATGCGCACGCCGCGCCGGAACAGCGGCTGGTCGTCGACGAGCAGCACGCGAATGGCGGTCACGCCAGCACCTCGGCGGGCTCGGCCTCGAGCGGCAGGCGCGCCCGCACGCGGAACATCGCGCCGTCGTGCACGCTCAACTCGCCACCGGCGAGGGATGCCCGCTCGCGCATCCCGTCGATGCCGTGCCCCCGCTCGCCCTCGTCAGCAGCACCGCGCGCCTCGTTCGTCACGACGAGGTCGACGGCCTGGTCGCCCCACTCGAGCTCGACGGCCGCTGCGCCGTCGCCGTGCCGCAGCGCGTTCGTGAGCGACTCTTGCACGATGCGGTAGAGCGCGAGCTCGCGCGACTCGGTGAGGCGCCCGCGGTCGCCGAACTCGCGCACCTCGAGCGTGAGCCCCGAGTCGCGCATCGAGTCGAGCAGTGCATCGAGGTCGGCGAGGCCCGGTTGCGGCCCGGCCTCTTGAGTGTGGCGCAGCTCGGTGAGCAGCACGCGCACGTCGGCGAGGGCATCCCGAGCGGTCTGCGCGATCGTCTCGAAGGCGTCGGCCGCCGCGGGGGAGTCGCCCGCCGTCGCATACCGCGCCCCATCGGCCTGCGCGATCACGACCGTGAGCGAGTGAGCGACGATGTCGTGCACGTCGCGCGCGACTCGCGTGCGCTCGGCTTCGAGGTCGGCGCGCGTGAGGGCGGCGTCGCGCTGGGTGCTGACCGTCGCGACGGTCGCGCTGAGCTGACGCCGATTCCGGATGCTGCGCACGAGCTCGCCGAGCAGCCAGGGCACGAGGGCGAACGCCGACGTCATGAGCACGAAGGTTGCCTGACGAACCACGTAACCCAGGTCGACGCCGTAGAACACCCCGCTCGACGCGATGCCCGTCACGAAGATGACCAGAGCGGCGAGCCCCGAGAACGCCAAAGCAATCCACCGGACACCGGGCGAACCATGCGCGGCTGCTCCGAACATCACGATCGCCGCTGCGACATAGACGAACCCGTTGATCGGCGGGCCGTAGAAGAGGGTGCCGAAGACTCCGATGCTGCCGCTCGCCACGAGCGACGCCAGCGCGAGTTCGGGCCGCACGCGGTGCAGTGCCACGCCGAGGCCCAGCAAGACCGCCACGGTGAAGGTTATGACGGCGGCGAGGAAACCGCCGCGCCACGCCTGGTCGAGCATGAGCGCGAGCATGAGGAACGCGCCCAGCGCGATCTCGGCGGGAAAGGCGAGCGCGACGCGGCGCTCGGGCGTGAACCACGTGATGAGTCGATCGAACATGTCCGTCACGCTACGGCTCGCAGAGCCTGCAGCCGAGCGAAACCCGCGCCGCTCACCCGAGCGGAGGAGCGATTTCATCCGAAAGGCCTACGGACAGCATCCCGAACCCCGACAACGCGGCCAGATTCGCCACAAATCGGCTGTCATACCTGCCCAAGCGCCCACATGCGCCAGATCTGGCACGAAGCGGGGCGTGATGGGCGCGCGGGTGTACCCTGAAAGGGTGTTCGGCCTGCTCCTTCTTCGTTGCCGCGACGAGGCTTAGTCAACCAGCCTCCCTCGTCGCGGAGTTTGTTGTCGGCTGACAACCCCCAACGACCAGCAGGAGCACAGCATGCAGAACCGCCAGCAGCCCTCAGGGATGCCGATTCAGAAGTATCAGCCGTATCACGAGCAGTTCCGCGTCGAGCTGCCCGATCGCACGTGGCCGACGAAGCGCATCGAGCAGGCTCCGCGCTGGTGCGCGGTCGATCTGCGCGACGGCAACCAGGCGCTCATCGACCCGATGAGCCCCGAGCGCAAGCGCGTCATGTTCGACCTGCTCGTGCGTATGGGGTTCAAAGAGATCGAGGTCGGTTTTCCGTCGGCGAGCCAGACCGACTTCGACTTCGTGCGCTCGCTCATCGACGAGAACCTCATTCCTGACGACGTCACGATCCAGGTGCTGACGCAAGCCCGTGAGCACCTGATCGCCCGCACCTACGAGTCGATCAAGGGTGCGAAGCGCGCGATCGTGCACTTCTACAACTCGACGAGTGCACTGCAGCGCGAGGTCGTCTTCCGCACCGACGTCGAGGGCGTGAAAGAGATCGCACTGCAGGGCGCGCGCTGGTGCCAGCAGTACGAGTCGACCGTGCCCGGCACCGAGGTGTTCTACGAGTACAGCCCCGAGAGCTACACGGGCACCGAGCTCGAGACCGCGGTCGAGATCTGCAACGCGGTGATCGAGCAGATCGCTCCGACGCCCGAGCGGCAGATCATCATCAACCTGCCCGCGACGGTCGAGATGGCCGGCCCTAACGTCTACGCCGACTCGATCGAGTGGATGAACCGCCACCTCGCGCGCCGTGACTCGGTGATTCTGAGCCTGCACCCGCACAACGACCGCGGCACGGCCATCGCGGCCGCCGAGCTCGGCTACCTCGCCGGCGCCGACCGCATCGAGGGCTGCCTGTTCGGCAACGGCGAGCGCACCGGCAACGTCGACCTCGTCGCGCTCGGCATCAACCTCTTCACGCAGGGCATCGACCCGCAGCTCGACTTCAGCGACCTCGACGAGATCAAGCGCACGGCCGAATACTGCAACCAGCTCAAGGTGCACGAGCGCAGCCCGTGGGCGGGCGACCTCGTCTACACGGCCTTCAGCGGCAGCCACCAAGACGCCATCAAGAAGGGCTTCGAGGCGATGGATGCTCAGGCCGCTGCTTCGGGCGTCGGCGTCGACGACCTCGTGTGGGGGGTTCCGTACTTGCCCGTCGACCCGAAAGACCTGGGCCGCTCGTACGAGGCCGTCATTCGCGTCAACTCGCAATCCGGCAAGGGCGGAGTCGCCTACCTGCTCAAGACCGACCACGCGCTCGACCTGCCGCGCAAGCTGCAGATCGAGTTCAGCTCGGTGGTGCAGGCGAAGACCGACGCCGAGGGCGGCGAGGTCACGAGCGACCAGATCTGGGCGATCTTCCAAGACGAATACTTGCCCGCGGCCGACCCCGACGCCAAGTGGGGCCGCTTCGAGCTGCTCTCGACCCGCACGGCGAGCGACATGACCGGAACGGTCTCGCTCAACGCGACCCTGCGCGACGGAGAGGAGATTGCCGCGATTGACGCGACCGGTAATGGTCCGATCGCGGCGTTCCTCAAGATGATGCAGGGGCAGGGCATCGAGATCCGTCTGTTCGATTACGTCGAGCACGCTCTGTCTGCGGGCGGGGATGCCCACGCGGCGTCGTACGTCGAGCTCGAGGTCAACGGCCGCACCCTGTGGGGTGTCGGCATCGACCCCGACATCTCGACGGCGTCGCTCAAGGCCGTCGTCTCGGCAGTCAATCGGGCGATCAGGCTCGAGAGCCCCGAGCGCGAGCTCGTCTCCGCCTGACGAACTCTCGCTCGCGCCCGTCAACAACTCAGGACGAACGCGGCGACCACCTGAGGCTTCACGCACCAGCGCCCGTCAACAACTCAGGACGAACTGCCAAACGACTGAACTCTCGAGGCGCACTTCTGCGCGTGAGCAGCGCACCCCGTCCCGATCGTCCTGAGTTGTTGACGCGCAGCGGGTGCGGGCGCGAGGGGTGCTGCGTGAGATCGTCCTGAGTTGTTGACGCGGGCGGCGGTCAGGGGGTGGTGGCGGCCCACTCCGCAAACGGGATGCCCGGGCCGGGCACCCCGGTGGTGTGCAGCCCGGCGCGGTAGGCGTCGGCGAGCCTGCCGGGCAGGTGCCACTCGACGACGCGACGGCGGGCGGCCTCGGGTGCGGCGCCGCGCGCCTCGACCCACTGCCGGGCGAACTCGGCGAGCGGCAGCACTTCGGGCCCTCCGAGGTCGTCGACTCGACCGTGTGCGGGTGCCGTCGTGGCGAGCGCGGCGAGCCGCTCGGCCACCGCGGTCGTGCTGATCGGCTGCACCGGAACATCGAGCGTGATGACGCGCGGCAGCCGTCGCTGCGGCCGCAGAAAGTCGGCGACGAATTCGTGAAACTGGGTGGCTCGCACGATCGTGTACGGCACGCCCGACCCGGCGATGAGCTCTTCGCAGGCGAGCTTCGAGCGGTAGTAGCCGAGCGGCACGGCGTCGACGCCCACGATCGACACGTAGACGAGGTGCTGCACGCCGGCGGCACGCGCGGCGTCGAGCAGGTGCTGCGTGGCGCGAGCATCCGACCGCCGGTTGGTGGCGAGGTGCAGCACGGTCTCGGTGCCGTCGAGTGCCTGCGGCAGCCCTGCCCCCGTCTGCAGGTCGGCGACGACGTGGTCGGCGCCCGGCCGCCGGCTCAGGATGCTCGGTGACTGCCCGGCAGCGCGCAGCGTCTCGACGACGCGGCGCCCGAGGGTTCCGGTGCCGCCCGTGATGGTGATGCTCATGGTGCTCCTCTCTGCGGGGCGCGCACTGCGCCCTCTCAGAGTCGACCGGATTGCTCGCCGCTCTGTGACACGACCGTGCGAGTGATGCGCTCGAGCTTGCGCGGGTTGCGCACGATGAGCACGCCGGCGACGCCGTCGCGGCCGATGTCGAGCGTCCAGAGCGCAACGGGCGAGGCATCGGGGCCCGGGCCGGTGAGCGCGAGGAAGGCCGTCGCACCGTTGGCCTGCACCGGCACGGTGTGCAGCCCTTGCCCGAACTTCTCGATCACGCCGAGCACGAAGCGCGCGACGCTCTCGGCACCGTGCACGGGCTTGCGTGCCGCGCTCGCGAGCCCGCCGCCGTCGCTGATCGCGACGGCATCGCCGACGAGCAGCGATTCGAGTGCGGCGAGGTCGCCGCCCTGCGCCGCCGTGACGAAGGCGGTGAGCAGTCGATGGCGCGTCTCGTCGTCGACGCGCTGCCGCCGGTGGCCGTCGAGGGCGCGACGCCCCCGTGAGACGAGCTGCCGGGCTGCGGCTTCGCTCGTGTCGAGCACGTCGGCGAGGCTCGCGTAGTCGTAGGCGAAGGCTTCACGCAGCACGAGTGCGGCCCGCTCGGGGCCGCTGAGCCGTTCGAGCAGCAGGAGGGTCGCGAGGTCGAGCGCTTCGGCGGTCTCGGCGCCGAGCGCGGGGTCGGCGCTCGTGTCGACCGGTTCGGGCAGCCACGGGCCCACATACTGCTCGCGTCGCACGCGCGCAGAGTCGAGGGCGGTGAGCGAGAGCCGCGTGACGATCGTCGTGAGGTAGGCTTCGGCGTTGTCGATGCCCGTGCCCGCGACGGCGCTCCAGCGCGGCCAGGCGTCTTGCACGACGTCTTCGGCTTCGGCCCACGAGCCGAGCAGGCGGTAGGCGAGGCCGGTGAGCCGGGGCCGTGCGGCTTCGAACTCGGCGAGTCCGGCGGTCATGGGCGGGGCCCCCGCGGCGGTCGGCCGGGTCGGGGCAGCCGCGGCAGGCGTTCGATGCTGCGCTGCTCTGGCAGGCTCCAGCCGAACAGCACCGAGGCGATGCGCACGGCGAAGGTGATGGCCACGCCCACGATGCCGGCGACGAGCACGTTGACGTCGAGGGCGAGCAGCACGGCGATCGTTCCCGATCCGGCGGCGGCGGCGACGGCGTAGAGCGAGCCCACGTGCATGAGCGCGATGGGCAGGTTCAAGAGCAGGTCGCGCAAGATCGACCCTCCGACGGCGGCGAGCACGCCGACGAAGACGGCGGCCACTTCGGGCAGCCCGACGGCGAGGGCCTTGGTCGTGCCGATCGCTCCGAAGAGGCCGATGGTGAGAGCATCCAGCACCGTGATGAGGCGGCCCAGCCGCGAGAAGACTCGCTCGAGCAGCATGCCGAGCAGGGCTGCCCCGGTGGCGACGACGACGTACCAGTTCGACTGCAGGGGAGCCAGCGGAACGTTCAGCAGCAGGTCGCGCAGCAGACCGCCCCCGAAGCCGACGACGATGCCGATGATCGCGACGCCGAGCCAGTCGAGGCGGCGGTCGCGAAACTGCGCGGCGAAGAGCGCGCCTTGCAGTGCCCCGATGCCGACGGCGAGCAGGTCGGCCCAGAGGGGAATCACGAAGACGGCGTCCACTGCTCCATTCTGGCGGGTGGATGCTCGCCGCGGGCACGACGCACCGACGGGTTCGTGTCACCTCTACCCGAAGTGCTAGACTGTGTTCAGGTCAGCGTGACTGTAACAGTCGGGGTCGAGCGGAAGGAGCATCCATGACGAGCACCACCGCCATCGGCCTCGCCGTCTCGACCGTCATCTTCGCCCTGCGCGCCGACGGCGACGGCGCACCGGCCGTCTGGATGCCCCTCGTGCGTCGCATCCGCGAACCGCACCTCGATCGCTGGGCGCTGCCCGGCGGCATGGTGCGCACCGACGAGAGCCTCGAAGGCGCTGCGCGACGCAACCTCGGTGAGACCACCCGCCTCGCGCCCACCTACCTCGAGCAGCTCTACGCCTTCGGCGACGTCGACCGCTCGCCCGACCAGCGGCTCGTCTCGATCGTCTACTGGGCCCTCGTGCGGCCCGATGAGGCCGAGCAGGTGACGCTCGGCGATAACGTGCGCTGGTTCGCCGCCGACGACCTGCCCGAGCTCGCCTTCGACCACAACCTCATCGTCGACTACGCGCTGTGGCGCTTGCGCACCAAGATGGAGTACTCACGCATCGCCCACGCCTTCCTCGGCCCGCGGTTCACGCTCGCCGAGCTGCGCGAGGTCTACGAAGCGGTGCTGCAGAAGCCGCTCGACCCCGCCAACTTCAGGCGCCAAGTGCTCGCCTCGGGCGCGATCGAAGCCACGGGCGAAGTGGTGACGGGCGGTCGGCACCGGCCCCCCGAGCTCTATCGCTATGTCGGCGACGTCGAACTCGTCGACGCCGGCCCCCTGACCCGCCGCCCCACAGCCACCGCAAGGACGACATCATGACCCTCAGCGTCGACACGACGATCCGCCTCATCACGAACGGCCAGGCACCGGGCGAGACGTGCACGCCCGAGCTCGCCCAGGGGCCGTGGCAGTTCGACGCCGAGCCGGGCTACGGGCCTGGCTCGTCGATGTTCGACGTCATCCCCACCGGCTCGCCGCGCCAGGGCTCCCTGCCCGAGCAGTATCAGCGCGCCTCGAACGACGAGCTGCACGCGCGCATCCGCGCTGCGAAAGAGACGCTCGGCGATCGCCTCGTCATTCTCGGGCACTTCTACCAGCGCGACGAGGTCGTGCAGCACGCCGACTTCCTCGGCGACTCGTTCCAGCTCGCCAACGCCGCGCTCACCAAGCCCGACGCCGAGTACATCGTGTTCTGCGGCGTGCACTTCATGGCCGAGACGGCCGACATTCTGGCGCGCGATGCTCAGCGCGTCATCCTGCCGAATCTTGCTGCGGGATGCTCGATGGCAGACATGGCAGACATCGACTCTGTGCAAGCGGCGTGGGACGAGTTGCTCTCGGTCTACGGCACCGAGCCCGACGCCGACGGCCGCGCCCCGATCATTCCCGTCACCTACATGAACTCCTCCGCCGCACTCAAGGCGTTCTGCGGCGCCAACGGCGGCATCGTCTGCACCTCGTCGAACGCGAAGACCGTGCTCGAGTGGGCCTTTGAGCGCGGGCAGCGGGTGCTGTTCTTCCCAGACCAGCACCTCGGCCGCAATACCGCCAAGGCCATGGGCGTGCCGCTCGAGCAGATGCCGATGTGGAATCCGCGCCGGCCGCTCGGCGGCTCCACTCGTGACGAGCTGCTCGATGCCCGCGTCATTCTGTGGCACGGATTCTGCAGCGTGCACAAGCGCTTCACCGTCGAGCAGATCGAGCGGGCGCGCGCCGAGCACCCCGGGGTGCGCGTCGTCGTGCACCCCGAGTGCCCCATGCCCGTCGTCGATGCGGCCGATGAAGCCGGGTCGACCGACTACATCAGGCGCGCCGTTGCCGGGGCGACGTCGCCGACCACCTTCGCCATCGGCACCGAGGTCAACATGGTCAACCGGCTCGCGGCCGAATACCCGCAGCACACCATCTTCTGCCTCGACCCCGTCATCTGCCCGTGCTCGACCATGTACCGCATCCACCCCGGCTACCTCGCGTGGGTGCTCGACGAGCTCGTCGCGGGCCGCGTCGTCAACGAGATCGCCGTCGACGCGACGGTGCAGGCCGATGCTCGCCTCGCGCTCGAGCGCATGCTCGACGCGAAGCCGCGAGACTGAGCCATGGCGCACATCCTCGTCATCGGCAGCGGCATGGCCGGGCTCGTCGCCGCGCTGCGCGCCGCTCGTCGGCACGACGTCACGATCGTCACGAAAGACGTGCTCACGGCTGGCTCGACCGCGTGGGCGCAAGGCGGCATCGCTGCAGCGGTGTTTCCCGACGACTCGGCGGCGCTGCACGCGCACGACACGCTGCTCGCGGGCGCGGGGCTGAGTGATCCCGCCGCCGTCGAGATTCTCTGCACCGAGGGGCCCCGCCGGGTGCACGACCTCGTCGCCCTCGGGGTGGCCTTCGACCCCGCGCCGGGGGCCGTCGCGCCCTTCGACGACGTGAGCGACTGGGCCCGCGGGCTCGAGGCCGCCCACTCGATCGCGCGCATTCTGCACGCGGGCGGAGACGCCACCGGCCGAGTGATCGAGACGGCTCTCGCCGCCGCGGTGCGCGAGGGGCGCATCCGGTCGCACGAATTCGCGCGCGCCATCTCGCTCATCGTGCGCGATGGCGCGATCGCCGGCGCGGTGATCGAGAGCCCCGCGGGCGTCGAGCGCGTCGCTGCCGACGCCGTCGTGCTCGCGACCGGGGGCAACGGGCGGCTCTACCGGCACACCACCAACCCGCCCGTGTCGACCGGAGACGGCGTGCTGCTGGCCTACGCGGCCGGCGCGGCGATCGCCGACCTCGAGTTCGTGCAGTTTCACCCCACGGTGCTTGCCGGGGGAGGGCTCGTGTCTGAAGCCGTGCGCGGCGAGGGCGCGACGCTGCTCGACGCCGACGGCCGACGCTTCATGCCCGACATCGACCCGCGGGCCGAGCTCGCTCCGCGCGACATCGTGGCGCGCGCGATCGCGCGGCAGATGCGGAAGCAGGATGGCCAGCCGGTGCTGCTCGATGCGACCGCGCTCGGCGCTGCCGTGCTGGCCGAGCGTTTTCCGACGATCGACGCGCTCGTGCGCGCGACCGGGGTCGACTGGTCGGTCTCGCCCGTGCCCGTCACTCCCGCCGCGCACTACGCCATGGGCGGCGCGCTCACCGACATGGATGGCCGCACCACGGTTCCTGGCTTGTTCGCTGTGGGCGAAACCGGGTCGACGGGGGTGCACGGGGCCAACCGCCTCGCCTCCAACTCGCTGCTCGAAGCCGTCGTCGTCGGGTGGCGCGCGGGCGACGCCGTCGGCGCGGCGGGCACCTCCGCTGCGCGCCCGCTGCCCCTCCCGCCGTCAACAATTCAGGACAATCTCCCTGACGGCCAGCTCGAGGCCCCCGTGCCGGTCGTTCGCGAGATCGCGGCCGACGCACTCGTCGACGGTAGCGTCGCGTGGAGTGCCGACCGCATCCGCGACCGCGCGTGGCAGGCGCTCGGGCTGGAACGCACGGGTCACGAGATGGCCGATTTCGCCCGAGAACTGGCGGATGCTCGCCCTGGCGACGACGAAGCCCGCTCGTTGCTGCCCCTCGCGCGCTTGACCGCCGCGGCGGCGCTTGCCCGCACCGAATCGCGTGGCGCGCATTGGCGTGATGACTTCCCCGAGACCGACCCCGCGCAGCGTGTGCGGCGTGCGGTCGAGCGACCCTCGGCAGATCGTCCTGAATTGTTGACGCCGACCGGCGACGCGCGGGTCGGCACGATGGAGGTGCGCGCATGACCGACGACGTGCAGGGGCTCACGCTCGCCAGCGTCACGGCGATCGTCGATCGAGCGCTCGACGAAGATGCGCCGTGGGGCGACGTGACGAGCGAGGCGGCGATTCCCGTGAGCGCGACGGCCACGGCGCGCGTCGTGAGCCGCGTCGACGGCGTGTTCGCGGGCGGACTGCCGCTCGAACTCGCCTTCACGCGGGTCGACCCGACCCTCGCGGTCAAACGGCACTCCGCCGAGGGCGACCCGATCGCGCCGGGCACGCTCATCGCCACCGTCGAGGGCTCGGCGCGCGCCATCCTGCGCGGAGAGCGCGTGGCGCTCAATCTCGCGCAGCGGCTCAGCGGCGTCGCGACCCTGACGCGGCGCTACGTCGAAGCGGTTGCGCACACGAGCGCGCGCATCGTCGACACGCGCAAGACCACTCCGGGGCTGCGCGTGCTCGAGAAGGCCGCCGTGCGAGCGGGCGGCGCCCACAACCACCGACACTCGCTGAGTGACGCGGTCATGCTGAAAGACAACCACTTGGCGGTGCTGCAGGCGCAGGGGCTCGACCTCACCGAGGCCATTCGGGCGGTGCGCGCGCGCATTCCGCACACGATGCACCTCGAGGTCGAGGTCGATCGGCTCGCTCAGCTCGAAGCGGTGCTCGCCGCCGAGCCCGACACGATCATGCTCGACAACTTCAGCCTCGACAATCTAAGGGCCGGGCTAGCCCTCATCGGCGGCCGCGCGACGGTCGAGGCGAGCGGCGGCGTGACGCTCGACACCGTGCGCGCGATCGCCGAGACCGGGGTCGACGTCATCTCGGTGGGCGCCCTCACCCACAGCGCCGCGGCGCTCGACCTGGGCCTCGACATCGTCATCGACGCCGCAACCCCGCACCCCGAGCTGGGCGGCGCTGCCGGCGGCGGGCGCTAGCGAGCATCCGTGTCGTTCATCGATCTTGACCAGGCGGCGACCACGCCCGTGCGCCGCGAGGTGCTCGAGGCGATGTGGCCGTGGCTCACGGGCGAGCACGGCAACCCCTCGTCGACGCACTCGCTCGGTCGTCGAGCCTCCGACGCGCTGACGGATGCTCGCGCCCGCATCGCCCGCCTCGCCGGCGTTCGCCCCGCGCACGTCGTGTTCACGAGCGGAGGCACCGAGAGCGACAACCTCGCCGTCATCGGCCTCACGCTCGCCGCCATCGCGCGCGGGCGGGGCCGTCACATTCTGGTGAGCGCGATCGAGCACGAGGCAGTGCTCGAATCGGCGGCGTACCTCGAGCGCTGGCACGGCGTCGAGGTCACGCGCGTCGCGGTCGACGCCGACGGGGTGGTGGATGCTCGCGCCGCGATCGCCGCCCTGCGACCCGACACCGCTCTCGTCAGCGTGCACGCCGCGAACAACGAGGTGGGCACGCTGCAACCGCTCGCGGCTCTGGGGGCCGCGGCGCGCGAGGCCGGAGCGCTGCTGCACACCGATGCGGTGCAGCTCGCCGGGTGGTACCCGCTCGACGCCGCTCGCAATCCCGACCTCGTGCACGCCGACGCCGTGACGATTTCGGGGCACAAGCTCGGTGCCCCGAAGGGAGTCGGGGCGCTGCTGCTGCCGACGGCGGCCGCGATCGAGCCGCTCATCCACGGCGGAGGCCAGGAGCGCGACCGTCGTTCTGGCACCGAGAACGTGGCGGGTGCGGTGGGGCTCGCGGCGGCGCTTGAACTGGCCGAGGCCGAGCGACCTGCGATCGCTGAGCTCGAAGCCCGGCGCGACGACTTCATCGCTCGAGTGCTGCAGTCCGTGCCCGGCGCGCAGCTCACCGGGCACCCGGCTCGGCGGTTGCCCTGCCACGCCTCGTTCGTCGTACCGGGCTTCGGCGGCGAGCCGTTGCTCATTGCGCTCGACGATCGCGGCATTCTCGCCTCGAGTGGCTCGGCGTGCGCGGCCGGCCGCGACGAGCCCTCACCCGTCCTGCTCGCGATGGGCTTCGACCCCGACATCGCCCGCACCGCAGTGCGCTTCACCTGGGGTGCGTCAACAACTCAGGACGAACTCGAGACTGCTGCCCGTGAGCTCGCAGAATCTGCGGCCTCTCTGGGCAGGTTGGGCTGAGCATCCACCGTTCGTCCTGAATTGTCGACCACGCCCGCAGCGCGATTGTCCTGAGTTGTCGACGCACCGCGTCGGGCGCGCTGAACGCCCGACGCAGCGCGCCGCCCGGCCGGTTCGCACCCGGGCACGCGATACTGGAGCGGTGCCGACCTACCGTGACGAGATCGTCGTGCTGCGTACCCACAAGCTGGGTGAGGCCGACCGCATCGTCACGATGCTGAGCCGCAACCACGGCAAGATTCGCGCAGTGGCCAAGGGTGTGCGCCGCACGGCGAGCAAGTTCGGTGCGCGCCTCGAGCCGTTCATGGTCGCCGACGTGCAGCTCTACGCCGGCCGCAGCCTCGACATCGTGCAGCAGGCCGAGTCGCTCGGCTCGTACGGCGCCGACATCACGGCAGACTACGGCAGCTACACGGCCGCGAACGTCATGGTCGAGACGGCCGATCGCGTCACGGGCGACGACGGCGGGGGAGTGCAGCAGTACCTGCTGCTGGTCGGCGCGCTGCGCTCGCTCGCGCGCGCAGAGCATCCGCCGGGGCTGACGCTCGACAGCTATCTGCTGCGGGCGCTGTCGATTGCAGGATGGGCGCCCACCTTCGGCGACTGCGCCGTCACCGGCGCGCCCGGCCCCCACAGCGCGTTCGTGGTGCAGCTCGGAGGTGTCGTCGCCGACGATGTCGCCCCTCCCGGCGCCCCGCGCGTCTCGGACGAGACGCGCGAGCTGCTCGCGGCTCTGCTCGAAGGCAAGTGGGCGGTGGCCGAGGCGAGCAGCGAGGCCGCGCGTGCGCAGGCCAACGGCATCGTGGCGGCCTACACGCAGTTTCACCTCGAACGCGGGCTGCGCTCGCTGCCGCACGTTGACCGAGTCGACGCCCGAGTGCCGGTGTCGACAATTCAGGACTCCGCGTGAGCCGCGCCGCGAAGAACCCCGAACCTCTGCGCCCTCTCGACTGGACGGGCGAGGTTCCTCCTGAGTTGTCGACGAAGGTCGTGCCGCAGCACGTCGCGATCGTCATGGACGGCAACGGCCGCTGGGCCAACCGCCAGGGCCTGCCCAGGGTGGAGGGCCACCGCGCCGGCGAGGCGAGCCTGCTCGACGTGGTGGCGGGCGCCGTGCAGATCGGCGTCAAGCACCTCAGCGTGTATGCCTTCAGCACCGAGAACTGGAGCCGCAGCCCCGACGAGGTGCGCTTTCTCATGGGCTTCAATCGCGAGGTGCTGCGCCGCCGCCGCGATCAGTTGCACGCCTGGAACGTGCGCATCCGCTGGGCGGGCCGCCGCCCGCGGCTGTGGCGCAGCGTCATCGCCGAGCTCGAAGAGGCGCAGGCGATGACGGCCGGCAACACGGGCCTGACGCTGACGATGTGCGTCAACTACGGCGGCCGTGTCGAGCTGGTGGATGCCGTGCGAGCCCTCGCCGCCGACGTCAAGGCCGGTCGCGTCGACCCGGCGCGCATCACCGAGCGCTCGATCGCGAAGCACCTCTACGAGCCCGACCAGCCCGACGTCGACCTCTTCGTGCGGTCGAGCGGAGAGCAGCGCACGAGCAACTTCATGCTCTGGCAGAGTGCCTACGCCGAGATGGTGTTCTTGAACACGCTGTGGCCCGATTTTCGGCGCCGTCACTTGTGGGCGGCGATCGAAGACTACGCGGGTCGCGATCGCCGCTTCGGCGGCGCGGTGGATGCTCCCGACGCCTGACCCGCGGCCTCCACTGCGCTCATCCGGCGGCCACCCAGTCGGCGACGTCGAGTTCGGCTGAGGCCCGCAGTGCGGCCGCCACGGCCGGCACTCCTTGCGCGGCCCGCAGCGCGACGGCGTGCACGGTGCGGCTCGGCACGCCGGCGACCTGCAGCAGCCGAACTCCCTCGGGCACGGTGACGCTCGAGAGCGCGAGTCTGGGCAGTTGCGCGACGCCGAGCCCGTTGGCGACGAGCCCCAGCACGGCGGCCGCATTGTCGGTCTCGTGGGCGATGCGCGGCTGAAACCCGGCGCTCTGGCAGGCCTGCAGCAGGTTGCCGCGGCACTGCGGGCACCCGGCGATCCAGTCGGCGTCTGCATACTGCTGCAGCGTGGTGCGGCTGCCGTCGCGGTCGTGGGCGGCGGGTTCGGCGACGAGCAGCTCGTCGTCGAAGAGCGGCAGCATGGTGAGCTCGTCTGGGTAGCGAGCGTGCGGGTCGCTCCAGTCGTCTGGGTAGCGGAAGGTGATGGCGAGGTCGGCGCGACCGTGCCGCAGCAGGTCGAGAGCTTCGGGCGGTTCGACTTCGACGTAGCTGAGGCGTATGCCGGGGTGCCGCGCTGCCATGGCTCCCAGCAGTCGGGGCACGACGGTCGCCGACGCGGTCGGAAAGGCGGCGACGCGCACGACCCCTGAGCGCAGCCCGCCGAGGTCGGCGAGTTCTCCGCTCGCGGCGTCCAGCGCCGATTGCACGGTGACGGCGTGCCGGGCGAGCACGGCTCCTGCTTCGGTGAGCCGCACGGTGCGGCCGGCCCGCGTCACGAGCGGTTGGCCGATGCGAGTGGATGCTCGAGCGAGGTGCTGGCTCACTGCCGGCTGGCTGTACCCGAGTGCGGCGGCGGCTCCGCTGAGGGTCTTCTCGTCGGCGATGGCCCGCACGATGCGCAGGGTGGTGAGGTCGATCTCGGTCGCGGTCACACTCAAACATAACCCAGGGTTATGAATCACCGAAGCAAGCTGCTCTTGTTGAATGAGACGGCGACCGCGACCCTGGGAGAGTGCACCTGACTCTCGACGACGCCCGCCGCCAGTTTCCGACTGGATCCGGCTACCTCGATGCCGCCACGATGGGCATCCCGCCGCTCAGCGCCATCGACGCCCTCAGCGAAGACCTCATGCTGTGGGGTTCGGGGCGACGAGACCCTGCCCACTACGGCGGGGTGGTGGAACGCGCTCGTGCCGCCTACGCGCGACTCGTGCGAGCATCCGTCGACGATGTCTCGATCGGGGGCCAGACCTCGGTGATGGCCGCACTCGCGGCAGACGCGGTGCCGCACGGTGGCGAAGTGCTCGTGGTCGACGGCGACTTCACCTCGGTGGTCTACCCCTTCAAGGTGCGGCACCCCGAGAGCACCCGCTCAGTGCCTCTGCACGCCCTCGCCGACGAGATCGGGCCGCAGACGGCGATGGTGGTCTTCTCGCTCGTGCAGTCGTCGACCGGCCAGCTCGCGCCCGTCGACGAGATTCGCGCGGCCGCCGCAGCCGTCGGCGCGCTCACCGTCTGCGATGTCACCCAGGCCGCAGGGGTCTACCCCGTGGCGGCGAGCGACTGGCACATCACCGTGTGCCATGCATACAAGTGGCTGTGCAGCCCTCGTGGCGTCGGCTTCATGACGGTGTCGAGCGAGATTCGCGACCGCGTCGCGCCGCTGCACGCCGGGTGGTACGCCGGCGACGACGTGTGGCAGTCGATCTACGGCCCCGGCATGCGGCTCGCCGACAACGGCAGGCGCTTCGACATCTCGCCGGCCTGGCAGGCGTGGGTGGGCGCAGCCCCCGCGCTCGACCTGTTCGCCTCGCTCGACATCGCTGCGCTGCACGCGAGAACCAGCGCTCTCGCTGACGCCGCGCTCGAGGCGCTCGACCTGCAGCCTCAGGGTCAGTCGATCGTCGCGCTCGACGACGCCGACGGCCGACTGCTCGCGGCGGTGCGGTCAGCCGGGCTCACCGCGAGTGGCCGTGACGGTCGAATTCGTCTGTCGTTCCACGTCTGGAATGACGATATTGACGTCCTGCGAGTCGCCGGGGCTCTGAAGTCGTTGCGTGAACCGAAAGGAGTTTTGCTCGCCCAGCACGTCCAGCACCCAATAGAGTGAATCGCCATTCAAAGAACTCGTGGACGATTCGCGCATCCATCGACGGAGGTCAACACAGCATGTCTCGACTATCTCGCCGCTTCGCGGTGACCACCGCCGCCCTCGTGGCGGCGGCACTCGCGCTCAGCGCCTGCACGCCCGCGGGCCCATCGAGGTCTGGCGACGACACCCGCCTCACCGTGGCGCTGCCGGGCTCACTCTCGAACCTGTATGTGGGTCAAGAGAACGGCATTCTCAACTACTACGTCGCCTCGATCGCGCAAGAGGGCCTCGTGTCGCTCGACGCCGAGGGGCAGATTCAGCCCGCTCTCGCCGAGAGCTGGGAGCAGGTCGACGACGTCACCTACGTCTACACCCTGCGTGAGAACGCGACCTTCCACGACGGCACGCCCGTCACGGTCGACGACGTCATCTTCTCGATCGAGAAGGCGCAAGACGCCGAGATCTCGCCCGGCTTCGCGTGGTACCTGGGCGGCCTCGAGTCGATGGAAGAGACGGGCGAGCGCGAGCTCACCATCACGCTCGTCGAGCCAGACGCCACCTTCGCCACCCTCATGAGCACGGTCGGCGCGCTCTACGTCACCTCTCGCGCCTACTGGGAGGCCAACGAGGGCACGATCGGCACCGGTTCGGGCCTGCTCATGGGCACCGGCCCGTTCCAGGTGACCGAGTTCGTGCCAGACTCGCACGTCGAGTTCACGGCAGTCGACACCTGGTGGGGCGGTGTGCCCGACCTCGAGTCGGTGCGCATCGACTTCATCCCCGACGAGAACACGCGACTGCTCGCGGCCCAGTCGGGCCAGATCGACGTGGCGTTCAACGTGCCGTTCACGCAGGCCTCGCAGTGGGAGTCGATCTCGGGCGCCGAGGTGCAGTTCGTCAACGACCTCTCGTACGTCGGGTTGCTGTTCGACCTGAGCGTGGCGCCGTTCGATGACCTCAAGGTGCGCGAGGCCTTCGCCCACGCGGTCGACCGCGAGGCCGTCGTGTCGAGCGTGCTCGGCGGTCACGGCGAGGTGGCGCTCGCCATCCCGACCCCCGAGTCGCTGTTCACGGCCTATGGCCCCGACGGAGCCGCCGCAGCCCTCGCCGAGGGCGAGCAGTTCGCGTTCGACCTCGAGGCTGCTGCTGCCGCACTCGCGGCGTCGAGCGTGCCCGAGGGCTTCACGACCGAGCTCACCTACCCGGCGACGGGCCCCGAGCTGGGCCGTTCGGCGCTCGCCCTCGCGGCCAACCTGGCCGAGATCGGCGTCACCGTGAACGTGCGCGAGGTCACGATCGAAGAGTGGCTCGCCACGATCGGCGACGGTGAGCACGGCGTGGGCTACATGTGGTACTTCTCGACGACGGGCGACCCCGGAGAGGTCATCTCATACCTCTACGGGCCCGAGAACCCCTCGCAGTACGAGAACGAGGCTGTGCGTGCGCTGCTCGCCGGGGCCTTCGTCGAGAGCGACCCGGTCACGCGCGCCGACCTCATCCTCGAGGCCGACAACCTCGCGCGGCCCGACCTCGCGAGCGCCCCGCTGTGGTGGGGCCAGTCGGCGACGGCGTTCCTCAACGGCTGGAGCCTCAGCACTCCCTCGCCGTTCGTGTTCACCAACCCCTGGCCGACCCTGCTGACGAAGGCCGGCTGATATGCAGAGTGCGCCTCGCCGCGCACTCCTCGCGGGGTGGGCATCCTCCTTCTGGGGGATGCTCACCCTGCGTCTGCTCGGAGTGCTCGTGATCGTCGCGGTGCTGTCGGTGCTGATCTTCGGCATGATGCACCTGATTCCGGGCGACCTCGTGCGCAACCTCTTGGGGCTGCGCCCCGCGAGCCCCGAGACGATCGCGGCCATCCGCGAGCAGTACAGACTCGACGACCCGATCTGGCTGCAGTACCTCAACTGGCTCGGCAACGCCCTGCAAGGCGATCTCGGCACCTCGATCCGCTATCAGGTGCCCGTCGCCGACGCCATCGCGAGTCGCATTCCCTTGACGTCGATGCTCGCCGTGATGGCCATGCTCATCGCCGCGGTCACCGCGATTCCCCTCGGCGTCATCGCAGCGCGCCGCCACCAGTCAGCGATCGATCAAGCGCTCACAGGCTTCTCGGTCATCGGCTTGAGCGCTCCTGCGTTCGTCGTCTCGTTGCTGCTGCTCTACGTCTTCGCCTACTACCTTCCGATCTTTCCCGTCTATGGCGGAGGCACCGACTTCGGCTCGCGGGTCTACCATCTCGTGCTGCCCTCGATCGCTCTCGCCGTCGGTCTCGCGGCCATTCTCATGCGGCTCACGAGGGCGGCGATGATCGAGTCGCTCGCGAGCGACTACGTCACCTTCGCGCGCTCGCGCGGGTTGAGCGAGCTGACGGTGCTCGGTCTCGCGCTGCGCAACTCGTCGATTCCGATCATCACCGCGGCTGGCTTGGTCTTCACCTACGTCATCGGAGGCACGATCCTCGTCGAGACGGCCTTCGCGCTGCCGGGCCTCGGGCTCATGCTGCAAGACGCCGTGCTCTTCAAAGACATCGCCCTCGTGCAGGCGCTCGTCTTGCTCATCGCCGTGGTGATCGCGCTCATCACGGTGGCGATCGATCTCACCTACGCGGTGATCGACCCGCGCGTGCGGCGCGGCAGGAGGGCATCATGACGGCCACCACGACCACGGCGATCGCACTCACACCCGCCGTCACGGCCCGCAGAGGCGGTCGAGCGCTGCTCGTCATCACGAGCACCATGGTCTCCCTGGCGCTGCTGCTCGCCGCCTTCGGCTCGTTCATCGCGCCCACGGCACTCTCGCAAGACATCCTGCACGGAGTCACCCCGCCCGGCACCCCGGGTCACCCGCTCGGCACCGACGAGCTGGGTCGCGATGTGCTGCAGCTGCTCATCGCGGGGTCGGGCTCGGCACTCGCCGGGCCGCTCGTCATCGCCCTCGGCTCGATGCTGCTGGGCATCATCGTCGGCACGCTCTCGGGGTATGTGCAGGGGCCGTTCGACTTCGTCATGGGCCGCGTCACCGACCTCCTGCTCGCTCTGCCCGTCGTCGTCGTCGCGATCGTCGTGGCCGGCATGTTCGGCAGCGGCTACTGGGTGACCGTGGCCATGCTCGTCGTGCTGTTCGCCCCGTCTGACATCAGGCTCGTGCGCGCCGCAGTGCTCGAGCAGTCGGCGCGGCCCTACATCGAGTCTGCGCGCATGCTGCGGCTGAACCCGCTGCGCGTCATGTTCCGCCACATCCTTCCGAACGTGAGCCCGATCATCGTCACGAACGCTCTCGTCAACATGGCCATCGCGATCGTCGCGCTCTCGTCGCTGTCGTTCCTCGGCGTCGGCGTGGCGCCGGGCGCCGCCGACTGGGGCCGGCAGCTCGATGACGGTCGCGCGCTGCTGCTCAGCAACCCCGCGGCGTCGCTCGCTCCGGCCATCGCGATCGTGGTCGTGGCGTGCGCCATCAACCTGCTCGGCGACGCCATCGCGGCGCGCGCCGACTCGAGACGGAGTGCCGCATGAGCGAGGCGACCCCCCTGCTGCAGGCGCGCGGGCTGACCGTGCACGGCCCCAGCGGCATCATCGTCGAACCGCTCGACCTCGACGTGCACGCGGGCCGCACGCTCGCCATCGTGGGCGAGTCGGGCTCGGGCAAGTCGCTCACGGCCCGCGCGCTCACGGGGCTGCTCGACCCGGCGCTGCGGGCGGCCGGCTCGGTGCAGCTGGGCGAGCGCCAGTTCGATCTGGGCGCCGACGTGCCGTGGCGGCGCCTGCGCGGCTCGGCCGTGTCGCTGCTGCTGCAAGACCCCTTCACCTCGCTGAGCCCTGTGCATCGATGCGGCAGCCAGATCGCCGACACCGTGCGAGCCAGCGCGCAGCGCTCGCACGTGACCCTCTCGCGCCGGCGCGTCGACGCGATCGTCGCAGAGCGACTCGCCGAGGTCGGCCTCGACCCCGCAGTCGCTCGACGCTACCCCCACGAGCTGTCGGGCGGCATGCGGCAGCGCGTCGCCATCGCGGCGGCGATCGCGGGCGACCCCGAGATTCTCATCGCCGACGAGCCCACGACCGCGCTCGACTCGTCGACGCGCGGCGAAGTGCTCGCCGTCATCGCCGAGCTGCAGTCGCGTCGAGGGCTCGGCGTCATCCTGATCTCACACGACCTCGGCGTCGTGCGAGGCTGCGCCGACGACCTCATCGTCATGTACGCGGGCTCGGCAGTCGAGCGCGGCCCCGCCGCGGTCGTGCTCGATCAGCCCGTGCACCCCTACACCGAGCGACTGCTCGCCGCCGAGCCGCCGCTCGACCACCGGCTGCACGAGCTCGCCGGCATTCCCGGCTCGGTTCCCTCGCCGGGCTCGCGCGCAGAGGGCTGCTCGTTCGCCCCGCGCTGCGCACTCGCCACCGACCTCTGCCGCATCGAGACCCCGCCCCTCCGCGTCGTGGCGACGGGAGCCCTCGCCGCCTGCCACCACAGCAGCGAGCCCATCGTGTCGACCGACCGCGCCGCGGCCTCGGCGCGCTCGCTCGATGAGCGCCCCGACACGGTGCTCAGCGTGCGCGGCCTGCGCGCTCGCCACGGCGCCACCGAAGTGCTGCACGGCGTCGACCTCATCGTCGGCAGCCGCGAGATCGTCGGTGTCGTGGGCGAGTCGGGCTCGGGCAAGACCACCCTCGCCCGCTGCATCGCGGGGCTGCACACCGATCACGACGGCGACCTCCGGCTCGACGGCGTCACGCTGCCGCGCGGGCTCAGCGGCCGCGATCCGCGCAGTCTGCAGATTGTCTTCCAAGACCCGTACTCGGCCCTCAACCCCCGGCTCGCCGTCGGCGCCGTGCTGCGCGAAGCACTCGCCGTCGGCGAACGGCCGCCGAGCGATCTCGGCGCGCTGCTCGACAGCGTGGGGCTGCCCGCGCACTACGCGCGCAAGCGACCGCGCGACCTCTCCGGCGGAGAACGTCAGCGCGTCGCCATCGCCCGGGCCCTCGCCCCCCGGCCCCGGCTGCTCATCTGCGACGAGTCGGTCTCGGCCCTCGACGTGTCGGTGCAGGCGCAGATTCTCAGCCTGCTGCTGAGCATTCGAGACGAGCTCTCGACCCCCGTGCTGTTCATCACCCATGACCTCGCCGTCGTGCGGCAGGTGTGCGACCGGGTGCTCGTGCTGCGCAACGGCGAAGCGGTCGAGAGCGGCATGGTCGACCTCGTCTTCGATGAGCCCGAGCATCCATACACGCGCTCGCTGCTCGTTGCGAGCGCCCCCGTTCCCGACGTGAAAGGTGCCACCCTCACATGAGCGCAACGCTGAACGCAGAGCTCGTCGACGTCGCGCTGCTCGAGCCGACGGTGCCCGCGAGCGAGCAGCAGCCCGAGCTGGCGGTACCGGCGTCGGTCTCCGGGGTGTGGATGCACGCCACCGGCTCGGCGATCGTGCACCGTGCGCTGCTCGGCGAGCCGAGCGACCTCCGGGCCGCAGCGCTGCTGCGTCGGCGCCCGCACACGGCAGGGTCGGTCATCGTCGGAGCGTTCGGAGACGCCGCAGCACTCGCCGTCGTGATCGAACGACTCGTGCAGCTCGAGCGCGAGGCGGGGCATCCACTGCTCAGATGGCAGGTGCTGCCGGGCGAGACCGTCGACCCGGCCGCCCACGGATTCCGGCCGCTCACGGCCGCGCGCCCGTCGGGAGACGGCACCGAACCGGGCATCGACGGCTGGGTGCTCGACCTCGTCGACTGGCCGCGCGGCGAGATCGCGTACTACCGGCAGACCACCGAATTCACTTGCGGGGGAGTCTCGGCGCTGCTCGCGCTCGAAGCGGCCGGCATCACGATGCTCGGTGACGACGTCGACGCCAACCGGCTCACCGAGCTGCGCGTGTGGCGCTCGGCGACGAACGTGCCGGCGTGCGACCCGCTCGCGCTCACGGCCACCCTCGAGCGCCTGCGCGGCGACGGCCAGCGCGTCGAGGTCTACCTCGACGCCGACGACGCCGTGCTGCTCGAGCACCTCACCGCGCCAGACGACCTCGCGTTCCGCGGCGACCTGCAGCGCCTCGCCGCGATCGAGCTCGAGGCGGCGGGCGTCGCGCGCCACAGCACGCGGCCGAGCATGGCCGACATCGGGGCCGCCGTCGAAGCAGGAGCCATCGCGCTGCTGCTCATCGACCTCGAGCCGCTCATCGACGACCCCACGCCGCACTGGGTCGTCGCGGCCTCGGCGCGCGAAGGCGTGCTGCTCATCGACGACCCCTGGGTCGAGACCTCGATCGGCGAGACCTGGGTCATGACCCACGAGCTGCCCATCACCGCCGACGAGCTCGAAGGAATCGTGCGGTGGGGCAGCGGGTATCGAGGCGTCATCCTGCTGCACCCCTGAGCGGTGTGCGACTGAGCGCTGCACCCCGTGCCGCGCCGTGCCCTGCCGGCCCGGGGGCGTGGGCTACCCGCGCATGCTGCGCTCACTAGACTTCTGATCTACGCGTTACTCGGCGCCGGGCATCCAGCTCGGTCAGAACAGGAGACTCCCACCGTGGCTGCACCCTCTCGGCTCGACAAGGTCATCGCGCTCGCCAAGCGGCGCGGCTTCGTCTTTCAGGCCGGTGAGATCTACGGCGGCTCGCGCTCGGCGTGGGACTACGGGCCGCTCGGTGTCGAACTGAAAGAGAACATCAAGCGCCAATGGTGGCGTGCGATGGTGACGCGCCGAGCCGACGTCGTCGGGCTCGACTCGAGCGTCATCCTGCCGAAGCGCGTGTGGGAGGCCTCGGGCCACGTCGACGTCTTCAGCGATCCGCTCGTCGAATGCCTCAGCTGCCACAAGCGCTACCGCGCCGACCACCTCGAAGAAGAGTACGAAGAGAAGAAGGGTCGGGCGCCCGAGAACGGCCTGGCCGACATCGCGTGCGTCAACTGCGGCACGCGGGGACAATGGACAGAGCCGAAAGAGTTCTCGGGGCTGCTGAAGACCTTTCTCGGCCCTGTCGAAGAAGAGTCGGGGCTGCACTACTTGCGCCCCGAGACGGCCCAGGGCATCTTCGTCAACTTCGCCAACGTCGTCAACGCCGCTCGCATGAAGCCGCCGTTCGGCATCGGGCAGATCGGCAAGTCGTTCCGCAACGAGATCACGCCCGGCAACTTCATCTTCCGCACGCGCGAGTTCGAGCAGATGGAGATGGAGTTCTTCGTCGAGCCCGGCACCGACGAGGAATGGCACCAGTACTGGATCGACACGCGCCTGCAGTGGTACATCGACCTCGGCGTGAACCCCGACAACCTGCGACTCTACGAGCACCCCGCCGAGAAGCTGTCGCACTACTCGAAGCGCACCGTCGACATCGAATACCGCTTCGGCTTCTCCGGCTCAGAGTTCGGCGAGCTCGAGGGGGTTGCCAACCGCACCGACTTCGACCTCTCGACGCACTCAGAGCACTCTGGCGTCGACCTGTCGTACTTCGACCAGAGCAAAGAAGAGCGCTGGGTTCCGTATGTCATCGAGCCCGCCGCGGGCTTGACCCGCTCGCTCATGGCCTTCCTCGTCGACGCCTACTTCGAAGACGAGGCGCCGAACACGAAGGGCGGCGTCGACACCCGAACCGTGCTGCGCCTCGACCGCCGGCTCGCGCCCATCAAGGTCGCGGTGCTGCCGCTCTCGCGCAACGAGCAGCTCTCGCCCGTGGCGCGCGAGCTCGCCGAGCAGCTGCGACAGCACTGGAACGTCGACTTCGACGACGCCGGCGCCATCGGCCGGCGCTACCGCCGCCAAGACGAGATCGGCACGCCGTTCTGCGTCACGGTCGACTTCGACACGCTCGACGATCAGGCCGTCACGGTGCGCGAGCGCGACACGATGCAGCAAGAGCGCATGCCGCTCGCGGCCCTCGAGTCATACCTCGCCGCCGAGCTGCTCGGCTCCTAGCCGCGCCCCGCGCTCCAGCCCGCCCGCGGTGCGTCGACAACTCAGGACGAACTGCGGTTGCGCGGCTCGTGCGCGCCAGATCGAGCGGCTTCTGAGCAGATAGTCCTGAGTTGTTCACGCCTCCCGGCGGGGGGCGGGGCGCGGATCCTCCCCACGGCGTGAGCGCAGCATCCTGTACCGAGATCGCCACCGCAGCCGGCTGGGCCGCGCGCGCCCGGGCACGCTATCGGCCATGTTCTCCGATCTCGTCGCCGAGGTGCACCGCGCGGGAGGCGCCGCCGGTCGCGAGCACCTGGTTGCGCTCGGGTTCTCTGACCGGATGCTCTCCGCCGCCCTGCACGCCGGCGCACTCACCCGGCCGCGGCGCGGCTGGTACACGACCTGGGCCGAGGGCGACCCGCGCCTGCGCGCACTGAGGGTCGGTGGTCGGCTCACCGGGCTCAGCGCGGTCGTCGCGTGGGGCGGGTGGGTGCGCGAGCGGGGCAGGATGCTCGTCGCCGTGCCCGCGAACGCCTCACGCCTGCGCTGCCCTCACCGGCGCACTGTTCGCTTCGCGCACTCGCCGCAACGCGACAGCGTCGAACTGCACTGGACGCGCGAGCGCCACGACCGCGACATGTCGACCGGCACAGTGTCGCTGCTCGAGGCGCTCGAGGTCGTGTGCCTCGTCGAGCCTGCCGAAGATGCCATCGCCGCGATCGACTGGGCGCGCCGGTCGGGGCGGCTCGACACGATCGGGCTGGCCGAGCTCGCCGAACGGCTGCCCGCGAGTCACCGAGCACTCGTGCGCCGGTCGAGCGGGTCGTGCCACTCGCTGCCCGAGAGTGTGGCGCGCACGCGACTGCAGAGCGCGGGCTTTCGCGTGCGAGAGCAGGTGGCCTTGCCAGACCATCCGAGCCCGATCGACCTGCTCGTCGAAAACTCCATCGCGCTCGACGTCGATGGCGAAGCGTTCCACCGCGACCGCTTTCTGCCTGATCGTACGAAAGACCTGGCGGCGACACGCTCGGGCTATCACGCCGTGCGGCCCGCCGCCCGACACGTCTTCGACGAGTGGCCCGCGGTGCTCGAGGCCATCCGGGTTGCCCTTGCGGCCCGCGCCGTGCCGCTGCCCGCGGTCGCCGCGCACCCGGCATCAGCATCCGGTGTCGACAATTCAGGACGATCTCGCAGGCGGCGGCGACGGAAGCGCGCGAAACCGCGAACGTCGAGCGCTCGTCCGCGCGCTCGGCCGCCGATCGTCCTGAGTTGTTGACGCACGCGCGGGCGCACGGCGACCCAGCGCAGGGAATACCCGAGCCGAGCCCGCGTTGACCCCAGTGTGAGCATCCCCCTCGACGTGCAGATCTGGTCAGACGTGCAGTGCCCGTGGTGCTACATCGGCAAGCGCAAGTTCGAGGCGGCTCTCGAGCAGTTCGAGGGCGAGGTGCAGGTCACCTACCGCAGCTTCGAGCTCGCGCCCGACACTCCAGTCGACTTCGACGGCTCGCCCGTCGACTACCTCAGCCAGCGCAAGGGCATCAGCCCCGAGCAGGCGCAGCAGATGGTCGACCGCGTCACCGGCATCGCCGAGTCAGTCGCGCTCGAGTACCACTACGACCGCATCCACCAGACGAACACGGTGCTCGCGCACGAGCTGCTGCACTTCGCGAAGGCGCACGGCAAGCAGGCCGAGCTCAAAGAGCGACTGCTGCGCGCCTACTTCACCGAGGGGCGTCACATCGGTCGCGCGGCCGACCTGGCCGAGCTCGCCGCCGAGGTGGGACTCGACCCGGTCGCCGCGGCCGCTGCGCTCGCCGAGCACACCTTTCTGCCCGCCGTGAAGGCCGACATGGAGCAGGCGGTCGAGTACGGCATCCAGGGCGTGCCGTTCTTCGTCATCGACAACCGCTACGGAATCTCGGGCGCGCAAGAGACCGCCACGTTCGTCGCGGCGCTGCGGCAGGCGGCCGGCGAGAGAGCATCATGACGGGGGATGCTGCACCCACGCCTTTCGCCATGCTCGGCGACCCCGCTGCCGAGGCCTGCGAGGGTGACTCGTGCCTGGTCTCCCCGCCTGCCGCGTCAACAACTCAGGACTAACCTGCTGCTCGCGCCCCGTGCACCCCGCCAACGCGCGCCGCGCGCACTCGAGCCCACGAGTTCGTCCTGAGTTGTCGACACAACCCGGCTAGGGGTTGGCGGGCTCGCTGATGTCGGCGACCACCGCGCTGAGGGCGGCGAGCAACTCGTCGGCATGCACGAAGAGCGAGCAGCCGTGCTCGCCAGCGCCCAACGACACGCGGCGCCCGAGCATGCTCGCATCGGCATACACGGGCCAGTCGCCGGTCGAGCCGAGTGGAGTGATGGTTCCCCTTTCGTAGCCGGTCGCGGCGAGCGCGGCCTCGGGCGAGGGCAGTTGCAGCTTGTTCACGCCGACGAGCGCGCGCAGTTTGGGCCACGAGAGCTGGCGGTCTCCGGGCACGAGCGCGAAGAGAAACGTGCCGTCGCTGCGCTTGACGACGAGTGTCTTGACGATGTCGGCCGGGGTGATGCCGAGCAACGAGGCGGCTTCGTCGAGTGACCGTGCGCGCATCCGCTCGACGAATTCGACGTCGAGCCCGCGCGCCGCAGCGTCTGCCGCGACGCGCTCGCGCCCGCTGAGTTCTGCTGCCACGCGCACCTCTCGAGGTCGTAGGGTGAAGTCATGAGCATCGACGCCCCGATCAGAACCGGCATCATCGGCTTCGGGCTCGCAGGTCGAGTCTTCCACGCCCCGTTCGTCGCGACGAACCCGGCGTTCGCGCTCACGGCGATCGCGACGAGCGACGCCGATCGGGCCGCGCAGGCGAGGGCCGAGCATCCCGATGCCGAGATCATGTCGACGGATGCCCTGCTCGCGCGCGCCGCCGTCGGCGACCTCGATCTCGTGATTCTGGGCTCGCCCCCGCACGTGCACCGCGAGCAGGCGGTCGCCGCGCTCGAGGGCGGGGCCGCGGTGGTCATCGACAAGCCGTTCGTGCCGTCGGTCGCCGACGCCGAGGCGATCATCGCCGCTGCCGACAAGGCCCGGCGACCCCTGATGATCTTCCAGAACCGCCGGTGGGATGGCGACTTCCGCACGGTCACGAAGCTGGTCACCAGTGGAGCTCTCGGCACCGTGCACCGCTTCGAGTCGACGTTCGAGCGCTTCGGGGCTCCGAAGCGCGAGCAGTGGCAGGGCCAGATCACGCCGGCGCAGGGCGGGGGCATTCTCTTCGACCTCGGCAGCCACCTCATCGACCAGGCGCTCACGCTCTTCGGCCCGGCGACGCTCGAGGTGGCCGAGCTGCGCGCCGTGCGCGAGGGGCTCGCGAGTGAAGACGACGCGTTCGTCTCGCTGCGGCACGACAGCGGCGTGCGCAGCCACTTGACGATGAGCCGGGTGGCCGCGCAGAGCGGGCCGCGGTTTCGTGTGCTCGGCGACGAGAGCGGCTACAGCGTGTACGGTCTCGACGGTCAAGAGCCAGACCTCAAGGTCGGGCGCTGGCCGGGCAGCGAGGGCTACGGCGTGACGCCGAAGGCCGAGTGGGGGTTGCTGGGCGTCGACAACGGCGAGCAGCCGCTCACGCCCGTGCCGACCGAGCAGGGCGCATACCCCGATTTCTACGCGCAGGTGGCGGCGAGCATCCGCGATGGTGCTGCGGTACCCGTGGATGCTCGCCACGCCCTCGAGACGGTGCGCATCATCGAGCAGGCGCACGCCCTGAGCGCTCGCGCCTCGGGCTCGCTCTGACGCACGACTCAGCGCGACCTGGGAGACTAGAACTCTCATGCCCACTGCAACTCTGCCCGCGCCGCTCAGCATCGGCTCTATCCCGCTGAGTGTTCCTGTCGTGCTCGCGCCGATGGCGGGCATCACGAACACGGCGTTCCGGCGGCTGTGCCGCGAGTACGGCGCCGGTCTCTATGTGAGCGAGATGATCACGAGTCGAGCGCTCGTCGAGCGCACGCCTGAGAGTCTGCGCCTCATCACCCACCATGAGAGCGAGTCGCCGCGCAGCATCCAGCTCTACAGCGTCGACCCGGTGACGGCAGGGGAGGCGGCGGCGTTTCTCGCTGGCGAGGGCCTCGCCGACCACATCGACATGAACTTCGGCTGCCCCGTGCCGAAGGTGACGCGCAAGGGCGGGGGTGCCGCCCTGCCGTGGAAGCTCGAGCACTTCCGCCGCATCGTCGAGGCGACGGTGAAGGCCGCTGGCGAGATTCCGGTGACGGTGAAGATGCGCAAGGGCATCGACCCCGACCACCTCACCTACCTCGAGGCCGCGAAGGCTGCCGAGGGCGCCGGCGTCGCCGCGGTCGCACTGCACGCGCGCACGGCCGCTGACTTCTACAGCGGCCATGCTGACTGGGAGGCGATCGGCAGGCTCAAAGAGGCGATCACGAGCATCCCCGTGCTCGGCAACGGCGACATCTGGTCGGCTGAAGATGCTCTGCGCATGGTCGAGCAGTCGGGCTGCGACGGCATCGTGGTCGGGCGCGGCTGCCTGGGTCGGCCGTGGCTGTTCGGTGACCTCGCCGCCGCCTTCACCGAGCGCCACGTGCGCATTCAGCCGAGTCTCGGTGAGGTGGCCGACGCGTTTCGTCGGCACGCCGAGCTGCTCGTCGAGTTCTTCGACGACGAGGCGAAGGCGTGCCGTGATATTCGCAAGCATGTCGCCTGGTACTTCAAGGGCTACCCCGTCGGTGGCGAGCTGCGTGCCAGGCTCGCGGCCGTCGAGAGCCTGCAGCACATGGACGATCTGCTCGGTGAGCTCGACCGCGACGAGCCGTACCCGGGCGCCGCAGCCGAGGGGCAGCGCGGGCGCGCCGGCACGCCGAAGAAGCCTGCTCTGCCCGACCGCTGGCTCGAGAGTCGCGAGTTGACGGGCGCGAGCCGCGCCGAGGTCACCGCCGCCGAACTGCACCATTCGGGAGGGTGAGCGTGCACGATCACCTTCCGGCGGGGTACGGCCCCGCCGACGCAGAGCGATGGATGCCCGAGCAGCACTCGAGCCGCCGCAGCGACTTCGCTCGCGACCGCGGCCGGCTGCTGCACTCGAGCGCGCTGCGCCGCCTCGCCGCGAAGACGCAAGTGCTGAGCCCGACCGCGGGGCTCGATTTCGCGCGCAACCGCCTGACGCACTCGCTCGAGGTGGCGCAGGTGGGGCGCGAGCTCGCGGCGAGTCTCGGTCTCGACCCCGACGTCGTCGACACCGCGTGCCTCGCTCATGACCTCGGCCACCCGCCGTTCGGGCACAACGGCGAGCGTGCGCTCAACGAGTGGGCCCATGCCATCGGCGGGTTCGAGGGCAATGCGCAGACGCTGCGGCTGCTCACGCGCATCGAGCCGAAGGTGTTCGGGCCCGATGGCCGCAGCTACGGCCTCAATCTGACGCGTGCGAGCCTCGATGCGAGCACGAAGTATCCGTGGCCGCAGTCGCAGGGCATCGCCGACCCGAGCGGGCGCAGCAAGTTCGGCTTCTACGACGACGATGCCGCCGCATTCGAGTGGATGCGCGGCGGCTCGCCCGACCGGGTGCGCTGCATCGAGGCGCAGGTCATGGATCTCTCTGACGACATCGCCTACTCGGTGCACGACTTCGAAGACGCCATCGTCAGCGGGTACCTCGATGTGCCGGCGTTGGGCGCCCGCGTCGACCACGATGCGCTCGTCGACTCGATGTTCGAGTGGATCGGCGGCGAGATCGCCCACGACGAGCTCATCGCGGCGTTCGACCGCCTCGATCACCTCGACGCCTGGGTCGAGTCGTGGGATGGCTCTCGGCGCGATCTCGCGCGGCTCAAGAATCTGACGAGCCAGCTCATCGGCCGGTTCGCGCACGAGGCGGTGCACGCGACGCGCGAGGCGCACCCCTCTGGTTCGCTCGCGCGTTTCGGGGCCGACGTCGTGGTGCCGCGCGAGACGCAGGCCGAAATCGCCGTGCTCAAGGGCATCGTCGCCGCGAACGTGATGTCGACGAACTCTCGGCGGCCCATCTATGCCCGGCAGCGCGAACTGCTCATCGAGTTGGCCGATGCCTTGTGGAGCGCCGGGCCGACCGAGCTCGATCGCGCGTTCTCTGACGACTTCGCGGCGGCGGCCGACGATGCGGCCCGTCGACGGGTGATCGTCGATCAGGTCGCCTCCCTCACCGACCAGGGTGCGATGACGTGGCATGCACGGCTGGTGGCGGCCGCGGGCGCCCCGCGCTCGCGGGCCTAGAATCGGCCCTGTGGCAGGCCTGATTCGACGCAGCGACATCGACGAGGTCAGGTCGCGCACGAATCTGGCCGACATCGTGGGCGACTACGTCACGCTCAAGAGCGCGGGCGTGGGCTCGATGAAGGGCTTGTGCCCTTTTCATGACGAACGCAGCCCCAGCTTCCACGTTCGCCCTCAGGTCGGCTTCTACCACTGCTTCGGCTGCGGCGAGGGCGGTGACGTCTTCACCTTCTTGCAGAAGATGGATCACGTCACGTTCTCTGAAGCGGTCGAGCGCCTCGCGGGTCGGCTCGGCTACACCCTGCACTACGAAGATGGAGCCTCGGCCGCCGATCAGGGCAACCGCAGCCGGCTGCTCGCGGCGAACGCTGCCGCCGAAAAGTTCTTTCGCGAGCAGCTCAGCACCGAGGCGGCAGAGCCGGGCCGACGCTTTCTGGGTGAGCGCGGGTTCGACTCGGCGGCCGCAGAGCACTTCTCGATCGGCTTCGCTCCGAACTCGTACGACGCGCTCGGCGATCACCTGAGGGGCCTCGGCTTCACGGCAGAAGAGCTGCTCGCCTCGGGCCTGCAAGGGCAGGGCGATCGCAAGCCCTATGACCGGTTTCGGGGCCGACTGGTGTGGCCGATCAAAGACGTCACGGGCCAGACGCTGGGCTTCGGTGCGCGCAAGCTGCTCGAGAGCGACAACGGGCCGAAGTACTTGAACACGCCCGAGACACCGGTCTACAGCAAGTCGAAGGTGCTCTACGGCCTCGATCTCGCGAAGCGTGACATCGCGAAGGGCAAGCAGGTGGTCGTCGTCGAGGGCTACACCGACGTCATGGCCTGCCACCTGGCCGGCGTGACGACCGCGGTCGCCACCTGTGGCACCGCGTTCGGCAGCGACCACATCACGATCATCCGACGCGTGATGGGCGACGTGGCCAACAGCGATTCGCACGGGCTCGGCGAAGTGGTCTTCACCTTCGACCCCGACGAGGCAGGGCAGAAGGCCGCGTCTCGGGCGTTCGCCGACGAGCAGCGGTTCGCGGCGCAGACCTACGTCGCGGTGGCGCCCGACGGCCTCGACCCCTGCGACCTGCGCCTGCAGCGCGGTGATGACGCAGTGCGCCTGCTCGTGCAGGGCCGCAAGCCCATGTACGAGTTCATGGTGCGTCGCCGTCTCGACACCTTCGATCTCGAGACCGTCGAAGGCCGCGTCGCCGCGCTGCGTGCGACGGCGCCGATCGTGGCAGGAATCCGCGATGAGTCGCTGTCGATCGGCTACTCCCGCACGCTCGCCGGGTGGATCGGCATCGACCCCGCCGAGGTGACGCAGGCTGTGCGATCGGCGCGGCGTGCCCCGTCGGGCGGCTCGAGCGCAGCATCCACCGCCGCCCGGTCGACCTCGCCGGCCGAGCGCACGGCGGGCGATGCCCCCGATGCCGACCCTGTCGCACCCGTCATCGGCATCGCCCAACTGCCCAACGACCCCGTCACGCGACTCGAGCGCGAGCTGCTCATGGCGCTGCTGCAGCATCCGGACGAGATCGGGCGCGACACTGCCGTGCGCGCCCTGCACACGACGTTCACGCAGCCGGCGCTCGCCACCGTGCGCGATGCGCTGCTCACCTCGATCGAGTCGTACTCCACCCCAGAGTGGGCGCGGCGGGTCACCGATGAGGCGCCGCCGGCGTTCCAGCCGCTCGTGACCCAGTTGGCGATCGCTCCGCTGCCGATTCGGGCGGGGCGCGTCGCCGAGTACTGCGCCGGGGTCACCACCTCACTCATCGAACGAGACCTGCTGCGCCGCAAGACCGAGCTGCTGGGCGCCTTGCAGCGCACCGATTCCACCGCCGACCCCGAGCGCTATCGCGACCTGCAGCGGCAGCTCGTCGAGCTCGAGGTCGAACGGCGTCGAGTGCGGGGCGACTAAGATCGCACGGGTGACCGAACCTGCCGTGCGTGCTCGAGATCTCACGCTGCGGTATCGCGGCCCGGTCGGGCGCAAGGCAGTGCAGGCAATCACGGGCGTCAGCCTCGACATCGCCCCCGGCGAGACTCTCGCGGTGGTCGGCGATGCGGGCAGCGGCAAGAGCACGCTCGCTCAAGCGATCGCGGGCTACACCTCGCGCAGTGTCGACCGCGGAGTCGACATCGCGGGCGGGGCGCTCGAGGTGCTCGGCATCGACGTGCGCCGCTTGCGCCGGCACCACGACGACGAGCTGGCCTTGCGCGTGGGCTATGTGCCCCAAGACGCGGGTGCGGTGCTCGACCCGCACTTGACCGTGGGCGAGAACGTGGCGGTGCCCCTCTTTCAGCGCGACCCCAAGCTGTCGAAGTCGTTCGCGGGCGGGGTCGTCGCCGAGGCGATCGACGCGATGCACTTGACGCTCGCGACGATTCCGAAGTATCCATACGAGCTCAGTCGAGGGCAGCGTCAGCGCGTCGCGATCGCGAGGGCCCTCGTGCTCGACCCCGACCTGCTGGTCGCCGATGAGGCGACGGCCGGCATCGACGCCACGGTGCGCGGCACGATTCTCACGCACCTCGCCGAGGTGCAGCGTCGGCGCGGCTTCGCGGCCTTCGTCGTGAGCAGCGAGATCGGCGAGGTGCGCCGCCTGTCGCACCGGCTCGCGGTGCTGCACCGCGGCACGATCGTCGGCATGGGCGACATCGACGCGGTGCTGCGCGATGCCACTCACCCCTACGTTCGACGGCTCGCCGAGCTCAGCGCCGCCCGGGTCTGAGCCCGCATCGCCGCCACCGACCGAGAGAGGCAGACCCCGTGCAGACCCCTGATCGCATGTCTCAGTCGGTGAATGCCGCGTTCGACGCCGCCTTCGTGCCGGTCGACCAACACCGAGACCCGGCCGCCGGTCGTGGTGCTCTGCCGCCTCGCCGACCTGAGCCGGGCCCGATCGCGGTGCTGCCGCAGGTCTCTGCGCTGTTCACCGAGGCGGTGCGGGCCGGGGGCGCCGAGGTCGCCGACCTGGGCCCAGACACGCGGGGGCTGATCTGGCTGAGCGAGCAGCGTGCCGACGAGCTGGCGTCGATTCTGGATGCTCACCCCGGCATCGGCTGGGTGCAGCTGCCCTGGGCAGGTGTCGACGTTTTCGCCGAGGTGCTGGCCCGCTACGCCGACGGCTCGGGGCCGGTGTTCACGAGTGCGAAGGGCGCATACTCAGAGCCGGTCGCCGAGCACGCTGTCGCCCTCAGCCAGGCAGTGCTGCGCGAGTTCGCGCCCAAGGCACGCGCGGCGCGGTGGCAGCCGAGGCGCACGGGGCGCTCGCTCTACGGCCTGCGGGTCGTGATCGTCGGAGCGGGGGGAATCGCTGCGGAGATCATCCGTCTGCTGCAGCCCTATCGCGTGCACATCACGGTCGTTCGCCGCACCGATGCGCCGATGGCGGGGGTGCAGCGCACCGTCACCGCCGAAGCCCTTCTCGGCGTGCTGCCCGAGGCCGACGTGCTGATGCTCGCGGCGGCGTCGACCGAGTCGAGTCGACACCTCATCGGCGCGGCCGAGCTCGCCGCGCTGCCGACGGGCGCCGCGCTCGTGAACATCGCGCGGGGCGCCCTCGTCGATCATGATGCGCTGGCCGACGCTCTCGCGCGGCAGCACCTCGCGGGCGCGGGCCTCGATGTCACCACTCCCGAACCGCTTGACGATGGTCATCGACTCTGGAGCGAACCGCGGTGCCTCATCACCTCGCACTCGGCCGACACGCCAGAGATGACGGCTCCGCTGCTCGCGGGCCGCATCACCGAGAATGTGCGCGGCTTTCTCGGTGACGGGCGATTCGTGGGTCTCGTCGACCCGGCCGCCGGCTACTGACGTCATCGGCGACCCTCGCGGTTCTGCTAAGTTAGGAGGGCTGTTTCAGCGATCCTCGATAGCTCAATTGGCAGAGCAGCCGGCTGTTAACCGGCAGGTTCTTGGTTCGAGTCCAAGTCGGGGAGCCACCGCTCCTCCCGCACCTTTTCGCACTCGGTCCACCGCGGGCCGTGGTGCGGATCGTGCACCAGAGGCCCAGCACGAGAGGACCACCGGCGATGGAAGCGTGGATCACCGAGAATCTCATGGCTGCCGCCATGGTCGCCGCCGCCATCGGGGCGAGCCTGCTGCTGCTCGTCATCGTGCTGCTCGTGGCGTGGATCAGAGCGCGCCGCCGCGCAGCGGGCTCAGAATTCGATCGCACCGCCGCAGAGCGCCAGCGCATCGAGCTCGAACTCTCGCTCGCCGAGCAGGCCGGCCGACTGCGCATCATTCGAGAGCTGCACGAAGTCTCGGTGCACGCGCTCTCGGTCATCGTCAGTCAGGCAGATGGTGCCCGCTACGCCGCCACTGCTGACCCTGCTGCCGCGTCTCGCAGCGCGGCGGTCATCGCCGACTCCGCTCGCGCGACGCTCGCCGACCTTCGGCGCGTCATGGCCGTCGCGCGCGAGGGCGAAGCGAGTGCAGCGCCGCACCCGCGCCTCAAGTCGACCCGCGAGCTGTTCGCCGTCATGCGCGAGTCTGGCCTCGAGGTCGAGTTCGAAGAGTCGGGGCAGCCGTTCGAGCTGAAGCAGGGTGCAGAACTCGCCATCTACCGCATTCTGCAGGAGGCGCTCGCGAACGCGCTGAGCTATGGCGGGCCGGGCACCGAGGTGCGCGTCGGGTTCACGTGGGGTGATGACGGTCTGCACGTTCGCGTCGACGATGACGGCATCAGGGCGTCGGCCCGGCGTGACGGGCTGGACCCCAACGACGCGAGCGCAGTGGCGTACACGATCGACGACGACCTCAAGGCGCTCACTGACGAGCCGAGCGGGCGCGGCATCACCGAGATGCGGTCGCGCGCTGAGCTGTACGGCGGAATCCTGACCGCGTCGACGGTGCCCGGTGTGGGGTTCTCGCTCTCTGTCGTGTTTCCGGGCCTGCGCTTCGACGGCGGTTCGCGCGGGGTGAAGTCGGGCAGCTCGTGACGGTCAGGGTACTCATCGCCGACGACTCGAGCCTGCAGCGCAGCGGATGGCGGATGGTGCTCGAGTCGCAGCCAGACCTCGAGATCGTCGGAGAGGCCGGCGACGGCGCTCGCGTGCTCGCGATCGTGCGCCGCGAACCCACCGACGTCGTGCTCATGGACGTGCACATGCCGCGAGTCAACGGGCTGGTGGCCAGTGAGCGCATTCTCACCGACGCAGCCGTGCGCGAACTCGGCGCGCCGCCGCGCATCGTGCTCGCGACAGCGCTCGAGCTCGACGACCACCTGGCCGAAGCGGCGCGCGCCGGAGTCTTCGCGGTGATTCACAAAGACACCGACCCAGAATCGTTGTTCGACATCGTGCGTGCCGCCGCGTCGGCCGTCGATGGCCGCGCAGACTGAGCGCAGGGCGGCCTGGCGCGCGTCGCTTGCCGTCGCCCTGGCCGTCTCCGCCTACGGCATCTCATTCGGCGCTCTCGCCGTGGCCTCGGGCCTCGACATAGTGCAGACGTGCGTGCTGAGCGTCGTCATGTTCTCGGGCGGGTCGCAGTTCGCCCTCATCGGCGTGCTCGCCACGGGAGGCACCGCCGCGGGTCCGGCGGCCATCGCCGGCGCGACGCTGTTGGGCCTGCGCAACGGCCTCTATGCCATTCGCGTGTCACCGATCATCGGCCCCGGGTGGGCCAAGCGTCTGCTCGCCGGCCACTTCACGATCGATGAGTCGACGGCAGTCGGCACTGCCCAGCCGACGCTCGAGAGCCAGCGCATCGGCTTCTGGGCGACTGGAGCGATGATCTACATCGGGTGGAACCTCACGACCCTGCTCGGTGCCATTCTCGGCGACCAGCTCGGCGACGTGCGGCAGTGGGGGCTCGACGCCGCGGCCGCGGCGGCCTTTCTCGGTCTGCTCTGGCCGCGCCTGACAGCGCTGCAGCCGGTCGCGGTGGCGATCGCCGCGGCGGTCGTCGCCGTCGTGCTCATCCCGGTGCTGCCGCAAGGTGTGCCGGTGCTGGCCGCCGCGCTGGTCGCCGTCATCGTCGGGCTCACCAACCTGTTCGGCACCGACGGCACGGCGCGCAGTGCTGAGTCGAGGGAGTCGACATGACCATCTGGCAGATCATCATCGTCGCCTCGATCGCCGTGCTCGCCATCAAGCTCATCGGGTATGCCGTGCCCCCGAAACTGCTCGAGTCTGCACGCGCGGCTCGCACGGCCGAGTTGACGACGGTCGCGCTGCTGGCGGCGCTCATCGTGGTGCAGACGGCGGGAATCGGTCAGGGCATCATGATCGATGCACGGCTGCCGGCGATCGTCGTCGCCGCCGTCTTGTTCGCCCTGAGGGTGCCCTTCATCGTCGTCATCATCGCGGCTGCTGCCACCGCGGCAGGGCTGCGACTGCTCGGCTGGTCATGATGATCAGCTGCTCAGCCCTCGAGATCGTCTTCGCCGGGCATCCAGCTCTGGCCAGGTGAGCCCCACGAGCGCTTGCGAATCGCCTTCGCGGCCGCCTTGCTGTGAGGGTGCTGCAGTCGATCGACGTAGAGCACGCCCTCGAGATGATCGAACTCGTGCTGGAAGATGCGGGCCAACCACCCGTGCGCGTCGATCTCGAAGTGCTCGCCCTCGAGGTTCGTGGCTCGCAAGAGCGCTCGATCTGATCGCGACAAGGCGAACCGTTCGCACGGCACCGAGAGGCAGCCTTCTGCGTCGAGGTCGACGTCGGGCTCGCCGACCGGGGGAGGGCTGACGAGCAGCTCGGGGTTGATCGCGACACCCCTCCACTGCACGTCGTCGCTGTCGGTGTAGTCGAACACGAAGACTCGAGCATCCACCCCCACCTGCGGAGCCGCGAGACCGACTCCAGGTGCCGCCTGCATCGTCTCGACCATGTCTGCCACGAGGGTGCGCACCTCGTCGTCGATCTCGACGACCTCAGCAGCCCGACGGTGCAGAACGGGCTCGCCGGTGATGACAATGCGAAGAGCGGCCATTCGTTCAGAATATCGACCTCGTGGGGAGTAGATTGACCGGGTGCTGGGCGACTTGAGCGACGTGACCGAACAGATCTCGCTCACCCCATACCAATCGATCGGCATTCCCATCGCCTTGGTGGGTGCCGTCTTTCTCGCCCTCGGCGCCCAGTTGCAGCACCGCGGGGTGTCGACCGTCGAGACCACGCACGGCGATGGCTCGAAGGCGGGGCTGAGCCTCGCCCAACTGACCCGACTGCTCGCGCGCCCATCGTGGCTGCTGGGCACCACGATGCTCGGCCTCGCCATACTCTTTCAGCTCACGAGCCTCGGCTTCGCGCCCCTCATCGTGGTGCAGCCGCTGGGGGTCGTCGCACTCGTCGTCACCGCGATCGTCAATGCGCGAGTCTCGAAGCACCGCCTCGACCGCCACGCAGTGCGCGCCATCGCCATGTGCGTCACCGGCGTGGGCATCTTCGTCGCGATCGCGGCCGTCTACGCGGTGGAGAAGCCCATCACCGAGGTGCAGCTCTTGACCGTGCTCGCCGTGCTCGGCGTCATCACTGCGGCCTTCGGCGTCGCGTTCGCACTGAGCCGCCGCGTCGTCGGAGCCATGTTCTACATCGTGGGCGCCGGTGTGCTGTTCGGCTTCGTCGCGACGCTCGCGAAGGTCGTCATCAACCGCATCCTCAACGGCAACTTCGAGTGGCTCACCGTGATCGCCATGGTCGCGCTGCTCGCCTCAACGGCACTCGGGGCCTACTTCGTGCAGACGGCCTACTCGGTGGGCTCACCAGACCTCGTCATCGCGGGGCTCACCGTGATCGACCCGCTCGTCGCGGTGCTCATCGGCGTCATCGTGCTCGGCGAAGCCGCGCAGATTCCCCCCGCCTTCGCCATCGTGGCCGTCGTCGCCGGAACCGTCGCCATCATCGGCGTGCTGCAGCTCGCGAAGCACCACCCGCAGACCCACCGCTAGCTCTTCGACAGAGGTGGCGCGTGAGAGGCGCCCGCCCGCGCACCTGCGGTAGCGTAGAGAGAAGGTATTCCTCGTGTCCACGGCGCGATCGCGCCCACCGTCGAGAAGCAAGGATCACCCCCACCGTGCCTGATGCACCGCATCCCGCAAGCGATTCACCTCGCCCCCTGAAGATTCTGATCGGCGGAGACACATTCGGGCCCGACGTCAACGGTGCCGCGAAGTTCGCCGAGCGCCTCGCCGCTGGCCTCGTCGAGCGCGGCCACGAGGTGCACATCGTCGCCCCCGGCGCAGAAGACGGCCCCAATGTCACGCGCACCGAGGTGCACGAGGGCCAGCCCATGACCGTGCATCGGCTTCGCTCGTGGCGCTGGCGCCCGCACCCCTGGCTGCGATACGCCCTGCCGTGGCGCATCGAGCAGAACGCCGCCCGCATTCTCGACGCCGTGAAGCCCGACGTCGTGCACTTTCAATCGCACATCGTCGTCGGCCGCGGGCTCGCAAGAGAGGCCGCCAAGCGCGGCATCAGGGTCATCGGCACCAACCACTTCATGCCGGAGAACGCCCTGCAGTTCACTCCGTTCATCGGTGCACTGCGCGAGCCGGCCATTCGCATGGCGTGGAAGGCGGCGGGGCGAACGTTCGGTCTCGCTGAAGCAGTCACGACGCCGACGCGCAAGGCTGCCGACTACATCGAGCGATACACCGAGCTGAGCGGAGTGCACCCGATCAGCTGCGGGCTGCACATCGATCACTACACACCCAACATGGCCCCGCGATCTGAGAACGTGGTGCTGTTCCTCGGCCGAGTCGAGGCCGAGAAGCACATCGAAGAGCTGCTGCGCGCAGCGGCGAAGCTCGACCCGGCCCTCGATGTTCGGGTCGAGATCATCGGAGACGGTGAGCAGCGGCCCGCGCTCGAGAAGCTCGCGACCCAGCTCGGCATCGCGCACCGAGTGCACTTCGCAGGCCACGCGCCCGAAGACTACTTGAAGCAGCAGCTCACGCGAGCATCCGTCTTCGCCATGCCGTCGCGAGCCGAACTGCAGTCGATCGCCACCATGGAGGCCATGGCGTCTGGGCTGCCCGTCATCGGCGCCAACGCCATGGCGCTGCCGCACCTCATTCACGATGGTGAGAACGGCTACCTCTACGAACCGGGAGACGTCGACCACTTCGCCGAGCTGCTCACGCGCATCTTCACGATGCCGCACGACGAGCTGCTCGCGCTCAAGGCCGAGAGCCTGCGCATCGTGCAAGCCCACGACATCAACCGCACGCTCGACACCTTCGAAGCGCTCTACCGAGGTGAAGAGGTCATCGACCCCATCGTCGATGACGCCGACGCGATCGCTCCCTGAACCGTGCCGCTCCACTCGATAGAGTGGGCGCTGGTCGTGCTCTCGGGTGCACCACGGGGCGGTAGCTCAGCTGGTTAGAGCAGTGGACTCATAATCCATCGGTCACGGGTTCAAGTCCCGTCCGCCCTACGAACGTCGTCAGGGCCGCCGGAAGGAGCCACCGTGTCGTCGAACGTCATCGCTTCACGGGCCAGCGCTCGAACGGTGCACGCCGTGTCGGCCGCCGCCCACCTCGTGATCGCAATCGCGCTCGGGGCGCTCGCCGCCGCCCAAGCCTCGATTCTGCTGCCTGTGTCGCTGTCGGTGCCCGTCGGCGCCCCGCTCGGAGCCTTCGCCAGCGTCGATTTCGCCGCGGCTGCCGCGATCGTCATGCTGATCGGGGCCACGGCACATGCAGCACTGGCGCTCGGTGCCGCGGCTGGCGGCGACGGAGTGCAGTCGAGGCTGCTGCAGCTCGTCGCGTTCGCCCAGGCCTCGGGCATCACGGTGTTTCTCATCGCGCAGCTCAACGGGGTGACCGAGGCCGGAGCACTCATTCTGATCTACGCCTTCGGCGGCGGCGCAGCGGGGCTGCTCTGGCTGCAGGCCCGCGAGACCGACGACCGGCTGCGCACCCGTTGGCCGTTCAGCTTCGGCGCCGGGCTCGCGGTCGTGCCGTGGGGCATCGTCGCGCTGTACCAGGTCGTCGCGCTCGTCGCAGGCGCACCCCCTGCGCCGATCGTGCGCGTGCTCACTGTGGTCATCCTGCTCATCGTGGCGCTCGCCTGGTTCACCGAGCGTCGCTGGCAGCTCGGCCTCACGCCGGCGCCCCGGGCGGCACTGCTGCACTCGGTGCTCTCGCTGGCCAACGGCATCGCGCTGCTGGTGCTCGCCGCGGGCCTCTCGCGCCCGTCGGCGCTGCTCTAGCCCCCATCGGCGCCGGGTGTCGGGAATCACCGCGCGTCGACGCTCGTTGCACTCGCTGAAGCCGACAGGATGGATGACATGACCGAGACCGCCGCCCCCTCGACCCCCGCTGAGCGGTACGCAGTCTTCCGCGAGCGTCGCGCTCTGGCCGCTGTGCAGCCGCAAGGCCCCCTGGCGCTCGTCAACACTCAGTGGGTCGGCGACGAGCAGACCATCTGGGGGGTGCCGGGGCGCTGGACACCCGCTCCGAAGGGCACGAGCGGCCTCACGGTGACCGCCGAGGCTGCGGAGGGCATCCACGTCGACGGCGTGCTCGTCGACGGCACGGTGCTGGTGCGAGGCAAAGACGACCCTGCGCCCTCGAGCGTGCAGTTCGACGATCACACCACCGGATTCGTCATCGCCGGCGACGACGGTCTCTACGCCCTGAGGGTCTGGGATTCGCAGAGCGAGGGCATACAGAAGTTCGGATCGATCGACGCATTCGACTACGACCCCGACTGGGTCATCACCGGCACGTTCCGTGAGATCGACGGCGGCTCGGTCATGGGATTCGAGCACCTGAAGAGCGATGGCAAGACGCGAGATGCCGTCGTGCCAGGCGAGATCAGGTTCACGCACGACGGTGCCGAGTACGACATCGCGGCATTCAAAGCCGGCAACGCGCTGCAGCTCGTCTTCGCCGACGCCACCAACGGAGACGACACCTATAGCGTGGGTCGGTTCTTGTTTCTGGCGCCGAACCCCGACGGTTCGATCACGCTCGATTTCAACACCGCCATCCTGCCGCCCTGCGCGTTCAGCTACGCCTTCAACTGCCCGCTACCGCCGAAGCAGAACCGGTTTCCGTTCCGCATCGAGGCGGGCGAGAAGAACGTGCTGGCGAGCGACGGCACGCTGCTGCACTGATCGCGCCCGCATGCCGTCGCCCACCGGCAGACTGTGAGCATGCACATCGTCGTCGACCGGCGCCCCGAGGGGCTGGCGGTGGTCGACGAGAGCGGCGCAGAAGCGCTCGTGCCTGCGGAGTCGTTCGCGGCGCACGTGCGCGAGCGCGAAGCCGAGCATCCGCGATGGGTCTGGACTGACACCGCGCAGTGGTACCCCGCCCTGCTGCGGGCGGGAGTGCGCGTCGAGCGCTGCCACGACCTGCGGCTCGTCGACGCGATTCTTGCGGGCATCGAGGGTCGGCCGCCGCGCACCGAGTGGGGCAAGGCAGTGCCCGTGCGCGCCAACACGCTGTTCGACTTCGATTCGGGGCAGGATGCTCGCACCGCCCCGTCTGCGCCCGACGTCTTCGCCGAGCAGCGGGCTGCGATCGCGGCTCAACCCTCGCCAGGGCGCACCGCTCTGCTCGCCGCGGCCGAGTCGGCCGGAGCCCTCGCCGCCGCCGAGATGGAGTTCGTCGGACTGCCGTGGAACGCCGAGGCGCACCACCAATTGCTCGTGGAGGCGCTCGGAGAGCGCCCGCCGCCTGGTCGTCGACCGCCCGCGCTCGAGCGGCTTGCCGGCGAAGTGGAAGCGCTGCTCGACGTCGGCCCGGTGCCGATCGACTCTCCGCCCGAGCTCGTGAAGTCACTGCGACGTGCGGGACTCGACGTGCAGAGCACGCGATCGTGGGAGCTGAAGAAGCTCGATCACCCCGCCATCGCACCACTGCTGCAATACAAGTCGCTCAGCAGACTGCTGACGGCCAACGGGTGGAACTGGCTCGAGGAGTGGGTGCACGATGGCAGGTTTCGGCCCACCTTCGTGCCGGGCGGGGTGGTCACGGGCCGGTGGGCCTCTGACGGCGGGGGAGCCCTGCAGCTGCCGAAGCAGGTGCGATCAGCGGTGCAGGCCGATGCTGGCTGGGCGCTCGTGGTCGCCGACGCCGCTCAACTCGAGCCGCGCGTGCTGGCAGCGCTGTCGGGCGACGCGGCGATGGCGCAGGCCGGTGCCGGCGTCGATCTCTACGCCGGGATCGTCGCGAGCGGTGCCGTCGAGTCGCGTGAGCACGCGAAGGTGGGCATGCTCGGGGCGATGTACGGCGGCACGACGGGCGTTAGCGCCCAGGTGCTGCCGAGGCTCGCCCGCTCGTTTCCGCGAGCCATCGGGTTCGTCGAGGCGGCCGCGAGGGCGGGGGAGCGTGGGGAGCGCGTCGAGACTCGCCTCGGCCGAACGTCGCCCCGACCCGGCGCCGAGTGGCGTGAGCGGCAGTCGATGGCGAGTTCTGACGGTGCGGGCGAGGCTGATCGTGCCCGCGCCCGCAGCGAGTCGCGCTCGTGGGGTCGGTTCACACGAAACTTCGTCGTGCAGGGCACGGCCGCAGAGTGGGCGCTGTCGTGGATGGCCGGAGTGCGCCGCAGGCTGTGGCAGCCCGAGCTCGGCCCGATCGAGCAGCAACCGCACCTCGTGTTCTTCTTGCACGACGAGCTCATGGTGCATGCGCCTCTCGATCGCGTCGATGAAGTGCAAGCGGCACTGCACGACGCGGCCTTCGACGCCGCGCGCATCGTCTTCGGGGCGACGCCCGTGACCTTTCCGGTGACGGTCGCCGTCGTGCAGCGGTACAGCGACGCGAAGTAGCCTCAGGCTGGGGGATGCGCTGCGTCGACAGCCCGCCGGCCGCGACGGCGGCGATCGGTTCGCAGGGGCCAGGGGTCGATGTCAGGCAGCGAGTCGAGCCAGGCGAGGGCCGCTGACTGCAGCAGTCGTGCGGCGTGCTGCGCGGCGGCCTGGGAGGCGCCGCCCGTCGGGTCGACGACCTCGTCAGACGTGCCGCGACGGGGCGCCCAGAGCGTGCGGAAGTTGGCGATGAGGGTGGGCAGATGGTTGCCGGGAAGCGAGATCGCGAGCAGCACACGCTCGACCATGTCGTGCCAGTCGGCTAGGTCGGGCTCGGTCAGGTACATGCGCGCCTCGATGGCTCCCGCGTCGGTCAACTGATACAGCGGCAGATTGTCTGGTGTGCTGCCGGCATCTTCGATGAGCGCGTCGCGACGAAGGCGGTCGAGGGTCGAATACACCTGGCCGACGTTGAGGGGCGCGTCGCGGCGGGTGCGTTCGACGACCTCGGCGTGCAGCTGGTAGCCGTAGGCCGGCCCGAGCGTGAGAACGGCGAGGAGGGAGTGTCGCAGCGTCATGCGTCAACACTATGCCGCGTATGCATGCGCAGAGACTATGCGTGCGCCTGTTCACGCGATTGTCACGAAAGGAATGACACTCTTGTGATTCTGCCGCTCAGTGGGGCATAATTCGTTCCAACGGGCAACCGTTGAAACTGAATACGCCGCACACTCCGTGCCAGGTCGATGGGGAAGTCGCACCTGAACGAAACGGAGTGAACAGTGGCTGATGCAACGGCTCGCGGAGTGCTCTTTGTGCACTCCGCTCCTCGCGCGCTCTGCCCCCACATCGAGTGGGCTGCCGGTCGCGCCATCGATCGCGCCGTGAACTTCGAGTGGATCGAGCAACCCGCGCTCAAAGGTGCCCAACGCACCGAGTTCGTGTGGGAGGGCGAGAGAGGCACGGGCGCGAAGATCGCGAGCGCCCTGCGCGGGTGGGAGCACTTGCGCTACGAGGTCACCGAAGACGCCGGACTCGGCACCGACGGCGGCCGCTGGATGCACACGCCCGACCTCGGCATCTTCTTCGCGCAGACCGATGTCGCCGGCAACACCGTGATACCCGAAGACCGCATCCGCTACGCGATGGAGGTCGCGGGCAGCAACGCACTCGAACTGCACCGTGAGCTGCGACTCGCCCTCGGACAGGCCTGGGATGACGAGCTCGAAGCCTTCCGCCACGCGGGCGACGGCTCACGCGTCGTGTGGCTGCACCGCGCTGGCTAGGTGCGCCGCCGCTTCTGCGGCGCACGCGCTTCGCGCGCCGTACACGCCGCCGCGCTGCGCTGGGCTGGCTAAGTGCGCCGCCGCGCTCCGCTCAGCCGGTTAGACGCTGCGGAAGGCGACGACCGAGTTGTGGCCGCCGAAGCCGAACGAGTTCGAGATGGCCAAGAGCGGCCCGTCGCCGAGCGCTCGCGGCGACGTCACGATGTCGAGCGGAATCTGCTCGTCTTGAGTGTCGAGGTTGATCGTCGGCGGCGCGGTGCGCTCGTGCAGCGCGAGAATCGTGAACACGGCTTCCAGTGCTCCGGTGCCGCCGAGCAGGTGGCCTGTCGACGCTTTGGTCGCCGATACGGGGATCTGCCGCACGCGGTCGCCGAAGACGCGCTCGAGCGCGTTGTACTCGGCGATGTCACCGACCGGGGTCGATGTGGCGTGGGCGTTGATGTGAGACACCTCGTCAGGGGTGGCTCCCGCTTGCGCGAGCGCGGCAAGCACGGCGCGAGCGGCACCTGAACCCTCGGGGTCGGGGGCGGTGATGTGGAACGAGTCGCTCGTCACCGAACCGCCAGCCAGCTCGGCGTAGATGCGCGCGCCGCGCGCCATGGCGTGCTCTTTCGTCTCGAGCACAATGGCGGCAGCGCCCTCGCCGAGCACGAATCCGTCGCGGTCGACGTCGTAGGGGCGCGAGGCCGCAGCAGGGTCGTCGTTGCGCTTCGAGAGCGCCTGCATCGAGGCGAACGCCGCGATCGGCAGGGGGTGCACGACGGCTTCGGTGCCGCCGGCGACGACGACGTCGGCGAGGCCCTGCTGCAGGTGCTCGTAGGCGTTGGCGATGGCTTCGGTGCCCGACGCGCAGGCAGAGACGACGGTGCGGGCTCCGGCCCGAGCGCCGAGGCCCATGCTGATCGCCGCGGCGGCCGCGTTGGGCATGAGCATGGGGATGGTCATCGGCAGGACGCGCCGGGGGCCCTTCTCGCGCAGGGTGTCCCATGCATCGAGCAGGGTCCAGAGCCCGCCGATGCCGGTCGCGTAGTCGACGAGGATGCGTTCGGGGGCGACGTCGGGCGACCCGGCGTCAGCCCAGGCTTCGCGGGCCGCGATGAGGGCGAACTGCGCCGAGGGGTCGAGCCGCTTGATCTCTTGGCGCTCGAGCACGTCTTCGGGGCGCACTTTCGCCTCGGCGGCGAAGGTGACGGGCAGCTCGTGCTCGGCCACCCAGTCATGCTCGAGGGTGTGGGTTCCCGACTCCCCTCGCAGCAGGGCGTCCCAGCTCTCGCGAGCGGTTCCGCCGATGGGTGAGGTGGCACCGATTCCGGTGACGACGATCGTGGTCATAGCGTCAACTCTCTGCAGGTGGTGGTTCTGCGCGGGTTCGCCGGGGTCGCCGTGGTGGCCGACCCCGGGCGTTCCGCGCGTCGTGACGTCGGCTAGGCCGAGGCGTTCACGATGAAGGTGACGGCGTCACCGACCGTGGTCAGGTTCTTGACCTCTTCGTCGGGAATCTTGACGTCGAACTTCTCTTCGGCGTTCACGACAATGGTCATCATCGAGATCGAGTCGATGTCGAGGTCGTCGGTGAACGACTTGTCGAGCTCGACCGAGTCGGTGGCGATGCCCGTCTCGTCGTTGATGAGTTCTGCGAGTCCGGCGAGAACTTCTTCGGTGGACAGTGCCATGGTTATCTCCTTGTGGGTGTCGTATGACCGTGCATAATCCTAGGGCGGGCCGGGGCCGAGCGCAGTCGAGCGCGCGGATCACCGTCTGTTACGGCAACCGCACCACCTGGGCTCCGTAGACGAGGCCTGCCCCGAACCCGATCTGCAGGGCGAGTCCGCCGCTCAGTTCGGGATGCTCGTCGAGCAGCCGGTGCGTCGCGAGCGGTATCGACGCCGCCGAGGTGTTGCCGGTCGTGGCGATGTCGCGCGCGACCACCACGCTCTCGGGCAGCTTCAGCTGCTTGGCGAACTCGTCGATGATGCGCATGTTGGCCTGGTGGGGAATGAACGCGGCGAGCTGATCTGAGGTGATTCCGGCGGCGTCGAGCGCCTGCTGCGCCACCTTCGCCATCTCCCACACCGCCCAGCGGAAGACCGTCTGACCTTCCTGGCGCAGGGTCGGGTACTCGCCGTCGGGGTCGTCGAAGGCTTCTTTGAACGGCCTGTCCATGCCCACGGCATCCCACTTCGAGCCGTCTGAACCCCACACGGTGGTCGCAATGCCGGGGGTGTCGCTCGGCCCGACGATGGCGGCCCCGGCGCCGTCGCCGAGCAGAAACGAGATGGTGCGATCGGTGGGCTTGGCGTAGTCGCTGAGCTTCTCGGTGCCGACGACGAGCACATACTCTGCCAGGCCTGCGCGCACGAAGGCGTCGGCCTGGGCGATGCCGTAGGTGTAGCCGGCGCACGCCGCAGACACGTCGTATGCTGGGGCGGGTGCGGCCCCGATGCGCTCGGTCAGCAGCGCGGCGAGAGAGGGCGTCTGCACGGTGTTGCTGATCGTCGAGACGATCACTGCGCCGATCTGGGTGGGCGAGATGCCCGCGCGCTCGATGGCCTCTCGAGCGGCCGTCTCGGCGAGGTCGACCGCGTTGACCGATGCCGAGGCTCGCGTGCGGGTGATCACTCCGGTGCGCTGCCGAATCCACTCGTCGCTTGAGTCGATGGGCCCGGCGATCTCGTCATTGGTGACGATGAGGTCGCCGCGCGCGGCTCCGACGCTGTAGATGCGCGTGAACGGTGCGCCGACTGACTGCGTGAGCGTGGGCTGTGTCATGAGTTCTCCAGCATGTCGATGGCGGCGGCGAGGTCGTCGGGGCTCGTGACGGCGATGGTCGGCACTCCCTTGAGGCCGCGCTTGGCGAGGCCGACGAGTGCGCCTGCGGGCAGCAGTTCGATGATGCCGGTCACCCCCGCGTCGGCGAACGACTGCATGCACAGGTCCCAGCGCACGGGCGATGACACTTGACCGATCAGCAGGTCGACGAAGTCGGCGCCGACGTCGACGCGGCTGCCGTCGCGGTTGGTGTACAGGGGGATGCTCGGCTCACCCGGCACGACCGTCGAGGCCGCGCTGCGCAGGCGCTCGACCGCGGTGCTCATGTAGCTCGTGTGAAACGCGCCGGCGACCTGCAGCGGGATGACGCGAGTGCCCGGCACCGGTTCGGCGGCGAGGGCCGCGAGGTTGTTCAGCTCACCGGCGACCACGGTCTGGCCGCCACCGTTGACGTTCGCGGCATCGAGGCCGAGCTCGGTGAGCCGCGCAGCGAGCGCATCGGGGTCACCCCCGATGACGGCGCTCATGCCCGTCGGAACAAGCGCGGCAGCGTCGGCCATCGCTCGGCCGCGCTCGCCCACGAGGCGCAGGGCGTCGCGGTCGCTGAGCACGCCGGCGATCGCCGCTGCGGCGAACTCTCCCACCGAGTGGCCGGCGACGGCGCCGACACGGTCGCGTCGGCCGTCGAGCAATGCGGCAGCGCACAGGAGGCTCGCTGCGACGATGAGCGGCTGGGCGATGGCGGTGTCGCGAATGGTGTCGGCGTCTGACACCGTGCCGTGTTCGATGAGGTCGACTCCGGCCGCCTCCGAATACTGCGCCAGTCGGTCTCGGTGGGCGGGGTCGGCAACCCATGGCTGCAAGAACCCGGGCTTCTGAGACCCTTGGCCGGGGGCCACGACGACGATCATGAACTCAATCCTCCCAAGGTGGGGTGAGGGGTGCGGGTGGGGATGTCGTTGACAAACGTACAACGACGTTGTGGGCCTTCTACAGTCAGCGTCGGGCGGGCGGCTCGGGCTCCGCGATCGATCCGACGATCAGGGCGCACTGCAGAATCAGCGCCTCGCGCGCCCCGGTCGCATCCCAGCCGATCACTTCGCTGATGCGCTTCAGCCGATATCGCACCGTGTTGGGATGCACGAAGAGCTCGCGAGCAGTCGCCTCGAGGCTGCGACCGTTGTCGAGGTAGGCCCACAGGGTGACGAGCAGTTCGGGGTTGTGCGCCTTGAGCGGCTTGTAGATGCGGTTGATCAGGGTTCCGCGGGCGATCGGGTCGCCTGCGAGAGCCCGTTCGGGCAAGAGATCGTCTGCGAGTGTCGGTCGTGGGGCGTTCCGCCACGAGCGCGCGACCGCGAAGCCCGCGAGGGCTGCCTTGGCGCTCTTGCCGGCCTCGACCACGTCGGGAACCTCGGGCCCGAGCACGAGGTGGCCGGCGCCGAAGCTGGGCTCGAGCGCTTCGGCGATCTGCGCGAAGGTGTGCGCGTGCTCGAGCGGAGCATCCTGCTCTCCGCGAGGTGTCGCCCGGCCGATCACCACCACCAGGCGGCTGCCCTGCACGCCGATGAGCACGTCGGCGTCGACGTGCCGGGCCGTGCGGCGAATCTGGTCGACATCGACGATGCGCGGGGCGGTGCCGACGAGCACGCACACTTCGCCGTGACCGTTCCAGCCGAGCGCTGCGATGCGGCTCGGCAGCTCGTTGTCGTACTCTCCGCTGAGGATCGAGTCGACGACGAGAGCTTCGAGCCGGGCATCCCACAGCCCGCGTGCCTCAGCGGCGCGCGCATAGACGTCAGCCGCCGCGAAGGCGATCTCGCGACTGTAGAGCAGAATGCCGTGCCGCAGGTTCTCGTCGCGATCGCGCACGCGCTCTTCGACGACTTCGACGACGACACGGATGAGCTGCAGCGTCTGCTGCAGGCTGACCGAGCGCAAGAGCTCGCGCGGCGCTGCCCCGAACACGTCGGCGGCGATCCACGGCTGCGAGGTGGGGTCGTCGTACCAGCTGATGAACGAGGTGATGCCGGCCTGTGCGACGAGACCGACGGCAGATCGCCTGCTGGGGGGCATCGTGCCGTACCAGGGCAGTGTGTCGTCGAGTCGCTTGAGCGTCGCCGTCGCCAATTCACCCGAGATGTTGCGCAACCACTGCAGTGTCTGCGCTTTGGTCAGCTCTGCCACCGTGCTCCTTCGGTGAAGCGAGGGGGCGAGGCCCTCACGGCCGCCGCCCCCTCGACCGGTGCTATGACTCGCCGCCCGCTGAGCCGGTGGTTCCGGCCGTCACGTCGTAGAGACGGTACTTCTCGATCGCAGCGCCGACAGCGCTCGGGTCAACCTCACCGCGCCGCACCAGCTGCTGCAGGGTGCGCACCACGATCGACGGGCCGTCGATGGTGAAGAAGCGCCGAGCCGCGGGTCGGGTGTCGCTGAATCCGAAGCCGTCAGCGCCGAGCGTCGCGTAGTCGCCGGGAACGAACTGCCTGATCTGGTCGGGCACCGCGTGCATGAAGTCGGTGACGCCGATGAATGGCCCTTCAGCGTGCTGCAGCTTGCGCGTGACGTACGGCACCTTGGGCTCTTCGTGGGGGCGCAAGAAGTTGTGCTCGTCGACGGCGAGCCCGTCTCGACGCAGCTCGTTCCACGACGTCACGCTCCACACATCGGCGGCGACATTCCAGTCGTCGGCGAGCAATTGCTGGGCCTCGAGCGCCCACGGCACGGCGACGCCGGAGGCGAGAATCTGTGCCTTCGGGCCGATGACGGGGCTCTGCGCGAGCAGGTAGATGCCGCGCAGCACTCCGTCGACGTCGAGGTTCTCGGGTTCGGCGGGCTGCACGTTGGGCTCGTTGTAGACCGTCAGGTAGTACATGACGTTCGGCTCGGGGTGCGTCTCGCCGTACATGCGCTCAAGGCCGGCTCGCACGATGTGGCCGATCTCGTAGCCGTAGGCCGGGTCGTAGGTCACGACCGCAGGGTTGGTGCTCGCGAGCAGCGGCGAGTGCCCATCGGCGTGCTGCAGCCCTTCGCCCGTGAGCGTCGTGCGACCCGCCGTGGCGCCGATGATGAAGCCACGGGTCATCTGGTCGCCTGCCGCCCAGAACGCATCCCCCGTGCGCTGGAAGCCGAACATCGAGTAGAAGACATACACCGGGATGAGCGGCTCTCCGTGCGTCGAGTAGCTCGACCCGACGGCGGTGAAGGCGGCCACCGCTCCCGCCTCGTTGATGCCGGTGTGGATGATCTGGCCCTGCGGGCTCTCTTTGTAGGCCAGCAGCAGTTCGCGATCGACCGAGGTGTAGTGCTGCCCGTTCGGGTTGTAGATCTTCGACGTCGGAAAGTAGGCGTCCATGCCGAACGTGCGCGCTTCATCGGGAATGATCGGCACAATGCGGTGACCGAAGTCTTTCGACCGCAGCAGGTCTTTCAGCAGTCGAGCGAACGCCATGGTCGTCGCGACCTCTTGCTTGCCAGAGCCCTTCTTCACGACGTCGTAGGTCGAGGCGGGCGGCAGTGCGACCTGCGTGTACTTCGAACGGCGCTCAGGCACGAACCCGCCCAGCGCGCGCCGGCGCTCGAGCATGTACTCGATCGCCGGGTCGGTCTCGCCCGGGTGGTAGTAGGGCGGCTGGTACGGGTCGGCCTCGAGCTGAGCATCCGTGATCGGAATCCGCATCTCGTCACGGAACTGCTTGAGGTTGTCGAGCGTGAGCTTCTTCATCTGGTGGGTCGCGTTGCGACCCTCGAAGCTGGGGCCCAGGCCGTAGCCCTTGACGGTCTTCGCGAGAATCACGGTGGGCTGGCCCTTGTGCTCGCTCGCCGCCTTGAAAGCCGCGTAGACCTTGCGGTAGTCGTGGCCGCCGCGCTTGAGCTTCCAGATCTGGTCATCGCTGTAGTCGGCGACCATCGCCGCGGTGCGCGGGTCGCGCCCGAAGAAGTGCTCGCGGATGAACGCGCCCGACTCTGCCTTGTAGGTCTGGTAGTCGCCGTCGGGAGTGCGGTTCATGAGGTCGCGCAGCGCGCCCTCGTGGTCTTGGTCGAGCAGGGCATCCCATTCGCGCCCCCAGATGACCTTGATGACGTTCCATCCGGCACCGCGGAAGAAGCTCTCGAGCTCTTGAATGATCTTGCCGTTGCCGCGCACCGGGCCGTCGAGGCGCTGCAGGTTGCAGTTGATGACGAAGTTCAGGTTGTCGAGGCCGTCGTTGGCGGCGAGCTGCAGCGCTCCGCGGCTCTCGACCTCGTCCATCTCGCCGTCGCCCAAGAACGCCCACACCTGGGTGTCGTCGGCCTCGGCGATGCCGCGGTGGGTGATGTACTTGTTGAGCTGCGCCTGGTAGATCGCGTTGATCGGCCCGAGACCCATCGACACCGTCGGAAACTGCCAGAAGTCGGGCATGAGGCGCGGGTGCGGGTAGCTCGACAGCCCGCCGCCTGCGTGCGACTTCTCTTGACGAAAACCGTCGAGCTGCTGCGGGCTCACACGGCCTTCGAGAAAGGCGCGGGCGTACATGCCGGGGGAGGCGTGGCCCTGGTAGAACACCTGGTCGCCGCCGCTGGGGTGATCGAGACCCCGGAAGAAGTGGTTGTTGCCGACCTCGTAGAGGGCCGCGCTCGACGCGTAGGTCGAGATGTGCCCGCCCACGGCGATGCCCGGCCGCTGGGCGCGGTGCACGGTGATCGCGGCGTTCCAGCGAATCCAGGCGCGGTATCGGCGCTCGATCTCTTCGTCACCCGGAAACTCGGGCTCGTTCTCCGGCGCGATCGTGTTCAGGTAGTCGGTCGTCGGCACCATCGGCACGCCGAGGTGCAGCTCTTTCGACCGCTTGAGCAGGCTGAGCATGATCTCGCGACCGCGCTGCGGGCCGCGCTCGTGAACGACCGCGTCGAGCGACTCGTTCCATTCCGCCGTTTCTTCCGGATCTGCATCCGTGTGTTCGACCGAATACGGATCCTGGTCGTTGACCGTCACCCTTGACCTCTTCCTGGTGGTAGACAGAGTGTGTCGGCACGAGCGCGGCGGCCGGGTTGCGGCGCGCGATCGTACGAGCGATGTCGAGTCTAGTCACCCTGCCCCGTGCCTTCTGCGCGGGCCCGAGCGCACCGGAGGGCGCCCATGGCCGCTGACGCACTGATCGCCCCTGGGCAGTCTGCGCCCGACTTCGAGCTGCGCGATCAGTTCGGTCAGTCTGTCGCCCTCCGCAGCTTTCGCGACGCCTCTGCCGTGGCGCTCGTGTTCTTTCCCCTAGCCTTCACCGCCACCTGCACGAGCGAGTTGTGCGAGCTGCGCGACAACCTGGCGCTGTTCGACGGTGCGGGCGTGCGACTGCTCGGCATCTCGGTCGACTCGACGGCCACCCTGCGCGAGTTCGCCGACCGAGAGGGCTACACCTTTCCACTCTTGGCCGACTTCTGGCCGCACGGCGGCGTCGCACAGCGGTATGGCGCCTTTCTGCCCGACAAGGGGTTCGCGGCCCGCGCCACGGTGCTGGTCGACAACTCAGGACTCGTGCGCGCCTCGTTCTGTTCTCCACCCGGCGAGGCGCGAGAACTCGCGGCCTATCGTCAAGCGCTCGCGACGCTGTGAGTCGATCGTCCTGAGTTGTCAACGGTACGCTGGGGTCGTTGGGGCTCTTAGCTCAGCTGGTAGAGCGCCTCGTTTACACCGAGGATGCCGGGGGTTCGAGTCCCTCAGGGCCCACCCATCGAGCCGTCAGGCGAGGGGCGCTGCGAGAGTGGATTGCGCTGCCCGAACGGCGTCGACCCAGGCGCTGAGGGCGGGCCATTCGTGCGCCTCGACCGTGACGGCGATCGCTGGTCCGCGGCCGCCGCCCTGCGTGCTGATGACGGCCTTGTATCGATGGTGCTGGTCGGGGCCAGAGACTTCGACGATGGCAAGGGCGAGGTGCAGGCGGTAGGTGTCGTAGGCGTTCGCTGTGAACATGGCGACCTGATCACCGTCGAGCGACAGCACGGCCTGGCCGAGCACCACATCGTTTACTCGAACCCAGGCCATGCGGTGAGCGTAGCAACGGTGCATTCCCTTCGACCAGGGCCGACCCTGTCAGTGCACCTGCTTACGGTGGCAGTGTGCCGCAGAGTGTCGAGCAGTGGTGGGCGCGCCGTCAGTGTGTGACGGGCGAGCAGACCCCGTATGCGATCGGTCGCTATCGCGATGCGTGGGCTCCGTTCACCGTTCTCGTCGAGCAGTTCCGCCCGGAGCGCAACGGCGAGCTCGTGCTGTCGCAGATTCCGCCGGCGGCCGATGTCTACCTCGTCTGGGTGTGCTCGATCGGCCATGAGTTCGTTGCCACGCCGACTGAGCAGCGCTCTCGGCCGGGCCGCTCGCGCTCGTCTCGCTCGTGGTGCCCCGTCTGCGCCGAGCCTTCAGCCCTGCGGCCCGCGCGCCGCTGGCCGCCAGCCCCTGTCGTCGACAATTCAGGACAACGTGCATCCGTATCGCGTTCATCTCGCGTCCCAGCGCGCGTGGCCGGCACCGCACGGGATGTTCGTCCTGAGTTGTTGACACCGCAGGCGGCGCGGCGTGCGGCCCTGCAGGGTGCGCGGCCCGCGGCAGAGGTGCGCCCGGGTGAGGCGTTCGTGAGCGCGGCGGCCTCGCACGCGACCTCGGCCATGCAGGGCGAGTTGCGGCGGCTGCTCGAGAAGCGGCTCGATCTCGAGTTCGCGTTCACCGCCGTGCGCGTGCGCACCCCGTTCTTCGGCAAGCTCGAGGTGTGGCCCGACGTGATCGTCGCCGAGCTGGCAGTCGCGATCGAGCTCGACACCGTCGGGCGCAACGGCGACGAGCACGTCGGGCGGCGCGAGCGCTCTGACCGCCGCAAAGACCAGCTGCTGCGCGAGGTCGGGTGGCATGTCATCAGGCTGCGGTGCCGCCCGCTGCGCGCTCTCGGCCCCGACGATCTGGTGGTCGCGGGAGTATCGGCGTCAGCGGTCGACGCGCTCATCGAGCGCATCGGCGAGGTGCGTGGCGCGCTGCTCGTCGAGGCATACTGTCGCAGTGCCGGCGCGTAGCCCGGCGTGCGCCAGAATGAACAGCGTGTCGTCTGCCGTCTGGGCCCTCGTTGCCGCGTGTGTGCTGTGGGGCACGACCGGCACCGCCGCCACGTTCTTCTCGAGCGACGTCAGCCCGCTCGCGATCGGCGCGAGCACCATGGCGCTGGGCGGCGCTCTGCTATTCGCCACCAATCGCGGGCCATCGTGGGCGGTCATCCGCGACCGCTCGGCTCGTGCGTGGCTGCTCGCCGCCGCCGCGGGCATGGTCGCCTACCCGTTGGCCTTCTACGCGTCGATGAATCTCGCCGGCGTCGCGATCGGCAACGTCGTGTCGCTCGGCTCTGGCCCCCTCTTCGCGGCGGTGATCGAGTGGGTGGTGCACCGAGACCGGTTGACCTGGCGCTGGATGCTGAGCGCGAGCACCGCCATCGCCGGTGTCGCCCTGCTCGTCGCCGGCGGGCACGGCTCCGGCTCGCCCGTCGACCCGTCGGGCATTCCGCTCGGCGTCGCCCTCGGGCTCGTCGCGGGGGCGGGCTATGCGCTCTTCACCTTCGCCTCGGGAACGGTGATCAGGCGGGGCCACACGGGTCGCGCGACCATGGGTGCGGCGTTCGGCATCGCCGCGCTGCCGCTCGCCGTCGTGCTGCTCGTCACGGGTGCTCCGCTGCTTGGCAGCGCGCAGAACGTCGGCATCGCCGTCTATCTCGCGGTCGGGCCGATGTTCGTCGCCTACCTGTTCTTCGGCTGGGGCATCAGGGCGTTGCGCTCGAGCACCGTCACGGTGATCACGCTGCTCGAGCCCTTCGTGGCCACGCTGCTCGCGGTGGCTGTGGTCGGCGAGCGGCTCGAGCCGCTCGGCTGGGTGGGGCTCGCGCTCATCATTCTCGGAGTTGCCGTGCTTTCCTCGGCTCGGCAACCGCGTCAGGTGCCGTGACCGCCCTATCATCGGGGCATGGTCGAGGATGAGCTGCCGGTGAACGATGAGGGGCAGGGCGTGCCGCCCGAGGGTCCGCGCCGGTCGACCTTCACGCCGCCGCCTGCCGGGGTCAGCTACGACCCGGCGTCGACCGACGACGACGCCCTCGCGGGCGCGCTGTCGCAGCAGTTTCAGCGCTGGGCGCCTCCGACCGCGCCGACCGCCGCGCCTGAGCCGAGCGCCGCACCTGTGCCGAGTCCTCAGACTGAGCCGAGCGCCACACCTGAGCCGAGCCCTCAGCCTGAGCCCAGCGCCACACCTGTGCCGAGCCCCGTCGCCGAGTCGAGCAGTGAGTCTGTGTCGAGCCCCGCAGCCGACTCGAGCATCCCGCCGCCGCCTCAGCGGCAGTCGCTCACCGACGAAGAGCTGCTGGCTGCCGCCGACCTCGACGACCCTTCGCATGACACGGGCGCGCTGCTCGATCTCGTCGAGCGCGAGCTGCAGTTGCGGCAGCGGGAGGCCGAACGTCTCGCCGCGTGGGAGCAGACGGTGCGAGAGCAGGTCGGCCCCGACGCCGAGCAGCTGGTCTCAGAGGTGCGGTCGACCTTCACGGGCGTCGTGCCGATCGTCGCTCCCGTCGCCCCTGCGCCTCCGACCGTGGGTGCCCCGCCGCCCGAGCCTCCGCCGCCACCGATCGTGAGCGCTCCGAGCGGTCCAGAGCTCGATCTGGCACTCGCCGACGCGCCGCCGCCCTTCGGGGCCGCGGTGACCGCGGTTCCGCCGCCTCCGGGCTCGGTGCCCGCCCCGCCCGAGCTCGTTGAGCCGTCGATCCCTGACACGGGGTCGGTCGCGATCAGCGCCCCCACTGCGTTCGAGGCTCTGCTCGCAGCGGCCGATGCGCCGACCGGCGAGAACGACACCTCCAGCGCAGCAGCCGAGAGCCTCGAGCCGGCCGGTGACGTTCAGGGCGAGCCGTGGAGCCTCGGCGACACGGTCATCGAGCCCGTGCCGAGCGATGAGCCGACCGCCGTCGTCGACGAGCCGGCAGACCTCGATGCCGTCGAGGCCGAGCCGCTCGAGCCCGCTCGAGCACCGCGCGTCGAGCAGAGCGCTCTCGAGCCGACTCCGGCCGAAATGCGCACGGGTCGGTCGATCAGGCTCTTCTGGCTGTGGTTCGCGGTGAACGCCTCGGTGGTGAGCGTGGCGCTCGGCGCCGTGCTGCTCGGCATGGGCATGAGTCTGCGCCAGTCGATTCTGTCGGCGCTCATCGGCGTGGCCGTGTCGTTCTTGCCGCTCGGTCTCGGCACCCTCGCGAGCAAGTGGAGCGGCCAGCCGACGATGGTGGTCTCTCGAGCCACGTTCGGCACGGCGGGCAACGCGATTCCGGTACTGCTGGCGTTCGTCACCCGACTCGTCTGGGCGGGCGCCCTGCTCTGGCTGCTCGGCACCGGCGTGGCCGAGGTGCTCGTCGGCAGCGGTGTCGTCGACGGCGTGCCGATCTTCATGCTCGCGCTCATCGTCTCCGCCACCGGGCTCGTCATCGCCGCCGTGCTCGCCGGCATCGGGTTCCGCGCGATCGCGGCGCTCGGCGCGGTCGTGACCGCGCTGGGGGTCGTGCTCGTCGGTGGGCTCATCGCCCTCACGGTGCCCTATGTCGACCTGGGCGCGGCGCTGTCGCTCGCGGATGGCCCCTGGGTGCTCATGGCGAGCGGCGCCGTTCTCGTCTTCAGCGTGGTGGGCCTGGCGTGGGCGAACAGCAGCGGAGACATCGCGCGCTACCAGGCGAAGGCAACCTACGGCTCGTCTGCTGTGCTGTGGTCGGCGTTCGGGGCGACGATTCCCGCCTTCGCGCTCATCAGCTGGGGTGCGCTGCTCGCAGCCTCGAACCCGTTCGTGGCTGAGGGGCTCGTGTCGAACCCGGTCGACATCATCGCGCGCATGCTGCCGGTCTGGTACCCCGTGCCGCTCGTGCTCGCTGTCGGCCTGGGGCTGATTGCGGCCGCGACGCTCGCCCTCTACTCGGGAGGGTTCGCGCTGCTCGCGCTGGGCATCCGCAGTTCGCGCCCGGTCAGTGTGCTCATCGTCGTGATCGTGACCGGCGCCGTCACGGCGGGCCTCGCACTGCTCGTGGTCGACATGACCATGCTCTTCCGCGATGTGGTGACGACGCTCGCGGTTCCTGTCGCCGCATGGGCGGGCATCTTCGGCGCCGAGACGATGATTCGCACGCGTCGAGTGCATTCGCCGTCTCTCTTGACCGCCGGTGGGGTCTACCCCCGCGTGCGCTGGGTGAACACCGTCATGCTGCTCGTCATCACGGCCGTCGGGTGGGGCTTCACCACGGCGGTGATCGCCGGGCTGCAGTGGCAGGGATACCTGTGGGGCGTGCTCGGCATTCCTCTCGACAGCGCGCTCGGCGCCTCTGACCTGGGTGTCGGCGTCGCGCTCGCACTCGGTCTGCTGACGCCGCTCGTGGCGGGCATTCCCGCTCTGCGAGCGCTGCAGACCGCCGAGCGGGCGGCAGCCGAGGCAGACACGCCTGCCGCGCTCAGCGACGACCTCATGACGACTGCGACCCCGAGCACCCCATGACCACGGTCGCCGACGTGTCGGCCGCCGCAGAGCGGCTCTGGCCCCTCTCGGGCGCTGAAGACTGGGATGCCCCCGGGCTGCTGAGCGGAGATCCGGCAGCAACGGTCTCGCGCATCGTGCTCGCCGTCGACGCCGTGGCAGACACGGTCGACGAAGCCGTCGAGCTGGGCGCCGACCTGCTGCTCGTGCACCACCCTCTGCTCATGCGCGGCGTCACGACCGTGGCTGAGTCGACCGCGAAGGGCGCACTGCTCTCGCGGCTCATTCGTGGCGGCTGCGCCCTGTACAGCGCGCACACGAACGCCGACATCGTCGCGAGCGGAACCAGCGCCCGCCTCGCCGAGCTGCTGCAGCTGACGTATGCTCTTCCGATCGTCGAGACCGCGCCAGGGCTCGGTCTGGGCAGGGTCGGGGCCCTTGCTGAGCCGACGACGCTCGGTGCTCTCGCGCGGCAGCTCGCGGGCATCCTGCCCCCGACGGCGACGGGTGTTCGCGTGGCGGGGCAGTTCGACCGACCGGTGTCGCGCGTGGCGTTGTGCGGGGGAGCCGGCGATTCACTGCTCGGCGAGCCCGCGGTGCGATCGGCCGATGTGTACATCACCTCTGACCTTCGCCACCACCCGGCGAGCGAATCGGTCGAGACGGCTCGCGTTGCCGCAGGCCCGGCGCTCATCGACGTGTCGCACTGGGCGAGCGAATGGCTGTGGCTCGAGACAGCCGCCGCCGAGCTGCGCGGCGAGCTGCCCGGCGTCGACGTCATCGTGAGCGAGCTGCGCACCGACCCGTGGGACTTCGTGGTCGTACAGTAGGGCGAGACCGATCGACGATCACGACCACGAAATGAGCTTCGCATGGCCTTGACCGCCAGCCCCGCAGACCAGCGTCTCTTGCTCGATGTGCAAGCGCTCGACACGACGCTGCAGCAGCTCGCGCACCGCGAACGCTCACTGCCCGAGAAGGCGGCGCTCGACGCGTTGACCGCCGAAGCCGACGTCATTCGCGACTTCATGGTGCAGCGTCGGGGCGAGCTCGAAGACGCCCGCATCGAGCTCGGCAGAGTCGAGGGCGACGTGCAGCTGGTCGAGACCCGCATCGCTCGAGACGATCAGCGGCTGCAGGCCAGCTCTTCGGTGAAAGACATTCAAGGGCTCGAGCACGAGCTCGCCACGCTGCGCACCAGGCTGGGCGATCTCGAAGAGATCGAGCTGGTCGTCATGGAGAAGGTCGAGACGCTCGAGAGCGAGCTCGTGTCGGCCACCGAGGCTCACGAAGCGCACGTGCAGAAGGTCGCAGAGGCCAGGGCCGCCCTCGAGTCGGCGATCGCGAGCCTCGCCGTCGAGCGTGCTGACGCGCAGCAGCGTCGAGACGCGATCGTCGCCGGTCTGCCCGCAGACCTCATGGCGCTCTACGAGAAGCAGCGCGAGCGCTACGGCACGGGAGCCTCGCACTTGCGCGCGCGCATCTCGAGCGCGAGCGGCGTCGAGCTGACGGGCAGCGACCTCGCCGCGGTGCGAGCGGCAGCGCCCGATGCGGTACTGCTGTGCCCCGACTCGAACGCGATTCTCGTGCGCACCGACGAGAGCGGCCTGTGACTCGCGAGCTGCTCATCGAGGCCGACGGCGGGTCGCGGGGCAACCCTGGCCCGGCCGCCGGAGGGGCCGTCGTCATCGACCCGGCGAGCGGTGAGGTGATCGCCGAGGTGGGAGTCTGGGTCGGCACCGCCACGAACAACGTCGCCGAGTACAGCGGCATGCTCGCCGGTGTGCGCCGCGCGCTCGAGCTCGACCCCGATGCCGAGCTCACGATCCGCATGGATTCGAAGCTCGTCGTCGAGCAGATGATGGGTCGCTGGAAGATCAAGCACCCGGCCATGGCAGAGCTCGCCGCCGAGGCGCGCGCCCTGCTCTCGGGCACTCCCGTGCGCTTCGAGTGGGTGCCGCGCCTCGAGAACGCGCGCGCCGACGCGTGCGCCAATCAGGCGATGGATGCTCGCGCCTCGTTCTCGCGCTGAGCACACTGTGCGTACCGCGCCTCATCAGTCGATATCGGCTCCGTCGATCGTGCCGGTGACGATATCGAGCGATACCGCAGTGATCGACCGCCCGCTCGATATCGCGTACCCCCGTAGTCGAGCGAACGCCTCGGTCGTCGACACATCGAGTTGGGCGCTGAGCATCCCGGTTGCCTGATGCACCTCGCGGCGCAACCCGGGGCCGCTTCCCTCAAGCTCGACGTTGCCTTCCGACCGTGCCCGTTGCAGTGCCTCGCGCACGGCAGGTGCTGATGCAGACCTGGCGAGTGATATTGCCACACTGACGTTGTCTGAGGTGAGGGGCCCGGCACGCGTGCGGTACAACCCCACGACGCCTACCGTCGCCATGCCTAGCGTGAGCGGAAACGCGAACAGTGCTCTGACCCCGAGGGCGACGAGATGTGCTCCGATCACGGGATTCAGGGCGGCTTCACGAGCATCGCTGACGAGTTGGGGTGCTGACTCCACGGTGGCGTCAGTGAGGGGGCCGGTGCCGAGTTCGAGTTCGAGCTCATCCCAGCGGGCTGCAACGGGGTCTGTGACGGCGACAGTCGACCTGTGGCCCACCCGATCGATGACGGCAATGACCGCGCCTGAGATGGGCAACTCTGTCATGAACGGAGTGCACAAACCCCAGGGGTTCGACGTTGCAGCGTGCACTCCATCGGGCGGCTGCCGTTCTGCCATGTCGGCTCCCGCCTCATTCGGCCGGCGGAACGCCACCACTAAGGGAGAGAGCGTCGGGGTGGCCAGTGTATGCGTACTTCGTGCGTTCCCGTAGTCGTGCGCCTAGACTGAGGCGCACTCCGCTCGCAACTCGAGTCGCCCACACACCCGTGAACTGTTCTCCGCCTGGCCCAGGTGGGGAAGCGCATCCTCCTTATCAAAAGGAACTCTCATGAGCGAGAAGTCTCGGGAACAGCGCACTGCCGACGCTTTCGTCTCAGTCGCCGACACGTTGATCGCCGACTTCGACGTCATCGACCTGTTGCACCGGCTCGTCAACGAATGCGTCGAACTGCTCGACGTCGATGCGGGCGGCCTCGTGCTCGCCGACGAGAGCGGTGAGCTTCAGCTGGTCGCCTCGTCGAGCGAGCAAGCGCAGTTCGTCGAAGTCATTCAGTTGAGCGCGGGGGCTGGCCCGTGCGTCGACTGCTTCAGACAGGGGGCGGCGGTCACCGTCGCCGACATGCAGAGCGAGGGCGGGGCATGGCCCGTGTTTCAGGCCGCCGCCCTGCAGCAGGGTTTTCACGCCGTCTTCGCGACGCCGATGCGGCTTCGAGGCCAGGTCTTGGGCGCGATGAACCTCTTCAGCAGAGCGTCAGGCGGCCCCACTGAGCAAGACGCACTGATCGCGCAGGCCTTGGCCGATATCGCCACGATCGGCATCTTGCACGAACGCAGCATCCGCGAAAGCCATATCCTCAACGAGCAACTGCAGAGAGCGCTCGAGAGCCGCGTGCTCATCGAACAGGCGAAGGGCGTTTTGGCGGCGGTGCGCTCGCTCGACATGGATCAGGCGTTCACCACACTGCGCGAATACGCGCGATCGCACAACATGACCTTGCGTGATGTCGCCCAGCAGGTTGCGGCACGCACCCTGACAGACATCTTCGAGTCGACCGCGCTACCGAGTTCTGGCGGTAGCACGGTGTAGCATCAAGCAACGCCCCAGACCTTGGCCGACGCACTGTTCGCTGAGGAAGGGCTGGTTCACTGGTGTCTCTCGACTACGGTCTTGCTCCCGATCCCCCTCCCGTCAACGCGTTCGAGACAGAACAGCACGACGCGTCCCTCGGTGACGTCGATGGGGTTATTCGTCTGTGGCTGTCGGGCATTCGCCGCAACTACCGCCGACCCGTTCACGGCCGTTCAACTCTGCGGCCGCTCGCGTCACCACCGCCCAAGGGCAAACATCGGGCCCCGTGAGAGCGAGGGCGTATCCTGATCAGTGCAAGTGGGCCGGCCAGACGGTCGCGTCGGAGGCACGCCCCGCAAGGGGAACGACTCTGCCGAGGAACGTCCGGGCTCCGCAGAGCAGGGCGGTGGGTAACACCCACCCGCAGAAATGCGCGAGAACAGTGCAACAGAGAGCAGACCGCCTCCGACGCAAGTCGGCGGTAAGGGTGAAACGGTGGTGTAAGAGACCACCAGAAGCCCGAGTGATCGGGCTTGCTAGGTAAACCTCGCCCGGAGCAAGGTCAGACAGACACCGTTGACGCTGCTCGCCGAGGTGTCGGGTAGACCGCTAGAGCGTGTCGGCAACGGCTCGCCGAGAGAGATGGCCGTCGAAGGGAAGCAATTCCTGGAACAGAACCCGGCGTATCGGCCGACCCACTTGCCTCACCCTCACCACTGAGAGGGTTTGTAGTCTTTCAAGAACACCCCGAAGAGGTCTTCGCCCGCCTCGCCGCGCACGATGGGGTCGTAGACGCGAGCCGCGCCGTCGACGAGGTCGAGCGGGGCGTGGAAGCCTTCGTCGGCGAGCCGCAGCTTTGTGGGGTGCGGTCGCTCGTCGGTGATCCACCCGGTGTCGACGCTCGTCATGAGAATGCCGTCGGTCTCGAACATCTCGCGAGCGCTCGTGCGCGTGAGCATGTTCATGGCGGCTTTGGCCATGTTGGTGTGCGGGTGGCCCGGCCCCTTGTAGCCGCGGCCGAAGACGCCCTCCATCGCGCTGACGTTGACGACGTAGGTGCGGGCGAATGGCGACGCGGCGAGCGAGGGCCGCAACCGGTCGACGAGAATGAACGGCGCGATCGAGTTGGCGAGCTGCACCTCGAGCATCTCGAGGGGCTCGACGGCGCCGACCGCCTGCGTCCAGCTGTTGACGTCGTGCACGTCGGGAACAAGCCCGCCCGCATCTATCGCGGTGCCGGCCCGGTGGCGCTCGATGGATGCACTGCCGGCCGTCATCGCCGCGTGCGTCAGCTGCTCGGCCTTCGCCGCCGCGGCCGAGAGAATCGGGTGGGCTGACACTGACTCTGCCAGCGCCAAGGGGTGCGGATCAGTCGTGTGGCCGAACGTCACGAGCTCAGGTAGCGGCCCGTCTGGCAGGGGAGCGAGCTCGGCCTCGATGAGCGGCTGATAGGCGCCGGGTGAGCGTCGTACGGTCTGCGCTGCGTTGTTGATGATGATGTCGAGGGGCCCGGCGGCGGCGACCGATTCGGCGAGCCCGATCACTTGCGCCGGGTCGCGCAGGTCGATGCCGACGATGCGCAGTCGGTCGATCCACTCGGCTGAGTCTGGCAGGGCCGAGAACCGCCGAACCGCGTCGCGCGGAAAGCGCGTCGTGATCGTCGTGTGCGCGCCGTCTCGCAGCAGGCGCAGAGCGATGTACATGCCGATCTTGGCGCGGCCGCCGGTGAGCAGGGCTCGGCGCCCGGTCAGGTCGGTGCGGGCATCCCGCTTCGCGTGATTGAGTCGCGCGCACTCGGGGCACAGCTGGTGGTAGAAGGCGTCGACGAGCGTGTACTGCTGCTTGCACACGTAGCACGCCTGCGGGCGCGTGAGCTCGCCCGCGAAGGGGGCGTCGGTCGACGAGCTGATGTCGACGCCGCGCGTCTCGTCGTCGATGCGGTCGGGCGAGCCGGTCGCGGTCGCCTCGATGACGGCCTTGTCGGCCGCGAGCACTTCGGCGCGCTTCGAGAGGCGCCGGTGCACTTTGACGGCGCGGAACATGTGCGCGGTCGCGTGGCGCACGGCGATGAAATCAGGATGCTCGTGGTCGAGCTCGTGCAGCGTGCTCAGCACTCGCAGCGTGGTCGCGAGGTCATCGGGGTCGATGGCGTGCGCATCGGGGGAGTGGTGGGGGTCGGAGGGCACACGCCAGGGTACCCGTCGTGCGCTGGCGGCGAGAACTAGCCGATCGCGGTGCCGAGCAGCGCGCCGATGCCGAAGGTGACCGCGAGGGCGATCGTGCCGCCGATGAGAACGCGCACGGTGGGCCGCACCCACGGGCTCTTGCCGAGCACCGCGCCGAGCGCCCCGGTGATGCCGAGGGCCAGCAGCGTGGCGGCGAAGGTGATCGGAATCCGCAGGTCGGCGGGTGGCAGCGTGATCGCGAGCATCGGCAGCACCGCGCCGAGCAGAAACGCGGCGAATGAGGCCCACGCCGCCTGCCAGGGCTTCAAGACCTCGGTCTCGTCGATGTGCAGCTCGGCCTCGAGGTGCGCGGCGAGCGCATCATGCGCCGTCAGCTCTTCGGCGACGCGCTGCGCGGTCTGGGCGCTGAGCCCCTTCGCCTCGTAGATGGCCGCGAGCTCGGCCAGTTCTTCGTCGGGCATCTCGGCGAGCTCGCGCTTCTCTTTCGCGATGAGCGCGGTCTGGCTGTCGCGCGCGCTCGCGACCGACACATACTCGCCCAGCGCCATCGAGAAGGCTCCGCCCACCACGGCGGCAGCGCCGGCAGTGATGATCGGCGCGAGCTCGCTCGTCGCGCCAGCCACACCGACGACGACCGCGGCGACCGAGACGATGCCGTCGTTCGCCCCGAGAACTCCGGCGCGCAGCTTGTTGAGCCCGTCAGAGAACGCGCCCCGGTCGTGCGGTTCTGCGTCGTGCAGACCCGATGTCGGCGAAGGTTCTGACTGCGACTTGCTCATCGCCACAGTCAACTCCCGCCTCACGTCGACAGCAAGCAAGGTAAGCCTCTGCTGTGCATCGGCCCGGCATGCCGCGTTTGGCATGCGGGCGTGCGTAGAGTCAGAACATCTGGTGAGCACTCGCTCGCACACCGTGACGGCTGGGAAGTCGCATACCGACCCCGAAGGCCTCATGACCTCTCTTGCCTCCTCCGGTTCACTCGGCTCCGTGCGCACGACGACTCCGCGTGATCCGAACGCTGTTCCGATCACCGCGTCATACTCGGCCCTCATGCGCACGGTGCGCGATGCCGGTCTGCTGAGGCGTCGCGAGGGGTTCTACTACCTCGTCTTCGCCGCCCTCGCTGCGGCCCTCGGCGGCATCGTGACCGGCATGGTGCTGCTGGGCGACAGCTGGTTCCAGCTGCTTATGGCCGCCGCGCTCGGCATCGTGCTCACGCAGATCGCCTTCGTCACGCACGAGGCTTCGCACCGCCAGATCTTCGCGTCGGGCAAGGTCAACGACTGGGTCGGGCGCATTCTCGCCACCGCGGTGGTCGGCATCAGCTACCACTGGTGGATGCACAAGCACTCGCGCCACCACGCCAAGCCCAATCAGAAGGGCGCCGACCCCGACATCGAGCCAGACACGATCGTCTTTACCGAGGCCGACGCCGAGAAGTCGACGGGATTTCTCGCCCTCATCACACGCCGCCAGGGGTACCTGTTCTTCCCGCTGCTGACGCTCGAAGGCATCAATCTGCACTTCCGCTCGGTGCTCACGCTCTTCGAGAAGGGCAAGGTCGAGCACCGCTACCTCGAGCTCGCACTCATCTTCTTGCGGCTGTCGCTGTACATCACCGCGATCTTCCTGTTCCTGCCGCTCGGCATGGCCTTCGCATTCTTGGGCGTGCAGCTCGCGGTCTTCGGCGTCTACATGGGAGCATCCTTCGCCCCCAACCACAAGGGCATGCCGATTCTCGAGAACGACACCTCGCTCGACTTCTTGCACCGCCAGATTCTGACCTCGCGCAACCTCAAGGGCGGCTGGTGGGCGACCGTCATGTTCGGCGGTCTCAACCACCAGGTCGAGCACCACCTCTTTCCGAACATGCCGCGCCCGGCGCTCAGCCGTGCCCGAGAGATCGTGCGCGAGTATGCGGCCACGACGGGCATCTCGTACACCGAGACGGGCGTGATTCGCTCGTACGGCATCGTCATCGACTATCTCAACCGCGTCGGACTCTCAGCGCGCGATCCCTTCGACTGCCCGCTCGTCAACCAGTTCAAGCGCCAGTAGCCGGCGCCGCGCCTGCGCCCGCGCGCGACAGTCGCCGTGCGTGGCATGAGTCGTGAAACGTTCGGCGACTAGCGCCACAGACGGCAACTCTGACGTGCCCGCGACGCCTGACCAGGGCTAGCGCGCGTGGCGCTCGGCGAGAGCAGCGGCACCCATGATGCCCGCGTTGTTGCGCAGCTCGGCCGGAACGATGGGCGTCTCGACGTCGATGAGGTGCATGAACTCGTCATGCTGCTTCGAGACCCCGCCGCCGATGACGAGCAGGTCGGGTGAGAACAAGAACTCGACGTGTCGGTAGTAGCGGGTCAGTCGTGTCGCCCACTCCTCGAACGACAGCTCTTCGCGCTCGCGGGCTGAGTTGGCCGCCCAGTGCTCGGCGTCGTCTCCGTCGAGCTCGAGGTGCCCGAGCTCGGTGTTGGGCACGAGCACGCCGTCGTAGATGAAGGCGCTGCCGATGCCGGTGCCGAGCGTTGTGACGATGACGAGACCGCGCTGGTCGCGCGCTGCGCCGTAGACCGCTTCGGCATATCCCGCAGCATCGGCGTCGTTGACGAAGTGGATGTCGCGGCCGAGGGCCTCGCCGAAGAGGGTGTCGGCGTCGAGCCCGATCCAGTCGTCACTCACGTTCGCGGCCGACATCGTGCGACCGTTGCGCACGATCGCCGGAAAACACACCCCGATGTGGGCGACGTCGTCGCCGCCGTGCTCACTGATGAGCTCGTCGACAATCTGCCGCACGGTGTCGATGATCGCGTCGGGCTCACCGCCTTCCGGGGTGTTCTGCTTGACGCGCTCGCTGACGAGCTCGCCCGCATCCAAGTCGACGATCGCCCCTTTGATGCCGGTGCCGCCGATATCGATGCCGATGGCGCGGGTCATGCGGGTCTCCTGTCGTTGCGGCGGGCTCTCACGGCAGTGTGAGAATCTCGGCCCCTCGTTCGGTGACGACGAGCGTGTGCTCGAACTGCGCCGTGAGCTTCTTGTCTTTCGTCGTGACCGTCCAGTCGTCGGCCCACATGTCCCACTCGATCGTGCCGAGGGTCAGCATCGGCTCGATCGTGAAGACCATGCCCACCTCCATAACCGTCGAGTAGTCGGGCGCGGCGTCGTAGTGCGGAACGATGAGCCCCGAGTGAAACGACCGCCCGACGCCGTGGCCCGTGAAGTCGCGCACCACCCCGTAGCCGAACCGCGTGGCGTAGGCCTCGATCGCTCGGCCGATGACGTTGATCTGGCGTCCGGGTGCGACGGCCTTGATGCCGCGGTTGAGCGCCTCGGCGGTGCGCTCGACGAGCAGGCTCGCCTCGTCACTCGCTGCGCCCGCGATGAAGGTCTTGTTGAGGTCGCCGTGCACGCCGTTCTTGAAGGCTGTGATGTCGATGTTGACGATGTCGCCCTCGGCGATGACGGTGTCGTCGGGGATGCCGTGGCAGATCACCTCGTTGAGGCTCGTGCAGCACGACTTCGGAAACCCGCGGTAGCCGAGCGTCGACGGGTAGGCCCCGTGGTCGAGCACGTACTCGTGCGCGATGCGGTCGAGCTCGTCGGTCGTGACGCCCGGCGCGATGGCAGCGCCGACGGCCTCGACGGCTTGCGCGGCGATGCGGCCAGACTCGCGGATGAGCTCGATCGTCTCGGCGTCGTAGACATCGCCGCCGACGTGCGGTGGCGGTGCCGCTTTGCCCACGTACGGCGGCTTCGGGATGCTCGCCGGAACACTGCGCTGCGGTGACAGTCGCCCGGCGACGAGGTGACCGTGTTCGTCGCGGGGCATAGAGTCGAGTCTACCGAGCGAGGGGAGTGGCCCATGGCAGAGCAGTGGTGGTACAACCACAAGACCGGCGAGGTCGAGCAGGGCCCGCAGTCGCTGGGCATGGATCGTGACGGCCCTTACGACTCGGAGGCCGAAGCCCGCCGCGCCCCCGAGATCGCGCGCGAGCGCTCGCGCCAGTGGGACGCCGACGAAGAGGAGTAGTTCCCCTCCAGATCTGGCGCAAAAGGGCGTTCACGTCGCGAGGTCACCACGGTTTGTGGCGAATCTAGCGACGTTCGCCAGTGGCGAAGCTAGTTCGCGCGCTCCTGCAGCGCTTTCTCGGCGGACTCGTCGCTGTAGCTGTGCGCCTCGTCGGGGTAGGCGCCCGACTCGACGTCGGCCTTGTACGCGAGCGCAGCATCCGTCAGCACCTGGCGCAGGTTCGCATACTGCTTCACGAACTTCGGAATGCGCCCGCCGGTGAGGCCCGCCCAGTCTGTCCAGACGACGAGCTGGCCGTCGCAGTGGGGGCCGCCGCCGACACTGATGGTCGGGATGCTCAACTCGGCGGTGATCTGCCGCGCCACTTCGGCGGGAATCATCTCGAGCACGACGGCGAACGCTCCAGCCTCTTCGACCGCGCGCGCGTCGGCCAGCAGGGCTTCGGCCGCCTCGCCGCGACCCTGAATGACGTGGCCGCCGAGCCCGTGCTCGCTCTGCGGCGTGAATCCGATGTGCGCCATGACGGGGATGCCCGCCGACACGATGCGGCGTATCTGCTTGGCCGAGCGAACTCCGCCTTCGAGCTTCACGGCGTGGGCTCCGGTCTCTTTCATGAACCGAAACGCCGTGTGCAGCGCCTCTTCGGGGCCGGTCTCGTACGAACCGAACGGCATGTCGGCGACGACCAGGGCGCGCTTGACGCCGCTCACGACGCCTCGAGTGAGGGGTATGAGCTCGTCGATCGTCACCGGCAGGGTCGTGTCGTAGCCGAGCACGGTGTTGCCCGCAGAGTCGCCGACGAGCAGAAAGTCGATGCCGGCCTCATCGAAGATCTGCGCGGTGAGCACGTCGTACGACGTGAGCCCGGTGATCTTGATGCCCTGTTCTTTCGCCCGCGCGAAGTGTCGAGTGCGAACGCGCTTCGGTGCCTCAGCCATGCTCACCACCCTAGACCGGTGGCTACTCAGTCGGCCTGTACGTAATCGGCAGCCGTCGGTCGCGCCCGAAAGCCATGCCCGAGATCTTCGGCCCGATGGCACCCTGCCTGCGCTTCCACTCCGAGCGGTCGACGAGCCCGGTGACGAAGTCGACCGTCTCGCGGTCGTAGCCGAGCGCGACGACGTCGTCGTGCCCGAGCGCGCGGGTGACGTAGGCGTCGAGAATCGCGTCGAGCACTTCGTAGGGCGGCAGCGTGTCTTGGTCGGTCTGGTCGGGCCGCAGCTCGGCGCTCGGCGGCTTCTCGATCGACCCGCGCGGAATCGGCGGGGTTTCACCGCGCGCGACCGCAGCGTCGTTGCGCCACCGCGCGAGCTCCCAGACGAGCAGCTTCGGCACGTCTTTGATGGGGGCGAACCCGCCGACCGAGTCGCCGTAGATCGTCGAGTAGCCCACCGCGAGCTCGGTCTTGTTGCCCGTCGTGAGCACGAGGTGCCCGTGCATGTTCGACAGCCCCATGAGAATGATCGCTCGAATGCGCGCCTGCAGGTTCTCGGCGGCGACCCCGGTGAGCGCGAGCTGACTCTCGACGGGCTGAACGAGGTCGGCGATGGGCTCGACCGAATAGTTGAGCCCGATGCGCTCCGCGAGTTCGTCGGCATCGCTGCGCGAGTGGTCTGAGCTGTAGCGCGAGGGCATCGAGACGCCGTAGACGTTCTCGGCCCCGATCGCGTCGGCCGCGATGGCCGCGCACACGCTCGAGTCGATGCCGCCCGAGAGCCCCAGAATGACGCTGCGAAACCCGTTCTTGCGCACGTAGTCGCGCGTGCCTGTGACGAGTGCGTTCCAGAGCTGCTCGCGGTCATCCGCGAGCACGGCAACGTCAGTGGCGATGGGATGCTCCTCCGCCGCACCCCGCACCTCGAGTTCGACGCGCCGCACGTTCGGCGGCAACTCGGTCTCGGTGTGGTCGGCCGCATCCACGTCGACCACCAGCAGGTGCTCGACGAACTGCGGGGCGCGCGCCAGTATCGTTCCTTGGCCGTCGACGACGACGCTGTCGCCGTCGAACACGAGGTCGTCTTGACCGCCGACGATGTTGACGTAGGCGACGACGGTGTCTGTCTCGGTCGCCCGACGCGTCACGAGGGGCAGGCGCACTTCGTCTTTGTCGCGTTCGAAGGGGGAGGCGTTGATGACGATGAGCACTCCGGCGTCGGCGTCGAGCACTCGGCCGACGGGGCCGCCGTCGCGCCAGAGGTCTTCGCACACGATGACGGCGACGTCGACGCCGCGCAGGCGCAGCACGAGCAGTTCGTCTCCGGGAATGAAGATGCGGTATTCGTCGAAGACCGAGTAGTTGGGCAGGTGGTGCTTGGCGTAGCGGGCGACAACCTGCCCGCGATGCAGCACGCTCGCACAGTTCTGCGCGATCGCGGTGGGGGCGTTCGAGGTGCCGAGCAGTCGAGGCTCATGCGGGCCGTCTGGGTGCCCCACGATGACGACGGTCTCGCCGAGCCCTTCGTCAGCGAGTCGTGCGGCGAGGGCGGGCACTGCGCGCGAGGCGGTCACCAAGAACGACGGGCGCTGGGCGAGGTCTTCGATCGGGTATCCGGTGAGTGCCATCTCTCCGGTCGCCACGAGGTCGGCTCCCTGCTCGGCGGCCGCGCGCACGGCGTCGACGATCTGCTGAGCGTTGCCGACGAGGTCGCCGACGACGGGGTTCGACTGGGCCAGGGCGACGCGCAGGCGGGGCATACGCAGTAGCCTAATGGCGGGGCTGTGAGAGCCCGTTCGACCGCACTCTCGGCTATCAGAAGGGTCAGCATGGACAAGCAGCGCGACTTCGTTCTTCGCACGATCGAAGAGCGCGGGGTCAAGTTCGTGCGGCTGTGGTTCACCGATGTGGTGGGCAGTCTGAAGATGGTCGCGGTCGCGCCCGCCGAGGTCGAGGGTGCGTTCGCCGAGGGGCTGGGCATCGACGGTTCGTCGATCGAGGGCTTCACGCGGGCGTTCGAGGCCGATGTGCTGCTGCATCCCGACCCGACGACGTTCCAGATTCTGCCGTGGCGCGGCGAGGTCGACCCGACTGCGCGCATGTTCTGCGACATCACGACTCCCGACGGTCAGCCCGCTTCCGCTGACCCGCGCAATGTGCTCAAGCGCACGCTCGCCAAGGCCGCCGACCGCGGCTTCACGTTCTACACGCACCCCGAGATCGAGTTCTACCTGCTCAAGAGCAGCAAGCTCGGCCCGAAGGGCCCCCAGCCGGTCGATTCTGCCGGGTACTTCGACAACGTGCCGGGCGGTAGCGCCCACGACTTCAGGCGCCGCGCGGTGCGCATGCTCGAAGATCTCGGCATCTCGGTCGAGTTCAGCCACCATGAGGCGGGTCCCGGTCAGAACGAGATCGATCTTCGATACGCCGATGCGCTGACGACGGCCGACAACATCATGACCTTCCGCACGGTCGTGAAAGAGGTCGCTATCGAGCAGGGCGTCTACGCCACCTTCATGCCGAAGCCGCTCGCCGCGCAGCCGGGTTCGGGCATGCACACCCACATGTCGCTCTTCGAGGGTGACACCAACGCGTTCTTCGATGCTTCAGGGCAGTACCAGCTCTCGAAGATCGGTCGTCAGTTCGTGGCGGGTCTGCTCACTCACGCGCCCGAGATCACGGCGATCACGAATCAGTTCGTCAATTCGTACAAGCGCTTGTGGGGCGGCGATGAGGCCCCGAGCTATGTCACCTGGGGGCACAACAACCGGTCGGCGCTCGTGCGCGTGCCGCTCTACAAGCCGGGCAAGGGGCAGAGCGCCCGCGTCGAGTACCGCGGCATCGATTCGGCCGCGAACCCTTACTTGTCCTACTCGCTCCTGCTCGCTGCCGGTCTCAAGGGCATCGAGAACGGCTACGAGTTGCCCCCCGAGGCTGAAGACACCGTGTGGGCGCTGACCGAGTCTGAGCGGCGTGCTCTGGGCTACCAGGCGCTGCCGTCGAGCCTCGATCGAGCCCTCGCCCTCATGGAAGACAGTGAGCTCGTCGCCGAGACGCTCGGTGAGCAGGTCTTCAACTACGTGCTGCTCAACAAGCGTCGCGAGTGGTCGGCCTACCGCGCTCAGGTCACCCCGTACGAACTCGAGAGCAATCTCGAGATTCTCTAACCTGGGCCGGCCCCACCATGACGCGAAGCCCGTCAACGCTGACTGAGCTCGCTCGACTCGGTTTCTCTGAGTTGAGCGAGGCGCGTGACGCGCTCGAAGGCTTTGAGTCGCTGCTCGACGCCTTCAGCCTCGCGGCCGACCCTGACCGCGCGCTGCGGCAGCTGGTGCGGCTGCACGAGCAGCATCAGGATGCCCTCCGGCCGGTGCTCGACGACGCAGCCTGGGCGACCAGGCTCGTGCGCGTGCTCGGCGCGAGCGAGGGTCTCGCCGAGTTTCTGCGGCGCAGACCCGATGAGCTTGCGGCCCTGCGCACGCCGTTGCGCGCCCTGCCCGGTGTCGACGAGTTGCGCCGAGATCTCTCGGCCGCGGTCGACGCGCACGCTGACAACGAGGCCGCTCGCACCGCGATGCGGGTGCGCTACCGCCACTGGTTGACCCGCATCGCCGCGTGGGATCTCGAGCATGCAGACCCCCTCGAGGCGCAGCCCGTGGTATCAGCGGCTCTCGCCGACCTGGCCGGTGCGACGCTCGATGCCAGTCTGCTGCTCGCACGCCGCGCGAGCAGCTTCGCCACCGATGAGGTGGCGCGCACGCGGCTCGCGATCATCGGCATGGGCAAGGCGGGCGCGCGCGAGCTCAACTACATCAGCGACGTCGACGTCATCTATGTCGCCGACGCCGCCGACGATCTTGAGCCGTCGCGCGCGGTCGAGATCGCCACTCGACTCGCGGCCGAGACGGCACGCGGCATTCAAGAGCCCGGCTTCGAACCGCCCCTGTGGGAGGTCGACGCGAACCTGCGCCCCGAGGGCAAAGACGGCGCGCTCGTGCGCACGCTCGAGTCGCACCGCGCCTACTACGACCGCTGGGCGAAGAGCTGGGAGTTTCAGGCGCTCTTGAAGTCGCGACCCCTGGCCGGAGACCCCGAGCTGGGTCGGCTGTACTGCGAGAGCGTGCATCCCTTGGTCTGGTCGAGCTCGCAGCGCGAGGGCTTCGTCGAATCGGTGCAGCGCATGCGCGAGCGTGTCACCGACCATATTCCTTCTGACGAAGTGGATGTTCAGCTCAAGCTCGGCCCGGGCGGGCTGCGCGACGTCGAGTTCACGATTCAGCTGCTGCAGCTCGTGCACGGCCACGGCGACGATCGGGTGCGTCAGCCCGACACGCTCGGTGCGCTCGCGGCGCTCGCTCAGCACGGCTATATCGGCCGGGTCGAAGCTGCCGAGTTCGGCCGCGACTACCGGCTGCTGCGCGTCATCGAGCACCGCGTGCAGCTCGAGCGTCTGCAGCGCACGCATCTCATGCCGCGCGATGACGACCGGTTGCGCGTGCTCGCGCGCGCCACGGGCTTGGCGCCCAGCGCCGGCGAGCTCATCGACCGATGGCAGCAGACGAAGATCGCGGTGCGCTCGCTGCACGAGCGGCTGTTCTACCGCCCCCTGCTGTCGGCGGTGGCGGCGCTGCCCGACGACGGGCTGGCGCTCACGAGCGAGCAGGCGGTCGCGCGACTCAGCGCTATCGGCTTCGTCGACCCTCGGGGCGCGCTGCACCACATTGCGGCGCTCACGAGCGGGGTGTCTCGCCGGGCGCAGATTCAGCGCACGCTGCTGCCCGTCATTCTGCAGTGGCTCGCCGACGGCGCCGACCCCGACTATGGTCTGCTCTCGTTTCGTCGCCTGAGCGACGACCTCGGTGAGGCCTATTGGTTCTTGCGCATGCTGCGCGATTCGAGCGGTGCCGCCCAGCGTCTGACGAGCGTGCTCGCGTCATCGCGCTATGTCGGCGGCTTGTTCGAGCGCATTCCCGAGGGTGCCGCGTGGCTCGAGAACGAAGACGAGCTGCGCCCGCGCGCGCTCGCGACGCTGCTCGATGAGGCGCGCGCGACGGTCGCCCGGCACGACGGCGACATCGACGCCGCCGCGAAAGCGCTGCGCACCGCGCGACGGCGCGAGCTGCTGCGCCTGGCCCTCGCCGCCATCTTGAACGTCATCACCGTCGATGAGCTCGGGCGCGCCCTGAGCGACGTGACGACGACGGTGCTCACCGGGGCGCTGTCGCTCGCCCACCGGTTCGGCGACGGCATCGAGTTCGCGATCATCGGCATGGGTCGGTATGGGGGAGCCGAGCTGGGCTTCGGCTCTGACGCCGACGTCATGTACGTCTACCGAGACGCCGGCGCTGGTGACGAGGCGCAGTCGCGTGCAGAGCGCATCGTGCACGAGCTCGCACGGCTCACCGACGACATTCGGCTTCCGCTCGACCTCGACAACGACCTCAGGCCCGAGGGCAAGAACGGTGCGATCGTGCGCTCGCTCGACTCGTATCGCGCCTACTACGAGCGCTGGTCGCTCACCTGGGAGGCCCAGGCGCTGCTGCGCGCGCGCGCCGTGGCGGGCGACACCGAGCTCATGGCCGATTTCACCGCGCTCGCCAACACCGTGCGCTACCCGGCCTCGCTCGCCGAGGCGGACGCCCGTGAGGTTCGACGCATCAAGGCCCGCGTCGAATCAGAGCGCTTGCCGCAAGCCGCCGACCCTGCGCGGCACCTCAAGCTGGGGCGGGGCTCGCTGAGCGACGTCGAGTGGTTCGTGCAGCTGCTGCAGCTGCAGCATGCCGCTGACGAGCCCGCGCTGGCCACGACGTCGACGCTGGAAGCCCTCGATGCGGCGATGGATGCTCAGCTCGTGTCGGCGTCAGATGCTGAGCGCCTGCGTGCCGCGTGGGTGATCGCCTCTCGTGCGCGGTCGGCCCTGACGCTCTGGAGCGCCAAGACCTCAGACGTGCTGCCGACCGACCGGCCCCAGCTCGAGGGCGTCGCGCGGCTCATGGGCTACCCGGCGGGGGGAGCTTCGCAACTCGAGGAAGACTACTTGCGCACGACGCGCCTGGCCCGCCAGGTCTTCGAGCGCGGCTTCTACGGCACGACGTAGCTCGCGCGAGCATCCCGAACAGCGCGAAGGCCCCGCTCCGAAACGGAACGAGGCCCTCGCGTGCTGTGGTGGCGGGGTGAACGCTAGACCGAGAAGTACAGCTCGTACTCGAACGGGTGCGGTCGCTGCGCTGCAGGAAGAATCTCTTTCTCGCGCTTCCAGTCGATCCAGGTCTCGATGAGGTCTTTCGTGAAGACCCCACCCTGCAGCAAGAACTCGTGGTCGTTCTCGAGCGCGACGAGCGCCTCTTCGAGCGACCCGGGAACCTGCGGAATGCCCTTGGCCTCTTCGGGCGGCAGCTCGTAGAGGTCTTTGTCGACGGGCTCGTGCGGCTCGATCTTGTTGAGGATTCCGTCGAGGCCGGCCATCATCTGCGCCGCGAACGCGAGGTACGGGTTGCCCGAGGCGTCGGGCGCGCGGAACTCGATGCGCTTGGCCTTGGGGTTCGTACCCGTGATCGGGATGCGGATGGCGGCCGAGCGGTTGCCCGCCGAGTACACCAGGTTGACGGGAGCCTCGAAGCCCTTGACGAGTCGGTGGTACGAGTTCAGCGAGGGGTTCGTGAACGCGAGCACCGCGGGGGCGTGCTTGAGCAGGCCGCCGATGTACCAGCGCGCGATGTCGCTGAGCCCGCCGTAGCCGGCCTCGTCGTAGAACAGCGGCTTGCCGTCGTTCCACAGCGACTGGTGGGTGTGCATGCCCGATCCGTTGTCGCCGAAGAGCGGCTTCGGCATGAAGGTGGCGACCTTGCCCCACTCGAGGGCGGTGTTCTTGACGATGTACTTGAACTTCAAGATGTCGTCGGCGGCCGACACCATGGTGTCGAACTTGTAGTTGATCTCACCCTGGCCGGCGGTGCCCACCTCGTGGTGGCTGCGCTCGACGTCGAGCCCGACCTCGATGAGCTTGACGACGATGTCGTCGCGAAGGTCGGCGTGCTGGTCGACCGGGCTGACCGGAAAGTAGCCGCCCTTGAAGGGGGTCTTGTTGGCGAGGTTGCCGCCCTCTTCGGCGCGCGCGGTGTTCCACGCGGCTTCGCTCGAGTCGACCGAGTAGAACGAGGTGTTCTGCTTCACTTCGTAGCGCACGTCGTCGAAGATGTAGAACTCGGCTTCGGGAGCGAAGAACGCCGTGTCGGCGATGCCGGTCGAGGCGAGGTACTTCTCGGCCTTCTTCGCCACCTGGCGCGGGTCGCGACTGTAGATCTCGCCGTTGCGCGGGTTGTAGATGTCGAAGATCATGATGAGCGTGCGCTCGGTGCGGAAGGGGTCGACGTAGGCCGTCGACACGTCTGGGATGAGCTGCAGGTCAGACTCATGAATCGACTGGAAGCCTCGAATCGAGGAGCCGTCGAACAGTTGGCCGACCGTGAAGAACTCTTCGTCGACGGTCGCGGCGGGGATGTTGAAGTGCTGCTGGACACCGAGGAGGTCGGTGAAGCGGATGTCGAGGAAGACGACGTCCGTGTCCTTGATGAACTTCAGCACCTCGGAAGAATCACTGAACATGTGACAGATCTCCTGAGCTTGGTACCGGATGACTGCAGGCGCAGCCTCGCATCGACTCTAGGCGCAGGGCATTTCTCGTCAGTGTCCCGATTGTTTCGGGGATGTTACGGCGTGCTCAGCCCACGGCTTGGGCGAAACCCGCTGTCGTGTCGGCGAGAGCACGCATCGACTCGGGTATCGGCCGGCCCTTCGCGACCATCGACTGCGCCCAGAGGCGACCCGCCCGGTAGCTCGAGCGCACGAGCGGGCCGGCCAGCACGCCGAGAAACCCGATCTCTTCGGCTTCGGCCTTGATCTCGACGAACTCGTCTGGCTTGACCCAGCGGTCGATCGGGTGGTGGCGCGGTGTCGGTCGCAAGTACTGCGTGATCGTGACGATGTCGGTGCCCGCGGCGTGCAGATCGCGCAGTGCCTGCGAGACCTCCTCGCGTGTCTCACCCATGCCCAGAATCAGATTCGACTTCGTGATGAGGCCGTAGTCGCGCGCCTGCGTGATGACGTCGAGCGACCGCTCGTAGCGAAAGGCCGGTCTGATGCGCTTGAAGATGCGCGGCACCGTCTCGACGTTGTGCGCGAACACCTCGGGCCGCGAGTCGAACACGACCCGCAGCAGCTCGGGGTTTCCCGAGAAGTCGGTCGCGAGCAACTCGACCCCGGTGCCCGGGTTGAGCTCGTGAATCTTGCGCACAGTCTCGGCGTGCAGCCAGGCGCCCTCGTCTGGCAGGTCGTCGCGCGCGACACCGGTGACCGTCGCGTACCGCAGGTTCATCTCGACGACCGACTCGGCGACCCGGCGGGGCTCGTCGGTGTCGTAGTCGGCAGGCTTGCCCGTGTCGATCTGGCAGAAGTCGCAGCGCCTCGTGCACTGGCTGCCCCCGATGAGAAAGGTCGCCTCGCGGTCTTCCCAGCACTCGTAGATGTTGGGGCACCCCGCCTCTTGGCAGACGGTGTGCAGCTGCTTCTCGCCGACGAGCGAGCGCAGCGCGGTGTACTCGGGGCCCATCGAGGCGCGAGTCTTGATCCACTCGGGCTTCTTCTCGATGGGGGTCTGCGCGTTGCGCACCTCGAGTCGCAGCAGTTTGCGGCCCTCTGCAGGATGGGTGGCGGGTGTCGTGGTCATGCAGAGACTCCTTGTGAGACGGCGGCGTGCACGTGAGCACTGAAGTGGCGTTCGATGAGGGGGATGACCTCCGTCGGCGTGACGGTTCGCCCCAGTTCTCGGCTGATCGAGGTGACTCCGGCATCGTCCAGCCCGCACGCGATGATCGTGTCGTACGCGTCGAAGCTGTTCGAGCAGTTCAGCGCGAAGCCGTGCATGGTCACACCCTGGGCCACGCGCACCCCGATGGCCGCGATCTTCTCTGAGCCGCGCATCCATACGCCGCTTCGCCCGTCGACGCGGCCAGCGTCGACGATGCCGAGATCGGCGAGCACCGCCATGATCATGCTCTCGAGGCTGCGCACATAGCGCACGACGTCGACGGGTTCGACGAGCCGAATGATCGGGTAGCCGACGAGCTGACCGGGACCGTGCCAGGTGATCTTGCCGCCGCGATCGACATCGATGACGGGCGAGCCGTCTGTGGGCCGCTCGTGGGGCTCAGTGCGCTTGCCTGCGGTGTACACGCTGTCGTGCTCGAGCAGCATGACGGTATCGGGCGCCCGGCCCTCGACGACAGCGGCATGCAGGGCACGCTGCTGTTCGAGACCCGACAAGTACGGCACGGAGTTGGCGCTTAGCCCCGTGACGACGAAGTCGATCACGTTGTCAGTCTAGGCCCGCGCGGTGCTCGTAGGCTGTGATGGTGACCAACCCTGCCGCGCCTCCGGCCCCCGACTGGCCGGGCCAACGACTCGGGCTGCCAGAATCGGGGCCGCGTTCTGTGGGGCGCCTGGGCCGCCGCATCGCGGCCCTCACGATCGATTGGATGCTCGCCGTCGTCATCTCGGCGGCGTTCTTCTCGTATCAGCCGCTCGTGACGCTCGCGATCTTCGTGGGCCTGCAGGTGCTCATGACCGTGGTCGTCAACGCGAGCATCGGCCACGCGATGCTCGGCCTCAGAGTGGTGCCGATGGAGGGCGGGCTGCTCGGAGTCTGGCGACCTGCAGTGCGAGCGCTGCTCATCGCCCTCGTGATTCCCGCCCTGCTCTGGGACGAGAACAACCGCGGCCTTCACGACCGGCTGTCGCGAACGATCCTGCTGCGTCGCTGAGCGCTAGCGCGGCTTGGGCGCGCGTGCCTTCAGCGGGTCGATGCCCTTCGGAATCGGGAGGGTGCTCGACTTGCTCAGCGAGGTCAGGCGGTTGCTGACCGCGAACACTTCTGCCTTGCTGAGCACCTTCTTGTGCTTGTTGAGCGTCTTGGCGAGGTTCTCGAGCTTGGTGCTCTCGGCATCGGGGCCCACGTGCACGAAGTGCACGGGAACGTTCGGCACGATGCGGTTGACGTTGCGCCGCTCATCTTCCATCATGCGCCGAGTGCGCGACTGCGGGCCTTCGCCGATGATCATGACTCCGGGCTTGCCGACCGCCCGGTAGACGGCGTCTTGCGTCTTGGGGCTCACGGTGATGGGCATCTCGCTCGCCTGCCAGGCGCGACGCAGTGATGACTTCAGCACGGCGCCCACGGCACCGGGCTGGCCCGAGATCTGCCGGTAGGCGACTCGTTCGGCACGACGGCCGAGAATGATCATCGCGGCGAGAATGCCGCCGAGCACGCCCGTGGTCACCCAGAGGAACCCGGCGAGAACATCGCCGGGTGTGGCGAAGACGGCGAGCAGCACGCCCGCGAGAATCGGCAGCAAGAACCAGAGCAGCATCACCCAGACAGCGAGCGGGTCCATCCGCCGCGTCATCTGGAACACCTGCCACATCTGCTTCATGCGACCGGGTTCTTTGGCGGGTTTCTGAGCAGAGGTGCGAGCCATGACTACCAGAATAGGGCCACGCGTCGCTCCTCCCCGTCGCGCGCAGCAGAGTTGCTTCTCCCGCAGATGGCCGAGCGCGTCAGCGAGCACGATCGTCTCGACGACCATGGGGGCATGCCGCACGCCGTGAGCTCGATCGATGCCAGCAGCGCCGTGCGCGAGGTCGGCGGGTTTCGCGTGGTGAGGGTGCTCGCGGCGAGCCCTCGCGCTCAGACCCTGGTCGCCCACGCCGACGGTGAGACGGTCGCGGTGCGGGTTCTGCACCGCGAGACTGCCGATGCAGTGATCGACGCCGAGGTCGCCATCTCAGATGCGGCGAAAGGCGCGGGGGGAGCGATCGCCGATCACCTCTCGCTCGTGACCGATCTCGCGACCCTCGCCGATGGTCGCGTCGCGCTCTTCTCTGCCCACCTGGCCGGGCCCCGGCTCGACAGCGTGCTGCACGCGCAAGCGGGGCTCGTGACGCTGGGTGAGGCGATCACGGTGCTCGCACCCCTCGCTGATGCCCTCGACAGCGCGCACCGACTCGGCATCACCGGGCTGCCGCTCACGGCAGACTCTGTGCGCTTGAGCGCGGCCGGTGCGCCGGTGCTCACGCGTCGTCACCGTGCTCGCCTGGGGCCGGTGCTGCCCGACCGCTTCCGCGATCACGAACCGGCCTACGCCGCCGACCTCGATGCGTTCGACGCACTCGGCGCAACGGTCGCCGCGGCCACTGACGTCTCGCAGCGCCCGGCCCTGCAGGCGGCGCTGAGGCACCGCGGGCCGGCGCTGCTGCACGCCCTCTTCGACCTGGCCGAACCCCATCCGTTGCAGGTCGAGCGCGAAGCCGAGCCTGCGAGTCGGCCCGCCGACGAGGTGACCGGTGTCAGCGTGATGGTCGATCGAGATCTCGCCGCCCCACCTCCCGCTGCTCCGTCCACCGCGCTGCCGAGGCGGCTCGAGGCTCTCGTGTCAGCCGTCGAGAGCGTCGGCCTTCCCCGCGACATCGCGACGGTCGTGCGCGGTTCGGCAGAACGACTCGCCCTCGGTGCTGGTGAGGTTCGATCTGCGCTCACTCGTCGACTGCGGACCGGGGTGACACGGGTGCGCCCGCGATTCCTGCTGGTCGGCCTCGCCGGGGCGGCCGCTCTCGCGCTCGCGGTCGTGGTGCTCGGCCAGTCGACTGCCTCGGTCAGCGAGCGGGTCGAGGCAGGTGTCGCGGTCGATGGCACCAGCGCCGGTCTGTCTGAGCCCTCTCTGCCCGAGTCCGCACTGCCCGAGTCCGCACTGCCCGAGTCCGCACTGCCCGAGACAGCACTGCACCCCGATGCCGACGAGTGGGCGGCGCTCGTGGCTTCGCTCGTCGATCGCTGGTTCGCGTGCGGGCCAGCAGAAGACACCGTCGATTCCGGTTGCGTGGCGAGGGTCGCCCACGCGGGTTCGGCCGCTGAGCGACTCATCGCCAGCTCAGACCCGCGTCACGCTGCGCTGCTGCAGTGGCAGCAGTCTGGAGGCGAGGTCGTGGTCACTGAGCGCATGGGCGCTGCGGTGCTCGTCGACCTCATCACCCCAGACACCACCGCGGCCTCACTTCTGCTGGTGAGAAGTGAGGCCGGTTGGCGTATTCGAGACGTCGTGGCCTAGGTCGCGCGACCGATCAGATGCCCAGGTCGGCGTCGAAGTCGGCGTCTTCGAGTCGGGCCTTGATCGCGCTCAAGAACCGCGCGGCGTCAGCGCCGTCGACGATGCGGTGATCGTACGACAGGGCGAAGTAGACCATCGACCGCACTGCGATGACGTCTGAGCCGTCGACGCTGATGACCGAAGGCTTCTTCGTGACGATGCCGGTGCCGAGAATGGCCACTTGAGGCAAGAACACCACCGGGGTGTCGAACAGTGCGCCGCGAGAACCGGTGTTCGTCAACGTGAACGTTCCGCCGGCGAGCTCGTCGGGCTTCAGCTGGTTGTCGCGAGTGCGAGCTGCGAGGTCGGCGATCTCGGTGGCGAGACCGGCGATGCTCAGGTCTGATGCGTTGCGAATCACGGGCGTCAGCAGGCCACGCTCGGTGTCGACCGCGATCGCGAGGTTCTCGGTCTCGGGGTAGACGATCGAGTCGTCCTCGACGGTCGAGTTGATGATCGGGAAGGCGCGCAGCGCCTCAGTCGCCGCCTTCGCGAAGAAGGGCATGAACGAGAGCTTCGTGCCGGTCGCCTTCTCGAAGTCGGCCTTGACGGCGGTGCGCAGGGCCGCGACCTTGGTGACGTCGATCTCGACGACTGTCGTGAGCTGCGCCGTCGACTGCATCGAGATGACTGCGCGCTCGGCGATGACCTTGCGCAGTCGCGACATGGCCACGGTGGTGCCCCGCAGCGGTGACGTCTCGAGCTCGCGCGGCGCCGAGGCGGCCGCGCTCGACCCCGAGCCGGTCGCCGCGGCCAGCACGTCGTGCTTGCGAATGCGGCCGCCGACACCAGTGCCAGTCACGGTGGCGAGATCGACACCCTTCTCCTGTGCCAGCTTGCGCACGAGCGGCGTGATGTAGCCAGCGGCACTCGCGGTGTCAGCCGTCGGCGCCGCGGCAGGCGGAGCCGGTGACGGGGCTGGCGCGGGAGCCGGCGCCTCGGCAGCGGGTGCCGCGGGAGCCGACGGTGCCGGAGCAGACGGGGCGGGAGCCGACGGTGCGGGAGCCGACGCAGCGGGAGCCGACGGTGTGGGTGCTGAGGCGGCCGGAGCCGAGGCCGCAGGAGCAGGCTCGGGTGCTGTCGGCGCCGGTGCTGGCTCCGGCTCTGCCGCGGGGGCCGGTGCCTCTGCCGCAGTCTCGGCGGGCGCCGATGCGGGGGCGGGCGCTGCGGCGGCCGAGTCGCCGGTGCCGATGCGCACGAGGGGGGTGCCCACCTCGACCGTCTCGTCTTCAGCCACGAGGATCTCTTCGACCACTCCCGCGACGGGCGAGGGAATCTCGGTGTCGACCTTGTCGGTCGAAACTTCGAGCAAGGGCTCGTCAACCTCGACTCGGTCTCCCACGTTCTTCAGCCATCGGGTTACCGTGCCCTCGGTCACGCTCTCACCGAGCGCCGGGAGGTTGACGGATTCGCTCATTATTTCGTGCTCCTTTGAAGCATGTCGGTGGTGTCTAGCCTACGGTGCGCCCGCGCGCTCACATCGCGTGCAAGGGCTTGCCCGCGAGTGCGAGAAACGCCTCGCCGAGGGCTTCGTTCTGGGTCGGGTGGGCGTGCAGCAGTGGCGCGACGTCTTCGGGGTGGGCATCCCAGTTCACGGCAAGCTGCGCTTCGCCGATCAGTTCGCCCACGCGAGCACCGATCATGTGCACGCCGACCACGGGGCCATCGACGACGCGCACGACCTTGATCGAGCCGGCCGTCTCGAGAATGTGGCTCTTGCCGTTGCCCGCGAGGTTGTAGTCGTACGAGGTGATCGCGGCGTCGCCGTACTGCTCTTTCGCCTTGGCCTCGGTCAGGCCGACCGAGGCGACCTCGGGCTCGCTGTAGGTGACCTTCGGAATGTTGACGTCGGCGATGACGACCGGGTTGAGCCCCGCGATCTCTTCGGCGACGAAGATTCCCTGCTGAAAGCCGCGGTGCGCGAGCTGCAGGCCCGGAACGATGTCGCCGACGGCGTACAGGCCCGGGATGCTCGTCTCGAGCCGCTCGTTGGTGAGCACGAATCCGCGATCCATGGCCACGCCGACCTCTTCGAAGCCGAGCCCTGCGGTGGCGGGGCCCCGACCCACGGCGACGAGCAGAATGTCTGCCTCGATCGTGGCGCCGTTCTCGAGGGTCACGACGACGCCCTGGTCATTCTGCGTGACGCTCTGGAAGCGCACGCCGAGGGTGAACTCGATGCCGCGCTTGCGGTAGGCGCGCTCGAACTGCTTCGAGATCGACTCTTCTTCGAGCGGCACGAGGTGGGGGAGTGCTTCGATGATGTGCACGTCTGCACCCCACGAGCGCCAGACGCTCGAGAACTCGACGCCGATGACGCCGCCGCCGAGCACGGCGACCTTCTTCGGCACGAAGTCGAGCTGCAGTGCGCCCTCGGAGGTCATGACGCGACCGCCGATCTCGAGCCCCGGAAGGGTGCGCGAGTACGAGCCCGTCGCGAGCACGACGTTCTTGCCGGTGATCGTGCTGTCTCCCACCTGCACGGTCGTCGGCGAGGTGAGGCGGCCTTCGCCCTCGATCGTCGTGATGCCTCGAGCCTTGATGAGCCCTTGCAGGCCCTTGTACTTGCTGGCGATGATGCCTTCGCGGTACTGGATGACGGCGGGAACATCGACGCCCTCGAGCGTGGCCTTGACTCCGAACTGGGCGGCGTCGCGGGCCGCATCGGCCACCTCTGCCGCGTGCAGCAGCGCCTTGGTCGGAATGCAGCCGACGTGCAGGCAGGTTCCGCCGACCTTCGACTTCTCGATGAGTCCGACGCTCATGCCGAGCTGGCTGGCGCGCAGCGCTGCGGCATACCCACCGCTTCCGGCACCGAGAATGACGAGGTCAAAAGAGTGATCAGACACCGGGTGAGGCTCCTTCATGCGTCAAGGGCTGTCGCGCAGGGGCCAAACTCGTGGTGGCGGGTCGACCCGACGAACGGCACGTTTGTTTCGTGCCCGCAGTCGAGCCTACTACTTGGTCGCGAAGCGCTCAGCGACTCGGATGAGCGTTCGCGTGATGACCCCTGACGAACCTTTGGGCGTGTAGCCGAACGGGGCTGTCGCGTTGTTGGCAGGCCCGGCGATGTCGAGGTGCGCCCACGGGATGCGCGGCGCATCATCGCCGTCACCCCGACGCCCCACGAACTCACGCAGAAAGACTGCCGCCAGCAGCATGCCCGCCGCAGTGTTGCCCGGCTTGGCGTTTGCGATGTCGGCGACATCGGTCTTCAGCAGCGCGCGAAGCTCGGCAGGCAGGGGCATGGGCCACACGAGCTCACCGCTCTCGCCAGCGGCGGCACGCACCTCGGCGACGAGCTCGTCGTCGCCCATGAGGCCGGCGTAGCGCTCGCCGAGCGCCACGCGCGCCGCGCCGGTGAGGGTTGCGACATCGATGATGGCGTCAGGCTGCTCTTCGCTCGCGGCGGCGAGGCCGTCGGCCAGCACCAGTCGGCCTTCGGCGTCGGTGTTGAGCACTTCGACGGTCGTGCCGCTACGCGTCGAGATGACGTCGTTGGGGCGCAGGGCAGAACCCGAGGGCATGTTCTCGGCGAGGCACAGCCAGCCCGTCACGCGCGCGTCGACGCCCAGGCGTGCGGCCGCGATCGTGGCGGCGAGCACCGTCGCGGCACCCGTCATGTCGTACTTCATGCCGACCATCGCCGCTGCGGGCTTGAGCGAGAGCCCGCCCGAGTCGAAGGTGATGCCCTTGCCGACCAGGGCGAGGTGCGGGGCGGTCTCGCTCGGCCGATAGCGCAGCGCCATCAAGCGGGGCGGGCGGGCCGACCCTTGACCGACGCCGAGAATGCCCCCGAAGCCGCCGGCCTCGAGCTCGTCGGTGCCCCACACCTCGACGTCGAGGGGCAGGCCTTCGGCCGCGCGAACGGCGCGCTCGACGAAGGTCTCGGGGTAGAGCTGATTCGGGGGAGTCGTGACCAGGTCGCGCACGAGGCACACGGCCTCTGCTGTGATGGCGGCCACCTCGGCGGCTGCCGCGGCGTCGTCGACCTGGGTGCAGAGCTCGATGGTGGCGATGCCGGCTGGCGGGTCGCTGACAGCGTCGCCCTCGCGCGCCGGCCCGAAGCGGTATGCCCCCAGGGCAGCACCCTCGAGCACGGCCTGTACTTCAGTCGCTGAGGTCGTCGGCAGTGCGATTGCGACCCGTGAGGCACCGCCCGCGGCGCGCGCGGCCGTGCCGGCGACCGAGCGCAGACCTTCGGGGTTGAGGGGCGCGCGCCCCACTCCGACCAGCAGGATGCTGCGGGCAGCGACACCCTCGGGCGAGGGGATGCGCGCCGTCTCGTCTGTCGCGCCCGTCAACCCCAGTGCGCTCAACTGCTCGGTGATCGCGGCGAGCGGCCCCGCATCCGCCCCCACGATCACAGCACCGACCTCACCCGGTGCGATGCCGACTATGAGAGCGTCGACGTCGAGATTCCAGGGCGATTCGAGAGTGGCGGCAAGAGAGGCAACGGGCATGGCGGCCATGCTATCTGCGCGTGTTCGCTCTGAGCGCGCGCCAGCTCGCAGGTCGCGCGCGATGGCGGTTCTACCATGGAGTCATGCGGAATCCCACAGAGCTCTACACCGTGGTGCTCACGGAGGCCGACGTTCCGGCGGGGCTGCCGCTCGTGATCGGCCTGACCGGTTTCGTCGATTCTGGGGGCGCCGTCGGGCAGGTCTCGCAGTACCTCATCGATGAGCTCGAGCATCGTGATGTCGTGGTCTTCGACAACGACGAGCTGCTCGACTACCGGGCGCGGCGGCCGATTCTGGTCTTCGACGAGACCCGCATCACCGAGTTTCGCCGCCCCGCGCTGACCGTGCGCCTCGCACATGACGAGATCGGTGCGCCCTTTCTGCTGCTCACCGGGTACGAGCCCGATTTTCAGTGGGAGCGCTTCGTCGCTGCCCTGCTCGAGATCATCGAGCGGTATGCCGTGGCGTCGACCACGTGGGTGCACGCCATTCCGATGCCTGTGCCGCACACGCGCGGCATCGGCGTGACCGTGAGCGGCAACCGCGACGAGCTCATCGAGTCACTGTCGGTGTGGCGCCCTCGAACGCAAGTGCCCGGCAACGTGCTGCACCTGCTCGAGCACCGGCTGACGCAAGCGGGCCACCCGACCGCGGGGTTCGTGCTGCTCGTGCCGCACTACCTCGCCGACACCGAGTTTCCGTCGGCCGCAGTGACCGCCCTCGAGAGCATCACGGCCGCGACCGGCATGCTCTTCCCGACCGATCGGCTGCGCGCCGAGGGCCGCGAGTTTCTCGCGCGCATCGAAGACCAGGTCGAAGGCAACACCGAGCTGGCTCGCCTCGTCGGCACGCTCGAAGAGCGGCACGACAGCTACATGGAGGACAACCCGCTGCGGTCTCCGCTGACCGACGAAGACGGCGAGCTTCCGAGTGCCGACGCGATTGCCGCCGAGCTCGAGAAGTTCTTGGCCCATCGCCAGTCGTCAGATGACGAGCCGCGCTGACCCCGTGGTCGGCGCGCACAGCAGTTCGTGCAATAATTGTCCCTCACGACCCAGTCGGTCGCACGGTAGATTCGGCCCGCTTCTCGCAGCAGAAGCACACTGCATCACACACCTCGCGACTTGACATGGGTCGTTGTACTGCCCGCAGAACGCGAGATTGAGGGGCCCATGGCTACCCGAGCGACCAGCACCACGACCACGACTGCGAAGAAGACTGCCTCGGCCGCGGCCGCCACGGCCGAGAAGCCGGCATCGAAGACCGCAGCGTCGAAGACTGCAGCTGCGAAGACCGCAGCCCCGAAGACTGCTGCTGCGAAGACCGCAGCGCCGAAGAACACGGCATCGAAGACCCCAGCGACGAAAGCCCCAGCGGCGAAGGCTCCCGCGGCGAAGAAGACGGCTGCGAAGGCTCCCGCGGCCACGAGCGCGCCGACGAAGCAGTCGCGCGCCAAGAAGCCCACAGCGGCAGCTGCAGCCGGTGCAGCCGACGACAGCGACGAGGTCGAGATCGTCATCGATGCCGATGCAGACGAGGCCGTCGAGCCCGCAGACACCGCGGCCGACGACACCGCCGAGAGCCCCGCCGCTGATGCGACTGACGATGATGACGACTCTGACGACGACTCGGGCTCAGCTGGTCCGTTGCCGACCGGCGCCATCGTCATCTCGAACACTGACGATGACGAAGTGCCGGTCTATTCGACGACGATCACCGGTGCGACCGCTGACCCGGTCAAGGACTACCTAAAGCAGATCGGCAAGGTTCCGCTGCTGAACGCCGCCGAAGAGGTCGAGCTGGCGATGCGCATCGAGGCAGGGCTCTTCGCCGAGGAGAAGCTCTCGACGATGAGCGAGAAAGAGAAGCGCACCGCCATGGGCCGCGACCTCGCCTGGGTCGCGCGTGACGGCCAGCGCGCCAAGAACCACCTGCTCGGCGCGAACCTGCGTCTCGTCGTGTCGCTCGCCAAGCGCTACACCGGTCGCGGCATGCAGTTTCTCGACCTCATCCAAGAAGGAAACCTCGGTCTGATCAGGGCCGTCGAGAAGTTCGACTACACCAAGGGCTTCAAGTTCTCGACCTACGCCACCTGGTGGATCCGTCAGGCGATCACGCGCGCCATGGCAGACCAGGCCCGCACGATCCGTATTCCCGTGCACATGGTCGAGGTCATCAACAAGCTCGCCCGAGTGCAGCGGCAGATGCTGCAAGACCTCGGCCGCGAGCCCACGCCCGAAGAGCTGTCGCGCGAACTCGACATGACTCCCGAGAAGGTCATCGAGGTTCAGAAGTACGGCCGCGAGCCCATCTCGCTGCACACACCCCTCGGTGAAGACGGCGACAGCGAGTTCGGTGACCTCATCGAAGACACCGAGGCTGTCGTGCCGGCCGACGCAGTCGGCTTCACGATGCTGCAGAAGCAGCTCGAGAGCCTGCTCGACTCGCTGTCTGAGCGCGAAGCAGGCGTGATCCGCATGCGGTTCGGCCTCGGCGACGGCATGCCCAAAACCCTCGATCAGATCGGCGACACCTTCGGTGTCACGCGCGAGCGGATACGGCAGATCGAGTCGAAGACGATGGCCAAGCTGCGCCACCCCTCGCGGTCGCAGGCCCTGCGCGACTACCTCGAGTAGGCACGCATCGTGCGCATCCGTCTCGCGGTGATCGTCGGCCGCGTCGTGCGTGCACTCGCGCGGCTGCGCGGAGGCGGCTCGGCGATACCGGGCAACATCGCGTTGCGCATCGCGCCGGGATTTCTCGAGCACGCTCTCGGATCGATGGCGCTCGGAGTGGTGTTCGTCACCGGTTCGAACGGCAAGTCGACGACCACCAACATGCTCGTGGCCGTGCTGCGTGCACACGGTATGCGGGTGTTCACGAACCCCAGCGGGGCGAACCTTCCGCAGGGAATCGCATCAGCGCTGCTGGCGACCGTGCCGCTCGACGGCAGGGTGCGCGACGATCTGGCAGTGCTCGAAGTCGACGAGGCGTACGGCGTCGGTCTCGCCGAGCGGCTGGCGCCGACCGACGTGCTGCTGCTCAACCTGCAGATCGATCAGCTCAACCGCTTTCACGAACCCGACCGCGTCTACCGCATGCTCGAGCAGATCGCCGCCCGTGCGCGTCGACGACTGATCGTCAATGCGGCCGACCCGAACACGGCCGACCTCGGCCGCGGTGCTCGCGCAGACCAGCAGGTCGTCGTGTTCGACGTCGCACCCGCCGCGCTCGCGGCGAGCCCGCACGGTGTCGCACCGGCTCCGAGGCTGACGAGCGGCGCAGGTGAGACTCTGCCCGACGCCGAGGTCGTGGTCGAGAGCACCGCGGGCAGTGCGGCTGTGCTCACCGTCGACGGTGAGCGGGCATCCGTCGCCTTGCCGTCACGCGGGCTGCACTATGCGGTGGATGCTGCCGGCGCGATCGCGACCGCGCGCAGTCTGCTGGGCGATCGGTTCTCGATCGAGACGGCGAGCACAGCGCTCGGCTCACTGGAGACCGTCTACGGACGCGGCGAGGTGCTCGACGCGAAGGGCCAGGCCATCGAGCTCGTCATGATGAAGAACCCGCCGAGCCTGCAGCTCAACCTCGATTCACTCGGGCGCGTGCCCCAGTGCGTCATGATCGCCGTCGACGAGGGCACGCCCGACCCCTCGTGGATCTACGACACCGATCTCTCGATGCTCGACCATGTCGACGTTGTCACCGGAACGAAGGCCCACCAGTGGGCGACGAGGCTTGCGTACGCCGGCATTCCTGTCGGCACGGTCATCGAAGACTTCCGCACGGCGGTCGACGCCTTCCTCTCCCTCGACACCCCGGACGACGGCCCGAAGGTGGGCATCGTCAACTACGAGCTCATGATGGAGCTGCGCCTCATGATGGGGTATCTCGATCTGGAGGGCGGCTCGTGACCGCTCTGCGCATACTGCACCTCTACCCGCACGAGCTCGGCATCAACGGTGACGCAGGCAACGTGCTCGCACTGCGACGCAGGCTCGAGTGGAGAGGCATCGAGGCCGAGGTGCTGCTCTGCGGCACCGGCGACCCCCTGCCTGTCGACGTCGACCTCGTGCACATCGGCAGCGGCCCCGCATCAGCGCGAGACGCGGTGCTGCCCGACGCGCTGCGTCACCGAGATGCACTCGCCGCCTGGGCAGACGATGGGGTGCCGATGATCGGCATCGGTGCCGGCTTCCATCTGCTGAGCCGATCGATCGAGACTCGTGACGGCTCCCGACGCGCAGCCCTCGACGTGCTGCCGGTCGTCATTCGCGATCGAGAGCGGCGAGCAGTGGGCGAAGTGCTCGCCGAGCCGAGCGGCGGGCATCGCATGGCCGGCTACCTGAATCACGGCGCGAGCGTGATGCGCGACGACGGCGTGCCGCTCGCCACGCTCGATCATCGATCGCGGTCAAGCGCCATCCACGACGACGCCGACCGGTACGAAGGCGTGCGCATCGGATCTCGCATCGGCACGCACCTGCACGGCCCGATCCTGCCGATGAACCCGTTCATCGCCGACGAGCTGCTCGCCGGCGCACTCGCGCGCAGGGGCGAGACCCTGCCTGACCGCGACGAGCGGACGGTCGCGGCAGACGAGCACGCTCGACTGTCGCGCGCCGCGATCGCCCGACGGCTCGGTGCGGCCGGCGTCGAGGTCTGAAGCGCTGATCGCTCTCAGCGGCGCGCGAGACCTGAGCGGTCGTGGTGGCGAGGCACCCGCGGCGGCACGCCCGTGACGATCTCGTCGCCGATGGTGCCGCTGCTGCGGGCCCAGTCTTCGGCGCTCGGTTCGCCCGCCCCCGGTTCTCCGAAGATCGTGACCACCTGAGAATCGAGGGTGTCGGTGTCGTCAGGGGGAGCGACGATGAGCGTTCTGTCGACCTCGACGGTCTCGACCGCGTATCGAACGCCGCCGATCGACACGTCTGCGCCTGTGGCACCGAGCGGAACGCCGTCTGCCCAGCCCGCGGCGATCCAGCGGCGCCCTGCAGGGGCGGGGGAGTCGAGCAGCGTCGTTCGCAGGGTCATGACTGCACGCAGCCCGAGATCGTGGCCCGTGTGCTCATCGAAGGGCGAGATGCCGTAGGCGGCGATGCCGAATCGCACGAGGTCGTAGCGGGCGCGGGGTTCACGCCACCCGGCAGAACTCGCGGCGATGTGCCGCACGCGCGCGGTGACTCCGAGCTCGGCGGCCTCGGCCAGGGCCCGTGCGAAGGCGGTGAGCGCGGCGTCGTCGGCGTCGACCGAGGTGTCGGCGAGGTGCGACCAGATGCCCTCGATGACGATGCGGCCAGCGGCGGCGTGCGCGCGCGCGGCAGTCACGAGCGCCGCCCACTGCTCGGGAAGCGCACCGTTGCGGTGCAGACCGGTGTCGATCTTCAGATGCACCCGTGCGGGGAGACTGCCGGTGGCTGCTGCGGCGATGCGATCGAGCTCGTGCAGGCTCGACACACCGAGATCGACCCGTGCCGTGATCGCCGCAGCGAAGTCGCTCTCGGCTCCGTGCAGCCAGGCGAAGAGCGGGCATTCGACGGCCGCCGCGCGCAGCGCAAGCGCTGCAGGAATCTCGAGCACTGCGAGCGAGCGGGCGCCAGCAGCGAGGGCTGTGGCCGCGAGGTCGAGCATGCCGTGCCCGTAGGCGTCTGCCTTGACGGCGAGCATGACCTCTGCAGGAGCGGCTCGAGCCGTGAGCATCGAGACATTGTGCGCGAATGCGGCGTGGTCGATGACGGCGATGGCGCTCACTCGTCACTCCAGATGCGCGCGACGCGCGACCCCAGGCGCGCCGTCAACTGGTCGGCCGTGCGGCCCGTCGCCGTGCACCAGGCAGCCAGGCTGCCGCTGTCATTCCAGAGCACAGCCGGGTCACCGACCGCCGCAGTCGAGTGGGCAAGGTCGACGACGAGCTGGTCCATCGCGATGCGACCGGCGATCACCCCTCGTGCGTTGCCGATGCGAACGCTGGCGCGATTGGAGGCGCTGCGCGGCACTCCATCTGCATAGCCGAGAGCGATCAGCGCGAGGGTCGATTCGTGCGCCGTGACGTAGGTGTACCCGTACGACACGGGGGTGCTCGCCGGCACTCTCTTCACGGCGATCACTTCGCCCTCGAGGGTCATCAGCGGCTCGTGACCACCGTCGAACCCGTAGATCACTCTCGACGGGGCCTCGGCAGGAGGCGCGTCGCCGTCGCGTGTGAAGCGCGAAGCACCATGGGCTCGAGCGGCGGCCTCGATCGCAGCGGCCCCGTGCCCGTACGCATCAGCGCGCAGGTCGATCGCGGGCGCATCGGCTCCGCGCCAGTCGCGCTGTGCAAGCGCTTGATTAAGCGCTCGTCGAGAGAGGCGCGCGACCCGGCGCACGCCAGGGAGCTCAGGCGCCGCGCTCATCGAGCAAACGGCTCGATTCGTCGTGCCAGGCGAGTGCCGAGCCCGAGAGCTTCTCCTTGAAGCGGGCAGCGTGGTGGGCGCAGAACAGCAGCTCGCCGGTCGCGAGGGTGGCGCGAACATAGGCTTGAGCACCGCAGCTGTCGCACCGGTCCAGCGCAGTCAGGGGGGCGGTCGCAACAGTCGGGTTCTCGGTGGTGATCTGCGTCATGATGTGACCCTCGCTCTCCGTGTGCTGTGCGAACCTTCGAGGTCTCATTGCACCACACCGAAGCGACAGTGCCGTGTCAAACCGCCCCGATTTCGCTGAACGCGTATGAGCATCCGACAGTCGCGTCGCGCCCTGCGGAGTGGGAGCCGAGCGTCGTCAGCGGCCGCATCTACGATGAGCGTCGTGGCAACTTCTGATTACTCCGCTCGTCATCTCTCTGTGCTCGAAGGCCTCGAAGCGGTGCGCAAGCGCCCGGGAATGTACATCGGCTCTACCGACTCTCGCGGGCTTATGCACTGCCTGTGGGAGATCATCGACAACTCGGTCGACGAGGCTCTCGGCGGCCACGGAGACCAGATCGACCTGCGGCTGCACCCAGACGGCAGCGTCGAGGTGCGAGATCGCGCGCGAGGAATCCCCGTCGACATCGAACCGAAGACGGGCCTCAGCGGTGTCGAGGTGGTCTTCACGAAGCTGCACGCCGGCGGCAAGTTCGGTGGAGGCTCATATGCCGCATCCGGCGGGCTGCACGGAGTCGGCGCATCAGTGGTGAACGCACTCAGCGAGCGTCTCGATGTCGAGGTCGATCGCAACGGTGCGACGTGGGCGATGTCGTTCCACCGCGGCGAGCCCGGCATCTTCGACGATGGCGCAGACGGTCCTCGCCCCGACTCGCCGTTCACGCCCTTCATCTCGGGCAGTGAGCTTCGCAAGGTGGCCAAGGTGGCGAAGGGGGTCACCGGCACTCGCATCCGGTACTGGGCAGACCCGCAGATCTTCACGAAAGGCGCGAGCTTTCTCACCGACGAACTCGTCGGCCGGCTGCGTCAGACCGCGTTTCTCGTGCCAGGCATCACGCTCACGCTGCGCGATGATCGTGCCGAGACGCCCACCGAAGAGTCCTTCCGTTTCGATGGCGGCATCAGCGAGTACGCCGAATTCCTGTCACCGGATGCCCCCATCACCGACACCTGGCGCATCACGGGCTCTGGCTCGTTCACTGAGACGGTTCCGGTGCTGCAGCCGAACGGGCACATGGTGCCGACCGAGGTCGAGCGCGAGTGCGTCGTCGACATCGCTCTGCGGTGGGGCACCGGGTACGACACCACCTTCCGCTCGTATGTCAACATCATCGCCACGCCGAAAGGCGGCAGCCACCAGTTGGGATTCGAGCAGGGCCTGCTGAAGTTCTTGCGGGCCGAGGCCGAGAAGAACGCCCGCCGACTCAAGCTGGGCAGCGACAAGCTCGAGAAAGACGACGTGCTCGCCGGCGTGACCGCCGTGCTGACCGTGCGTCTGCCTGAGCCGCAATTCGAGGGTCAGACGAAAGAGATTCTCGGCACCCCGGCGGTTCGAGCGATCGTGTCGAGCGTCATCGCACGCGGACTCGCCGAGCGGTTCTCATCGAGCAAGCGCGACGACAAGACGCAGTCGGCCCTCGTGCTCGAGAAGGTCGTCTCAGAGATGAAGAGCCGCATTTCGGCTCGCGCGCACAAAGAGACCCAGCGGCGCAAGAATGCGCTCGAGAGCTCGGCGCTGCCGGCCAAGCTCGTCGACTGCCGCTCGAACGACGTCGAGAGCAGCGAGTTGTTCATCGTCGAGGGCGACAGTGCCCTCGGCACCGCGAAGCTCGGGCGAGACAGCGAGTACCAGGCGCTGCTGCCCATTCGCGGAAAGATCTTGAACGTGCAGAAGGCATCGGTGAGCGACATGCTCAGCAATGCCGAGTGCGCCTCGATCATCCAGGTGATCGGAGCAGGGTCTGGCCGCACGTTCGACCTTGCCCAGGCTCGCTACGGCAAAGTCATCATCATGGCCGACGCCGATGTCGACGGTGCGCACATTCGAACGCTGCTGCTGACGCTCTTCTTCCGCTACATGCGCCCGATGATCGACGAGGGGCGAGTGTTCGCCGCGGTGCCACCACTGCACCGCGTCGTCGTGCTCAACCCGGGCTCGAAGCCCAACGAGACGATCTACACCTACAGCGAGGCCGAGTTGAACGGTGTGCTCGCCGCCTTGAAGAAATCGGGCAAGCGATACCAAGACCCGATTCAGCGGTACAAGGGGCTCGGCGAGATGGACGCAGATCAGTTGGCCGACACCACGATGAGCCGCGCCCACCGCACGCTGCGTCGAGTTCGAGTAACCGATGCAGAGGCTGCATCGGCTGTCTTCGAGCTGCTCATGGGCAACGAGGTGGCGCCGCGCAAAGAGTTCATCATCGCCGGCCAGGGGCTCGACCGCGACCGCATCGACGTCTGAGCTCGCGCCGAGCTACGCGATCGTCGTGCCGATCGACCCGATCGGCGAGTCGAGCGCGAGGCCCGAGGCGTCTCGCTTCGCACCGCCGTCTGGCAGCGAGCGCTGCGAGCCGTCAGCACCCACCGCGAGTGGGTTCTCACCCACCCAGGCGAGACGCAGCACGTCTTCGCCCTTGAGAAAGGCGTGGCACCGCACGCCACCGGTGGCGCGACCCTTCGCCGGAAACTGCGCGAAGTCTGAGACCTTCGCCCGACCAGGGTCGACGCCGGCGATCGTCTGGCTCGAGCCCGACACCGTCACGACGGCGGCGGCGTCAGATTCGACGGCAGTGAAGTGCACGACGCGGGCGCCTGCAGCGAGTTTGATGCCTGCCATGCCGCCAGCGGCGAGGCCTTGGGGGCGAACGTGCTCGGCAGCGAAGTGCAGCAGCTGCGCGTCAGACGTGACGAAGACGAGGCGATGGCCATCGGTCGCGGGGGCCGCGCCGATCACGGCATCTCCGGCTTTGAGACCGATGACTTCGCCGTCGGGTCGAGCGGGCCACGAGCCGGGCAGCACCCGCTTCACGACGCCGTCTCGAGTGCCGAGTGCGAGCGCAACGTCGCTCTCTGCATCGATGACCGTGAGCACTGTCTCTGTCGCATCGGCGAGCGCCAGGTAGTCGCGCATCTTCACGCCCGCGGCGAGCTGCACAGAGTTCGCAGGAACGCTCGGCAGGTCGACGGGGGTGAACCGCACGAATCGCCCTCTCGAGGTGATCGCGATGAGCTCGCCTCGCGTGGTCGAGTCGATCGAGCAGAGCAGGGCGTCGTGCTTGCTGCGCCTGGCTGGCGTCAGCACGGTCGTCTCGTCGGTGAGCTCGACGCGAACGGCGCGACCCGTCGTCGACACGAGCACTCTGCACGGCGCGTCGGCGATCTCGAGCGAGACGGCGGCGGCGTTGCGGCTGCGCGAGGCGGCGGGCGCCGGGCCAGCTTCGGTGAGCAGCGTTCGGCGCGGGGTGCCGAATCGCTCGGCCGTGGCGTCGAGCTCGTCGGCGACGACCAGACGGATGCGCGCCGAATCGCTCAAGAGCGTCTCGAGCTCGGCGATCTCGGCACGCAGCTGATCGCGCTCTGCTTCGAGCTCGATACGACTGAACTTGGTGAGCCTGCGCAAGCGCAGCTCGAGAATGTAGTCGCTCTGCAGCTGACTGAGATCGAAGACCTCCATGAGCCGGGTTCGCGCCTGGTCGGCATCGTCAGAGCTGCGGATGACCTGGATGACGTCGTCGATGTCGAGAATCGCGATGAGCAGGCCGTCAACGAGGTGCAGTCGCTCGCGGCGGCGCGCAAGGCGGTATTCGCTGCGACGCGTGACGACCTGGATGCGGTGGTCGAGGTATACCCGCAGCAGTTCTTTCAGGCCGAGCGTCTGGGGCATTCCGCCGACGAGGGCGACGGCGTTGATCGAGAAGCCGTCTTCGAGCGGCGTGTAGCGGTACAGCTGCTCGAGCACCGCCTCAGGGCTAAACCCGGTCTTGATGCCGATGACCAGTCTGAGGCCGTTGCGTCGATCGGTGAGGTCGGTGACGTCGCTGATGCCAGACAGCCGCTTCGACTGCACGCCGTCTTTGATCTTCTCGATCACCTTCTCGGGGCCGACCAGGTACGGAAGCTCGGTGACGACGATGCCGGTCTTCCGCGCCGTGATGGGTTCGATCGAGACCTTCGCCCGAGTCTTGAAGCTGCCTCGGCCGGTCGCATAGGCCTCACGAATGCCGTCGAGGCCGATGATCGTTCCGCCGGTGGGCAGATCGGGTGCGGGCACGTAGGCCATGAGGTCGTCGAGGGTGGCGTCGGGATGCTCGAGAAGATGCCGCGCGGCCGACACCACCTCGATCAGGTTGTGGGGCGCCATGTTGGTCGCCATGCCCACGGCGATGCCGCTGGCGCCGTTGACGAGCAGGTTCGGGAAGGCGGCGGGCAGAACCGACGGCTGCGTGAGCTGGTTGTCGTAGTTCGGCACGAAGTCGACGACGTCTTCGTCGAGGCTGTCGACCATCGCCATCGCCTCTGGCCTCAGGCGCGCCTCGGTGTAGCGAGCGGCGGCGGGGCCGTCGTCGAGTGATCCGAAGTTTCCGTGGCCGTCGATGAGAGGCACCCGCAGCGTGAAGTCTTGCGAGAGCCTCACCAGGGCGTCGTAGATGGCGCTGTCGCCGTGCGGGTGCAGCTTTCCCATGACTTCGCCGACTACTCTCGCCGACTTCACATGCCCGCGATCGGGGCGCAGACCCATCTCGGCCATCTGATAGAGGATTCTGCGCTGCACGGGCTTGAGACCATCGCGAGCGTCGGGGAGAGCTCGCGAGTAGATCACCGAGTAGGCGTACTCGAGAAACGAGCCTTGCATCTCGTCGGCGAGGTCGACGTCGTCGATGCGCTCGCCCACGGGCGCGTCAGAGGGGGTCGAACCGCCGGAGCGGGAGGGAGGAGGGGGAGTCATAAGATGGCCCCCATGCTACCGGCGCCCCGCGGCGACATCCCGTCACTCGCCGACGTGTTGACGGGTTCGTTCTCGGCACTGCAGGGCCGACCCAGCAGACTCGAGCTTCCGGCGGTGCGCAGTGCTGCCGTGATTCTCGTCGATGGCCTCGGCATGGGCTCGCTCTCGGTCAACTCGGGCCACGCGCGTCGGCTGCTGGCGGCCATACCGCGGCGGGGGGGCGTGATCGAGTCGGCGTTTCCGACCACCACTGCCGCGGCACTCGCCACCCTGACGACGGGTGCGTCGGCCGGCGAGCACGGCCTCGTGGGGTACCGCTCAGTCGACCCAGACGCCGACCGAGTCGTCGCGCTGCTGCGCGACTGGGATGCGACCATGGTGCCTCGGCAGTGGCAGCGTCGAGACACGGTCTTCGAAGCGGCGGCGCGGGCAGGCATCGACCCGGTCGTCGTCGGGGCAGAGCGCTACCGCTCGACCGGGTTCACCGAGGCCGTCCTGCGCGGTGCCCGCTTCACGCCCGCGGGGTCGATCACCGAGCGTGTCGAGACGGCGATTCGATTGCTCGACGGCGGCGAGAGCCGACTCGTCTACGCCTACATCCCCGAGCTCGACATGGCTGGTCACTCCCACGGCGTCGACTCTGATGCCTGGCGGGCGCGCCTCGACGAGCTCGATGCGGCGCTCGCGGTGCTCGACTCGGCGGTGCCTCGAGACGCGGGCGTGCTGCTGACTGCCGATCATGGAATGCTCGATGTTCCGGCGCACCGGCGCATCGTCATTGCTGCCGAGAGTCCTGTGTGGGCCGAGGTGAGGCACGTGGCAGGAGAACCGCGCTGCCTGCATCTGGGGCTGGAGAATCCCTCTGCCGCCGTTCGGGTGCGCGACAGATGGCGCGACGCCGAAGGCGAGCGGGCGTGGGTCGTGACGCGTGACGAGGCCATTGGGGCCGGCTGGTTCGGCGTGGTCGAGCCTCATGTGCTGCCGCGAATCGGCGACGTGCTCGTGGCAGCGCGGGCTGCAGTGGCGTACTACGACGAGCGGTCGGCCACGTCGCAGTCGCTCGCGATGGTCGGTCAGCACGGTTCGTTCTCTCCCGACGAGACGCGCATTCCGCTCGCGCGTTGGGGAGCCTTCGCCTGAGACGACGTCAGCAGGCGTCAGGCGGGATCATCGTCGGGTCGGGCTCCGAACACGATCTCGTCCCACGATGGCATGGCAGCGCGACCGCGCCGAGCCCCGGTCTTGCTCGTGGGGGCTGGGGTGTCGACCTCGAGCTCAGCGTCGGCATCATCGCCCGACACCTCATCGTCAGTGACGTCGAGCGGCACGTCGACGATCCTGATGCTGCCGGTCGAGGGGTGCGCGGCGCGAGATGACTCCCAGTCTTCGTTCGCTGCGGCTTCTCGCTCGCCGCGGCGTCGTCGAAGCGCGTCGAGCAGGTCGGCGGTGGCGCCGACATCGCTCGACTCAGCGGTATCGGTCTCGGCGATGCGCGCCACCGGACGCTGCATCGGCTCAGCGCCTCCGGGTGAAGCAGTGGTGGGGGTGAAGGCTCCGCTGTCGAATCGAGTGGTCGAGGGTTCGTCGGCCGCCACCGCTCGAAGGCGCGGTGGCATCACGCCAGGGCTCGCGCTCTGCTGCGACAGCGCCTGCGCCTCATGGTCGGCGGGTGCCAGAGTGAGCTTCTTCGCGTCATACGCCCACGTCGCCCGCCGTTCGATGGTTCCTTCGATGAAGTCGACCACGATGAGCCAGTGCGCGTCTTTCTTGCGGCTCGACCAGTGGATGTCGCGGGCTCCGAGCTCATCGAGTCGTGCATCGATCGCTGAACCGAATAAGGCGATGCCATCGTGCTCGGCAGCGGTTGCGACGGCGACCGACCGAGCAGCCGTGATCACATACTCGCGCTCGGCGAGCACTGGGCCTTCGAACCTCTGGATGTACTCGATCGGCTCGCCCGTGCGCTCGGCGACTTCGGCCGCGGTCATGCCAGACCTGATCATCGCCTGCACGTCTCGAGGGCCGACGCGATGGGCAGCGGGAGATGCCGGCCGGTTCTGTCGCAAGGCGGTGTGCAACGCCTCGGTGATGGGCACACGAAAACGAGTGCCGTCGGCGGAGACGACGATGAGAGCGCCGTTCTCGACACCGATCACTGACAGTTCGTCCATGTGAGACCTCCCGTACCGGGCTTGCTGCGCTCAGCATCGCACGTTCGAGGCGCTCGGCTCGGGAATAGAGCGGGCGTGCCGAAAGTTGACGGCAGAGCGAACATTGGCCGCTCTTTCTCGACTGCGTTTGCGTTTACCGCAGGCATACTGCAAACTGTGGCCGCTGAACGCGCCCGATGAGTGATGACAAGAAGTGGACTGGCATGGCAACGGACTACGACGCCCCCCGCAAGACTGACGAAGACACCGATTCGATTCAGGCATTGCAGGAGCGCGTTCCCGACAAAATGTCAGGCGTTGTCGATGTCGACGATGCCGACAATCCCGGCTTCGAACTGGCCGGGCAAGACCTTGCAGATCTCGATCTCGACGTCGTCGTCTTGCCCCCTCAGGCCGACGAGTTCACCTGCATCAGCTGCTTCCTGGTGAAGCACCGCTCGCAGCTCGACCACGATGAGAAGCTCGGCTCGGTCTGCCGGGAGTGCGCTTCCTGAGCTTCCGCTCGTCAGCGCTCATGCAGAGTGCGCGCGGGCAGCGTCGAGTGCCGCTCTCAGCGCCTCAGGTCGCCGCGTCGAGACGAGCCAGTACGGGGTCGGATCCTGCGGGTCGACGATCTCGATACGCACGACGGGGTCGATGTCGCCTCGAATGACCAGGTAGGCACGGGCATCCAGCCCCGGTCCTCGAGCGTGCCGCGCCTCGACACCTCGCGCGAGCTCTGTCTCGCCGACAAACGCGAGCGGTACCCGCGCCTTGCCAGCGCGCAGCATTCCGCCGCTCACGTCGATCGTCGGTGCCGAGATCGTCGCGAGCGCGATGACTCCGCTGAACAGCACGATGCCGGTGAGGGCACCGACCACCAGGTCGATCGCGGCGAAGGTCAGCAGGCTGGCCGGAATCGCGAGGGCGGCGATGGCGATGATCCAGGGGGAGGGCCAGAGGCGCTCTCGGTACTCACTCATGACGACCATTCGACCATGCACTAGCCTCGACGCGTGCCGCACGACGTCGATGTACTCATCATGGGTGACCACCTGCCGCTCTATGCGCACCCCGGAGACGCGGGGGCAGACCTCGTCGCCGACGAAGCGGTGGTGCTCGGGCCAGGCGAGCGGGCGACGGTGGGCACTGGCACGGCGATCGCTCTTCCCGAGGGCTTTGCCGCGTTCGTGGTTCCGCGCAGCGGCCTCGCCGCTCGTGACGGCATCACCATCGTGAACGCGCCGGGGACGGTCGACGCCGGCTATCGAGGCGAGATCAAGGTCACCCTGCTGAACACCGATCGCGATCACGAGTTTCGTGTGGAGCGAGGTGATCGCATCGCCCAGTTGATCGTGTGGCCGGTGTCGCGAGCGCACTTCGTGCCGGTCGACTCGCTTCCGGGCTCGCATCGAGGGGAGCGGGGATTCGGCTCGACCGGCTACCGTGGTGTGCCGACTGAAGGAGAACTCGAGTGACCGATTCGACCCCAGGCGAGACGCTGCCAGACGACGCCAAGTCTGCTCCGGCAGATCGCTCAGAGCTCGGCCCTCTCGACGAGAGCGAGGCCAACGCGGTGCGGCCCTATGTCGACCTCGGAGGCGTGAAACTGGTGCCGCGCGAGGGCCTGCAACTGCGCCTCGAGATCGAAGAGGGCTCGAAGCGCGTCGTTGCGGTCGGAATCGACTACGCAGGATCAACGCTGCAGGTGCAGCCGTTCGCCGCCCCCCGTTCGAGCGGGCTGTGGCACGAGATCCGTGCGCAGATCGTCGAGCAGATCCGGTCGCAGGGCGGCGAGACGCAGCAGCGTGACGGCACGCTCGGCCCCGAGGTCGTCGCGCAGATTCCCGTCGCTGGCGGTGCGGCGGGCGCCACTCGGGTCGCACGCTTCATCGGCGTCGATGGCCCGCGTTGGTTCTTGCGAGGTGTCGTCGCCGGTGCAGGTGCCGTCGAACCCGAAGCAGCAGCCGCGATCGATGAGGTGTTCCGCAGCATTGTCGTCGTGCGGGGAACGACACCGATGCCTCCGCGCGACCTGATTCCGCTGCATGTTCCGCAGGGAGCCGTGCAGCCCCCCGCAGCACCATGACGCACGGCGACTCCGAGAACGACTCGCTCGAGCCAGACCCTGACGTGCGGGCGGCTCTCGCGGCTGCTGCGCAGCGATCGGGGTTCGCGCGCGTCACCCCCGGCGAGCGGCCGACCGCTCAGGCGCTCTGGGGCGCCCTCGGTGGCGTCAGAGGACTCATCGAGTCGCTGCTGCCCGGCTTTCTGTTTCTCGTCGTCTACACGATCACGGCAGAAGTCGCGCCGTCGGTCTTGATTCCTCTGGCCATCGCCGTCGTGTTCGTGCTCGTCCGTGTCGTCATGCGTTCTGCGGTGATGCCTGCAGTGATCGGCCTCGTCGGCATCGCGTTGTCGGCGGGCTTGGCGCTCTGGTCGGGCAGGGCAGAAGAGAACTTCGTGCTCGGCTTCATCATCAACGCTGTCTGGCTCGCCGCGCTGCTCGTGAGCCTGCTGGCCAGGCGGCCCCTCATCGGCATCATCACCGGTCTGCTCACGGGTGATCATGACTGGCGCGCAGACCCCGCCAAACGCACGGTCTTGACCGTCACCACCTGGCTGTGGGCCGCACTCTTCGCTTGTCGACTGGCGGTGCAGGTGCCGCTCTACCTGAGCGAGCAGGCCGCCGCGCTCGCCGCGACCAAGCTGCTCATGGGGCTGCCGCTCTATGCGGCGGTGCTGTGGGTCACGTGGCTCATGATCCGTGCGGTCTACGCGCGCCGAGCATCCTGAGTGATAGCATTATTTATCTCGACATCAAGATAGTTTCGGGCCGCTAGGCTGAAGCCGTCGCCCCGTCGTCGTGCATGACGAACGGTATTTTGCGTAGAGGAGACTCCTGTGTCTGCAGTCAACAGCTTCGGTTCTATCGACACTCTGACGGTGGGCGGCGTCGACCACCAGGTGTTCCGCATCGACGCGGTGCCCGGTCACGAACGGCTTCCCTTCAGCCTCAAGGTGCTGCTCGAGAATCTGCTGCGCACCGAAGACGGCGCCAACGTCACGGCCGAGCAGATCACCGCCCTCGGTTCATGGAACCCCGAGGCCGAGCCTGACACCGAGATTCAGTTCACGCCCGCTCGAGTCGTGATGCAGGACTTCACCGGTGTTCCCTGCATCGTCGACCTCGCGACCATGCGCGAAGCCGTCGCAGCACTGGGTGGAGACCCCAAGAAGATCAACCCGCTGTCACCTGCCGAGCTCGTCATCGACCACTCGGTCATCGCCGACCTCTTCGGCACCGCGAACGCGCTCGAGCGCAACGTCGAGATCGAGTACGAGCGCAACGGCGAGCGCTACCAGTTCTTGCGCTGGGGCCAGACCGCGTTCGACGACTTCAAGGTGGTGCCGCCTGGCACCGGCATCGTGCACCAGGTCAACATCGAGCACCTCGCCAAGGTGACCTACACCCGCGAGGTCGATGGGGTGCTGCGCGCATACCCTGACACCTGCGTCGGCACCGACTCGCACACCACGATGGTCAACGGGCTCGGCGTTCTGGGCTGGGGCGTCGGCGGCATCGAGGCCGAGGCGGCCATGCTCGGGCAGCCCGTGTCGATGCTCATTCCCAAGGTCGTCGGGTTCAAGCTCACCGGCGCAATCCCGACCGGAGTGACCGCGACCGATGTCGTGCTGACCATCACCGAGATGCTGCGACACCACGGCGTCGTCGGCAAGTTCGTCGAGTTCTACGGCGCCGGAGTCGCGGCCGTGCCGCTGGCCAACCGTGCCACGATCGGCAACATGAGCCCAGAGTTCGGCTCGACCGCGGCGATGTTCCCGATCGACGACGTGACGCTCGACTACCTGCGACTCACCGGGCGCAGCGACGCGCAGGTCGCGCTCGTCGAGGCATACAGCAAGCTGCAGAAGCTCTGGCACGACCCCGAGCAAGAACCCGTCTACAGCGAGTACATCGAGCTCGACCTGTCGACCGTGGTTCCGTCGATCGCCGGCCCCCGTCGCCCGCAAGACCGCATCGAGCTGTCATCGGCCAAGCCTGCCTTCGAGACGGCTCTCGCCGACTTCACGTCGAACGAGCACACGCTCGTCGATGCGGCCATCGAGGGCTCGTTCCCCGCCTCAGACCCTGCAGGGTTCACACCTGAAGACGAAGGCGCCGACGAGACGGTCGCGCACCGCCACCGCTCGCACGCGCCCGTCACCGCCTCGCGCCCCGTCGACGTCACCGTGGGAGACGACACGTTCACGATCGACCACGGCGCGGTGACGATCGCTGCGATCACGTCGTGCACCAACACCTCGAATCCCTCGGTCATGCTCGCCGCGGGCCTGCTCGCGCGCAACGCTGCGAAGAAGGGCCTCACGGCGAAGCCGTGGGTGAAGACCACCCTGGCTCCTGGGTCGAAGGTGGTCACCGACTACTACGAGAAGGCCGGGCTCACCGACGACCTCGAGGCTCTCGGCTTCTACACGGTCGGCTACGGGTGCACCACGTGCATCGGCAACTCCGGCCCACTCGCCGACGAGATCTCTGCGGCGATCAACGAGCACGACCTCGCCGTCACTGCGGTGCTCTCGGGCAACCGCAACTTCGAGGGCCGCATCAACCCCGACGTCAAGATGAACTACCTTGCGAGCCCGCCGCTCGTCATCGCGTACGCCCTCGCCGGTTCGATGAACTTCGACTTCGAGACCGACGCTCTCGGCACCGACCGCGACGGCAACGAGGTCTTCTTGCGCGACATCTGGCCCGACGCCGCCGAGGTGCAGTCGACGATCGACTCGTCGATCGACACCGCGATGTTCGACCACCAGTACGCCTCGGTGTTCGAGGGCGATGAGCGCTGGCGCTCACTGCCCACCCCAGACGGCGCAACCTTCGAGTGGGACCCGACCTCGACCTACGTGCGCAAGCCCCCGTACTTCGAGGGCCTGACGCTCGAGACCACCCCCGTGACCGACATCGAGGGCGCGCGCGTTCTCGCGAAGCTGGGTGATTCGGTCACGACCGACCACATCAGCCCCGCGGGGTCGATCAAGGCCGACTCTCCTGCCGGTCGCTACCTGACCGAGCATGGCGTCGACCGCAAAGACTTCAACTCGTACGGCTCACGTCGTGGCAATCACGAGGTGATGATTCGCGGAACCTTCGCGAACATCCGTCTGCGCAATCAGCTCTTGGATAACGTGGAGGGCGGCTTCACGCGCGATTTCACGAAGCCGGATGCCCCGCAGACCTTCATCTACGACGCCAGTGAGAACTATCAGGCCGCCGGAGTGCCGCTCGTGATCTTCGCGGGCAAAGAGTACGGTTCGGGGTCGAGTCGCGACTGGGCCGCGAAGGGCACGAGCCTGCTCGGTGTCAAGGCTGTCATTGCCGAGAGCTTCGAGCGCATTCACCGCTCGAACCTCATCGGCATGGGTGTCGTTCCGCTGCAGTTCCCTGCGGGGGAGTCGGCAGCGAGCCTCGGGCTCGATGGCACCGAGGTCGTCGCGATCTCGGGCATCACCGCACTCAACGAGGGCACGACGCCGCGCACGGTGCGAGTGGTCGCCACCCCGAGCGCTCACTCGCCCGAGGGCAAAGAGACGGTGGAGTTCGACGCGATCGTGCGCATCGACACCCCGGGTGAGGCCGATTACTACCGAAACGGCGGCATTCTGCAGTACGTGCTGCGCAGCCTCGTCTGAGCTCTCAGAAATCGTCGGTGAACACCCAGCTTGTGGGTGCCGCCGAGAGGCGGTGCCGCGAGGTTGCTCGTTTAGAGTGGTGAAATGGCACTGCTCGATGCGATCCGAACACCGCGTGACCTCGACCGTCTCACCGAGGCGCAGCTCGTCGAGCTGGCCGACGAGATCCGCAGGTTTCTGGTTGCAGAGGTGTCGAAGACGGGCGGCCACCTCGGGCCGAACCTGGGCGTCGTCGAACTCACGATCGGCATTCACCGCGTATTCGACTCACCGCGAGACGCGATCGTCTGGGATACCGGCCATCAGTCGTACGTGCACAAGCTGCTGACCGGTCGCCACGACTTCTCGCGCCTGCGGCAGAAGGGCGGCCTCGCCGGGTACCCGCAGCGCTCAGAGAGCGAGCACGACATCGTCGAGAGCTCGCACGCGTCGAGCTCGCTCAGTTGGGCCGATGGCATCTCTCGGGCCTACGCCATGACTGAGCAGCACGACCGTCACGTCGTGGCCGTCGTCGGCGACGGTGCTCTGACCGGCGGCATGACGTGGGAGGCGCTCAACAACATCAGCGACGACAACAGTCGCAACCTCGTGCTCGTGGTCAACGATAACGGCCGCTCATATGCGCCGACCATCGGCGGCATGGCGAGGTTTCTCTCGACCGTGCGCACGCGGCGCTCGTACTACCGGTTTCGTCGAGGCACCGAGAAGGTGTTCGGCTTCTTCGGCGCACCGGGGCGAGCCGTCTATCGTGGCGTGCGCGGCGGGCTGCACGGCTTTCTCTCGCGCTTCACCAACAACGAGGCGCTCTACAGCAATCTCGACATCAAGTACATCGGCCCCGTCGACGGTCATGATCTGAAAGACGTCGAGCGGGCGCTGCGCCAGGCGAAGGAGTACAGTGCGCCGGTGATCGTGCACGCGATCACCCAGAAGGGCAAGGGCTATGAACCTGCCCTCGCCGACGTCGCCGATCAGTTTCACGCAGTCGGCCAGATCGACCCCGAGACCGGTGAGTCGGTCGAGCAGGCCAGCCGCCCGTCGTGGACCTCGGTGTTCGCCGACGAGATCGTCGAGCTCGCCGACCGCGATCGCCGCATCGTCGGCATCACTGCTGCGATGCTGCGGCCGACCGGTTTGCACAAGCTCGCCGAGAAGCACCCTGACCGCATCATCGACGTGGGCATCGCTGAGCAGCACGCGGTGGCGTCGGCTGCTGGCCTCGCCTACGGCGGCATGCACCCCGTGATCGCCGTCTACGCCACCTTCATCAACCGGGCATTCGATCAGGTGCTCATGGATGTCGCGCTGCACAAGGCCGGTGTCACCTTCGTGCTCGACCGGGCCGGGGTCACCGGACCCGACGGCGCGAGCCACCACGGAATGTGGGATCTGTCGATCTTGCAGGTCGTGCCGGGCATTCGACTCGCGGCGCCTCGCGATGCCACTCGACTTCGCGAAGAACTCGCCGAAGCCGTCGCCGTCGACGATGCGCCGACGGTGGTGCGGTTCTCGAAGGGCAGCGTCGGCACCGAGTTCGATGCCGTGCGGCGTACCGACGACGGCGTCGACGTGCTGCGTGAAGCGCCTCACAAAGACGTTCTCATCGTGACGGTGGGCCCCATGGCGAAGATCGGGCTGGAGGTCGCCGAACGGCTCGCCGATCAGGGCATCGGAGCCACCGTCGTCGATCCGCGCTGGGTCGTGCCGGTGCCGCAGAGCGTCATCGAGCTCGCGCGCGATCACCGCATCGTCGTCAGCATCGAAGACGGTGTTCGCGTCGGGGGCATCGGCACGCGCATTCGGCAAGACCTGCGCGCTGCCGGGGTCGACACCGCTGTCGACGAGCTCGGCCTTCCCGATGAGTTTCTCGAGCACGCTGCGCGCGACGAGATTCTCGAGAGGGTCGGTCTCACCTCACAGGCGATCGCTCGCGACCTGGTGGCGCAGGTGCTCGGCACCCGCATCCCCGTCGCACGCCCGCTGCCTGACGAGCAGGCGGCGAGCGTCGATCACGACGAGCGCGCCCGATAGATCGACTCGACGGCGCCAGCTGAGCCGAGCGGGCGCACCGATTCGAGGTGCCACGGGATGCTCGCCGCGGCATGCGGCAGCACAGGGGTTCCTGCACCCAGCGTGACGGGCATCGTCGTGACCTGCAGCCGGTCGATGAGGCGGGCGTCGAGCAGTGCAGCGGCCAGGATTCCTCCGCCGACGACCCAGGTGTCGAGCTCGCCAGCGACAGCGCGTGCCTCCAGAAGTGCCGCCTCGGCGTCGTCTGAACGCCGAAAGTCTGCCCCGTCGATCGCGGGCAGGTCGCCGTGCGTGACCACCCACGTGGGCGTCGCCGCATAGCCCCATTGCTCAGAGTGCTCTGCGAGCCAGTGATAGGTGCCCGCGCCCATGACGATAGCGCCGACACCCGCAAAGAAGTCGTCGTACTGCTGCTGAAAGTCGTCGAACCCGAAGTCGAGCAGCCAGTCGAGCGAGCCCTCTCGGTCGGCGATGAAGCCGTCGAGGCTCTGGGCGACGTAGTAGATGGTGCGCGAGGTCATGCGGGCACCTTAGCGGCGGCCTCCGACAGGGGAGGCCGCCGCTCGTCGTCGATCAGCGGATGCCGCGGATCGGCGGGTGGTGGAACGTGTCGCCGAACACCCGCTCTGACGCACCGACCCGGTCGAGGAACGGAGTGACCCCGCCCATCTGGAACGGCCAGCCCGCGCCGAGGATCATGCAGAGGTCGATGTCTTCAGCCGCCTCGACGACACCGTCGTCGAGCATGCGGTGAATCTCATCGGCGAGGCCGTCTTCGAGTCGAGCAGTCAGTTGCTCGACCGTGTAGGGCTCGGAGCCCTCGGGCCGGTGCTTCGCCACGATCTCGAGCGCCTTCTTGTCGATGCCTTTCGACTGGCCCTTCGAGTCTTTCTCGAGCAACACGCCCGCTTCGGCGAGCTCGTGCAGGGCGCGAGACTCGAAGAATCGGTCTGGGAACGCCGAGTGGTGAGTGTCGAGCACGTGCGCCCCGACCTTGAGCCCGACGAGATCGAGCAGCACGAAGGGATCCATGGGCAGCCCGAAGTGCCGCTGGGCCTCGACGACGGTCTCGAAGGGAGTGCCGAGCTCGACGGCGTGCATGGCCTCGCCGAGCACCTTCGCGAGAATGCGGTTGACGACGAACCCGGGCGTGTCAGCCGTGATCACGGCGTTCTTGCGCAGAGCGGCCGCCGTGGCCATGGCGGTGGCCAGAGTCGCCTCGTCGGTGGCGGGCGAGTTGACCACTTCGATGAGCGGCATCACGGCGACGGGGTTGAAGAAGTGGAAGCCCACGACGCGCTCGGGGTGCGCGAGCTTCGCGCCGATCTTCTCGACCGAGAGCGACGAGGTATTGGTGGCGAGCACGGCTTCTGGCGAGATGTGCTTCTCGATCTCGGTGAAGACGTCTTGCTTGATCGACAGCTCTTCGAAGACGGCTTCGATGACCCAGTCGCAGTCGGCGAAGTCGGCCTTGTCGATGGTGCCGCTCAGCAGCGCTCGCAGCCGGTTGGCTTCGTCGGCGTCGATGCGGCCCTTCTGCTCGAGCGTCGCGATCTCACCGCGAATGTAGTCGAGGCCCTTGTCGACTCTGCTCTGGTCGAGGTCGGTGATGACCACGGGCACCTGCAGGCGGCGCAAGAAGAGCAGAGCGAACTGGCTGGCCATGAGCCCGGCTCCGAGCACTCCGACCTTCGTCACCTTCTTCGCGAGCGACTTATCAGGCGCCCCGGCGGGCTTCTTGGCTCGCTTCTGCACGAGATTGAAGGCGTAGATGGATGCTCTGAACTGGTCACCCGCGACGAGGTCGGCCAAGGCCTTGTCTTCGGCCGCGAAGCCCTCGGCCTTGGTCGTGTTCTTGGCGGCCGCGAGCAGCTCGAGGGCCGCGTACGGCGACTTCGCGACCTTGCCGAGTCGCTTCTCCAGCGTCTTGCGGGCGATGCCGATCGCGACATCCCATTTGACGGCGCGCTCGATCTTGCCGGGCTCGTTCGGGCGCTTGACCTTCACAGCACCCGAGAGCACGCCATCGGCCCAGCGCACCGAGTCTTCGATGAAGTTCGCGGGCGAGAGCAGCACGTCGGCCATGCCGAGCTCGAACGCCTCGGCGGGCTTGAGCATGCGGTTGGTCTTGAGCGGGTTCTCGATGACGACCTTGAGGGCGTTCTCGATGCCGATGAGGTTGGGCAGCAGCCAGGCGCCGCCCCACCCCGGAATCAGCCCGAGAAAGACCTCGGGCAGGGCGAGCGCCGCAGCGCTCGCATCGAGGGTGCGGTAGTCGCAGTTGAGCGCCACTTCGACGCCGCCCCCGAGGGCGAGACCGTTGATGAAGCAGAACGAGGGCACACCGAGCTCACCGAGCTTGCCGAGCGCGTAGTGGCCGAGCTGCGCCATCTGCAGACCGGCTTCGTAGCTGGGAATGTCGCCGACCTTCGACAGGTCGGCGCCTGCGGCGAGGATGAAGGGCTTGCCGGTGATCGCGAGCGCACGAATCTCGCCGGCCGCGGCTCGCGCCTTCTGCTCGTCGAGCACGGTGGCCAGTTGCGTGAGGCCCTCGGGGCCGAGAGTGCTCGGCCTCGTGTGGTCGCGGCCGTTGTCGAGGGTGACGAGGGCGAGCATCCCGCCGCTCGGCAGCGGCACGTCGCGCACGTAACTGTGCGTGACGACCTCGCCCTCGCTCAGGGCACGCAGCTCGGCGAACTGGTCGGGGGAGTACTGGGCGGTCGCGCTGGTCGCCACGGTCATGCCTTCTTTTCGTTGTAGTGCGGGTTCTCCCAGATGACGCTGCCGCCCTGGCCGAGGCCGACGCACATGGCGGTGAGGCCGTAGCGCACATCGGGGCGCTCTTCGAACTGACGAGCCAGCTGGATCATGAGGCGCACGCCCGAGCTCGCGAGCGGGTGGCCGACGGCGATCGCGCCGCCCCACGGGTTCACGCGCGGGTCGTCGTCGTCGATGCCGAAGTGATCGAGCAGGCTCAGCACCTGCACGGCGAAGGCCTCGTTGAGTTCGAAGGCTCCGATGTCGTCGATCGTGAGCCCGGCCTTCTTGAGCGCCTTCTCGGTCGAGGGGATGGGCCCGATGCCCATGACTTCAGGCGCCACCCCGGCGAAGGCGAAGCTCACGAGCCGCATCTTCTTGGTGAGACCCAGCTCGGTCGCTGCCTCGGCACTGGCGAGCAGGCTCACCGTGGCGCCGTCGGTGAGAGGTGAGGCGTTGCCCGCCGTCACCCGGCCGTGCGGGCGAAACGGCGTCTTGAGCCCGGCGAGCCCCTCCATCGTCGTGTCGGGGCGAAGGCCCTCGTCGACGGTCGCCATGCCATAGCCTGCCTCGCTGCGCAGGGCCACCGGCACGAGGTCGGGTTGAATCTTGCCGGCCTCGTAGGCGGCGGCGAGCTTCTGCTGGCTGCGCATGCCGAAACGGTCGGCGCGCTCTTTCGTGAGGGCCGGAAAACGGTCGTGCAGCCGCTCGGCGGTCATTCCCATGTTGAGGGCGTCTGCACTCACGAGCTTCTCGGCCAAGAACCTCGGGTTGGGGTCGGCATCGGCGCCCATGGGGTGGCGCCCCATGTGCTCGACCCCGCCCGCGATCGCCACGTCGTATGCGCCGAAGGCGATGCCGCCCGCAGTGGTCGTCACCGAGGTCATCGCCCCGGCGCACATGCGGTCGATCGCGTAGCCGGGAACGCTCAAGGGCAGTCCGGCGAGAATCGCCGCGGTGCGCCCGAGGGTGAGACCCTGGTCTCCTTGCTGGGTGGTCGCGGCGATCGCGACATCGTCGACGCGGTCTTTCGGCAGCGAGGGGTTGCGCTCGAGCAGCCCGATCATGGCCTTCACGATCAGGTCGTCGGCGCGCGTGCCCCAGTACATGCCCTTCTCGCCGGCGCGCCCGAAGGGCGTTCTCACTCCATCGACAAAGTAGACGTCGGTTCGTTCAGCCACAGTGGTGCCTCCCAGGGATCATCAAGCGTGCCGCTCAGCCTAGAGAGCGCGGCTCGGTGGCCGCTGGGCACCTGCGGCTTCCTACGAAGCGGGCTCGGGTGGGTCTTCTGAGACTTGGCTGGCCTCGACAAAGCCTTCGGTGATTGCCTGTGCAGTTGCGTCAATCTGCCACGGTCGTGCCCCGAGCGCCCTCATGCTCTCGGCGACGGTGCCGACCTCGATTGCTGCGGGTGGGTTCCACGCGAGGCGACGCACGTGCTCGGGGGTCAGCAGGTTCTCGAGGGGCAGCGCGAGCTCGTCGGCGATGGCCTGCAATCGAGGCTTGATCGCGCGCAGACGACGGTCGGCCTCTGGGTTGCGATCGGCCCACGCTCGCGGGGGAGGAATGCTGTCGTCGCCGCTGCGGAACGCGGGAAGATCGTCTGTGGCGAGACCCGCCTCGATCGCAGCCCACCAACGATCGAGCTGCGTGCGGCTCGCGCGACCCGAGAACGCCTTGAGCGCGGCGAGCTCGCGCTTCGACGCGAGCGCGGTGCGGGCAGCGACGATGATCGAACTGTCGGGCAGCAGTCGGCCGGGGGCGGTGTCGACCTCGCGCGCGTATGCGTCGCGGGCGAACCAGAGCTCGCGTGCCACAGCGAGAGCGCGCTGCCCCCGCACGGTGTGCAGCCCCGACAATCGGCGCCAGGGATCAGCTTTGGCCTCGGGAGCCTCGCGCGCGAGCACGGCGTCGAACTCTTGGCGTGCCAGGTCGAGCTTGCCGGCACTCTCGAGCCGAGCGTGGATGCCATCACGCACATCGAGCAGCAGTTCGACGTCGAGGGCGGCATAGGTGAGCCACGACGCCGGCAGAGGGCGGGTCGACCAGTCGGCTGCCGAGTGCTCTTTCGCCAGGTGCAGGCCCAGGGTCTCTTCGACGACGGCGCCGAGCCCGACGCGGGGCAGACCGGCGAGTCGTGCACCCAGCTCAGTGTCGAACAGCGAACCGGGCTCGAGGCCCACTTCTCGAAGACACGGCAGGTCTTGGCTGGCCGCATGCAGCACCCACTCTGCGTCGCCGATCGCCGCCTGCAGCTCGGCGAACGATCCGATCGCCGGGGGGTCGAACAAGAACGTGCCTGCGCCGCGTCGGAAGACCTGGATGAGGTAGGCCCGTTGCGAATAGCGAAACCCGCTCGCGCGTTCGGCATCCACCGCCACCGGCCCCTCCGCCGACGACAGTCGCGCGACCGCATCGAGGTACTGCTCGCGGGTCTCGATGACCACGGGCGCGGCAGCGAGCGTCGCCGTAGGAAGAGCCTCAGCGGCACCGCCCTCGAGGTCGGGCTCGTCAACCACGGGTCGCCCGTCGCGGCGGCATCGCAGTGACCCCGTCGGCCGTCGGCGGATACCCGGCGACCATGCACAGTAGCTCAGCCCAGCCCTCGATGTGCGGAGCGAGGTCGAGATCGAGCGGGGTCCACGACGCGCGCAGCTCGATCTGGGCGCCGCTGCCCTGAGCAGCGAGTTCTCCGTATCCGGTCGAGAGCACCTTGGTGGCCGTGCCGCTCGCCGCCGTGTACCGAGCGCCTCGAGTCGCCAGGGCATCGACGAGCCACGACCAGGCGACGTCAGACACGAAAGGGTCGAGGCCGATCTCGGTCTCGAGGGGAGCCTGGGCGAAGCAGACCACCCGCACGACGCCGCCCCAGCCCTCGGGCGCGTCAGGGTCGTAGAGCACGACCACTCGACCGGTGCCCAGATCTGAGTCGTCAGCGTGCCTGGCGGGGTTGACGTCGGCGGCGAGGGCGTGCGCGAACGGCGCCAGCCCGGTCGGCGCCGGAATCGCCGAGACCTGCAGCTCATCGCGCAGCACGGCCCGCTCGATCGAGGCCACCAGGCTGTCGAACACGGCCTGAGGTGTCGGCGCGGTCGTCGTGGCGGGAGACACGTGTGCAGACTAGGCGCAGTTGCTACATTCAGTGCGTGAGACTCGCCGCTCTGCGTCAGCCACGCACGTCTCGGGCTCGGTGAACGAGGTGCTGCGTCGCCCCCTCACCGCGGCCCTCACTCTCGTGGCGGTCACCAGTGCCGCACTCGTGGTGACGACGGCCTCGGTGGCCCTGCGCATCGCGCGCAACGTCGTCACCCCTCCGCGTCGACGCATCGACGATGTCGTGGTGCGGGCCGTCGACCTCGATGCGGGCACCGTCGTGCTCTCTCGCACCGCCGACACGATCGTGCCGGGTCGCTACTCGCTGTGGTTCGACTCGGGCCGAGGGCATGCCCGCATCACCGAGATCATCGCGGTCGACGAGTCGAGCGTGACGCGTCGAGTGCACTCGGTGCAGCGCGGAGACCTCACTCGAGCCACTCGCGCGCGGTGGGCGGGCTGGTGGCATCTCACTCCATCAGACCTCGAGCTCGGGTTCAGCGAAGTGGGCATCATGACGCCGATCGGCGTCGCCCCGGCCTGGCGCATCGATGCCGCCGACACGACCGACGACTGGGTCATCCAGGTTCACGGCCGAGCGGTGACGCGAGCCGAAGGGCTTCGAGCAGTGCCAGTGTTCCGTCGGGCCGGCTTCACCTCGCTGCTCATCAGCTACCGCAATGACGGGGATGCTCCCGCGAGCCTCGACGGGCGCTATGCGCTCGGCGCCGACGAGTGGGTCGACGTCGAGTCGGCGATCGCCTACGCGGTAGAGCAGGGTGCTCGCCGCGTCGTGCTCATGGGCTGGTCGATGGGCGGCGCGATCGTGCTGCAGTGCATCACCCGCTCGTCGCTCGCCCACGTCGTCACCGCCGTCGTGCTCGAGTCGCCCGTCGTCGACTGGGTGCGAGTGCTGCGCTTTCAGGCTGCCGCAGCGGGGCTGCCGGCACCGGTGCGCGATGCGGCACTCGGCATGCTCGCCTCGCACCGCGCCGCACGATGGGTCGGCCACACCGCGCCCGTCGACTTCGCTCGACTCGATCTCGTGGCACGCGCAGCCGAGCTGCAGGTGCCCATGCTCGTGCTGCACAGCATCGACGACGGATTCGTGCCGAGCGACGGCAGCGTGGCGCTGGCGGCCGCGCGGCCCGACGTGGTCACGCTCGAGCACTTCACCGTGGCCCGGCACACGAAGCTCTGGAACTACGACCCCTCGCGCTGGGAGGGGGCGGTGTCGTCATGGCTCGACTCTCTCGAGACACGCCAGCGGCCGAATTGAGCCCCGGTCTCATCGACGAGCAGCAGAGTCGGATGCACCGAGATCACCGGTGCGGGCTCGGCCGTGAGCACGGGCAGTGCCGGCCCGCCGAGCCGCGGCATGACCGTCAGGCACAGCTCGTCGACGAGCCTCGCCTCGAGAAGCTGGGCGGCGAGTCGAGGCCCGCCCTCGGCGACGATGCGTCGCAAGCCGAGTCGACGAAGGGCAGCGATGATCTCAGCGGGGTCGATGCGCTCGTCGCCGTCGAGCACGCGCACGTGGGCGCCCTCCAGCCTCTTCCTCGCTCGAGCCGCACCGCGCTCGGTCGTGAAGATGAGCACCGGGTGATCTTCACGGTCGGCGACAACTGACGACGAGAGTCGATGACCGTCGACGTCACCACTCGCCGACACGATCGCGAGCGCTGCCCGCTTCGGTCGCAGATAGCCCTCCCGCCGCACCGTCTCGGCACCGACCAGCACGACGTCGGACAGCTCGCGAATGACGCCGAGAATAGTGCGATCGGCGCGCGACGTGAGCGACTCCGAAGTGCCATCGGCGCCGGCAGCGCGGCCGTCGAGCGTCGAGACGAGGTTGAGCCGGAGGTGGTGGAGCGCGCGCGGGTCGTACCAATCGAGCAGCGTCGACCGGGCATCCTGATCACCGAGATTGACCAGCCCATCGTCGAACGGAACGACACGGCGAAGGGCCGAGCCGGCAGTGCTTCGGCGAGCGGTCACGCGGCCCAGGCTAGCGTCAGACGGCGAGGCGCGCGGCAGTAAACTAGCGCGGTGACGGCCGAACCCTCGACAAGCATGGCGCGACTGATCGACCGTCAACCGGGCATGACGGCTGCAGAGCTCGTCGGGCATCTGAGCCCGCCGCCGCAGTTCGCGACGGCAAGCCTTGAGAACTACGAGCCCGACCCTCGGTTCGCGTCGCAGCGTGACGCAGTCGAAGCGATGCGCCTCTTCGCGGGCGACCGCCCCGCAGCATCACGCGGTCTCTTCTCGCGCAAGTCGACAGCGCCGGCCCCGAAACCGGGCGTGTACCTCGACGGCGGCTTCGGCGTCGGCAAGACCCACCTGCTCGCGGCGCTCTGGCACCGCACCCGCGGCCGCAAGTACTTCGGAACCTTCATCGAGTACACCGCGATCGTCGGAGCCCTCGGCTACCGAGAGGCGGTGGCGCACTTTCGTGGGGCGTCACTCATCGCGATCGACGAGTTCGAGCTCGATGACCCCGGCGACACCATGGTCATGTCTCGCCTCCTGGGCGAGCTCGTGGCGAGCGGATCGCGCATCGCCGCGACGTCGAACACGCCACCTCACGCACTCGGTGAAGGTCGCTTCGCCGCTCAAGACTTCTTGCGTGAGATTCACGCCCTCGCCGACCGCTTCACGACCGTGCGCATCGACGGCGAAGACTACCGAAAGCGCGACATCGAGGGCCACGCCGTGTCGCTCGACGATGACGAGTTCGACGAGCGGATCGCCGACCATGCCGGCAGCGCGACGGTCGACAGCTTCGCCGACGTGCTGCGTCACCTCGCGACCGTGCACCCGAGTCGGTACGTCGGACTGATCTCGGGTCTCACGGCCATCGGTCTGCGTGACGTCGAGGTGCTGCAGAACCAGACAGACGCTCTTCGGCTCGTCGCCTTCGTCGACCGGCTGTATGACGCCCAGGTGCGCATTCTCGCGACCGGAGTCGCCCTCGACCAGGTGTTCTCAGACGACATGCTCGCGGGCGGCTACCGCAAGAAGTACCTGCGTGCGACATCGCGCATGATCGCACTCACGTCGATGCCGCGACATGCCCCCGTCGGCTGACCCGCAACTGGGCATTCGCTGTGCATCGGCGATATGCCCGCCAGGTAGGCTGGAACCGGTGAGCCGGGAAGCCTGGTCGGCGAAATGGAGCGTGCTGCGCACGCGCCGAATCACCGCCACAGCGGCGGTGTGCTCAACGACGCCCCCTCTCGAGGAGACCATGACGCCCGCCCGCCCGCTCACGTCGGACGCGACGTGACTCTCACGGCGCTGCTCGTCGCGACGCTCGCGATCGTGGCACTCACCATGGTCGCCACGCTGGTGATCGGTCGCGACGCCGGCTGGATCGCAGCCATCGGCCTCTCGGTGCTGGCGGTGCTCGTCGGCCTGCGGGTGCCCGAGGTGATCGAGCCGGGAGCCGTGGTGCGCGAGGCCGTGCCCTGGATGCCGACGCTCGACATCGCACTGCGCCTGCGTCTCGACGGGCTCGCCGCACTGTTCTTGATCATCGTGCTGGGCATCGGCGCCCTCGTCATGGCCTACTCGGCACGCTATCTGTCTGAGCGCTCGGTGCACCGACACACCGGCTACTTCGCCTGGATGCTGCTGTTCGCGTTCGCCATGACCGGCCTTGTGCTGGCGGACGACCTCGTCATGCTGTTCGTGTTCTGGGAGCTCACGACGCTGTGCTCGTTCTTCTTGATCAACCGCTCGGGGCGCCGCGCGAGCGCACCAGCCGTGCGCACACTGCTCGTGACAGCCCTCGGCGGCCTCGCGCTGCTGCTCGCGGTCGTGCTCATCATCACGCGCACCGGAACCACGGTCGTGAGCGAGGCGCTGGCCGACGGCGCCTGGCAGGCAGACCCCGGCTTCACGGCGGCGGTCTCGGTGCTCGTCGCGCTGGCGGCGATGACCAAGTCTGCTCAGTTTCCGTTTCACATGTGGTTGCCCGATGCGATGGTCGCGCCCACACCGGTCAGCGCCTACCTGCACGCGGCCGCGATGGTCAAAGCGGGCATCTACCTCGTGCTGCTCTTCTCGCCTGCGCTGGCCGGCACCGTGGTCTGGCAGTCGATTCTGGTGTCGAGCGGTCTCATCACCGCCATCATGGGCGCTGTCTTCGCCCTGCGGCGCTTCGACCTGAAAGAGATCATGGCCTACTCGACGGTGAGCCAATTGGGCTTCATCGTCGCGCTCATCGGCATCGGCACACCGTCGGCTCTGGCGACCGCTGCCCTCTACACGCTCGCCCATGCGCTGTTCAAGGCCGCGCTGTTCATGGTCGTCGGCATCATCGACCAGCAGGCAGGTACCCGCGACATCCGCCTGCTGCGAGGGCTGCGCCGCCGCATGCCGTTGACGTTCGTCACGACGGTGCTGGCCGGGCTGTCGATGGCGGGAGTCTTTCCGCTGCTCGGCTTCATCTCGAAGGAGTACCTGCTCGGTCAGATGGCCGAGCCCGGGGGGCCGTTCTGGCTGGGTCTGCTGCTGGCGGGCACTGCGGTGCTGAGCGCGACGGCGACCTTCGCATACACGGGGCGCATCGTGCTCGGCGGCTTCACCGACTACCGCGGATCTAAGCGCCCCACCGACGATCTCGATACGCATCGCATGCCCGACCGGGTTCGCGAGGCGGGCCTGCTGTTCATCGCCCCTGCCCTGCTTCCCGCCGCCCTGGGCCTTGTTCTCGGCCTCGGCATCGTCTGGCTGCACCCTCTCATCGGTGCCGCGGGCAGCGCGGCCGCGGGGCAGCCGTTTACGGCGACCTTCGCGCTCTTCGGCGGGCTCACCCTCGAACTCGCACTCTCGCTCTCGATCATCGCGCTCGGCCTCGTCGTCATCGGGCTGCGGCGTCGACTCGACCGGGTGTTCGAGCGCAGAATCTTGAGCTTCACGGCGATCGACGTGGTCGAGCGCATTCGCACCGGGTCGATCAGGCTCGGCGCTCGTGTCGGTGACCTGACCCGCAGCGACGCCCAGCCGCTGCACCTGGGCGCTCCGTGGCTGCTGCTCGGTGCACTCGCCATCGCGGCGATCGTAATGGCCCCGTCGGCGGGCGAGCTCATCGAGCCGGGCGAGCCTCTCACCGACGCTCTCATGCTCGCCCTCCTGGTGGTGACCGTCGTGCCCGCGGTGATCACCCGCTCGCGACTGACGGCGCTCATTCTGGTGGGTGGGGCGGGCTTCGTGGTCGCGCTCTGGTTCTTCGCACTCGGCGCCATCGACGTCGGGTTGACGCAGCTGCTGGTCGAGCTGCTCACGGTGGTCGCTCTTGTGCTCGTGCTGCGCAGACTGCCAGCGGTCTTCCATCGCGTCGCTCGATCACGTCAACTCGTCACCGCGCTCATCGCGGTGGGTGCTGGTGTCGCCGCGACCGTCGCAACCCTCGTCTTCACCGGCCGTCGCGGCATATCTGATGTCGGGCAATACTTTCTCGACGAGGTCTACGTCGACACGGGTGGCACCAACGTGGTGAACACGATTCTGGTCGACTACCGCGCGCTCGATACGCTCGGCGAACTGACGGTGATCGCGATCGCCGGCATCGTCATCATGGGGGTGCTCGGCACTCGCCGACTGCTCGACGAGCGCACGCCCGATCTCGACGCCTGGAGGGGCACGGCTCTCGTGAGATCAGCAGACAACACACTGCCGATTCGGGTGATCGCACGCTGGGCCGCACCCATCATCATCGTGCTGTCGATCTACCTGCTGCTGCGCGGGCACTACGAACCCGGCGGTGGATTCATCTCAGCGCTCGTCGGAGGCACCGGTTTCGCTCTCGCCTATCTCGGGGCACCGACCGACCGCAGCGCACCAGTGAGGTGGCCGTACCGCCTTCTGTTGGCTGCCGGCGTCGTCGTCGCGGTGGTGACGGGACTGGCCGGGTATCTCGTCGGCTCGTTCCTGCGACCAGTGCACGTCGACATTCCACTGCCGTGGGGCGGGGAGTACGCCTTCACGAGCGCTCTCATCTTCGACCTCGGTGTGTATTTCGCCGTCGTCGCCATCATCGTCGCCCTGCTCAACGAACTCGGCGGAGTGCGAGATCGACACGGAGAACTGAGCGAGCCCCGAGACACCGTTCACGTCGAGCTCACGCCAGGCACGGAGGTGTCCAGATGAGTCTTGCCCTCAGCATCGGCCTGCTCGCAGCAGCAGGAGTGTTTCTCGTGCTGCAGCGCGGCATGATCCGCATCATTCTCGGGTTTGTGCTGCTGACCCACGCCGTCAACCTGCTCATCATCGCCGCGGGCGGCGTCGCCCGTCGTGACGCGCCGTTCTTCGGCACCGACACCTCACAGGCGGCCGACGCTCTTCCGCAAGCCTTCGTGCTGACGGCGATCGTCATTGCGTTCGCGATCACCGTGGTCATGGCCACATTCGCTGTGATCGGCCGTCGCGATGATGACACTGAGCCCGAGACGCACGAGCCGGGCGAGCTCGACCCGACGAGGGTGGGTGAAGAACGGTGATCAGCATCATGGAGCCGCTTCTGCCGATGCTCGTGGCGGCACCGCTTCTTATGGGTGGTGTTCTGCTCGCCCTTCCCCGCCAGCATGTACTGCGCCATCTTCTCGGCATGGGCACTCTCGCGGCCATGCTCGTCGGAGCGGTCGCTCTCGTGATCGTCACCTCAGACGGAAGCGTGCTGGCGCACCAGATCGCGCTCTGGCCAGGCGGCATCTCGATTCCCTTCGTCGCAGATGCCTTCTCGAGCCTGATTCTTGCGGTGGCGGCGATCATGGGCGCCGTGAGCTTTCAGTACATGATCGCGAGCGGCGAAGCTCGGAGCCCGTCGATCACGGCGTTCGTGCTCGTTCTCATGGGCGGCGTTGCCGGCGCTCTCCTCACTGCCGATCTCTTCAACCTCTTCGTGTTCATCGAGGTCATGCTGTTGCCCTCCTACGGCCTGCTCGTGATTCTGAGCCGACGATCTGACATGGGCGGCTCGAGGCTGTACGTCACCGTCAATTTGCTGGCCTCAACACTCTTTCTCGCCGGCGTCGGCCTCATGTACGCCGTTGAAGGCACGGTGAACCTGGCCGAGCTCGCGGGCGCAGCCGAGTCGCCGGCGACGGCGATCGCCGCCGCTGTCTGCCTGGCGGCGATCGCCGTCAAGGCAGCGCTGTTTCCTGTGCACGGTTGGCTCGGCAGGGCTTACGCCTCGGCGTCGCCCGCTGTCGCGGCCCTGTTCTCGGGCTTGCACACCAAGATCGCCATTTACATCGTCTATCGCATCGGCTCCGTCGTGTTCGAAGGCGATGACACATGGATGCTCGCCATCCTGGTGCTCGCGGCCGCGACGCTCGTCGTGGGAGCGTTCGCCGCTCTCGGCGAGGCCGAACTGCGACCGTTGCTGGTCTTCCAGATGATCAGCGGCATCGGCTTCATCTTGGTCGGCGTCGCGCTCTTCACGCCCCTCGGGCTGAGCGCCGGCATCGTCTACATGGTGCACCACATGATCGTCATGGGCTGCCTGCTGCTCATCGCCGGCGCCATCGAGCAGACCTATGGCTCGGGTCGACTCGACCGGATCGCCGGGTTGCGCACGCGCGAGCCTCTGCTGACCGCGGCGTTCGTCGTCGGCGCGCTGTCGCTCGCGGGTCTGCCGCCGTTCTCGGGCTTCGTGGCGAAGTTCGCACTGGTTCTCGCGAGCGCTGACGCCGACAACGTGCTCATCGCCGCCCTGCTCATCGTCATTAGCCTGGTCGCGCTGATGTCGATGATGAAGGTGTGGGCCGCTATGTTCAACGGCAAGCGGCACTCCGACGTCGAACAGCTCGCCGCCGAAGCGCGCATTCGCGCTCGAGAGAACCTCTTCGATGACGACACCGTTGACTCGGCTGCGGTCGACGTCGAGGCCGCCCATGCAATCGAGCACCATGCTCCACCACGGGGAGCGATCACGGCGGAAGAAGACCCACATGAGCACCGGGGCACTCGCGCGCCGGCACGGCTCATCGTGCCCGCGCTCGTGCTGGCGGCACTCAGCGTGGGTCTGGGACTGGGCGGAGAGCTCATGCTCTCGCTCGCCGAGCAAGCAGCAGCCGGGCTCATCGACACGAGCGCGTACGTGCAGGCGGTGATCGGGCGATGATGACCTCACCGTGGAGCCTGCCGGTGCGGGCCATCCTGTTCACTGCGTGGTTCACCGCCCAGTTCGTCATCACGAGCGTGCGGGTGAGCCTGCTCATACTCACGCCAGGTCGACAGCCCCAGCCCGCCATCGTGCGATTCGAGATCGATGAGTTGAGCGACGCAGAGGCCAGTCTGCTGCTCGCACTCATCACGATCACACCAGACACCTTGGTGATCTCGCTCAATCGCGACGAACGGGTGATGTTCGTGCACGGCATGTTCGTGGCGGGCGACGCCGATGGCTTTCGTCGAGGGCTTCGTGAGACCCACGACCGCCTCTTGAGGGGCATTCGTTGGCGGCCACCGGTCACGGCCAGCGGTGGGGGGCACGCATGATCTCGACTGTGATCGCCGTCATCGTTCTCGCACTGCTCGCCGTGTCAGTCGTGCTCGCCGTTGTGCGCATTGTGCAAGGCCCGACGGCGGCAGACTCGGCTGTGGCTGGTGACCTTATCTTCTTCGCCTTCATCGGCGTCGTCGCGGTGTTCGGGCTCTTGTTCTCGATCGAGGCCGTCATCGACATCATCCTCGTGGCCGCCATTCTCGGCTTCCTCTCGATACTCTCGCTCGCCCGACTGCTGCAGGGGGGCCAGCGATGAACGCCGAACTCGTGGTCTCTGTCATCGGCAACGGCTTTCTCGTTCTCGGGGCCGTGATCATCGCGAGCGCTGCGATCGGCATCATCAAGCTGCCTGACCTCTACACGCGCACCAGTGCGATCGGAACAGCAGCGGGTCTCGGAGTGGCACTGATCATCGTCGGTGTCGTGACGCTCGACTTCAGCGTTCTCAATTTCATCAAGGGCATCATCGCCATCATTGCTCAAGTGCTCACGAGCGCGGTCGGCAGCTTCGCGCTGGCGCGGTCGGGGTACCTGACGGGCAGTCGTCCCGTGGCGACCACGGTTCCCGACGAACTGGCAGACTCGGCCGACCACGACGCGATCGACGCCCAGAGGGCTCTTCGCGACATCGAAGGTGACTCGCCGACTCACGAAACGTGATGTTTACGCTGGGCGCTTTCGCGTAACACTCGAGAAACACGACGACACCGGTGCTGAAACTTCTCACCTGAACACTGGGCTCGTGACCGCGGCGGATTCCCGTCGTGCTGGGTACCCCTAACCCGACGGTCGCGACCCACGTTCCACTATGAGAGGTAGAAACTGATGGATACCGGCGAACTCAGTTGGGCCATAACGGCCACCGCCCTTGTTCTCTTCATGACACCGGGTGTCGCATTCTTCTACGGCGGCCTCGTCAAAGCCAAGAGCGTCATCAGCATGATGATGATGAGCTTCGGGGCTTTGGGCCTCATCAGCGTGCTCTGGGTGCTCTACGGCTTCAACATGTCGGCCGTTGACGGGCCGGGACAGCTCTTCGGCAACCCGTTCGCTGACTTTGGTCTCATGACTCTTGCTTCGGATCTTGCCTCAGACGACGCGACGCTGGTCGCTGCGGCGAACGAGGGTCTGGTCGGCGCGACCTTCGGAGCGACCTTCGCGATCATCACCGTGGCTCTTGTCTCGGGCGCGATCGCAGACCGCGCGAAGTTCGGATCCTGGATTCTCTTCGCCGGTATCTGGGCCACTTTGGTCTACTTCCCGGTCGCGGCATGGGTCTGGGGCGGCGGCTGGATTCTCGAGCTCGGGGGCCTCTTGGGCCTCCCCGAAGTGATCGACTACGCAGGTGGAACCGCGGTACACATCAACGCCGGAGCTGCGGCACTCGCACTCGCTCTCGTTTTGGGCAAGCGTGTCGGTTTCGCCAAGGGCGCTCACGTGCCTCACAACCCGCCGTTCGTGCTTCTGGGCGCCGGAATCCTGTGGTTCGGCTGGTTCGGATTCAACGCCGGTGCAGAATTCGCGAACGGCATGGCAAACGTCGGTCTCATCGTCGTCAACACGCTCGGAGCGACAGCAGCCGCGATCCTCGGCTGGCTCATCATCGAGAAGATCAAAGACGGCAAGCCGACGTCGGTCGGTGCAGGCTCGGGTGCCATTGCTGGTCTCGTCGCCATCACCCCTGCGTGCGCCAACCTCGCGCCCGGCTTCGCTCTTCTGCTCGGCATCATCGCCGGTGTGCTCTGCGCTCTCGCGGTTGAACTGAAGTTCAAGTGGGGCTTCGATGACTCGCTCGACGTCGTCGGCATCCACCTCGTCGGTGGACTCATCGGAACCCTGTACCTTGGCTTCTTCGCCATCGGCACCGGGCTCTTCACCGGTGGCGACTTCGGTCAACTCGCCGTGCAGGCGATCGCAGCATTCGGCGTGATGTTCTACTCGTTCGTTGTCGCGTTCATCGTCGGCTTCGCGATCGAGAAGACCATCGGCTTCCGAGTGACCGAGGAAGACGAGATCGCGGGCATCGACCCGATCGTTCACGGCGAAGCGGGCTACGTCTTCGACGCCAAGTAAGCAACTCCCGTCCTTCCGCAAGGAACGACAGCAGGGGCGCTACTCTCACACTGGGAGTAGCGCCCCTCGGGCGTTGAGCGACGAAAGGGTGAGCCCATGGCCGTGAGCGATGCTGCTCTGCAGTGGCTCGCCACAGTGCTCGTAGTGCTCGTTCCCGTCGGACTCCTCCTCGCTTCGGCGCGGCGTGGCCGCGGTCTCATCATCGGCGTACTGAGCACCGGTCTAGTGGCTGCCGTGGCCTCACTGACGGTTTCCTCACTCGTGAGCAGCACCGCAGATCTGCCCGCACGGGTGCTCGACGCCGCGTTCGCCGCAGCAGTCGCGGCATCACTCGTCGTGCTCACGGCACGGAGGCTGGGCTCTGTCGGCGCAGCTGTCTTCGCCGGCTCGTGGTCGCTGCTGGTCTTTCAGCCGGTCTTCGTGGCCACGATGGGCTCGCTGCCGTCACTCGTGCAGACCGTGTTCGGCGCCGTCGACTATGCGGCAGTGCACGCCTCGCACGTGGCAGCCGCAACATCCGTCATCGCACTCACGATGTTGCCGAGGCCGGCTCTCGAGAACGATCTCACTCCAGAGACGGGTCGTGGGCGCTCTCTCATCGCGGCCGCGTTCGTCGCCGTTGGGGCGATGGGGTGGATGCTCGGAGTCGAACGCATCGTGAGTGACGCCACCGGACGCATCGCGCTCAATGCACTCGTCGGCCTCGCGCTCGGAGCCGCCGTCTGGGTGCTCACGACGCGTATCGCGGGACGACCGTTCGACGCTCGCGGTGTGGTCTGGGGGGTGGTGACGGCGTGGGGCGCCATCGGGCTCGGGCTTGCCTTCCTCTCGCCGATGGCGCTCGCGTCGACAACAGTCTTCGCCGCGGCCGCGGCCGCGGCGGTGGTCGCCAGGGGCCGCGCGGGCGCCGACAGGGGCCGTCGAGCGGCCGTGGCGGTGATCGTGGCGGTGTCTGTCGGGGGAGTGGTGCTCGCACTGCTCGCTGATGGCTTCGGGATGGCCGCCACTGGTTCGACCGCGCTCGTTCTGGGGCAGCTGGGCGCTGTGCTCGTCATCGGCATCGCCGCGTTCATGCTCGGACTGCTGTGCGGAGGCATGGCGCTGGTCGTTGTGAAGGGCAGCACGATCAGGTCGAGCTCTCGGCCCTCGTCACGGTGCGGCTGATAGCCTGCCGCTTCGATGAAGAAGCAATACCACTGGGGATACGCCGTCGTCGCCGCGACGACGCTGCTCTCGCTGCTGATCTGGATCGGCTCGATGTGGTACTTCGATGAGTGGTACGACGAGCCGTTCACCTACGTTGCGAAGGTCGGCAGCATGGGAGCCACGACGCTCATCTGCTGGACCTTCATCCTCTCGACGCGCTTCAGCGTCGTCGAGCGGCTCTTCGGCGGACTCGACAAGGTGTACAAGGCGCACCGCCACATCGGTCAAACGGCCTTCTTTCTCATTCTTCTGCACCCGCTCTTCCTGGCGGTCCGGCTGCTGCCCGAATGGCAGGAGTTCTTGCGCTTCTTCTGGTTCTCAGACGACTGGGTCAGAAACTCGGGCATCATCGCCCTGCTGCTCTTCTTCGTGCTCGTGTCGGTGTCGCTCTGGATCAGCCTGCGCTATCACGTATGGAAGCAGACGCACCACTTCTTCGGGCTGGTGCTCATCGTGGTGATCGTGCACATGATCGTGGCCAACGCCGAGATCATGACCTTCCCGGTGCTTCGGGTGTGGTTCTTCGCGTGGTTGGCGATAGCGGTGCTCTGCTACATCTACATCAGGCTGCTCTACCGCTGGATCGGCCCGCTCTACGACTACGAGGTTGTGGCCACAACGGAGCGTGGTGACATCATCGAGATCTCGCTGAAGCCAGTGCGCCCTCGACGACACCTCAAGCACCGCCCTGGGCAGTTCATCTACATCTCGTTCGACACCGAGACAGTGAGTGCCGAACCTCACCCCTTCAGCATCTCGTCGCCGCCGGAAGAACCTCACCTGCGCATCTCGGTCAAAGAGCTCGGCGATTGGACGAGCGGGCTCGACTCGCTGCAGGGCGGTGAGCGGGCGCGCATCTGGGGGCCGTACGGAAAGTTCGGCGACAACCTCGCCGCCGACCCAGACCTCGACCCAGTGCTCATCGCTGGCGGCATCGGGCTGACGCCGTTTCTCAGCATGATCAACGACGACCAGCTGATGCACGAGACCGACCGCACTATCTACCTGATCTACAGCGTCGAGACCCCAGACGAGGCGATCTATCACGACGACATCGAGTCGCTGCACCTCGACCCCGAGCGATTCGTGTACGTGCCGCACAGCTCAGACGACGACGGCTTTCTCGACGCGACGACCATCGCCGACAAGGTCGGCGGCCTCGACGGCAAGACGTTCCTCATCTGCGGGCCAGCGCCGATGATGGAGTCGATCGCCGACGACCTGAAGAAGCACGGAGTGGGAATCGAGCGCATCGCGACCGAAGACTTCAGTGTGATCTGAGGTGCGTGCAGAGCTTGCCGGTGGGCGATACCAGACTCGAACTGATGACCTCTTCCGTGTGAAGGAAGCGCGCTACCAACTGCGCCAATCGCCCGTGCGAGACCATCTTGCCATAAACGGTGGCGGCAGATTCGACCGCGCGCGAGCATCCCGTCACAAACGCGCGCCGGTTTGGCCGCTGGTGAAAATGTGGGCTAGAGTTTCGATGCAGCCCGGCAACGGGACGCGAAATGCGGATGTGGCGCAGTGGTAGCGCATCACCTTGCCAAGGTGAGGGTCGCGAGTTCGAATCTCGTCATCCGCTCGAGTGATCGCCCCAGGTAGCTGGGGGCGATCACCCACGGTGGCGTGGCCGAGAGGCGAGGCAGCGGCCTGCAAAGCCGTATACACGGGTTCGAATCCCGTCGCCACCTCACAGCTACCACACCGAGTAACACCCCATGCGAATGGGCGATTGGCGCAGCGGTAGCGCGCTTCCCTGACACGGAAGAGGTCACTGGTTCGATCCCAGTATCGCCCACCATCGTTTCCCCGGCCCAGTGACCTCGCAGTCGCTGTGGCGACTGCGCTGGTTCGATCCCAGTATCGCCCACTATCCTTTCTCCCTCGCTCGAGGCCCATCGTGAGTTTGCATCAGCAAGCGGCGGGGGACTAGCCTCGCGACTGTGAGCCGAAACGCACTGCTGATCGTGGGGGCAATCCTGGGCATCCTCAGGGGTGTGCTCGGCGCATTCTCCGGAATCGGGGGCCTCTCGACCGTGAGCATGATCGAGAGCATCATTCCCGGCTACACCCCGGTGTTCGTCTTCGAGTTCGTGCTCTCGTTCGTGGTCTTGGGTGTCGCCATCTTCGTGCTGGTGAAGTCGAACGATCCCGGCAGCGCCGGCGCCATCAGGGGATGGGGCTTCGCCATCATCGCTGCGGGAGTCATCGACCTGGTGTGGACTCTCGCGCTCGTGGGTGCCGCGCCAGAAGGCATCGCGGCGGGGCTCGGCTCGCTCGGAGCACTGGCCCTCATCGGCGGACTCTTCGTCGGCGGTGCGAACCGATTGCGCAAGGCTTCGCCGCCCCACCCGGCCTGAGGCGCACCCCGTTCTGGGGCGTCCGTCTCGGGGGCAACGCCAGTACGATCGAGTCATGGCTCTGGGGGGAGATGTGTCGGCGACCCGCGTCGCCGACAGCGAAGCGTTCGCCGCGCTGCTGCTGCAGGCGGGACTCGTGTCGGCCGAGGCGCTCGCGTTCGCACGTCAGGTGAAGCAGCGCACGGGCGCGCACATCGACGAAGTGCTCATCAGCCAGGGGCTGCTCGACACCGAGTCGTTGCTGCTCGCCGAAGCGCAAGCGTGGGGCGTGCATCCGATCGATCTTGATGCGGTGGCGTTCGATGAGAATCTGATTCGTCGGGCTCCTGGTCAGGTCTACATCGCTGAGAACTGGATGCCCATCCGGCGTTCGACGAACGGCTCGATCATTGTCGCCACGGCCAGGGGCGTCGCCCCCGAGCGTGTGGCGCGAATTCAGAGAGTGCTCAAGGAGACCGATCTGCAGTTCGTCGCCACGACGTCGTGGGGCATCAAGAATTCGTGCTTGCGGCTCTTCCGCAGTGAGATCGCCGATGAGGCGGCGAACGAATTGTGGCGTCAGAATCCGCGCATGTCGGCGCGCATCACGTTCAGCCGCAGCCAGAAGATCGGGCTCATCCTGACAGCCCTCGCGCTACTGGTGTCGGCCATCGTGTGGCCCATCGAGACGGCGATCGTCACCCTCACGGTGATGAGTCTGGTGTTTCTGGCGGGCACGAGCTTCAAGTTCATCGTCGCCATGCGAGGTGCACGCTACGACGTCGTCGAACGGGTCAGCTCTGCGCAGGTCGATGCGCTCGTCGAGCGCGAACTGCCGAGATACACGGTGCTGGTTCCCGTGTTCCGCGAGGCGAACATCGTCGGCCAGCTGATTCGCAATCTGGGGGGCATCGACTACCCGACCGAGAAGCTCGAGGTGCTGATTCTCATCGAAGAAGAAGACCACGAGACGCGCGACGCGGTGCTCACCTCGAACCCGCCCCCGCACTTTCGCATCGTCACGATTCCGAAGGGGCACCCGCAGACGAAGCCGCGAGCCTGCAATGTCGGCCTCTTCTTCGCGACCGGCGAGTACCTCGTGATCTATGACGCCGAAGACACCCCAGACCCCGATCAGCTCAAGAAGGCTGTCGTCGCGTTTCGCCGTGGCGGCAGCGAGACCGTGTGCGTGCAGGCCTCGCTCAACTATTTCAACGATCGAGAGAACGCGCTCACGCGCATGTTCACGCTCGAGTACAGCTATTGGTTCGACTACATGCTCGCCGGTCTCGACTTGGGCGATCTGCCGATTCCGCTCGGGGGCACGTCGAATCACTTCAGAACCTCGGCGCTCATCGAGTTGGGCGGGTGGGATCCGTACAACGTGACAGAAGACGCCGACCTCGGCATCAGGGCCAGCGCTCTGGGCTACCGCGTGGGCGTCATCAACTCGACGACGATGGAAGAGGCGAACACCTCGATTCCGAACTTCGTGCGGCAGCGCTCCCGCTGGATCAAGGGCTACATGCAGACGACGCTCGTGCACGCCAGGCAACCGGTGGCGCTCATCCGGCAGATCGGTCTTCGTCGGTTCTTGAGCTTCGTGCTGCTCATCGCGGGCACACCGGCGACCTTCCTCGGGGTGATCCCGTTCTACGTCGTGACGGTATTCACGATCTTCTTGCCCGTCGACACTCTCGGCCAACTGTTTCCGGTGTGGCTGCTCTGGCTGACGCTGCTCAACTTCGTCGTCGGCAACGTCATCATGATCTACCTCTCGATGATGGGCCCGTACAAGCGCGGCACCTTCCACCTCATGCTCTGGGCCCTGCTGAACCCGCTCTACTGGCTCTTGCACTCGATCGCCGCATACAAGGGGCTCTGGCAGCTCATCACCAAGCCCCACTACTGGGAGAAGACCGAGCACGGTCTGACCACTCATGTCCAGCACAACTGAGACCACGGTGCTGCGTCGAGACCGGCAGAATCGCACCGCACCTCGCACTCGGCTCGACCCCTTCCCGCGCAGCCCGCTCGCGCGATGGATGCTCCGCCTCGGGCTCATGGCCCCCCTCGTGGTCATCGCGGTGCTGGTGCAGGGCGTGCCCTCATCTGACGCGACTCCGAATGCCGGGCTCATCGATGGGGTCGCGGCGATCGACTGGAACCGGGGAGATGCCGAGTGGCTCGCCCTGCTGTATCCGCACGTCTCGAATCTGATCGCCGCCGCCAACCCGTTCGGGCGCCTCGGGCTCAGCATCATCGGTGCAGTCGCCGCCGGGTTCTTGCTGCAGAAGGTCGCTGAGATCATCGCTCAGCGAGCGATTCCGCGCTCGACCGGCATCATTCTGGTGATCGCGCTGGCGGCGAACCCGCTGTTCTTCTACTTCGCACTCGAGAACCTTCCTGGCTTCCTCGCCCTGACATTCTTCGCGCTCGCGCTGGCCGACATCGTTCGCTTCGTCAACTGGGGCAACACCGAGTCGGGTTTCCGTGGGGGAATCCTGCTGATGCTCGCCGCACTCAGCGATCCGTCGGGCATTCTCTTCGCGCTCATCGGCGCCCTGGCTTCGCCGTTCTTGCGCACGGGGCGCTCGTGGTCGCCGGGGTTGCGTGCGGCCAACACGCTCGTCATCGCCTTTCCGACGCTCGGGGCGTTCGCGACGATCGCGTTTCTCAACGTTCTCTTCTTCGGTTCTCCCTGGCCGGGGCAAGATCTCAGCGCTATCGTCGCGGGGCTGCCTGAGGGCGTCGCCGCGCTCGGCGCGCTGTACACCACGCCCACGGGATGGCTGATCGTCGCCCCGCTCGCGAGCGCCTGGCTCGTGGGCATCATCGTGCGCCGCCCGGCTGCACTCGTCGTGTCAGGCATCGTCTTCCTGCTGCTCAACGGAGCCTTCTTGCTCGGGGCCTTCCACCCCGGCGCAGCCGGCGTCACCTTCCTGCTGCTGACGCTGCTGGCCATTGCCCTGATTCCGGGCGCGCGCACGCCGCTCACCAATGCCCTGGTCGACGTCGTCGCTGTGCTGCAGATCGCGATCGCGTGGGCGGCGGCTCTCGACCGGCCTCTCGTGCTCGAGTGGATGCAGTCGGTCGCAGCCGCATCGTTGCTCGTCTTCGGCTGATCTCGAGGGCGCCGGGCGCCTCGATGCGCGCCGGTAGAGTTGGGCGAACGCATTGCCCGAGAAGGAGAACGAGTGTCTGACGCCGCCGCGGCCGAGAAGTCTGCCCCCACGACCGCACCGAAGCCGGTGGCGGTCACGGAAGCGACAGACGGATTCGGCATCTTCACCGATCGCGCCGTGGTCGCCATGCGCGTCGCTGGCGAGCTTCGCGACCTCGCCTTCACGCTGAGGCCCGGTGACGTGGCCGAGCCGGTCACGATCGATTCGCCCGATGGACTGGCGATTCTGCGGCACTCGACCGCGCACGTGCTCGCCCAGGCCGTGCAGTCGCTCAACCCTGAGGCGAAGCTCGGCATCGGCCCACCCATCACCGACGGGTTCTACTACGACTTCGATGTCGCAACCCCCTTCACGACCGACGACCTCGCCGCGCTGAGCAAGGCTATGGATCGCATCATCCGGCAGGGTCAGCGCTTCGTTCGCAGGGTGGTGACCGATGACGAGGCTCGAGCGGAGCTCGCGCACGAGCCGTTCAAGCTCGAACTCATCGGGCTCAAGGGCGCCGCTGCCGACGGGGCAGACGGCGAGAGCGTCGAGGTGGGCGCTGGCGAGCTGACGATCTACGACAACGTGAATCCGAAGACGGGGGAGGTCTACTGGAAAGACCTCTGCCGCGGCCCTCATCTGCCGAACACGCGCATGATCGGCAACGGATGGTCGCTCACGCGCGTCGCTGCTGCCTATTGGCGGGGTTCTGAGAAGAATCCGCAACTGCAGCGCATCTACGGCACCGGCTGGCCCACGAAAGACGCGCTTCGCGAGCACCTCGGGCGGCTCGAAGAGGCCGCGAAGCGAGATCACCGCAAGCTCGGTGTCGAGCTCGATCTGTTCTCGTTTCCGACCGAGATCGGGTCAGGCATGTCGGTCTGGCACCCGCGCGGTGCGATCGTGCGGCAAGAGATGGAGCAGCACGCGATGCGCCGCAATCGCGAGGCCGGCTACTCGTACGTCTACACGCCGCACATCACCAAGAGCGACCTCTTCGAGCGCAGCGGCCACTTGTCGAACTACACCGACAGCATGTTTCCGCCGATGCGCCTCGACGAAGAGCGCAACGATGACGGCGAGATCATCAAGGCAGGTCAGGACTACTACCTGAAGCCCATGAACTGCCCGTTCCACATCCTCATCTATCGCGAGCGCCCTCGCAGCTATCGCGACCTCCCGATGCGCTACAGCGAGTTCGGTGCCGTGTATCGCAACGAGCTCTCGGGCGCCCTGCACGGCTTGACGCGCGTTCGGGGCCTGACGATGGACGACGCGCACCTCTTCGTGCGCCCCGACCAGCTCGAAGACGAGGTGGGCAAGACGCTCGAGCTCGTCATCAGCATGCTGCGTGATTTCGGGCTCACCGACTTCTATCTCGAACTCTCGACCCGCGATGACGTCAAGGACAAGTGGCTCGGCGATGAGCAGATGTGGAGCGACACGACGGACGCGCTGCGGCGCGTCGCCCTGGGCTCCGGGCTCGAACTCGTCGACGACCCCGGGGGCGCTGCGTTCTACGGGCCGAAGATCTCGGTGCAGGCCCGCGATGCGATCGGCCGCACCTGGCAGCTCTCGACAGTGCAGATCGACCCGAACCTGCCCGAACGATTCGACCTCGAATACACGGCGCCCGACGGCAGCAAGCAGCGGCCCATCATGATCCACCGTGCACTGCTGGGCTCGATGGAGCGCTTCTTCGGCATTCTGCTCGAGCACTACGCCGGCGCGTTTCCGGCGTGGCTGTCTCCGGTGCAGGTCGTCGGCATTCCCGTGGCCGAGCAGTACCGCGACTATCTCGGAGACGTGATCGAGAAGCTCCGGGCGGCGGGAGTGCGGGCTGAGCTCGACGACTCCGACGATCGCATGCAGAAGAAGATCCGCACGCACACCACCGGCAAGGTTCCGTACCTGCTGATCGCGGGCGAGCAAGACCGAGCGAACGGAGCCGTGAGCTTCCGATTCCGCGATGGCTCGCAGGTCAACGGTGTGCCCGTCGAGCAGGCGATCGACCGCATTACGAGCGCGATCTCGTCGCGGTCGGCCGAACTGTAGTCGAGCATCCACTCATGACTGTCGACGGCCACGGCGCGCTCGAAGGAGTCTCTGCAGAGAACGGTGCAGAGTTCGCAGCGGTGCCTGATGCGTTCCAGCGGCTGTGGACGCCGCATCGGCTGGTGTACATCGAGAGCGGCCAGCAGCCAGACGACGATGCGTGCCCGTTCTGCCGGGCGCCCGAGCTGCCCGATGAGCAGGCGCTCATCGTCGCGCGAGGCACGCACGCCTACGTGCTGCTCAACCTCTACCCGTACAACAGCGGGCACCTGCTGGTGTGCCCGTATCGGCATATTGCGCTGTATGACGAGGCGAATGCCGAGGAGGTAGCCGAGATCGGAGCCCTCACCCAGACCGCGATGCGCGTGCTCAGCTCGACATCGGGGTGTCAGGGATTCAACATCGGCATGAACCAGGGTCGCATCGCTGGCGCGGGAATCGCCGCCCACCTGCATCAGCACATCGTGCCGCGGTGGGCACTCGACTCGAACTTCTTTCCGATCATCGCCGGCACGAAGGCTGTTCCGCGGCTGCTCGGCGAGGTTCGCGACGAGCTGGCGCGCGCCTGGCCCACAGCCTGACCGCAGTAGACTGACCCGCGCCGCCATGTACTGCAACTCTCGCGCGCTCGCGCGCGCCTCTCTCGCCGGAAAGGGCACACAGCAATGACCGAGACGACTCAGGGCTCGAGCCGCGTCAAGCGCGGACTCGCCGAGATGCTCAAGGGCGGCGTCATCATGGACGTCGTCACCGCCGACCAGGCACGCATCGCGGAAGACGCCGGCGCTGTCGCCGTGATGGCGCTCGAGCGGGTGCCCGCCGACATTCGTGCGCAAGGCGGAGTGGCACGCATGAGCGACCCCGATCTGATCGACGACATCATCGCCTCGGTCTCGATTCCTGTCATGGCGAAGGCCCGCATCGGGCACTTCGTCGAGGCGCAAGTGCTGCAGTCGCTCGGCGTCGACTACATCGACGAGTCAGAGGTGCTCAGCCCCGCCGACTACGTCAACCACATCGACAAGTGGCCCTTCACGGTTCCGTTCGTGTGCGGTGCGACCAATCTGGGTGAAGCGCTGCGTCGCATCACCGAGGGTGCCGCCATGATCCGCTCGAAGGGCGAAGCAGGCACCGGTGACGTCTCTGAGGCCACCAAGCACATTCGCACGATTCTCGGCGAGATCCGCGCCCTCTCGGCACGAACCCCCGACGAATGGTACGTCGCAGCCAAAGAGCTGCAGGCGCCGTACGAGCTCGTCGCTGAGGTGGCGCAGACCGGCAAGCTTCCGGTCGTGCTGTTCACCGCAGGCGGCGTCGCGACACCGGCCGATGCGGCGCTCATGATGCAGCTCGGGGCAGACGGCGTCTTCGTCGGCTCGGGCATCTTCAAGTCTGGCAACCCCGAAGCGCGCGCGGCCGCGATCGTCAAGGCGACGGCCGGCTACAACGACCCCGCCATCGTGGCTGCAGCATCGCGCGGTCTGGGCGAGGCGATGGTCGGCATCAACGTCGCCGACCTGCCAGCGCCGCACCGCCTCGCCGAACGTGGCTGGTAGGGCTCTTCCGCCCGTCGGCGTCTTCGCACTGCAGGGCGATGTGCGCGAGCACGTCGCGGTCTTGATGGCCCTCGGCGCGACCGTGCGCGAAGTGCGCACGGCCGAACAGCTCGCCGAGGTTGGCGGCCTCGTGATTCCGGGCGGTGAGTCGAGCGTCATGGACAAGCTCAGCCGACTGTTCGGGCTCGCTGAACCCTTGCGCGCGAGGATCGCCGACGGCATGCCCGTCTACGGCACCTGCGCAGGGCTCATCATGCTCGCCGATCGCCTGCACGACGCGATCGACGGCCAGCAGACCTGGGGCGGCCTCGACGTCGCGGTTCGCCGCAACGCCTTCGGCAACCAGCTCGACTCGTTCGAAACCGACCTCGACGTGCCAGCGCTCGGAGACCCTCCCGTGCACGCCGTCTTCATCCGCGCACCGGTGGTCGATGAGGTCGGCGCAGGGGTCACTGTTCTCGCCGCACTCGACGACGGCCGCATCGTCGCCGTCGAGCAAGGTCGACTGCTTGGCACGTCGTTTCACCCCGAGGTGGCGGGCGAGACTCGCTTTCATGAGAGGTTTCTCGAGCACGTCGCCGCCTGCAGCTGACGTCAGGCAGCCCCTCCGACGCGTGCTGGCATGACTGTTGTCGGATGGGTCGAGTAGGTGCGACCGCTCGGTGATCGCCACTCGAGCACGCCGTGCTCGAGGTGGTGAACGCTCCAGTCGGTGTGATGCTTGAGCCGGTGATGCGACGGGCACAGGTGTGCGAGATTGTCATGCGCGGTCTGACCCGCGAACTGCCAGTCGAGTGTGTGGTCGATCTCTGAGCGAGCGGCGCTGCGGCCGCACCCCGGAAACCGGCACGTTCCGTCGCGCACCCTCAACCAGAGCCTCAGATCGGAGGGCACGCTGTAGCGTTCTCGGCCGACAGAGAGCACTGTTTGCGTCTCGGGATGCGTCAGCAGCCGAGTGAACGAGGGGGCATGGGCGGCGAGCCGTCGTGCAGTCGCATCGTCGATGGGGCCGTAGCCCTCGAGCTCGGCGGGGGCGGCTGCGTCGGGCCGGCCGAGGAGGGTCAGAACCGGCACGGTGACGAGCACCTTGGCGTGCACTCCGCGGCCGAGGCCGCTGGAGGGGATGACCCCGTCGAGCAGCAAGTCGGCGAGCACGTCGGCACGACCCTGAGCAAGGGTGCGCCGGCCCGAGCCATCGGGTTCGGTGTCGTTCTCGCTCTCGAGGCTTCGCGCGATGTCGGTCAGGCGTTCGCAGATGCCGAACGCCTGCTCTGCAGGCAGCAGGGCCGTGAGACAGGCCATGCCGTCGCGCGCTGGCTCGAGGGTCACTCGTCGCGCATCGATCGCCGCTGTCCGTCGCTCTTCGATCGAGTCGGGGTGCAGGCGCTCGCGAACGATGCGAGCCCGCTGCCTGAACTGCTCGACCGTGCGAACCTCGGCCGCGGCCAGCACCGCGTCTTCGAAGCCGCCGCGTGCCTCGACGGGCAGCGACCAGGCTTGGTCGATGAGTGTCGTCGCGTGACGATAGGTGATGCGCCCCTCGGCGAGTGCACGGCGGGTGGCGGGCAGCTCGGTCTCGAGTGCCCAGGCATACTGCATGAGGTTCTCGGCTGCACGCTCGGGCAGGCGCAGCGCGGCGGCGAGCTCGGAGATGATCGTGCGGCGGGCGACGACCTCTGCGCTCCAACCAGCGATGCTCACCGCCACCTTTTGAGCGCCCTCGGCAGCGGTCACCGCCGAACGCACGTCGTTCACCAGTCGAGCACGGCGCTCGGCGATGCGGGCCTCACGCACCTCGAGCTCGATGAGCTCGTCGAGCAGCGCGTCGAGGTGCGCGTCTGCCTCGTTGCGCGCCTCGATTCGATTGCTCATGGCGATGAGTCAAGCAGCGACCACCGACAGTCGAGGCGTGCCCGATCGCCGTCGGGCAGCCGTCGCGCGAGCAGACGCAGCACAGCGCCGCCCCGGCCTGCCACCATGGGGGCATGAGCCTCTACTCTGACTACTCGGCTGCCCGCACTCGACAGATCATCGCCGACCTCATCGGTCTCGTCAGCGTCGCCATCGTCATCACCATCGGAGTGCTGGTGACCACGACGATTCGAGCCTTCGCCGCATTCGGTCGCGATCTCGAGACGGCCGGGCTCGACTTTCAGACCGGCCTCACTGACGCTGCTGAGGCCCTCGGCGACGTGCCGCTGATCGGCGACGGCATCAGGGGGCCATTCGATCTCGCGGCCGATGCAGGAGCTGCGGTGGCCGACGCGGGTCGAAGCCAGCAGGCGCTGGTCGAGACGGTGGCCATCGGAACCGGCGCGACGATCACGATCGTGCCGCTGCTGCTCATCGCACTGGTCTGGCTCGTGCCCCGCATCAGGTTCGCGCGACGCTCGACCGAACTGCGCACCCTCATCGACCGCGGCATGTCGGCAGACACCCTCGCCGTGCGCGCGCTCGGCCGGGCATCGCTGCGCGACCTCGCGGCAGTTCATCCCGACCCGGCAGCGGCGTGGCGCGATCGCGATGTCGACGTCGTGCGGGCTCTCGCGGCGATCGAGCTACGACGCGCCGGAATCAAGCCGAAGGCACTGCCGTAAACTGACCGCAGACTTCCGACCCGCAAGGAGCCCCATGTCAGGCCATTCCAAGTGGGCGACGACGAAGCACAAGAAGGCCATCATCGATGCGCGCCGTGCCAAGTCGTTCGCCAAGCTCATCAAGAACATCGAGGTCGCCGCCAAGATCGGCGGCGCCGACCTCAGCGGCAACCCCACGCTCGTCGACGCGGTGCAGAAGGCGAAGAAGACGTCTGTTCCGAACGACAACATCGATCGCGCGATCAAGCGCGGCGCCGGGCTGACCGGCGAGTCGATCGACTACCAGACGATCATGTACGAGGGGTACGGGCCCGGAGGCCTCGCGCTGCTCATCGAGTGCCTCACCGACAACCGCAATCGCGCGGCCGCCGAGGTGCGCACGGCGATGTCGCGCAACGGCGGCACGATGGCCGACCCCGGCAGCGTGGCATACAACTTCAGCCGCAAGGGCGTCATCTCGATCACCAAGACCGAGGGCGTCACCGAAGACGACATCTTGATGGCGGTGCTCGACGCGGGTGCTGAAGAAGTCATCGATCAGGGCGGCGGGTTCGAGGTCATCACCGACCCGTCGCAGCTGCTGGCCGCACGCACGGCACTGCAGGAGGCGTCGATCGAGTACGACTCGGCCGAGGCGGAGTTCGTGGCGAATCTGCAGATCGAGGCCGATGCCGACACCGCGCGCAAACTGTTCAGGCTCGTCGATGCGATCGACGACCTCGACGACGTGCAGAACGTGTTCACCAACGTGTCGTTGAGCGCCGAGGTGCGCGCCGAACTCGACGACGACGACGAGTAGCGCATGACCCGGGTGCTCGGCGTCGACCCCGGGCTGACCCGGTGCGGGGTCGGCGTGGTCGACATCGCGCCCGATCGACGCGCCACGCTCGTGGCCGTCACGGTGATCCAGACCGCTCCCGACCTCGCACTCGAGCGCCGGCTGCTCGCCATCGGCGACGAGCTCGCGGCTCTGCTCGACGAGCATCAGCCCGATGCGGTGGCGCTCGAGCGGGTCTTTGCGCAGCACAACGTGCGCACCGTCATGGGCACGGCGCAGGCGAGCGGAGTCGTCTTGCACGCAGCCGCGGCCCGAGGCCTGGTGGTGACCTTGCACACCCCGAGCGAGGTCAAGGCGGCCGTGACGGGCCACGGCTCGGCCGACAAGAAGCAGGTGACCGCGATGGTGCAGCGCATTCTGAGAATGGATGCTGCGCCGAAGCCCGCCGATGCTGCCGACGCGCTCGCCCTCGCGATCTGCCACGGGTGGCGCACTGGCGCGGCCTCGCCGGCCGTGCTCGGGGCGTCGATCGCACCGCACGGCGACTTGACCCCGGCTCAGGTGGCGTGGCGCGCGGCAGAGAAGTCGGCACGCGCCTCTAGGCTCGACAGGTGATCGCCAGCCTGAGAGGCACCGTCGTCGCTCTGGGGGGTTCCCGAGCGGTGATCGACGTGGGCGGTGTCGGCTATGCCGTGACCCTGACCGAGCGGCACGCGAGAGAGCTGCACATCGCTGACTCAGTGCTCGTGCACACCGCGCTGATCGTGCGCGAAGACGACATGAGCCTGTTCGGATTCGTCGACGAGATCGAGCTCGGGCTCTTCGAACTGCTGCGCTCGGTGTCGGGAGTCGGGCCGAAGTCGGCCATGGGAGTGCTCAGCGCCATGACCCCCGACTCGATCGCCCGTGCGATCACCGACGACGACGATGCACCGTTCAGGGCCGTCTCGGGCATCGGCCCGAAGACCGCCAAGCTCATCGTGGTGTCGCTCGCGGGCAAGCTCATGGCCCCGGCGGCGGCGAAGACCGCTGCGCAGGATGCGCCTCAGAGCGCGTCGCCCAGCACCGAGGCCGCGCTCGTCGCCGCGCTCACCGGCCTGGGCTGGCCCGAGCGCACTGCACTCGATGCGGCCCGCACCGTGGTGGCCGACGAACCGCAGGCCGAGTCGGCGGCGCTGCCCGTGCTGCTGCGCCGAGCACTGAGCCTGCTCGGCCCCGGCCACTCACGTGGTGACGTCGTGAGGGGCGACCGGTCGTGACCACTGACGACGTCTTGCGGCCCACACCCGAGAGCGACGCCGAACTGGCCTTTGAAGGCGCCCTGCGGCCGACGAGTCTCGACGAGTTCGTCGGTCAGCAGAAGGTTCGCCGGCAACTGCAGCTGCTGCTCGAGGCGGCGACGCTGCAGAATCGCTCTCCCGATCACATCCTGCTCGCAGGCCCTCCGGGGCTCGGCAAGACCACCCTCGCCATGATCGTGGCGCACGAGGGCGGTCGCGCGTTGCGGATGACGAGCGGGCCCGCCATTCAGCACGCGGGCGATCTCGCGGCGGTGCTGTCTTCGCTCGTGCCGGGCGAGGTGCTCTTCATCGACGAGATTCACCGCATGGCACGCTCGGCCGAAGAGATGCTCTACCTGGCGATGGAAGACTTTCGGGTCGACATCATGGTGGGCAAGGGCGCAGGTGCCACGAGCATTCCGCTCGAGCTGGCGCCCTTCACGCTCGTCGGTGCGACGACGCGGTCTGGCATGCTGCCCAACCCGCTGCGAGACCGGTTCGGCTTCACGGCACACCTCGAGTTCTACGAGCCCGCCGAACTGCACCAGGTGCTCGTGCGGGCCGCGAGACTGCTGAAGCTCGAGATCGGCGACGATGCCCTCGGCGAGATCTCACGTCGGTCTCGAGGCACCCCTCGCATCGCCAATCGACTGCTGCGACGAGTGCGCGACTATGCGCTCGTGCACGCGGAGGGCGCCGATCGCAGCGCCGTGCGTGCTGCGCTTGAGCTCTACGACGTCGACGAGCACGGTCTCGATCGGCTCGACCGCGCGGTGCTGTCGGCGATCGTCGAGCGGTTCGACGGAGGCCCGGTGGGTCTCTCGACGCTCGCTGCATCGGTGGGGGAGGAGGCCGAGACGATCGAGGCGGTCGTCGAGCCCTTCCTCGTGCGGTCTGGGCTGCTGTCGCGCACTCCGCGCGGTCGCGTCGCCACCACGCGCGCCTGGGCGCACCTGGGCCACACGCCCCAGCCCACCCTGACCGATGACCTATAGTTGACGGCGGGCCTCGGCTGAGCATCCGCTCGTCGACCGGCGCTCCTTCAGCGCCACGCCATAGACCTCCCTGAAAGGCTTCACTCTCATGGATCCGTTGACGCTTGTCATGCTGGGCGTTCTCGCCCTGCTGATCTTCTTCATGTTCCGCAACTCGCGCAAGCGCAAGGCAGACCTCGAGCTGCTGCAGCAGAAGATGGTGCCGGGCGCTGAGGTCATGACCAACTTCGGGCTCTTCGGCACGCTCGTCGACATCGACGACGAGCAGAACGTGGCCACGATCGAGACCAGCCCGGGCAGCACAGTGCGCGTGCACCGCCAGACCCTCGCGCGCGTCGTCGAAGATGAGCCGTTCGAGAGCGACGACGCGGCAGTCGAGATGACTGAAGACGACGCGCCTGCCGTGAGCGAGCCGACGCTCAACGAGTCGAGCCTCGACGCGCCCCCCGCGAAGCCGAAGCGCACCAAGAAGACCGAGAGCTAGACCCTCACCAGATTCTGCGCAGGGCACGTTGCTGACAGTCGTGCCCTGACACCCCCGTGAAGAAATGAGTGCCCGAGGTGGCGAGAAGCACAACTGAGCGCAAAGCCATTCGATCGTTGGTCTGGCTGCTGGTGATCATCGTGGCGTTGATCGCCGCCAACGGTGCCAGCGTGCTCTTCAACAACGGTCAATGGACCCCGAAGCTCGCCCTCGACCTCGAGGGCGGCACGCAGATCGTCTTGAGCCCGCAGATCGCCAGCGGCGAGTCGGTGTCGCAAGAGCAGCTCGATCAAGCGGTGGCGATCATCCGTCAGCGCGTCGACGCCGGTGGCGTCAGCGAGGCCGAGATCAACACCCAGGGCGGCCAGAACATCGTCGTCTCGATTCCGGGTACCCCCGATGACGAGACGCTCGCGCGCATCCAGAGCTCGGCGAAACTCGAGTTCAGGGCGGTGCTCACCGCCGATCTGGCGTCGAACACGACGGCGGGGCAGAGCCCGACCGACGACGCAGAGGGAGACGCCGCCGACGGTGAAGCAGTCGACACCGACACTGACACCGCCCCAGAGCCAGACGCCGAGCCGACCGAGGCCCCGGCTCCGACGGCGACGCCGACCAACGCGAGCGACCTGGCCTGGATCACGCCCGAGCTGCAAGAGCTGTTCGCATCGTTCGATTGCGCGAGCCTCGACGTCGTCGGCGCGAACGTGGCACCCGTCGACGAGCCCCTCGTGACGTGCGAGCAAGACTCGTCGGTCAAGTACATTCTCGGCCCCGTCGAAGTGGCGGGCGAGCGCATCGTCGACGCACGATCGGGGCTTATCGCCTCGTCGACGGGCGTCACCACCAACGAGTGGGGCGTGTTCATCGAGTTCGACGGCACGGGCACCCAGCAGTTCCGCACAGTGACCGAGCGGCTCGTCACGCTGAGCGGAGTGCAGAACCAGTTCGCCATCGTGCTCGACGGCCGCGTCATCAGCGCACCGCGCACGATCAGCGCCATCACCGACGGCCGCCCGCAGATCAGCGGCAGCTTTACCGAAGAGACTGCGCGCATTCTTGCTGATCAGCTCAAGTTCGGTGCTCTGCCCATCGGCTTCGAGGTGCAGTCGAGCGAGAACATCTCGGCCACCCTCGGTGTCTCGCAACTGCAAAGCGGCATCATCGCGGGCATCATCGGCCTGGTGCTCGTGGCGCTCTACGGGTTCTTCCAGTATCGAGCGCTCGGCGGCGTCATCATCGCGTCGCTCATCGTCGCAGGCGTCGTGACCTACCTCATCATCACCTACCTCTCGAACCAGCAGGGCCTGCGCCTCTCGCTCGCGGGCGTCGCGGCCCTCGTGATCTCGATCGGCGTCATCGCCGACTCGTTCATCGTCTACTTCGAGCGAATACGTGATGAGCTTCGAGACGGCCGCAGCGTCGATGGCGCGGTGGAGGCCGGTTGGAAGCGCGCGTTCCGCACCATCCTCATCTCTGACGTCATCAACTTCATCGCCGCAGTCGTGCTATTCCTGCTCGCGGTGGGCAACGTTCGCGGGTTCGCCTTCATGCTGGGTGTCACTACGATCGTCGACCTCATCGTTGTCGTGCTCTTCACCTACCCGATGATGCAGCTTCTCGGGCGCACCCAGTTCTTCGGCGGCGGTCACCGGCTCAGCGGCCTTGACCCCAAGGCGCTCGGGGCTGTCTACCGCGGTCGCGCGCAGTTCAGGGCTCCGGTCGGGGTGTCTACAGTCAAGGTCGCGAGTAGCAGCCGAGAGGCGCAACGTCGGCAGACGATTGCCGAGCGCAAGGCCGCCGAAGCGCGCGGCGACGGGAAGGACGAGCGATGAGCCGGTTCACGCAGCTTGGTAACGACCTCTACACGGGGGCGCGCTCGTTCGACTTCGTCGGAAAGCGGCGGCTCTGGTACGTCATCGCCGCGGTCTTTGTGATCGTCTCCATCGGGTTCACCGTGCTGCGGGGCGGTTTCGTCTTCGGCATTGAGTTCCGCGGCGGGTCTGAGTTCCGCGTACAAGGTACTTCGGCCGTCGAAGAAGGCAACGCCGCCGCGACCGCGATCGCGATCGACGCGGTCAACACCGTCGTTGCTGGGTCGAACCCCCGTGTCTCGATCGTCGGCGGCGACTCGGTGCGTGTGCAGACCGAGCAACTGACGCCGTCAGAAACCGACGACGTTCGCCGTGCGTTGGCCCAGGCCTACGCGGTGAGCGAGTCTGAAGTCAGCTCGTCGTTCATCGGTGCCACCTGGGGCGCCGACATCACGAGATCGGCCTTGCTCGCGCTCGTCGTGTTTCTCGTGCTTGCCAGCCTCGTCATGGCCATCTATTTCCGCACCTGGAAGATGGCGGCCGCGGCGATCGTCGCACTCTTCCACGACCTGATCGTCACCACGGGCGTCTACGGGGTGCTCGGCCTCGAGATCACGCCTGCTGCGGTGATTGGCTTCCTCACGATTCTCGGGTACTCGCTCTACGACACCGTGGTCGTCTTCGACAAGGTGCGAGAGAACACGAGTGAAGACGGCGTCGAATCTCGCCGAACCTTCGCGCAGTCGGTCAACCTCGCCGTCAACCAGACTCTCGTGCGCTCGATCAACACGTCGATCGTCGCCGTGCTGCCGACCGCGTCGATTCTGTTCATCGGCTCGGTGCTGCTCGGGGCTGGTACTTTGCGCGACATCGCGCTCGCCCTGTTCATCGGCACGCTCGTGGGCACGTACTCGTCGATCTTCTTGGCAGCGCCGTTCTACGTGCACTTGCGAGCGAACGAGCCAGAGGTCAAGAAGCAGGGGTCACGACCGCGCGTGGTGCGCACCGAATCGGGTGCCGTTCGCTAGCCGCCAGCACGTCAGGCCTCGCAGACTCCGGGCCGTAGAATCGAGCCGGAGGCGCGCGCATGACTGACACCACGCAACAGAGCGGGGCTCCGTTGCGCGCGCTGCTGCCGCGCATCTTCTCGCGCGCCCAGCCGGCGGGCGCGCTCGAGCACTTGCTGCGCACCGTGCGCGCAGAGCATCCCAAGGCCGATATCGCCCTCATCGAGCGCGCCTACCAGGTGGCCGAAGCGGCGCACGAGGGGCAGACCCGCAAGAGCGGCGAGCCCTACATCACCCACCCGCTCGCTGTCGCCCAGATTCTCGCCGACCTCGGCATCGGGCCCAAGACGATCGCCGCGGCGTTGCTGCACGACACGGTCGAAGACACCGACTACAGCCTCGACAAGCTGCGCAGCGACTTCGGCGATGAGATCGCCATGCTCGTCGACGGCGTCACCAAGCTCGACAAGGTCAAGTACGGCGACAGCGCGCAGTCAGAGACGGTGCGCAAGATGATCGTGGCGATGTCGAAAGACATCAGAGTGCTCATCGTCAAACTCGCCGACCGTCTGCACAACGCGCGCACGTGGGGCTTCGTGCCCGCAGAGTCGGCGCAGCGCAAGGCCCAAGAGACTCTCGACATCTATGCCCCGCTGGCGCATCGGCTGGGCATTCAGAGCATCAAATGGGAGCTCGAAGACCTCTCGTTCGCCGTGCTGCACCCCAAGATCTACGTCGAGATCGAGAACCTCGTGAAGAATCGCACACCAGAGCGAGAAGCCTTCGTGCAGCAGGTGATCGATGCCGTCAAAGATGATCTGCGGCAGGCGAAGATCAAGGGCGAGGTGAAGGGTCGGCCGAAGCAGTACTTCTCGATCTACCAGAAGATGGTGCACCGCGGTCGAGACTTCGATGAGATCTACGACCTGACAGGGGTGCGCATTCTGGTGGGCTCGATTCGAGACTGCTATGCGGTGCTCGGGGCCGTGCACGCTCGCTGGAACCCGATGCCGGGCCGCTTCAAAGATTACATAGCGACGCCGAAGTTCAATCTGTACCAGTCGCTGCACACCACGGTCTTCGGCCCCGGTGGCCGCCCGGTCGAGCTGCAGATCCGCACTCGAGAGATGCACCAGCGAGCCGAGTTCGGTGTCGCCGCGCACTGGAAGTACAAAGAGCGCACAGCCGGCGCGGCGAAGGGTTCGGGTGCGATCGAGCGATCTGACACCGACATGGCCTGGCTCGCCCACATCTCTGACTGGCAGGCAGAGACGAGCGACCCGACAGAGTTTCTCGACAACCTGCGGTACGAGATCGGCGCGAAAGAGGTCTACGTCTTCACGCCCCAGGGCAAGGTCATCGGTCTGCCCGCCGGAGCGACCCCGGTCGACTTCGCATACGCCGTGCACACCGAGGTGGGGCACCGAACGATGGGCGCCAAGGTCAACGGCAGGCTCGTGCCGCTCGAGACCGCCCTCAACAGCGGCGACTCGGTCGAGGTCTTCACGTCGAAGAACCCCGACGCGGGGCCCAGCCAAGACTGGCTGAACTTCGTCACGAGCACGCGCGCTCGTTCGAAAATTCGCCAGTGGTTCACGAAAGAGCGGCGCGATGAAGCCGTCGAGCAGGGCAAGGACGCCATCGCGCGCGCGATGCGCAAGCAGAACCTTCCGCTGCAACGTCTGCTATCGCAAGACTCGGTCGGGCAAGTGGCATCGCAATTGCGCTATGAGACGGTCGAGGCGCTCTATGCCGCGGTCGGCGAGGGCCATGTGTCGACGCAATCGGTGATCGAGAAGATCGTCGCGACGCTGCATCTCGATGCCGAGTCTGACGACGAGCCGTTCACGGTTCCGACGCGAGGCAGAACCCCCGTGCGGTCGAGCGATTCGGGGGTGCTGGTGCGCGGCGCGCCCGACATTCTGGTGAAGCTCGCGAAGTGCTGCACTCCCGTTCCCGGTGACGAGATCGTCGGCTTCGTGACACGCGGGCAGGGGGTGAGCGTGCACCGCGGCGACTGCGGCAACGTGCAAGGCCTGCTCGCCGAGCCCGAGCGCATGATCGACGTCGAGTGGGCGCCCACGACGAAGAGCGTGTTCCTGGTGCAGATACAGGTCGAGGCTCTCGACCGCAGCGGCCTCTTGTCTGACGTCACGCGCGTGCTGTCAGAGCACCATGTGAACATTCTGTCGGCGAGCGTCAACACCTCGAGAGATCGACTCGCGCTGAGCCGATTCGTCTTCGAGATGGGTGACACCACGCACCTCGATCGTGTGCTCAACGCGGTGCGCCGCATCGACGCGGTCTACGACGTGTACCGGGTCAGCAACGGCTGAGGGCAAGCCCGACGCGACGCCGGGCCCGTGCGATGTGCGACACGCTGCGGCTGCGCTCGAGCGCGCCGCGCAGTTCTGCCTCGCCCACGCCGTTGGTGCTGAGAGCGGTCGCGATGATGTCGACGACCGCGTCGTCGGCATCGAGCCGTGCAAGATCGACGACGGTGCGCAGCGGGGTGGTCACCCGAACCCCGCCCAGCTGCGCCACCTCGTCGACCCGGATGACGACTTCGCGAGTCGCCTGCAGCCGACGCGCCGTCGACGGCAGACGTGCCGCGATCGAGACGCAGGTCGACACGGTGCGGCACTCTGGCAGCCACCCCCAGACCCACGCAGCGGTGCGCTCGCTGACGATGGCGCGCGAGTCGTGCAGCGCTGGCGCGAGCGATGCCGCGCGCGCGAGCGTCGAGTCGGGCAGATCGATGAACTGGAATGCAGCGCCGATGGCCACCAGCTCGCCGTCGAGCCTCGCCGAGCTCAACTCGGCAGCGGTCAACAACCGATCGGCGTGCACCACAGGGCTCAAGCGGCTTCTCACGCCCAGCAGTGTGCACGCTCGCGGCGGCGCGAGGGGCGCCATCTGCGAATTTTGTGGAGAGTGCGCGGTGCGGGGTGAGCGGCAGCGCCCGCGCCGAGTATCAGCGCTTGTCGCTGTCGACCGCACTGAGCCAGGTGCGGCGAGCCTCGAGCGCCTCGGTCACCTCGGCGATGCGAGCGGTGTCGCCCGCAGCCGTGGCGGCGGCGAGTTCGGCTTCGAGGTCAGCGATCGCACGTTCGAGTTGAGCGGCAAGCCCTTCTGAGCGAGCCTTCTTCTCGGGGTCAGACCGGTTCCAGTGCTCTTCTTCGAGCTTCTTCACCGCGGTCTCGATCGCGCGGAGCCGGTCTTCCACCGTCTTGACCTGGTCGCGGGGCACCTTGCCGATCGCATCCCACCGCTTCTGAATGCCGGTGAGGGTGCGACGGGCGGCGACGCGGTCGGTCGCCTTCAGCAGCGGAGCCGCCTCGTCGAGAATCGCGAGCTTGGCGGCGAGGTTCTCGGCGAACTCCTCGTTCTCTCGAGCGTCGATCTCGGCCTTCGCCGCATAGAGCACGTCGCCCGCGGCCTTGAAGTCGGCCCACAGAGCGTCATCGACCTTCTTGCCGGCGCGACCCGCGAGCTTCCATTCGTCGAGCAGCCGACGGTATGCCGGAATGCCCGCTGTGCCTTGCGAGGCGAGCGCGGTGGCCTTGGCGATGAGCTCTTGCTTGCGGCTGCGGGCCTCTTTGTGCTCAGAGTCGAGCCCGGCGAAGAAGGCGCGTCGGTGAGTCTCGACGGTGGTGCGGGCAGCTCGAAAACGCTTCCACAGCTCGTCGCCCTGCTTTTTGGGCAGGCGCGGCCCGTTCTGCTGGTGGTCTTTCCAGCGTGCGAACAGCTCGTCGAGCGACGCCGAGACCTGCTTCCACTGCACAGACTGGGGGTCTTTGGCGGCGAGCGCCTCGGCGGCCTCGACGAGCGCGGTGCGTTCGGCGACCGCCGCGTCGACTGCGGCCGCGGCTTCGGCCTTCTGCTCTTCGGTGAGCTTCTCGACCGTCTCGGTGAGCGCGCTGACGCGCACGCGAAGCGACTCGAGGTCGCCCACCGCGGCCGGCTCGTCGAGCGCGCCCGTCAGCGAGGCGACCGTCTTGGCCACATCGGCCGCCGGTGCTCCGGCCTTGGCGCGCTGCTCGAGCAGCCGAACCTGACCCTCGAGCTCGGTGAACTTGCGGGTGAAGTACGCGAGGGCTTCGTCGGCGGTGCCGTCAGGAAACTGGCCGACGGCGCGCTCGACGCCGCGATCGGTGACGAACACTGTTCCGGTCTCGTCGACTCGACCCCACGATGCACTGTCGTTCACTGCCACGAGTTCTTCATCCCTTGTCGATGCGCTCGCACGATGGCCGTCCGGGCGGTTTTTCAGCGTAGTGCACGTGCTCGCGCCCTGGTGGCGCGGTCGTGCTCGCCTGACCGATCGCTATTGGATCGTGACCCCTGTGATCACGGTCGCCACGGCAGGGGGGCCGTCGGGGGCTCCATTCGCGGCGCCCTCAGCGATGACCTGCTCGAGCAGGGCATCCAGCCCGCCGGTGACGCGCCCCATGATGGTGTACCCGCCGGCGGCGTCAGACGGAATCGCCGAGTCGGCGTAGACGATGAAGAACTGGCTGCCCATGCTCGCGCCGTCGCCGCCCTGACGCGCCATCGCGATGACGCCCTCGGTGTAGATGTCGTCGAGCGGGGGGTTCTCGATCGGGCCGAATCGCCAGTCTGGGCCGCCAGTGCCATCGCCGTTGGGGTCGCCGCACTGCAGCACGAAGATGCCCTCTGTGGTGAGTCGGTGGCAGCTGAGGCCGTCGTAGAAGCCGCTCTGCACGAGCGTGACGAACGACGCGACCGCTTGCGGGGCAGCGAGCCCGTCGAGTTCGTAGTCGAGCTCGATGGCGTCGTTGATCGTCACGGTGCCCGCCCAGGTGCGAAACTCGCTCAGAGCGGGTGCCGGCGCCGCCACGGGTTCGACGGTGGGTTCGGGGCTCGCTGAGGCGACAGGTTCAGGTGCACCGGGGCCGGCGGTGAAGTAGACGACCTGCGCGGTCGCCGCCAGTGCGCCGACGACGACGAGGGCGAGCACGGCGATCACGTTGTCGCGTCGGCGACGCCGAATCTTCGTCTCGTGCACGGTCTGTCGCGCCTGATAGCGGCGAAGTCGCTCCTGCGCTTCACGATCTCGGCCGGGTGCGGCTGCCACTGCTCCTCCATTCGGCGCTGCGCGGTCTGAGTGCGGCCGGCGCCGCAGTGAACTCTAGTCGAGGGCGCCGTCGCCTCGCGCGGGCACACCGGCCAGTCGGTGCCGGCGACTAGCATCGCACCATGGATGCTCAGCCAGGCCTCGGCTCAGCCGCGGTTCCCCTGGCGGTGCGCATGCGGCCGACGAGTCTCGTCGAGGTCGCGGGCCAGCGGCACCTGTTGAGGGTCGGATCCCCTCTCGTCAGCCTGGCCAGCGACGACCCCTCCCGCGCGCCGAGTGCAGTGTCGGTGATTCTGTGGGGCCCGCCCGGCACCGGCAAGACCACGCTCGCGCAAGCCATCGCGCGCTCGAGCGGTCGTCGCTTCGTCGAGTTGTCGGCCGTGACCGCTGGTGTGAAAGACGTGCGCGAGGTCATGGAGCGCGCTCTCGCCGACCGCGACCTCTATGGCACGTCGACCGTGCTGTTTCTCGACGAGATCCACCGCTTCACGAAGGCGCAGCAAGACGCGCTGCTGCCGGGCGTCGAGAACGGGTGGGTAATCCTCATCGCTGCGACGACCGAGAACCCTTCGTTCTCGGTGATCGCGCCGCTGCTCAGCCGCAGCCTGCTGCTCACCCTCGAGACGCTGAGCAACGATGACCTCGGGCTTCTCATCGACCGCGCCATGACCGACCCGCGAGGGCTCAAGGGCGCGGTCGAGCTCGAGCCGGCAGCACGCGAGGCGCTCGTGCGGGTGGCCTCGGGCGATGCGCGGCGCGCGCTCACGGCACTCGAGGCCGCAGCGCAGTCTGCTGCGGCGGGCCACGACGGTGCGGTAGGGCATCCCGTGATCACGGCCGAGATCGTGGCGGCGGCCGTCGACCGTGCGCTGCTGCGATACGACAAGCAGGGCGACGAGCACTACGACGTCATCAGCGCCTTCATCAAGTCGATCAGGGGGAGCGACCCCGACGCCGCCCTGCACTACCTGGCGCGCATGATCGAGGCGGGCGAAGACCCGAGGTTCATCGCGCGCCGGGTGATCATCTCTGCGGCAGAAGACATCGGCATGGCCGACCCCCACGCACTGCCGATCGCTGTCGCGGCCGCGCAGGCCGTGCAGCTGATCGGCATGCCAGAGGGTCGCATCCCGCTCGCCGAGGCGGTCGTCTACCTGGCGACTGCGCCGAAGTCGAATGCCGCATACGCGGGCATCGACGAGGCGATCGCCGACGTGCGCGCCGGCCGCATCGGGCGAGTGCCGAAGCCGATGCGCGATGCGCACTATGCCGGAGCGAAACGACTGGGGCACGGCAAGGGCTACGTGTACCCGCATGACGAGCCTCTCGGCGTTGCCGCTCAGCAGTACCTCCCTGACGAACTCGTCGGCACCGAGTACTACCGGCCGACCGAGCGGGGGCTCGAGCGCGAGATCGCTGCGCGCGTGCCCAAGCTGCGGTCGATCATCCGTCGAGACGCGCGTGATGACTGAGCTCTGGTAAGCTTGCTCGGCCCGTCAGATATGGGCACATCCTCCCTCGAAGTCTCCACCGGATCGCCTCGGCGTGCGTTCGGACCGGACGGAGCGGTGTACGCCCGTGAGCCGCTGAAATTCTCGGCCACGCCCATGGAAGGAAACCGTGTCTACCAAGTCACGCACTCGCAGCAAGACCCGTCTCTCTCGCGCACTCGGCATCGCCCTCACCCCGAAGGCCGCCAAGTACCTCGAGAAGCGTCCGTACGCTCCCGGTGAGCACGGCCGCACCAAGCGCAAGGCCGACAGCGACTACGCCGTTCGTCTGCGCGAGAAGCAGCGTCTTCGCGCGCAGTACGGCATTCGCGAGGCCCAGCTGAAGATCGCGTTCAACGAGGCCCGCCGCTCGGCCGGCCTGACCGGTGAGAACCTCGTCGAGCTGCTCGAGATGCGTCTCGACGCGCTCGTGCTGCGCTCGGGCTTCGCCCGCACGACCGCGCAGGCTCGCCAGATGGTCGTGCACCGTCACATCATGGTCGACGGCCAGCTCGTCGACCGCCCGTCGTTCCGTGTCAAGCCCGGTCAGCTCATCCACGTCAAGCCGCGCTCCGAGGGCACCGAGCCCTTCCAGGTGGCCGCTGCCGGTGGTCACGTCGACGTGTTGCCCAAGGTTCCGGCCTACCTCGAGGTCGAGCTCGACAAGCTGCAGTCGCGCCTCGTGCGCCGCCCCAAGCGCTCCGAGATTCCCGTGACCTGCGAAGTGCAGCTCGTCGTCGAGTACTACGCGGCGCGCTAACGCCAGCGCAGCGTCGCGATCACCGGGGGCTTGGCCGTGCGCCAGGCCCCCGTTGTCGTCTGCACCCCCGCGTGATCGGCCCTCCTGTGGCACCGGGCGGCGGCCGCTAGGCTAGTGACTCGCCCGATCATGGGCGGCCACCATCATCCACCCCGCTGAGAGGGAGCACTCATGAAGAACGTCATCTGGCTCATCGCCGGAATCGGCATCGGCTTCGTTGCCGCCCACCAGGTCTCGCGTACCCCGCAGGGTGCCCAATTCTTCGACGATGTCGACACGAAGGCGCGCGAGTTCGGCGCGGCCGTGGTCGACGGCTACAAGGCGCGCGAGGCCGAGCTGCGCGCTGCCGTCGCCGAGGCCGAAGACACCATCGCCGACCTCACCAGCCGCCTCAAATAGCCGGCGGGGCGTCAGGCCCCGCACTCTCGATTCAGGACTCCGCCTTCATGCAGACCGCCGACATCCAACGCCGGTGGCTCGAGTACTTCGGTGCTCGCGGTCACACCGTCGTGCCCTCCGCCTCGCTCGTCAGCGACGACCCGACGCTGCTGTTCACGGTGGCAGGCATGGTGCCCTTCGTGCCCTACCTCACCGGAGTCGTGCCAGCGCCGTACCCCCGCGCGACGAGTGTGCAGAAGTGCATTCGCACCAATGACATCGAAGAGGTGGGCAAGACGCCGCGGCACGGCACCTTCTTCCAGATGAACGGCAACTTCTCGTTCGGCGACTACTTCAAAGAGGGCGCGATCGAGTACGCCTGGGAGCTCTTGACGAGCTCGCAGGGCGACGGCGGGTTCGGCTTCGATGAGAAAGACCTCTGGGTCACGGTCTACAAAGACGACGATGAGGCGATCGCGCTCTGGAAGAAGGTCGCCGGCCTGCCAGACGAGCGCATCCAGCGCCTGGGCATGGACACCAACTACTGGTCGACGGGTCAGCCCGGCCCGGCCGGCCCGTGCAGCGAGATCTTCTTCGATCGCGGCCCCGAGTACGGCATCGATGGCGGCCCGGCCACCGACGATGACCGCTATGTCGAGATCTGGAACCTGGTCTTCATGCAGTACCTGCGGGGTGCGGGCACCGGCAAGGGAGACTTCGAGATTCTCGGTGAGCTGCCGAGCAAGAACATCGACACCGGCATGGGCATGGAGCGCGTCGCCTTCCTGCTGCAGGGCGTCGAGAACATGTACGAGATCGACCAGGTTCGCCCCGTGCTGGATGCTGCTGCCGAGCTCTCCGGGCGCCGCTACGGTGCCGACCACGACGACGATGTGCGCATGCGCGTCATCGCCGACCACGTTCGCAGCGGCCTCATGCTCATGACCGATGGCGTGGCGCCCGGCAACGAGGGCCGCGGATACATTCTGCGTCGCCTGCTACGGCGCAGCATCCGCGCGATGCGACTGCTCGGTGTCGACGTGCCGAGCTTCGAGGTGCTGTTCGCAGCCTCGCGCGACGCCATGAGCGCCGCCTACCCCGAGGTGGCGCAGAACTACGACCGGGTGTCGAGGCTGGCGCTCGGCGAAGAGGACGCGTTCTTGCGCACCCTCGCGGCAGGCACGAGCATTCTCGACCTCGCGGTGGCTGAGACCACGAAAGCCGGCGGCACTGTGCTCGCTGGCGACACCGTGTTCCAGTTGCACGACACCTTCGGGTTTCCGCTCGATCTCACGCTTGAGATGGCCGAAGAGAACGGGCTCACTGTCGACCGCGATGCCTTCGACCGGCTCATGACCGAGCAGCGAACGCGCGCGAAGGCCGATGCGAAGTCGAAGAAGGGCGCCTTGGCCGACCTCTCTGTGTACGGCGAGTTTCGTGCGCACGGAGAGACGGCGTTTCTCGGCTATGACGCCCTCGAGGCAGAGACGCGAGTGCTCGGGCTCATCGTCGACGGAGCGAGCGTCGCGGTGGCGCACGCCGGAGATGTCGCCGAGGTGATTCTCGCCGAGACCACCCTGTACGCCGAGTCTGGTGGCCAGGAGTCAGACGAGGGCATCATCGTCGGTAGCGGCTTTGAGCTCGAGGTGCTCGACGTGCAGCGGCCGATCAAGGGCCTCGTCAGCCACCGGGTTCAGGTGGTGCACGGCCAGGTCGAGGTCGGAGCCGCCGCGACCACGAAGGTCGACCCGCTCTGGCGGCGCTCGGCGACGCAGGCGCACTCTGCCACCCACGTCATCCACGCTGCGCTGCGCCAGACCCTCGGCGACGAGGCCCACCAGTCTGGCTCGTACAACAAGGCCGGCTATATGCGGCTCGACTTCAGCTGGAATCAGGCTCTCAGCGCCGCCACCCGCAGCGAGATCGAAGAGATCAGCAATCTGGCCGTGCGCGACAACCTGCCCGTCGAGACCCGGGTGCTGCCGCTCGACGAGGCGAAAGCCCTCGGAGCGATGGCGCTGTTCGGCGAGAAGTACGGTGACGAGGTGCGCGTCGTCGACATCGGTGGGCCGTGGTCGCGAGAACTGTGCGCGGGCACGCATGTGGCGTCGTCTGCCGAGATCGGCATGATCAGCCTCGTGAGCGAATCGTCGGTGGGGTCGACCAACCGCCGCGTCGAAGCGCTCGTGGGCTTCGAGGCGTTTCGCGAGCTCGCCACCGAACGCGCGATCGTGCAGCAGCTGACGAGCACGCTGAAGACTCCGCGTGATCAGCTCGCCGACCGCATCGCCGATCTCGCCGCTCAGCTCAAGGCTGCTGAGAAGAAGATCGCGCAGTTCGAGTCGGCGCGCTTGAGCGAGCGGGTTCCGACGCTGGTCGCGTCGGCGGCGACGGTCGGGCCGTACACGGTGGTGGCCGAGAACCTCGGCCAGCTCGGGTCGGCCGACGACGTGCGCTCGCTCGCCACGAATGTGCGCGGCAGGCTCGGTGACGCAGCCGCTGTCGTCGTGCTCGCAGCAGACGTCGCTGGCAAGGCGGCGATCATCATCGCAACCACGCCCGCAGCACGCGAGAAGGGTGCATCAGCGGGAGCGCTGGCGCGCGTTGCCTCGAGCGTTCTCGGCGGTGGCGGTGGTGGCAAAGACGATCTGGCGCAGGGCGGGGGAGCCGACCCGTCGGCGATCGGCCGGGCGATCGAGGCAGTGCTGACCGAACTGCGCAGCTAGATGCGCTCGGGCACGCGGCTGGCCGTCGATGTGGGCACGGCTCGCGTCGGCGTGGCGCGTAGCGACCCGCACGGCCTGCTCGCGACCCCCGTCGAGACCCTCGCGCGCCGAACCGACGTCATCGCGGGCATCTCGAGGCTCGTCGACGAGCATGAGGTCGTCGAGGTCATCGTCGGTCTGCCACTGTCGCTCAGCGGAGCAGAGACGGCCTCGACGGCCGACGCACGCGACGTGGCCGAGGCGCTGGCCGATGCCGTCGACGTGCCTGTGCGACTTGTCGATGAGCGCCTCACCACGGTGACTGCGGCGCGCGGCCTGCGCGACGCCGGGCGAACTGCGAAGAACTCGAGATCGGTCGTCGACCAGGCGGCCGCTGTTATTCTGCTCCAGCACGCCCTCGACCTCGAGCGCGCCTCGGGCAATCCGCCCGGAGTGCTCGTCGACCCGCACGAAAGCCGAACAGCCGAGTGACGAACAACGACAACTGGGACGACATCTTCCGCCCGCAGCCGAGCGACGAGCCGGTGAGCCCCGAGGCCGCCGGTGCCTCGGCACCCGCCACCGACGACGCGCCGCAGAGCAGGCGGGCGGCGCGCGAGAGCGAGGGCCGTCGTGGTGCGAAGACGGGCAAGCCCGGGCGGCCACCGCGTCGTCGCAAGCGCTGGCCGTGGGTCGTGCTCGGCATCCTGTCGCTGCTGCTCGGCATCGGCGCTGCCGGGGCCTGGTATGTCTGGACCAACTACGAGCCGCAAGTGCGCGAGCTGCTGGGCTGGCAGCTGCCGAACGACTACGAAGGCTCAGGCAACGGCACCGAGGTGCTCGTGACGATCTACCCCGGTGAGATCGGCTCAGACGTCGCCACCACGCTCGTCGAGCAGGGCGTCACCATGACGTTCCAATCGTTCTACTCGTTGCTGCTCGCCGACCCGTCGATTCAGTTCGTTCCCGGCACCTTCCGTCTGCAAGAGCAGATGTCGGCGCAGTCGGCATTGGATGCCCTGCTCGACCCCGCCAACAAGGTCGAGCTGAGCGCCACCATCAGAGAGGGCCTGCGCGCCGGCGAAGTGATCGCCTCGCTCTCGGCCGGCACCGGCATTGCGATCGAAGACTACGAGGCCGCCATCGCCGACCCCTCGATCTACGGTGTTCCGGCCGAGGCCCCCAACATCGAGGGCTACCTCTTTCCGGCCACGTACCGGTTCGAGCCGAACACGACGGCCGAAGACCACATCAGAACCCTCGTCACCGAGACCTTCAGGCGACTCGATGCGGCGGGCGTCGCCGAGGCAGACCGGCACGTCGTGCTCACCAAGGCCTCGCTCATTCAACGTGAGGCGCGCATCGCCGAAGACTTCTACCGCGTCTCGCGCGTCATCGAGAATCGTCTCGAGGCCGGGTGGCGCCTCGAGTTCGACTCGGCGAGCCAGTACGGCGCTGGCGAGACAGGCTCGGTGTGGTCGAGCGGCGACGCGCTCGGAGCCGATAACCCCTACAACACGTATGTGATCACGGGGCTGCCGATCGGCCCGATCGCGGCGCCCGGCGATGTCGCGATCGACGCCGTCATGAACCCGGCAGACGGCCCGTGGTTCTTCTTCGTCACCGTCAACCTCGCCACCGGAGAGACGGTGTTCTCAGAGACCCTCGCGCAGCACGAGCGAGGCGTCGCCCAGTTGCGGGCCTGGTGCCGCGCGAGCGAGGAGAACCGAAGCTACTGTGCCTAGGCGCCTCGCCGTGCTCGGGCACCCCGTCGAGCACTCACTCTCGCCCGTGCTGCATATGGCCGCATACCGGCACCTGCAGCTCGACTGGCAGTACGACCGGCACGACGTGCGCGAGCCCGAGCTGGCCGGCTTTCTCGACGGCCTCGACAGTCAGTGGCGAGGCGTCTCGGCGACGATGCCGCTGAAGGAGCAACTGCTGCAGCTCGCCGACGAACGAGACGCCGCCAGCAGCCTCACCGGGGCGGCGAACACGCTGCTGCTCGCTGACGACGGCCGTCGACTCGCGCGCAACACCGATGTGCCCGGCATCGAACGCGCACTGCGAGACGCCGGACTCGACGACGCGACGCACGCGGTCATCGCCGGCGCCGGCGCCACGGCGCGATCGGTCATGGTGGCCCTCGAGGCCTTCGGTCTGCGCAGCGTGACGGTGGCCGTGCGCGACAGTGCACGAGCCGGTTCTGTGCTCGATCTCGCCGACGAGCTCTCGCTCGAGCTCGACATCGTGAGCCTCGCCGACTTCGCCGACGTCGTCGACGAGGCAGACGTCGTGGCGTGGACCCTGCCGAACGGGGTGCCGCTCGACGACTCGATCTCGGTCGACACACGACTCAGTGCCGTGGCGCTCGACGTCACCTACCACCCCTGGCCCGGCCCCCTCGCGGCGCAGTGGCTCGAGGTCGGCGGAAGCGTGGCGTCTGGTCGCGACATGCTGCTGCACCAGGCAGTGCGGCAAGTGCGGTTCTTCGTCTCCGGCCAGGGCGACGAGCCGCTCGACGACGAGACGGCCGTCGAAGAGGCGATGCGGCGTGCGCTCGACGCGGCCTGAGGGTCGCGCGGCCCGCGGTGGGCATCCCTCGCCTCAGGCTCGTGGGAGGATGGAGCAATGCTGCGCTGGTTGACCGCGGGAGAATCTCACGGCCCCGAACTGATCGCCATTCTCGAGGGTCTGCCTGCCGGCGTGCCCGTGCTGCGCGAGACCATTCAGGCCGACATGCAGCGTCGCAAGCTCGGCTACGGCCGCGGCGCGCGCATGAAGTTCGAGCAAGACGAGTTGTCGATCTCGGGCGGAGTGCGCCACGGCCGCAGCATCGGCAGCCCCATAGCGCTGCGCATCGGCAACACCGAGTGGCCCAAGTGGACCACGATCATGAGCGCCGATCCGGTCGACCCCGCCGAACTCACCGGTGCACGCGGGGCCCCGCTGACGAGGCCGCGCCCCGGGCACGCAGACCTCGTCGGCATGCAGAAGTACGGCTTCGACGAGTCGCGCCCCGTGCTCGAGCGCGCGAGCGCCCGCGAGACGGCCGCGCGCGTGGCGCTCGGAGCCGTCGCGCGTTCACTGCTGAGCGAGCTGGGGGTGCGACTGGTGTCGCACACGCTGTCGATCGGCCCCGTGCGCGTGCCAGACGATGCCGCGCTGCCGGTTCCTGACGACGTCGAGCGGCTCGATGCTGACCCCTTGCGATGCCTGCACGCTGAGACGAGCGCGGCGATGGTCGCCGAAGTCGACGATGCGCACAAGTCGGGCGACACCCTGGGCGGTGTCGTCGAAGTGCTCGCCTACGGAGTTCCGCCGGGGCTCGGATCGTATGTGCACTGGGATCGCCGACTCGACGCGAGGCTCGCCGCAGCGCTCATGGGAATCCAGGCCATCAAGGGAGTCGAGGTCGGCGACGGCTTCGAGACCACGCGCCGCCGGGGTTCGGCCGCGCACGACGAGCTCGTCGTCGACGACGGGCTCATCGAGCGGTTGAGCGACCGCGCTGGTGGCACCGAGGGCGGCATGAGCACCGGCACGGTGCTGCGCGTGCGAGCAGGAATGAAGCCGATCGCCACCGTGCCGCACGCGCTGCGCACCGTCGACACGTCGACGGGCGAGGCCGCGCCGGCGCACCACCAGCGCTCAGACGTGTGCGCGGTGCCGGCCGCGGGAGTGGTCGCCGAAGCCATGGTGGCGCTCGTGCTCGCCGATGCCATGCTCGAGAAGTTCGGTGGCGACTCTCTCGCCGAGACGCGTCGCAACCTCGACGGGTATCTCGCGTCGATTCCTGCGACCCTCACCACCGCGGTCGCCGACGGTCGTGCCTGAGCCTCTCGCCGAGCTGGGATCACCCGCCGTGGTGCTCATCGGCCCCCCGGCTGCGGGCAAGACTCGGGTCGGCAAGCGGGTCGCCCGCTCGCTCGACCTGCCCTTCATCGACACAGATCGCATGATCGTCGCCGAGCACGGGCCGATCGCCCAGATCTTCGAGCGCTCTGGCGAAGCGCACTTCCGCGCCCTCGAAGCAGACGCAGTGTCGCACGCGCTCACGCACCGGGCCGTCATCGCGCTCGGCGGCGGCGCCGTCATGACCGCGAGCGTCGCCGAAGCCCTCGCCGGGCATCCGGTCGTGCTCCTCACCCTCACCCCCGAGGCCGCCTCGCAGCGCCTCGACCCCGTCACCCGGCCTCTCGTGCGAGACGGCATCGACGCCTGGAGCGCGCTCGTCGAGTCGCGCATGCCCACCTACCGTGCACTCGCCCAGGCCACGTGGGATACCTCGACGCGGCCGATCGACCGCATTGCGAGCGAGGTGGCGCAGTGGGCCCGAGACCGCAGTTCAGCGCAAGGAGAACCATGACCGAGCCCACGACCATCACCGTCGAGGCGGGCAGCCCGTACGACGTCATCGTGGGGCGAGGCGTGCTCGCGCAGCTCGAGAGCGTGCTGCCGCCCACGGTGGCCAAGGTGCTCGTCGTGCACGCGCCGCCACTCGCCGATCACGCGCAGGCGCTGCGCGAGCGGCTCGCCGGGCGCGTCGAAGTGCTGCTCGCCGAGGTTCCCGATGCCGAGGGTGCGAAGCGCGTCGAAGTCGCCGCCTTCTGCTGGCAGATCATGGGTCAGACCGACTTCACGCGAACCGATGCCGTGGTCGGCCTGGGCGGCGGAGCCACGACCGACCTGGCCGGCTTCGTCGCCGCCACCTGGCTGCGCGGGGTGCCCCTCGTGCAGGTGCCGACGACCGTGCTCGGCATGGTCGATGCCGCGATCGGCGGAAAGACCGGCATCAACACGGCCGAGGGCAAGAACCTCGTCGGCGCATTCTGGGCTCCCGCGGCCGTGCTCGTCGACCTCGACCTGCTCGAGGGGCTGCCGCAGAACGAGATTCTCGCCGGGTTCGCCGAGGTCGTGAAGTGCGGGTTCATCGCCGACACCGCCATTCTCGACCTGCTCGAAGCCGACGTGACACGCGCCACCGATCGCACGAGCGACGAGTTTCGCGAACTCGTCGAGCGCAGCATCCGGGTCAAGGCAGAGATCGTGGCCGAAGACTTCACCGATGTCGGTCGACGCGAGCACCTCAACTACGGGCACACGCTCGGTCACGCCATCGAGCACGCTGAGCGCTACCGCTGGCGGCATGGGGCTGCCGTGGCGATCGGCATGGTGTTCGCGGCCGAGCTCTCGCATCTCGTCGGCTCGTTGCCCGCCGAGCAGGTCGACCGCACTCGACGCATACTGGCGTCGCTCACCCTGCCCACCGGCTACCCCCTGGGTCGCTGGAAGACGCTGCTCGCCACGATGCAGCGCGACAAGAAGGCGCGCGCCGGCATGCTGCGATTCGTGCTGCTCGATGATGTCGCGCACCCGCGGGTTCGCGGCGGCATCGACGAGTCGATGCTCTTCGCCGCCTATCAAGAAGTGGGGGAGTGATGCGCCTCGCCGATAGGGTGTCGGCATGACCGCCTCGCGCGTGCTCGTGCTCAACGGGCCGAACTTGAACCGCCTGGGCACTCGCGAGCCCGAGGTGTACGGCACGGCGACACTCGACGACATCCGCTCGTCTCTGGCGGCTGCGGCCGACGGGGTCGAGATCGACCTGCGGCAGTCGAACGACGAGGCCGAGCTCATCGGCTGGCTGCATGAGGCGGTGGATGCCCGCACGCCGGTCATTCTCAACCCGGCGGCCTTCACCCACTACAGCTACGCCCTGCGCGACGCCGTGGCACTGGTCACCGAGGCAGGCGTTGCCGTCGTCGAGGTGCACCTCTCGAACCCGCATGCGCGCGAGACCTTTCGCCACACGAGCGTCATCTCGGGGGTCGCGACGGGCGTGATCGCCGGGTTCGGCATCGACTCGTACCATCTGGCGCTCGCGCACCTGCTGCGCCTGCCGTAGGGGTCTCTCTCGGCCGTCGACTAGACTTTCGCGGCGGCGCTCACGGGCGCTGCCGAACCGACCTCTCTCTCATCGAAACGGAACACAGACTCTCATGGCGACCACCAACGACATCAAGAACGGCAGCGTGCTGAACCTCGACGGGCAGCTGTGGAACGTCATCGAGTTTCAGCATGTGAAGCCCGGCAAGGGTGGCGCGTTCGTGCGCACGAAGATGCGCAATGTGATGAGCGGCAAGGTTGTCGACAAGACCTTCAATGCGGGCACCAAGGTCGACTTCGCGACGGTCGACCGCCGTGACTACTCGTACCTGTATCAAGACGGCGCCGACTACGTCTTCATGGACACCACCGACTACGAGCAGGTCACCGTGCCTGCCGCGGTCGTCGGTGACGCTGCGAACTTCATGCTCGAGAACCAGCAGGTGACGATCGCGATGCACGAGGGTGCGCCGCTGTACCTCGATCTGCCGGCCTCGGTCGTGCTCGAGGTCACCTACACCGAGCCCGGCTTGCAGGGCGACCGCTCGACCGGCGGAACCAAGCCAGCAACGCTCGAGACCGGCTATGAGATTCAGGTGCCGCTGTTTCTCGAGGCCGGAACCAAGGTGAAGGTCGACACGCGCTCGGGCGACTACCTGGGTCGCGTCAACGAGTAGTGAGCGCTCGAAGCAAAGCCCGCAAGCGGGCTCTCGACATGCTGTACATCGCCGACGTGCGGCAAGTGCCACTCGCCGACGTGCTCGCCGACGAGGCGCGACGCGCGGCGGCTCAGCCGCAGCGGGCCTCGAGTTGGCCGTATGCCGAGCAGATCGTGCGCGGAGTCGACGAGAACCGTGCAGACATCGATGCGTTGATCGAGCAGCACGCTGTGGGCTGGACCTTGGCACGCATGCCCGTGGTGGATCGTGCCATCCTCCGCCTGGGCATCTGGGAGCTCGGATTCAATCCCGAGACTCCGGCCGCCGTGGCCATCTCAGAAGCGATGCAGCTCGCGAGCGTGCTGTCGACCGACGAGAGCGCCACCTTCGTCAACGGCGTGCTCGGCGCGATCGCTGACGCGCTGACATCGCCCGAGACGCACTCGGCCCCATGACGCTTGTGTGACGTACTGTTTCGTCACGTGTCGTCTCGTGTCTGAGCGGTTTGGCGCTCGAATGTCAGCCCTCGTACGGTGGCGGCATGTCGACCATCACGGCTCCCTCCACAGCGACGGCCGCGCTGCCCGTCTCGCTGCGCGGCGTCGGGCGCACGTTCCCCTCGCCGGGTGGTGCCGAGCCTCGACTGGTGCTGCGCGACATCGATCTGACCATTGCCCCTGGTGAGATCGTCGCCCTGCTCGGCCCTTCAGGGTGCGGCAAGAGCACGCTGCTGCGTCAGATCAGCGGTCTCGACCGGCCGTCGACCGGGTCACTGACGATCGACCGGGCGCCGGTCGCGACCGCAGACCAGCGGTGCGCAGTGGCCTTTCAAGAGCCGCGACTGCTGCCGTGGCGCACAGTGACCCGCAACGTCGAGTTGGGGCTACCGCGAGCACTGGATCGCGAAGCAGGTCGCGAGCGAGTCGCCGAGCTTCTCGAACTGGTGCAGCTCACCCCTGCGGCGGCCCTCAAGCCGCGGCAGATCTCGGGGGGAATGGCCCAGCGCGTCTCGCTCGCGCGGGCGCTCGCTCGCGGCCCCGGTGTGCTGCTGCTCGACGAGCCCTTCGGCGCCCTCGATGCTCTTACCCGATTGACGATGCAAGACCTGCTCGTCGACATCCACCGTGCGAAGCCGGCGACGATCGTGCTCGTGACGCACGACGTCGACGAGGCGCTCGCTCTGGCCGATCGCATTGTGCTGCTCGGCACTCGGCACGACCGGCCCGGTGCGACGATCAGCCGCATCCTCGAGGTGCCGGGCGCGAGACCCCGCGACCGCGCCTCGACCGTGCTCGCCCGACTTCGCGCTCAGTTGCTCGATGCGCTCGGCGTGCCGAGCCACCACGGCACCTGAGCCTCTCTGACGTCCTCTCCCACCCCATCCATTGGCCGCCCGGCCGACCACTGAAAGGCAATCATGACCATCCGCACCCGCTCGACCCTGCTGACCGCGACCCTCGCCGTGGCCGCCATGGCCATGACCGGGTGCGTTGCCGGTGAAGGCGCCCCGGCCGCGCAGCCCGAAGAGGGCTCTGAGTGGTCATCGACCACGCTCACGCTTGACTTCGCCACCTACAACCCGCTCAGCCTGATCATCAAAGACCAAGGCTGGCTCGAAGACGAACTTGGTGACGATGTCACGGTGACGTGGGTGCAGTCCGCAGGCTCGAACAAGGCGAACGAGGCTCTGCGTGCCGGCGCGATCGACGTCGGCTCGACGGCGGGCTCGGCGGCACTGCTGGCTCGCTCGAACGGCAGCCCCATCCACACGATCGCCGTGTACACGCAGCCGAACTGGGCGGCGATCCTGGTGCCGACGGGGTCAGACATCAGAGAGGTCTCTGACCTCGCCGGTCGCAACGTGGCCGCAACGAAGGGCACCGACCCCTACTTCTTCCTGCTGCAGGCGCTCGGCGAAGCAGGACTCTCGCTCGACGACATCTCGCTGCAGAACCTTCAGCACGCAGATGGCCGCGGCGCGCTCGAGACCGGCGCGGTCGACGCCTGGGCAGGTCTCGACCCGCTGCTGTCGACCTCGGTCTACAACGGCAACGCCGAGATCATCTACGACAACGTCGCGTTCAACTCCTACGGCTTTCTCAACGCGACAGAAGAGTTCATCGAGAACCACCCTGATCTCGCACAGCTCGTCGTGAACGCCTATGAACGAGCTCGTGCGTGGGCGCTGCAGAACCCCGACGAGACTGCTGCGATTCTCGCCGAGGTCGCCGGTATCGAACTGCCCATCGCCGAGGCGACGATCGCCCGCACCGTGATCGACACCGACCCGGTGCCCGGCGAGGTGCACCGCGCCGTGCTCGCGATCATCGGCCCGATCTTCGTCGAGAGCGGCGACGTGGCGAACCAGCAGCTCATCGACGACGCGCTCGCATCGTTGTTCTTCACCGAGTTCGCGGTCGCGGCAGACCCGAACGCCGTCGGCTGAGCATGAGCTTCGACGAACGCGGAACCGCGAGTCTCGCCGGCGCCGCCCGCCCTGAGCAGTCAGGGCAGGCGGCGCCGCGCCGGCGCGCCGCCACACTCTTCGGGTGGGCAGACTCGTTCGGCTTCTCGGCGGCCGGCACCGCCGTCTCTGACGGGCTCGAGGGTCGACCGACCGCGCGAACCGTGCTGCTCGGGCTGCTCGTGCCCGGCATCATCATGCTCGCGTGGTGGTCTGTCACCGAGTTCACCGACATCTCGGCGGTCGTGCTGCCGTCACCCGAGCAGGTGGTCATCGCGGGGGTCGAGCTCGCACAGAACGGGCTGCTCGGCACCTATGTGCTGATCTCGCTGCAGCGAGTGTTCATCGGGTTCGCCATCGGGGCGACGGTCGGCCTCCTGCTCGGAGCACTGGTCGGGCTGTCTCGCACCGCTTCGCAGTTGCTGGGGCCGACCCTCGGAGCGATTCGTGCCGTGCCCTCGCTGGCCTGGGTGCCGCTGCTCACGATCTACCTCGGCATCTTCGAAGAGCCCAAGATCACGCTCATCGCGATCGGCGCCGCTTTTCCGGTGTTCACGACGGTCGCCGGTGCGCTTCGACACGTCGACGCACACCTCGTCGAAGCAGGACGAGCATTCGGGCTGGGTCACACACGGTTGCTCACGACCGTGCAGCTGCCGGCAGTGGTGCCCTCGATCGTGTCGGGGTTGCGGCTCGCACTGGCGCAAGCCTGGCTGTTTCTCGTCGCGGCCGAACTCATCGCCTCGTCGATGGGCCTCGGATTCTTGCTCACCGACTCGCAGAACAACGGCCGCGTCGATCGCATCTTCCTCGCGATCATCCTGCTCGCGATTCTCGGCAAGACCACCGATGCGATTCTCGGCATCGGAGAGCGCGCCCTGCTCAAGCGCTGGGGCTAGACGCACTAGACTTGACTCGTACGACGTCCTTTAAGCACCGTCCTGTGAGGCGGGGAAGGAGGTCAGAGTGAGTGCACGCACGGTGCTGCACGACGCTGACATTGCGCGCATTCTGCGACGCATCGCCCACGAAGTGCTCGAGAGCCGTCGGGGCGATGGGCGCATCGTCTTTCTCGGTATCCCTACCCGCGGTGCCACGATCGCTCAGCGCATCCACCGCATCGTCGACGAGATCGAGCCCGGTGTCTCGAGTGTCGGATCACTCGACATCACGCTCTACCGTGACGACCTCGCGCGCACGCCGACGCGCACTCCGGCACCCACCCGCATGCCCGAGGGCGGCATCGATGACGCCATCGTGGTGCTCGTCGACGACGTGCTGTACTCGGGCCGCACGATTCGGGCTGCCCTCGACGCGCTCGTCGACCATGGGCGGCCGCGCGCCGTGCGACTGGCCGTCGTCATCGACCGCGGGCATCGCGAGCTGCCGATTCGCGCCGACTTCGTCGGCAAGAACCTGCCGTCTGCGACGAGCGAGCGTGTCTCAGTGCGACTCGTCGAGATTGATGGGGTCGATGAGGTGACGATCGAGCCATGAAGCACCTGCTGAGCACGCGCGACCTCGACCGCGACACCGCGGTGGGCATTCTCGACGTGGCCGAAGACATGGCCCAGACCGCTGACCGCGAGGTTCGCAAGCTGCCGCCCCTGCGGGGCAAGACGGTCGTCAACCTGTTCTTCGAAGACTCGACGCGCACGCGCTTGTCGTTCGAGTCAGCGGCCAAGAGGCTCAGCGCAGATGTCATCACCTTCAGCGCCAAGGGGTCGAGTGTCTCGAAGGGCGAGAGCCTCAAAGACACCGCGCAGACCCTGGCGGCGATGGGAGCAGATGCGATCGTGGTGCGGCACGCAGAGTCGGGAGCCGCGCACCTTCTCGCCCACGCCGGGTGGATCGACGCGGCGATCATCAATGCGGGCGACGGCACGCATGAGCACCCGACGCAAGCACTGCTCGACGCCTACACGATGCGCAAGCGAGTCTTCGGCGACGCGTCACGAGGCCGCGACCTCGCGGGGCTCAGGGTCGTCATCGTGGGCGACATTCTGCACTCGCGCGTGGCCAGGTCGAATGTGTGGCTGCTCTCGACGCTCGGCGCCGATGTCGCCCTGGTGGCGCCGCGCACGCTACTGCCGCACGGGGTCGAGCATTGGCCGACGACCGTGCACGAGCACCTCGACGACGCACTCGCGGTGCCTGCCGACGCCGTCATGATGCTGCGCATCCAGAGTGAGCGCATGACCGGGGGCTACTTTCCGTCGACGCGCGAGTACGCGCGCGAGTGGGGTCTCACCGCCGAGCGGTTCGCCCAGTTGGGGCCGGATACGATGGTGATGCACCCTGGGCCGATGAACCGCGGCCTCGAGATCTCTACCGCCGCCGCCGACTCTGAGAGGTCGACGGTGCTCGATCAAGTCACGAACGGGGTGTCGATACGCATGGCAGTGCTCTACCTGCTGGTCGCCAGTGCTGAGGGGGCCGAGCGATGAGCCGGCTTCTCGTGCGCGGGGCATCACTGCTCGGCGATCACGTCGACGACCTTCGCATCCGCGATGGTGTGATCATCGCGCGCGGCCCCTTGACCGCTGAAGTCGGCGAGCGGGTGATCGATGCCGAAGGCCTCATAGCGCTGCCTGGCCTCGTCGACCTTCACACTCACCTTCGCGAACCCGGCGGCGAAGCGAGCGAGACCGTGCTCTCGGGCACGCGGGCGGCCGCCGCGGGGGGATTCACCGCTGTGCACGCCATGGCCAACACCACTCCCGTCGCCGACACCGCCGGAGTGGTCGAGCAGGTCGAGCGGCTCGGAGTGCGTCACGGCTATGCCACGGTGCGCCCCATCGGTGCGGTCACCGTCGGGCTGGCCGGCGCGCAGCTGGCCGAGATCGGGGCGATGGCGAGATCGTCGGCCCGCGTGCGAGTCTTCAGCGACGACGGCATGTGCGTGCATGATCCGCTCATTATGCGGCGCGCGCTCGAATACGTGGCGACGTTCGACGGCGTCATCGCTCAGCACGCGCAAGAACCCCGGCTCACCGAGGGGGCGCAGATGAACGAAGGGCACCTCTCGGGCGAGCTCGGGCTGGCGGGGTGGCCAGCGGTGGCTGAAGAGTCGATCATCGCGCGCGATGTTCTGCTCGCTGAGCATGTTCGTGCCCGACTCCACGTGTGCCACGTCTCGACGGCGGGCTCTGTCGACGTGGTGCGCTGGGCCAAAGCCCGGGGCATCGCCGTGACGGCGGAGGTCACTCCGCATCACCTGCTGCTCACCGAAGAGCTCGTGCGAGGCTATGACGCGCGATTCAAGGTCAACCCGCCGTTGCGTCGAGACGACGATGTGCACGCTCTGCGCGAGGGCCTCGCCGACGGAACGATCGACATCGTCGCCACCGATCACGCACCTCACCCGGCTGAGGCGAAAGAGTGCACGTGGGCCGAAGCGGCCTTCGGCATGGTCGGCCTCGAGTCTGCGCTCAGCGTGGTGCAGCTCGCCATGGTGCAATCGCAGAGCTTCGCCTGGGCAGACGTCGCCCGGGTGCTCTCGACGACTCCTGCCGCGATCGGCCGGCTCGAGGGCTATGGCGCCCCCCTCGAGGTGGGCAGCCCCGCGCACCTGACGCTCGTCGACCCCTCGGCCGAGCGCACCTGGAGCACTGACGACCTGCGGGGTCGCAGCACCAACACGCCGTACTCGGGCCGTGATCTTCCGGGCAGGGTCGTGCACACGATCTACGGGGGAGTGCAGACCGTGATCGACGGGCAGCTCGTCGAGCCTGACGCGGTGGCCGCGAGGCACGCGGAGGTCTCTCATGGATAGGGTCTGGCCCACGCTCGTGATCATCGCCGTGCTCGGTGCCGTCATCGCGCTCATGGCGATGGGGTGGCGGGCGCGCCGTCGACGGCAGTCAGCGGTCTCGCGGCCTCAGGCTGTGCCCGATGCGCTCGGGCCCGCGGCGCTGAGCATCGACGGGTACTACGTCGCCACGACGCCGTCTGGCGAGCCGCTCGAGCGCATCGCGGTGCACGGTCTCGGCTTCAGATCTCGCACGACGGTGTCGGTGCACGACGAGGGACTCGTGATCGCACTGCGCGGTGCCGCGACGGTGCACGTGCCGACCCGTGACCTGCGCGGAGTCGGTCAGGCCACCTGGGCGATCGATCGGGTCGTCGAGAAAGACGGCTTGGTGGTCGTGATGTGGATGCTCGGCTCGATGCTCGTCGACTCATACTTTCGCGTGACCGACCGTGCTGAGGCGACCGCCCTGATCGCTGCCGTCGCCGACCTTGTCTCTCTCGCCGAACCCCGTGAAGGAATCGCCTCGTGACCATCTCCACCGCCGTACTGGTTCTCGAAGACGGCACCCGCTTTGTCGGGCGCCGCTATGGCGCTGCAGGGCGCACTCTCGGTGAAGCGGTCTTCGCCACCGGCATGAGCGGCTACCAAGAGACGCTCACCGACCCGAGCTACGCGGGCCAGATCGTCGTCATGACGGCCCCGCACATCGGCATCACCGGCATGAACGACGTCGACCCCGAATCGCGCCGCATCTGGGTCGAGGGGTTCGTCGTGCGCGACCCTGCCCGCATCGTGTCGAACCACCGTGCCACCCGCAGTCTCGACGACGACCTCGAGTCGAACGGCGTGGTGGGCATCAGCGGCATCGACACCCGCGCCCTGACTCGTCGCATCAGAGAGGGGGGCGCCCTGCGCGCCGGCATCTTCTCGGGTGCTGATGCCGAGCTGAGTGCCGACGAGCAGCTGTCAATCGTGCGCGACTCGGCCGTCATGACCGGGCGCAACCTGTCGGCCGACGTCTCTGTCTCGACGACGAGAGTCGCGCCGGCGGTGGGCGAGAGCATCGGCACCCTGGCCGTGATCGACCTCGGCATCAAAGAATCGACGGTGCGGCACCTCGCCGAGCGTGGCTTCGACGTGCACGTCATGCCCCAGTCGACGACGGTCGATGAGCTGCTCGCGATCGAGCCCGTCGCCGTCTTCTACTCGAACGGCCCCGGCGACCCGGCGGCGAGCGAGGCCCATGTCGAGCTTCTGCGGGCCGTGCTGCGAGCAGGGCTGCCCTTCTTCGGCATCTGCTTCGGCAACCAGCTGCTCGGCCGCGCCCTGGGGTTCGGCACCTTCAAGCTGCCCTATGGCCACCGCGGCATCAACCAGCCCGTGCTCGACAAAGAGACAGGACGCATCGAGATCACCGCACACAATCACGGGTTCGCCGTCGACGCCCCCGTCGAGGGTATCGTCGACAGCCCCGCGGGCTTCGGTCGGGTCGAGGTGAGCCACGTCGGCCTCAACGACCAGGTCGTCGAAGGGCTCCGCGCTCTCGACATTCCCGCGTTCTCGGTGCAGTACCACCCCGAGGCGGCGGCGGGCCCGCACGACTCCACCTACCTGTTCGACCGGTTCAGAGACCTTGTCGTCGCTCAGACCCAGAAGGGCGATGCCTGATGCCCAAGCGCGACGACATCACCAGTGTGCTGGTCATCGGCTCAGGGCCGATCGTCATCGGCCAGGCGGCCGAATTCGACTATTCGGGAACACAGGCGTGCCGCGTGCTGCGCGCGGAGGGCATCCGGGTCATTCTCGTCAATTCGAACCCCGCCACGATCATGACCGACCCCGATTTCGCTGACGCGACCTACATCGAGCCCATCACGCCCGCCGTGATCGAAGCGATCATCGCGAAAGAGAAGCCGGATGCCGTGCTGCCGACCCTCGGAGGCCAGACGGCGCTCAACGCGGCCATCGCGCTGCACGAGCAGGGCATTCTCGCGAAGTACGACGTCGAACTCATCGGCGCATCGTTCGATTCCATCCACAAGGCAGAAGACCGGCAGCTGTTCAAGCAGCTCGTGCTCGACGCAGGAGCCGACGTGGCCCGCAGCCACATCGCGCACACGGTGGCCGAAGCCGTCGACTTCGCCGAAGACCTCGGCTACCCCCTCGTGATTCGCCCCTCGTTCACGATGGGGGGGCTCGGCTCGGGGTTCGCGCACGATCGCGAGCAGCTCGTCAGAATGGTGACAGACGGTCTGCACCAGTCGCCGACCACCGAGGTGCTGCTCGAAGAGTCGATTCTCGGCTGGAAAGAGTACGAGCTCGAGCTCATGCGCGACAAGGCAGACAACACCGTGGTGGTCTGCTCGATCGAGAACGTCGACCCCGTCGGCGTGCACACGGGCGACTCGATCACGGTGGCCCCTGCCCTGACCCTCACCGATCGCGAGTATCAGAACCTGCGCGACATCGGCATTCGCATCATCCGCGACGTGGGCGTCGACACCGGAGGCTGCAACGTGCAGTTCGCGGTCGACCCCGCCACAGGTCGGGTCATCGTCATCGAGATGAACCCGCGAGTGTCGCGATCGAGCGCTCTCGCCTCGAAGGCCACGGGCTTTCCGATCGCGAAGATCGCGGCGAAGCTCGCGATCGGCTACCGGCTCGACGAGATTCCGAACGACATCACCCGGGTGACGCCCGCGAGCTTCGAGCCGACGCTCGACTACGTCGTCGTGAAGGTGCCGCGATTCGCGTTCGAGAAGTTTCCGGGTGCCGACTCTGAGCTGACGACGACCATGAAGTCTGTCGGCGAGGCGATGGCGATCGGCCGCAACTACTCGACGGCGCTGCAGAAGGCGCTGCGCAGTCTTGAGAAGCGCGGCAGCAGCTTCCACTGGCAGGGCGAACCCGGTGACAAGACCGAGTTGGTGGCTCTCGCCTCGACGCCCACCGACGGCCGCATCGTGACCGTGCAGCAGGCGCTGCGCGCGGGGGCGACGATCGACGAGCTGTTCGTCGCCACCGGCATCGACCCCTGGTTTCTCGACCAGATCGCTCTGATCAACGAGGTTGCTCACGAGATCTCGGCGGCGAGTGCGCTCACGGCAGACGTGCTGCGCCACGCGAAAGACCACGGCTTCAGCGACGCGCAGATCGGACAGCTGCGCGGGCTCGATGAGGCCGCCGTGCGAGCGCAGCGCTGGTCGGGGGGAGTGCGACCGGTGTTCAAGACGGTCGACACCTGCGCAGGAGAGTTTCCGGCGCTCACGCCGTACCACTACTCGAGCTATGACGACGAGACCGAGGTCGCGGCGAGCGATGCGCGCAAGGTCGTCATTCTGGGCTCGGGGCCCAACCGCATCGGCCAGGGAATCGAGTTCGACTACAGCTGCGTGCACGCGAGTTTCGCCCTGCGCGACGCGGGTCTCGAGACCATCATGATCAACTGCAACCCCGAGACGGTGTCGACCGACTACGACACGAGCGACCGCCTGTACTTCGAGCCGCTGACGCTCGAAGACGTGCTCGAGGTCATCCACGCAGAGTCGCAGTCTGGCGAGGTGCTCGGCGTGATCGTGCAGCTCGGCGGGCAGACCGCCCTCGGTCTGGCCCACGGTCTCGAGCAGGCGGGGGTGCCCATTCTCGGCACGAGCCCGAGCGCCATCGACCTCGCCGAAGAGCGCGGCCTGTTCTCAGACATCTTGAGCGCGGCTGGCCTGCGAGCTCCCCGCAACGGCACTGCCATCGACGTCGGAAGCGCCGTCGAGGTCGCCGAAGGCATTGGCTACCCCGTGCTCGTGCGACCCAGTTTCGTGCTGGGCGGTCGCGGCATGGAGATCGTCTACGACAGCCCGTCTCTCGTCGACTACTTCGATCGCGTGCGCGATCAGGCGATCATCGGCCCCGGCCAGCCCCTGCTCGTCGACCGCTTCCTCGACGACGCGGTCGAGATCGACGTCGACGCTCTCTACGACGGCGAGCGCCTCTATGTGGGCGGCGTCATGGAGCACATCGAAGAGGCGGGCGTTCACTCGGGAGACTCGGCGTGCACGCTGCCCCCGGTGACTCTGGGGCGCGACGTCATCAACCGGGTGCGAGAGGCCACCGAGAGCATCGCAGCCGGCATCGGAGTTCGGGGCCTCATCAACGTGCAGTTCGCGATCGGTGCTGGCGTGCTTTACGTGCTCGAGGCGAACCCGCGCGCTTCGCGCACTGTGCCCTTCGTGTCGAAGGCGCTCGGCATTCCGCTCGCCAAGGCGGCCTCGCTCATCATGGTCGGCCACAGCATCGACGCGCTCATCGCTGAGGGGCTCTTGCCCGAGCACGACGGGTCGCGCGTGCCGATCGATGCGCCCGTCTCGGTGAAAGAGGCTGTGCTGCCGTTCAAGCGGTTCCGCACGCGCGAGGGCGTCATCGTCGATTCGGTGCTCGGGCCCGAGATGCGCTCGACCGGAGAGGTCATGGGAATCGACCGCGATTTTCCGCGAGCGTTCGCGAAGAGTCAGGATGCCGCCTACGGCGGACTGCCCCAGAGCGGCGTGGTGTTCGTCTCGGTCGCCGACCGCGACAAGCGCAGCATCGTGCTGCCCGTGCTGCGTCTCAGCCAGCTCGGGTTCGAGATCTGGGCGACGGGCGGAACCGCCGAAGTGCTGTCGCGCTACGGCATCGCCGCGCGTCAGGTTCGCAAGCACGGCGACGCTCCGGCCGCTGAGGGCGACGACCCGTCGATCGTCGATCTCATCAACGCCGGTGAGGTCGATGTCGTCATCAACACACCGAGCGGCCGCACTGCGCGCGCCGACGGTGCCGAGATTCGCACGGCCACCGTGGCTGCCGACAAGCCCTTGTTCACGACGATCGCCCAGGTCGGGGCCGCTGTCGCCTCGCTCGATTTCGCCGATCAGCCGCTCACCGTGACGAGCCTGCAAGATTACGCGCTCGAGCGCGCGGGGCGCGCATGACCCACTTCGGTGACCGGCTTCGCTCTGTGGTGGATGCCCACGGCAGGTTGTGCTTGGGCATCGACCCGCACGACTCGCTGCTGCTGCAGTGGGGGCTCGAGGTCGACGCCGCCGGAGCCCGCGAGCTGTCGCTGCGGGCACTGGAGGCGGCGCACGGCCGAGTCGGCATCGTGAAGCCGCAGGTGGCGTTCTTCGAGCGCTTCGGCGCAGCCGGCTACACCGTGCTCGAAGAGGTCATCCGCACGGCGCGTGGTGAGGGACTGCTGGTGATTGCCGACGTGAAGCGCGGCGATATCGGATCGACGGCGGCGGCCTATGGTGAGGCCTGGCTCTCGCCGAGCTCGCCGCTCGAGGCAGACGCGATGACGGCCGTCGCCTACCAGGGTCTCGGGTCTCTCGACCCGGTCATCGAGCTGGCCATCGAGCACGGCAAGGGCGTGTTCGTGCTCACCGCCACCTCGAACCCCGAGGGGCGGGGCGTGCAGCAATCGGTGGGCGACTCGGGGCGCTCGGTGGCGGGCCAGTTGGCGCGAGACGTCGCCGTGCGCAACGCGAGTGCGCGAGGGTGGGGTTCTCTCGGCGTCGTGATCGGCGCCACCGAGCCGATCGCATCGAGCGGCATCGACCCCGTTCTTCTGCAGCACACTCCCGTTCTCGGCCCCGGATTCGGGCATCAGGGAACCCGCCTCGCGCAGCTGCGCGATGTCTACGGGGTCGCCGAGAGCTCGGTGATTCCGACCGTCACCCGCAGTGTGCTCTCGGCCGGGCCCGACGGCGTCGCGGCCGCTCTCGACGCCCACCGATCAGAACTCGAGTCAGCATGAGCACGCCGATGCCCGAGGTCGACAGAGTCGCGGCGTCTCGGGCCGCGGTGGCGGCGCGCCGAGCTCGCGCTGCCGTGAAGCAGGCCGTCAGCACGGGGGCCCGCAGCGCGAGTGATGTCGCCGAGAGCTCCTGGCGAGACGCGACCGGCCCCGAGGCCGGCCTGCGCGTCGCCGAACTGCTCGGCGCCCTGCGGGGCTTCGGGCCCGCTCGGGTCTCGCAGCTGCTCGAACGCCTGCAGATCGCTCCGGTCAAGAAGCTCGGAGGGCTCGGGGTCAAGCAGCGCGGTCGACTGCTCGAATGGCTTCACGAGCATGAATCGGTGGTGCGACGTGGGCGCCTCATCGTGCTCGCAGGCCCCACGGCGGTCGGCAAGGGAACCGTGTCGTCGTACATTCGCGACCACCATCCGACCGTGCTGCTGAGCGTGTCGGCCACGACTCGCGCACCGAGGCCGGGCGAGCGCGACGGCGTGCACTACTACTTCGTCGACGACAGCCGATTCGACGAGATGATCGCCAACGGAGAGCTGCTCGAGTGGGCCGTCGTCCACAACGCCTCGCGGTACGGCACCCCGAAGGCTCCCGTGGTCGCGGCGCTCGACGAGGGCCGAAGCGTGCTGCTCGAGATCGACCTGCAGGGCGCGCGTCGAGTGCGCGCGACCATGCCGGAGGCCGTTCTGGTGTTTCTGCTGCCGCCGAGCTGGGAAGAACTGGTGCGTCGCTTGACCGGTCGCGGCACCGAATCGGCAGAAGAGCAGGCCCGCAGACTCGCGACGGCCCGGGTCGAGCTCGCCGCCCAAGACGAGTTCGACGAACTCATCGTCAATGACGATGTGAGCCGTGCCGCTCAAGAGGTCGTAGACTTGCTCGCAGTGCCCAGCGGTGCAGCGCGCGTCACAGAGCGCGCCGGCTCGGGTGCGATGACCCGCCCCGCGGTCACGAACCGACGGGCAGAACGAGAGCGAGACACTCATGGCTGACAAGAATTCCGGCATCATCGAACCGCCGATCGACGAACTGCTGTCGAAGGTCGACTCGAAGTACGAGCTCGTCATCTTCGCCTCGAAGCGCGCTCGTCAGATCAACGACTACTACGCAGACCTGCACGAAGGCAGCCTGTTCGACAACGTCGGGCCCCTCGTCGACTCGACGGTCGACGACAAGCCCCTGTCGGTAGCGCTGCACGAGATCAACGACGACAAGCTCGTTCTCACCCGCGTGACCGACTGACGGCGACCTGCATGACCTCGATCGACGGTGAGCTCGCGCCTCGCCTGACGGTCGTCGTCGGCATCACCGGAGGCATCGCCGCCTACAAGGCGGTCGGCGTCGTGCGCGGTCTCGTGCTGCACGGTCATGACGTGCACGTCGTCGCCACCGAGGCTGCGCTGCGCTTCGTCGGCCGGCCCACGCTCGAGGCGATCAGCCGCAACACCGTGCACACCGATCTCTACGACGGCGTCGCAGAAGTGCGGCACGTCGCGCTCGGCCAGCGCGCCGACCTCATCGTGGTCGCCCCGGCGACCGCCCACACCATCGCCTCGCTCGCGGCGGGCCTCGCCGGCGACCTGCTCGGCACGACCGTGCTCGCGAGCAGAGCTCCCCTCGTGGTCGCTCCGGCGATGCACACCGAGATGTGGACCCATGCCTCGACGGTCGCCAACGTGGCCACCCTGCGGTCGCGCGGAGTCGTCGTCGTCGGCCCCGCCAGCGGCCAGCTCACCGGTGACGACACCGGTCAAGGTCGCATGGCAGAGGCAGATGAGATCATCGCGCACGCTCTCGCCGCCGCGGGGCCGAAAGACCTTCGCGGTCGGCGGTTCGTGGTGTCGGCGGGAGGAACCCGCGAACCGATCGACCCGGTGCGCTTCATCGGCAATCGCTCGAGCGGACGCCAGGGAGTAGCCCTCGCCTCGGCGGCCGCCGAACGCGGGGCGAGCGTCGTGCTCGTGGCCGCTCATCTCGACGTCGAGGTGCCATCGACGGTCACGCTCGTCGAGGTGCAGACCGCAGCAGAGCTCCACTCGGCCATGGTCGAGCATGCGGGCCAGGCCGACACCGTCATCATGGCGGCCGCCGTCGCCGACTTCAGGCCTGCCGAGGTCGCCGAGGCGAAGATCAAGAAGACTGTCGAGACGACCGGTCTCGTCCTCGAGCTCGAGCGCACACCTGATGTGCTCGCGGGGCTCAGCGAGCACCGTCGACCTGGCCAGCGCATCATCGGCTTCGCCGCCGAGACCGAGCGTGATGACGAGGCGATGCTGCGCGTCGCGGGCGAGAAGGCGCGCCGAAAGGGCGTCGACCTGCTCGTCGTCAATCGAGTCGGGTGGAACGAAGGCTTCGGCGCGACGACCAACAGCGTCATCATGGTCGACGGTGACGGTAGCGTGGTGAGTCGAGCCGAGGGCGACAAGGTGTCAGTGGCCCACCGTATTCTCGATCTTCTCCGCTGACCCTGACAGGAACACTTGCGATGACCGCGCTGCGACTCTTCACCTCTGAATCAGTGACGGAAGGGCATCCAGACAAGATCTGCGACCAGGTCTCTGACAGCATCCTCGATGCGCTGCTCACCGTCGACCCGCACAGCCGCGTGGCCGTCGAGACCCTCGTGACGACCGGTCTCGTGCACGTCGCCGGAGAAGTCACCACGAGCGGCTACGTCGATATTCCCGGCATCGTGCGCAAGCGCATCACCGATATCGGCTACACCTCGAGCGACGTCTGGTTCGACGGCCGGTCATGCGGCGTCTCGATCTCGATCGGTGAGCAGTCTCCTGACATCGCCACGGGGGTCGACTCGGCGTTCGAGACGCGCGAAGGGGGCTCGGTCGATCTCGACGATGTGCAGGGCGCCGGCGACCAGGGCATCATGTTCGGCTACGCGACGAACGAGACGGCCGCACTCATGCCCCTGCCGATCTGGCTGGCGCATCGCCTGGCAGAGCGCCTCGCCGAGGTTCGCAAGAGCGGAGTGCTCGACTATCTGGCGCCCGACGGCAAGACGCAGGTCACCATCGGCTACGAGGGCTCTGTGCCCCGCACGGTCGAGACGGTCGTGCTCTCGACCCAGCACAGTCCCTCTGTGACGACCGAGCAGCTGAGGCTCGAGGTCGAGCGAGACGTCATCGTTCCGGTGCTCGAGGCCGCGGGGTTCGATGCATCCGCCCCCCGAGTGCTCATCAATCCGACAGGCAGGTTCGAGGTCGGGGGGCCGCACGGCGATGCCGGTCTCACCGGCCGCAAGATCATCGTCGACACCTACGGCGGGGCTGCGCGACACGGCGGCGGCGCCTTCAGCGGCAAAGACCCGTCGAAGGTCGATCGCTCGGCGGCCTATGCGATGCGGTGGGTCGCGAAGAACGCGGTGGCCGCAGGGCTCGCCGATCGGCTCGAGGTGCAAGTCGCCTACGCGATCGGCACCGCCGCACCCGTGGGGCTGTACGTCGAAACCTTCGGCACGGCCCACGTCGACGAGCAGCGCATCATCGACGCGATCAGATCGGTGTTCGATCTGCGACCAGGAGCGATCGTGCGAGAGCTCGACCTCTTGCGCCCGATCTACTCGGCGACGAGCACCTACGGGCACTTCGGCCGTGAGCATGGAGACTTCACGTGGGAGCGACTCGATCGAGTCGACGCCCTGCGCTCGGAGGTCGGGCTGTAGTCGTGGCCGCAGCGCGCATCGCCCGCGTTCTGCTCGAGTCGCCCCTGCCGCAGCTCGATCGACTCTTCGACTATCAGGTTCCCGATCGGTTGAGCGACGTCGCCCTCCCCGGGGTTCGGGTCATCGTTCCTCTGCGCTCGGCGGGCAGGCAGGCCAAGGGCCTCATCATCGAGATCGTCGACGCGGTCGACTACACAGGCGTGCTCAGCGAGATCGACGAGGTCGTGTCACCGGTCGCCGTGCTCTCGCCCGATATCTGGCGGCTCATCAGGCGCGCCAGTGATCGCGCAGCCGGTGTGGCGAGCGACATCGTGCGGCTCGCCGTGCCGCCCAGACACGTGCGCATCGAGAAGGCGTGGATGGCGCGGCGCGAAGACTCCGCCGCAGCGACGGCGATGCTCGACGAGCGGCGTCCGACTGCTCCGCTGATCGAGGAGTACGACCCCGAGCGCATCGCATCGCTGCTGTCGGCAGACGCCGAGCTCGAGGGCGCCGACTCGAGTCGCCGAGCGGCACTCAGCGCGGTGCCCCACCCGGTCGAGGTGCGTGAGGGAGTGTGGGTCTCGAGCGCCATGAGAACGCTCGCCGACCTCGCCATCGCCACGCTCGCCACCGGTCGATCGGCGATCGTGAGCGTTCCCGACTACCGTGACCTCGACCAGCTCGAGGTCTGTCTCGAGTCGAGCGTCTCCGCCGACGACATCGCTCGACTCGATGCGAAGCAGCCTGCCGCCGACCGGTACCGAGCATTCTTGCGCGCGCTCGACGAGCGCCCGGTGATCGTCATCGGCAACCGCTCGGCATTGCTGGCCCCTGCCGCTGCGCTGGGTCTCATCGCCGTCTGGGACGACGGCGATTCGCTGCACGTCGAGCCGCGAGCCCCCGGTATCCACAGCCGTGACCTCGCGCTGCTGCGGCAAGAAGACACCGGCTGCTCGCTCGTCTTCGCCGCGCACGCGCGCAGCACCGAGGTGCAGCGCCTGGTCGAGCTCGGCTGGTTGACGGTCGTCGAACCGACGGGCCGGTGGCGGCGTCGCATCACGCCCACGGCACAGGCGGCCGTGGCGCACGAGGCCGCAGCCGCACGCATTCCCTCGTCGGCATGGAAGACGGCGGCAGACGCTCTCGAGCGCGGCCCGGTGCTCGTGCAGGTGGCGAGGCCCGGCTTCGCTCCTCGCATCGCCTGCGTCGACTGCGGCGAGACACCGCGATGCCAGCAGTGCAGCGGCCCCCTGTCGGTTGCTCGCGCGCACGCGGCACCCTCGTGCCGGTGGTGCGGAGTGCTCGCGCTCGACTGGTCGTGCCGCTCGTGCGGGGCGCAGCGCTGGAGGTCGGTCGGGCGCGGGTCGGCCCGCACCGCCGACGAACTAGGGCGGGCCTTTCCTGGTGCGCGCGTGGTGGTCTCCGATGGTGCGACTCCAAAGTCGAGCGCGCCCTCTGGCCGAACGCTCGTCGTCGCGACGCGCGGCGCCGAGCCGATCGTGCCGGGCGGCTATCGCGCCGTGCTGCTGCTCGACGGCGAGGGCATGCTCGCCCGCGAGAGCCTGCGCGTGGTCGAAGACTGCGTTCGCTGGTGGAGCAACGCCGCAGCCTTGGCCGCGCCCGACGCCCCGGTCGTGCTCGTCGGCGTCGGCGGGGCCGTGGCCACCGCCCTCGCGACCGGTCACCCCGAGCGGGTGAGCGCGGCAGAGCTCGCCGACCGTCGGGCCCTGCGGTTTCCGCCGGCGGTGCGCGTGGCCGCCATCGCGGGCACGCCCGCCGCCGTGGCCTCCGCCATCGAGGCGGTCGCGGCGCTCGACGGCGTCGACGTGCTCGGCCCGATCGAGCTCGAGGTGGGTCGAGTGCGCGCCATCGTGCGGTTCGACTACGCGAGGGGTCACGACGTCGCCACCCAGCTCAAGGCCGAGCTCGTGCGCGGGGCGACCGCCCGGGTGCCCCGGGTGCCGGGTGCACCGCCGCGGCGCCGCGTGCCCGCCCTGCGCGTGCGCTTCGACGACGCCGAGCCCTTCGATGACCCGGGCGTGGGTCGAGCATCCGATTGAATAGAGCCATGCCCGCTCTGCGACTCGTCATCGCCGGCAGCCCTCAGGCCGCCGTGCCGACGCTCGCCGCACTCGCCGCGAGCGACCACACTATCGAGTGCGTCATCACCCGCCCGCCGACGCCGCAGGGTCGCAAGAGGCTGCTCACCCCGACCCCGGTCGCCGACGAGGCAGCTCGACTGGGCCTGCCCGTGCTCGAAGCGCGTCGAGTGAGCGACCTCGACGACGAGCTGCTGCCGCTCGACGTCGACCTGGGCGTCATCGTCGCCTACGGATCACTGGTGCGCCCGCCGCTGCTCACCTGGCCCCGATTGGGCTGGATCAATCTGCACTTCTCGCTGCTGCCGCGCTGGCGAGGGGCTGCCCCGGTGCAGCACGCCGTGATCGCGGGCGACGCGCAGACCGGTGCAACCGTCTTCCAGCTCACCGAAGGGCTCGACGAGGGCGACATCTTCGCCACGATCACGACCCCGATCGGTGCCCACCGCACTGCCGGATCGCTGCTCGACGAGTTGAGCGAATCTGGGGCGGCGCTCGTGCGTGCGGTGGTCGACTCGCTCGCCGCCGGCACAGCGCACGCACGACCGCAGCGCGGAGACGTGACGCTCGCACCGAAACTCGGTCGCGACGACGCCCGGCTGCGGTGGAACGAGCCGGCCGAGGCAGTGCACGCTCGACTGCGCGGCGTCACGCCAGAGCCCGGGGCCTTCACGCACTGGGGTGATCAGGTGATCAAAGTGCTCGAGGCGGCGATCGCACGAGACGCCGCTGCGCTGCGCGCGGCCGAGGTGCGCCGCGAGGGAGCTCGTGTGCTCGTCGGCACCGCCACCGAGCCTCTCGAACTGCTGCGGGTGCAGCCCGCGGGCAAGCAGGCGATGTCGGCGGCCGACTGGGTGCGCGGCCTGCCGGCAGACCGCGTCGTGGTGTTCGCGTGACGCGGCGGCCCGCCGTCACACCTCGCGAAGTGGCACTCGACGTGCTGCGCGCCGTGTCGACCGACGACGCCTACGCGAACCTTCTGCTGCCGACACGGCTCCGGCGGGCCCGGCTGCACGGTCAGGAGGCGGCGTTCACCACCGAGCTCACCTACGGCACTCTGCGGCGACGGGGATACTACGATCTCGTGATCGCCGCGGCGGCAGGGCGAGACCTCGCCGCGATCGACCCGGTCGCCCTCGATGTGCTGAGGCTGGGCGCGCACCAGCTTCTCGGCATGGCCACGGCGGCGCACGCGGCCGTCTCTGAGACGGTGGGGCTGACGAAGTGGATGGGGGCCGCGAGGGCGACGGGTTTCGTCAACGCAGTGCTGCGCACCATCTCGCAGGCAGACGAGTCGACGTGGACCACTCGACTGCTCGACGGCGTCACCGACCCGGTCGAGCGGCTCGCTCTCGAGTTCGCGCACCCCGGCTGGGTCGTGCGTGCCGTGCGCGACGCGCTGCACCGTGAGGGGCGGGCGCACGAGCTGCAGCAGGTGCTCGCCGCCAACAATGCTGCGCCGCGCGTGATGCTCGTCGCGCTGCCCGGCCTGGCCGACCCCGAGGCTCTCGGTGAGGTGTCGCTCTTCGCGCCCACGGCGGTACCGTCGGCCGCGGGCGACCCCGCCGGCCACCCGCTCGTCGCGCAGGGGCGCGCACGGGTGCAAGACGAGGGCTCGCAGCTCGCCGCGCTCGCGCTCAGCCGATGCCGTCCGATCGTCGAGGGCGAGCGCTGGCTCGACCTGTGCGCTGGCCCAGGAGGCAAGGCGGCTCTGCTGGCCGCCGAGGCGAAGCTCGGGGGCGCCACGCTCGTCGCCAACGAGATCGTGCCGGCTCGTTCTCGCCTCGTACGGTCGGCGCTGCATGCCGTCGACCGCGCCGTCGAGGTGCGCACGAGCGACGGTCGTGAGTTCGGCGAGCGTGAGCCTGCCGCGTTCGACCGCATCCTGATCGATGCGCCCTGCACAGGGCTGGGCGCACTGCGACGACGGCCCGAAGCGCGGTGGCGCAAGACCGAGGGCGATGTCGGCCCTCTCGTGCAGCTGCAGACCGAGCTGCTGCGCAGCGCTCTCGCGGCGCTCGCACCCGGGGGAGTGCTGGCCTATGTCACGTGCTCACCGCACGTCGCCGAGACGACGGGGGTGGTGGATGCTGTGCTCACCGAGCGGCAGGGCGAGGTCGTGCCACTCGATGCTCGAGAGGTGCTGCGTCGCGTGGCACGCACAGAGATCGACCTTGCCGAGCTCGACAACGGTGCCGCGCAGCTGTGGCCCCATCGTCATGGCACTGACGCCATGTTCGTGCAGCTGCTCACCCGCCGGTGACCCGGTCGCTACGCTGGCGAGGTGACCGTGCGCATCAACCCGAGCATTCTCTCGGCCGATTTCGTCAATCTTCAACGAGACGTCGAGCGCATCGCGTCGGCAGATCTGGTGCACGTCGATGTGATGGACAACCATTTCGTGCCGAACCTGACGTTCGGGCCGCAGATGGTCGGTCGCCTGCAGGCGATCTCACCGGTGCCGCTTGATGTGCATCTCATGATCGCTGATGCCGACCGCTGGGCGCCGGGCTACGCCGAGCTCGGTGCGTTCTCGGTGACCTTCCACGCCGAGGCCGCGGCCGATGTCGTGACGACCGCTCGTGCCCTGCGCGAGCGCGGCAGTCGGGCGGGCCTCGCTGTCAAGCCGGGCACCGCGATCGAGCCGTACCTCGAGCTGCTCGGCGAGTTCGATCAAGTGCTGGTCATGACCGTCGAGCCGGGCTTCGGTGGCCAATCGTTCATGCCAGAGACCATGCCCAAGCTGCGGGCGCTGCGCGCGGCCGTCGACGCGCACGCACTCGACGTCTGGCTGCAGGTCGACGGAGGAGTCACGCTCGACACCATCGGCATCGCGGCCGAGGCCGGTGCCGACACGTTCGTCGCAGGCTCGGCGGTCTACGGTCGCGACAGCGTCGAGAACGCGATCGCCGAGCTGCGTGCGGCGGCGCAGGCTGCCCACGCGCACTGAGCGCGCCCGCGATTCTGGTTGGATAGTGGCATGAGCCAGAACACGAAGCCCGAGATCGACTTCTTCGAGGGCCCGGCGCCGACCGAGCTCGTCATCACCGACCTCGTCGTCGGCACAGGGGCCGAGGCCACCGCCGGCGCCACTGTCGACGTGCACTACGTCGGAGTCGAGTTCGAGACCGGCGAAGAGTTCGATGCATCGTGGAACCGCGGGTCATCGATCAACTTTCCGCTCGGCAGCCTCATCGCAGGCTGGCAGAAGGGCATTCCGGGCATGAAGGTGGGCGGCCGTCGACAGCTCGTCTGCCCCCCTCATCTGGCCTACGGCCCCGCAGGCGGCGGGCATCGGCTCTCAGGAAAGACGCTCGTCTTCGTCATCGACCTGCTCGGCGTCTCCTGACCAGACGGAGTGCACGGTGCAGGGCCGGTACCCTGGGCCGGTGAAGACTTTTGACGAGCTGTTCGCTGAGCTGAGCGAGAAAGCGCGCTCGCGCCCAGAAGGGTCTGGCACCGTCGCGCAGCTGGATGCGGGCATCCACGCCATCGGCAAGAAGATCGTCGAAGAAGCCGCCGAAGTCTGGATGGCGGCCGAATACGAGAGCGACGACTCGACCGCCGAAGAGGTGTCGCAACTGCTCTACCACCTGCAGGTGCTGCTCGTCGCGAAGGGCCTCACGCTCGACGATGTGTACAAGCACCTCTAGACCGCACTGCTGAAGATCACGGCTCGTCACTCGCGCCCCCCTCATGAAGAGAACACCATGCTGAGAATCGCCGTACCGAACAAGGGCTCGCTCGCCGAGACCGCCGTCGAGATGCTCGTCGAAGCGGGATACGCCGGGCGGCGCGACCCGCGCGCGCTGACCGTCGCTGATCCGCGCAACGGCGTCGAGTTCTTCTACCTGCGACCGAGAGACATCGCGACCTACGTCGGTTCAGGCGCCCTCGATGTCGGCATCACCGGGCGCGACCTCCTGCTCGACTCAGGGTCAGCGGCCATCGAGATACAGTCGCTCGACTTCGGGCACTCGACCTTCCGGTTCGCCGCACCCCCCGGCAGCGTCGCGCAGCTCAGCGACCTCGCGGGCATGAGGGTCGCCACGAGCTATCCGGGGCTGGTCGAGGCCTTTCTCGAACGGCACGGTGTCGTCGCCGAGCTCATCAGGCTCGACGGTGCCGTCGAATCGGCCGTGCGGCTCGGAGTCGCCGACGCCGTCGCCGACGTCGTCTCGACAGGGTCGACCCTTCGCGCGCAGGGCCTCGAGATCGTCGGGCCGGTGATTCTCGACTCCGCAGCAGTGCTGATCAGTGCGCAACCAGAGCGGGCGGGCATCTCGACGCTGCAGCGCCGGCTGCAGGGCGTGCTCGTGGCCCGGCAGTACGTGCTCATCGACTACGACCTGCCGCGCGAGCTGCTCGAGCGGGCGCAGGCGATCACGCCGGGTCTCGAATCGCCGACGGTGTCGCCGCTGGCCGACGGCAGTTGGGTCGCCGTGCGGGCGATGGTGCCGCGCGACGAGACGAATCACGTGATGGATGCGCTCTACGACCTCGGTGCGCGAGCCATTCTGGTCAGTTCGATCCACGCCGCTCGCATCTGATGTCTGTCGCCGTTCGGGTCATCCCGTGTCTCGACGTCGCCGCGGGCCGCGTCGTGAAGGGTGTCAACTTTCTCGATCTGCGAGACGAAGGTGATCCGATCGAGCTCGCCCGCACCTACTACGAGCAGGGTGCCGATGAGATCACCTTTCTCGACGTCAAGGCGACGGTTGACAACCGCGAGACGATGTTCGACCTCGTGCGCTCCACTGCAGAGCAGGTGTTCATTCCGCTCACCGTCGGGGGCGGAGTGCGAACGGTCGACGACGTGGCCAGGCTTCTCGCGCACGGCGCAGACAAGATCGGCGTCAACAGCGCCGCGATCGCGCGGCCGTCGCTCATCGACGAGATCGCCGATCGTTTCGGTGCGCAAGTGTGCGTGCTCTCGCTCGATGTCACACGAGATGCCGACTCGCCGAGCGGCTTCGTGGTCACGACGCACGGGGGGCGCGAACGCACGAGCCTCGACGCGATCGCCTGGGCACTCGAATCGATCGAGCGGGGTGCGGGCGAACTGCTCGTCAACTCGATCGACGCCGACGGTACGAAGAACGGTTTCGACCTTGAACTGATCTCGGCGATCGCCGACGTGGCCACGGTGCCGGTCATCGCCTCGGGCGGCGCCGGGTCGCGAGAGCACTTCGCCCCCGCAGTGCAGGCTGGTGCCCACGCTGTTCTTGCGGCGAGCGTGTTCCACCGGGCAGAGCTCACGGTCGGCGACGTGAAGGCCGCGTTGCGAGCAGAAGGAGTGATGGTGCGATGAACGATGCAGCAGACGTCGTGTCGCGAGTGCGCTTCGACGACGCGGGACTCATTCCCGCCGTCATCCAGCAGCACGACTCGGGCGAGGTGCTCATGGTGGGCTGGATGGACGCTGAGGCGGTGCGCCGCACGCTCAGCGAGGGGCGAGTGACGTTCTGGAGCCGTTCGCGCCAGCAGTACTGGCGAAAGGGCGACACGAGCGGCCACGTGCAGTACGTTCGCGGCGCCGCCCTCGACTGCGACGGCGACACACTGCTCGTGCAGGTCGAGCAGGTGGGTGTCGCATGCCACACAGGCGCCCGGTCTTGCTTCGATGTCGACCCCCTGCTGCCGACGATCGGGGCCGCATCATGACTGACACGACACGCGACGAGTTCGATGCCCACGTGCGTGAGGCGCGAGTCGTGCCCGTCATCCGCACGATGTTCGCCGACGCACTGACCCCCGTCGCCCTCTATCGGTCGCTCGCCGCGGGTCGGGCCGGCACGTTCCTGCTCGAGTCTGCCGAGCAGGGCGGAATCTGGTCTCGATACTCGTTCGTGGGGGTCGGATCATTCGGCGTGCTCACCGAGCACGATGGTGCAGCGGTCTGGTTGGCAGAGTCGATCGATGCCGAGCGGGCGTTCGGCGGCGACATGCCGGCCTCGTCGCTCGCCGCACTCGACGCTCTCTACGCGCGGTGGCGTTCTCCTGACAACCCCGCTCACCCTCCGCTCACCGGGGGTCTCGTCGGCTTCATCGGCTGGGATGCCGTGCGCCAGGTCGAGCACCTGCCAGACGCCCCGCCGAACGACTTCGACTGCCCTGAGCTGGGCATGACCTTCGTGAGCGAGCTCGTGGTCATGGATCACCGTCAGGGCACGGTCTCGCTCGTCGTGAGCGTGCTGGCCGACGGGGTCGACGATGACGACGCGATGTGGGCCGATGCCCACCGCCGCCTGGATGAGCTCGAAGCAGCCTTGCGCGCTCCAGCGGAGCCCGACATCGCGCGCATCGACCTCGAGGCCTCGCCGAACGCCGTGCATCGGTCGACACCGACCGAGTACCTCGACGCCGTCGCTCGATCGAAAGACTTCATTCGCGACGGCGACGTCTTTCAGGTGGTGATCGCTCAGCGGTTCGACCACGAGCTCACGGCGAGCCCGCTCGATGTCTATCGCGTCTTGCGCGCACTGAACCCCTCGCCGTACATGTATGCGCTCGCTCTCGAGACGGCCACCGGCAAGCCTTTCGCGATCGTCGGCTCGTCTCCAGAGGCGCTCGTCAAGGTGACGAAGGGGCGCGCCCACATGCACCCCATCGCGGGCTCACGGCCGCGCGGCGACACGCCCGAGCACGACGGCGAGCTCGCCGAAGAGCTGCTCGCCGACCGCAAAGAGCAGGCAGAGCATCTCATGCTCGTCGACCTCGGTCGCAACGACCTGTCGAAGGTGTGCCGGGCCGGCACCGTCGAGGTCACCGAGTTCATGCAGGTGGAGCGGTTCAGCCACATCATGCACCTCGTCTCGAGCGTCGAGGGCGATCTGCGCGATGACGCGACGCCCATCGACGTCTTCAGGGCGACGTTTCCGGCCGGCACTCTGAGCGGCGCCCCCAAGCCGCGAGCGCTGCAGATCATCGACGAGCTCGAGCCGGCCCGCCGCGGGGTCTACGGCGGGGTCGTGGGGTACTTCGGCTTCTCGGGCGACCTCGATCTGGCGATCGCCATCCGCACCGCCTTCCTGGCCGATGGTGTGGCCCGCGTGCAGGCGGGTGCCGGACTTGTCGCCGACTCGGTCGCCGAGACAGAGTTTCACGAGACCTTGTCGAAGGCGGCGGCGCCGCTGCGCGCCGTGGCGATCGCGAACGCGCTGGCGAAAGACCGCTCGTGAACCCACGTCGGGTCAGGATGCTCGCCATGGTGCTGCCGATCGCACTCGCGGCTCTCGCGCTGCTGGCCTGGTCGCAGACCTGGATCATGGTGACGCTGGATGATGGGCGGGTGCTCGCCGTCGGGGGAGGCCTGGCCGCACCGGCGATTCCGCCGCTCGCGCTCGCGGGGCTCGCGCTCGTCGGCGCTCTCGCTCTCGCGGGTGTGGTCTTCAGGGTGATTCTGGGGTTCATGCAAGCGCTGCTCGGGGTCGGCATCGTCGCATCAGCGGCGTTCGCCTTCGCTGATCCAGTGCTCTCTGCGGCATCGGCGATCACCGACGCCACCGGCGTCGAAGGCAGCAGCTCGGTGCGCGAGATCGTCACCCAGTCGGCCTCGACGGCGTGGCCGCTCGCGGCTCTCGTCATCGGTGCCGCCTCGATCGTCGTCGGCATCGGCATCTCGGCCACGGCTCGCCAGTGGCCTAATCGCGTGCGCAAGTACGACGCACTGCGCACGGTCGACTCGTCGTCGGGTGAGGGGCGCGACGAACTCGACGCGTGGGACTCCCTGAGCGACGGAGACGACCCGACGGCACGATAGACTCGACGCACGCCCCCCCGACGTGAAACAGGAGTGTTGATGAACGCGAACAACGACCCCGGCCACGGACACTCGCCCGCCGCCTGGACGGCCGTCGTCATCATGCTCGTCGCCGTGACCGTCGGCACCGTCGCGTTCTTCTTCGAGATCGCCTGGCTGGTCTGGGCGAGCGCAGCGGCAATGCTGGTCGGCTGGATCATCGGCGGCATCATGGCCAAGGCCGGCTACGGCGTCAGGGGCCCGAAGTACCGCCCGAAAGCGCACTCCTAGGTGCTCGACGGCCTCGTCGCCGGCGCGCTCGACGACGCGGCGCGACGTCGAGAGACCCGGCCCCTCGCCACTGTCGAAGCGGCCGCACTGGCGGCATCGCCCGCGATCGATGCCTGCGCGGCGCTGCGCAGGGCAGAGCAGGTCAAGGTGATCGCCGAGGTGAAGCGGGCGAGCCCCTCGCGTGGCGCGCTCGCGAGCATTCCCGACCCTGCCGTGCTCGCACGGCAGTATGCAGCAGGGGGCGCCTCGGCCATCAGCGTGCTGACCGAAGAGCGGCGGTTCGGCGGCAGTCTTGCCGACCTCATGGCCGTGCGCGAGGCCGTGTCGATTCCGGTGCTGCGCAAAGACTTCATCGCCGACGAGTACCAGGTGCTCGAGGCGCGGGCCGCCGGGGCCGATCTCGTGCTGCTGATCGTCGCCGCTCTCGATGACTCGACTCTGGCAACGCTGCACTCGCTCATCATCGAGCTCGGCATGACGCCCCTCGTCGAGACGCACGACGCCGACGAGCTGAGCCGGGCGATCGACCTCGGCGCAGAGGTGATCGGAGTGAACGCGCGCGATCTCAGCACCTTCGAGCTCGACCGCGACCTGTTCGGCCGACTCGCGCCCCAGATGCCCGACGGCGTGATCCGCATCGCAGAGTCTGCTGTCAGCTCGGTCGCAGACGTCGAGCACTACCGTCGAGCCGGCGCCGATGTCGTGCTCATCGGCGAGGCACTGGTCACCGGTGGCGATCCCGTCGCCACCCTCAACGAGTTTTTGGCGGTCTCATGAACCTGCGTGAACACGTCGGCCCCTACTTCGGAGAGTTCGGGGGGCGTTTCGTGCCCGAATCGCTCGTCGCCGCACTCGACGAGCTCGACGCGGCCTACCAGAGCGCGCGGGTCGACGCGGAGTTTCAGCGCGAGCTGCACGAGCTGCACCGCACCTACACGGGGCGGCCGTCGATCATCACCGAGGCCCGGCGATTCGCCGAGCACGCGGGCGGCGCGCGCATCATCCTCAAGCGCGAAGACCTGAACCACACGGGCAGTCACAAGATCAACAACGTGCTGGGCCAGGCGCTGCTGGCGAAGCGACTGGGCAAGACGCGCATCATCGCCGAGACGGGCGCTGGGCAGCACGGCGTCGCGAGCGCGACCGCGGCCGCTCTGTTCGGCCTCGACTGCGTCGTCTACATGGGCGAGGTCGACACCGAGCGCCAGGCTCTCAACGTGGCGCGCATGAAGCTTCTCGGTGCCGAGGTCGTACCAGTGACAGTGGGCTCGCGCACGCTCAAAGACGCCATCAACGAGGCGCTGCGCGACTGGGTGGCGAATGTCGAGAACACGCACTACCTGCTCGGCACTGTCGCAGGCCCGCACCCCTTCCCGACGATGGTTCGCGACTTTCACGCGGTCATCGGCATCGAGGCTCGTGAGCAGGTCATGGCGCTCACCGGCCGCCTGCCCGATGCCGTCGTGGCGTGCGTCGGCGGCGGCAGCAACGCGATGGGCATCTTCCACGCCTTCCTCGATGACGAGGGGGTTCGGCTCGTGGGCAACGAGGCGGCCGGTGACGGGGTCGACACTCCGTTCCATGCCGCGACGATCACGAAGGGCCGCGCCGGGGTTCTGCACGGCGCGCGCAGCCTCATGCTGCAAGACGACGACGGCCAGACGATCGAGTCGCACTCGATCTCGGCGGGGCTCGACTATCCGGGGGTGGGTCCCGAGCACGCATGGCTCGCCTCGATCGGTCGTGCTGAGTACCGCCCCGTCACCGATGCGCAGGCGATGGATGCTCTCCGCCTGTTGAGCCGCACCGAAGGCATCATTCCCGCCATCGAGACCGCGCACGCTCTGCACGGTGCGCTCGAACTGGGCCGTGAACTGGGCGAGGAAGGCATCGTGCTGGTCTCGCTCAGCGGTCGCGGAGACAAAGACATGGAGACGGCGGCGCGGTACTTCGGGCTGCTCGACGCCGCAGAGAGCGACAAGTCATGAGCCAGGTGGCCGACACCATTCGACGCCGCAATGATGAGGCCTCGGGCGCGCTCATCGGGTATCTGCCGGTTGGTTTTCCGAGCCTGAACGCGAGTGTCGATGCGGCCGTGGCTCTCGTCGAGAACGGCGTCGACATCGTCGAACTGGGCCTGCCCTACAGCGATCCGGTCATGGACGGCCTCACGATTCAACGGGCGACGCAGACCGCCCTGCGCAACGGCTTCAGGCTGCGCCACGGCTTCGAGGCCGTCGAGCGCATCCGCGCCCGCGTCGATGCGCCGCTGCTCGTCATGACCTACTGGAACCCGGTCGTGCAGTACGGCGTCGATCGATTCGCCGCTGATCTCGCGAACGCCGGGGGAGCGGGCCTCATCACTCCCGACCTGATTCCCGACGAAGCGCACGAGTGGATGACCGCCTCGCAGCAGCACGATCTCGACCGCGTGTTTCTCGCGGCCCCGTCGTCGAGCGACGCGCGCATGACGCAAGCGGTCGAAGCGAGCCGAGGCTTCGTCTACGCCGTCTCGACCATGGGCATCACGGGTGCTCGCGATGACGTCGACAAGGCTGCGCGCGGTGTCGTCAGCCGGCTGCGCGCGGCGGGTGCGACCGCTGCCTGCGTCGGCCTCGGCATCTCGACGGCCGAGCAGGTGGCCGACGTCTTGAGCTACGCAGACGGCGCGATCGTCGGGTCGCGGCTCGTCGCCGCTCTCGAGCACGGCGGGGTCGCTGAAGTGGCGGCCGTCGCCGCTGACCTCGCCGCCGGCACTCGCTAGGCTGGCGTGCGCCCCCTGAGAAAGGTCTTGCCACCGTGATTCTTCCCTTGAGCATCCCGAGCCCGCCTGCCGAATGGCAGGTCTTCAACCTCGGGCAGTGGTTGCGCGATATCGGGCTCACCTGGTTCGGCCTCAACCTCAACATCTACGCATACGCGCTGTGCATTCTGGCCGGCATCGTGGCGGCTGTCTGGCTCACCAACCGCCGACTGACCGCGCGGGGTGCCGAGCCATGGATCACGCTCGATGTCGCGCTCTTCGCGGTGCCCTTCGGCATCATCGGCGGGCGCATCTACCACGTGCTCACGCACCCCAATGACTACTTCTTCGACGGCGCTGACCTGTTGCGCACCCTCTACATCTGGGAGGGCGGCATGGCGATCTTCGGCGCCCTCATCGGTGGCGCCTTCGGCGCCTGGGTGGGGTGCCGCGTCACCGGCGTGCGCTTCTGGTCGTTCGCCGACGCGCTCGCGCCCGGTCTGCTTCTCGCACAGGCCTTCGGCCGGCTCGGCAACTGGTTCAACCAAGAACTCTTCGGGCTGCCGACCGACCTGCCCTGGGGCCTCGAGATCGATCGGCCCAACCCGGCGATCCCGGTCGGCATTCCGGCAGACACGCTCTTCCACCCCACCTTCCTCTACGAGATCGTCTGGAACCTGGCGGGCGTCGCTGTCATCCTGCTGCTCGACAAGCGCCTTCGACTGCAGTGGGGCAAGCTGCTCGGCGTCTACCTCATCTGGTACGGAGCGGGCCGCAGCGTCTTCGAGACCATCAGGCTCGACCCGAGCGAGCTGTTCCTCGGCATCCGCGTCAACGTGTGGGGCGCCTGGGCCGCCGTGCTCATCGGCATCGTCATCATCTTCGTGCAGTCGCGACGGCACCCCGGCTTCGAACCCTCGCCGTATGTCGCGGGTCGGGAGTGGTCGCTCGAGGCTCCTGTAGACTCCGAAGACGTCTACACCGATTTCGACGTCGAGGGCAATGACGCCCCCGCCATCTCCGGTGCCAACGGTTCGACCGACGCCACAAGCGGGTCCGCCGCGAAGCCGTAGTCCGCCGATCGCCACCACTTTCGATCCGGCATTCGCGGCGCACGCTGTGCGCACAACTCATCCCTGGGCCAGCGACGTCCCACTCGGTCACCGCAACCACGTGAGGACGGTTTTCGCCATGGAAGTCACATCGCCGATGCAGCGATTCTCTTCCGTGCCCGCAGCCCAGGGCATGTACGACCCTCGTCGCGAGCACGACGCGTGCGGGCTCGCCATGGTCGCGACCCTTCGCGGTACCGCAGGTCACGACATCATTCAGGCGGCACTCGACGCGCTGCGCAATCTTGAGCACCGTGGTGCAGTCGGCTCTGACGCGGGCACGGGAGACGGCGCCGGCATCGTCACCCAGATTCCCGACGGCTTCTTCCGCGCAGTCGCACCGTTCGCGCTGCCCCCGGCTGGTCGCTACGCCGTCGGCACAGTCTTCTTGCCCACCGACGACGACGAGCGCGCGGCAGAGAAGACGGCGATCGAAGCAATCGCCGTCGATGAAGGGCTCACGGTCATCGGGTGGCGCGAGGTGCCCACCGACGACTCGCTCATCGGCAGCCTCGCCAAGGCGTCGATGCCCGTCTTCGAGCAGTTGTTCATCTCGTCGGCCCGCGCCGACGACGCCGGCGTCTCGCTCTCGGGTGCCGACCTCGATCGGCAGGCGTTCCGGTTGCGCAAGCGAGCCGAGCGCGAGCTCGGGTCGTACCTGCCGTCGCTGTCGTGCAGAACCATTGTCTACAAGGGCATGGTCACGACTCTGCAGCTCGAGCCGTTCTACCCCGACCTCAGTGATGAGCGCTTCACGTCGAAACTCGCGCTCGTGCACTCTCGGTACTCGACGAACACCTTCCCCTCGTGGCCATTGGCCCAGCCGTTCCGCATGATCGCGCACAACGGCGAGATCAACACCGTGCAAGGAAACCGCAATTGGATGCGCGCTCGCCAGTCGCAGCTGCGATCTGAGCTCTTCGGCGATCTGCGCGATGTCTTTCCGATCGTCACGCCGGGCGCGAGCGACTCGGCGTCGTTCGACGAGGTCGTCGAGCTGCTGACGCTCGGCGGCAGGTCGCTGCCGCACGCGATCATGATGATGGTGCCCGAGGCCTGGGAGAACCAGACAGACATCGATCCGTCCCTGCGCGACTTCTACGAGTACCACGGCATGCTCATGGAGCCGTGGGATGGCCCTGCTGCGCTCGTCTTCACCGACGGCTCGCTCGTCGGGGCGACACTCGACCGCAACGGACTGCGACCGGGGCGCTTCGTCGTCACCGACGATGGTCTCGTCGTGCTCGCGAGCGAGATCGGGGTGCTCGACATCGAGCCCAGCCGCATCGTGCGCAAGGGGCGCTTGCGCCCCGGCAAGATGTTCGTCGTCGACACCGTCGATGGCCGGCTCATCGAAGACGACGAGATCAAGGCAGAGCTCGCGACGATGTCTCCGTGGGGCGAGTGGCTCGACGGCCAGCGCATCCACCTGAAAGATCTGCCAGAGCGCGAGCACATCGTGCACACGCCCGCCTCGATCGTGCGTCGTCAACGCACCTTCGGCTACACCGAAGAAGAGGTGCGCGTGCTGCTCGCGCCGATGGCGCAGCACGGAGCCGAACCGCTCGGTGCCATGGGTTCAGACACGCCGATCGCGGTGCTCTCAGACCGTCCGCGGCTGCTGTTCGATTACTTCACCCAGCAGTTCGCGCAAGTGACGAACCCCCCGCTCGACTCGATCCGCGAAGAAGTCGTCACGTCGATGAGTCTCGGTCTCGGCCCCGAGCGCAACCTGCTCGACGCTACTCCGCGCCACGCCCGGCAGGTGGTGCTCGACTTCCCGATCATCGACAACGACGAGCTCGCGAAGATCCAGCACATCGACCCGCGCCCCGGTAGTTCGCTGACCACGACGATCAAGGGCCTCTACCGGGTCGACAAGGGCCCGCGTGCGCTCGAGAAGCGCCTGCTCGCCATCTGCGACGAGGTCGATGCCGCGATCGACGATGGCGCGGAGTTCATCGTGCTGAGCGACCGAGACTCGACGGCAGACCTCGCGCCGGTGCCGTCGCTCTTGATGCTCGCCGCGGTGCATCACCACCTCATCCGCACCGAGAAGCGCATGCAGGTAGGGCTCGTCGTCGAAGCAGGTGACGTGCGCGAGGTGCACCACTGCGCCGTGCTCATCGGCTACGGCGCCTCGGCGATCAACCCCTACCTCGCGATGGAGACGGTCGAGAATCTCGTGCGGGGCGGCATGATCGTCGGCATCACGCCCGAGAAGGCCGTGCGCAACGTGATCAAGGCGCTCGGCAAGGGCGTGCTCAAGATCATGTCGAAGATGGGCATCTCGACCGTCGGCTCGTATGCCGGCGCCCAGGCGTTCGAGGCAGTCGGCCTCAGCCACGAGTTCGTCGAGCGGTACTTCACGGGCACGTCGAGCGTGCTCGGGGGAGTGGGCATCGACACCATCGCCGCCGAGAATGCGTCGCGGCACGCTCTGGCATACCCCGTCGCCGTGCCGGTGAACCCGCACGAGCGGCTGCAGACCGGTGGCGAGTATCAGTGGCGGCGCGAAGGGCCGCCCCACCTGTTCAATCCTGAGACGGTGTTTCGACTGCAGCACGCCACGCGATCGAAGCGCTACGACATCTTCCGTGAATACACGAAGGCCGTCGACGAGCAGGGCGAGAAGCTCATGACCTTGCGCGGACTCTTCCGCCTCAAGACCGACGAGCGCACGCCCGTGCCGCTCGATGAGGTCGAATCGGTCGAGTCGATCATCCGTCGCTTCACCACCGGCGCGATGAGCATGGGAGCCATCAGCCCCGAGATGCACGAGACCCTCGCGATCGCGATGAACCGCATCGGCGGGCGCAGCAACACGGGTGAGGGCGGTGAGAGCCCTGAGCGGCTTCTCGACCCCGAGAAGCGCAGTGCGATCAAGCAGGTCGCATCGGGGCGATTCGGCGTCACGAGCCTCTACCTGACGCACGCTGATGACATCCAGATCAAGATGGCACAGGGCGCGAAGCCGGGCGAAGGCGGCCAGCTGCCGGCCAACAAGGTCTACCCGTGGATCGCGCGGTTGCGGCACGGCACCCCGGGTGTCGGCCTCATCTCGCCGCCTCCGCATCACGACATCTACTCGATCGAAGACCTCAAGCAGCTCATCTTCGACCTCAAGCGGGCGAATCCGCTCGCGCGCGTGCACGTCAAGCTCGTGAGCCAGTCGGGCATCGGCGCTGTCGCGGCCGGAGTCGCCAAGGCGAAGGCCGACGTCATTCTCGTGTCGGGTCACGACGGGGGCACCGGGGCGAGCCCCTTGAACTCGCTCAAGCACGCTGGCACCCCGTGGGAGCTCGGGCTCGCCGAAGCGCAGCAGACGCTCATGCTCAACAACATGCGCGGGCGCGTCACGGTGCAGGCAGACGGTCAGATGAAGACCGGTCGCGACGTCATCGTCGCGGCGCTGCTGGGCGCCGAAGAGTTCGGCTTCGCCACGGCGCCGATGGTCGTCTCAGGCTGCATCCTCATGAGGGTCTGCCACCTCGACACCTGCCCGGTGGGCGTCGCCACGCAGAACCCCGAGCTGCGGAAGCGCTTCACGGGCACCCCCGAGTTCGTGATCACCTTCATGGAGTATCTGGCGCAAGAGGTGCGCGAGTACCTCGCGGCTCTCGGCTTCAGAACCCTCGAAGAGGCCATCGGTCGTGCCGACCTGCTCGACGTCGATCGGGCGATTCGCCACTGGAAGGCAGACGGGCTCGACCTCGCACCCATCCTGCATGGCCCGCAGTTCGATGACTCCGCGCCGCGCACGAAGCGAGAAGAACAAGACCACGAGCTCGATGAGCACTTCGACAACGAGCTGATCAGACTCAGCTCTGATGCGCTGCAGCACGGCGCGCCGGTGCGCATCGACCTGCCGGTGCGCAACACCGAGCGGGCGATCGGAACGATGCTCGGCAATCACGTGACGCGACTGCATGGCGAGCACGGGCTGGCCGCCGACACGATCGACATCACCCTGACCGGTTCTGCTGGCCAGAGCCTCGGCGCCTTCATGCCGGGGGGCATCACTCTGCGCCTCTATGGCGACAGCAACGACTACGTCGGCAAAGGCCTCTCAGGTGGTCGTGTGATCGTGCGCCCCAGCCGCGACTCGGTCTTCGCCGCCGAGCGCAACGTCATCGCCGGCAATGTGATCGGGTACGGTGCCACGAGTGGCGAGATGTTCATCAGAGGCATCGTCGGAGAGCGGTTCATGGTGCGCAACTCTGGCGCGACCGCGGTGGTCGAGGGGGTCGGAGACCACGCCCTCGAGTACATGACGGGCGGGGTGGCGCTGATTCTGGGCACGACCGGTCGCAACCTCGGCGCTGGCATGTCGGGCGGCGTCGCCTATGTGCACGAGCTGAAGGCCGAGCGGGTCAATCGCGATGCCCTCGACACGGGTGAGCTCGCGCTGCTGCCGCTCGATGACGACGATCGAGCTGCCGTCTCCGCCCTGCTGAACAGACACCACGACGAGACCGAATCGGCCCTGGCCGCGCGACTCATCGCTGAAGGATCGGCCGCTCTCGATCGTTTCGTCAAGGTCATGCCGCGCGACTACGCTGCGGTGCTCGTCACGCGGCAGACCGCTCTCGATGAAGGCCTCGACCCCGACGGCGACGTCGTATGGGGGCGCATCCTGGAGGTGACCGGTGGCTGATCCCCGTGGTTTCATCACAGTGCCCGAGCGCGAGCTGCCTCCTCGCCGGCCCGTTCCGATTCGACTCATGGACTGGAAAGAGGTCTACGAGCAGGGTGACCCCAGCGTTCTGCGTCGACAGGCCGGGCGCTGCATGGACTGCGGCATCCCGTTCTGCCACCAGGGGTGCCCGCTCGGCAACCTGATTCCCGAGTGGAACGACCTCACGTGGCGCGGAGAAGGCCGTCAGGCCATCGAGCGGCTGCATGCGACGAACAACTTTCCGGAGTTCACGGGCAAGCTGTGCCCTGCTCCGTGCGAGTCGTCGTGCGTGCTGGCCATCAATCAGCCCGCCGTCACGATCAAGCAGGTCGAGGCCTCGATCATCGAGAACGCCTGGAACAACGGGTGGGTGCACCCGGTTCCTCCCGAGCGACTCACGGGCAAGACCGTCGCCGTGGTCGGTTCGGGGCCCGCGGGGCTCGCGGCTGCGCAGCAGCTCACACGAGTCGGGCACACCGTCGCCGTCTTCGAGAAGGACGACCGCATCGGAGGCCTGCTGCGGTACGGCATCCCCGATTTCAAGATGGAGAAGCGCCATCTGGATGCTCGCCTCACGCAGATGCAGGCCGAAGGCACCCGGTTCCGCGCCGGTGTCGAGATCGGCCTCGACATCACCTGGGATGAGCTGCGCACTCGCTACGACGCGATCGTCATCGCGACCGGAGCCCCGGTGCCCCGCGATCTGCCGATTCCCGGCCGCGACGCGCTCGGCGTGCACTTCGCCATGGAGTACCTCACGCAGGCCAACAGGGTGCAGGCGGGCGACGAGGTTGCCGACCAGATCACCGCAGAAGGCAAGCATGTGGTCGTCTTGGGCGGCGGCGACACCGGCGCAGACTGCATCGGAACAGCGCATCGGCAGTCGGCGCTGTCGGTCACCAACCTCGCGATCGGCCAGCAGCCACCGCACGAGCGGCCCGCGACGCAGCCGTGGCCCGTGCAGCCGACGCTCTTCGAGATGCAGAGTGCTCACGAAGAGGGCGGCGAACGCGTCTTCTTGGCGAGCACGGTCGAGTTCTTGACCAACTCAGCCGGAGAGGTGCGTGCCATTCGCGTCGCCGAGACTGAGTATGTCGACGGCGCGCGCGTGCCCAAAGCGGGCACCGAGCGCGAGATCCCTGCCGACCTCGTGCTCTTGGCTCTCGGCTTCACTGGCGCGCAGGGCGACGCGCTCGATGAGCAGATCGGGCTGCCCCTCGATGCCTCGGGGGCGATGAGCCGCGGGGCCGACTACACCACCAACGAAGCTGGCATCTTCGTCGCCGGTGACGCGGGGCGGGGCGCATCACTGATCGTCTGGGCGATCGCCGAGGGTCGAGCCGTTGCTGCGGCCGTCGACGCCTATCTGCAAGGCTCGAGTGACCTGCCCGCACCAGTGAGGGCCACTGATCGACCACTGACCGTCTAGGCACACGCACGACCTCGAACTTCGCACCACCCCTACCACCACCAGCACGTGAGGAACCCATGAGACGCGCCAAGATCGTTGCCACCCTCGGGCCGGCGACAGCCAGTTACGAGAACATTCGAGCCATCATCGAAGCGGGCGTCAACGTCGCGCGCATGAACCTGAGCCACGGCACCTACGACGTTCACGAAGAGGTGTATCGCAACGTGCGCCAGGCGTCGCACGACGCCAAGAAGCCGGTGGCGATTCTCGTCGACCTGCAGGGGCCGAAGATCAGGCTCGGAAAGTTCGAGAATGGTCCGCACCTTCTCGCCGAGGGCGACATCTTCACCATCACGACAGAAGACATCCTCGGCACGAAAGACATCTGCTCGACCACCTTCAAGGGTCTCCCTGCCGATGTGAACCCCGGCGACTTCCTGCTCATCGACGACGGCAAGGTGCGCGTGCGCGTGCTCGACAGCGACGGTGTGCGGGTGCGCACCGAGGTGGTCGTCGCCGGCCCCGTGTCGAACAACAAGGGCATCAACCTTCCGGGAGTCGCGGTCAACGTGCCCGCGCTCTCAGAGAAAGACGAAGACGATCTGCGCTGGGGCCTCGGGCTCGGCGCCGACTACATCGCCCTGTCGTTCGTGCGCAATGCCTCAGACGTCAACCGGGTGCACCAGATCATGCGAGAAGAGGGTCGAACGGTTCCCGTCATCGCCAAGATCGAGAAGCCGCAGGCCGTCGACAACCTCGAAGAGATCGTCGACGCGTTCGACGGCATCATGGTCGCCCGCGGAGACCTCGGCGTCGAGCTGCCGCTCGAAGCAGTGCCGATCGTGCAGAAGCGCGCCGTCGAACTCGCCCGGCGGATGGCCAAGCCGGTCATTGTCGCGACGCAGATGCTCGAGTCGATGATCAGCAGCCCCATTCCCACTCGTGCCGAGACCAGCGACGTCGCGAACGCCGTGCTCGATGGGGCCGACGCGGTCATGCTCAGTGGTGAGACGAGCGTGGGGGAGTTTCCGGTCATCACCGTCTCGACCATGGCTCGCATCATCGCGTCGACCGAAGAGCACGGCCTCGAGCGCATCCCGCCCTTGGGCACCAAGCCGCGCACTCAAGGCGGAGCCATCACCCTCGCGGCCGCAGAGGTGGCCGACTTCGTCGAGGCGAAGTTCGTCTGCGTCTTCACCGAGTCGGGTGACTCCGCTCGGCGCATGTCGCGACTGCGCTTCCGCATTCCCATGAAGGCGTTCACCCCCTACGAGTCGATTCAGCGTCGCATGTCGTTGACCTGGGGCATCGAGTCATACCTGGTCGACCGGGTGACCCACACCGATGAGATGTATCGGCAGGTCGATGAGACCCTCTTGCGCGAAGGGCTCGCAGACGAGGGCGACAAGATCGTCGTCATCTCGGGGTCGCCCCCCGGCATCTCCGGCTCGACCAACGACCTGCGTGTGCACGTCGTCGGCGATGCCATCAACGCCAAGGCGCCGGCGTGGCAGGCTGGCGAGCACGCAGACTAGAGCGTCAGTCGGTCGGCGGCGTGACGCCGTTGCGCTCTGAGAACGCGAATTCGGGGTCGGCGGCACGCCACCGATCGGCGACGAGTTCGAACGGCAGCGTCTCGACGAGGGGGCGCACCGCCTCGTCGTCGTCGCCGTCGAAGCGCACCGTGATCTCTGCGCCATCGATCTCGCCCCCGACCCCTGCATAGCGCGCGCCGCGCAACTGCAGCCACTCGACCGCCTGCGAGTCCCAGCGCGACCCGGCGAGGATGCCTGCGCGGTAGTCGTGCGTTCGCGCGGTGTAGAGGTCGACGTGAGCCCAATCGCCGGTCTCGCAGGCGACCGCAAGACGCCGCGGAAGCTCGCGAATCATGAGTGCTGCCTGCTGCGCTGAGCCGAAGCGCTCGACCGGAGCGAGAACATGGGTGCCGAATGCCGAGAGCAGCAGGTCGGCGAGATCGTCGAGCCAGGCCGCACTGCTCTCGAGCAGTGCGTGGCTCGACTGCGCTGCCGCGGTCAGCGCGCGAGCCGCGTCGCGAGACTCTGCGAGGGCGAGCAGACGCTCGAGCACGACGATGGTGTGCCGATAGGTGCGGCTCGCGACTCCGCTGACCTCCACCCCGGCGTGCAGCGGGCTCACCGCATCGGCCATGCCCGCCAGCGCAGACTCGCCGTCATTCGTGACGGCGATCAGTCGCCCGTGGCCGGCGAATCGCTCAGCCGCCGTGATGACCTCGGCGCTGCGCCCGGTCGCCGAGACCGCGATGACCACGAGGTCGTGCGACGGGGGTGGCAGCTGCTCGGTGCTCGCCAGCTCGTCCCATACGACCATGCCGCGCGCTCGCGCTCTGCGGCTGACGCCCGCGGCCGCATAGCGGCTAGACCCCATGCCGATGATGAGCAGGCGTGAGTGCGGGGTGGCGCGAAGAAGGTCGACCCCGTCATCCGGGTGGTCGAGCTGCTCCGCGAGGGCGAGATAGCGCTCGGGAATCTGCGTCAGGTCGTCGGCAAAGCGGGCGGTATCCATGAAGGGTCCTCTGCGTCGGGTCGGGGCGAGTAGCGGTGAGAGATGGCCCAGTCGGCCGCGTACGACCACCGCGGCAAGTAGTCTCGCGCGTACGTCAGCTCGCGCACGAGCTGCGCGGCCCGCAGCCCGGGCAGACGCGCGGCGTCAAGCAGCTCGCTCGATCCTCGACGGGCGAGCTCAGTGCGGTACGCCGAGAGTAGCTGCTGCTGCATCTGCGTGCACCAGTCGATGATGCGGGGGTCATCGTGCTGGCGCCGCTTGGCAGCGATCGCTCCCACGAGGTCGATCGAGACGAGCAGGTGAGCGAGATCGACGGCGGCATCGGCCTCGTCGTGGCCGAGCGCCGCTTGTGGGTCGCCGTCGAAGTCGATGAGCGTGAACCGATGGTCGAGATCGCGCAGCAGTTGTCCGAGGTGCAGGTCGCCGTGGATGGCGAAGCGAGGCGCCGAGCCCGCGGTGAGGGCTGTCACGTCGTGCAGCATCGCGTCGAGCCGTGCGGCCAGCCGGCGGGCGAGCGGGTCATCGTCGGTCGACAGTTCGTGGGCGTCTCGCACGAACGCGCTCACGAGGTGCGCATCATCCGCTGAGCAGCCGACGGCCTCGGTCTCGCGACGCAGCGCGGCGTGCACCCCGGCGAGCATCGCCCCCACCGCGGCCGGCCATGCCGTCGACGCGCCGCCGTCGAGGTGCGCCTCCAGTTCGTCGACGGCCCATGTCCAGCCGTCGACGGCCCCCGGCACGAGAGCCGTCGCCGTCGCGACGACCGCCACGTCGTCAGGGGAGTGCAGTTCGAGGGCGCCATAGAGCGTCGGCACGGCGTCGGGCGCGTGTCGTGACACCGCGCTCACGAGCCGCACGGCGCGATCGCCGTCACCCAGCCGTGTGGTCACCTTGATGATGACGACGTCGTCGATCACGACGTTCCAGTTGGTCATGTCGACGCCGTCGCCGACAGCCCTCTCGACACCGCGCAGTGGGGGCATCGTGCTGAAGACTCTCGCCTGCACCGCAGGCGGTGCCGAGCCGGCGCCAGCCAGCAGCCCGGCGATCGCTGCAGCGACTCCATCACCCGCGGCCGCTGGCTGATCGAGCGGCCCGAGCACGGCCACACGACCCGCAGCATCCCAGAGGAGCCTTCCGGGCCCGAGTGCGACGCTACCGGCGGTTGCGATGAGATCCTCATTCTTTGAACGGCAATTGAAACAATTGTGTTACAGACTCGGCGTTTCGACCATCTTGTCATTGTCGTCAGTTGCGACTCGGTGCAAGAATCGCCGAAACCCGTTCTGGGATCACCCCGTAAGGAGGCACCATGCGCATCACACGACCCGCCATGGCCGTGCTCGCCCTGGCCAGCGCAGGAATATTGACGGCGTGCGCCGGCACCGGCGGCACAGACCCGATCGACCCCGATGCTGACATCACCCAGCAGTCGCTCACCGTGAGCATCTGGGCCGACTACTACCCCGCAGACCTCGCAGAACGGTTCGAAGCCGAGACAGGCGTGCGAGTCACGATCGTGAACCACGCGACGAACGAAGACGTCGTCGCCAAGCTCACGACGGGCGCCGATTCGGGAATCGACGTCGCCTTCGTGAGCGGGCAGTACGCGCAGGCGCTGGCAGAGCAGGGCCTGCTCGCCACGCTCGAGAAGTCGCTGATCCCCAACGAGGCCAACCTCTACCCCGAAGCGGCCCAGCTCGACTACGACCCGGGCAACGTCTACTCGCTGCCGTACGCCTGGGGAACAACCGGGCTGTGCTACCGGCCCGACCTCACCGGTTTCGCGCCCACCTCGTGGGGCGACCTGCTCGAGCCTGTCGACTCGCTGCAGGGCAAGGTCACGATGCTGGCGACCGAGCGCTGGATGGTGCTGCCCGCGCAGAAGTACCTCGGCTTCTCGGCCAACACGACCGACGCTGACGAGATGGCCGAGGTGCGCGCGCAGCTCGAGTCGACGAAGCCGCAGCTGCTGGCCTTCGACGACACCACGTTCTACGCCAAGCTCGTGAGCGGCGAAGCGGCGATGGTGCAGGCGTGGGACGGCTGGTGCAACTACGGCATCGCCGAAGACCCCTCGATCGAGTTCGTCGTGCCGAGCGAAGGCAGCGACCTCTGGACAGACACGATGACGGTGCTGGCATCGAGCCAGAACAAGGAGGCCGCCATGGCCTTCTTGAACTTCATCCTCGAACCCGAGGTGCACAGCTGGGTCGCCGAGAACATCCTCTACAAGGTTCCGAACCGCGTGGCCATGGAGGCACTCGACCCCTCGCTGATCGAGGCGTTCCCGAACATGGGCATCACCCCGGCCGAGCTGCTCGAGCAAGAGGTGCTCGTCGACTTGGGCGAGTTCACGGTCGAGTACTCGCGACTCGCCACCGAGATCCAGGCAGGCTGACCCGCGGCATGCCGGCTGTCTCGACTCGCGCGCCCGGCGGCGCGGTGGGCTCTCGCCCGCCCCGCCGCTGGGCGCCGGTCGCCTTGCTCGGCCCGGGGTCGCTGTACCTCGCGCTGTTCTTCCTCGTTCCCCTCGGCCTGATCGTCGGCTACGCCTTCCTGACGCGCGGCCGCTTCGGGGGAGTGGTGCCCGAGTTCACGCTCGACAACTTCGCCAGACTCGTCGAGCCGGTGTATGTGCAGGTCATCACGACCTCGCTCGGAACGGCGGCGATCACCACCCTGCTCGCACTCGCGCTGGGTTTTCCGACCGCATACGTCATCTCGCGACTGCCGCGTCGGTGGCGCACTACTGCGCTGATTCTGGTGCTCCTGCCGTTCTGGACGAACTTCCTCATCCGCACCTACGCCTGGATCATCCTGCTGAACGACGCTGGCTGGATCAACGGCGCGCTCGTCGCGGTCGGCATCGTCGACGAACCGATCAGGATGCTCTACACCCAGCCTGCGGTCGTCGTCGGCCTGCTCTACATCTACCTGCCGCTCATGATCCTGCCCCTCTATTCGGCCATCGAGCGCATCGATCCCTCGCTCGAAGAAGCGGCGACGAACCTCGGAGCATCCCGGTGGCGCGTCTTCCGCACCGTCACGATTCCGCTGGCACTCCCCGGCATGCTGATCGGGTGCGTATTCGTCTTCGTGCCGTCGATGGCGAACTTCGTGATTCCAGAGCTCATCGGCGGCGGCAAGTCGTTGCTGCTCGGCAACCTCATCCGCGACCAGTTCCTCAAGGCACGAGACTGGCCATTCGGTGCCGCTCTCGCACTCGTGCTGACGGCGATCCTCGTGCTGCTGCTGGTCTTGCAGGCACGGGCGGCAGCCAGAGCCGAAGGGGGTGGCGATCGTGCGCACACCTAGAGCATTCGCCGCGCCGTTCTGGCTGACCTTCGCGTTTCTGTACATTCCGATCGTCGTGGTCGTCATCATGTCGTTCAACGCCTCATCGAGCCTGTTCGTGTGGCGCGGGTTCTCACTCGAGTGGTACGCCGAGGTGTTTCGCGATGGCGCCCTGATGCAGGGCCTCGGCAACACCCTCATCGTCGCCTCGGGCTCGACGGCGATCGCCACAGTGCTCGGCACGCTCTTGGCCGTCGGCATCAGCCGGTACACGAGGTCGGGGCTCATCAGAGCCTTCGCGATCGCTCCGGCGCTGCTGCCAGACCTCTTGCTCGCCATCGGGCTCTTGAGCCTGTTCGGCCTCGTGCAGCTGACGCTCGGGCTGCACTCCGTGCTCATCGCCCACGCGGTCTTCTCCATGGCCTTCGTCACGGCCATCGTGCTCGCACGCTTGTCGCACGTCGATCCGAGTCTCGAAGAGGCATCACGCGATCTCGGAGCGGGCCCCGTGCGAACGCTGCTTCGCGTCACGATCCCGCAGCTCGCACCCGGCATCGTCGCCGGGGCGCTGCTCGCCTTCACCCTCTCACTGGACGAGTTCGTGATCGCCTTCTTCACGGCCGCACCGAACACCCCCACCCTGCCGATGGTGATCTACTCGATGGTGCGCTTCGGGGTCACCCCCGAGGTCAACGCACTCGCGACCATGCTGCTCGGTGTCAGTCTTCTCGCCATCATCGCCACGCAGCGCCTCACCCGCATCACGGAGTCACTATGAGCCCATCACCCCTGCTCTCGATCCGCCACCTGCGCCACAGCTACGGCGACACGATCGCACTCGACGACGTGAGCCTCGACATCGGCGAGAACGAGTTCTTCGCGCTGCTGGGCCCCTCGGGGTGCGGCAAGACGACGCTGCTGCGGTCGATCGCGGGCTTCGAGCATCCCCGTGACGGAGACATCGTGCTCGACGGCGAATCGTTGCTCACGAAGCCCGCCCACCAGCGGCCGATCAATCTGATGTTCCAGTCGTACGCCCTGTTTCCGCACATGACCGTCGAGCGCAACATCGCCTACGGTCTTGAGTCAGAACGACTGGCTGCAGCCGAGGTGAAGCGGCGCGTCGGCGAGGTGCTCGACACGGTGGGGCTCACGGCGCTGGCGCGGCGTCGACCGTCGGCGTTGAGCGGGGGCCAGCGGCAGCGTGTGGCTCTTGCGCGCGCCATCGTGAAGCGGCCCAGACTGCTGCTGCTCGACGAACCGCTGTCGGCGCTCGACCGGCAGGTGCGAGGCGATATGCAGCTCGAGCTCAAGCGCCTGCAGCACGAGGTGGGGCTCACCTTCGTGGTGGTCACGCACGATCAAGAAGAGGCGATGTCGATGGCAGATCGCATCGCCGTGCTCGACCATGGTCGCGTGCGCCAGATCGACACACCCGCGCGACTCTACTCAGAGCCGGCCGACCACTTCGTCGCCTCGTTCATCGGGTCATCCACCCAGTTCGCGGGCACCCTGACGGCGACCGGTCTCGACACCGCCCTCGGCACCATCACCGGTGATCACGACGGAGTCGTCGGAGAGCAGGGCATGCTCATCGTGCGGCCCGAAGACGTGACCTTCACCGACGTCGACACGGGCCGCGTCAGCGGAGTCGTGGTCGACACGACCTTCCACGGCGGCAGCACGACCGTGCGCGTCGAACTCGAGGGCGCCCTCGGCGTCATCTCGGGCACCGTGCACGCCGAAGACACCCCTCGGCGAGGCGCTCGACTCGGTGCGAGCTGGCACGACGATCGTGCCCGCATCGTCGCGGTCGACCCGCGCCCGACTCACTCGTCGGTGAGCGGATGACCCGTCGCGAGCCTCGCGTAGTCGAGCAGCAGCTCTGCCGCCTCGCTGTGCCCGATCGAGGGATGACGAGCGACGATGCGATAGCCGTAGGCATCTTCGAGGGCCACGAGGTTGCGCGCGATGCGCTGAGAAGCCTCGCGCAACGCGAAGTGGCCTCTCGCGGCTCCCTGCTCGAGCACGGTCTGGTACAGAGTGACCTGCCGGTCGAACAGCGTCGTCAGCAGCGCAGCGAGCACCGAATTGCGCCCCGCAGAACCGCCCAGTTCGCAGAGCAGGCGAACACCCGGGTCGTCTGGATCACGCGGCAGGCCCGAGACGATGAGCGCCCGGAGCCTCACCACCGGGTCGTCGGGCAGCGAGTCGATCATGCGCATGCGCTCGTCGTAGAAGCGCTCCATGCCGACACGGTTGGCCTCGAGCACGAGCTCGTCGATGTCGGGGTAGTAGTACAGCACGGCGCCAGAGGTGAGACCGGCCTCAGCGGCCACCCGGTTCAACCGCACGCCGTCGGGCCCGCTCTTCAAGATGGCGCGCTGCGTCGCGGCGACGAGCTCGTCGCGCCGAGCATCCTGCTTCTTGGGCCTTGCCATGTGTGCTGCCTCTCGCTGCGACTCGGTCGGCCTGGCCCGCCGCGGGCACTCCATGATAGGGCCGCTCGTCACCACCGACACACTCAACCCCGATGGAAAGGACACCACTCATGCCAGAGAAGCTGACGTTTCTGTTCATGCCGGAGAGCGCCTACGGCCCCACCAACAACTGCATCGGAATCGGCAACGAGCTGCTGCGTCGCGGGCACCGCGTGGTGTTCGCGGCCGAGGCGTCGTGGGCCGGCAAGCTGAGCGCGCTGGGCTTCGAAGAAGACCTCGTCGACCTCGCACCGCCGCCCGACGACGCCGTCGAGCAAGATGCCGGCCAGTTCTGGAAGGACTACATCACGGCGGTCAGCCCGGAGTTTCGTCGATCGACGAGAGAGCAGCTCGAGACCGTGACGGCACCCATCTGGCAAGAGCTCATCGACGGCGCTCGCTACTGCGAGCCGCAACTGCAGGCGATCATCGAGCGCACGAAGCCCGACGTCATCATCGAGGACAACGTCATCACCTTCCCGGCACTGGTCACCGCTGGCGTGCCCTTCGTGCGCATCGTGTCGTGCAATCCGCTCGAGGTTCGCGGTGAGGCGATCGCTCCGGTGTTCTCGGGCCTGCCCGAGACCGAGAGCGACGAATGGCACGCCTTCCGCGCCGAGTACGACCGCACGCATCGACCGATGTGGCGCGAGTTCGACACGTGGGTGCAAGAGCAGGGTGCGGCCCCGCTGCCCGACCTCGACTTCATCCACACGGGCGATCTCAACCTCTACGTGTATCCAGAAGAGCTCGACTACGTCGATGCCCGCCCACTCGACGACTCGTGGCTGCGCATCGACTCGTCCGTGCGCGAGACCGATGCCGAGCCCGAGATTCCTGAAGAGTTTCTCGCGCTCGACGGGCCGCTGGTGTACTTCAGTCTCGGCTCGCTGGGCAGCGCAGACGTCGACCTCATGCGCTCGGTCATCGCGGCTCTCGCCGACCAGCCGTATCGCGTGATCGTCTCGAAAGGCCCCCGCCACGCAGAGATCGAACTGGCCGACAACATGTGGGGGGCCGAGTTCTTGCCGCAGACCCGCATTCTGCCGCTCGTCGACCTCGTGATCACGCACGGCGGCAACAACACCACGACCGAGGCGATGCACTTCGGCAAGCCCATGGTGCTGCTGCCGCTGTTCTGGGATCAGTACGACAACGCGCAGCGGGTGCACGAGAAGGGCTTCGGCGTGCGGCTGTCGACCTACGAGTTCAGCGCCGAAGAGCTTCGAGCCGCCATCGACGACCAGCTCAACGACCCTGCGCGCGTCGAGCGCTCTCGAGCGACGGGCGAGGCCATCCGGTCTCGATCAGGGCTGCGGCTGGCCGCCGACCGCCTCGAAGCGCTGGGCCAGGGTCGCCGTCAGTGACAGAAGCCCAACTACCCGCGTCGCTGCGAGATGCAGTGCGCGCGCCGTTCTGGACTGATCGTGCCGATGCACCGGCACCTCGGGCGCCGATCGAGAACGGTCTCGAGGTCGACCTGCTGATCGTCGGGGGCGGCTTCACCGGGCTGTGGACGGCGTGGCGCGCGCTCGACAGAGACCCGGCGCGTTCCATCGCCATCGTCGACGCCGAGACGATCGGCTTCGGTGCGAGCGGGCGCAACGGGGGTTTCGTGTCGGCGTCGCTCACGCACGGTCTCGCGCACGGCGAGGCGCTGTGGCCTCGAGACATGCCGGCGATCACGCGCGAAGGCCGAGCGAATCTCGAGGCGATGCGTGCCGACTTGGAGGGTGCAGGTATCGACTGCGGATTCTCGATGGTCGGCAAGACGACGCTCGCGATCGAGCCATGGCATGTTCCGCACCTGCAGAGCGCGCACGAGCTGGCGCTGCGATACGGCGAAGACGCCGAGTGGCACGACCGAGAACAGGTGCAGGCCGATGTGCATTCGCCCACCTACCTCGCCGGGCTGAGGGTGCGCACCGGCAACGCGCTGGTCGATCCTGCCCGCATGGCGTGGGGCATGGCCGCGCACCTCGAACGCCGAGGAGTGCAGATCTTCGACCGCAGCCGGGTGACGTCGCTGAGGCGCGACGGTGCGGGAGTGATCTCGAGGCAGGCCGACGGCTCGAGCGTTCGCGCGCGGCACGTCGTCGTCGCGACCGCGGCATACCGGTCGCCGCTGCGGCGACTGGGCGGCTACATCATGCCGTTGTACGACCACGTGCTCATGACCGAGCCGCTCACCCCCGAGCAGCGATCGTCGCTCGGCTGGGCCGAACGGCAGGGCCTCACAGACGCGGGCAACCAGTTTCACTACTACCGGCTCACCGACGACGAACGCGTGCTGTGGGGCGGGTGGGACGCGGTGTATCACCGAGGGGGGCGAATCGACCCCGCACTCGACTATGCGGGCTCGTCGCATGCGCTGCTCGCTCGGCAGTTCGCCGAGACCTTCCCGCAGCTGCGCGATGTCAGGTTCAGCCACATGTGGGCGGGGCCGATCGACTCGACGACGCGATTCACGGCCGCCTACGGCACGGCCGTCGGAGGCTCAGTCGCCTATGCGATCGGGCACACCGGTCTGGGAGTCGGGGCAGCGCGATTCTCTGCCGACGTCGCCCTCGACCTGCTCGAACGAGCCGACTCGGCCCGAGTGCGCTACGGCATCGTGCGGCGGCGCCCGATTCCCATCCCTCCCGAGCCGCTGCGCAATCCGATCATCCAGTTCACTCGACGATCGATCATCAACTCCGACGCCCGCGAAGGTCGACGCAACCTCTGGCTCCGCACCCTCGATCGTCTCGGGCTCGGGTTCACGTCGTGACAGTGCCCGAGCAGAAAGGTCAACGACCATGACCACCTCCACCATCATCGCCGGCCGCAGCGAAGAGGGGCGGGGCGAGCGCATCGAGCTCGTCAATCCCGCCGACGAGATCGTCTCGGCCCAGTTCGCGCAATCGAGCGTCGAGCAGGCCTCGAGCGCGGTCTCGGCGGCGCGGGCGGCGCAAGAAGAGTGGGGGGCGCTCACGCCCGGCGCTCGGTCGGCGCACATGCTGCGGTGGGCAGACGCCGTCGAGCGGCATGCAGACTCCCTCGCCGAGGCAGAGATGCTCGACACCGGAAAGCCGCTGACCGTCGCGCGCGACGGCGAGCTGCCCTTCGCCGTCGACAACCTGAGGTTCTTCGCCGGGGCCGCGCGCAGCCTCGAGGGCACCGGGGCGGGATCGTTGAGCGAGGGGTACACCTCGATCATCACCCGCCGCCCGGTCGGCGTCGTCGCTGGCATCACGCCCTGGAACTTTCCCCTGATCATGGCGGTGTGGAAAGCGGGCCCGGCGATCGCCGCGGGCAACACGATCGTGCTCAAGCCAGCGCCCACGACGCCTCGCTCGACCCTGCGGCTCGCCGAGCTGGCGCACGAGGCAGGAATTCCCGACGGTGTGATCAACGTCGTGACCGGTGGGGGCGACATCGGAGAATCACTCGTGCGGCATCCCGAGGTCGACATGATCTCGGTGACCGGCTCGACCAGCACAGGTCGCGCCGTGATGTCGGGGGCGGTAGATCGCGTGAAGCGCGTGCACCTCGAGCTCGGCGGAAAAGCGCCAGTACTGGTCTTCGCCGATGCCGACCTCGCGAGCATGGCCCACGCCGTCGCCCTCGGTGCCACCTACAACTCCGGCCAAGACTGCACGGCTGCCACACGCGTCTACGTCGAGCGCTCGGTCTACGCCGAGGCTGTCGACGCACTGCGCGAGCGGCTCGCCGCGGTGCGCGTCGGCGACCCGCTCGATGCGGAAACCGACATCGGGCCGCTGGTGACCGGCGTTCATCGCCGGGCAGTGCAGGGCTTCGTGGCGCGAGCGACGGCAGAAGGCGCCGAGGTGCTCACCGGGGGTGTCGCTCTCGATCGACCCGGGTTCTACCTGACACCCGCGCTCATCGTCGGTGCAGCTCAAGACTCCGAGATCGTGCAGGGCGAAGTGTTCGGCCCCGTGCTCGTCGTGCTTCCCGTCGACGACGAAGCGCAGGCCGTGGCCTTCGCGAACGACAGCGCGTACGGTCTCGCATCGTCGGTGTGGACTCGCGACGTGTCGCGGGCGCTTCGCGTGAGCGCGAAGCTCGACGTCGGAGTCACGTGGGTCAACGACCACCTGCCGATCGCCTCAGAAGCGCCGCACGGGGGAGTCAAGCAGTCTGGCTTCGGCAAAGACATGAGCATCGAGCCGCTGCTCGAGTACTCGGTGAGCCGCCACCTCATGATTCGCCACGCGCTGCCGCCCGAGACCACGGGCTTCAGACCAGCGTGAGTAGTGGTGAGTTTGTACCGGCTGTGGGGCTCGAACCCACACGTCCTCTCGGACAACGCATTTTGAGTGCGCCGCGTCTACCATTCCGCCAAGCCGGCTCGGGCCGCTGCGGCCCTTCGTGCTCGACGATACCGTAGGCTCTGTGGCGTGAGTGACCAAGATCTCAACGCAAGCGCACCCCGTCGAGTCGTCGTCGCCGAGGACGAGTCGCTCATCCGGATGGACATCGTCGAGATTCTTCGCGACAACGGCTTCGATGTGGTCGGTGAGGCGGGCGACGGTGAGACGGCGGTAGCTCTCGCGACCGAGCTGAGGCCCGATCTGGTCATCATGGACATCCGCATGCCGCAGCTCGACGGCATCGAGGCGGCCAAGCGGCTGAGCGAGAACCACATCGCTCCGGTGGTGCTGCTCACCGCCTTCAGTCAGAAAGAACTGGTCGAGCAGGCGAGCGAGGCGGGCGCGCTCGCCTACGTCGTGAAGCCCTTCACGCCCAACGACCTGCTGCCGGCGATCGAGATCGCACTCAGCCGCTACCAGCAGATTCTCACGCTCGAGGCCGAGGTCGCCGATCTCGTCGAACGGTTCGAGACGCGCAAGCTCGTCGACCGCGCCAAGGGGCTCCTCAACGAGCGCATGGGCCTCACCGAGCCCGAAGCCTTCCGATGGATCCAGAAGGCGTCGATGGATCGCCGAACGACCATGCAGGCGGTCGCCCAGGCGATCATCGACCAGTTGGGCACCAAGAAGGAGTCGCCCAAGAAGTCAGGCGACGACGCATCGTCGTAGGGCTCTGAGCGCCGATCGTCAGCGGTCGCGCAGCATGTTGGTCATGCGCACGGTCGAGAGCCGGCGCCCCTGCTCGTCGGTCATGACGATCTCGTGCGTGCACAGTGTTCGACCCAGTACGAGCGCCGTGCATGTTCCGGTGACGAGCCCCTCGGTGACAGACCTGCTGTGCGTGGCATTGATCTCGATGCCGACCGCGTAGCGGCCCGGCCCGGCGTGCATCGCCGACGAGATCGAGCCGAGGCTCTCGCCCAGCACGACGTGCGCGCCGCCGTGCAGCAGGCCGATCACCTGGGTGTTGCCCTCGACGGGCATGGTGGCGACCGATCGCTCGGCCGAGAGCTCGAGAAACTCGATGCCCATGCGCCGCGTCAGCGCTCCGCCGCCGCTCGAGACCAGTCGTTCGAACAGCTCTGGGTCGAGGTCGGGGGGCAGGATCGTCATGATTGGTGTCCTCGAAAGGGGCAGGCAGTGTGCCGTTCACGGCGTCGGATCGCCTGAGTAGGCTGAGCGGCGTGACGAACTCCGACAAGCCTACTCTGCTGCTCATCGACGGTCATTCTCTGGCCTTCCGCGCCTTCTACGCTCTGCCGATCGACAGTTTCGTCACGCGCGACGGCCAGCACACGAATGCGATCCACGGCTTTCTCTCGATGTTCTTGAGCCTGCTCGCGAAAGAGAAACCGACCCACGCCGCTGTGGCGTTCGACATCTCGCGATTCTCGTTCCGCACGCGCGAGTACCCCGAGTACAAGGGCACGCGCGGCGAGACGCCGCCCGAGTTCGTGGGGCAGGTGCCGCTCCTGCAAGAGGCACTCGCAGCCATGAGCATCCCGACCATCACGAAAGAAGATTTCGAGGCAGACGACATTCTCGCGACGCTGGCGACACGGGCGGCCGCAGAGGGTTTCCGCGTGCTCGTCGTCTCGGGCGACCGCGACACCATTCAGCTCGTCACCGACGATGTGACGCTGCTCTACCCGAACGCCCGCGGCGTGTCTGAGCTCAAGCGCTACGACCCCGATGCGGTGCGCGAGCGGTACGGCGTGAACCCCGAGCAGTACCCCGAGATCGCGGCGCTCGTGGGCGAGACGAGCGACAACCTTCCGGGTATCGATAAGGTCGGCGAGAAGACCGCGGTGAAGTGGATCACCCAGTACGGTTCGCTTGACGGCATCTTCGAGCACATCGACGAGATCGGGGGAGTGGTCGGCACCAATCTTCGCGAGCAGCGCGACCGGGCCGAGCGAAACCGCAGGCTCAACCGCCTGGTCACCGACCTCGACCTGCCCGTGGCGCCGCACGACCTCGATCGTCGGCCGATGGATGTCGCCGCGGTCAAGCAGGTGTTCGAGCGGTTGCAGTTTCGAACGCTCACCGAACGTGTGCTCAAGATCGCCGAGGCCGAGGGCGCCGATATGGGCGAGGTCGCCGAGACCGCGCCGCGCACCGACCTTCCCGCGGTGCGCACGCTCGTCGACGAAGAGCTTGCAGCGTGGTTGCGCGCCGCCGATCAGGCCGGCCTCGAGGTCGCGGTGGTGGTGGATGCTCCGCACGGGCAGCTCGCCGCCTTCGGTCTTGCCACCGCCACCGAATCGGTGCAGGTGAACTGGGCCGCGCACCGGCCCGACTATGCGGCTCTCGAGGCGTGGCTGTCGAGCGACAGCCCGAAGCTGCTCGCCGATGTGAAATCGGCGGCAGGAGTGCTCGCCGGGCTCGACATCGAGCTCAACGGGGTGGTGTGGTGCTCTCGACTCGCCGCGTGGCTCGAGCGCCCCGGTGCCAAGTCGTACGACTTGGTCGATCTGGTGCGAGACGCGCTCGACGAGTCGATGCCGCAGGCCGACCCGAACCAGCTGGTTCCCGACACCGCGAGCATCTCTCCGGCCACGGTGGCGTGGTTCTTGCATCGTCTGGTGGGTGAGCAGCGCCGCACCCTGCCTGAGTCGAGCGCTGGGGTGCTGCGCGACATCGAACTGCCTTCCGCCCCCGTGCTCGCGCTCATGCAGCGCACGGGCATCACCGTCGATCGTGCGGCTCTCGATGCCCTCAACGCAGAGTTGGGCGCGACGACGACCGACATCGCGCAGAGGGCGTTCGCCGAGATCGGGCGAGAAGTAAACCTCGGGTCGCCCAAGCAGCTGCAAGAGGTGCTGTTCGACGAGTTGGGCATGCCGAAGACTCGCGCGACGAAGACGGGGTACTCGACCGACGCTGCCGCTCTCGCCGACCTGCAAGAGGCGCATCCGCATCCCTTCCTCGGTCTGCTGCTGCAGCACCGCGACGCGACGAAGCTCCGTCAGATCGTCGAGACTCTTTCTTCGGCGATCGCCGCCGATGGACGCATCCATACGACCTACGATCAGACCGGCACGACGACAGGGCGCATCTCATCGACCGACCCGAACCTGCAGAACATTCCGGTGCGCACCGAGGTCGGGCATCGCATCAGGGCGGCCTTCACCGCCGGGGAGGGCTTCGAGAGCCTGCTCACGGCCGACTACTCGCAGATCGAGATGCGCATCATGGCGCACCTCTCGGGCGACGAAGGCCTCATTGAGGCGTTTCGGTCGGGCGAAGACCTGCACCGCTTCGTCGGAGCACGCATCTTCTCGGTCGATCCGGCAGACGTGACGCCCGAGATGCGCACCAAGGTGAAGGCGATGAGCTACGGGCTCGCCTACGGGCTCAGTGCTTTCGGCCTGAGCAAGCAGCTGCGCATCGACACCTCTGAGGCGAAGCAGCTCATGGCCGACTACTTCGCGAGATTCGGCGCGGTGCGCGACTATTTGCGCAGTGTCGTCGAGCAAGCGCGCGCCGACGGCTACACCGAGACGATCTTCGGCCGCCGCCGGCCGTTCGCCGACTTGAAGAGCACGAACCGCGTGCTGCGTGAGAACGCAGAGCGACAAGCCCTCAACGCCCCCATTCAAGGCTCGGCTGCCGACATCATGAAGATCGCGATGAACACCGTCGCGGAAGACATGGCGCGGCAGTCGCTGCGCTCGCGGATGCTGCTGCAAGTGCACGACGAGCTCGTCTTCGAGGTCGCTGAGGGTGAGCGTGAGGCGCTCGAGGCGATCGTGCGCGAACGCATGGGCGCTGCGGCCGATCTCGCGGTGCCGCTCGACGTGCAGGTCGGCGTGGGCCGTGATTGGGACGACGCTGCGCATTAGGCTGGCGGGCATGTCTGACTCGACCGCACCACGAACGCCCACCGCCGTCGACACGATCGCCGAGCGCTGGGTGTCGACCCTTGCAGAACTCGTCCCCGACGTCGCGATCTATGCCGGGGTGCCCGGCCCCGTCGAGCGCTTCGCCGACTATTCGCCGTCTGGCACTGCGGCGCTGCGCGCCGCCGCCGAGGCGACCCTCAGCGAACTCGACTCGTCGACCCCCGTCGACGATGTCGACCGCGTGACGATCGCCGATCTCTCGAGCGAGCTGCGGTTGCAGCTCGAGCTCGACGACGCCGGATGGACGCAGCGCGACCTGAACGTCATCGCCTCACCCGCGCAGAGCGTGCGCGAGATCTTCGACCTCATGCCGACCGCGACAGAAGCAGACTGGTCGACGATCTCGACGAAGCTCGCGAACGTCTCAGACGCGCTGAGCGGCTATGCCGAGACGCTGCGCGAGGGCATTCGCCTCGGGCGCACTCCCGCCAGACGGCAAGTGGTCGAAGTGCTCGTGCAGGCGCGGCGCAACGCCGGCGCTGACGGCTTCTTTACCGAGTTCGCCTCGTCGGCCGCGATCGATGGCGGCACGCTGAGCGAAACGCTGCAGAGCGATCTGCAGCGCAACGCCGACGGCGCGCGCCAGGCCTATGCCGACTTCGCAGAGTTTCTCGAGCACGAGTTGGCGCCGGCAGCGGGCGACGTCGATGCCGTGGGTCGAGAGCTCTACGCTCTGCACTCCCGCAGCTTCCTCGGCGCGACGATCGACCTCGACGAGACCTATGAGTGGGGAATCGACGAACTGCGGCGCATGGTCGACGAGCAGACGCGGGTCGCGAACGAGATCGTGCCGGGCGCGAGCGTCGAAGAGGCCATCGCCCATCTCGAGCAAGACCCCTCGCGCAAGCTGCACGGGCGCGAGGCGCTGCAGGCGTGGATGCAGCAGCTGAGCGACACGGCGGTCGACGAGCTGTCGCGCACGCACTTCGAGATTCCTGAGCCTGTGAAGCGACTCGAGTGCATGATCGCGCCCACTCCGGGTGGCGCGATCTACTACACGGGCCCCACCGATGACTTCTCGCGCCCCGGGCGCATGTGGTGGAGCATTCCCGAGGGCGTTGACGAGTTCGACACCTGGCGCGAGACCACGACCGTCTACCACGAGGGCGTTCCCGGCCACCACCTGCAGATCGGGCAAGCCGTCTACAACCGGGCGCAGCTCAACTCGTGGCGCCGGCTGCTCGCCGGCACGAGCGGGCACGCCGAGGGCTGGGCGCTCTACGCCGAGCGCCTCATGCAAGAACTGGGCTACCTCGACGACCCCGCCGACATGCTCGGCATGCTCGACGGCCAGCGCATGCGCGCCGCGCGGGTGGTGCTCGACATCGGCGTTCACCTCGGCAAGATCCACCCCACCACGGGTCGTGTCTGGACGAGTGACGACGCCTTCGCGTTCATGCGCGAGAACGTCAACATGAACGACGGGTTCGTGACGTTCGAGGTGAACCGCTATCTGGGCTGGCCCGGCCAGGCGCCGAGCTACAAAGTCGGCCAGCGCCTGTGGGAGCAAATTCGCGACGCCGCCAAGGCTCAGCAGGGCGCCAACTTCTCGAACAAGACCTTCCACAAGCAGGCTCTCGATCTCGGAGGCGTCGGCCTCGACACGCTCAAGTCGACCCTGCTCGGCTGAGACGGTGCTCTCGGCCTGGGAGGCCGCGCTCGGTTCGCGGGCCGAGGCGCTGCACCCGCGCATTCGCGAGTATGTGCGCGCGGTGCCGACCGGTTTCGTGGGTCGCGGCGAGGGAGTGTTCACCGAGGCCGGAAGCTCGTCGACGGTGCTGCGCCCGGCGCTGCGACTCGCGGCAAGGTGGGGCATAGCCTTCGCTGAGCGTGGTGCGAGCATCCCGTTCACGATCGAGAACCGAGGGGATGCCCGCGGCGCGGTGCGCGCACGTCGAGAGCTGCGCTTCCCTGAACGCCGACGGGTCATGGTCGACCTGGTGCGAGAGCAGCGCGGGCGTGTCGTCGACGCTCTCGGGAGGGGCGGCCGACTCGAGGCAGCCTTGCGTGTGGGCGTGCGCGATGGCGCTCTCACCGCACGATCGGGTGCTGTGCGCGTGCGCCTCGGCAGGCTCTGGTGGCGCGTGCCGGCCCCGGTGCGGCCGACCGTCTGCCTCGTCGAGCGATGGGACGAGTCGGTAGGGCGCCAGCACGTCGACGTGTCGGTGACGCTGCCAGGGTTCGGGCGCATCTACGGCTATCACGGCTGGTTCGACTACGCGGTCGAGCCTGACCTGCAGGGGAGGGGCGCACATGGGTGAGCAGAACACGGGCCGAGTAGTCGTGGCGGGGGCGTCGGGGTTCGTCGGGCAGGCGCTCGTCGCCTCGTACCGCTCTTCTGGCAGACAGGTCGACCTCGTCGGGCGCCGCGAAGCGACCACGTGGGACGACCCCGAGGCGCTCACGGCGCTGATCGACGGCGCCAGCGCCGTCGTGAACCTCGCCGGCAAGAGCGTCAACTGCCGATACGGCCCCGCGAACCGCGCAGAGATTCTGCGCTCGCGCGTCGAGACGACGCGCGCACTCGCGACGGCGATCGCTGCAGCGGCACAGCCGCCCGCACTGTGGATCAACGCCTCGACGGCCACGATCTACCGGCACGCCATGGATCACCCGCAGACCGAGTCGACGGGCGAGCTCGGCACCGGATTCTCGGTGTCGGTCGCGCGGGCGTGGGAGCAGGCGCTGTTCGAGCCGGTGCTCGCCGACACGCGCCGCGTGGCACTGCGCATGGCGATCGTGCTCGGCGACGGCAGCGCGCTGCGCCCCCTCGTGGCGCTCACGAAGCTCGGCCTCGGCGGGCCGCAGTGCGATGGCCCGTGGCCGGTGTCGCGACGACGACGCGAAGCGGGCACAGAGCATGAGCCGGGCAGTCGAGGGGGAGCCCAGCGATTCAGCTGGGTGCACCTCGACGACGTCGTGCGTGCGCACCACTGGGTCGAAGCGCACCCCGAGATCGACGGCGCGGTCAACGTCTCGAGCCCGAACCCCGAGACGAATCGCGAACTCATGGCGCACCTGCGCGACGTGCTTCATCGGCCCATCGGGCTGCCGGCTCACCGGTGGATGCTCGAACTCGGCACCTGGGCACTGCGCACCGAGACCGAGCTCGTGCTCAAGAGCCGATGGGTGCTGCCCGAGCGGCTCGAGGCGGCCGGCTTTCGCTTCGAGCACCCGAGCTTGCGCGCGGCCTTGGCGAGCATCCTGACCCAGCGGCAGTGAGCATCGTTTCGGGCGGTTTGCCGCTGAGAGCGGCCGCAGGATAAGCTGGAGAGTCGTCGATTTGACGACAGTCCTGTCCGCATGCCCGGGTGGCACCGCCTCGTGCCCGCCATTCTGGCCTGAAACCACTGTCCGCATCGGAGCAACCACTACATGACCCCCGCAACGACCCAGGCCCCCAAGCAGATCGCCATCAACGACATCGGCTCTGCTGAAGACTTTCTGGCCGCGGTCGAACTGACTCTCAAGTTCTTCAACGACGGCGACCTCATCGAAGGAACCGTTGTCAAGATCGACCGCGACGAGGTTCTTCTCGACGTCGGCTACAAGACCGAGGGTGTCATCCCCTCGCGCGAACTCTCGATCAAGCACGACGTCGACCCCACCGAGGTCGTCGCTGTCGGCGACATGGTCGAAGCCCTCGTTCTTCAGAAAGAAGACAAAGAGGGTCGACTGATCCTCTCCAAGAAGCGCGCGCAGTACGAGCGCGCCTGGGGCGACGTCGAGAAGATCAAAGACGCCGACGGCATCGTCACCGGCACCGTCATCGAGGTCGTCAAGGGCGGCCTCATCGTCGACATCGGGCTTCGCGGCTTTCTTCCCGCCTCGCTCATCGAGCTGCGCCGTGTTCGCGACCTCACGCCGTACCTCGGCCAAGAGATCGAGGCCAAGATTCTCGAGCTCGACAAGAACCGCAACAACGTCGTGCTGTCACGCCGTGCACTGCTCGAGCAGACGCAGTCTGAGAGCCGCTCGACCTTCTTGAACAACCTCGCCAAGGGCCAGGTTCGCAAGGGTGTCGTCTCGTCGATCGTCAACTTCGGCGCCTTCGTCGACCTCGGCGGCGTCGACGGCCTCGTGCACGTCTCAGAGCTCAGCTGGAAGCACATCGAGCACGCCAGCGAGGTCGTCGAGGTGGGTCAAGAGGTCACCGTCGAGATTCTCGAGGTCGACCTCGAGCGCGAGCGCGTGTCGCTGTCGCTCAAGGCCACGCAGGAAGACCCCTGGCAGGTCTTCGCCCGCACGCACGCAATCGGTCAGGTCGCGCCGGGCAAGGTCACGAAGCTGGTTCCGTTCGGTGCGTTCGTTCGCGTCGCCGACGGCATCGAAGGACTCGTGCACATCTCAGAGCTCTCGGCCAAGCACGTCGAGCTGGCCGAGCAGGTCGTCTCGGTCAACGACGAGGTCTTCGTCAAGGTCATCGACATCGACCTCGAGCGTCGCCGCATCTCGCTGAGCCTCAAGCAGGCCAACGAGGGTGTCGACCCCGAGGGCACCGAGTTCGACCCCGCCGTCTACGGCATGCCGACCGAGTACGACGAGGCAGGCAACTACAAGTACCCCGAAGGCTTCGACCCCGAGTCGGGCGAATGGCGCGACGGGTTCGACGAGCAGCGCGCGAAGTGGGAGCAAGACTACGCCGCCGCCCAGGCCCGCTGGGAGCAGCACAAGAAGCAGGTCGTCGCCTCGCTCGCCGAGGAAGACCTCGAGCTGCCGGCCGCCGCTGCGTTCGCGAACGACTCGAGCTCGGCTGGCACGCTCGCCGACGACGAGTCGCTCGCCGCTCTGCGCGAGAAGCTCTCGAGCAACAGCTAGCACGATCAGCGCTACCAGAACGGGTCGCCCTTCGGGGCGGCCCGTTCTGTCGTGATACCGCTACGCCGGCGCGACCGATTGGCGCCGCTTGCGCATTCTTCTGAAGATCGAGAACACCAGCACGACGAGGGCGATGATCGCGACGATCACCAGAATCGGAATCACGATGGCGAACAGGCTCAGCACGACCGAACCGATATCTTCGCCGGTCGAGAGCACAGGGGCAGCGGCACCGGCCGTCAGCGCGTTCGCAGCCGGCCGCACGAACATCTTGGTGGCGTGCACGCCCAGCGCGATCACGATGCCCGCAACGATCGGCACCCACTGGTTCGACTCGAAGAAGGCAGCGGGGTCGGTGACCGCTGCCGTCTGAGACGCAGAACCCGTGCCGAACACGATGCCGCCCGAGGCGGGCCGCACGATCGACTGGATCCAGTCGTTGATCGAGTCGACGGCCGGTATCTTGTCGGCGACCATCTCGATGACGAGCAGCACGGTGAGAATGACCAGCACCCACTCGTTCTGCAGCCACGACCACCCGGCGGGCAGTTCGACGAAGTCGACGAACCTGCCGGCGAGACCGAGCATGAGCAGCGGCACGTACGCGTTGAGCCCCGCCGCGACGGCGAGGCCGGTGCCGGTGAGCAGTTCGAGCACGGTGACCTCCTGAGAGCGACTGGCCCTCATGCTACCGGCTGAGTCTGACGGCAGACGTTAGGGTCGGGCCGTGAACGTCATCGCCCTCACTGGCGGCATCGCCGCCGGAAAATCGACCGTGGCCGGCCTGCTGGCCGATCGGGGAGCCCAGGTGATCGATGCGGATGCTCTCGCTCGAGCCGCCGTCGAACCGGGCACGCCGGGCCTGGCGTCGGTGCGCTCGCGCTTCGGCGACGAGATCGTGCGCGCTGACGGCACGCTCGACCGAGCGGCACTGGGGGCGATCGTGTTCGGCGATGCGGCTGCCCGCGCCGACCTCAACGCGATCGTGCATCCCGAAGTGGGGCGCCTCTACCGCGAGCGACTCTCGCAGCTCGAGCGCACGATGCCAGAGGCGATCGTCGTCTACGACGTGCCGCTGCTGGTCGAGGCCCGATCGGTCGATGAGTTCGAGCTCGTCGTGGTGGTGCACGCTCCGGCCGAGCTGCGCGTGCAGCGTCTCGTCGAGCTTCGCGGCATCACGCCCGACGAAGCGCGGAGGCGCGTCGACGCGCAGGCTTCTGACGAGCAGCGCCTGGCCATCGCCGATGTCGTGATCGACACGAGCGGCTCGCTCGAGAGCACCATCGAGCAGGTCGAGGCGCTGTGGCAGCGTCTCGTCGCCGAGCGCCCGCCTCGCACGGGAGTGTCAGACCCCCTCTCGTAGGCTGTGGCCATGGAACCCACGCGATCGGTACGACCCTTCGAGGTCGTGAGCGACTACCGCCCGAGCGGCGATCAGCCTCAGGCGATCGCCGAACTCACCGCCCGCATCAATGCTGGCGAGACCGATATCGTGCTGCTGGGTGCCACCGGCACCGGAAAGTCGGCCACGACCGCCTGGCTCATCGAGCAGGTGCAGCGCCCCACGCTCGTGCTCGCGCACAACAAGACCCTGGCGGCCCAGCTGGCCACCGAGTTTCGCGACCTCATGCCGCACAACGCCGTCGAGTACTTCGTGTCGTACTACGACTACTACCAGCCCGAGGCCTATGTTCCGCAGACCGACACCTTCATCGAGAAAGACAGCTCGGTCAACGCCGAGGTCGAGCGCCTGCGCCACTCGACAACCAACTCGTTGCTCAGTCGACGCGACGTCATCGTCGTGTCGACGGTGTCGTGCATCTACGGGCTCGGCGCTGCCGAAGAATACCTCGAGGCCATGGTCGCGCTGCAGGTCGGCCAGAGCATTCCGCGCGACGTGCTCATTCGCCAATTCGTCGGCATGCAGTACCAGCGCAACGATGTCGACTTCTCGCGCGGCAAGTTCCGCGTGCGAGGAGACACCATCGAGATCATCCCGATGTACGAAGAGCTCGCCATTCGCATCGAGATGTTCGGTGACGAGATCGAGGCGCTCTACGCCCTGCATCCGCTGACGGGCGACATCGTCAGGGCACTCGACGCAGTGTCGGTGTTTCCCGCGACCCACTACGCCGCGTCGCCCGACACCATGCAGCGCGCGATCGTCACGATCAAGGACGAGCTCGAGGGCAGACTCGCCGAGCTCGAGCGGCAGGGCAAGCTGCTCGAAGCCCAGCGGCTGCGCATGCGAACGACCTTCGATCTCGAGATGATGGAGCAGATCGGGTTCTGCAACGGCATCGAGAACTACTCGAGGCACATCGATGGGCGTTCACCCGGTGAACCGCCCAACTGCCTGCTCGACTACTTTCCCGACGACTTCCTCGTCGTGATCGACGAGAGCCACGTGACGGTTCCGCAGATCGGTGCCATGTACGAGGGAGACGCGTCGCGCAAGCGCACTCTCGTCGAGCACGGGTTCAGACTGCCGAGTGCGCTCGACAACCGGCCCTTGCGCTGGGAGGAATTTCTCGAGCGCACGGGGCAGAAGGTCTACCTGTCGGCGACTCCCGGCAAGTACGAGCTCGGCATCACCGACTCGGTCGTCGAGCAGATCATCAGGCCGACCGGCCTCATCGATCCCGTGATCGTGGTCAAGCCGAGCAAGGGCCAGATCGACGATCTGCTCGAGCAGATCCGACAGCGCACCGAGCGCGACGAGCGCGTGCTCGTGACGACGCTCACGAAGAAGATGGCCGAAGAGCTCACCGAGTTTCTCACCGAGGCCGGCGTGCGTGTGCGCTACCTGCACTCTGACGTCGACACCCTTCGGCGCGTCGAGCTTCTCAGCGAGCTGCGTCAGGGCGTCTACGACGTGCTCGTGGGCATCAATCTGCTGCGAGAAGGCCTCGACCTGCCCGAGGTGTCGCTCGTGGCCATTCTCGACGCCGACAAAGAGGGCTTCTTGCGCTCGTCGACCTCGCTCATTCAGACGATCGGTCGTGCGGCCCGCAACGTCACGGGTGAGGTGCACATGTATGCCGACACCGTCACCGCGTCGATGGCGCAGGCCATCGACGAGACCAACCGGCGCCGCGACAAGCAGGTGGCGTACAACCTCGAGCACGGCATCGATCCGACACCGCTGCGCAAGAAGATCGCCGACATCACCGATCAGCTCGCGCGCGAGGGTGCCGACACCGCCGAGCTGCTCGCGAGCAGACGAGGCGGCGGCAAGAAGTCGCCGACACCGGCCCTGCGGCGCGAGGGCCGCGGCGCCGAAGGCGCGGCAGAACTCGAGTCGATCATCGGCGACCTCACCGAGCAGATGCTGACCGCTGCCGCCGAGCTGAAGTTCGAGCTCGCCGCGCGATTGCGCGACGAAGTGCAAGACCTGAAGAAAGACCTGAGGGGCATGCTCGAGGCGGGCCACGTTCGCTGACAGTGGCGGGCGCAGAGCAGTGTCAGTCGTCGCGCCTACAATGACGAGAGTGCCAGCGACCCCTCTCGAAACTGCTCCCCATCTGAGCGTGCGCGGCGCGCGCGTGCACAACCTGCGAGACGTCGACCTGGTGATACCCCGCGATGCTCTCGTGGTCTTCACCGGCCTGTCGGGGTCAGGAAAGAGCTCACTCGCGTTCGACACCATCTTCGCCGAGGGCCAGCGGCGCTATGTCGAATCGCTGTCGGCCTATGCACGCCAGTTTCTCGGGCAGGTCGACCGACCCGATGTCGACTTCATCGAAGGGCTCAGCCCCGCAGTGTCGATCGACCAGAAGTCGACCAACCGCAACCCGCGGTCGACCGTCGGAACGATCACCGAGATCTACGACTACATGCGCCTGCTCTGGGCCCGCGTCGGCACCCCGCATTGCCCCGAGTGCGGCGAGAGAATCCAGCGGCAGACCGTGCAGCAGATCGCCGATGAGCTCATGACCCTCGAGACAGGTACGCGGTTTCAAGTGCTGGCACCGGTCGTCAGCCAGAAGAAGGGCGAGTTCGTCGACCTGTTCGCCGAGCTCGCGGCGTCTGGCTACGCCCGTGCAGTCGTCGACTCCGAGGTCATCCAGCTCAGCGACCCGCCCACCTTGAAGAAGCAGATCAAGCACGACATCTCGGTCGTCGTCGACAGACTCGTCGCCAATGATGATGCGCTGACCCGACTCACCGACTCACTCGAGACAGCTCTCAGCCTCACCGATGGGCTCGTGGTCATCGACTTCGTCGACCGCGACGGGGCCGACGGCACGCGGGTCTTCAGCGAGCGGCTGAGCTGCCCGAACCGGCACCCGCTGCAGCTGACCGAGATCGAGCCTCGCACGTTCTCGTTCAACGCCCCGTTCGGCGCCTGCCCGGTGTGCTCGGGTCTCGGCACGCGCATGGCCGTCGACGTCGACCTCTTGATCGGCGATCCGTCGCTCTCGCTCAACGACGGCGTCATTCTGCCCTGGAACCAGCAGGGCAAGGGTCTGTACAGCTACTTTCAGAAGCTGCTCGCCGGGCTCGGCCGCGACCTGGGCTTCTCGCTCGATACACCCTGGGGCGAGCTCGAAGAGAGCACCCAGCAGGCGATTCTGCACGGCAACGACTTCGATGTGCGCGTCAAGTGGCGCAATCGGTACGGGCGCGACGTCACCTACTCGACCGGTTTCGAAGGCGTCATCCCCTACATCGAGCGCAAGTACTCAGAGGCAGAGAGCGACTGGTCGCAGCAGAGGTTCGCCGAGTATCTGCGCGAGGTTCCCTGCTCAGAGTGCGACGGGGCACGACTCAAGCCCGAGGTCTTGGCGGTCACCGTCGACGGGCGCAGCATCTCAGAAGTGTCGTCGCTCAGCCTGCAAGACGCCTACGCCTTCATGCAGTCGATCACCCTCACCGAGCGCGAGGCGGCTATCGCAGCGGCCGTGCTGCGCGAGATTCGTGCACGACTCGAGTTCTTGCTCGAAGTGGGCCTCGGGTATCTCAGCATGGCGCGCGCCGCCGGAAGCCTCTCGGGGGGTGAAGCGCAGCGCATCAGGCTCGCGACGCAGATTGGCTCAGGGCTGACGGGCGTGCTCTACGTGCTCGACGAACCGAGCATCGGTCTTCACCAGCGAGACAACCGTCGCTTGATCGAGACCCTCGTGAAGCTCAAGAACCTGGGCAACACGCTCATCGTCGTCGAGCATGACGAAGACACCATCCGCACCGCCGACTGGATCGTCGACATCGGCCCGGGCGCGGGCGAGCATGGCGGTCGAGTCGTGCACTCCGGCTCGTATGCCGAGCTCATCGCGAATCCGGCGTCGATCACGGGCGACTACCTCGCCGGGCGACGACGGGTGATCGATGAGGTGGCACGCCGTCCCATCGACCCAAGTCGCGTCGTGACGGTCGAAGGCGCGAGGGCCAACAACCTGCGGGGCGTCACGGTCGAGTTTCCGCTCGGAGTGTTCGTCGCCGTCACAGGCGTCAGCGGCTCGGGCAAGTCGTCGCTCGTGAACGACATTCTCTACAAGGTGCTCGCCAACAAGCTCAACGGTGCTCGGCAGGTGCCGGGCAAGCACGTGCGCGTCACCGGTCTCGAGCACCTCGACAAAGTCGTGCACGTCGACCAGGCGCCCATCGGCCGCACCCCGCGCTCGAACCCGGCGACCTACACGGGAGTCTTCGACCGCATTCGCGCACTGTTCGCCGAGACGACCGAGGCGAAGGCTCGTGGCTACCTGCAGGGCCGCTTCAGCTTCAACGTCAAGGGTGGCCGGTGCGAGAACTGCGCAGGAGACGGCACGATCAAGATCGAGATGAACTTCTTGCCCGACGTCTACGTCGCGTGCGAGGTGTGCGGGGGCGCCCGCTACAACCGCGACACCCTGACGGTGCACTACAAGGGCAAGAACATCGCAGAAGTGCTCGACATGTCGATCGAAGAGGCCGCAGAGTTCTTCGAACCCATCTCGGCCATCCATCGCTATTTGAAGACGCTCGTCGATGTCGGGCTGGGGTATGTGCGACTGGGCCAGAGCGCCACGACCCTGTCTGGCGGTGAAGCCCAGCGCGTCAAGCTCGCCACCGAGCTGCAGAAGCGATCGAATGGGCGCAGCGTCTACGTGCTCGACGAACCGACGACAGGCCTGCACTTCGAAGATGTGCGGAAGCTCTTGATGGTGCTCGGCGGGCTGGTCGACAAGGGCAACACGGTCATCGTGATCGAGCACAACCTCGACGTCATCCGTGCCGCCGATTGGCTCATCGACCTCGGGCCAGAGGGTGGCGCCGGCGGGGGAGACGTCATCGCCATCGGAACACCCGAGCACCTTGCCACGGTCGACGAGAGCCACACCGGCAGGTTTCTGCGCGAACTGCTGCCCGGAGTGCAGAAAGACTGACATGGCGGGGCGGGATGAGTGGCGCCCGAAGCGCGGAGAGATACCGACCGAGCCGGGTGTCTACCGCTTTCACGACGAGCACGGTCGCGTGCTCTACGTGGGCAAGGCCAAGAACCTGCGCAGCCGGCTGAGCAACTACTTTCAGCCGCTCTCGAGCCTGCACGAGCGCACGAGACGCATGGTCACGACCGCGCGCGGCGTGGAGTGGACGGTGGTCGGCAGCGAGCTCGAGGCGCTCTCGCTCGAATACACCTGGATCAAAGAGTTCGCGCCGCCCTTCAACGTCAAGTTCCGCGACGACAAGAGCTACCCCTCTGTCGCCATCACGCTCGGCGAGCGCGTGCCTCGAGTGATGGTGACTCGCACTCGGGGCATTCGCGGCGCACGCTACTTCGGGCCGTACACCAAGGTCTGGGCAGTGCGCGAGAGCGTCGACCTCATGCTCAAGGCCTTTCCGATGCGGTCGTGCTCTGATGCGACCTACAAGAGGGCGAACGCCACCGGCCGGCCGTGCCTGCTCGGCGATATCGGCAAGTGCGCGGCTCCGTGCGTCGGCCGGGTCACCCCCGAAGAGCACCGCAGCATCGCGCTCGACTTCGCCTCATTCATGGCGGGAAACGACGAGACGCACGTTCGCAGACTGCGGCAGCAGATGGATGCCGCGGCGCGCGAACTCGACTACGAAACCGCTGCGCGGCTTCGCGATCAGATCGGCGCGCTCGAGACCGTGCTCGCCAAGAACGCCGTCGTGCTCACCGACGACACCGACGCCGACGTCTTCGGCATCGCGCACGATCAGCTCGCAGCGGCCGTGCAGATGTTCATCGTTCGGGGCGGCCGCATTCGCGGCGTGCGAGGGTGGGTCGTCGACACCGAGCTCGATGTCACGCTCGCTGAGCTCGTCGACAGCGTGCTGCAGAACGCCTACGACGACACCGTGGTCCCGGCCCGCGAGGTGATCGTGCCCGTGGTGCCCGACGACGCGACGGCACTGCAGACGGTGCTCACCGAGAGGCGGCGCGCGTCGGGCGAGCGCGGAGGAGTGGTCATCAAGACGGCCGTGCGAGGGGAGAAGGCCGCACTCGCCGCAACCGTCGCGACGAACGCCTCGGGAGCCCTCGTGCAGTACTCGACGCGTCGCAGCGCAGACTTCACGGCTCGCTCGCAAGCGCTCAACGACCTTCGCGACGCCCTCGGTCTCGACGAGGCACCGCTGCGACTCGAGTGCTTCGATGTCTCGCATCTCGGCGGCACGAATCAAGTCGCCTCGATGGTGGTCTTCGAAGACGGCCTGCCGCGCAAAGACCAGTACCGCAAGTTCTCGATCGCACAGGCAGCCGATGACACCGATGCGATCTATCAGGTGCTGCGACGACGCCTCGCCTACTTGTCGGCACCCGATGACGCAGAGCCAGTCGACGGCGCGGCCCCCGAACCCCGCAGCAAGACGGCTTTCCACTACCGCCCAGGGCTGCTCGTGATCGACGGTGGGCAGCCGCAGGTGGCGGCAGCGGCTCGGGCCCTGCGCGACGAAGGCATCGACGACCTCGCCGTGTGCGGCATCGCGAAGCGACTCGAAGAGATCTGGCTGCCCGACAGCGAGTATCCGGTGATCTTGCCTCGAGCATCCGATGCGCTCTTCCTGCTGCAGCGCTTGCGCGACGAGGCGCACCGCTTCGCCCTGCGGTACCAGCGCACCACGCGATCACGCGACATCACCACCGTGCTCACGACCGTTCCCGGCCTCGGGCCCACGCGCATTCGACAGCTGCTGACCCACTTCGGATCTGTTGCCCGACTGCGTGCGGCGAGCGTCGACGAGCTGCGCGGTGTCGACGGAATCGGGGCGACGACCGCTGAGCTCGTCCATCGAGCGTTGCGCAGCGGCGGGTAGGCTGGCACCACCCTGACGAGTTGAATCACGAGGACAGATGCCTGACACCGCCCCCCACGACGTGCTCATCGTCACGGGCATGTCGGGTGCTGGCCGCTCGACAGTGGCGAACGCTCTCGAAGACCTCGGGTGGTACGTCGTCGACAATCTGCCCCCGCAGATGCTGCGCCCCCTCGTCGATCTCGCCGTGCACCCCGGCAACGCGCTGCCACGCATCGGGGCCGTCGTCGACGTGCGAGGGGGCCGGCTCTTCGCTGATCTCGCGCACATCATCGGCGAGCTGCGCGGTCGAGCGTCGGTGCGAGTGCTGTTTCTCGAAGCCACCGACGGCGCTCTCGTGCGTCGCTTCGAGCAAGTGCGACGACCGCACCCTCTGCAGCAAGACGGCACCCTGCTCGACGGAATAGCTCGCGAACGTGAGCAGATGCTCGAGGTGCGCGAGCTCGCCGACATCATCATCGACACCACCGAGTTCAACATCCACCAGCTGGCGACCACGATCACCGAAGTCTTCGCTCCGCAGGGCACGGCCGACGTCTCGGTCACGCTCGAGAGCTTCGGTTTCAAGTACGGCTCGCCCACCGACGCCGACATCGTCGCCGACGCGCGCTTTCTGCCCAACCCGTTCTGGCAGTCAGAGTTGCGAGAGTCGACGGGCCTCGACGCGGCCGTCAGCGAGTACGTGCTCGCTCAAGACGGCGCTCGCGAGTTTCTCGACAGCTTCGTGGCCATGCTGCAGCCGGTGCTGCGGGGCTACGCCCGTGAGAACAAGAGGCACGCGACCATTGCGATCGGCTGCACCGGGGGCAAGCACCGCTCGGTCGCGCTCATCGATGATCTCGCGGCGCACCTTCGCGGCCTGCCAGGGGTCGCAGTGACTGTGAAGCATCGTGACCTCGGACGCGAGTAAGGTCGACTCTCGTACCTCACCAGACATTCGACACTTGAAAGGGCGGCACCCGTGGCCTTGACCGCTGACGTGAAAGAAGAACTCGCGCAGCTCGCGGTCACGAAGACCACGGTTCGAGCCGCTGAGCTCGCCACGATCTTGCGGTTCGCCGGCGGTCTGCATCTCATCTCGGGTCGAGTCGCCGTCGAGGTCGAGCTCGACACACCGTCGATCGCTCGACGGGTGCGCAAAGACCTCGTCGAGCTGTTCGGCATGCGCAGCGATGCGAGCGTGCTCTCACCCGGCGGCATTCGCAAGACGCCCGCCTATGTGGTTCGCGTGCTCGACGGCGGCGAGACCCTCGCGCGCCAGACCGGCCTGCTCGATGCTCGACGCCGGCCGGTGCGGGGCCTTCCGAACAAGCTCACCACGGGTTCGGCCGAAGAGCTCGCCGCTGTGTGGCGCGGCGCGTTCCTCGCCCACGGCTCGCTCACCGACCCCGGCCGGTCTGCCGCACTCGAGATCTCGTGCCCCGGCAACGAATCGGCGATGGCGCTCGTCGGTGCAGCCGGTCGCCTCGGCATCTCGGCGAAGGCTCGTGAAGTGCGCGGGGTGCATCGCGTGGTCATCCGTGATGGCGAGAAGATCAGTCAGATGCTGCGCATCATCGGGGCCGAGTCGACCGTGCGCGATTGGGAGGCCCTGCGCGCGCGGCGCGAGGTGCGGGCGACCGCCAACCGACTCGTCAACTTCGACGATGCCAACCTGCGTCGCTCGGCGCAGGCAGCGGTCGCGGCGTGCGCCCGAGTGGAGCGCGCACTCGAGATTCTCGGAGACGATATTCCCGACCACCTGCAGTACGCGGGCCGGTTGCGACTCAACCATCGCGAGGCGAGCCTCGATGAGCTCGGGCACTTCGCCGACCCGCCGATGACGAAAGATGCCGTCGCCGGCCGCATCAGACGACTGCTGGCGATGGCCGACAAGCGAGCAGAAGTTCTCGGCATTCCCGGCACCGATGCGAACCTGCCCGCTGACTACGACGGCGCGTAGCGGGGCATTCTCGCACGCGAGCAGCACCGGGAACAGCCCAGCGACTCTGCGCGTTGCCCTCAGTAGACTGGCTCTCTGCCAGCGTCGCCGCCATCACCGCAGCGGCACAACCGCACATCGCGAGGAGAAGATCGACCTATGTCCGTATACACACTCCCCGAACTGGGCTATGACTACGCCGCGCTCGAGCCGCACATCAGCGCTCGCATCATGGAGCTTCACCACTCGAAGCACCATGCCGCGTACGTCGCCGGAGCCAACGCCGCGCTCGAAGGCATGGCCGAGGCGCGCGAGTCGTCGAGCTTCGCCAACATCAACCGGCTCGAGAAAGACCTCGCCTTCCACCTCGGCGGGCACGTCAACCACTCGATCTTCTGGACGAACCTGTCGCCAGACGGCGGCGACAAGCCCACGGGCGAGCTCGCGGCCGCCATCGATGAGTTCTTCGGCTCGTTCGATGCATTCGTCGCCCACTTCACCGCGGCGTCGATGGGCATTCAGGGCTCCGGCTGGGGCGTGCTCTCGTGGGATCCGATCGGGCGCCGACTCATCATTCAGCAGCTCTTCGACCAGCAGGGCAACACCGCGCAGACCACGGTGCCGCTGCTGCAGCTCGACATGTGGGAGCACGCCTTCTACCTCGACTACGTCAACGTGAAGGCCGACTACGTGAAGGCGTTCTGGAACATCGTCAACTGGCCGAACGTGGCCGAGCGCTTCGCGGCGGCGCGCTCGTCGACCGATGGGCTCCTGCTACTGTCATAGAGGCGTCGTGGCCGGGGCTGAGGCCCCGGCCATCTACGTTTGACCACACGACAGCACCACCGCTTCTCCCACCACCTCTACCACCACCTCTACCACCACCCAATGGCGCCCTCGGCGTCTGAGCTACAGGAGTTCACTCGTGAGCGTGAAAGTCGGCATCAACGGATTCGGCCGCATCGGCCGCAACTACTTGCGGGCGGCTCTCGCCCAGGGCAGCGACATCGAGATCGTGGCAGTCAACGACCTCACCGACAACGCCGCTCTGGCGCACCTGCTGAAGTACGACTCGGTCGGGGGAGTGCTCGCCCACGACGTCTCGCACGATGGCGATTCGATCACGGTCGGAGACCACCGCATCCGCGTCTTCGCCGAGCGCGACCCCGCTGCTCTGCCCTGGGGCGAGCTCGGTGTCGACATCGTCATCGAGTCGACCGGTCACTTCACCAAGGCAGACGATGCCAAGAAGCACATCGCCGGCGGCGCGAAGAAGGTGCTCATCTCGGCTCCTGCGACCGACGACGACGCGACGATCGTCATGGGCGTCAACGAAGAGACCTACGACCCGGCCACCGACGTCATCATCTCGAACGCCTCGTGCACGACCAACTGCCTCGCGCCGCTCGCGAAGGTCTTCAACGACTCGTTCGGCATCGAGCGCGGCTTCATGATGACCACGCACGCGTACACCGCAGACCAGAACCTGCAAGACGGCCCGCACCGCGACCTTCGTCGCGCCCGCGGTGCCGCGATCAACATCGTTCCCGCCTCCACCGGTGCGGCGAAGGCCATCGGTCTCGTGCTGCCCGAGTTGCAGGGAAAGCTCAGTGGTTCGTCATACCGCGTGCCGGTGCCGACGGGATCGATCGTCGACCTAACGATCATCACCCCGGCCGAGGGCCTCACCGTCGAGAAGATCAACGCCGCATACAAGGCCGCTGCGAGCGAGGGTCGTCTCAAGGGCTACCTGCAGTACACCGAAGACCCCATCGTGTCGAGCGACATTCAGCAGAACCCGCACTCGTCGATCTTCGACGCCGAGCTCACGACCGTGAGCGGCAACCTCGTCAAGGTGTCGGCGTGGTACGACAACGAGTGGGGCTACTCGAGCCGCCTCGTGGACCTCACCGAGTACGTCGGCGCGCGACTCTAGCCCCGAGCCGAACAGAGAGCAACCTGTGGCCCTTCGCACGATCGAATCGCTCGGCGACCTGAGCGCTCGGCGCATCATCGTCCGGTGCGATCTCAATGTTCCCCTGCGTGATGGCGTGGTCACCGACGACGGGCGCATCCGCGCGTCGGTGCCCACGCTGCGACGACTCACCGATCACGGCGCCAGGGTGGTCGTCATCTCTCACCTCGGCAGGCCGGAGGGCGCTCCTGACGCGCGCTACAGCCTGCGCCCCGTCGCAGAACGACTCGGCGAGCTGCTGGGTGCTCCCGTGCGCTTCGCGGCCGACACCGTCGGCGACGCAGCGGCGGATGCCGTGGCCGGCCTCGCCGACGGAGAGGTGGCTGTTCTCGAGAACCTTCGCTTCAACCCCGGCGAGACCTCGACGTCAGCTGACGACCGGGCGGCGTTCGCGGCTGAACTCGCCCGATTCGCCGACGTGATGGTGTCAGACGGCTTCGGAGTCGTGCACCGCAAGCAGGCGAGCGTCTACGAGCTCGCCCAGGCGCTGCCGAGTGCCGCAGGGCTCTTGATCGAGGCCGAGACCGACGTGCTCGACCGGCTCACCGAGCGGCCCGAGCGACCGTACACGGTCGTGCTCGGCGGGTCGAAGGTGTCAGACAAGCTCGGCGTCATCGCGCACCTGCTGCCGCGCGTCGATCGACTTCTCATCGGCGGAGGCATGCTCTTCACCTTTCTCGCGGCTCTCGGCCACCGCGTCGGAGCGAGCCTGCTCGAGGCAGACCAGCTCGACACGGTGCGCAGCTACCTCGCCGACGCCGAGCAGCGAGGGGTGCAGATCGAGCTGCCCACCGACGTGCTCGTGGCAGAGAGCTTCGCCGCGGATGCCCCGTTCACCGTGCAGTCGGCAGATGACATCGAGGGCGGCCCGGTCGGAGCATCCGGAATCGGTCTCGATATCGGCCCAGCCACGGCGGCGCGCTTCGCCGAGCTCGTCGCCTCGTCGACCACGGTGTTCTGGAACGGGCCGATGGGCGTCTTCGAGTTCGCGAACTTCGCCGGCGGCACGAAGTCGGTGGCAGAGGCACTCACTCGCGTGAGCGGGCTCGGCGTGGTCGGCGGCGGCGACTCGGCGGCCGCCGTGCGCGCTCTCGGGTTCGCAGATGACGACTTCGGCCACGTCTCGACGGGCGGCGGCGCCAGCCTCGAGTTTCTCGAGGGCAAGAAGCTTCCCGGACTGGAGGTACTCGGATGGCAGTGACACGTGTTCCGCTCATCGCGGGCAACTGGAAGATGAATCTCGACCACCTGCAGTCGATCGCGTTCGTGCAGAAGCTCGCGTGGAGCCTGCGCGACGCGAAGCACGATTATGCGGCCACCGAAGTGGCGGTGTTTCCTCCGTACACCGACCTGCGCAGCGTGCAGACCCTCGTGTCGGCCGACAAGCTCGAGCTGCGCTACGGCGCTCAAGACCTCTCGCAGCACGACTCCGGCGCATACACGGGCGAGATCTCGGGTGCCTTCCTGAAGGCTCTCGACTGCCGCTACGTCATCATCGGGCACTCTGAGCGTCGGCAGTACCACTCAGAATCTGACGACGTCGTCGCCAGCAAGACCGTCGCGGCTCTTCGCCACGGCCTCGTACCCGTGGTGTGCGTCGGCGAGACGGCCGACGACCTCGAGAAGCACGGGCCGTCGGCGGTGCCGGTCGCACAGCTCGCCGTGGTGCTGGGGCAGATCGCTGCCGACGCTGACATCGTGGTCGCCTATGAGCCTGTCTGGGCGATCGGGTCTGGCCAGGCGGCGACTCCCGAGCAGGCGCAGCAGGTCTGCGCAGCTCTGCGCGAGAGCATTGCCGCGGCGCTCGGTGACGAGATCGCCCAGCGCACGCGCATTCTGTATGGCGGTTCAGTGAAGGCCGCGAACATCGCGGGATTCATGAAGCACCGCGATGTCGACGGCGCGCTCGTCGGCGGAGCGAGCCTCGATGTGGACGAGTTCTCGGCGATCATTCGCTTTCGTCAGCACGTCGGCACCGTCTGACACCCGCCCCGCCCTGCGTCCGGTAGGGTAGGAGACTGTCCGAAACACCCGAGAGGTCGCCATTCGTGGAAATTCTTCAGGTCGTGCTCCAGGTCATCCTGGGCATCACGAGCCTTCTGCTCACGCTGATGATCCTGTTGCACCGCGGTCGCGGTGGCGGGCTCTCTGACATGTTCGGCGGCGGTGTGACCTCGAACCTCGGCGCCTCAGGCGTCGCCGAGCGCAACCTCAACCGCATCACGATCATTCTCGCCCTCGTCTGGGTCAGCGCGATCGTCGTACTCGGCCTCATCACGCGCTTCGACGCGGCCTAAGGGAGCACCAGCATGGTTTCAGGCGGCAGCGCCATCCGCGGTTCACGCGTCGGCTCGGGCCCGATGGGCGAGCAAGATCGCGGCATTCACGCCGATCGCATCGCGATCTCATACTGGGATGCTCTCGGCAATGAGACGGTGCGGTACTTCGCGGCGAACCTGCCCGATGACGAAGTGCCCGACGTGATCGACTCGCCGACCTCGGGCCTGCCCGCGGGCCGCGATCGCGACAACCCGCCGCAGGTCGCGAAGAACGAGCCGTACAAGACCCACTTGGCCTACGTGAAAGAGCGCCGCACAGAAGAAGAGGCGACGCAGATTCTCGACGAGGCGCTGCTGAAGCTGCGTCAGCGCCGCGGCACCGCCTGAGCGGCACCGCGACGTCGTCATTCGGCTGAGGGGCTCCAGTCGGGCTGGTCCATGGCGCCCGTCCAGTAGTTCGTCGGGGCGATGAGCGACTCCGGCACCTCTGACGACGCGGCCTCGTCGACGAAGAAGACAGTGCGCTCGGTGCCCAGCACGCCCGCCACGGGCACATCGGCGGTCGAGGCTCCCGCAAGAGCGAGCCCCAGCGCCGGCGCCTTGTCAGCGCCCGCCAGCACCAGCCAGATGCGTTCAGATCGATTGATGAGCGGCAGCGTCAGGCTGAGTCGACCGGGAGGCGGTTTGGGCGAGTCGTGCACGGCGATGACGTCGGCCTCGGTCAGGCGGGGGCCCTCGTGCTCAGGAAAGAGCGATGCGACGTGACCATCTGGCCCGACACCGAGAAAGGTGATCGCGAAGGTCGGAAACTCTCCGTCGCCGACCGCCAGCAGCTCGTCGCGATAGCGGCGCGCCGCCTGCTCGAGATCGAGCCCCTCGTCAGCGGCCGGAAACGGGTGCACATTGGTCGAGGGAATCGTGAGGTGGTCGATGAGGGCATCGCGAGCCTGCTGATCGTTGCGGTCGGCATGGCCAGCAGCGACCCAGCGCTCGTCGCCCCACCACAGGTGAACACGGCTCCAGTCGAGAGCGTCTCGATCGGGGTGCTTCGCCATGGCCTCGAGCACCTCGATGCCCACGCTGCCGCCGGTCAGCACGACGTGCGCGAGAGATCGCTCGGCGAGCACCTCGGCCATTCGCGTGTAGAACCGACCTGCCGCCGAGTCTGCGAGGGCCTGTCGGTCGTCATGAACGAGCACGCTGCGGTCGTGGGTCACGATGGTGGTGCCTTTCTGGTGGAGCGGGCGCGGTCGACGCGCTGGAATCAGTTCGACGGCCCTGCGCCGAACCCGCTCGCGAGCACAGCGCCGAACTCGTCGTCAGGGTCGAGCCTACGCAGTTCTTCGGCGAGGCATTCGCGCAGACCCCGGCGCGGCATCGAGAGCTCGTGCGTCGGCTGACCTGGCTGCTGCAGCGTCGCGACGCCGCTTCGGGTGCGTTCCAGCCTGATCTCGCCGCTTGCGCGGTGCAGAATCACCCGGTGGATGCCCGACGAGGGGTTTCCGTCGTCGACATCGACCTCGACCGGCACCGACAGCCGCAGCCCGAGCCAGGCTGCGAGCAGCGCAGTCGACGGACTGTCGGGAGCACCCGACACCTGCACGCGAGTGATCTGCTCGTACGGCGGCTGGTCGAGCGCGGCAGCCAGCTGGGCACGCCAGAGGGTCAGTCTCGTCCAGGCGAAGTCGGTGTCTCCGGGTCGATAGCCTGCGGCGATGCGCTCGAGGGTCTCTCGAGGGTCGCGAGTCGCCGCCGAGTCGGTGATGCGGCGCTGCGCCAACCGACCGAGCGGCGTCTCGCACACGGCATCAGGGCATTCGCCGGGCCACCACGTGACGACGGGAGCATCGGGCAGCAGCAGGCCGGTGACGAGACCTCGCAGGTCGCTCGCCGTGTCGCCATGAGCCCGCAAGACGATGACCTCGCTGGCGCCCGCATCGCCGCCGACGCGGATCTCGGCGTCGAGCCGTGCCGCGGCGGCGGCACTATCGGTCGAGACGACGATGATGCGCATCGGGTGCTCGCGCGAGGCCTCGTTCGCGGCGGCGATGACGTCTTCTTCTTCGCCGATGATGCTCGAGATGATGAGGGTGAGCACGCGCCCGAGGGCGACTGCTCCGGCTTCGTCACGAATACGCACGAGGGTCTTCGAGACCTGGCTCGCCGTCGTGTCGGGCAGATCGATGATCACGGGCGCCTCCAGACTCGTCCATCGCGCGCGAGCAGCTCATCTGCCGAGCGCGGGCCCCAGGTGCCGGGGGAGTAGGGCTCGGGGGCGCCCCCTGCTGCCCAGAACTCTTCGATCGGGTCGAGTATCTTCCAGCTCAGCTCGACCTCTTCGTGCCGCGGAAACAGCGGAGGGTCGCCGAGCAGCACGTCGAGGATGAGGCGCTCGTATGCTTCGGGGCTCTGCTCGGTGAATGCATGCCCGTAGCCGAAGTCCATGGTGACGTCGCGCACCTGCATGCCGGCTCCCGGCACCTTCGAGCCGAACCTGATCGTGACCCCTTCATCGGGCTGCACTCTGATCACGAGCGCGTTCTGGCCCAGCGCCGAGGTCTGCGCCTCGGCGAAGAGATACTGCGGAGCGCGCTTGAAGACGACGGCGATCTCGGTGACCCGACGGCCCAGCCGTTTGCCCGCACGCAGGTAGAACGGCACTCCCGCCCATCGCCGAGTGCCGATATCGAGCCTCATGGCCGCGTAGGTCTCGGTCACCGATCGGGGGTTCATGCCCTCCTCTTCGAGAAAGCCCGGAACCCACTCGCCCCCTTGCCACCCGCTCACGTACTGCCCACGGGCGGTGCCGGTCGAGAGGTCGCGCGGCAGGCGCACCGCCGACAGCACCTTCTCCTTCTCGGCCCGCAGATCGGCCGCATCGAACGACACCGGCTCTTCCATCGCAGTCAGGGCGAGCAGTTGCAGCAGGTGATTCTGAATGACGTCGCGGGCAGCGCCGATGCCGTCGTAGTAGCCCGCCCGGCCCCCGACGCCGATGTCTTCGGCCATCGTGATCTGCACGTGGTCGACGTAGTTCGCGTTCCAGAGCGGCTCATAGAGCATGTTGGCGAAGCGCAGCGCGAGAATGTTCTGCACCGTCTCTTTGCCGAGGTAGTGGTCGATGCGAAACACCGAGTCGGCCGGAAACACCGACTCGACCACATCGTTGAGCTCTCGAGCCGTCTGCAGATCGCTGCCGAACGGCTTCTCGATGACGACGCGCCGCCACACGCCCGGCGTCGCCTCGGCGAGCCCGCTGCGACGCAGCTGCTCGGTGACGAGCGGAAACGACTTCGGCGGAATCGACAGGTAGAAGGCGTGGTTGCCCATCGTGCCGCGTTCACGGTCGAGCTCGGCGAGCGTCTGCGAAAGACGCTCGAAGGCGTCGTCGTCGTCGAAGTCTCCTGAGACGAAGCGGATGCCCGCCGCCAGTTGGCGCCAGACCTCTTCATCGAACGGCGTGCGCGAATACTGCTTCACGGCATCATGCACGACCTGCTCGAAGTCTTGCGTCTGCCAGTCGCGGCGGGCGAAGCCGACGAGTCCGAAACCGGGCGGCAGCAGACCGCGGTTCGCGAGGTCGTACACCGCGGGCATGAGCTTCTTGCGCGAGAGGTCGCCCGTCACGCCGAAGATGATGAGCCCGCTCGGGCCCGCGATGCGGTTCAGGCGTCGATCATCGGGGGAGCGCAGCGGATTCGTATCGCGGTCGATAGCGGCCGGAGCCATTGTTCTCCTCGAAGGGCCGAGCGGATCAGGGCGAGTCGGTGGTCACGACAGGGCGTCGAGCAGCACCGGCAGGTGGGCTTCGTCGCTGACGCGCAGCGTGAGCACGGGGGCTCCGTGCTCACCGAGCACGACGGCGTCGCCCGCGGCCTGCGCCGCGATGAGCTCACCGTAGGTGAAGGGCCGGTCGGGAATCGACAGGTCATCGCCGATCGCGCCGGTGATCTGCAGAAACGCGCCGTGGGCGGGGCCGCCCTTGTGGTACTGGCCCGTCGAGTGCAAGAAGCGGGGGCCCCAGCCGAAGGTCACGGGGCGACCGCTGCGTGCGGCCAGCCGGTGGCGCAGCACTTCGAGCTCGGGGTGGGCAAGTCTGTCGAGGTAGACCTGCACGGCGATGTAGCCGTCGCCGGGCACGCTCGCCACGAAGCGCTCGATGGCCGCGGCGACCGTCGTCGAATCTGCGAGCAGGTCGGCAGCACCGACCACCTCGACTCCGCGGTCGACGAAGGCGGGCGCCACGGGCTCGGGGCGAGCATCCAGCAATCCTCGAGCGGCCACCTTCGCCGACTCGACGTCGGGCTGGTCGAAGGGGTTGATGCCGAGCAGCATGCCGGCCACGACGGTGGCGTACTCCCACGTCATGATCATCGCGCCCAGCGTGCCCGAGAGCTCGATCTCGTCGTCGAGCACCTCGCGGGTGGCCCGCAGGTCGGCGACGAGGCGCACCACCTGCACGTCGTCGGCGCGCACATCGAGCTCAGGAGCATCGGGGCCGACCACGACCGGCAGCACGCCCGTGCCGTTCTTGCCGGTCGACTCGGCGACGAGCTGCTCGATCCAGTCGCCGAGCCCGACGATGTGCGTGCCGTCGGCGACGATCACGAGCTTGTCGCGACGGGGAGCGGTGCCGGCGATGGCGGCGCCCAGCATGAGGCCCGGGTTCGAGGCCTTGTCGACGGCGAGCGGCAGCGATGCCGCTTCTGCTTCATCGAGCAGTGCATCGAGATCGACACCCGCGAGGCCCGAGGGCACGAGGCCGAACGCCGTGAGGGCGGAATAGCGACCGCCCACGGTGGGGTCGGCGGTGAACACGCGATAGCCGGCCGCGGTCGACGCCTGCTCGAGCGGCGACCCTGGGTCGGTCACGATGATGATGCGCTCGGCGGGGTCGATGCCGGCGTCGCGGAAGGCGGCTTCGAAGCTTCGCTTCTGGCTGTCGGTCTCGATCGTCGACCCCGACTTCGACGAGACGACGACGGCGGTGTGGCCGAGGTGCTCAGAGAGCGCTGATCGCACCTGGTTCGGCTCGGTCGAGTCGAGCACGACGAGGTCGACCCCCGCGGTGCGCGTGATGACCTCGGGCGCGAGCGATGAGCCTCCCATGCCGCACAGCACGATGCGCGTCACTCCGCGCTCGGCGAGCTGCTGCCGCAGCTCGGCGATCTCGGCGACGAGCGGGCGCGAGACCGACACAGCTTGCGTCCATCCGAGGCGGATGCTCGCCTCGGGTTCGGCCTCGGGGCCCCACAGGCTGGCGTCGCCCGCCGTGATGCGGCTCGCGACGAGCTGCTCGACGAGCACGGGAACGTGCGTGTCGATCGCCTGCTGCGCTGATCCGCGAGCAGCCACCGTGACGGTCACTGAGCCGCCTCGAGCGCTGCGCTGACCGTGTCGAGCAACTCGTTCCAGCTGACGACGAACTTCTCGACGCCCTCCTTCTCGAGCAAGGCCGTGACCTCGTCGTACGAGACTCCGAGCGCGTCGAGCGCGGCGAGCACTGCCCGCGACTCGTCGTAGCTGCCGCTGACGGCATCGCCGTCGATCGTCGCGTGGTCGAACGTCGCCTCGAGCGTCTTCTCGGGCATCGTGTTGACCGTGTTCGCCACGGCGAGCTCGGTGACGTACAGAGTGTCGGGCAGGCTCGGGTCTTTCACCCCGGTGGAGGCCCAGAGGGGGCGCTGGCGGTTGGCGCCTGCGGCGAGCAGCGCCTGTGCCCGCTCGCTCGCGAACTCTTGCTTGAAGACCTCGTAGGCGAGCCTGGCGTTGGCGATGCCCGCCTTGCTCTTGAGCGCGAGAGCCTCGGGAGTGCCGATGGCCTGCAGCCGCTTGTCGATCTCGGTGTCGACTCGCGACACGAAGAATGACGCCACCGAGTGGATGCTCGTCAGATCGTGCCCGGCCGCCTGAGCCTTCTCGAGACCCGCCAGGTAGGCCTCGATGACGGCGCGGTGCCGCTCGAGGCTGAAGATGAGGGTGACGTTGACGCTGATGCCGGCCCCAATCGTCTCGGTGATCGCCTCGAGGCCTGCGAGCGTCGCAGGAATCTTGATCATCGCGTTGGGGCGACCGACCTTCTTCCACAGCTCGTGCGCTTGCGCGATGGTGCCGGCGGCGTCGTGCGCGAGACCGGGCTCCACCTCGATCGAGACTCGACCGTCAGCCCCGCCCGACGAGGCGTAGACGCCGGCGAAGATGTCGCTCGCGGCGGCCACGTCGTCTGTCGTGATCTCGAAGACGGCACGCGTCACGTCGGTCTTGGCAGCCGCCAACTCACGCACCTGGTCGTCGTAGGTGGTGCCGGTGGCCAGCGCCGCGGCGAAGATCGTCGGGTTGGTCGTGACGCCGACAACGTTGCGGTCGGCGATGAGGGCCTTGAGCCCGCCGGAGGTGATGCGGTCTCGTGAGAGGTCGTCGAGCCAGATGCTGACGCCGAGCTCACTCAGTTGAGCGGTGGGTGTGGAACTCATGGTGGCCTCTATCGTGTCGGTACGGGTGGTGATCAGTGTGCAGCGAGCGATTCGCGCGCCGCGGCGACGGCAGCCTCTGCCGTGATGCCGAACTCGCGGAAAAGCGTCTGGTAGTCGGCGGATGCTCCGAAGTGCTCGATCGAGATCGCGCGGCCGCGGTCACCGATGTAGCGGTGCCAGGTGAGGGCGATGCCTGCCTCGATCGAGACTCGCGCGGTCACGGCGCTCGGCAGCACAGACTCGCGGTACTCGGCCGACTGCTGCTCGAACCACTCGAGGCAGGGGGCAGACACGACGCGCGCGTGCACCCCCTCGGCCGCGAGCTGCGTTCGTGCCTCGAGCGCGACCGCGACTTCAGAGCCGGTCGCGATGAGGATGACATCGGGGGCTCCGTTCGCAGCCTCGGCGAGCACGTATGCGCCCTTCGAGACGTGGTGCGCGGCAGCGAGCTCGTCGCCCGACGCCGTGTCTGCGCCGCGCTCGAAGACGGGGATGTTCTGCCGGGTGAGAGCGATGCCGGCGGGCTCGCGGCGCTCGAGCACCGTCTTCCATGCGTGAGCCGTCTCGTTCGCGTCGGCGGGGCGCACGACAGAGAGCCCGGGAATCGCTCGCAACGATGCGAGCTGCTCGACCGGCTGGTGCGTCGGGCCGTCTTCACCCAGCGCCACGGAGTCGTGAGTCCAGACGTAGGTGACGGGAACATTCATGAGCGCGGCCAGGCGCACCGAGGGTCGCATGTAGTCGCTGAAGATCAGGAAGGTTCCGCCGAACACCCTCGTGCGGCCGTGCAGGGCGATGCCGTTGAGAATCGCCCCCATGGCGTGCTCGCGAATGCCGAAGTGCAAGATGCGACCGTAGGGGTTCGCCGACCACTCGTGCGTCGAGTGCTCGGTCGGCGCGAACGAGCCGCCGCCCGCGATGGTCGTGAGGTTCGACTCGGCGAGGTCGGCTGATCCGCCCCAGAACTCGGGCAGCACGGCTGCGATCGCGTTGATGACCTTGCCAGACGCGGCGCGCGTCGAGACGCTCGCGCCGCCCTCGAACACCGGCAGGGCATCCGCCAGATTCTCAGGAAGCTCACCCGACTGCATGCGCTCGAGAAGGGCAGCGCGCTCGGGGTTCGCGGTGGCCCAGGCCTCGAATCGCGTGTTCCAGGCGGCGCGCCGCTCGTGGCCGCGTTCGACCGCCTTCCGCGTGTGTGCGAGCACCTCGTCGCGAACGACGAAGTGCTGCTCGGGGTCGAAGCCCATGAGGGTCTTGGTGGCGGCGAGCTCGTCTGCACCGAGGGCGGAGCCGTGGATCTTGCCGGTGTTCTGCTTCGTCGGGGCGGGCCAGCCGATGATGGTCTTCACGATGATGAGGCTGGGCTTGCTCGACTCTGCCTTCGCCGCCTCGACCGCCTCGTGCAGCGCCTGCACGTCTTCGGTGTACTCGCCGGTCTTCTTCCAGTCGATCGTCTGCACGTGCCAGCCGTAGGCCGCATACCGCGCGGCGACGTCTTCGGTCATCGCGATGTCGGTGTCGTCTTCGATCGAGATCTGGTTCGAGTCGTAGATGACCACGAGGTTGCCGAGCTGCTGGTGGCCCGCGAGCGAGCCCGCTTCGCTCGTGACGCCCTCTTGAATGTCGCCGTCGCCGGCGATGACGAAGATGTGGTGGTCGAACACGCTCTCGCCGTGCGGGGAGTCTGGGTCGAGCAGACCGCGCTCGAAGCGTGCCGCGTAGGCGAACCCGACCGCTGAGGCGAGACCCTGGCCGAGGGGGCCGGTGGTGATCTCGACTCCGTCGGTGTGGCCGTACTCGGGGTGCCCGGGCGTCTTCGAACCCCAGGTGCGCAGCGCCTTCAGGTCGTCGAGCTCGAGACCGTAGCCGCCGAGGTACAGCTGCACGTACTGCGTGAGCGAGCTGTGCCCCGCCGAGAGGATGAAGCGGTCGCGACCGAGCCACTGCGGGTCGCTCGGGTCGTGCTGCATGACCTTCTGGTGCAGCAGGTATGCCACCGGGGCGAGAGACATCGCCGTGCCGGGGTGCCCGTTGCCGACCTTCTCGACAGCATCCGCCGCCAGCAGCCGAGCGGTGTCGACCGCTTCTTGGTCGATGTCGTGCCACGTGAACTGGGTCATGATGTCGGTGAGACCTCTCTCGAAATCGGAAAGCGGGGGCGTCGTCGACCCCCGCCAGTATAGAGAGGCCCATATGCCCTGAGCGCCGTCGGGCCGAGCGCTCAGTGTGCTCCCGTAGACTGGGCGCACTTCGCCCGCCTTGAAGAAGGAGCCATGGATACCGCTCTCGATCACGCCGTCACGACGAGACCGCGAGGAATCCGCCGCACCATCTCGGCGTATGTGGCGTTGACGAAGCCGCGCGTCATCGAACTGCTGCTCGTGACGACCGCGCCGGTCATGATTCTCGCTGCCGGAGGGTTGCCGAGCATCTGGCTCGTGCTGGCGACGCTCATCGGCGGTGCGCTCTCGGCGGGCTCGGCGGGCGCCTTCAACATGTACATCGATCGCGACATCGATCGACTCATGAACCGCACCCGCAACCGTCCGCTCGCGACGGGTGAGATCTCAGACCGCGCCGGACTGACGTTCGCCTACGTTCTCGGCGTCGTGGCGATCGCCTGGCTCGCCCTCACGACCAACTGGCTCGCAGCGACGCTGTCGCTCGCGGCGATCGTGTTCTACGTCGTCATCTACAGCCTCGTGCTCAAGAGGCGCACCGAGCAGAACATCATCTGGGGCGGCATCGCCGGGTGCTTTCCCGTGCTCATCGGCTGGAGCGCCGTCACCGGCTCGCTCGACTGGCCGCCCTTCATCCTCTTTCTCGTCGTCTTTCTCTGGACCCCTCCGCACTACTGGCCGCTCTCGATGAAGTACCGCGACGACTACCAGTCTGCGCAGGTGCCGATGCTCGCCGTCATGCGCGATCGTGCGACCGTGGGCGTGCAAGTGGTGCTCTACGCGTGGGCGACCGTGATCGCATCGCTGCTGCTGATTCCGATCGCGCCGATGGGCGCGCTCTACACGGCGGTCGCGCTACTCTCGGGCGGGTGGTTCATCGTCGAGAGCCATCGACTGCACGGCCGCGCCACTCGCGGTGAAGAAGCGTCGCCGATGCGCGTCTTCCACGCGAGCATCACGTATCTCACGCTGCTCTTCGTCGCGGTCGGCATCGACCCGCTGCTGCCGTTCTAGCGAACGGCCGCAGACTCCGCGGGCTCCGGCTGCGCTGCCCGCTGCGGCTCGCTCTCACGCTGGGTAAGCAGCACGAGGGTCACGACCGCGATGAGCACGCACGCGAGCACCATGTGGATGCCCACGAGCAGTTCAGGAAGCCCGAGTCGCGCTTGCGCGAGCCCGACACCGATCTGAGCCGCTTCGACAGCGACGAGCGCAAGAGCAGCAGTGCGCAGTGCCGGTACTCCGGCACGCAGCGCGACCACCAGCAGCGCGAGACTGAGGGCGAACGTGACGTAGGCCGGCCACGAGTGCAAGTGCTGCAGCAGCTCTGAGTCGAGACCGTTGCGCGCTGCGCCGCCGTCGCCCGCATGCGGGCCAGAGCCGGTGACGACGATGCCGACGAGCACGGTCACCCAGGCGCCCGCCGCGGTGGCGAGCGCGAGCGTGCGCACCGGGGCAGGCACCCTCAGGTGCGACGTCGAGCGCCCCCGATAGACGCGGTAGACGAACACTGTCGCGAGGGCCACGAGCACGGCCGAGACGACGAAGTGAAGACCGACGACCCACGGGTTCAGGCCCGTCAGCACCGTGATGCCGCCGATGACGGCCTGCACCGGGATTCCGAGACCGAGCGCGACGGTGAGCCGCAGCAGTTCGGGGCGTTCGTGCCGCAGCCGCAGCACGAACAAGAACGCCAGCACGGCGATGATGATGAGCACGAAGGTCAACAGGCGGTTGCCGAACTCGACAGCGCCGTGAATGCCCATCTCGGGCGTCGCGACGAACGACTCCGCTGTGCACCGCGGCCACGTCGGGCACCCGAGCCCCGAGCCGGTCAGGCGAACAGCGCCTCCGGTGCCGACGATGAGGGTCTGGCTGACGAGCGATGCCCAGGCGATGAACCGCACGCGGCGGTCTGCGGTCGAGGTGGGCAGCCAACGGTACAGCCGGTTCACAGCCAGCTTCCTCCTGTTTCAGCATCCTCCCTGTAGAATCAGGGAGTTCTCCATCAGTGACGATCGTGGGTTCATCAGTCGGCGCGGCCGACTCGCACGACACGTCGTGCGTCAGTGTAGATGCGCTGGATGAGCATCTGCCGCACAGTCTGGCGCACCGCAGCCGCACACCACGATTCGAGTCGAAGACGGGAATGCCCCGCCGCGAATCGGGTTGGGTTCAGCAAGTGGAGTTCGGCAAAGAGAAGAGGAACACCGTGTCTGACGTGCTCATCGACCGACCAGAACTCGAAAGTCTGGGCCAGTACGAATTCGGCTGGTCAGACTCTGACGCTGCCGGTTCGACCGCGCGCCGCGGCATCGACGACAGCGTGGTGCGCAACATCTCGACGCTGAAAGACGAGCCCCAATGGATGCTCGACCTGCGTCTGAAGGGCCTCAAGCTGTTCGGCCAGAAGCCCATGCCCCTGTGGGGCGCAGACCTGTCTGGCATCGACTTCGACAACATCAAGTACTTCGTGCGCTCGACCGAGAAGCAGGCCACCACGTGGGAAGAACTGCCGGAAGAGATCAAGAACACCTACGAGAAGCTCGGCATCCCCGAGGCTGAGCGCCAGCGCCTCGTCGCGGGTGTCGCCGCGCAGTACGAGTCTGAGGTGGTCTACCACCAGATTCGCGAAGACCTCGAGGCTCAGGGCGTCATCTTCATGGACACCGACACGGCCCTGCGCGAGCATCCCGAATTCTTCACCGAGTACTTCGGAACCGTGATTCCGGCCGGTGACAACAAGTTCGCCGCCCTCAACACTGCCGTGTGGTCGGGCGGGTCGTTCGTGTACGTGCCGCCTGGCGTGCACGTCGAGATTCCGCTGCAGGCCTACTTCCGCATCAACACCGAGAACATGGGCCAGTTCGAGCGCACGCTCATCATCGCCGACGAGGGCTCCTACGTGCACTACATCGAGGGCTGCACGGCGCCGATCTACAAGAGCGACTCGCTGCACTCGGCCGTCGTCGAGATCATCGTGAAGAAGAACGCGCGCGTTCGCTACACGACCATTCAGAACTGGTCGAACAACGTCTACAACCTCGTCACCAAGCGCGCGGTCGCGCACGAGGGCGCGACCATGGAGTGGATCGACGGCAACATCGGCTCGAAAGTGACGATGAAGTACCCCTCGATCTTCCTCATGGGCGAGCACGCCAAGGGCGAGACCCTATCGGTCGCGTTCGCCGGCCCCGGCCAGCACCAAGACGCCGGCGCCAAGATGATTCACATGGCGCCGCACACGACCTCGTCGATCGTCTCGAAGTCGATCGCCCGCGGGGGAGGGCGCGCGGGGTACCGCGGCGAGGTGCGCGTCGACGCGACCGCGCACCACTCGGCCAACACCGTGCGCTGCGACGCCCTGCTCGTCGACACGATCTCGCGCTCTGACACCTACCCGGCGATCGACATTCGCGTCGACGACGTGCAGCTCGGTCACGAGGCGACCGTCTCGCGCGTCAGCGAAGAGCAGCTGTTCTACCTGCAGTCTCGAGGGCTGCCCGAAGACGAAGCCATGGCCATGATCGTGCGCGGGTTCATCGAACCCATCGCGCGCGAGCTGCCGATGGAGTACGCGCTTGAGCTCAACAAGCTCATCGAGATGAGCATGGAAGGCAGTGTCGGCTAGATGAGTTCAGCCCCCACGACCCCGTCGATCGACGAGGCCGGTCACGCAGGCGCGCGGCCGCACTCTCACGGCCCCGGATCACCGGTGCCCGTGCAGACCCGCTCAGAGCGCTTCGCCTCGAGCGTGCACGCAGACTTCGAGGCGGTGACCGGCCGAGAGCTCGAATGGCGGCTGACACCCGTGGCGAGCATCCGCGACCTCATCGATGACGCGCTCGACGGCTCGCCGTTCGCTGCCGAGGTGACCGAAGCGCCCGGTGTCGCCGTCGAATGGATCGACCGCACCGACGACCGCATCGGGTCGGCGGGCCTCGCCGAAGAGCGTGCCGCCGCGAACGCCTGGTCGAGCTTCGAACGCGCCCTCGCCGTGACGCTCTCGGCCGAAGAGCGCGTCGTCGTCACGATCGACCGCACTGGCGTCGACCACGCCCCTCGCGCTGCGCACACCGTCATCACGGCGCGGCCGAACGCGCGCGGTCTCGTGATCATCGACAACCGCGGCAGCGCGAGACTCAGCGAGAACGTCGAGATCGTCGCTGAGGCGGGCAGCGATCTGACGGTCGTCAGCCTGCAAGAGTGGGATGACGAGTCTGTGCACCTGTCGAGCCAGTTCGGTCGAGTCGAGCGCGACGCTCGGCTCACCCACGTGGTCGTTTCGCTCGGCGGGTCGATCGTGCGCGTCAACCCCTCGGTGCACCTCGCGGGCGCCGGGGCCGACGGCCAGCTGCACGGGCTATACTTCGCCGACGCCGGGCAGCATCTCGAGCAGCGCGTCTACGTCAACCACATCGCTCCGCACACGATCAGTCGCGTCACCTATAAGGGCGCCCTCAACGGCGCAGGAGCGCGCACGGTGTGGGTCGGCGACGTGCTCATCGGCCGAGACGCGACGGGCACCGACTCGTACGAGCAGAACCGCAATCTCGTGCTGAGCGACGGCACGCGCGCCGACTCGATTCCGAACCTCGAGATCGAGACGGGCGATATCGCTGGCGCCGGTCACGCGAGCGCGACAGGGCGATTCGACGACGAGCAGCTGTTCTACTTGCGCTCACGCGGCATCGACGAGCAAGAAGCACGTCGGCTCGTCGTGCTCGGCTTCTTGATCGAAGTGGTGCAGAAGATCGGCGATGAGGCGCTCGAGACCCGCCTCATCGACGCCATCGAGCGTGAGCTCGAAGCGGTCGAGGTGGTGTGACGTGGTGGCAACCCGTGTCTGCTCGCTCGACGAGCTCAGCCCCGCCAGCGCCAAGAAGGTCGTCGTCGATGGCAAGCCTGTGGCCGTGGTCATGGATTCAGAGGGATCGGTGCACGCGCTCGGCGACACCTGCACGCACGGCGAGATCTCGCTGAGCGAAGGCTTCGTCGAAGACGACGCCATCGAGTGCTGGGCGCACGGCTCGAAGTTCGAGCTCGCCACCGGCACACCCCGCAACTTTCCGGCATACGAGCCGGTTCCCGTCTACACCGTCACCGTTGAGAACGGCGACGTGCTGGTAGACGTCGAGACGATCCGCACCCCGTAAGGAAGATTCACACATGTCAACTCTTGAGATTCGCGATCTGCACGTCAGCATCGAGACCGATCAGGGCGCCAAGCAGATTCTGCGCGGCGTCAACCTGACCATCAACTCGGGCGAGACCCACGCGATCATGGGCCCCAACGGCTCAGGCAAGTCGACGCTCGCGTACACGATCGCCGGCCACCCCCGCTACACCGTCGACAGCGGATCGATCACGCTCGACGGAGCCGACGTGCTCGAGATGAGCATCGACGAGCGCGCTCGCGCCGGCTTGTTCTTGGCCATGCAGTATCCGGTCGAGATTCCCGGCGTCACGGTGTCGAACTTCTTGCGCACCGCCAAGACTGCACTCGATGGTGAAGCCCCTGCACTGCGCTCGTGGATCAAAGACCTGCGCGGCTCGATGGAGGCCATGCGCATGGACACCTCGTTCGCCGAGCGCAACGTCAACGAAGGCTTCTCGGGCGGCGAGAAGAAGCGTCACGAGATCGTGCAGCTCGAACTGCTCAAGCCGAAGATCGCCGTGCTCGACGAGACCGACTCGGGCCTCGATGTCGACGCCCTCAAGGTGGTGTCAGAAGGCGTCAATCGCGTGAAAGAGACCACGGGTGTCGGCGTGCTGCTCATCACCCACTACACGCGCATCCTGCGCTACATCACGCCCGACTTCGTGCACGTCTTCGTCGACGGCGCCGTCGCCGAAGAAGGCGGCCCTGAACTGGCAGAGCGCTTGGAGAACGAGGGCTACGATCGCTACCTGACCGGCTCGAACGTAAGCTAGGCGCATGCCCACCGCACTCGAACCTCAACTCTTCGACAAGGTCGAAGAGGGGCTGAAAGACGTCGTCGACCCCGAATTGGGCGTCAACATCGTCGATCTCGGCCTCGTCTACGACCTGGCGTGGGATGACGAGAGCGATGCCCTCATCATCTCGATGACGCTCACCTCTGCCGGTTGCCCCCTCACCGACGTCATCGAAGAGTCGATCGCGAACTCCCTCGACGGCATCGTCGAGCAGTTTCGCATCAACTGGGTCTGGATGCCCCCGTGGGGCCCCGAGCGCATCACCGACGACGGCCGCGACATGATGCGCGCGCTTGGCTTCAGCATCTGAGAGCCCAGTGGGCTCTCAGGGCCAAGCGCGCCGCCGACAGGCGGTTGGGCTTTAGCATCTGACAGCCCAGTGGGCTGTCAGGCCCAATGCGCCGCCGAAGGCGGCTGGGCTTCTCCATCTCACCATCGAGCGCCTGCGTGTGAGACGCCCGGCGTTGTGGGCGGTTTGTGGCATGAGTGGCCGAAAGTTCGAACACCAATGCCACAAAGCGCCCCAAACGCGCTGACTGCACGCAGAGCGCGTGCCGTCAGCGATCAGCCGCGCTTCTGCGCTCGATCTGCCGCAGCCCAGAGGGCCGGCAGCACTGCCGCCGCGATCGCGGCCTTGATGAGCCCGCCGATGATGAACGGGTAGAAGCCCGCGATGAGCACCGACTGCAGATCGTTGGGCAGGCCGAGCTGGCCGAGCGAGACCGCGAGCCAGGGGAGCCCGATGGCGAACACCACGAGCGAGCCGCCGATGAAGGTGATGATGGGCTTGTACCAGCCGCGATCCCACGCACGCTCGGCGGCCCAGCCGACGAGTGCTGCCGAGGCGATGAAGCCGATGATGTACCCGCCGGTGGGGCCGAGCAGCACGCTCCAGCCGCCCGAGGCGTCACTGTAGATCGGCAGGCCGATGCCGCCCAAGATCGCGTAGAGCGCAAGAGCTGCCGCTCCGCGCGCGGCGCCGAGACTCGCGCCGACGAGCAGCACCGCGAGAGTCTGCCCCGTGACGGGCACGGGCCACAGCGGAATCGCCACCTGCGCGAGCACTGCGACGAGCGCGGTGCCCGCGACGACGAGGGCGATGTCGCTCAGCCAGGTGCGAGTGACGACCCGATCGACGAGAGTGGGGCGAACGAGGGCAGTAGTGGCGATCGTCACAGTGGGCTTCCTCACGGGGGCGGGCTGCAGGGGACACGGCTAGACTATCGGGCTGGCCCCCCACTCGTCGGCTGGTCGAAACCCACCAAAGAAACGGACGTTCGCTGTGCTCGCTGTGCAAGACCTCGAGATTCGGGTCGGTGCGCGCCTGCTCATGGAGAACGTGAGCTTTCGCGTGGACAAGGGCGACAAGGTCGGCCTCGTCGGGCGCAACGGCGCTGGCAAGACCACGATGACTCGAGCCCTCGCCGGTGAGGGTCAGCCGACAGGCGGCACCATCAGTCGCACGGGCGAGATCGGCTATCTGCCGCAAGACCCCCGCGCCGGCGACCCCGAGCAGCTCGCTCGCACGCGCATTCTCGACGCACGCGGGCTCGGCCAGATCGTCATCGACATGCAGCGCGCCACAGTCGACATGGGCAGTGAGGATGCTGAGGTCGCCGAGAAGGCGATGTCACGCTACAGCCGCCTCACCGACCGCTTCCAGTCGCTCGGAGGGTATGCGGCCGAAGCGGAGGCTGCCGCCATCGCGAGCAACCTGAGCCTGCCCGATCGCATTCTGAGCCAGCCGCTCAGCACCCTGTCGGGTGGTCAGCGGCGCCGCATCGAGCTGGCCCGCATCCTGTTCAGCGACGCCGAGACGATGATTCTCGACGAGCCGACCAACCACCTCGACGCCGACTCGGTGGTGTGGCTGAGGGAGTTCTTGAAGCAGTACCAGGGCGGCTTCATCGTCATCAGCCACGACGTGGCGCTCGTCGAAGAGACCGTCAACCGGGTGTTCTACCTCGACGCCAACCGTCAGGTCATCGACATCTACAACATGGGCTGGAAGAACTACCTGCGGCAGCGCGAGTCTGACGAAGAGCGCCGCAAGAAAGAGCGCGTCAACGTCGAGAAGAAGGCGACGCAGCTGCAACTGCAGGCGGCACGCTTCGGCGCCAAGGCGAGCAAGGCCGCCGCCGCCCACCAGATGGTGGCGCGCGCCGAGAAGATGCTCTCGGGGCTCGATGAGGTGCGCGCGGTCGACCGCGTGGCCAAACTGCGGTTTCCGGAGCCGGCCCCTGTGGGCAAGACCCCCCTGCAGGCGCACGGCCTGTCGAAGAGCTACGGCTCGCTCGAGATCTTCACGGCCGTCGACCTCGCCGTCGACCGCGGGTCACGCGTGGTGATTCTGGGCCTCAACGGTGCAGGAAAGACCACACTGCTGCGCATTCTCGCCGGCGTCGACACTCCAGACACGGGCACTCTCGAACCCGGGCACGGGCTGCGCATCGGCTACTACGCGCAAGAGCACGAGACGCTCGACGTGCATCGCAGCGTGCTCGAGAACATGATGAGCGCGAGCGAGGCCATCACCGAGCGCGAGGCGCGCAGCGTGCTGGGTTCGTTCTTGTTCGTCGGCGACGACGTGCAGAAGCCCGCCGGGGTGCTCTCGGGCGGAGAGAAGACCAGGCTCTCGCTCGCCACGCTCGTGGTGTCGAAAGCCAATCTGCTGCTGCTCGACGAACCCACCAACAACCTCGACCCCGCGAGCCGTGCCGAGATTCTGGGGGCACTCGCGAGCTATTCGGGAGCCGTCATCTTGGTCAGCCACGACGAGGGCGCCGTCGAGGCGCTCAACCCCGAGCGCGTGCTCATCATGCCCGACGGCGTCGAAGACCTCTGGACGGCCGACTACGCCGAGTTGATCTCGCTCGCCTGAGCCTTCGGTCAGCGCTCGCGCGCGTCGAGAATGGCGTCTTCGACCTCGGCGTCGATGCCGCGCTTGGGCTTCGGCAGCGCCTCACCGGTCTCGGTCGCTCGCAGCACTCGATGCTCATGCCGCAGCGCCCAGCCGAAACCGATGAACCCGAGCAGCGCGAAGAGGTACCACTGAAAGGTGTAGCTCAAGTGCGGGCCCTCGTCGTTGACGGGTCGCAGCGCGGCGATCGGGCGCTCGGGAACCGGGGGAGTCTCGCTGTCGAGCAAGCCGTAAGCGCCCGTGATGACGGGCCCGACGTCGATGCGCTCGGCGAGCTCGGGCAGGTGGATCGTCGCGATCTGCCCCTCGGGGGCACCACGGCCCGCGATGGTCGGCTCGCCGGGCTTCAGCCGCACGACGACCTCGACACGGCCCTCGGGCGGTGCCGGCACGGTGTCGGGGGAGTCTTGCGCCGAACCCGAAGGCAGCCATCCCCGATCGACGATGAACACCTCGCCGGTCTCGAGCACGAGCGGCGTGAGCACTTCGAACCCCGGTCGTGCGTTGAGCGGGCGATTGCGCACGAGCACCTGATCATCGGTGAGGTATTCGCCCTCGAGCGTGACGGGGCTCCACTCGCGGGCGGGGTCGAGGTCGCCCCCCGCCGGCAGCACATCGCGCAGGGCGACAGCGGGCGCATCCCAGTTCTCGGCGACGACGCGCATCTGCGCGACCACCTCGACGCGCCTGGCCCATTGCCATTGCGCCAGCAGCACGCACACGACGGCGAACACGGTCGTGAACGCCAACCAGCCGAGCCAGCGACGGGTCATGGCCAGCGAGAGAATGCTCATCGACCGCTATTCTGCCGGGTCGGGCACTCGCTCGACGACGACCCCCGCCGGAGTGATCGTCACCGGAAACCCTCGCGCCGCGACATAGTCGTAAAGAAAGTCGCGGTGATCTTCGCACGCGAGCCACACCTTCACGCGCTCGGGGCCGTGAATGCGCGGGTTTCGCCAGTTGACCGCCCACTCGGCAGCGGCGCGGCACCCGCTGCGCGAGCACCGGTTGCTCGTGATGGCCCCCGGCAGGTCGATCACAGTCGCCCGTCACTGGGTGAGTACGGCAGCAGGGCACCCGGCCGTTCGACGGCGGGGCCGGCCCGGTTGACGACAGTGTTCGCGGCGACGACGGCGAAGTAGGGCAGCACGACGGCTCCGAACGCGGGAATCAGCAGCCACCACCCCGGAGTCACGAAGCAGGCTGCGATGCAGATCATGCGAATGCCCATCGCCGCGGCGTATTTGATCATGCGTGTGCGGCGCTCGTCATCGGGAGACGTCGGCAGGCTCGTGATGGCGCTGGACGGAGGTGTCGGCACACGGGAATCGTAGCTCTCAACGTTGCGCATATGCTGGGGAGCCATGACGACCCAGCGCACCGTTCTCATCACCGGCGGCAATCGCGGAATCGGCTTCTCGATCGCCCAGGAGTTTCTCGCACAGGGCCACCGCGTCGCCGTCACCGCCCGATCGGGCGCCGGCCCAGAAGGCGCCCTCACCGTGCAGGCCGACGTCACCGACACTGCCTCGATCGATGCCGCGTTCACCGCCGTCGAAGCCGAGCTGGGCCCCGTCGAGGTCGTCGTGGCCAACGCCGGCATCACGCGAGACACGCTGCTCATGCGCATGAGCGACGACGACTTCACCGACGTCGTCGACACCAACCTGACGGGCGCCTTCCGCACGGTCAAGCGAGCCTCGAAAGGCATGCTGAAGGGGCGCTTCGGCCGCATCATTCTGATCTCGAGCGTCGTCGGCCTCTACGGCTCGGCCGGGCAGGTCAACTACAGCGCCTCGAAGTCGGCTCTCGTGGGCATGGCGCGGTCGCTGACGCGCGAACTCGGCGCACGCGGCATCACCGCGAACGTCGTCGCCCCGGGGTTCATCGAGACGGATATGACGGCAGAATTGCCCGACGAGCAGGTGGCCGCCTACCAGAAGGCTATTCCGGCCGGTCGCTTCGCGACGCCGCTCGAGGTCGCGCGTGTCGTGACATGGCTCGCGAGCGACGACGCCGCCTACGTCAGCGGAGCGGTGATTCCGGTCGACGGCGGCCTCGGCATGGGCCACTGACCTCGGCCGTCAACCTCTGAGCCCGAGCACGGCCAGCACTGACGACAGGTCGCGCTCGTCGAGCACGAGGTCTGCGTGCTCGCGCACGACAGGCTTCGCGTCGAACGCGATCGACAGCCCGGCTGCAGACATCATCTCGAGGTCGTTCGCGCCGTCGCCGATCGCCACAGTGCGGTGCAGCGGAACCTGGAAGGCGTGCGCCCACTCGAGCAGGGCTTGCTGTTTCGCGGCCGCGTCGATGACCGGCCCGCGCGTGCGACCCGTCAGCCGACCGTCGACGATGTCGAGACGATTCGCGCGATGCACGTCGAGGCCGAGGTCGGCGGCGTGCGCATCGAGCAGTTCGTGAAAGCCTCCTGACACGACCGCGATGCGGCCGTCTGCAGCGTGGATGCCCTGCACGAGTTCGCGCACTCCGCGAGTGAGCTCGATGCGCGCCGAGATCTGCTCGAGCGCAGCCTCATTGAGCCCCTCGAGAGTTTCGACGCGTTCGATGAGCGACTGCGCGAAGTCGAGCTCGCCGGCCATCGCGCGCGCGGTGATCTGCGCGACGACATCGAGAGAGCCCGCCTGCTCGGCGAGCAGCTCGATCGCCTCCTGCTCGATGAGGGTCGAGTCGACGTCGAGCACGACGAGCACCGACGTCATGATGGCTCCTGCGCGGCTCGGGCGGCCGCGGCCGCGCTATTCGATGTGGGTGCCCTTGCCCGCCACGGTGATGCCGGTGTCGGTCACGGTGAGCCCCCGGGCTCGATCGGCATCGTGATCGACGCCCACCTGGGCGCCCGGCGCGATGACGACTTCTTTGTCGAGAATAGCCCGCCGCACGACGGCTCCCGCGCCGATCACGGTGCGTTCGAACACGACCGTGTCGGTGACGGTCGCCGATTCGACGGTCACCCATGGCCCGAGCACGCTGCGCTCGATGTGCGACCCCGAGATGACTGAGCCGAGCGACACGATCGAGTCGATCACAGCGCCCGTCGACCCTGCACCGTCGCGCACGAACTTCGCCGGCGGTGAGTTGAGCTGCTGAGCGTAGATGGGCCACGCGGTGTTGTAGAGGTTGAACACCGGCAGCGCCGAGATGAGATCTTGGTGGGCGTCGAAGAACGACTCGATCGTTCCGACATCGCGCCAGTAGAAGCGATCGCGCTCGGTCGAGCCGGGCACCTCGTTGCGATTGAGGTCATACACGAAGGCCTCGCCGCGTCGCACGAAGTCGGGCACGATGTCGCCGCCCATGTCGTGCGACGAATCGGCGTCGTCGGCGTCACGCGTCACGGCATCCATGAGCACATCGGCGTCGAACACGTAGTTGCCCATCGATGCGAGAACCTCGTGCGGGGCATCCGGCAGCCCGGTCGGCGACGTGGGCTTCTCGTGGAAGGCGGCGATGCGCTGGGGGTTCGCCGGGTCGGTCTCGATGACCCCGAACTGGTCGGCGAGCGCGATCGGCTGCCTGATGCCGGCCACCGTGACTCCGGCACCGTTGGCGATGTGCGAGTCGATCATCTGGGTGAAGTCCATGCGGTAGACGTGGTCGGCGCCGACCACCACGACGATGTCGGGCTTCTCGTCGCGAATCAGGTTGAGGCTCTGAAAGATCGCGTCTGCCGAACCCGAGAACCACCGTTTGCCGAGCCGCTGCTGGGCCGGAACCGAGGCGACGTACGAGTTGAGCATGCCGCTGAGCCGCCACACCTGACTCACGTGCCGGTCGAGCGAATGGCTCTTGTACTGGGTGAGCACGACGATCTGCCGAAGCCCAGAGTTGATGAGGTTCGAGAGCGCAAAATCGATGAGGCGATAGCCCCCCGCGAAGGGCACTGCGGGCTTCGCTCTGTCGACCGTGAGCGGCATGAGCCGCTTGCCTTCGCCACCGGCGAGCACGATTCCGAAGATCTTTGCAGTCGACATGGCCCCACACTAGGCGAGGCAAGCGTGCAGGGGGAGAGGCGGGGCTGTACTAGCGTCAAACCATGCGCGTCGACGTGATCAGCCGAGAATATCCGCCCGAGGTCTACGGGGGAGCCGGTGTGCACGTTGCCGAGCTCGTGCGCGCACTGCGCCAGTCTCTCGACGTGCGAGTGCGGTGCTTCGGTGCTCCGCGCAACGAGGCTGACACGCACGCCTACCTGGTGCCAGGAACCCTGAGCTCAGCGAACCCCGCACTCGCCACTCTCGGTGTCGACCTGGCGATCGCCGACGACGTCGACGGTGCAGACCTGGTGCACTCGCACACCTGGTATGCCAACGCGGCCGGGCAGCTCGCCCAATTGCTGCACGGTATTCCGCACGTCGTCACGGCCCACAGCCTCGAGCCGCTGCGCCCGTGGAAGGCCGAGCAGCTCGGCGGCGGCTACCGCGTCTCGCGCTGGATCGAGCAGAACGCTTTCGAGAGCGCCGACGCCGTCATCGCCGTCAGCGAGGGCATGCGCCGCGACATTCTGCGGTGCTACCCCGAGATCGACGAGTCACGTGTCTCGGTCATCCACAACGGCATCGACCTCGAACGCTGGCAGCGCGTGATCGATCACGACGCAGTGCGCTCGCTCGGTATCGACCCCGACCGCCCCGCGGTCGTCTTCGTCGGCCGCATCACGCGCCAGAAGGGCCTGCCCTATCTCTTGCAGGCTGCCCGGCGGCTGCCCCCCGAGGTGCAGCTCGTGCTGTGCGCGGGTGCCCCCGATACTCCCGAGATCCTGCGCGAGGTGCAGCACGGGGTGGCCGCGCTGCAGGCTGAGCGCACCGGCGTCGTGTGGATCGAGCGCATGCTCTCGCCGCTCGAGCTCTCGGCCGTGCTCTCGAGTGCCACGGCGTTCGTGTGCCCGAGCGTCTACGAACCGCTCGGCATCGTCAACCTCGAGGCGATGGCGTGCGGCGTCGCGGTGGTCGGCACGAACACGGGGGGTATTCCCGAGGTCGTCGACGACGGCGTCACCGGTCGACTCGTGCCCATCGACCAGGTGCATGACGGCTCGGGAACCCCGCTCGACCCTGAGCGGTTCATCGCCGATCTGGCCGCCATTCTCACCGAGGTGGTGAGCGACCCGGCCGCGGCCCACCTCATGGGAGCCGCGGGTCGGCAGCGGGCCGAGCAGATGTTCTCGTGGCAGACCATCGCCGCGCGAACGATCGAGCTCTATCGCGGCCTGGTGGTCTGAGAACGGCCAGCCGGGTGCTCTACGCTGGAGGCATCATGGCCAGCGTTCTCGAGTTCGACGAAGTGTCTCTGACCCGTGATGGCAACGCCATCCTCGACCGCGTTACGTGGCGCGTCTCGTCTGACGAGCGCTGGGTCGTGCTCGGCCCGAACGGCGCGGGCAAGACGACGATGCTGCAGGTCGCGGCCTCGCTCATGCACCCCACGTCGGGCTCTGCTGTGGTGCTCGACGAGCGCCTCGGTTCGACCGACGTCTTCGAGCTGCGCCCGCGCATCGGCTTCGCCTCGACCGCGCTCGCCCGTCGGATTCCGGGCAACGAGCGAGTGCTCGACGTGGTCATGACGAGCGCGCACGCTGTGACGGGCCGGTGGAACGAGACCTACGACGAGGTGGATGTTCGCCGCGCCCAGCGCGTGCTGCGCGAGTGGCACCTCGACCAGTTCGAAGACCGACTCTTCGGCACGTTGAGCGATGGTGAGCAGAAGCGCGTGCAGATCGCACGGGCGATCATGACCGACCCCGAGCTGCTGCTGCTCGATGAGCCGGCCGCGAGCCTCGACCTGGGCGCGCGAGAAGAGCTGCTGCAGCTGCTCGGAGCGTACGCGAGCGAGAAGAGCTCGCCCGCGATGGTCATGGTGACGCACCATGTCGAAGAGATTCCGCCGGGGTTCACGCACGCGATGCTGCTGCGCGAAGGCCAGATCGCGGCATCTGGGCCGCTCGACGAGGTGATCACGGCGGCGAACCTGAGTCTGACCTTCGGGTTGTCGCTCGCGGTGTCGCATGACGACGGGCGCTTCTCGGCGCGCGCGTCGTGAGCGCTGACCTTCGCGCGACCCTCTGCTATTCTTGACCGTTGGGCCTCGCGGCCCTTTCTCGTGCCCCGGTGGTTGCCCGCCGGCCAAGACTTTTCAAGGACACCGCTCATGAAGACTGACATTCACCCCGAGTACGCAGCTGTCGTGTTTCGCGACCTCGCCTCGGGCGAGACCTTCCTCACCCGGTCGACCGTCACGAGCGAGAAGACGATCGAGCTCGACGGTGAGACCTACCCGGTGATCGACGTCGAGATCTCGTCGGCCTCGCACCCGTTCTACACCGGCAAGCAGCGCATTCTCGACAGCGCCGGTCGCGTCGAGAAGTTCAACCAGCGCTTCAAGAACTTCGGCAACTAGCGCACACTCGCTGCACGAACGGCCCCGCCTCTGGGTGGGGCCGTTCGCCGTCAATGCCGAGTGTGCCCGTTGGGCGCAAATGTTCTGCTGCGGGACGAGCACATTCGCGCGGGACAGGCACACTCGCGGCAGGCTGGGCGCGCGCTGGCGCCCTGAGTGCGTGCCTCAGGCGCGCACGGGCCATCCGCGGTCGGCCGTGAAGGTGTGATCACGCTGCGTGCGCATGTAGTCCTCGAAGCTGGTGGCCTGCTGCTCGTGCCAGGCAACCTGCGCCGCGTGCAGTTCGGCGAGGGTCGCGGGCAGCGCCGCCGCATGCTGCTCGGCGATGGCGCGGGCGACCAGCCCTGCGGCGATCGCGTCGACTCCGGCGTCGTGGGCCCCGTCGAGAGCGACCCCGTAGTGCGCGGCCGCAGCCTCGAGGGTGCGCTTGCCCTTGCGGTAGCGGTCGACAGCCTTGTCGATCACGAGCGGGTCGACGACCGGAGCCGGGTCGACGAGGGGCGCCACCGCGTGCCGGGCGGCCTCGTGCGCGAGCAGCGTCAAGTCGTAGGGGGCGTTGTAGACCACGAGGGGCCTGCCGCGCTCGAGCACTGCGCGCAGCTCGGCGACGACCTCGGCGACGACCTCGACTGCTGGGCGGCCCTCGGCACGCGCACGCTCGGTGCTGATGCCGTGCACCGCTGCCGCACCCTCCGGGATCTCGACCCCGGGGTCGGCGAGCCAATCTCGACGAGAGACGACGGCCCCGGAGTCGTCGAGCAGGGCGACGCAGGCGGTGACGATGCGGGCGGTGCGAACATCCACCCCCGTCGTCTCGAGGTCGAAGACGGCGAGGTCGCGCTGCAGCAGGGTCACGCGCCCAGCCTAGGGGCCACCGGCGACGCTCAGTCGGCGTGCAGCCAGTAGAAGCTCTGCGTGCCGAGCGTGAGCGTCAGCGAGCCGTCGTCGCCGACATTCGGGAAGGGAGCGCCACCGAACAGGTCGCGCAGGCTCGCGCCCTCGAGCCCGACCGCCGAGATCGTCGCCGACACGGGGTTGTGCGCGAACGAGAACACGCACAGGATGCGCTCGGCCGAATCGCCGAGGTGCGTGCCGGTTCCGCGATACTCGCGCACGAATGCAAGCACCGACTCGTTGTCGGTCTCGAGCACGCGCATGCTGCCGAGCCCGAACGTCGGGTGAGCCTTGCGCACGTGGATGACGTTGCGAATCCAGTGCAGCAGCGAGCGCGACTGGGCCAGCTGGCTCTCGACGTTGATCTGGTTGTAGTGGTACACGAGCGACTGCACGACGGGCAGGTAGAGCTTGCCAGGGTCAGCGTGCGAGAACCCAGCGTTGCGGTCGGGAGTCCACTGCATGGGCGTGCGCGAACTGTCGCGGTCGGGCAGCCAGATGTTGTCGCCCATGCCGATCTCGTCGCCGTAGTACAAGAACGGGCTGCCCGGCAGGCTGAACAGCAGCGCGTGCGCGAGCTCGAGCTCGGCGCGCGCGTTGTCGAGCAGGGGAGCGAGGCGGCGTCGAATGCCGATGTTGGCGCGCATGCGGGGGTCGTAGGCGTACCAGCCGTACATCGCCTGGCGGTACTCCTCGCTCACCATCTCGAGCGTCAGCTCGTCGTGATTGCGCAAGAACACGCCCCACGCGCTGCCCTCAGGAGCGGGAGTCTCTTCGCTCAGCTGCCGCTGCAGCTCGGTCGCCTGCTGCGAGCGCAAGGCGTAGAAGATGCGCGGCATGACCGGAAAGTCGAACGCCATGTGGCACTCGGGCTCGTCGTCGGTGCCGAAGAATGCTGCGACCTCGTTGGGCCACTGATTCGCCTCGGCGATGAGGATTCGGCCCGGGTATTCGCGATCGACCATCTCGCGCAGCTTGACGATGAACGCGTGCGTCTCGGGCTCACTCTCGCCCGTGCCGCCGTCGGTCTCATACAGGTAGGGAATCGCGTCGAGTCGAAAACCGTCGACGCCCAGATCGGCCCAAAACCGCACGACATCGAAGATCTCGTCGTGCACCTTCGGGTTCTCGAAGTTCAGGTCGGGCTGGTGCGAGAAGAAGCGGTGCCAGTAGAACTGGCGACGAATCGGGTCGAACGCCCAGTTCGACTCTTCGGTGTCGACGAAGATGATGCGCACGTCTTCGTACTTCTCATCGGTGTCGCTCCACACGTAGTAGTCGCCGTACGGCCCCTCGGGGTCTTCGCGCGAGGCCTGGAACCACGGATGCTGGTCGCTCGTGTGATTGATGACGAGATCAATGACGATGCGCATGTTGCGCTCGTGCGCCTTGGTGACGAGTTCGCGAAACTCTTCGATCGTGCCGAACTCGGGCAGCACCGAGGTGTAGTCAGACACGTCGTAGCCGCCATCGCGCAGCGGGCTCTGGAAGAACGGCGGCAGCCACAGCGCGTCGACGCCGAGCCACTGCAGGTAGTCGAGCTTCTGGATGAGTCCGCCGAGGTCGCCGGTGCCGTCACCGTTCGAATCCATGAACGAACGCACCATCACCTCGTAGAACACGCTGCGGCGGTGCCACTGCGGGTCGAGGGTCAGGCCAGGCAGGGTGATGGGAGCAGTGAACGACACCTGCCTAGACTAATCGCGATGCCCGCTCTCTCTCCGTACGCCGCCGACCTCGCGCGGGTGCCCGCCGTCGAGCACTCGACCGAGGTGCTGGGCTCGCGCACGCACTGGGTCGACTACGGGCCTGCCGACGCCGCCCGAACAGTCGTGCTCGTGCACGGTTTTCGCGGTGACCACCACGGACTCGGGCCTGTCATCGCCCAGCTTCCGGAGGTGAGGCTCATCGCCCCCGATCTTCCTGGTTTCGGCACGAGTGAGGCGCTCGTCGATCGGGAGCACGATCTCGAGGGCTACACCGCCTGGCTTGACGCCTTTCTGCGCGCGACAGGCGTGCACGGCACTGCAGTGCTGCTGGGCCACTCGTTCGGCTCGATCGTCGTGTCGGCGGCCGTCGCCTCGGGCGTGCCGACCCCGCGCGTGATTCTCGTGAACCCGATCGGGCAGAATGCGCTCGCGGGCCCACGCGGCGTGCTCACTCGCCTCGCCGTCGGCTTCTACCGAGTGGGGGCCGCACTGCCCGAGAAGCTCGGCTTCGCCGTGCTGCGCAGTCGGCTCGTCACGCGCATCATGAGCGTGACGATGGCGAAGACCGACGACAGGGCGCTGCGCCGATGGATTCACGAAGAGCACGACCGCTACTTCTCTGCGTTCGCCTCGCGGCAGAGCCTGCTTGAAGCCTTTCGCACGTCGGTGTCGCACGATGTGAGCGAGTTCGCGCCGAGCATCCAGCAGCGGACGTTGCTCATCGCCGCCGATGAAGACGACATCACTCCTCTCGAGGCACAGCGTCGCCTCGTGACGTTGTTTCCGGATGCTGCGCTCGAGGTCATCGAGGGAGTCGGGCATCTCATCCACTACGAGAAGCCGCTCGAAGCGGCCGCGGCGATTCGCCGGTTCGTGGCGTAGCGCATGAAGATCGTCGTCGACTGCCGTTATGTGCGGTTTCCGCGCCACGACGGCATCAGCCGTTTCACCGCGGGGATCGTCGGTGCGCTGCGTGGCCTGCTGGCCGAGCACGAGTCGCTCGAGCTGCTCATCAGCGATGAGCGGCAGCTCGCCATGCTGCCTCAGGGGTTGCCGTGGCACCTCGTGAGCGGCCCCACGAGCCCCCGTGAGCCGTTCGTAGCGCGGCAGGTGAATCGAGTGACGCCCGACGTCATCTTCAGCCCCATGCAGACGATGGGTGCGTTCGGGCGTCGATACTCGCTCGTGCTGACCCTGCACGATCTCATCTACTATGCGCACCCCACGCCGCCGCGCGATCTGCCGTGGCCCGTGCGCCTCGGCTGGAGGCTGTATCACCTGGCGTGGTGGCCGCAGCGCGTGCTGCTGAACCGCGCCGACGCGGTCGTGACGGTGAGCGAGACGACGCGCGACCTCATGCGGCAGCACCGCCTGACGAAGCGCTCGATCACCGTCGTGCCGAACGCGGCCGACCGGCCGGCCGTCGTGGCGCGTCGCGAGCGCCCTTCGGGAATCGAGCTCGTCTACATGGGTTCGTTCATGCCCTACAAGGGCGTCGAGACGCTCGTCGAGGCGCTGCACTCGCTGCCGGGAGCACGGCTGCACCTGCTGAGCGGTATTCGTGCCGCAGACCGCGAGCGATTCGAGGCGGCCGCCCCATCGGGCGCTCTCGTCGTGCACGACGGCGTGAGCGATGAGGAGTATTCCGCGCTGCTCGAGGGTGCGACGGCGCTCGTGAGTGCGTCGCACGCTGAGGGCTTCGGCATTCCGCTCGTCGAGGCGATGGGGCGTGGCACGCCGGTGGTCGTGAGCGACATTCCGATCTTCCGTGAGATCGGCGGAGAGACGGCGCTGTACGCGACCGCAGGGGATGCCGGCTCGTTCGCGGCTGCCGTCTCACAGCTGCTGCAGCCGGGGGAGTGGGAGCGGCGGTCGGCCGCGGCGCCCGCCGAGGCGGCGAGGTTCGAGTGGGGTCGCTCGGCCGAAGTGCTGCTCGAGCTGCTGCGCGAGCAGGCTGTGCTCAGGAGACGCTAGCGGGTGCCGATGTCGGCGAGCTCGCCGCCCGTCCACTCGACGAGCTGCTGGGGGGTCGCCGAGAAGACGTCGAACGCGCTGCCTGCGGCCGACCAGACGGTGTCGAACCGCAGCAGATCGCGGTCGATGATCGTGCGCACCGGTTCGGGATGCCCGAGCGGGGGTACCCCGCCGATCGAGTACCCCGTCGCGAGTTTGACGGTCTTCGCGTCGGCCTTCTCGATGCGAGCATCGAGCACCGCGGCAAGAGCGTCGAGGTCGGCGCGGTTGTCGCCGCAGACGAGGGCGAGCACCGGTTCGCGGCTGTCGTCGGCGTGCACGGCGACGAAGACCAGCGACTTCACGATCGCCCCGACCTCGCAGCCCGCGGCAGCCGCAGCTGAGGCGGCGGTGTGGGTCGAGTCGGGCATCCGGATCGGAGAGATCGACAGGTGCGCGGTCGCTGCCAGAAAGCGCTCGGGGCCGCTCGCCACTAGCGACCCGCCTCGCGCGCTGCGAGCGGATTCTGCTCTTCGAAGTCGTCGGCGAACGGAAAGATCGACCGCTCGTCGATGGGGTCGTCGAAAGCGACCAGCTCGAGTGCACCATCGGCGTGGCGGAAGGAGTGCACAGATCCGTTCGTGATCATGCCGCGGTGACGCCCGGGCTCAACCGACTCGAGCACGCTGCGGATCACGCCGCCGTGCGCGACGACGATGACTGCCTCACCGGGGTGCCGCGCCGCGAGGTCGTGCAGGGCGTCCACGGCGCGCACGGCGACAGCCTCACGTGGCTCGCGCCCGGGAACCTCAGCACCGTCGGGGTAGCGGGCATCGATCTCTGAGCCCGTGAGCCCTTCGGCAGCCCCGTAATCCCGTTCGACGAGGCGCGGTTCGAGCTCTGGCTCGCTCAGACCGACGTGCTCGCCGATGAGACGCGCGGTCTCGGCGGCGCGCGAGAGTGGTGAAGCGACGAGCGCGTTCCACCGGCGGCTCGCGAGCAGCGCTCCAGTCGCCCGAGCTTGCTCACGCCCCGTGTCATTGAGCGGAATATCGGTCGAGCCCTGGATGCGCCGCTCGCGGTTCCAGTCGGTCTCGCCGTGGCGCACGAGTGCGAAGACGGTCATGGTGTCCTTCCGTCGGCTCCGACGGTCAGAGCCCGGTCAGGCGCGCAGAGCCTCGCTCAGAGCGGCGAGGGTCTCGGTGGTGCCTGCTTCGATCTTAATGGCCGCGCGACTGTCGGCTTTCGTCTCGCCCCGGTTGACGATGATGGTGGGCAACCGCTTCTTGGCGGCCTGCCCCACAAGACGGATTCCCGAATTCACGACGAGCGACGACCCGAGCACGAGCAGCGCATCAGAGCGGGCCACGATGCCGCGAGCCTCTTCGAACTTCACGGGCGGCACGAACTCGCCGAAGAAGACGATGTCGGGCTTGAGGGTTCCGCCGCAGACCGAGCACTCGGGCACGGCGAAGCGCGACACATCAGCTACCTCGGCGTCGCCGTCGGGGTTGAGTGTGGCGTCGGCGTCGCTCAGCCACGGGTTGAGCACCGCGATGCGCTCGGCGATCGCCCCACGATCGAAGGTCTGCCCGCAGTGCAGGCACGTCACGCGGTCCATGCTGCCGTGCAGGTCGACCACTCGGCGGCTGCCTGCCCGAACGTGCAGACCGTCGACGTTCTGGGTCACCACTCCCGTCACGATGCCGCTGAGCTCGAGGTCGGCGAGCGTGCGGTGGCCGTCGTTCGGCGCCGCCGCGGCGAACCGCTTCCACCCCAGATGACTGCCCGCCCAATAGCGCTTGCGGTACGGCTCGTCGGCGAGAAACTGGCTGAACGTCATCGGCGTGCGCACCGGCGCGCCGGCGCCCCGATAGTCGGGAATGCCCGAGTCGGTGCTGACCCCGGCCCCTGTCAGCACCGCGATGCGACGACCGCGCAGCAACTCGATCGCCCGCTCGACGGCGGCGCGCGCGACCGCGTCGAGCTCGACGGGCGGTGCGGCGATCGACATGTGGCCTCCGAAAGTGCGTACCACGCAGACTAGAACGCTCTGGTTTCGGATATGTTTCGGAAGGCTGGCAGGGCGAGTCGCGCCCCGTTGACGAGCGGAAGAGCATCCATGCGCATCGAGCACATCACCACCCTCGATGCGCCCGCCCTCGCCGACTACGCGCGCCTCACCGATGTGGCCCTGCGCCGTGTGACCGAGCCCGCGGGCGGGCTGTACATCGCCGAGTCGATCACCGTCATCGGGCGCGCGCTGCGCGCGGGCCACCGACCGCGCTCGGTGCTCACGAGCGAGCGCTGGCTGCCAGAACTCGAGGCGCTGCTGGGTCAGATTGATGTGACCGTCTACGTGGGCGAGCCGGGAGTGCTCGAAGACCTCACGGGCTTTCACCTGCACCGAGGCGCGCTCGCGAGCATGCATCGGCCCGAGCCTCTCGACCCCGCGATGCTGCTGCGGGATGCTCGGCGCATCGTCATCGTCGAAGACGTCATGGATCACACCAACGTCGGCGCCATCTTCCGTTCAGTGGCGGGCCTCGGCGCCGACGCCGTGCTCGTCACCCCTCGATGCGCCGACCCGCTCTACCGCCGAAGCGTGCGCGTGTCGATGGGCACCGTGCTGCAGGTGCCGTGGACTCGACTGTCGGAATGGGATGACGCCGTGCCACTGCTGCACGACGCGGGCTTCACGATCGCCGCACTGGCCCTCGCCGACGATGCGGTCGCACTGCGCGACTTCGCATCGACCGCTCCCGAGCGAGTGGCGATCGTCGTCGGATCAGAGGGCGACGGGCTCAGTCGTGCCGCCCTCGACGCGGCCGACGTGGTCGTGACGATTCCGATGGGGCACGGCGTCGACTCGCTCAACGTCGCGGCCGCGAGCGCGGTGGCGTTGTACGCGCTGACGACCTAGCGCGACGCGCGAGAAGCAGGCACGGCTCGCTCGTGATCGGATCAGTCCACGGCAGTAGCCCGCAGCAGAAGCGCCTGCTCAGGTGCGAGCAGCGGCACGGGCAGCCCGAGCTCGGCGAGCAATCGACCCGTGATCGTGATGCCGCCGTCGGCGAGCCACGCGGGGGGAGCATCCTGCACGGTGCGCGGCGCCCCGCCCACGGTCAGCGGCTCAATGCGGTAGCGACGGTCGGCGTCGAGGCCCGGAAACCGCAACGGCGGTGGCACGGCGACCACCGCAGTCGCAAGCGTGACGAGCGCGATGAGCGCCTCAGAGCGGTCGGAGGCGACGAGACCGTGCACATAGCGTTCGTCGACGGCCTCATCGGTGCGTACCGTGCGCCCTGTCGTCAGCAGTGGGCGCAGCTGCTTGACCGACGTCACCCACTCGCGCAGCGCCTCGAGCTGGTCGACATCGGCCGTCGTCACATTCCACTCGATGCCGGCGCTGCCGAACAGGGCTGTCGCGAGACGGAACGAGAGGTCGTGCGTGCGCCCCGTGATGTGCGCGCGCGGGGCGCCCACATGCCCGCCGAGCAGCTCGGGCGGCATGAGGAGCGCGCTGTAGCGCTGAATGCGCTGCCGATCGAGGGCGTCGTTCGTGTCGCTCGTCCAGAATCGGTGCACACGGCTCGCCAAGCCGAGATCGATGCGTGCCCCGCCCGAGGCGCAACTCTCGATCGCCACATGCGGAAAGCGCTCGCGCACATCATCGATGAGGGCGTACAGCGCACGCGTGTGGGCCGAGGCCGTGCCAGCGTGCTGGTCGCGATTGTGATCCCACTTGAGAAATGAGATGGGGTATTCGGTCAGCAGGGCGCTGAGGGCGTCGAGCACGTGATCGCGCGCAGCCCGCACGGTGAGGTCGAGGGAGTGCTGGAACCGCCAGGTTGGCGGATGGTGCGCCGCAGACTCTGCGATCGGTTCGGCGAGCATCCACTCGGGATGCTCGCGCGCGAGCCGCGAGTCGGGACTCACCATCTCGGGCTCGACCCACAGGCCGAACTCCATTCCGTGAGCGACGACCGCATCGGCGAGCGGGTGCAGGCCCGAGGGCCAGCGATCAGGGTCGACCGTCCAATCGCCGAGAGCCCTGCGGTCGTCGGTGCGCCCCGTGAACCAGCCATCATCGAGCACGAACCGCTCGATGCCGAGCTCGGCCGCGGTGTCGACGAGAGGCAACAGCGCGTCGGCGGAATGGTCGAAATACACGGCCTCCCACGTGTTGAGCACGACCGGACGACGGGTCGGGGGAGTCAGGGAGCGCACAAAGGGATGCAGCCGATCGCTCACCCCGTCGAGACCCTCGATCGACCATGCCAGCACGGATTCAGGCGCGGTGTAGGTCTCACCCGCAGCGAGCACGACCTCTGCCGGGTCGAGCAGCTCGGCGGCGAGCAGGCGGCGATGACCCGTCGGAAGCGACTCGACGCCGGTCGTGCTGTTGCCGCTCCAGGCATGGTGCAACGCCCAGACCTCGCCGCTGCGAAAACCGAACCCCTGGGTGCCGATCACGGTGAGAAAGGGGGCGTCGTGGCCAGGTCGACCACGACGCTGATCGCGAAGGTGCAGGCCGTCGCGCACGAGACCACGGTGCGGCATCCGCTCACCGGCCCAGACCCCGCTGAAGTCGAGCAGTTCGCTCGCTCGGGCGGGAACCGGCAGGGTCGCGGCGAGACGGTGCAGCTCGACGCCCTCGGGGGCTTCTGCGCGGGCATCCAGCCCGATCACCAGCACGCCCTCGGGCGACAGCCGGGCATGCCAGCCGATGGTGAGCAACGCCCCGCCGTCGTCGTGCGCGACGAGCTCGACCGAGACGGACGACTCATCGGGCTGCGACATTCCGGTGCGATGGATGCGCAGCGGCAGCCGGGCGGGTGCGCTCGCCGAGCGGTGCGCGATGAGAGCGGGGAACCCGCTCCAACCCTCTGCGGGACCCGCGAGCACTGAAGGCAAGAGCGGCGCATCTGGCGAACTGGGGGCGATGGCGGGCACGGCCGCAGCAACCTGCTCGAGCATCGTCGACTCGACCTCACCGAGATCGCGACCCCAGTGCACGACCCGTGGCACGGCCGTGCCGCGGGCGTCGAGCACGAAGCTGACACCCGCGGCACGGAGGTGGAGAAACGAGATGCTTACTCCTTGACGGGAATCGAGGCCGCCTTGAGGGCTGCGATCGTGGAGGACTGACCGGCGGTCAGTGCTTCCAGGAGCGTACCGTTGCCCGAGACGGCGCCGGCGAAGCCGTCGGCGACATCGTTGTAGACCTGCGTCATCGTCGGGCCCCACGTGAAGTCGGGGTTGACGTTCTTGCCGGCCTCTGCGAACACCTCGTAGATGTTCTGGCCGCCGTAGAACTCGAGCCCCTCACCGAACACGGGCAGGTTGCCTCCTGCGATCGTGGCGGGGTAGATGTTCGCCGTGCGGTTCATCGCCGTCAGCGCGTCGGCGTCGGTGTTGAGCCACAGCGCGAACTGTGCGGCTTCGTACGGGTGGTCAGAACCCTTGAGCACCGCAGTGGTCGAGCCACCCCAGTTGCCCGCTGCACTCGCGCCGGCCTCCCACTGCGGCATCGGGGCGACAGCCCAGTTGCCGGCAGTGTCGGGCGCGCCGCTCGCGATGGTGTTGGCACCCCAGACCGCCGAGACCCAAGTCCACAGCTCGCTCGAGTTGTATGCGGCGTTCCACTCATCCGTCCACGGAGGGTAGACGGCGACGAGATCGTTGTCGATGAGGCCCTGCCAGTACTCGGCGACCTGCGTGGTCTCGGCACCTGTCAGGTCGACTGTCCAGCCATCGGCATCGGTCGAGAACCACTGGCCGTCGGCCTGCCACACCAGTCCTGCGAAGGCGTTGATGTCGCTCTGCGAGAAGTTGTTGATGTAGCCGCCGAGTTCGCGAATCTGCACCGCTGCAGCCTCGTACTCCTCCCACGTGGTCGGAACGGGGATGCCCGCCGCCTCGAAGAGGTCGGCGCGATAGAACATGGCCATGGGGCCGGTGTCTTGCGGAATCGCGTAGACAGCGTTCTCTTCACCGAAGGTCACCTGGCTCCAGGTCCACCCGACGAACTGATCTTCTGCCGCGAGAATGCCCTCGCAGGCTGCGATGTTCTCGAGGCCGTCCTGCACACGGAAGTTCGGCATCGCGTCGAATTCGATCTGACCGAGGTCGGGCGCGTTGCCTGCCGCGAGCTGGTTGAAGAAGTTCTGGTAGGTGCCGCCGTTGCCGTTCGGTCCGGTCTGCACCTCGACCTGGATGTCGGGGTTCTCGTCGTTCCAGATCGCCACGGCCTCTTCGACGCCGGGCAGCCAGCTCGTGAAGGTCAAGGTGACTGGCCCGTCTGAGGGGGCGCAGTCGCCGCTAGCGCCGGGGGCGTCGGTGCCGCCGGTCGCGCAGGCCGAGAGTGCGAGTGCGGAGATGGCCGCGATGGCCCCCGCACGCGCGATTCGCGTGATCGCCATGCTGTGTTCCTTTCGATTGGTGGTGCAGGTGGTGGTGCGTGGAGCGATGCTCCGCTCGGCCGCAGCGCGGTCGAGGGTCTGCCGGCGGCTCACTTGAGCCCGCCGTTCGCCAGCCCCGACTGCCAGAAGCGCTGCAGTGCGAGGAAGGTGACGATGAGGGGGATGACCGATAGCAACGAGCCGATGACGACAAGAGCGCGGATGTCGGGAATCTGACTGACCTGGGTGTTCCAGACGTAGAGGCCGAGCGTGACAGGAAACAGGTTCTCGTCGCGCAGCATGATGAGCGGCAGGAAAAAGTTGTTCCAGATCGCCACGAACTGGAAGAGGAAGATCGTGACGAGTGCTGGTGCCATCAGGCGCGTGGCGACCGTGAAGAACGTGCGCACCTCGCCGGCTCCATCGATGCGGGCTGCCTCGATGATCTCGTCAGGCACGCTCGCGGCGGCGTAGATGCGCGACAGGTAGACCCCGAACGGGCTCACGAGGCTCGGCAGCAGCACCGCCCAGATGGTGTTTGTCGCGCCTGCCTGGCTGAAGATCAGGAACAGGGGCAGGGCCAGCGCCGTCGCAGGAACGAGCACGCCTCCCAGCACGACATTGAACAGCGTCTCTCGGCCTCGGAACGCGTACTTCGCAATCGCGTACCCCGCCATCGCTGCGAAGAGCGTTGCGAGCGCTGCCCCCACGCCGGCATAGAGAGCGCTGTTGCCCAGCCAGCGCACGAAGACGCCACCGCGGTAGTCGAGCAGTGCGGCGATGTTGTCGAACAGTGAGAAGTCGGCGAACCACAGCGGAGCCGTGGTCGTGAAGTCTGGTCGGTTCTTGGTCGCGGCGACGAAGAGCCACCACAACGGCGTCAAGAAGTAGAGCGTCGCCACCACCATGACCGACATCGCCACGGTGCGCGACACAGCGCTTTCGCGAATGCCTCCCGAGCGAGACGGTCGGCGCTGCTTCTTCACTGATGACGTGGTCACAGGGCGGCCCTCCGTTGCGTGAGCTTCAGCACGGTGAACGACAGCACGAAGGTCGCCACGGCGAGCACGACAGACATCGCGGCAGCGAGGCTGATGTTCGGCACCGACGCTGTCGAGTAGATCGTGAGGTTCGGCGTGAAGGTGCTCGTGACCGCCGATGAGAAGCTTCTGAACACCTGAGGCTCGGCCAGGAGCTGCAGGGTGCCGATGATCGAGAAGATTCCGGTGAGCACGAGTGCGGGTACGACGAGGGGGATCTTGATCGACCACGCGATGCGGAACTGGTTCGCGCCGTCGATGCGCGCTGCCTCGTAGATCTCTTGCGGAATCGAGAGCAAGGCCGAGTAGATGATGAGCATGTTGTAGCCGACGTACACCCAGGTGACGACGTTGGCGATGGACCAGAGCACGGCATCGGCCGAGAGGAAGTCGACGCTGCGCGTCACCGCGGTGAACGGAGACAGGTTGGGAGAGTAGAGAAAGCCCCACATGATCGCTGCGATGACGCTGGGCACCGCATACGGGGCGAAGAACGCGAGTCTGAAGAACTTGGTGCCTCGCACGAGCGGTGAATCGAGCAGCAGGGCGAACACCAGGGCGAGCCCCAGCATGATCGGCACCTGCACGACGCCGAACATGAGCATGCGGCCGATCGATGCCCAGAACGGCTCGTTCTGGAACACAGCGATGTACTGCGTGAGGCCGCCGAACACCTGCACAGCAGGGCCGAAGGTTCCCTCGCGCTCGACGGTGAGCAGCGATTGGTAGACGGCGTAGAGGATGGGAATGATGTAGAACATCGCGAACAGCGCCCCGAACGGCAGCAGAAAGACGGCGAGCGCCCTTCTGTGGCTCACGGCTTTCGACGGGGTGACCGCAGTGTCACGCGCCACGATTGCTCCTCTCTGACACGATGACTCGAACGGATCCGGCGTCGATGCGCGCCGCACCCCCGATGACGTCACCGCTGATGAGATCGAGGCCGGCGACCGGCACCGTGATCGACTCTGTGCGGTGATTGATGATGAACGTCGCGCGCATGCTCTCGGTCACGCGGGTCACGACATCGACGTCGAACCCCAGCTCGAGGGTGTCGACACCCGCATCGGCGCACACCCGACGCAGCATCGACAGCAGGCCTTCGTCATCGAGCATCGTCGCGGTGTACCAGGCGCGACCGCTGCCCACGTCACGACGAGTGAGCGCGGGCGAGGCTGATGCCGGGCCATCATTGAAACGGTCGATCACCTCGGCATCATGCACGACGACCGATTCGCTCCAGATCGAGCCTCTGGCTCCCGATGCGAGCGACACCCACTCGTCGGCTGCGAGCGGTCGGAACTCGTCGACCGTGACTCCGAGCAGTTCGCGGAAGGCTCCGGGGAAGCCTCCGAGCCTGATCGCGTCGGACTCATCGACGATGCCGCTGAACGGCGTGACGAGCACGGTCGCACCGCGATCTGCTGCGCGGGCGATCACGTCGGCATCAGCATCCGTGACGGCATACAAGGTGGGCACGATGACGAGGTCGTATGCGTCGAGCGCGGCGCCGGCGCTGACGATGTCGACAGTGACGCCGAGCGCCCGCAGGGCGCGGTGGTAACGGTGAGCCTCGGGGAGGTAGCGCACGAGACTGCTGGGCTGGGAGTCTCCCTCCGCCGCCCACCAGGCGGGCCACGAGAAGACGATGGCCGCCCGGGCGTCGACTCGTGATCCGACGATGGGCGACAGCTTGTCGAGCACAGCAGACAACTCGAGGCTCTGCGCCCACCCCGCGCCGTGAGTGCCACTGTGCGGCAACAGCGCAGAATGGAACTTCTCGGCGCCACGCCTCGATGCGCGCCACTGGAAGAAGCAGATCGAATCGGCGCCCCGAGCGACGTGGCCGAGCGCGGTGCGCAGCAGTTCTCCATCGCGCTTCGCATGGTTGACGGGCTGCCAGCTCACGGCGCTCGTCGACGTCTCCATCAGCATCCACGGTCGGCCTCCGGCGAGGCCGCGCGTCAGATCGGCGCTGAAGGCGAGCTCTGCCAGCGGATCGGCCAGACGGTGATCGAGGTAGTGGTCATTCGCGATCAGGTCGAGGTCGTCGACCCATGAGAAGTAGTCCTGGGTGGTGATGTGCGCGGTGACCATGAGATTGGTGGTCACGGGCGCTGACGAGACTTGGCGGATCACTGCGGCTTCGGCCCGGTAGTACTCGAGAAGTTCGTCAGAGGAGAACCGCTTGAAGTCGAGGATCTGGCTGGGGTTGCCCGCGGAGCGCGTCGTGCGCGGGGGCAGCACATCGCTCCAGTCGCCGAAGCGCTGACTCCAGAACGAGGTTCCCCAAGCCTCATTGAGCGCATCGAGTGTTCCGTATCGGCGCTCGAGCCAGCCCCGGAATGCCGCCGCCGAGACGTCGCAGTAGCACAGGGCGTTGTGGCAGCCGAGCTCGTTCGACACGTGCCACAGGGCGATTGCGGGGTGCCCTGCGTATCGCTCGACGGTGGCGGAGACCAGGGCGAGCGCGTGTTCGCGGAAGACCGGCGAGCTCGGGCACCATGCCTGCCGACCCCCCGGCCACGCGAGCGTGCCGTCGGCGAACCGAGGCAGCGTTTCGGGGTGCACCCGTGCGAGCCAGGGCGGGGGAGACGACGTGCCCGTGCCGAGATTGATCCTGATTCCGGCGTCGTGCAGCAGTTCGATGATGCGGTCGAGTCGGCGGAAATCGTAGGGGCCGGGGGCAGGCTGCAGCTGCGCCCACCCGAAGATGTTGATGGCCACGAGGTCGACGCCGAGCTCTGTCATCAGCGCGATGTCGTCGACCCACACCGACTCGGGCCACTGCTCGGGGTTGTAGTCGCATCCGAGAATCACGTCGCGGGTCGCCCAGCCCGGCACGAGCGCGCTGCCGGCGCTCAGGGTGTGGGGAGTGCTCACAAGCCGTCCTTCTCAGGTTCGGTGGTCAACGTCGTCGTCGCTCGATCTCGAGCACTCTGTGAGCGTGCACAGGGCCAGTCGCGCATCGAATGTTTCGAGATTCTGTGAGCGTGCACAGATTAGGCACGACCGATTGCGAATGTCAACAGCAACGGCGTGTCGCCGTGGATACACTGGGCCCCGTGCCTGAATCCACCTCGCGCCACAAGCGCGCCACGATCTTCGATGTGGCGGCCGAAGCGGGAGTGTCACGGGGCACAGTCTCGCGCGTCTTGAACGGCGAGCCCTACGTCTCAGCCTCCGCGCGTGAAGCGATCGAAGCAGCCATCGCAAAGGTCGGCTACGTGCGCAACACGGCAGCGCGAAACCTCGCGACGCAGTCGTCAGGAGCGATCGCGCTCATCGTGCACGAGCCGCACTCGGTGTTCGTCGACGACCCCAACATCGGGGCCATACTGCTCGGCATCAACGCAGCGCTCTCTGAAGCCGACTATCAGCTGGTCTCGCTCGTGATCGACACCGAGCGCGACTCGCAGCGAGTGACGGGGTACCTCGGCGGAGGCTTCGTCGACGGCGCCATCATTGTGTCGGCGCGAGCGGGTGATCCGATCTCGCAAGCGATCGCCGATCTGCGTTTGCCCGCGGTGATGATTGGTCGGCCCGACAATCAGCCTCAGCTGCCGTGGGTCGGCATCGACAATCGGGGGGCAGCACGTGAGATCACCGATCGACTCTCGGCGACCGGTCGTCGACGCATCGGCATGATCGCCGCGGGCCTCGACCGCGACAGCGGCCGCGACCGGTTGTCGGGGTTTCAAGATGCCCTTGGCGCGAGATTCGACGACTCGATGGTGTCGCGCCAGAACCTCTACACCTTCGCGGCCGGCGTCGCCGGCATGACCGAGCTGCTCGCGATCGACTCGAGCATCGACGGAGTCTTCGCCGCCTCAGACGCTGTGGCTGCGGGCGCCCTCGAAGCCTTGCGCATTGCGGGTCGAACAGTGCCGGGCGACGTCGGAGTCGTGGGCTTCGACGACAGCGCGTGGGCTCGGCGCACGCGCCCGGCGCTCTCGACAGTTCGTCAACCTGCGGCAGAACTGGGCGCCCGGGCCGCGCAACTCGTGCTCGATCAGGTGCAAGCGGGCGAATCGCACTCTGACGGAGTGCTGCTGCAGACTGAAGTTGTCTGGCGACACTCGGCGTGACAGCGAGGTCTCTGAACTCGACACCGCCCGAGACGGTGCGTCGACCCACGCCGCGATGGAGAGGCGCGCTCGCGGTCGTGACGTCAACGGCGCTGCTGGTGTCGTCGGCCTACGGCGCCTTTGCCGTGCTCGCGCCGGTCGAGCCGGTGCAGCCCGAGGTTCTCGCACTCGACTCGGTGTCGACGCCCGAGGCGGTGGTCGCGCTGCCGGGCTACGGCGGCAGCGCCATCGGCGATGCTGACAGCGACCACCTCTTTGCCGGCGTCGACATCGATACGGCGCGACCTATCGCGTCGCTGACCAAGGTGGTCACCGTGCTGGTCGTGCTGAGCGAGCGCCCGATCGAGGCGGGGTCAGACGGCGCGACGATCACGCTCTCCACGCAAGACTCGCAACTCGTCGCTCGCTACGCCGCCATCAACGGCACGACTGCGCCCGCGCCCGTCGGCCGCACGATCACGCAGCGCGAGGTCGTCGAGCTCATGATGGTGCACTCGGCCAACAACTACGCCGAGACCCTCGCGGTGTGGGCCTTCGGCTCGGTCGACGCCTACCTCGTCGCCGCGCGAGCGTGGCTCGACGGCCAGGGTCTCACGGGCATTCAGATCGCCGACACGACGGGATTCTCACCAGGCAACGTCGGCAGCCCGCGCGAGCTGTTGAGGCTCGCACGCATCGCTGCGGCCGACCCTGTTGTCGCAGAGGCAGCGGCCAAGCCACGAGTGTCGGTGCCCGGCATCGGCAGCTATGACAACCGCAACCTGATCGTCGGTGTCGACGGAGTGACCGGGTTGAAGACCGGCACCCTGAGAGCCTCCGGCGCATCCTTGCTGTTCTCTGCCGAGCACGCGGGCCCGACGGGCGAGCACCGCGTCGTCGGCGTCGTGCTCAACGGCCCCGATCATGTGCGCGTCGCCGCCGATGTTCGAGCACTGCTCGAAAGCGTGCGCGATGACTATCACGAGGTGAGCCTCGTGCGCGAGGGCGCCGTCGTGGCCCGCTACTCCACGCCGTGGGGCGACACCGCTGAGCTGCGCGTTGCGCGGGCGGTCGACGATGTGGTCTGGGGGCCGATCAGCTCGGTCGCGGTCGTGCACGCGTCGCCCCTGCAGCCGGGTGTGGATGGCGAGGTCGCCGCCCATGTCGAGCTTCGATACGGGGGCCGACGCGTCATGGTTCCGGTGCAGTGGGTGGGCACGATCGGTGAACCGCCCCTCGACTGGCGCTTGGCGCAGCCCCTCGCGGGACTGGTCGACTCGCTGCAGGGCGACTGACCTACTGGGGAGGCAAGGTGGGTCGCTTCGGCCTCACTCGGTCGCCCGACGACTGATGGCGCACGCGGCGCACGACCCAGGGCACGAGATACTCGCGGGCCCAGCCGATGTCGTCGACGCGGGCGGCGCGCCACGAGCGGGCGGGAATCGGCTCCGGATGCTGAGGCTCGAGACCGTGGTCGATGCCGAGCGACTCGAGCATCATGATCGCGATCGTGTGATGGCCGAGCGGCGAGAAGTGCAAACGATCGGGAGCCCACATCTGCGGATTCTGCAACTGCCGCAGCGCCCACATGTCGGCCACGATGGCATCGTGCTTCGCCGCGATGTAGCGCAGGTTCTCGTTGTAGATCGCGACCTTGCCGCGCACCCGTCGCAATACCGGGGTCATGCCGATGTCGGGGCCGTTGAACATGACGACCGTCGCGCCATCAGACCGCAGTCGGGCGATCGTCTCGTCGAAGAGCTCGGCGACACGATCGGGGTCGGTGCCGGGGCGGATGATGTCGTTGCCGCCGCCCGAGATCGAGATCAGATCGGGCCGCAGCGCGAGAGCGGCATCGACCTGCTCATCGGCGATCTGCTGCAGCAGCCGACCCCTGATGGCCAGGTTGGCGTAGGCGAAGTCGACCGTGCGCTCGGCGAGCACCTCGGCGACCCGGTCGGCCCACCCGCGGTGGCCGCCGGGGCTCTGCGGTTCAGGGTCGCCGATGCCTTCGGTGAATGAATCGCCGATGGCGACATAGCGCGACCAGGGCTGCAATTGCGGCATGCGTCTAGCCTAGAAGATGAGGCTCACTGTGAGCTTGCTGAGAGGTCTACCCCCGAACGGGGGGTGTTCTGGTTGACTATCGCCCGGGCGTTTCCTATGAAGAACGCCTGACCACGCTGTGCTCCGACCGGGAGCCGGCACAACGAAAGGAACACCTGTGGGATTCCTCGGATTCATCCTGCTCGGTCTCATCGCTGGCGCCATCGCCATCGCCATCCTTCCTCGCAAGGGAGCCGGCGGGTTCCTCGGCGCTCTCGTCGTCGGCGTGCTCGGCGCGCTGCTCGGTGGCTGGATCGGAAGCCAGCTCGGTCTCGGCAGCATCGACTCGTTCTTCGACATCGGCACGTGGTTGCTCGCCATCGGCGGCTCACTGCTCGTGCTCGTGATCTACGGAGCCGTCACCGGCCGTCGCCGCTGATCGGCGCACTCACGACACCGACGGGGTGGGGGCTGCGGCCCCCACCCCGTCGTTCTGTCTCGCCCGTCGGCCGTGCGTGACACGATCGACTCGTGAGCAAGCAAGACGGCAGCGGGCGGCAGGTGACGCTCGAGCCGACGGATGATCGCACGGCGAGCATCCTGCACCTCGACATGGACGCGTTCTTCGCGAGCGTCGAACTGCTCGACCGGCCAGAATTGCGAGGCAAGCCCGTCGTCGTCGGCCACCGCGGGGCGAGATCGGTCGTCACAGCAGCCACCTACGAGGCACGACGATACGGCGTCAACTCGGCGATGCCCATGGCTGTGGCTCTGCGGCGGTGCCCCTCGGCGATCGTGCTCGAGCCGCACTACGAGCGCTATCAGGCTGCGTCGCGCTCGGTCATGCAGATTCTCGGCGACGTGACCCCGCTCGTCGAGCCGCTCAGCATCGATGAAGCCTTTCTCGACGTCAGCGGTGCGATGGCACTCTTCGGCCCGCCCTACGTGATCGCCACGGAGCTTCGCTCTCGCATTCGCGCGGAGACCGGCCTCGTCGCCTCGGTCGGTGCGGCAGCGACCAAGTTCGTGGCCAAGCTCGCCTCGAGCCGTGCCAAGCCAGACGGGCTGCTGATCGTGCCGCTCGCAGAGACCCTCGACTTCTTGCGGCCCCAGCCGATCACGGCGCTGTGGGGCGTCGGAACAGCCTCGGCGCAGCGCCTCGAGAGGCTAGGGCTGCGCACGATCGGCGATGTGGCAGATGCCCCGCTCGACGCGCTCGCGCGCGCACTCGGCCCAGCGTCGGCCGGTCACCTGCACGAACTGTCGCACGGCCGCGACCCGCGACCGGTCACGGTGCACCGAGCCGAGAAGACCATCGGTCACGAAGTGACCTTCGAGCACGACATCGCCGATCGCGCGTCGATCGAGCGCGAATTGCTGCGGCTCGCCGACCGGGTCGCCGAACGATTGCGTCGCGGCGGCTGGGTCGCACGCACAGTGTCGGTGAAGCTGCGGTTCGGTGCCTTCGAGACCATCACTCGAACGCAGACCCTCGCTGAGCCCACCGATGTCGCACAGCGCATCGCCGCCGAGGCGCGCGCGCTCTACACCGCGTCGCCCGTCGTCGGCCAGGGGCTGAGGCTCGTCGGCGTGCGCGCCGAGAACCTGCTGCCCACCGGCGCGGTCGCACGCGGGCTCTGGAACGACGACGAGTCATGGCGAGACGCCGAAGAGACAGTAGATGCTCTCACGGCGAAGTTTGGCCGAGGAGCGGTGCAGCGAGCATCGCTGCTGCGCGACGAGACACTTCGCCGCGGCAGCGTGCCGACCAGCGGCGACGGTGGTGTCGACTAGCATCGAGGTCTCGTGACAGCCTCTTTTCGCCGCGCTCCGCATGTGGGCACCTTCGCAGCAGAGCACCTGTCACCGGCCTACCCTGAACGCGCCGCTCGCGGCACGGCCGACCGCCTGCGCGCCTGGCAGGCAGAAGCGCTCGACCGCTACTTCGAGACCGAGCCGCGCGACTTTCTCGCCGCCGCGACCCCCGGAGCGGGCAAGACCACCTTCGCGCTCAGACTCGCGGCCGAGCTGCTCGCGCGCCGCACGGTCGAGCGGGTCATCGTCGTCGCACCGACCGAGCACCTCAAGCGCCAGTGGGCCGACGCCGCTCATCGCGTGGGCATACGGCTCGACCCAGCGTTTCGCAACTCGTCACGCGTCATCGCCCGCGCATTCCACGGTGCCGCCGTCACCTACGCCCAAGTCGCCGTGCAGCCGTTCGTGCACCGCACCCTCGTCGAACAGGCGACGACGCTCGTCATTCTCGACGAAGTGCACCACGGCGGCGACGCACTGAGCTGGGGCGACGCGCTGCGCGAGGCATACTCGAGTGCGACTCGCCGACTGTCACTCACCGGGACACCCTTCCGCAGCGACACCGCCCCCATACCGTTCGTCAGCTACGTCGCAGACGCAGAGGGAGTGCGGCTCTCGCAGACCGACTATCAGTACGGCTACGGTCGCGCGCTTCGCGACGGCGTCGTGCGGCCCGTGCTCTTCATGTCGTACGGCGGCCGCACTCGGTGGCGCACCACCAGCGGCGATGAGATGGAAGCCGTGCTCGGCCAGGACGACACCGCCGACATCACTGCCCAAGCATGGCGCACCGCCCTCGACCCCGGCGGCGAGTGGATGAGCGGCGTGCTGCGCGCCGCCGACACCCGACTCACCGAAGTGCGCCACGCCATACCCGACGCCGGCGGGCTCGTCATCGCGACCGACCAGGCGACAGCGCGCGCCTACGCCGCACTGCTGACCACCATCGCCGGAGAAGAACCCGTCGTGGTGCTGAGCGACGAGGCCGGAGCATCCGACCGCATCGCTGAGTTCGCCGAGTCGGAATCACGCTGGCTCGTCGCCGTGCGCATGGTCTCTGAAGGGGTCGACGTGCCGCGGCTGGCGGTGGGGGTCTACGCGACCAGCGCATCCACACCCCTGTTCTTCGCTCAAGCGATAGGCCGCTTCGTGCGTGCGCGCCGCCGCGGCGAGACAGCGTCGATCTTCATTCCCAGCGTGCCGAGCATTCGCCGACTGGCCAGTGAACTCGAGCGCGAGCGCGATCACGCGCTCGACCGCGCGGGCGACGAGCTGCTCGACGACTCGCTGCTCGCCGACGCCGAGCGCGACGAGAAGGCGAGCGACTCCGAGCTGGCCGAATTCACCTACCAGGCGCTCGAATCGACGGCGACGTTCGACTCGGTCGTCTATGAAGGCGACGACTTCGGGCACCTCGCCGAAGTCGGCAGTCTCGAAGAACTCGACTTTCTCGGGCTGCCCGGCATTCTCGAACCAGATCAAGTGCGCGAGGTGCTGCGCGCCCGGCAGCAGCGGCAATCGCGTCGGGCGGCCGAGCGGCCGGCCACCCAACCGGCACCGCAAGCGCTCTACCGCTCGCTGAAAGAGCAGAGGTCGCTGCTCAACAGTCTCGTCGGCCTGCGTGCCAAGCTCACCGGTCAACCGCACGGCCACATTCACGCCGAATTGCGCCGACTGTGCGGCGGGCCCGCGGTCGGCCAGGCGACCGTCGCGCAGCTGCAGTCGCGCATCGAACTGCTGCGCAAGCAGATGGCGGGCGGCTGACAGGCCCGACGCGAGATGATGGGGGAGTGCGCGATACCCCCTACCTCTCCGTCGACGAACGACTGCTCGAGGTGAACCTCAGCGCCATGGCCGACCACGCGCGCACGATCGGGGTCGACCTGCGCCCGCACGCGAAGACGCACAAGAGCATCGAGATCGCGCGTCGACAGCTCGCGCACGGGGCCGTGGGCCTCACCGTCGCGACGGTGGCCGAGGCCGAAGTCTTCGCCGACGGCGGAATCGACGACCTCTTCATCGCGTATCCGGTGTGGGCCGAGGGGCCGCGTGCCGAGCGAGTGCGAGCGTTGGCGAGTCGCGTGCGGCTTCGGGTGGGCATCGATTCGATCGAGGGGGCGCGGATGCTCGCGCAGGCGACGACGAGCGGCGAGCATCCGGTGCCCATCGGTGTGGCAGTCGAAGTCGACAGCGGTCATCACCGCACGGGAGTCGAGCCCGCACAGGCAGGCATCATCGCCGCGGCCGCCGCCGACTACGGGGTGCGCGTCGACGGGGTCTTCACGTTTCCGGGTCACTCGTATGCGCCAGAGGCGCGCGCGAGCGCCGCGCACGACGAAGCGCACGCACTCGCCACGGCGCGAGACTCGCTGCTCGGCCTCGGCATCGCCTGCGCGGTCGTCAGCGGAGGCTCGACACCGAGCGTCGACGCCGCCACGGGCCGAGCGGCTGGCGGAGTGCTCACCGAGATGCGCCCCGGCGTGTACCCGTTCTACGACGCCCAGCAGTGGGAGCTCGGCACCGCCGGGCCCGGCCGCATCGCCCTCACCGCGGTGGCCACCGTCGTGAGCGTGCGCGGCACGCGCGCCGTCGTCGACCTCGGCAGCAAGGTGATCGGCGCAGACCGACAGTCGTGGGCCACCGGTTTCGGTCGCCTTCCCGCGCACCCCGACGCGCGCATCATCGCGCTCTCAGAGCACCACGCGACCATCGAGTTCGCCGATGACGGCGCAGGGGCACCCGCACTCGGCACGCGCCTGCGCATCGCCCCCAACCACGTGTGCACTGCCGTCAACCTCGCCGACGAACTGGTCGTCGAGCGCGACGGCAACGACGTCGCCGTCGTCTCGGTCGATGCTCGCGGGGCCAACACGTGAGCGGTGCGCAGACCGACCCGGCCGTGCGGCACTATGCCGATGCGCTCAGCGAACCCCGTCGGCCCTGGTGGGTCGCGGCCAGCGCTCTGGTCGTATTCGGCGCCGCCGTGGTCGCGGTCAGCGTGCTGCTGTCGCTCGCGGCGATCGAGGTCGACCTCGTGCTGGGCCTGACGACCGAGGCCGCCGTGAACTCGGGTGCCGTGGTGTTGACGCCGACGGTGTTCCTCGCGAACAACCTGGTGCTCGCCTCGCTCGTGCCGATCTCGATGGTCACGCAGTGGATGTTCTTCGGTGTTCGACCCCGATGGATGCTCTCGGTCACGGGAACGTGGCGCTGGCACCTCATGGCACGGTCTGCGCTCTTCATCGTGCCGATCTTTCTGCTCTATGCCGGAGGAGGAATCGTGCTCGCCGCCGCAGAGCTCATCGCCGTGCCCCCGAGCGGCACCACGGTGGCGCTGCTGGTCATGATCGTGCTGACGACTCCGCTGCAAGCCGCTGGTGAAGAGTTCGGCTTTCGCGGCTTTCTCACCCGCACCGTCGGGTCATGGTCGCGTCGGCCCGGAGTGTCGTTCGCGATCGGCACCCTCGTCTCATCGATCGCATTCGCTCTCGTGCACTTCGCGGCCGACCCCTGGCTCATCGCCTATTACCTGGTCTTCGCCGTGGCCATGTCGCTCATCGTTCGAGCGACCGGCGGTCTCGAGATCGCGGTGTTCATCCACGTGCTGAACAACGTGCTGCTGCTCGGCCCTGCGGTCGTGCTCAGCACACTGGAAGAGTCGTTCGACCGCAGCGACGGCAGCGCAGGCCCTTTCGCACTGGTGCCGATGACGGTGATCGCGATCATCACGCTCATCGTGCTGTGGTGGGCGCCACGCCGCCGCGTGCAGAGTGCCGCGCCCCCGCCCCCCGGCCGCGCTGCTCGACGAGCGACCGACGTCGACTCGGGCCGCACCGGGGCCTAGATGCGCGACAATCGGGCCCGCGCGAAGCCGTAGACGCCGTAGACCGCGAGGCCCACACCGATGAGCCCCAGCATCACAGGCCCGAGAAACACGTCGCGCACTGCCGTGAACGTGCCGTCGAGACCGGTGATGCCAGTCGCATCCGACTCGAGCGCCTCGACGACGATCAGCAGCCCGAGCAGCACGAAGGCGACGCCGCGCGCGATGTACCCGATCACGCCAGCGGCCCGCACGGCGCGACCGCGGCGCGGCGGCAGAGGCCGCAGCTCCCACGAGAAACGGCGCATGATTCCCTTCAGCACGAAGTACACGCCCGACATCATCACTCCCGCGCCGAGCATCACGAGAAGGAAGGCTCCACCCGGTGTCTCGAGCAGAAAGGTGGCGATGCGCCGAACGACGCCACCGCGCGGGAAGCTGCCGCCGAAGAGGATCACCATCGGCAGCGCCGCGAGCGCGAGGTACACGACGCCCTGTGCGACACTCGCGATCGCCGAGGTCCACCGCTGCCGTGGCCCGCGGTTGAGCGCAGCGTCAGAGATCATCCAGAGCCCGAGACCGACGAGCGACACGGTGACCACCACGAGCAGCACGCCGCCGATCGGCGGAGCAGCCAGCGCCTGAAACGCCCCCACCTCATCGGCGCGCACGCCGCGATCGCCCAGCGCGAGCGCGATCGCGAGGCCCCCGATGAGCATATGGAGAAGGCCGGTTGCCGCCCAGCCCGACCGCGCCACAAGAGTGAACACCCGGCTCTCATGCGCTGAGCGCACGACCTCGACCACCCCGTGGGCGTCGACTGCATCGGCGTCTCTCTCGTCAGCTCGCTGGCCTGACGACGTCAGGTCGGAGGCCGCGCTCATCGTGCCACGCTATCGGTCTCAGCTATAGCCACGCTCGTCAGAGCTTCGCTCTTCGCGCCCGAACGAAGCAGTAGAACCCGTACGCCATGAGCCCGAGAGCGACCAGCACGAGCATGATCGCTCCGAACGGAAGCTCTGCGACAGACCGAAATGCTTCGTCGAAGCCTCCCGCCGACGACGGATCGGCCGTGACAGCGGTCACGATCACGAGCACGCCGACGGCGATGAGGGCTGCGCCCTTCGCGATGTAGCCGACGGTGCCCACCACGGCGACGGCCTTTCGCGTGTCTCCCAGGGGGGTGCGGATGTCGTCCAGGAAGGTCATGCGCGCGCCCTTCATGATGAAGAACGCCCCGACCGCGACGACTGCCAGGCCCGCCACGATGAGCACCACGATGCCGAGCGGCGTCTGCACCAGAGAGGCGCTCACCTCGCGCACGTCGGAGTCGCTATCGACCTGCCCTCCGAGCCCGATGGTCACGGCAGGAACAGCGAGTGCACCATAGGCACTCGCCTTGGCGAGCATGACGAGCCCCGGTCTCCATTCGCGCTCGAGCAGGTGCTGGAGAACCGCTTCAAGCAGAAACCAGATCGACAGAGCGGCGAGCCCGGCCGCGAGTACCCAGACCAGCGCGAGCCCACCGGGCGTCTGCGCCACAGCGCGCAGCGCTCCGCCCGGATCAGCGTCGTCAGCACCCGCACCGACGGCAACCGAGATGGCGAGCACCCCGATGAGCACGTGCAGCAGACCGTTGACTGCGAAGCCGGTGCGCGCTGCGCGTTCGAACCACCGGCTCGTGTGCAGTTCGTGGGCCGTCTCTGCGGCTTGTTTCGCTGTTCTCTGCGCTGTCGTCTTCGCCGCGTCTGTCATCAGTTCAGGCTAGGGACGAAAGCGGCAGTGAGACATGCCTTGACTGAGAAGACGACGGCCGCTACCGAAAGTCGCGGCTCGGCATCGTGACGCGCAGGGGCAGCGACTCGACGCGGTCAGCGACGATGTTGACGACGCCCTCGGGCGAGCGCTCGAGCGTGCCCCGCACGATGAGGGCGCGGCTCTCGCGCACCGTGCGCCGGTAGCGACCCCAGAGCCCCACCGAGCAGATCACATTGACGAGGCCCGTCTCGTCTTCGAGGTTGAGGAAGGTGATGCCGCTCGCGGTCGCCGGCCGCTGACGGTGGGTGACGACGCCCGCCACCTCGACTCGGCGGCCCGGCTCGGCACCACGCAGCTCGCGCGAGGTCAGCACTCCGCGCTCGCGCAGCAGGGCGCGCACGAAGCGCACGGGATGGTCGCCCGGTGCGATGCCCGTCGACACGAGGTTCGCGACCATGAGCTCGTAGTCGTCGAGATCGGAGAACAGCGGCGGCTGCACGGCCGTCACGACGCCGGGCAGGTACTCGGGTCTGGCGTGCGCCGCCGCACCCGCCGCCCACAGCGCCTCGCGACGCGACATGCCGAGCACGTCGAAGGCTCCGGCGGTGGCCAGGGCTTCGACCTGGGCGGCAGTCAGCCCGGTGCGGTACACGAGTTCGGTGAGGTCGCGGTAGGGGCCGCCGCGCTCGCGCTCGGCGACGATGCGCTGGGCCGTCGGCCGACCGATGCCCGTGACCTCGGCGAGCCCCAGGCGCACCGCGAGCTCGGCATCTCGGCGGTGCAGCGCGCAGTCGGCGAGATCGCCGTTCGTCGAGGCTACATCGAACTCGGGCACGGGGGGCTGACGGCGGTGGATGCACTGCTCGAGCCCCGTGGGCGACGCGCGGCGGGCATCCGGAGCCACCGGTTCGTGCGCTGAGGCGACCACCAGATCGACCCGCTCGAGCCCCGCCTCGACCCCCGAGCGCAGAATGCAGGGGGTGCGCACCTCGACTCCGTGGCGCTCGGCATCGGCCGTGAGGCTCGCGGGAGAGTAGAAGCCCATCGGCTGGGCACGCAGCAGTGACGCGAGAAAGACGCCGGGGTAGTGCAGTTTGAGATACGAACTGGCATAGACGAGCAGAGCGAAGCTGATCGAGTGGCTCTCAGCGAAGCCGAAGTTGGCGAAGGCCTGAATGCGGCCGTAGATCTCGTCGGCGAGCTGGCCCGTGATGCCGTTCTCGGCCATGCCGGCGTAGAGCGTCTCGCGCAGTGACTCGATGCGCTCGAGGCCGCGCTTGCTGCCCATCGCGCGGCGCAGCAGGTCGGCGTCGTCTCCTGTGCAGCCGCCGACCGCCATGGCCACCTGCATGAGCTGCTCTTGAAAGATCGGAACCCCGAGCGTGCGCTCGAGCGGCTCGACGAGCTTCGGGTGGTCATAGGTGACGGGCGCCTGGCCCAGCTTGCGGCGCACGAAAGGGTGCACGGCGCCACCCTGAATCGGCCCAGGCCGCACGAGCGCGATCTGCACGACGAGGTCGTAGAACTTTCGCGGCTGCAAGCGCGGCAGCAGGCCCATCTGCGCGCGGCTCTCGACTTGGAACACGCCGATCGAGTCGGCACGGCACAGCATGTCGTAGGTCGCCTGCTCTTCTTTCGGCAGGGTGTCAAGTTGCCACGTCTCACCCAGGTGCTCATCGATGAGGTCGAAGGCATACTGCAGGGCGGCGAGCATGCCCAGCCCGAGCAGGTCGAACTTGACGAGGCCCATCCACGCGCAATCGTCTTTGTCCCACTGCAGCACCGTGCGGTTCTGCATGCGGGCGTGCTCGATGGGCACGATCTCGCCGACCGGCCGGTCGGTGAGCACCATGCCGCCCGAGTGGATGCCCAGGTGCCGAGGGTAGGTGAGCACCTGCTGCGCGAGGTCGACGACGGGGTCGGGAATGTCGTGGTCATCGCTCGAGAGCACGGCGCCCCATCTCTCGACCTGGCGGCTCCAGGCATCTTGCTGACCGGTTGAGTAGCCGAGCGCCCGCGCCATGTCGCGCACAGCGTTCTTCGGCCGATAGCTGATGACGTTCGCCACCTGAGCCGCGTTGCGCCTGCCGTACTTCTCGAACACGTATTGAATGACCTCTTCGCGCCGATCTGAGTCGAAGTCGACGTCGATGTCGGGTTCTTCATCACGCAGCGCCGAGAGAAAGCGCTCGAACGGCAGCTTGTAGCCGATCGAGTCGACTGCCGTGATGTCGAGCAGGTAGCACACGGCAGAGTTCGCCGCCGAGCCGCGCCCCTGGCAGAGGATGCCGCGGCCGCGGGCGAACTGCACGATGTCGTGCACGATGAGGAAGTAGCCGGGAAAGTCTTTCATCTCGATGACGTCGAGCTCGCGCGCGATGCGGGCCCGATCGGCGTCGCTCGCCTCGGGATACTTGCGCGGTACGGCCGACCAGACGAGCTCGCGCAGCCAGCTCATCGGGGTGTGGCCCGGCGGCACCTCTTGCGTCGGCAGATTCGGCTTGGCCTGTCGCAGGCTGAACCCGAGCTCATCGGCGAGCTCGACGCTGCGCGCCACAGCACCGGGGTAGCGCGCGAACAGTCGCTGCATCTCGGCGCCGCTGCGCATGTGCGCCGTGCCGGCGGCCGGCAGCCAGCCCTGCATGTCGTCGAGACTGCGGCGCGCACGCAGGGCGGCGAACGCGGTGGCGAGCGGGTACCGCGCCGGGGTCGCGTAGTGCACGGCCCCCGTCGCGACGACGGGCAGCCCGCGCTCGGCGGCGAGAGCGGCGAGCACGTCGTTGTGCACGGTGTCGAGGGGGCGGCCGTGATCGAAGATCTCGATGCAGACATTGGATGCTCCGAACCGGTCGACGAGCGCGTCGAGCTCGGCGCCCGCGGCGGCGATGCGGGCGCGCGTCGGCCGTGCGCGGGCGACGCCATCCGCCGCCGCGCCATCGTTGCCCGCCCGCTTCGTATCACGGCCTTCGAGGGCCGACCGCACGGCGCCCTTGCGGCAGCCGGTGAAGATCATCCAGTGGTCGCCTGCGGTCGCATCGCCTCCGCGCCCCGCATGCTCGGCGAGCACGTCGAGGTCGTAGACCGGACGACCCTTCTCGGCACCCGCGAGCTGCGCGTCGGTGATGGCGGCGGCGAGCCTGTGGTAGCCGGCTTGGCCGCGCGCGAGCACGAGCAGGTGCGTGCCCTCTGGGTCGGCGACACCCTGCTGGGGCCCGGTGAGGTCGAGCGAGAGCTCGGCGCCGAACACGGTCGTGATGCCGTACGGCTCTGCTGCCTCGGCCATGCGCACGACGCCGTAGAAGCCGTCGTGATCGGTCATCGCGAGGCCGGTCAGCCCGAGGCGCGCGGCCTCTTCGAGCAGCTCTTCGGGGCTCGAGGCGCCGTCGAGAAAGCTGAACGACGAGTGCGCGTGCAGTTCGGCGTACGGCACGACCGTCGAAGGGTCGGGCCGCTCGACACCGGTCGCACGGTATGGCGCCCGCTTCGGCGACCACGCCGGCGAGTCACCGCCGTCAGCGCCGACGGGCGGCGTCGTGCCTGGCCTGCGCCCCTCACGCAGGCCGCGTTCGAACTCGCTCCACGGTATCGGCGGGTTGTGCCAGCCCATCAGCGCACCCTGGCATGTGCCGAGCGCCGGCTAGTCATAGCGAGCCTCGGCCCACCAGCTGGTGCCCTCGAGCACGAGCAACCAGGCAACGCCCGCCGCGTCGACGACCTGCAGGCGATGCAGTCGCCGCCGGCGGATGCTCCACCACTGCTCGTCGAGCGGCCACGGCCCTGCCCACGAGGCGACCGGCCGGGTCGTTCCGCCCGCGGCAGGCGCGAAGCCAGCAGGAGCGGCAGAGAGCCTCATGCGGTCGTCGATGCTCACGATGGCACCGTGCGCGTCGACCACCGTCACTGCATGCCGTGAGGGGAATACTGTGGCGGGTGCGGGCAGCGGCAGCGCGCCAGGCCATGGCCGATCTCGGGGCCGGGTGATGACCGCGCGATCGCCCCAGGGCACGAGCATCGTTCGTTCGGCCAGCGTGCGCCCCCCGCCGCGCTGCGCGGTGAGCACGGCGTCATGACCGAGCAGGCTCTGCACCCGCGACAGAGCGTGGTGCACGCGCTCGTCGGGCGCCGTGCCCCACAGCCCTGGCTCATGGTGGGCGAGGTCGTCGACGCTCTCGGGCACGATGCGCACCCGGGTGATGGCCGAGCGCAGGCCGGGGCCGCGGTCGGCCTCGGGCGCTCTGACAGAGCCCAGTGCGCCTGCCGTGCGCGTCTCGCCGCTGAGCTGCCAGCGCACGCGGTCGACGATCTCACTGGCTCGGAACGATCGCGGGTGCAGCCACGCTCGCTCGGTCTCAGTGCCGTGCTCGTCGCGAAAGCCGATGCGGATGGCGGTGGCGACGAGCAGTCGGCTCGTGAGGGTCTCGACGAGCTCATCGGCGAGTTGCCGCACGGCGAAGGCGAGCTGGTCGACGCGGTCGAGGGGCGGTTCGAGCTCGAGCACCCGTTCGAGGTCGGGCGGGGGAGTGCGCGGCACGAGCACGGTGGCGTCTGCGGCGCCCGCGAGCGCGTGCCGGTGGGCTCCGGCGGCACCGAACCGATCGCGCACGGCATCGGCGGGCAGGGCTGCGAAGTCGCCGAGCGTGCGCACACCGAGTCGGCCGAGCAGCGTCGCGAGCTCGGGGTCGCCGAGCGTGGTGACCGAGAACTCGGCGAGAAACGATGCCGAGGCCTCAGCCGCCACGATGCGCACCGGCTCGGCGGGTGAGGCAGTGCGCGCAGCGAGCTCTGCCGCGAACGGCCCGTCGGCAACACCGATGCGCACATCGTGCACGGCTTCGGCGAGCACTGCACCACGCAGCGCGATCGCGGCCGCGCGCTCACCGCCGTAGTAGCCGGCAGGGCCTCGGGCTGCGATCGCCAGCAGGCCTGGCCGCACGACCTGCACGCCAGCGACGAGGGCTTCGACGGCGTCGATGAGCGGAGCGAACAGGCGGTGGTCGCGCCCCTCGTCGACGGCAACGACGACGAGCGAGGTGCAGAGCGACTGCGCCTCGCGCCGCCGCTGCCCCGCGCGCACTCCTTCACTGCGAGCGGCCGGCGAGCACGCCACGACGCGGTTCGCCGCCATCACCGCGACCGGCGCCCCCTCGCGGGCGAGCCCCTCACGCACGGCCGCGATGACGGGCCAATCAGGCACCCACAGCACGAGCGTGCGCTGCATCAGCCGACCCGCCTCGCCGCGTCGCGCTCGGGCAGCCATCGATCACGCGCGCGATCTGCCGCGGCACCGCCATCGACCCGACGGATGCCCAGCTCAGCATCAGGCATCATCACTCGCGCACTGCGGGGGCGCCCGCCGCGCCTCGAACTCACCGTCACCGTGACCTCGCGCTCGCTCAAGCACCCGTGCCCGTCACCGAGCCCCGACCAGCGGCTCTCGGTGAGACTGATCATCGCTTCGGCCTGGGGCCATGCCCCGAGCACGAGCAGGATCGAGCCACGCTCGCGAAGGCGGCCCGCAAGCTTGGCGATCGCGCCGTCGCTCGCCGCTCGCCCCGGCCGCACGGCGACAACGCTGAGTGCGTCGGCGATCGCCGCCGTCACCGTCAGCCACGCATCACCCGGGTGCGGAACCAGCACGAGTCGATCGAGATCGATGCCCATCGCCTCGGCGGCCTCGACCCCGAACTCGGGCATGCCCACGACACCGCACCACGAGCCGGCCTGCGAGGGGCCGGCGAGCAGCGCCATGACGAGTGCGCTCGAGGGGCTGAGAGCGTAGGTCGCGCCTTCACGCAGCCCGCCGTCGGGCAGCAGGTCGGCGAAGGCCTCGTGGGTCGGCATGAGGCGGGAGTCGAGCCGCGTGCGCTGCAGCGAATCGATGCGGGCCTGCAGAGCCTGCACGGTCTCGACCGACTGGATGCGCGCTGTGCTCGCAGCACCCGAGTGCGCGCTCCCGCCCACGTCGACGGGGTCGACAGCGGGGGAGAGCGCAAGGGCTGGCATCTCTCCATGATCGAACATACGTTCGAATATGGCAACTTGCACCGACATTCACACGGCGTGTCGCCATCTACCCCTCCGCACCCCAGCCCCTCCACACCGGACTCTCACTACCGGCTCACCCTCACTGCGCACCTCACGTTCAGCACACTTCAACAACTACGGAACTAGACGAATCGCACTCAACTTATTCCGTAGTTGTTGAAGTCCACACCTCACGACCCAGTCGTGCCCGGGGAGACGTGGCACACGACCCGAGGCGACCGCACGACCCGGGCAGTGCACGCCCAGAAAGCGGCCGCGCGGCACAGGAGGCGCGGCCGGCCCGGAAGGGCCGCATCAGTGAAAGCGATGCGGGCATCCTGGGCAGTCGCTCAGTATCGGCGCCGCAGCAGCACAGCCCTGAAATGATGTCTTCAGACCCATGACGAGGAGGAATCGCCATGCCGAACGCATTCGTCACCCGCCTGTTTCCTGACCGCGAAGACCCCCACGTTCGGCTGCAGCAGCTGTTCGACGACTACTCGACCACCATGGGCGCCCCGCCGAGTTCTCGCACGTGGGCAGAAGACGTGCTCAAGAAGAACCGCATCGATCCGCGCACCGATCCCGAAGACGCCATCAACGCTCTGCGCGCAGCGCACCCGCGCATCACCCGCCGCATCGCACGTTTTCTCGTCGACGACGCCCGCATGCGCTGAGGCACGCGCACGCGATCAGGGCAGGTCGGCGACCCGCTCGCGCAAGAACGCAGCCCCGGCGGCATCATTGACGAGCGTGGTGTCGGCGACCACCCGATACGGCCTCTCGAGCACGCCGTCAGCCGGGCGCACGTCGATGTGCGTGACCGGGATGCCCCGCGCATGCACCGCGTCGGCCATCAGGTAGTCAGATCGCGAGTCTCCGGCTGACCACCAGCGCTCAGCCGTGACCCCGCGGGCGGCGAACCAGTCGAGAGCGCGATCGGCTCCGCGGTCTTTGTCGAGCAGCACCGACTCGACATCGGTCGAGATGATCGTCGGCTCGATGCGCCACGGCACGGCACCGTCGGCGTCTGGATGCTCGCGCTCGCCGTACCGCACGCCGACGCCGAGCCCCTGCAGCAGCGCGAAGACCTGCTCCTGGTAGCGCGACTGCGCTGCCTGGTACTCGGCCGGCGACACGTCGACGCTCGCCTCGAGCGAGATCATCACATGCTTGGCCTCGTCGACGAACATCGAATCGGCGAAGCGCTCGCGCGCAAGCCCTTCGACCGCATCGCGCACCGGCGCGTCGATCGCGAGGGCGTGATCGATCTCGAGCTCGCCGAGCCCCTGCGGCGTCACGGGCGCCCAGCAGCCGCCCTTCTCGAAGACTCCGAACACGTGCGAGCGAGCATCCAGACCGCCGTCCACCAGTCGGGCCACGACCTGCTCACGCATGAACGCGTCGCTGCGGCCCGTGATGAACGCGATCGGGATGCCTGCTGACGCGAGCGTCAGCAGGTCGCTCACGATCGACTCGATCGCGATCGTGCGGCTCACGGGGCTCGCGATCGGCCCATCGACGTCGAGCAAGAGCCCGAAGGGGGCAAGGTGGGTCACGGTGCTCCTAGAAGACTCGGTCGGTGTCGACGCCGCAGTGCCGCAGCACGTCGGCCGAGAAGCTCGCGGTGCCGATCGCGAGCACAGTGGGCGCCGAGCGCAGCAGGGCGGGCAGCTCAGCGGCGGTCGCCCAGTCTCCCGGCCATTCGTCGCGGGTGGGGTAGTGCAGGTGCTCGCGGTCGAGCCGCACGAAGACGACGGGCGTCGTCAGCTCGTCGGCGAGCGCTCGAAACCCTGCCAGGTCTTTCGTGCTCGGCACCGAGACCAGGGTCAGTGCTGGTGCACCGCCTGTTTCGCGCTCGACATGCCGCAGCGCATTGGCGAACCCCTCGCGCGATACAGCCGAGTCGACGAAGACCACCGATGACCCGAGATCGTGCCGCGACAGCCTGCCCGGGTAGCGCACGCGCGAGGCCGCCACCCGAACCTGCTCGTCGGTGATGGCGGCTCGACCGAGAGCGGCGAGCATGGCCCTGCCAGCGATGAGACCGTGCGCCGCATTGACCCCGCCGAGCCCCTCGCCGACCATGCCCGCATACGCAGCTCTCATGGCGGAGTCGACGCGCATCCGCTCCGCACCGATCTCGTCGCAGTGCCGACTGATCACCTGCTCTGCCTCGGCGCTCTGCGCGAGGTGGCTCACGAAGCGAGTGCCCGCCCTCGCTGCCCCCACCTTGTCGTCGGCGATCTGCCCGATCGTGTCGCCGAGCAGATCGGTGTGCTCGAGAAAGACTTCGGCCATGGCGAGCCCGGTGAGCGCGACATGGCTGAGGTCGTCTCGGCGCCCGCCGATTCCGGCCTCGAGCACGAGCAGGTCGCACCCGACCGCGGCGAAGTGGGCGAGCCCGGCGATGAGAAAGAAGCCGCTGGGTGCGAGGTAGCCGTCGACCGGCTCGGGCAGAGCGCGCAACGCTGTGTCGACGCGCTCGAGCAGCGCCGCGTACTCCTCGAGCGGCAGCACTGCGCCGTCGACGCGCAGCCGGTCTCGATTGGTGATGAGGCCGGGGCTGAAGACGGTGCCGACAGTCGCCCCCGACTCTGCGAGCAGCGCCGAGGCGTAGGCCACCGTCGTGCCCTTGCCTTTCGATCCGACCACACCCAGGGCGGCAGCAGGGCTCTCGAGATCGAGGCCGAGGGCCGTCGCCAGGTGCACAGCCCGTTGCCGGTCGGCTCGCTGGCCGGGCGCGCGGGCGGTCCATTCTCGAAACGCCGTCGACGATTCCAGCGCGTGCAGCTCGGGCGAGTCGGCTCCCGGCACAATGGCTGCATGACTCGTCATTGGAACGCCCCAGCCATCGTGTTCCTCATTCTTGCGATCGCGGGCCTCATCGGCACCTGGACGTACAACATCATCGCCATCATCGAGCGCAACGACTTTCTCGGCGACTGGTTCGACAACGGCCCTGCCGTGGGCTCGCTCACGACCGACCTGCTCATCTTGGCAGTCGCGGCGTGCGTCGTCATCGTCGTCGAAGGTCGGCGTCTCGGCATGAAGCATCTCTGGGCCTACATCGTGTTCTCTGGTCTCACCGCGATCGCCTTCACGTTTCCTCTGTTCCTCGCGAACCGCGAGCGCCGACTCGTCGCCGTGCGGCAGACCGTGGCACCCTCGTAGCACGACGGCGAGCGCCGGGAGGGGGCACGGGTGACACGGTCGCGCTTCTTCGGCGTGCTTCGGCTCGCCACCGCCGTGCTCGGTGTCGTCGCCCTCACCAGCCGTTTCGTCTACGGCCTGGGGTTCAGCAGCTTCGCCTCGCAGAACTTCTTCGGCTATCTGACGGTGCAGAGCAACATGCTCGCGGTCGTCGTGTGCGTCATGAGCGGAGTGGTCGCCCTGCGATCGCGACCAGAACCGGTGTGGATGCCCGGCCTGCGAGTCTCGATCACCACGTTTCTCGTGGTCGCTGGCATCGTGTTCACGCTGCTGGTCACGCAGTCGGCCGAGCGCGGGTACTACCTCGAAGTGCCGTGGAGCGACCAGATTCTGCACTACTGGCTGCCCGTGATCCTGCTCGTCGACTGGCTCGTGGGCCCCGGGAGCCAGCGCACGCCGTGGCGCACGCTCGTGTACGTCATCGGGTATCCGCTCGTGTGGGGGCTCGCCACGCTCGTGCGTGGAGCCGTGGTCGGCTGGTACCCCTACTTCTTCATGGATCCTGGTCAGGTGTCGGGCTGGGGCGAGTTTCTTGCCTATGCCGTCGGAGCGCTGACGCTCTTCGCGGCCGTCGCGTCGCTGCTCATGGTGGCGCCGCTGCTCATCGCGCGCCTCGACAGCCTGGTCACGCTGATCGGAAGAAGGGCGCGAGCTCGTCCATCACCTGATCGATGAGCTCGTCGTCGGTGAGCTGCTCGAGAATGGCGACCCGCTGCGGGCCGATGAGCCCCACCAGCACGGGCGCTCCGGCGACCGACTGCAGGTTGATCCACTCGCTCACGATCGCCTCTGCAGTGGGATCACCGTGCCAGATGGCAGCAGTCTCACTCCACGTCGCCGCCTCGAATCGCAGGGCAACCGTCTCGAGCTCGCCCACTCCGAGTGAGGCGATCGCCTCGCGGTGGGCTGCAGGCAGGGGCGGATCGAACGCCACCCCGCCGTCTTTCAGCACCCCGAGGGGAATCGTGATGACGACGCGATCGACCGAGATCGATTCTCCCGTTCCCAACCGGATAGCCACACCCTCGTCGTCGTAGATGAGGGCCGTCACGGCGCTCGACCGCAGCACGTCGATGCCGTCGATCAGGTCGGCGACGTACTGCTGCAGGCTGCCGCCGACCGCTGCATCCCAGCGGGGTGCGAGCTCATCGATGCCGTTCGCGGCAGACAGTTGACGTGCGAGCGCACCAGCACGGCCGCCGACGATCTCGGCGACCGCGGCCGCTGCCGCCTCTTCTTCGCTGAGCGCCCCTGCCTCCGAGTCGTCGCCGAGCGGCGCGAGAGCCGTGAGAGCGGTCGACAGCGGCACGTCGTAGCCGAAGTTCTCGGCCGCCGCTCTCGCGCGGTCGAGCACCCGTTCGCGCGCGCCGTCGTGCTGTATCTGTGCGCCATCTGCCGCTCGTCTGGCCGTCGAGTCGAGTGCGCGCACGGGCACTCCCGCCTCGGCGAGGTCGTCACGCAGCGAACTCGAGCCCTCGGCGGCTGCACGCATGCCGCCCAGCTCGACCGCGAGGCCCCACTCTGCCGCGTCGAGTGACAGCACCCGACCGCCGACCCGATCGCGGGCTTCGATCACGATGACGTCCAGATCTGCGGCGCTGAGCGCTCGAGCGCACGCGGCGCCCGCCATGCCGGCGCCGATCACGGCGATGCGCTCACCAGCGCTCGCCGCGCGCACAATCTGCTCCGCGGCGCGCACTCCCGTGTCGCGCGCACCCTCGAGCTGGTTCGGCGCCTCGACCGAGGTGGCCTCGCCCGCGAAGAACAGCCGCTCTGCAATGGGGTGGGCGAGCCGGGCTCTGTGCGCAGCAGTGCCCCCGACGGGCAGGTAGCTGGTCGAGCCCTGCGAGAACGGTTCGCGCGACCAGTGAGAGCGTGCGATGGCCGTGGGGCGTGCGCGCGACGGTGTCGGGCTCACCGTCGCAGTGGGCGCGGGGGAGGGCGTCGACGTGCAGGCCGCGATCGTCAGCACGGTCGCACCGGTTGCTCCGGCGATGACGGTACGGCGCGAAATGCTCATGACAGGGTCACTGTAGCGTCGCGAGCCTCAGGTTTCGGGAGTGCTCGATGGTTCACAGCAGTAGGCCCCGCAGACGTACTGTCTGCGGGGCCTCCTGCGTACTGTCTCAACCAGTGTGCGCGAGGGGGGACTTGAACCCCCACGCCCTTTCGGGCACTAGCACCTCAAGCTAGCGCGTCTGCCATTTCCGCCACCCGCGCTGGTCGTTCCGGCGCCACTCGAATGCGGCGCGAACGGAGACGACATTAGCACGAATGCCGCCTGCCCTTCCGCGCACCGCAACACTGGCGCGATACGCCCGATAGCGTTGAGGCATGGCTTCAGATGCTGCACTCGACTCGCTCGACGACACCGCACGCATCGCCCGCGACCTCATCCGTTTCGACACCACCAACTACGGCGAAGGCCGCAGCAACGGTGAGACCGAAGCTGCCGAGTACGTCGAGGCGATCTTGCGCGATCTCGGGCTCGCCCCCGAGTTGATTGACTCGGCACCGGGGCGCACGAGCGTGGTGGCTCACGTGAAGGGTCGGTACGAGCATCCGATCGATCGATCGCGCGGTGACCGGCCCGCTCTCGTGGTGCACGGACACCTCGACGTCGTGCCCGCCGACCCGGCGAACTGGAGCGTCGACCCCTTCGCCGGAGAAGTGCGCGACGGGCTCTTGTGGGGGCGCGGGGCGGTCGACATGAAGAACATGGACGCGATGATGCTCACCGCGCTGCGCGAGGTGATCGCGAGCGGAGGCCCGAACCGCGACCTCGTGATCGCCTTCTTCGCCGATGAGGAGAACGGCGGCGAATACGGCTCGCACCACCTCGTGAAGACCCGCGCAGAGCTGTTCGCCGGAGCCACCGAAGCCATCAGCGAAGTGGGCGGCTACTCGGTCGAGCTCGCCGGTCGGCGCGCCTACCTCTTGCAGACGGGCGAGAAGGCGCTCGTCTGGATTCGCCTGCGAGCTCGCGGCACAGCGGCGCACGGTTCGCGCGTCATTCGCGACAATGCCGTGACGAAGCTCGCCATCGCGGTCGCCGCCCTCGGGCAGGCTGAGTGGCCGATGCAGCTGACGTCGACGACAGAGTTGCTGCTCGGCGAGCTCGCGCGAGTGCTCGGCGTCGACCCGGGCAGCCTGAGTGCCGACGAGCTGCTCGAACGCACCGGTTCGGCCGCAGGGTTCTTGACAGCTACCATCCGCACCACGAGCAACCCGACACTGCTGACGGGCGGCTACAAGCACAACGTGATTCCTGACACAGCCGAGGCGCTCATCGACATCCGCACTCTGCCGGGGGAGGAAGACGCCGTGCTTGAAGAAGTGCGGCGCATCGTCGGCGATGACATCGAGATCGAGATCGTCGTGCGCGATATCGGACTCGAGAACCCGTTCTCGGGCGCACTCGTCGACGCCATGGTCGGCACTCTGCAGCGCCACGACCCCGGTGCCGAAGTGCTGCCCTACCTCTTGAGCGGAGGCACCGACAACAAGGCCCTCTCTGAACTCGGCATCGTCGGCTACGGTTTCGCTCCGCTCAAGCTCACGCCCGACCTCGACTTTCCTGCGATGTTCCACGGAGTCGACGAGCGTGTGCCGCTCGACGCGCTCGCCTTTGGGCACCGCGCGCTCACCGACCTGCTTCGTTCTTACTGAAGGGCTGCCAGACGACCATGCTCGAGGCGATCATCCTCGGAATCATTCAAGGGCTCACCGAGTTTCTGCCCGTCTCGTCGAGCGCGCACTTGCGCATCGCCGCACTCGTGCTGCCGAGCGCGACCGATCCGGGTGCGACCTTCACCGCGATCACCCAGATCGGCACAGAGGTCGCCGTGCTCGTCTACTTCTGGCGCGACATCACCCGCATCATCAGTCGCTGGTTCGCGCACGTCACCCGCCGGGGCGTTGCGGCGAACGACCCCGACGTGCGCATGGGGTGGCTCATCATCATCGGTTCAGTGCCGATCGTGCTCGTCGGCTACTTCGCCCAAGAGTACATTCGGTCGACCTTCCGCTCGCTCTGGCTCGTCGCCATCGTGCTCATCGTGTTCGGGCTACTGCTCGGACTCGCCGACTGGCTCGGCCGCCGCACTCGAGAGCTCACCGACCTCACCTACCCGCACGGCTTCGCCTACGGCCTTGCGCAGACGCTGGCACTGGTTCCCGGCGTCTCGCGGTCGGGGGCCACGACGAGCATGGGGCTCGCGCTCGGCTACACCCGGCCGGCTGCGGCTCGATACGCGTTTCTGCTGGCCGTGCCCGCCGTATTCGGCAGCGGGTTCTACGAACTGCTGACCGCCATTCGCGACCCCGGTTCGAGCCCCTTCACAGGGCTCGAGACCGCGATCGCCACGCTCGTCGCCTTCTTCGTCGGGCTCGCTGTCATCGCCGGGCTCATGGCATACATCTCGAAGCGCTCGTTTCTGCCGTTCGTGATCTATCGCGTGCTGCTCGGCTCGACGCTGCTGGTGCTGCTGTCGATGGGTGTCATCGAGCCGCTCTAGCGGTCACAGCGGCCCCAAGGTCGCAGCCGGGTCTGCGGTGAGTTCGAGTGAGGCCAGCACCTCGAGCAGCGCCTTCTCTTCATAGCGGAAGTGGCTCTCCATGATGGCAGCTATGCCGTCGAGGTGCCGCTCGAGCTCAGCGGTCGATGCCGCACGTTCGACGGCCGCGCGCAGTCCCAGCACCAGGTGTCTGATCATCGAGTGATCGCGCGCGAGCGATCGCAGCACGTCGGTCAGGTGCGGATGAGCCTGCTCGATCGCCGGAAAGAGCACGCGGTCTTCGCCCTGATGATGGCCGTCGAGTGCCGCGCAGAACCCGTGGCAGTAGACCAGCAGGTCGCGCGCTGCATGCTCGGTCGAGTGCCCGGCGCTCACGGCCTCGCGCGTGAGCTCGAGCGCGTCTCGCAGCCGCGCGTGCACGCGGCGCAACTCGGTGCTCCAGGCGATGAGCCTGGTCGTCTCGCGCTCAGTCACGCGAGAACGAAAGGGGTGACGAGTGCATCGTCGACTCCTTCGGTTCGGCGCCTCCATGCCTGACACGGTCTGCCACCGGCACGCGACGCTGCTTCGACCCTAGCGAAGACGCGCGAGCTTTTCGAGGCCGCGGTGCGAGCATCCCGCATCGACGCTGTCGCTTCACCCCGGAAGAACTGGCGACACGCCGTGCGCTCGCGCCGACACGCCGTGCGTCGTGGGCAGATTCCGGGGCGAGCGGACACGTTCGCGTGAGGGGCAGGAGGAGAGGGCGTAGGCCCGAGGGACGGCGGGGGAGGGCGTAGGCCCGAGGGACGGCGGGGTAGGGCGCGCCGAAGACTGCGGGCGGCGGTGTCTGAGGGCAGCGGAGGCTGCGCGGCAGCGGTTCAGCTGGCGCGCGGGCCGTCGGTCGGCGGTTCGTCGTCGCGCTTGCGCAGGTAGCGCTCGAACTCTTGCGCGATCGCCTCGCCGCTCGCCTCGGGCGCCTCGACGGCGTCGCGCGCCCGCTCGAGCTGGTCGATGTACGACCGCATCTCGTCGTCGTCGTTGGCGAGCGCGTCGATGCCTTCCTCCCACTCGCGAGCCTCGTCGAGCAGGTCGCCACGAGGGATGACGACATCGACGAGCTCTTCGAGCTTGTCGAGCAGGGCGAGGGTCGCCTTGGGCGAGGGGGCGTTGTGCACATAGTGAGGCACGGATGCCCACAGCGCGACCGTCGGAATGCCTGCCTCTTCGGCCATCGCCGCGATGACACTGAGAATGCCGACTGGCCCCTCGTAGCTGCTGCGCTCGACGCCGAGCTCGTCGCGCACCTCGGGGTTCTCGCTCGAGGTGTGGATGGCGATCGCGCGCGTGTGCGGCACATCTGCGAGCAGGGCTCCGAGCAGGATGACGCCCGTGATGTCGGCCGTGAGCGCCTGGTCGATCGTCTCGGTCGCGAAGGTCTTCCAGCCCCGCGAGGGCTCGGTGCCGAGCAGCAGATAGATGTTCTCGTGATTGGTGCCGCTGACCCCGATCGGGTCATCGGCCACGGCCCGCTCGCGCGGCAGCCCGTCGTCACCCGCGGGGCCGTAGAGCGTCACGCCGGGCCAGCGCAATCGTCGCTGGCCGTCGTCGTCGAGCTCGATGTGCGGTCGGTTGAGCTGAAAGTCGTAATAGTCTTCGGGGTCGATGTCGGCGATCGGCACCACGTCGAGCACGTTCTTGAGCGCGCGCACCGCACCGCTCGCCGCTTCACCGGCGTCGTTCCAGCCCTCGAAGGCGACGACCAAGAGTCGCCCGCCGCGGAACAGATCACTCGACGTCACGAATACACCTCACTGCTGCGACGGTTGCCCCACCGATCGGAGGGGACTCCCCAGGATAGAACGCAACTAGACTCGTGCGTCGTGAGCCCTCCGAGACCTGCCGCCGTTCTGTGGGATATGGATGGCACCATCGTCGACACCGAGCCGTACTGGATGCGCGCCGAAACTGACCTGGTGACCGAGCATGGCGGCTCGTGGAGCCCCGAGCAGGGCATGCAGCTCGTCGGCTCTGGCCTCGTGCAGTCGGCCCGCATTCTGCAGCAGGCGGGGGTCGCACTCGAGGTCGACGAGATCATCGACACGCTCACCGACCGGGTCATGGTGCAGATCGACTCGGGGCTTCCGTGGCGGCCGGGCGCTCGCGAACTCATTGCCGAGCTGCGCGAAGCAGGTGTTCCGATCGCCCTTGTCACGATGTCGATCAGGCGCATGGCACTCAAGGTGGCGTCGGCGATCGGCGACGGCGTGTTCGATGTGGTGATCGCGGGCGATGATGTCGAGCACGCCAAACCCCACCCTCAGCCCTACCTTCTCGCCGCTGAGCGCCTGGGAGTCGCCATCGGCGACTGCGTGGCGATCGAAGACAGTGAGTTCGGGCTCGTCTCTGCCGTCTCATCGGGGGCCGCCACGATCGGAGTGCCGCTGCACCTCACCCTGCACGAGGCGCCGACGCACGAGCTCTGGCCGACGCTCGAGGGCACCACTCTCGCCGACCTCACTGCCGCCCTCGAGCGGCACCACCACCGAGCCACCGGGGCCGACGCATGAGCGTCAGACGACAGAGCGGGCCGTTCGTCGTGGGCGATCAAGTGCAGCTCACCGACCCGAAGGGTCGCCTGAATACGGTGACCCTCGAACCGGGCAAAGCTTTTCACAGCCACCGCGGCGTGCTCGACCACGACGTGCTCATCGGCCTGCCCGACGGCAGCGTGGTCGAGAATTCACAGGGCGTCTCATACCTCGCGCTGCGCCCGCTGCTCACCGATTTCGTCATGTCGATGCCGCGTGGCGCTGCCATCATCTACCCGAAAGACGCCGCGCAGATTCTGGCGCAGGCCGACATCTTTCCGGGTGCCCGCATCGTCGAGGCCGGTGTCGGCTCGGGTGCTCTGAGCATGTGGTTGCTGCGCGCCATCGGCGAGCACGGCCACTTGTTCTCGTTCGAGCGCCGCGAAGAGTTCGCGCAGATCGCCGAAGGAAACGTCAGTGCCTACGTCGGCACTCGGCCCGAAAATTGGACGATCACGCTCGGTGATCTGCAGGATGCCCTGCCGCTGGCCGTGCCCGCGGGCACCGCCGATCGCGCCGTGCTCGACATGCTCGCTCCCTGGGAGTGCCTCGACGCCGTCGCCGAGGCGCTCACGCCCGGGGGAGTGCTGCTCGTCTACGTTGCCACGGCGACGCAGTTGTCGCGCGTGGCGGAGGCCATTCGTCACACCGAGACGTTCACTGAGCCGGTCTCTACCGAGACGATGGTGCGCGGCTGGAACGTCGACGGATTGTCGGTGCGCCCCGACCACCGCATGGTGGCGCACACCGGGTTCTTGCTGACGGCGAGGCGTCTGGCCGACGGAGCCGGCCGGTTCGTGAAGGCGAAGCGCGGGTCGAAGACCGAGCACGGCGATGACGATGTCGAGTTGTGGACGCCTGGGGCGGTGGGCGACCGACAGGCGAGCGACAAGCGCTTGCGCAAGGCGGCTCGCGAGGCCCAGTCGCTCGCCGCGAAGTCGTCGCGCCGCCCGATAGAGTGAGGGTCGTGACTGCGACCCCCCGGCGCCTTGTGCGCACCGCTTCAGCGCTCGTGGCGACGTTCGCCCTCATCGGCTCGCTCGCGGCCTGCACCGGCCCGTTCGACTCTGCCGAGTGCGTTCCCGTCGTCGAGCGCGGCCCCTCGGCTGCTCTCGTGTCGGCGACCGGCAGCTTCGGCTCGGCGCCGAGCGTCGATTTTCCGACCCCCCTGCGCACGACGGCGACGCAGAGCGCCGTCATCGACGCAGGTGACGGCGAGCAGATCGCGGCTGGCCAGTTCGTCGACTTTCAGGTCAGCGTGTTCAATGCCCTCGATGGCGAGCTGATCACCAAGAGCGCGTACGACCCTGCGCAGGCACCGCTGCGACGGGCCGCCGGTGCCGATGTCGACCTGCTCGCAGAGTCGCTGCAGTGCGCAACGGTGGGCTCTCGACTCGCCGTGACCGGCACGATCGAAGACGTCTTCGGCGCCGGCAACCTGCCTGCAGAGCTCGGCATCGACGATGCCGACCCGATCGTGCTCGTTTTCGACGTGCAGGCCGCCTACCTGGGGCGCGCGAACGGCACCCCGCAGCTGGGTGCGGCGGGCATTCCCGCTGTCGTGTCGGCACCCGATGGGCGCCCCGGCATCACGGTGCCGAAAGAAGAGCCCCCGGCAGAGCTGCGGTCGCACACCCTCGTGCTTGGTTCAGGCGCACCGCTGGCCGAAGGCGACCGGGCTGTGCTGCACTACACGGGCCTGCTGTGGAGCACCGCCACCATCTTCGACTCGAGTTGGGATCGCGGCGCGCCCGCCACGTTCACGATGGCGAGTTTTCTCGATGATCCGAACGGCGTTGTGCCAGGGCTCGCGCAAGGCCTGATCGGCGCGACGATCGGCTCGCAGGTGATCGTGGTCATTCCGCCAGAGCTCGGCTACCCCGAGGGGCAGTCGCCCGCGTCGATTCCTGCGGGTGCGACGATGATCTTCGTCGTCGACGTGCTCGGGGTGGAGGGCTAGGGCGTCTGATGGCCGGCTCGCCGCGCCGCGTTCCCGTCGAAGAGCGCCTCTTCAGTCTCGTGCTCGCGCTACTCGCCACCGAGCAAGGTCTGACGAAGGCCGAGATTCTGTCGACCGTGACGGGGTACGCCGCTCGGTTCGAGCGGGCGAGCGATCGCGCCAATCTTGAGCGGCAGTTCGAACGCGACAAAGAAGATCTTCGCGACCTCGGGGTTCCGCTCGAGACCGTCGACGAGCGCGGAGCCGAAGGCGATACCAAGCTGCAGCGCTATCGCATTCCTCCCGCGCGCTATCAACTGCCCGACGACATCGAATTCTCGGCCGCAGAGTATGCGCTGCTTACTCTTGCCGCGCAGGTGTGGCGCGAAGGCTCGCTGTCGACCGACTCTCGGCGAGCCCTGACGAAGCTGCAGTCGCTCGGGCTGCGCATCGATGAGGCCGTCATCGGCTTCGCCCCGACCATCCGCACTCGCGACCCTGCGCACGAACCGCTGAGCGCCGCGATTGACCGAGGCCAGCAGGTGTCGTTCGACTACCTCAAGCCGGGCCAGCCCGCGGCAGATCGTCGGGTGGTGTCGCCGCTCGCTCTCGTCTACCACGAGGGTCGCTGGCATCTTCACGCGCACGACGATCGGGCGGATGCTGCACGCACCTTTCTGCTGCGTCGCATCGTGAGCGGCATCGAGCCGACGGGTGCTCCTGCGACGCAACGGCCTGCCCTCGACGAGCCCGCACAGGTGCTGAGCGAGCTCGATGAGCTCTGGCGATCGACGGTGGCGACGGTATCGGCGCGACCGGGCAGCGAAGCTGATGTCGTGATGCGCAATCGACCGGGCACGACCGAGACTGACGGTGCGCTCATCATTCACACGACCGACCTCGACATCTTGGCTGACGAGCTCGCCGCGTTCGGGGCAGACATCAGCGTGATCTCACCGCCGAACCTGCGCGACGCGGTGCGCGCGCGGTGGCAGAGGGTGGTCGAGGCTCATGGCTGAACGATCGCCCGCGCCGCGGGCCACCGACAAGCTGGCGTTCTTGCTGGCGCTCGTGCCCTACCTCATCGACCAGGTGCGCGTCACCGTTGACGAGGCTGCCGAGCACTTCGGCATCAGCACTGACGAGATGCGCAAGTCGGTGACGCTCATCGCGATGAGCGGCACGCCCGGTGCTGTCGGTACCTACACGCACGAGACCTTGTTCGACATTGACTGGGACGAGTTCGAGCAGCGCGACATCATCAGGTTTCGACGCGCCCCCATGGACGACAAGCCGCGATTCTCGGCGCGCGAGGCTGCGGCGCTACTGGCGGGATTACAGAGGGTCGCATCGCTCACTGAGTTCTCGGGCAGCGTCGATGTCGCCGGCCTCATGGCAAAACTTGCTCGGGGGGCGTCCTCGACGCCTGCCCCGCTCGCGGTGCGGGCGGGCGCCGATGACGAGGTGCACGTACTGCTCGGCACGGCGATCGCAGAGCAGCGTCGCGTTCGTATCGACTACGTCACCACACGCGGTGATCGCGAACTTCGTGAGGTTGATCCGCTGCGACTCGACGGTGTCGACGAGGCGTGGTACCTGCACGGCTGGTGCCTGACCCGCGACGCCGAGCGCACCTTCTTGCTCGACCGCATGGCGAGTGTCGAACTGCTCGGCGACGCCGATCGACACGAGTCATCGGCCGATCGTCGTGAGCTCTTTCGCAGTAGCGCTGATGACCTGCGAGTGACGATCGCGCTGCCGGTCGCTGGGCTTCCGCTGATCGCCGACTATCGCAGCCCCGACGACGCTGCGCACGTCGACGGCGACCGCGCCGTGCTCACTCTCGCGATCTCGCACTGGGGCATTCTCGGGCGCATCGCCGCCCGCCTCGCCGGGAGCGTCGAGGTTCTTGACCCTCCTGATGCTCGGGCGGCCGTCGCCGAGTGGGCGCGCGCCGCCCTCGCCGCCGATGACGAACGCGAGGCGTGACTGTCACCCTCATGTTCACGCAGGGTGCCGAGACCCGCGCGCGATACACTTGCCCACACTGCACCCATGACCGTAAGGACGTAGCGACAATGCCGGCAAATCTCGGAGGCTGGACCGGCCTCATCCTGCTGCTCGTGGTGATCTTGCTGTTCGCCGCGCCGAAGCTTCCGCAGCTCGCGCGCAGCCTTGGTCAGTCGATGACGATCTTCAAGAAAGAGATCAAGAACAAAGACGGCGACCCCGCCGCCGAATCGACGGCCGAGCAGGCACCGGCGTCGCCTGCCGAGGGCACCGACTCGTCCGCCTCGAAGTAGCTCGTGGCGGGTCGCGAACCGCGGCCCCGTAACACCGAGGGCCGCATGAGCCTCGGCCAGCATCTCGTCGAGTTGCGCAAGCGGCTGACGTGGTCGGGGGTCGCCATTCTGGTTGCCGCCGTCGGTGGTTGGTTTCTCGCCGCCCCGGTCTGGGCCGCTCTCAGTGCTCCTGTGCGCGAAGCCGCCGAGCAGCGCGGCCGTGACGCCACCATCAGCTACACGACGGTCTCTGAAGCATTCGACACCCAGTTGATCATCGCGATCACTCTGGGCATCGTGATCGCGTCGCCCTTCTGGCTGTATCAGCTCTGGGCCTTCATCGTTCCCGCGCTGCACAAGAAGGAGAAGCGCTACGCGATTGGCTTTCTCTCGGCGTCGATCCCGCTCTTTCTCACTGGGTGTCTTGCGGGTTGGCTCGTGCTACCCAACATCGTTCGGCTGCTCACCAACTTCGCCGCCGATGACACCGCCACATTGCTGACGGCACGGTTCTATCTCGACTTCGCGGTGAAGCTCGTGCTGGCGATCGGCATCGGCTTCGTGCTTCCGGTCGTGCTCGTGATGCTGAACTTTGCGCGAGTGCTCACGGGCACGGCGATTCTGAAGGGCTGGCGCTGGGCGATTCTCGCGATCGCCACCTTCACGGCCATCGCCACGCCCGCTGCCGACGTCTACTCGATGATTCTGCTGGCGATACCCATGGTGGGGCTCTACTTCTTGGCAGCGGCGATCGCGAAGCTCAACGACAAACGGGTTGCCAAGCGCGAGGCGGCGCTCAACGCTGAGTACGGCATCCCGGTCGATGACTGACCCCGCGCCCAGCCCCGCCGAGCGCTACGCAGCCCAGCGCGAATTGCGATCGCTGCCGCGGTTGCGCGCGTTCCGCGACGGGCTCACGATCGAGCTCGACCCGTTTCAGCACGCCGCCTGCGCAGCACTAGAGCACGGGCGCAGTGTGCTCGTCGCCGCGCCGACCGGTGCCGGCAAGACGATCGTCGCCGAGTTCGCCGTCTTTCTGGCCATGTTTGAGCCGACGGCCAAGATCTTCTACACGGCACCGATGAAGGCGCTCAGCAACCAGAAGTACACCGAGCTGGTCGCGCAGTACGGCGCCAGCGAGGTCGGGCTACTGACGGGTGACACCAACGTCAACGCCCGCGCGCGCATCGTGGTGATGACCACCGAAGTGCTGCGCAACATGCTCTACGCCGACTCTGATCTGCTGGCAGACCTTTCGTACGTGGTGATGGACGAAGTGCACTATCTGGCCGATCGCTTTCGTGGAGCGGTGTGGGAAGAAGTGATCATTCACCTTCCGCAGCATGTGCGCATGATCTCGCTGAGCGCGACGGTGTCGAACGCCGAAGAGTTCGGTGATTGGCTGCAGGCCGTTCGAGGTGACACCGATGTCATCGTGAGCGAGACCCGACCGGTGCCGCTCGATCAGCACGTGTTGGTGCGGTCGAAACTGGTCGACTTGTTCGACTCGTCGGGCAAGGCGGCGACGAACCGGGTCAACCCCGAGCTGATGCAGCTCGCGCGAGCGGGTGGGCACGTGCCGCACAAGGGGCGTCAGCATCATCCGCGCCGGTGGGAGAAACGGCCGGCCGGTGAGGGCCGGGCCGACCGCGCCGAGATCGTCGGCCTGCTGGGTGCACGCAACCTGCTGCCCGCGATCTTCTTCATCTTCAGCCGAGCAGGGTGCGATGCGGCAGTGCGCCAACTGGTGCGCTCGGGTTTGCGGCTTACCGACGCCGCTGAGCGCGACGAGATTCGCATGATCGTCGAAGAACGATGCAGAACCCTGCGTGATGACGATCTGGCCGTGCTCGGCTACTGGGAATGGCTCGACGGTCTGCAACGCGGCGTCGCCGCACACCACGCCGGGTTGCTGCCCGCCTTCAAAGAAGTCGTCGAAGAGCTTTTTCAGAAGAAGCTGTTGCGCGTGGTCTTCGCCACTGAGACGCTCGCCCTCGGCATCAACATGCCGGCGCGCACCGTCGTGCTCGAAAAGCTCGAGAAGTTCAACGGCGAGGCTCGAGTGCCGATCACACCGGGGGAGTACACCCAGCTGACGGGGCGCGCGGGGCGCCGAGGCATCGACACCGAGGGTCACGCGGTCATCCAGTGGGCCCCCGGGCTCGACCCGCAAGCGGTGGCGTCGCTGGCCTCGCGGCGCACCTACCCGCTCAATTCGAGTTTTCGACCGACCTACAACATGGCGGTCAACCTCATCGAGCAGTTCGGGCGTGATCGCACGCGCGAAATTCTCGAGTCGAGTTTCGCGCAGTTTCAGGCAGACCGCGCCGTCGTCGACCTCGCCCGCACGGTGCGCAAGAACCACGAGGCGCTGGAGGGCTACGCGCGCTCGATGACCTGCCACCTCGGCGACTTCGAGCAGTATTCGGCACTGCGGCGACAACTCAGTGATCTCGAACGTGGCAGCAAGCGCGTCGGAGAACCGGGGCAGAAGACAGACCGGGTGCGCAGACAGAAGCAGATTGAATCGGTGCGAGTGAACCTGCGCAAGCACCCCTGCCACGGCTGCTCTGACCGCGAGGCCCACGCGCGGTGGGCCGAGCGTTGGTGGCGGCTGAAGAAAGAGACCGACAAGGTGAGTCGGCAGATCTCGGGCCGCACGGGGGCAGTGGCCGCCGTGTTTGACCGCATCACCGAGATTCTGACCGAGCTCGACTATTTGCGTGTCGATGTGTCGCAGGCCGACGAACGCGCGCAGCTCGGGCTCACCGTGCACGGCAGATCGCTGAGGCGCATCTACGGTGAGCGAGACTTGCTGGTCGCCGAGAGTCTGCGCCGTGGCCTGTGGAAAGATCTTGACGTGCCGTCGCTCGCCGCGATGGCGAGCGCGATCGTATTCGAAGCGCGACGTGACGATGGTCAGGCTCCTGAGTTCGCGTTGCCGCGGGGCGCCTTTCGCCCCGCCCTCGAGCGCACGCAAGAACTGTGGGCGAGACTCGACGATCTCGAGCGCGAGCACCGACTGCCGGGCACCGAGCCGCTCGCCACAACGCTTGCCCTGCCGATGCACCGTTGGGCCGCGGGCGGCTCGCTCGACGCCGTGCTGCGCGACGCCGACCTCGCGGCAGGCGACTTCGTGCGCTGGACGAAGCAGACGATCGATCTGCTCGATCAGGTGTCGCTCGTCGCCGACGGGCACGTGGGGCGCACCGCACGGGCGGCGCTTGAGGCGATCAGGCGCGGCATCGTTGCCTACAGTTCGGTGTCGTGACGGCAGCCCTCTGACGGCTGACCTAAGATTGCCCCTCGTGACCGTGTCGACTGCAGTGCCGTTCGCGGCACCGACCTCGTCACCTTTCGTCGCTTCGAGTTCTGCGCCGCTGCCGATCGGCCTCGCGCTGCTCATGGGCGTCGCTGGCGGTTGGCTGACCGATCTCGGGTACCCCGATGTCGGCTGGTGGCCCCTCACGATCGTGGGCACTTCGCTCGTTCTCGGCAGCTTGCGGGGCCGCAGCGTCGGCGGTGCTCTGCTCGTCGGCGCTGTCAGCGGCTTCGCCTTCTACGGCACGCTCATCGAGTGGCTCACGGTCTATCTCGGTGTCGTGCCGTGGCTCGCTCTCACCCTCGCGCAGGTGTTCTTCACCTCGCTCGGCGGCGTGCTCATCATGCTGGCGTGGCGCTGGGTGCCGCGAGTGTGGCCGGGAGCCGCCGGACGACTCGTGCTGACCCCGGCGGTCGTCGCAGCGGCGTGGACGACGCGCGAAGCGGTCGCGAGCGTGTTTCCGTTCGGGGGCTTCGCGTGGGGCCGCCTCGCCCACAGCCAAGCCGAGGGGCCGCTCGTGCACTGGGCGGCGTGGGTCGGCTTTTCTGGCCTCACCTTTCTCATCGCGTGGTTCGCCGCGGCACTCGTCGCGGTGGCGATCGAACGCGAGATCGGGATGCTGCGCCGCAGTATCGCCGTCGCCGGAGCATCCACAGCGCTGCTCGTCTGGCCTGCCGTGCCCATCACTGTCACGGGCACGATCAGCGTGGCGGCCGTGCAGGGCAACTCGAACTCGGGGCTCTTCGCCGAGTATGAGCGCGGCGAGATCTTGCAAGACCACTATGACGCCACGAGAGTGCTCTTCGATCAGGGGCTCGACCTCGACGTGATCGTCTGGCCCGAGAACGCGAGCGACCTCGACCCCTTGCGCAGTGCGTACGCCGCTTCGGTGCTCGACCTCGTGAGCACCCGCCTCGACACACCCATCGTCGTCGGCACCCAGACCTTTGACGAAGCCACCGACAGGCGATTCAACTCGGTGCTGCTGTGGCGGGCGGGGGAGGGTGCGGTCGATCAGTACGACAAGGTGCATCCTGTTCCGTTTGCCGAATACTTGCCCGCTCGCGAATTCTTCTATCCGCTCGCCCCGGACTTGTTTGATCTCGTGCCCCGCGACTTCTCGTTCGGCGAGCGCGACACGGTCGTCGACCTTGATGGAGTCATCGCCGGTATCTCGATCTGCTACGACATCGTCGATGACGACCTGCTAGCCAGGCAGCTCGACGAGGGTGCCCAGGTGCTGCTCGCCCCCACCAACAACGCCGACTTCGGCCGCACCGATCAGAGCGTGCAGCAGCTCGCGATCGCGCGGCTACGCGCCGTGGAAGCGGGGCGCAGCCTCGTCAACGCCTCGACGGTCGGAGCAAGCGCCATCGTGCTGCCCGACGGCTCGACGCTCGACAGCTTGCCCCGGTTCGAACCTGGCACGATGGTGCAGCAGGTGCCATTGAGCGACACCGTGACCCCGGCGAATGCGCTCGGTCGCACGGTCGAGTGGGGAGTCGTGCTCTTTGGGTTCGCCACCGTGCTCATGGCCGGTCTGTTGCTGAGACGCGAGCGCCCGTGATGCGCACGCTCATCATCATGCCGACGTACAACGAGGCGCAGAGCATCAGCAGCATGGTCGATCGGGTTCGCCTCGCGATGCCCGATGCCGACCTGTTGATCATCGACGATGGCTCGCCCGACGGCACCGGAGCGCTCGCCGACGAGCTCGCCGTCGCCGACCCGCAGGTGACGGTGCAGCATCGCCTCGAGAAGCTCGGCTTGGGCTCGGCATACCTGCAGGGCTTCGCTCGGGCAATCTCGCAGGGATACGACGCCGTGGTCGAGATCGACGCTGACGGGTCGCACGATCCGGCCGAGTTGCCGACCATGGTCGACCTGCTCGAGCGTCGCTCTGCCGATCTGGTGATCGGTTCGCGCTGGGTCGAGGGCGGGTCGGTCATCAACTGGCCATGGGTGCGGCGCGCCATCTCGCGATCGGGAAACCGCTATGCGCGGTGGATGCTGCGCTCGAGCATCCGCGACATGACCGCCGGCTTTCGGGTCTATCGCACGACCGCGTTGCACGGGCTCGACCGGGCTGTCGTGTCATCGCAAGGCTATTGCTTTCAAGTAGAACTCGCGTGGCGTGTCGAACGCTCGGGAGCCACAGTGGTCGAGCATCCGATCGCGTTCGTCGAGCGCGCGAGCGGAACCTCGAAGATGCACGCTGGCATCGTGGTCGAAGCGCTCATTCGCGTGACCGGGTGGGGCATTGCGATGCGCCTCGGGCGAATGCCGATGCGCTAGTCAGCGATCGTGCGGGTTCAGGCGCCTCGGCGGGCCGCGGTGCCACCACGGCGGGCACGCAACAGTTCGAGTCGCTCGGCGAGCAATTCTTCGAGCTCGTCTCGCGAGCGCCGCTCGAGCAACATGTCCCAGTGCGTGCGGGGTGCCTTGATGTCGCCTGCGTCGATGTCGATGGGGGTTCCGTCTGGTGAGAGCAGAATGCCTTCACGGCCGCTCTTGGGTGACTCCCATTGCTCAGGCACCTCGGCGTCGGCGGCGAAGACGACGTCGAACTCTTCGCCGTCATCGGTGCGGTACTGGGCGCGTTGGCGGTGAGCAAACTCGACGCCTTCTTCGCTCTGCATGCTCTGGGCGCCGAGCCTCATGCCGCGGAGTGTGCGGTCGGCCATTGTCGGTCTCCTTCGTCAGGCAGCAAAAGTTCTATGAATAGGTATAGACCAGCGAGGGCGCGTTGCCCGTCAGGCCAGGTCTCCTCTCAGTGCATTGCCAGTGTCATGCCAGCGAGTCGACGACCTCGACTGCAATGTCTGCGCGATCAGTAACGATGCCGTCGACGCCTCGCGCAAGCAGCTCTCGCATAGTGGCGGCGTCGTTGATCGTCCACACGTGCACTTCGACGCCAGCGCGGTGAAACGCCTCGATTCGTGAGGGAGTGACGGTGTCGAGCCCGAGTGCCCGTTGCGGAATCTGCACGGCGTGCAGACCGCGGAGGGCAGCTCGCACGGCGGGTCCGCCGCGCACGACGGTTGCCAGTAGCGCCGCGGCGAAGCGCGGACCCGAGGCGCTCGTCGCGACGTCGGGCAGCAACTTCAGCGCCGCGTGGCGGCGCCGTTCACTGAACGAGGTGAGCAAGACACGGTCTTCTGCTCGCGCCGCTGTGATGGCCTCGACAGCGGGTGTGACGGCCGCCATCGTCTTCAGGTCGATGTTGAAGAACGCGTCGGGTAGAGCGTCGAGAGCCTCTGCCAAGGTCGGCATGTGCTGATCTTCGCCGAGGTCGAGCGCGGCGAGTTCGCGGGCGGTGAGTGCGTCGACGGTTGCGTCGAGGCCCGCCACGCGCTGCAGGTCGGGGTCGTGCGCGATCACGGCAACACCGTCGGCGCTGACGTGCACATCTGTCTCGAGGTGTGTCACCCCGCGCGCCATCGCGTGGGCGAAGGCCAGCAGGGTGTTCTCAGGCGCTTCGAGCGCGAGACCCCGGTGCGCCAGTACGCGCGGGGGAGTGCTCTCGAAGAACGGCAGCGCCCCGAGCATCACGCGTTGGGAGCGGACTTTCCTGCGCGCGGAGTGGCGGTCGCACCACCCGTGAAGCCAGCGCCGATGCCTTTGAGCGCCTCGGTGAGCTCGCTCGGAATAATCCACATCTTGTTCGACTCGCCTTCGGCGAGCTTCGGCAGCGTCTGCAGGTATTGGTACGCGAGCAGCTTGCTGTCGGGGTTGCCCACGTGAATGGCCTCGAACACGGTCTTGATGGCTTCTGCCTCAGCTTCGGCGCGCAAGATCTGCGCCTTCGCCTCGCCCTCGGCTTTCAGAATGGCGGCCTGCCGCATTCCCTCCGCTTCGAGAATCTGCGACTGCTTCGTGCCTTCTGCGGTCAAGATGACGGCACGGCGGTCGCGCTCGGCCCGCATTTGCTTCTCCATCGAGTCTTGAATGCTCGCGGGCGGGTCGATGGCCTTGAGCTCGACGCGGTTGACGCGCAGGCCCCACTTGCCGGTGGCCTCGTCGAGCACGACACGCAGTTGGCCGTTGATGTTGTCGCGGCTCGTGAGCGCTTCTTCAAGGTTGAGACCACCCACCACGTTGCGCAAGGTGGTGACGGTCAACTGCTCAACGCCGGCGAGATAGTTGGCGATTTCGTAGGTCGCCGCGCGAGCATCCGTCACCTGAAAATAGATGACGGTATCGATCGAGACGACCAGGTTGTCTTCGGTGATGACCGGCTGGGGCGGAAACGACACCACCTGCTCGCGCATGTCGACGAGCGGCCGCATGCGGTCGATGAAGGGCACCAAGATATTGAGGCCCGGCTGCAGCGTCTTGCGGTATCGACCGAGGCGTTCGACGACGCCGGCGTAGGCCTGCGGCACGATGCGGATCGAGCGGATCAGCACGACCACGACGAAGATCGCGACGACCACGACCAGCACGGTGACGAAGATCTGGCCGATGAATGCGGCGGGGGTAATCATGGTGTTTCACTCCGTTCTCTCGGAGCAACCTCTGCGGTCGCCCCGTCGATGCGAGTGACGACCACGCGGTCGCCCTCGATGAGGGTGATGGCTTCGAACTGCTCGGCCAGTCGCGCCGACCACGTCTCGCCGTTCGCAAGCTTGACGAAGCCGGTGCCCGCAACGAACGGTGCCGTAGCACGAGCATTCATGCCCACGAGCGCGTCGACGTTCGTCAGCGCGGGTGGCTCGCCGCGGTTAAGGGTCTTCAGCAGCAGGGGTCTGATGGTGAAGAGCAGCAGACCCGAGATGGTGGCGGCAGCCAGAATCTGCACCCACCACTCGGCACCGATCACGTTCGCGCCGAGACCGCCGATCAGCGAGCCAGCGGCGATCATCATGAAGGTGAACTCGAGGGTCAGCACTTCGATGATGACGCAGAGAATGACGAACACGAGCCACATGATCCACAGGTACTGCGTCAGGTCGATCATGCTCTGCTCCTCCCGGCGTCGTCGCGGTTCGCTCACGCTATCACCGCCAGGTGAGCACCCGCCGAGCGTGCTCTGACGGTAGGGTCGAGAACCGTGAACACCCCATTGCAGCCCGGCTCGCTCGCCGGAAAGACCGCTCTCGTCACCGGCTCGTCGCGCGGCATCGGCGCCGACACCGCACAATACTTCGCCGCCGCTGGCGCGAATGTCGTGATCAACTACCGCGCCAAGGCTCCGCGCGCTGAGAAGCTCGTCGCCGAGATCGAGGCGGCGGGCGGTCAGGCGATCGCGGTCGGCGCAGATCTCACTGACCCCGCTTCGGTCGCCGCGATGATGGATGCTGCGCGCGAGCACTTCGGCTCTCTCGACATTCTCGTGCTCAACGCATCCGGCGGCATGGAGTCGGGCATGGGTGACGACTACGCACTGAAGCTCAATCGGGATGCGCAGGTGAGCGTGCTGACGCAGGGCGCCGAGCTCATGAGCGAGGGCGGCCGCGTCGTTTTCGTGACGAGTCACCAGGCGCACTTCATTCGTACGGTGCCGACGATGCCCGAGTATGAGGCTGTCGCGTTGTCGAAGCGTGCTGGTGAAGACGCGCTACGCGAGCTGATACCCACGCTCGAGGCGAAGGGCATCGGGTTCACGGTCGTCTCGGGCGACATGATTGAGGGCACCATCACCGCAACCCTGCTTGAGCGTGCCGCTCCTGGCGCGATCGATGCGCGCAAAGAGGCGGCGGGCAAGCTCTACAACGTGAGCGAGTTCGCGGCTGAGGTGGCCCAGGCCGCCGTCGAGCCGGTGCCCGCTGACAACACGCGCCTCGTGGGCGACGTGAGCTACTTCACCGAGTACTCGGGGGAGTAGGGCCGTGGGGCCTCAGCGCGGCCTTCGGAGAACATCCCGAATCATTCTCATGGATGCGGACGGTGCCGCGCTGCTGTTTTTCACTGCGGCGCCCGACTCGACCCGATTCGCGCGCTGGATCACCCCCGGCGGGGGAGTCGACCCGGGGGAGACCCACGAGCAGGCGGCGATTCGAGAGTTGTTCGAAGAGACCGGGCTCGTCGTCGAGAGCGTGGGGGAGCCAGTGTGGAGCCTCGACTTCGACGTCGCGTGGGACGACGCCGATCATGATCGCGGCCACGCTGAGTACTACGTGGTGCGGTGTGAACGGTTCGAGCCCGTGGCGACGAACTGGACCGACGATGAGCACGTCGACGTGACGGCGCACGGCTGGTTCACGGTAGACGAACTGCTGCGTTCGGGCCAGCCCTTCGAGCCCTACGACCTACCGAGGTTGCTGCGAATGGTGGCCAGGGGAGCCTGACAGACTCGACCCATGGACGACCATCTCGATACGTCGGCCGGCGCGGCGTTCACGCTGCGCGAGCCCCGCCTCGACGACGTCGAGCGACTCGCACACGTGCACGTGCAGGCATGGCGCGAGACCTATGCCGATCAGTTGCCAGACGAGTTCTTCGGGGAGCGAGCACTCGAGTTTCGGCGCAGCCTGTGGCGGCGAATGGTCGGTGATCCCGCACCAGGGTCGCGCACCGTGCTCGCAGAGCTGCACGGGGAGATCGTGGGCTTCGCTTCTGCGGGCACGCCCGTCTCACCAGAGCAACCGGCTCCGGCCAGTCTCGAGCTGTTCATGATCTACCTGCTCGAAGCTCACCACGGGTGCGGCGCCGCGCAGGCGATGCTTGACGCGGTTCTCGGCGATGAACCAGCGTTTCTCTGGGTGGCGGCGGAGAATCCACGCGCTCAGGCCTTCTACGAGCGCAACCGATTTCGCGCTGACGGCCTCGAGAAACCCGACGACCGAGTGCCGACCTTTCTCGAACGACGCATGGTACGGAGACGCTACTGGCGTCGCGACTGGAACTTTTCCGCCAAACGCCCGCGCCGAGCTCTTGAATGACTGGCCGGAGTAGGTGCTGTCAGCAGATCACAGCGAATCAGCTTGGTGTGCACGTCTCGTCTAACTCCGATAATGCACATTATGTCAGATCGCGCGATCTGACGATGCCCTATCGAGTCGCATAGGCGTCTCTGCGGTGCGTGACCGACACCACTTCGATCACCAGGCGCTGCTCAACGATGCGGTAGATGATGCGGTACTCGCCTCGCCGGGCGGAGAACAATGGAGCCAGTGGCTCGCGGAGCGCCTTGCCCACGCGCCGTGGGTTCTCGCGCAGGTCTCCCATGATGAACTCGAACGCTGCGGCAGCGATCTTCTCCGGCAACTCGACCTCGAGCGCCCGCCGCGCAGCGCGCGTGAAGACGACGTCGTAGACAACCGTCACTCAACTATCCGCCCCTGAGCGATCATCGCAGCGCGCACGTCGTCAGCGCTCGACAGCGCTCCAGTCTCAAGGTCGTCGATCCCCCGCCTGATTGCCGCGATCTCCTCAGCGCGGCTCAAGATGTCGACGGTCTCCATGAGCGAGTCGAAGTCGTCTGCGCTCATGAGCACCGCCACCCGGTCGCCGTTGCGCGTCACCTCGAAGCGTTCATGCGTCGTGACGGCTGACTCGACGATGCGCGAGAGGTTGGCGCGAGCATCCGCAAGAGGCAGAGTTGTCATGTACAGAATTATAGCGCACTTGCACCTCGGGCGGGGCGTTGCCGCCACCTTCGTCTCCTCCTCCTCCCCCGATCGCTAGAGTCCAGATGTGAGCATTCCTGCGCCCCGGCCCCCGCAGGTGCCGAAGCCACCGGGCACCCACTTCATGGTTGAGCCAGTCAGAGTTCGATCGGTCTGGCTCAAGGTCGGATACGTCGTCGTCTGGTTTCTGGTCGCGCGCATCCTCCTCGCCCAGCTCATTTCTCCAGATATCCCGCTTGTCGTCTACGCGATCGTCGGCTCTGTCCTCGATCTCGGTGCCATCGTTCTCGGCGCACGGATCTTCCGCTCTCGTCACGAAGACCCTCTTCCTCCCCGTCCTTGGTGGCAACTGACAGGCAGGCCTCGCGCTGGCTTTGTCATCGGTGGGCTGATCTCCGTGGGTAGTCTGGCGACCTACGTATCGGATCTCGTCAACCCCGACAGGGTCGATGTGGTTCTTGTGATCGCGAGCTTAGGAATCAACCTCGCCATCGCCTTTGCCTACGTGCGTTCTTCGGTGTTGCTGCAACGACGCACGCGAGCCTGACCTTACCCCCCGAAGAACGGCCGCAGCTCGATCACGCGGTTGCAGGCGCGCGACCCTTCGGCGGCGAGCTCGAGCGCAGCATCCCGATCGGCCGCCTCGATGATCCAGAATCCCGACACGAACTGCTCAGTGTCGTGAAGCGGGCCGGGCGTGACAACCCCCGCTCCCCCGCGGTTGTCGATGACCGTGGATGCCCGGGGTGCCGCCAGACCCTCCGCCATGATCAGCTGGCCGGCGCTCTGAAGTCGCTCGTTGAAGGCGTCGATCGCGGCAATCTCGACTTTCGAACCCGAACCACTCTCACTATCAATCACGCAGATCATGAACTTCATGGCAGTCCTCCCACCTCTCGATGACAGTAGCGAAGGGATCCGTCGGGGTCGAGAGCCGGGCACGCGGCATGCTTGACCTGTGATCATGCGCTGCCCCTGCCTGAGTGGGCTCCCCTTCGCCGAGTGCTGCGAGCCGCTGCATGTCGGCCAAGCCGAAGCCCCGACCGCCGAGCAGCTCATGCGCTCACGATTCAGCGCTTTCGCCGTCGGTGACGTCGACTATCTGCTGAGCACCTGGCACCCGTCGACGCGTCCGTCGATGCTCGAGCTCGACTCCGAGTTGCGCTGGTACCGCCTTGACATCGTCGACCGCCTCGCCGGCGGCCCGCTCGACTCGCGCGGCGAGGTCGAGTTCGAGGCCTTCTGGCGCTCTTCTGACGCCCGCGGCTCGCAGCGCGAGCGCAGCAGCTTCGTGCGCGAGGGCGGGCGCTGGTACTACGTCGCCGAGGCGTGAGCCGGGGTGGCCTGTTCGAGCTCGACAGCGCCAAGGGCTCCCTCGAGGTCGCGCCACAGATCGACAGCCGACTCGAGGCCGATCGACAGGCGCACGATGCCGGCCCCGGGGCGGGCATCCGGCGCCACCGGGCGGTGCGTGAGCGATGCCGGATGCTGCACCAGAGAATCCACTCCCCCGAGCGACACGGCATGCGTGAAGAGTCGCAGCGCGCCGATGAACCGCTCGGCAGCTGCGTACCCGCCCGCAAGCTCGAGGGCGAGCATCGCCCCTGCACCTCGCAATTGCGTGCCCAGCAGCCCTCGAGGGTCAGCCCCGGGCAGCCCCGGGTAGTGCACCGAGGCGACGGCGGGGTGCTGGGTCAGCAGCTCGGCCAGCTGCCCCGCCGTCGCCTGCTGAGCGCGCACCCGCAGCGCGAGCGTCGGCAGCCCGCGGTGCAGCAGGTAGGCGCCGAGCGGGTGCAACAACCCGCCGGTGATCGCCCGCACGGGCCTGATCGCCGTCGCCCACTCGGCGCTCGTCGCCACCACTCCCCCCATCGCGTCGCCGTGGCCGCCCAGATACTTCGTGGCACTGTGCAACACGATCTCGGCGCCGTGCGCGAGCGGGTTCTGCAGCACGGGCGTCGCGAACGTGTTGTCGACCATGACCGGAACGCTGCCCGCCGCCGACACCACCGCGGCAATGTCGATGAGCTCGAGTGTCGGGTTGCACGGCGTCTCCATCACCACCAGGCACGTGTCGTCGCGCACCGCGTCACCGACCTCGTCGGGTGAGCAGAAGGTCGTCTGCGCGCCCAGCAAACCCGACGCCAGCAGGTGGTCGGTGCCACCGTAGAGCGGCCGCACGGCCACCACGTGCCGCCCCCGCCCGCGGTTCATGGCCGCGAGCAGTGTCGCCGAGAACGCAGCCATGCCCGTGCCGAACGCGACAGCGTCGTCGGCTCGTTCGAGCAGGGCGAGGGCAGTCTCAAACCGGGCGACCGTCGGATTCCAGAGCCGTGCGTAGACGCTGCCACCCTCGGTCGGATGCCCTCCCGTCGCGATCGCCTCGTACGACCCGCCGCCGAGCTCGATGTCGGGCAACGGATTCGTCGTCGACAGATCGATCGGCAGTGCGTGAACCCCCATCGAGGCGAGGTCGTCGCGCCCCGCGTGCACGGCTACCGTCTCGAAAGCCTCATCGCTCGACATGCGTCGAGTGTTGCGTAGTCTGCACCCATCAGCGATTATTGCCGAAGTTTCTGCGTTGATTGACACCTGAATCGCGCATGCTTCATGCTGACGGGATGCCCGACTCGACTCTGACGAAGAACGCGCGGCCAGCATCCCTCGACGCCGTCGACCTTGCGATGCTCGCCGAACTCGAACGCAACGGCCGCCTCACCAACGCGGCGCTCGCCGCACGCGTGGGCATCGCTGAGTCGACCTGCACCCAGCGGTTGCGCTCGCTGCGTGATCGCGGCGTCATCACGGGGTTTCGAGCCGACATCGATCCGGCCGCGCTCGGGCTCACCCTGCAGGCACTCATCACGGTGCGACTGGGCACTCACGGCAGAGAGCAGATTCGTGCCTTCGAAACCACGGCGCGGTCACTGCCCAACGTGCTCACCGCGTTTCATGTGGCCGGCGCCGACGACTACTTGCTGCACGTCGCCGTGTCGTCGGCGGTTGCGCTGCGCGAACTCGTGCTCGAACACCTCACGACCCACCCGCACGTGCGCCACGTCGAGACGCAATTGGTGTTCGAAGTGCTCGAGGGCGCGGGCGTCATGCGCTCTGCGCGATGAGTTCGATCTCAGCGACCACCTCGTGCAGCGGTCGCACGGTAGAGATCTCATGCGTTGCACTCGACCGCAACAGCGGTTCAACATCGGCGTGGTCTCGTCGAATCGCCGCGCGCTCAGCACGCCGACGCCCGAACGGGTTCGAGTTGCGAGTGACGACCCGCTGCAGCATCGTCTCCAGCGGCGCCGACAGCAGCACTATCGCGTCGAAACGGTCGTAGAAGCGCCCCTGATTGACCACGGTGCCCGCCACCGCGAGCGGTGCGCTTCGCGGCGCTGCGAGCAGTCGAGCCATGTGGCCCTCGTGCCACAGACGCTCACCTGACGATGCTGCGTCGTCAGACGAATGGATGATCCACTCTGGCATGTCGGTGTCGACGGTGCTCCACCCTCTGCAGGCGAGTTCGACGAGCACGGTCGATTTGCCAACGCCAGACATGCCCGTGAGCAAGACGGCTCTCATAGCGCTAGCCGTTCGACGACTCTGCAGGTCGACGAACCGAGGGGCCCCCTCCGAGCTCTTCGAAGAGCGTTAACTCAATGCCATCGGGCGCGGCGAGCCGAGCGTTGAGCGAGTGCCAGGGAGTCTCGCGCGCCGAGGCGATAACCCGCGCACCTGATTTTTCAAGCTCAGAACTCATCGTTCGAGAGTCGTCGACCTCGATGGCCACACGCAGCGGCGGGCTGTGGTGATCGTCTGTCTCGATGCGATCGATGAGGTCAACTTGCGCCGCGTTCGCGAGCTCGATCGTGGCGCGGCCCACTTCGAGAATCATCACTCGGGCGTCGCCCTCTCCCTCGAATGCCGCCGTTTCTTCGAGCCCGAGCGCATCGCGCCAGAACGACACAGCCGCATCGTAATCGTCGACCCGGATGACCAGCCGAAGCTGCCGAGCGGTCACGACGAGGCCGCCGCTGAAGTGGTCGCTGTTGCCCACGCGTCGAGTTTCGCCGCTGCTGCCCCAGAGTCGATCGCCTCGGCTGCCACCGCAAGCTGCTCGTCGAGTCTTTCGACCAACGGGCGCCGCAGTTGATCAGAATCTTGGGCCAAGCCAAACGAGACGAGCCCCGCCGCGGCGTTCAGCAGCACTATGTCACGCACGGGGCCGGGCTCACCCGCCAGCACCGACTGCGCGAGGCCCGCATTGTGCTGAGGGGAAGCACCGAGCAGGTCGTCGATCTGAGCGGTTGCGATGCCGAGCTCACGCGGGTCAAGGTCGTGCTCGGTCACGAAACCGCGCGACACCTCCCAGATGTGACTGTGACCGGTCGTCGTGAGCTTGTCGATGCCGTCGTCACCTCGATAGACGAGAGCCGTTGCCCCTCGAGTGCGGAACACGCCCACGACCAGCGGAACCCGGTCAAGACTCGCAACGCCCACCGCTGACGCCTCAGGGCGAGCAGGGTTGCACAGCGGGCCGAGAATGTTGAAGACCGTGGCGATGCCGAGTTGCCGCCGCGGCGGACCGGCATGCCTGAAACCCGGGTGAAAGACAGCGGCGTTGAGATAGGTGAGACCCACCTCGGCGAACACGTGCGCGACGCGGTCAGGTTCAAGATCGATGTTGACGCCCAACACGGCAAGAACATCTGACGCGCCCGACGACGAACTGGCCGCACGATTGCCGTGCTTGGCCACCGGAACACCCGCGGCCGCAGCGACGATCGAGGCGATCGACGAGACATTGACGACGGCGCCGTACGGGTCGCCGCCGGTGCCGACAATGTCGAGAACCATGGGGTCGATCTCGACTGATCGTGCATGGCTCAGCGCAGCATCCCGAAAGCCCACGATCTCATCGACCGTCTCGCCCTTCGCCTTCAACGCGACCAAGAAACCCGCCAGCTGCGCCTCAGAGGCCTCACCTGAGACAACCTGCTCCATCGCCCACGTCGCCTCAGCGATCGACAAGTGCTCGCCGTCGAGCATGCGCGTCAGCAAACGGGGCCATGTGGGGGTCGTCGACATGCCTCGATGCTACTTTCTCGCGTCAATCGGGCATGTCGGCGGGCCAGACCTGCCTCGAACATCGGTCATAATGGAGAGGTGACCAGTACTGCACTGTCGAGCTCGCTCAGCGCGCCTACGATCAACCGACCGAACGTCGTCGCCGTGGGCACGATCGTGTGGCTCGGAAGCGAGGTGATGTTCTTCGCCGGCCTGTTCGCCATCTACTTCACGTTGCGATCAACCTCGCCGGGGCTGTGGGAAGAAGGCACAGCGAAGTTCAACGTTCCCTTCGCCCTCACCATCACCACGATCCTCGTGCTGTCATCGGTCACGTGCCAGTTCGGAGTATTCGCCGCCGAGCGTCTGCAGGCCCGCCGCACCGGGTGGAAGCCCACGCAGTGGGGCATGATCGAATGGTTCTTTCTCACCTACATTCTTGGCGCGATCTTCATCGTCGGGCAGACCTACGAGTACTCAGTGCTGGTGAGTGAATACGTCACCCTCAACTCTGACGCTTTCGGTTCGGCCTTCTACCTCACGACCGGCTTCCACGGCCTGCACGTGACCGGCGGCCTGATCGCGTTTCTGCTGGTGATCGGCCGCGCATATGCCGTGAAGACGTTCACTCACCGCGATGCCACGAGCGCGATCGTGGTCTCCTATTACTGGCACTTCGTCGACGTGGTCTGGATCGGTCTGTTCCTCGTCATCTACGTGCTCCAATAACCGCAGAATCGAGACGCTCCTGACCATGGCTTCCACCTCAACCGCTTCTTCTCGCCGCGCTGGCCGTCGATCGCCGCTCGCGACCACGGCCCTGCTCGTCGTCGGCCTGCTCGCGACTGGCGGCGCCTACGCGCTCGCCACCACGGCAGCCTCAGCCGATACTCGTGCCGCGAGCCAGCAGCTCGTCGACGAAGGCGGCAAGCTCTTCGCCGCTAACTGCGCGAGCTGCCACGGTCTCAACGGCGAAGGCACCGCCGCAGGGCCCACGGTCATCGGTGCCGGAGCGCTCGCCGTCGACTTCCAGGTCGGAACCGGTCGCATGCCCATGGCAGCCTCGGGGCCGCAGGCCGAAGTGAAGCCTGTGCAGTTCACCCAGCCTCAGATTGACGCCATGGCTGCCTGGGTCGCCGACCTCGCTCCCGGCCCGGCAGTGCCGGCCGACCGCTTCATCGCCGGCGACGGCGACGCCGCCATCGGCGCCGAACTGTTCCGCATCAACTGTGCAATGTGCCACAACGTCGCAGGTGCCGGTGGTGCGCTCACCGAGGGCAAGTGGGCCCCGGGGCTCGCGGGTGTCGACCCCGTTCACATCTACGGCGCCATGGTCACCGGGCCGCAAAACATGCCGGTCTTCAGCGACATGAACCTGACACCCGAAGAGAAGAACGACATCATCACCTACCTGCTGTACATCGAGGAGAACCCCTCGGTCGGTGGGTGGGATCTCGGCAGCCTCGGCCCCGTCTCCGAGGGCCTGTTCATCTGGATCTTCGGCCTCGGCGGACTCGTCGCAGTGACCATCTGGCTCACCGCGAAGTCCAACTGAGCCCACCCCCGCGATACTGCTAAGAAAGGACGACAATGGCTGACGCTCACGACGGCCCCGACCACGGCGAGAATGCCGGCTCGGCTGTCGCACGCCAAGACGACCACACGGTGCCGGCACCGGCGGTCGCCGTCGTTCGCACCGACCGCGTTCCGAACCCGGGGTTTCCGCCCGAGCGTCTGAGGGTCACCGACCTCGACCCGAAGAAGGCGAAGACGGCCGAGCGCACGATTTCTGCGCTGTTCGTGCTGTCGGTCGTGGGCAGCGTGTTCGCGGTCGCCGCGTACATCCTGTTCCCCATCAACGAGGCAGACCCCAGCTCGATCCGACTCAACAACATGCTCATCGGCGTGGGCATCACGCTGGGCCTGCTCGGTATCGGCATCGGAGCCGTGCACTGGTCGAAGGCCCTCATGCACGGGCACGAAGAGGTCGAGCAGCGACACCCGACTCGCGGCAGCGACGAGTCTCGTGAGCGAGCGGTCGAGATCTTCCGTCAGGCCAACGCAGAGTCGGGCTTCACTCGTCGAAGCCTCGTGCGCAACACCCTCATCGGTGCGCTCGTCGCAACCCCGATTCCGGCCATCGCTCTCTTCCGCGATCTGGCCCCGGCCGAAGACCCCATCGCCTTGCTCAAGCACACGATGTGGGACACGGGCGTGCGCCTCACTCGCGACCCTTCGGGCACGCCCATTCTGGCGTCGGAGGTGACGATCGGTTCGGCATTCCATGTGATCCCAGAGGGACTCGCTGAGCTCGAGTCGCACCGCATCGAAGAAAAGGCCAAGGCAGTCGTTCTGCTCATGCGACTGCCCGTCGACGAACTCAACGAGCGCGAAGACCGCGCCGACTGGTCGTACGACGGCATCGTCGCGTACTCCAAGATTTGTACGCACGTCGGGTGCCCCGTCGCGCTGTACGAACAGCAGACTCACCACCTGCTGTGCCCGTGCCACCAGTCGCAATTCGACGTTGCAAACCACTGCGAGGTCATCTTCGGACCGGCGGCACGCCCCCTCCCCCAGCTCCCGATCACTGTGGATGACGAGGGTTACCTTGTCGCGAAGAGCGACTTCACCGAACCTGTGGGTCCGAGCTTCTGGGAGCGTGCACTGTGAGCACCACAGCAACACCGCCCGCCACGTCAACCGAGGTCGCGCCGTCGCGCGGAATGCGGTTCACCGGCTGGGCTGCCAACTATGTCGATGAGCGCACGAGCGCATCCACGGCCGTCAAAGCGCTCGGGCGCAAGATCTTTCCCGATCACTGGTCGTTCATGCTCGGTGAGGTGGCGCTGTACAGCTTCATCGTCATCCTGCTCAGTGGAACGTTCCTGACCTTCTTCTTCGACCCGTCGATGACCGAGGTCGAGTACCAGGGCTCGTACGTGCCGCTGCAGGGAATCCCGATGTCGGTGGCCTACCACTCGGCGCTCGACATCAGTTTCGAGATTCGTGGTGGGCTGCTCATGCGGCAGGTGCACCACTGGGCGGCACTGCTCTTCATCGCCGCCATCGGGTTACACATGCTTCGGGTCTTCTTCACCGGCGCCTTCCGCAAGCCTCGCGAATTGAACTGGATCATCGGGTTCTTGCTCTTCGTGCTGGCGATGGCACTCGGCTTCACCGGCTACTCGTTGCCCGACGACGTGCTGTCGGGCAACGGTCTGCGCATCATCGACGGCATGGTCAAGTCGTTCCCCGTCATTGGCGCATGGACGTCATACCTGCTGTTCGGCGATGAGTTTCCGGGCACCGACATCATTCCGCGCCTCTACGTGCTGCACATCATGCTGTTGCCCGCGATCACGATCGCCTTGATCGGTGTACACATGGTCTTGCTTGTCGTCAACAAGCACACGCAGTTCGCTGCTCCAGGGCGCACGAACGACAACGTGGTGGGCTCTCCCGTGCTGCCCGGCTTTGCCGCGAAGGCCGGTGGGTTCTTCTTCCTCGTCTTCGGCGTCATCGTCTTGATCTCATCGTTCTTCACGATCAACCCGATCTGGAACTACGGGCCATATGACCCCTCCCCCGTCTCTGCGGGAACTCAGCCCGACTGGTACATCGGCTTTGCCGACGGTGCCATGCGGTTGATTCCCTCGGGGCTCGAGTCGGTGATCTTCGGGTACACCTGGCCGTGGGGTGTGCTCATCCCCGTCGTCGGGTTGGCCCTCTTCATGGCCGTCGTCGCCCTGTACCCCTTCTTCGAAGCCTGGGTGACAGCCGACAAGCGCGAGCACCACATCGCTGAGCGCCCGCGCAATGCACCCACTCGAACCGCAATCGGGGCCGCAGGAGTCTGGTTCTACGCGGTGCTCTGGGCGGCCGCTAGCTCTGATCTGATCGCAACCCACTTCAGACTGTCGATTGAGGGTGTCATCTTCGCCCTCCAGATGCTCGCAGTGTTCGGCCCCTTCGCCGCCTACTTCATTACGAAGCGAGTGTGCCTGGCGCTGCAGCGCAAAGACCGCGAGATCGCCCTGCACGGTTTCGAATCGGGGCGCATCGTGCGACTGCCCGGCGGAGAGTACATCGAAGTGCACGAGCAGCTCGATGACTACGAGCGCTGGAAGCTCGTGAGCTTCGACGAGTACCAGCCGATCATGATCAGGCCTAACAGCAAGGGAAAGATCACCGTCAACCAGCGTCTGCGCGCGAGCCTCTCGCGGTGGTTCTTCGAAGACCGCATTGCACCGGTCACGATGAGCGAGCTCGAGTCGCAGAAGCACTAGCTGCTCTCCGGTCAACAGCGACGCGTTCGGCCCCGCCCCTCTTTCGTAGGGAGCGGGGGCGAGCGCATTCGCCTCAGAGTGGGCGACTCACGATGTGCGCGATCCACTCTCGACGTAAGAGTGCGTTGCGCTCGAGCGTGGTTCACTCCCCTGTGAACCAGTCGATCACGGCGGTGAGGGCTTCGAGAGCATAGCCAGACTTCTGATGCTCCCGAGCGAGAGTGATACCGACTTCATCAGTGTCAGGTTGGTGCGGGTCGGCACCCATCGCGACATCGCCGATCAGCGTCGGCGACCCGAAATCGCCCGGATGCCACGAACAAGGGCAGGTCGGCCGTAGTCAGCGCCGAGATGAGCAAGCGCTCGGTGCGCAACCTGCCTACCACTGTTGACGCGATGTCAGGTCAGAAGACGCGACGCATGTATTCGGCACCCTGCGAATAGCCCAGCCGGTCGTAGAAGCCACCCGCGCGCCTCGCGGCAACCGTGAGCTGGCGCACGCCTCGAGCGATGCACTCTGCCTCAACTTCGTGCACGAGCAGTGTGCCCAGCGACTGCCCACGGGCGTCATCGTCGACGACGATCTCTTGCAACTGGGCAGAAGGCCCGTTCGTCGACAACAGGCGCGTAATGGTCGTGAGCGCATAGCCCTGCACAGTTCCATCGTCGCCTTCTGCTACGAGCACGAGAGCGTCGTTATCGGCGATAAGGGCGTCAAGACTCACGTCGAACGCCGAGCGCACTGGCACGAAGGCTGCACCGAGCTGGCAGACCAACTCGAACACCACATCGGCATCGGCTGCGGTCGCACGGCGGACGAGCGCCATGGTCAGCGCCCGAAGTTGCCGCGGTAGTACTCGTAGACCCAGCCCACAATGCCGAGCAGTGCGAACGGCACTGCGTAGGCAACGATCCAGAACGAGATCGACAGGCCGAGGAAGGCAATCGCGGCGGCACCCGCCAGAATCACCGGCCACCACGACCACGGGGGAAAGAAGCCCTGCTCCGCATCGCCGTCATCGATCGCTGCGTCGAGACGATCTTCAGCGAGCTCACCGCCCTGGTTGCGATGCACGAGCCTCAGATAGAAGGCGATGAACGCCGAGAGCACTGCGCACAGGCCCAGCCCCACCGCTCCGACCCACTCGACATACCCCGTATCGAGAAGTGCCCACACAACATACACGGCGCACAACGCCGCGAAGAAGACAGTGAGAATCCAAAACAGGTTGACATTCGTCTTCATGGCGAGCCCTACTTCACTTGTCCGTCGGAGAGGTCGCGCACCGGTGCGTCGGGCGCATCTTTGCCTGGCCCAATGCCGACAGGCATGCTCGCCTCGGGGTGGTGCAGGTCGAACGCCGGCGACTCAGAGCGAATGCGCGGAATCGACGTGAAGTTGTGGCGCGGGGGCGGGCACGAGGTCGCCCACTCGAGCGAGCGGCCGTAGCCCCAGGGGTCATTGACCGTCACGAGCGGAGCCCGCCGCGCGGTGATGTAGACGTTCAAGAGGAACGGAATCATCGAGACAGCCAACAGGATCGATCCGAAGGTCGACAGTTGGTTCATCCAGGTGAAACCGTCTTCGACAAGGTAGGTAGCGTAGCGGCGAGGCATGCCGACCACCCCGAGCCAGTGCTGCACCAAGAACGTGGCGTGGAACCCGATGAAGAGCGTCCAGAAGTGAATCTGACCAAGGCGCTCGTTGAGCATCTTGCCCGTCCACTTCGGCCACCAGAAGTAGAAGCCGGCGAACATCGCGAAGACGACGGTGCCGAAGACGACATAGTGGAAGTGCGCCACGACGAAGTACGAGTCAGACACCGCGAAGTCGAGCGGCGGCGACGCGAGAATCACGCCGGTGAGACCACCGAACACGAACGTGATCAAGAAGCCCAGGGTGAAGACCATAGGGCTCTCGAAGGTGACAGAGCCCCGCCACATCGTGCCGATCCAGTTGAAGATCTTCACGCCTGTCGGCACCGCGATGAGCATCGTCATGAGTGCGAAGAACGGCAGCAGCACAGATCCGGTGACGTACATGTGGTGGGCCCACACCGTCATCGAGAGGGCCGCGATGGCGATCGTCGCGTAGACCAGCGTCTTGTAGCCGAAGATCGGTTTGCGGCTGAACACAGGGATGATCTCTGACACGATTCCGAAGAACGGCAACGCCAAAATGTACACCTCAGGGTGCCCGAAGAACCAGAATAAGTGCTGCCAGAGAATGGCGCCGCCGGTTGCGGCATCGAACACGTGCGAGCCGAACATGCGGTCTGACCCGAGCGCGAAGAGCGCAGCGGCCAGCACCGGGAAGGCCATGATGACGAGCAGCGACGTCACGAGGGTGTTCCACGTGAAGATCGGCATGCGCCACATCGTCATGCCCGGTGCTCGCATGGTGATGATCGTCGTGATGAAGTTGACAGCACCGAGAATGGTGCCGAAGCCGCTCATCGTCAACCCGAAGACCCACATGTTGCCGCCGAGCCCTGGTGTGAAGGTCTGACTCGAGAGCGGCGCATAGGCGAACCAGCCGAACGACGCTGCGCCCTGGGGGGTGAGAAAGCCGGCGACGGCGATGAGCGAGCCGAACGAGTAGAGCCAGTAGGCGAAGGCGTTCAGTCGAGGGAACGCCACATCGGGTGCACCGATCTGCAGCGGCATGAGCACGTTCGCGAAACCTGCAAACAGCGGCGTCGCGAACATGAGCAGCATGATCGTGCCGTGCATGGTGAAGAGCTGGTTGTATTGCTCTTTCGTCGCGACGATCTCGAGGCCCGGTGCGAAGAGCTGCGCGCGGATCACGAGCGCCATCACACCGCCGATGAGGAAGTAGATGAACGACGTGATCAAGTACATGTACCCGATGGTCTTGTGGTCGGTGGTCGTGATCCACCCGACGAACACGTTGCCCTTGCGGCGAACGGTCGGCGAAACGTGCTCTGGGGCAGAGCCGGTGACTGACGGGCGAGGTGCGGTCGAGGTCATGAGGGCCGGTTACTCCTCTTCGCTGGCGCCGGTACCCGGCAGGTTGGAGTTGGTGTTGAGCTCGGGGCCGAGTCGACCCTCGTTGCCGGCAGCGCGCAACGACTCGATGTGGGCGTCGTACTCGGCCTGAGAGACGACCTTCACGTTGAAGAGCATGAGCGAGTGATACTCACCGCAGAACTCTGCACACTTGCCCGTGTAGGTTCCCTCTTTCTCGGGGATGAAGTACCAGTAGTTGGTCTGGTTCTCGCCCGGGAGCATGTCTTTCTTGTAGAGAAAGTCGATGATCCAGAAAGAGTGGATGACGTCGCGAGACTCGATGCGAATCTCGACCTTCTGCCCGACGGGCAGGTAGAGCGTCGGCAGCGTCGAGACATCGATCGTGTTGTTCGGCCCGGTCTCTTGCGCCTGAATGCCGGCGTAGTAAACGTTCTCGTTGAGGTAGTTGAAGTCCCACGCCCAGCGCTTGCCGTACACCTCGATCGTGACGTCGGGGTCGGCGAGCGGCTCTTCGATGATCGCCTGGTCACGCGCGGTGAAAGCGAAGAAGCCCAGCACGAGAATCAACGGCACGACCGTGTAGAAGATCTCGATGGGCATGTTGTAGCGCAACTGCAACGGAAGGCCCGTTTGACCCTGGCGACGGCGATACACGATCGCGGCCCAGATGATGAGCGCCCAGGTGATGACACCGACGACGAGCAACACGATCCACGAGGTGACCCACAGCCCGATCACCCGGTCGACCTGGTTGGTGAGGCCTGGTTCGGTGGGCAACCACCCGAGCTGCATCTGCGTCGTGCAGCCTGCAAGGGCGATCGTGGTGACGAGGGCGAGCGGTATCGCCGTCAATCGAAGACGTCGGTTGGAACGCACCAGAGACCTCTCGTGGCGGGGGCGGGGAACGCTTCTCAGTCTATGTCACTGGCGATGGTCACGAGGCCGAGCGACGCTCCGAAAACGCCGTCAGATCGACCTAGTGAAAGCTATCGCCGCAAGCACAGCTGCCACCGGCGTTGGGGTTGTCGATCGTGAACCCCTGCTTCTGAATGGTGTCTTCGAAGTCGATCGATGCGCCATCGAGGTAGGGCACGCTCATTTTGTCGACGACGACCTCGACTCCATCGAAGTCGCTCACGGCGTCGCCGTCGAGCACGCGCTCGTCAAAGTAGAGCTGATAGATGAGCCCAGAGCAACCGCCCGGCTGCACGGCGAGGCGCAACCGCAGGTCGTCGCGACCCTCTTGGTCGAGCAGAGAGCGCACTTTGGTGGCGGCGGCATCGGTCAGGCTGACGCCGTGGGTGCTGAGTGCTGTTTCGCTCATGGTGACTCCTCGAAATATCGGCTGACTGTGGTCAGTGTACGCCGAGATTCTGGATGCTCACGGTAGGTCGACCGCGCCGTTGAGCCGCGCGAGCAGCACTGCTTCGGTGAGCACGGCACGATGAAACACGCCAAGGTGCAGCGACTCGTTGGGGCTGTGCGCGCGCGTCTCGGGGTCTTCGACCCCCGTGACGAGCACTTGTGCCTCGGGAAAGGTTTCGACCAGTTGTGCGATGAACGGAATCGAGCCACCGACGCCGGCGAGCACCGGTTCGGCGCCCCAGGCTTCGGTCATCGCGGTGATCGCCTCGTCTGCCGCCCAGCCGCTGGTGTCGACGAGAAATGGGTCACCGAGGTCGACCGAGTCGATGCTCAGATGAGCCCCAAACGGCGCGTGTGCCTGCAGGTGCCGCTCGACGGCGGCGAACGCGTCGCTCGCCTTCTGGCCTGGGGCGACCCGCACACTGACCTTCACGCGCACCGCGGGAATGAGGGTGTTCGAGGCGTTCTGCACGCTCGGTGCGTCGACGCCCGTGACGGTGATCGACGGCTGCGCCCAGATGCGGTGCAGCTTCTCGCCGCGCCCGATGAACTGCACCCCCTCGAGCAGCCCGGTGTCGGCCCGCAGCTGGTCGTCGCTCACGACGGGCACCGCCTGATCGTGCGAGTGCAGACCCGCCACGGCGACAGCCCCGTCAGCATCGTGCAGTGTGGCCAGCAAGGCGATGCTCGCGAGCAGGGCATCCGGAACCACGCCACCGAACATTCCCGAATGCGAGGCGTGCGCGAGCGTCGACACCGTGAGCGCGAACGTCACATTGCCGCGGAGTCCAACCGTCAACGACGGCGTGTCGACCGACCAGTTGTCTGAGTCGGCGACGACGATCACGTCGGCCGAGAGCAGGTCACGGTGCCGGTCAAGAAGTGCGGCGAACGAACGAGACCCGAACTCTTCTTCACCCTCGATGAAGACCGCGATGCCCAGGTCGGGGTCGGGGAAGATCTCCAGCAGCGCGCGGATTGCGGCGACGTGGGCGACGACGCCCGCCTTGTCATCAGCCGCGCCGCGCCCGTACAGGCGGTCTCCGCGCACCGTGGGCTCAAAAGGCGGCGTCGACCACTCGGCGTCGTCGCCAGGCGGTTGCACGTCGTGGTGAGCATAAAGCAGCACGGTCGGCCGGCCATTGCGCGGGGCTCGGCGTGCGAGCACCGCTGGCTGCCCGAGAGCACCGTCGGCCGCCGGTGCGCGGTCGATCTGCACTGTCTCGAAGATCTGCAGTGAGCGCAGCAACTCGGCAGTGTGCTCGGCAGTCTGGGCGACGTGCGACTCATCGAAGCCGAGCCACGACACCGAGGGAATGCGCACGAGCGCAGAGAGGTCGGCGATCGAGGCCGGCATACCCTCGCGAACACTGCTCTTCAGCCGGTCGAGAACCTCGGGCGGTGTGACGGGACGTTCGTGAGATGACATGCCGGTAATCTTAAGGCTCTGCCCGACCGGAAGGATGTGCCGCTGTGGCCGCCCGCGACAACGTAAACCCCTCCCCCGCCGACACCGCCGACTCGCACGAAGAGTCTGCTGCAGCGGGCAAGGGTCGTCCGACTCCGACGCGCAAAGAGCGCGAGGCCGCCCGCAAGCGCCCTCTTGTTCCCAACGACCGCAAGCAAGCGGCGAAGGAGCATCGCGAGAAGCTGAACGCGGCTCGTGAGAAGGCGCGCATCGGCATGGCCAACGGCGACGAGAAATACTTGCCGATGCGCGACAAGGGGCCGCAGAAGCGCTGGGTGCGCGACTACGTCGACGCGCGCATCTCGATCGGCGAGTTTCTCATTCCCGTGATGTTCTTCGTGATCATCTTGACCTTCATTCCGTCGATCGAGGCGCAGACGATCTCGATCATCGGACTGTGGGCGTTCTTCTTGGTTGCCGTGCTCGACTCGACGCTGCTCGGGTTCATCGTGCGCCGCAAGCTCACGCAGAAGTACGGCGCAGACAAGGTCGAGAAGGTGCGCTGGTATGCCGCGATGAGGTCGCTGCAGCTGCGCGTGCTGCGTCTACCGAAGCCGCAGGTCAAGCGCGGGCAGTTTCCTTCCTGAGCCCGGCGAGCCGTCGAGTGATCTGCCGCGCCCACCCCGGCCCGCGGTAGAGAAACGCCGTATACCCCTGCACGAGCGTGGCTCCGGCGTCGAGTCTTTGCTGTGCATCCGCAGCAGTCTCGATGCCGCCCACCGAGATCACGCAGAACTCTGCAGGCACCCTACTGCGCACTCGGCGAAGCACCTCGAGCGATCGCTCGGCCAGGGGCGCACCGCTGAGCCCCCCGACACCCGCCGCGTCAACCACGTCGGGCGGTGTGTCCAGGCCATCGCGACCGATGGTGGTGTTCGTCGCGATGATGCCGGCAAGGCCGAGCTCGAGGGCGAGGGCGCACACCGAGTCGATGGCGGTGTCGTCGAGGTCGGGAGCAATCTTGACGAGCACCGGCGTGCTGCCGGCTTCGTCGAGTACCGCGGTCAGTAGTGGTCGCAACAGCGCTTCGTCTTGCAGCCCTCGAAGCCCTGGAGTGTTCGGCGAGCTGACGTTCACGGCCACGTAGTCGGCCACGGGCGCGAGCACTCGCGCCGAGAGACGGTAGTCGTCGACGGCCTCGTCGACTGAGACCACGCGGCTCTTGCCGATGTTCGCCCCGACGATCGGGCGATGACGCCGACGGCGCTCGCGGGCGACACGCACGGCGGCCGCAGCGGCTCCCCCGTTGTTGAAGCCCATGCGATTGATCACCGCACGGTCGTCGACCAGTCTGAAGAGCCGCGGCTTCGGGTTGCCGTCTTGCGCGATCGCGGTGACGGTTCCGATCTCGACGTGGCCGAATCCGAGCGCCCACAGGCCCCGGATGCTGCGCGCATCTTTATCAAAACCGGCAGCCATGCCGAAAGGCGACTCGAAATGCAACCCGAGGGTGTTCACGGCGAGTGACCGGTCGGGCCGAGTCGCGAGGCGCACGACGGCGGTGAGTCGCAGCGCCGCGATCGCTCTGATCACGCCCACCGCAAGATGGTGCGCTCGCTCGGGATCAATACGGCGCAACACCGTGCGAAAGAGCAACGAGTACACGGCTGAGCTCAGTCGAGGCTCGCGGCGCTCGACGCGGCGTCGTGGTCGACGCGCAACTGTGCGATGGCCGACTCGAAGTCGTCGAGGTTCTGGAAGGCCTGGTAGACGCTCGCGAAGCGCAAGTACGCCACTTCATCGAGCGTGCGCAACTCGGGCAGAATCGCGAGGCCGATGTCGTTGGCGTCGAGTTGCGAGGCGCCCGTGGCTCGCAGGTTCTCTTCGACGCGCTGCGCCAGCTGCGCCAGGTCTGCATCGGTCACGGGCCGACCCTGGCAGGCCTTGCGAACGCCCGCGACGATCTTCTCGCGCGAGAAGGGCTCGACGACGCCGCTGCGCTTGATCACCATGAGGCTCGCTGTTTCGGTTGTGCTGAATCGGCGGCCGCACTCGGGGCACTGCCGCCGGCGGCGAATCGCGAGCCCGTCATCACTCGTGCGAGAGTCGATGACTCTGCTGTCTGAGTGTCGGCAGAAAGGGCAGTGCATGGTGCCGCCAGCCTAGAGCAACCGCGCCCGCACGGCGTCGCCGTGTGCGGGAAGGTGCTCTGCTTCGCTCAGGGCGAGCACGTGCGGTGCCACCTCGGCAAGGGCCGCACGGTCATACTCAACGACCTGTTGCGGCCGCAAGAAGGTATAGGCACCGAGCCCGGAGGCGAATCGCGCTTGGCCGCCAGTGGGTAACACATGATTCGAGCCTGCCGCGTAGTCTCCGAGGCTGACGGGAGTGTGGTCTCCGACGAAGATCGCCCCGGCGCTGTCGAGCTGATCGATGAGCGCGTGCGGTTCAGCAACGTGCAGTTCGAGGTGTTCAGGGGCATAGGCGTTGCTGAAGAGCACCGCCTGCTGCAGGTCGTCAACGATCACGATTGCCGACTGCGGCCCCGAGAGAGACGCCGTGACGCGCTCGCGGTGCGTTGTCGCCTCGACCGCCGCGGGCAGCGCGATTCGCACCGCCTCGGCTAGCTCGGGGTCGTTCGTGACGAGCACGCTCGCCGCGAGCTCGTCGTGCTCTGCCTGACTGATGAGGTCGGCGACAAGGTAGTCGACGCGTGCCGTCGCATCGGCGATGACGAGAATCTCAGTCGGCCCCGCCTCAGAGTCGATGCCGACGACTCCCTTTACCGCGCGCTTGGCGGTGGCCACGAACAGGTTGCCGGGGCCGGTGATGACCTGCACAGGGTCGAGCTCGATGTCAGAAACACCGTAGGCCAGAGCTGCGATCGCGCCCGCCCCGCCCATCGCGTAGACCTCGTCAATGCCGAGTAGCGATGCCGCAGCCAGAATCGTGGGGTGCACGCCGCCGCCGAAGTCGGCCTGCGGCGGCGAGGCCACCGCGATCGACGCCACGCCAGCCACCTGGGCTGCCACGACGTTCATCACGACGCTCGACGGGTAGACAGCCTTGCCACCGGGTACATACAGCCCCACGCGAGCGACAGGCAGCCACCGCTGCACAATGCGCGCGCCGGGCGCCACCTCGGTCGACTGCGAGGCTGGCACCTGAGCCGCGGTCGCCTGGCGCACACGATCAATCGCCAGCTCGAGCGCCTCGCGCACTGCGCTGTCGAGTGCGGCCTCGGCCTCGCGCAGCGCGCCGAGCGGCACGCGCACGTGCGGCGGGCGCACGCGATCGAAGCGCTCCGCCTGATCGAGCAGGGCTGCGCTGCCGCGTTCGCGGACATCCTGAATCAGGGCGTCGACCGTGTCGACAGCCGAGGGCACGTCGCTCGCCGCTCGGGGGATGAGGGCGAGCAGGTCGGCGGCAGAAAGCGCGCGGTCGCGCAAGTCGAGAGTTCGCATCATGGCGACATCAGCCTAATCGCGGCCCGCCTCGGGAATACCCGGGGCTGAATGCGGTTGCATAGACCGTGATGACCACTGCTCCAGACGCCACCGGATTCGACGCCTTCGCCCAGGCGTTTCGACGTCATGCTGCCGGCGTATCGGTGATCACGGCGCTCACGCCTGACGGTCGACCGGTCGGCTTCACGGCGACGTCTCTCGCGTCGCTCGCTGCGGTGCCTCCGCTCGCCACGTTCAACATGGCGCGATCTGCCAGCTCGTGGCCGGCCATCGAACAGACCGACCGGGTCGCCATCCACATGCTGGGCCAAGACGACTACACCGTCGCCCGCATCATGGCTGGCGACAATGCGCTGCGGTTCATCGGCGACCACTGGGAGCCGGGGCCGCACGGCCTGCCGATTCTGAAGAACGTGACGGCCTGGATGGTCGGCACAATTGTGGCCCGAACACCGGTCGCCGACAACGCGATGATCGCTGTGCAGATCGACCAGGGCGCGCTCGGCGAGCCAGACGAGCCCTTGCTCTACCACGAGCGAACCTTCCGGGCTCTCGGCGCTGAACTGAGCTAGCGATTAGGTGAGCGCGCGAGGCCCCAGCAGACCCTTCACCTCGCCATAGAAGCCCGCGCTCGTCTCAACACGGTGGGGCAGCTCGAACACCCGCGCGGTGTCGTCGCGCACCAGCCGCAGTCGAACCTCGGTCTCGCCCTTGTGTCGGTTCAACACCGAGTCGAGCTCGCTCACCACCTCGACGGTCGCCCGCTGTTCGCGCACGGTGAGCGTCAAGGGGCCCGTGTCGGCGCTCACACCGAACTCGGGCTGCTGCAGGGTCATAGCCTGCAGCGTGATGCCGTCATCACGGTGGTTGACGCGACCGCGCACGACGACGATGGTGTCGGCCACGAGCCGTGACCCGAACTCGGTATAGGTCTTGCCGAGAAACATGATCGTGACCTCGCCACCGAAGTCTTCGAGCGTGATCATGCCGTAGGGGTTTCCCGACTGCCGGGCAACGCGGTGCTGCACGCTCGTGATGAGTCCGGCCACCGTCACTTGCTCGCCATCGGCCGGCGGGTTGTCGTTGAGCTCGGCGATGCCCGTGCCGGCGTGCTGCGCGAGGGCTCGCTCGAGCCCCGCGAGGGGGTGATCAGACACATACAACCCGAGCATTTCGCGCTCGAACGCGAGCTTGTCTTTCTTCGCCCATTCGGGGCGCTCAGGCACGTGCTCAGCGCCCTGCTCTGGCTCGTCGAACAAGCTGTCGAAGTCGAACCCGACATCGCCGACCTCTTCGGCGCGCTTCTCTTTCACGGCCGCCTCGACGGCGCCCTCGTGCACCTCCATAAGCGCTCGTCGTGTCGAGCCCAGCGAGTCGAAGGCCCCCGCCTTGATGAGCGACTCGATCGCTCTCTTGTTCGCAACCGGTGCGGGAACCTTCTTCAAGAAATCGTGGAACGAGGTGAATCGCGAGGTCGACTCGCGCGCGGCGACGATGTGCTCGACCACGGCGAACCCGACGTTGCGCACCGCCCCCATACCGAACCTGATGTCATCGCCTACGGCGGCGAAGTAGCCGATCGACTCGTTGACATCGGGCGGCAGCACCGTGATGCCCATGCGGCGGCACTCGTTGAGATACACCGCCATCTTGTCTTTCGAGTCGCCAACGCTGGTCAGCAGCGCCGCCATGTACTCGGCCGGATAGTGCGCCTTGAGGTAGGCGGTCCAGTACGACACCACACCGTAGGCGGCCGAGTGCGCCTTGTTGAAGGCGTAGTCAGAGAACGGCAACAGGGTGTCCCAGAGCTTCTTGGTGGCCGCTGCGCTGAAGCCGCGCTCGGTCATGCCTGCTTCGAAGGTCTCGTACTGCTTGTCGAGCTCTTCTTTCTTCTTCTTGCCCATGGCGCGACGCAACAGGTCGGCTTGCGCGAGGGTGTAGCCGGCGAGCTTCTGGGCAATTGCCATGACCTGCTCTTGATAGACGATGAGCCCATACGTGCCGCCGAGAACCTCGTCGAGCGCGTCGGCGAGCTCGGGGTGAATCGGTGTGATCTCTTGACGGCCGTTCTTGCGCAGGGCGTAGTTGGTGTGCGAGTCGGCGCCCATCGGCCCCGGCCGATAGAGGGCCAAGACCGCCGAGATGTCTTCGAAGTTGTCGGGCTTCATCATGCGCAACAGCGAGCGCATGGGGCCGCCGTCGAGCTGGAACACCCCCAGGGTGTCGCCCCGGGCAAGCAACTCGTAGGCAGCGGCATCATCGAGCGTGAGCTCTTCGAGCACGAGCCGTTCGCCGCGGTTGGCCTCGATGTTGTCGAGCGCGTCGTCGATGATCGTGAGGTTGCGCAACCCCAAGAAGTCCATCTTGACGAGGCCGAGGGCCTCAGATGCTGGATAGTCGAACTGGGTGACGATCTGCCCGTCTTGCTCGCGCTTCATGATCGGAATGATGTCGATGAGCGGCTCGCTCGACATGATCACCCCGGCCGCGTGCACGCCCCACTGACGTTTGAGGTTCTCGAGCCCCAGCGCGGTGTCGAAGACGGTGCGGGCTTCAGCGTCGGCCTCGATGATGGCGCGAAAGTCGGCGGCCTCTTTGTATCGTTTGTCGGTGGGGTCGAAGATTCCCGAGAGCGGCATGTCTTTGCCCATGATCGCGGGCGGCATCGCCTTGGTGAGCTTCTCGCCCATGCCGAACGGAAAACCGAGCACGCGCGAGCTGTCTTTCAGCGCCTGCTTCGCTTTGATGGTGCCGTAGGTGACGATCTGGGCGACCCGCTCGTCGCCATACTTCTCGGTGACATAGTGGATGACCTCCGCACGCCTGCGGTCGTCAAAGTCGACGTCGAAGTCGGGCATCGACACTCGATCGGGGTTCAAGAACCGCTCGAAGATCAGCCCGTGCTCGAGAGGGTCGAGATCGGTAATACGCATGGCGTATGCGGCCATCGACCCGGCACCTGACCCGCGCCCTGGCCCGACCCTGATGCCGTTGTTCTTCGACCAGTTGATGAAGTCGGCGACGACGAGGAAGTAGCCCGAGAAGCCCATCTGCGTGATCACGCCGATCTCGTAGGCGGCGCGCTCGCGCACGGCATCCGGAACTCCGCCCGGATACCGCACCGCCAGACCGCGCTCGACCTCTTTCTCGAACCAAGAATCTTCTGTCTCGCCGTCGGGCACCGGAAATCGGGGCATGTAGTTGGCCGAGGTGTTGAAGGCCACGTCGACACGCTCAGCGATGAGCAGGGTGTTGTCACAGGCTTCGGGATGATCGCGGAAGAGGTCGCGCATCTGCGCGGGAGACTTCAAATAGAACTCGTCAGCATCGAACTTGAAGCGGTTCGGATCACTGAGTGTGCTGCCCGACTGCACACAGAGCAGCGCGGCGTGCGAGCTAGCGTCGCCAACGTGCGTGTAGTGCAGGTCGTTGGTCGCGACGAGCGGCAGCGAGAGCTCGCTCGCGAGCCTGATCAGGTCACCCATGACCCGCCGCTCGACCCCGAGACCGTGATCCATGATCTCGACGAAGTAGTTCTCGGGGCCGAAGATGTCACGAAACTCGGCGGCGGCCTTCTTCGCCTCGTCGTACTGCCCCAGTCGCAACCGGGTCTGCACCTCGCTGCTCGGGCACCCGGTCGTGGCGATGACGCCCTTCGCGTAGCGCTGCAGCAGCTCACGATCCATGCGCGGCTTGAAGTAATAGCCCTCGATCGAGGCCAACGACGACATTCTGAAGAGGTTGTGCATGCCCTCGGTCGACTCGGCCAGCAGGGTGATGTGCGTGTATGCGCCAGCACCAGAGACGTCGTCTTCGCCCCCACCGCCCCAGCGCACTCGCGTCTTGTCGGTGCGATGCGTGCCCGGGGTCAAGTAGGCCTCGGTGCCGATGATTGGCTTGATGCCGGCCTCGGTGGCCGTGCGCCAGAAGTCGTAGGCGCCGAACATGTTGCCGTGGTCGGTCACGGCGATGGCAGGCATGCCCTGCGCCACGGCCTCGGCGATGAGCGGCTTGACTCGCGCCGCGCCGTCGAGCATCGAGTACTCGCTGTGCACGTGGAGGTGGACGAACGAGTTGTCTCGAGTGGTCACAGCACCTCCGGGTGCGGTTCAGTATCTGGCAGGGCCACCAGTCTAGGTCGGGCGCGGCGGGCGCTCGGCGTGTCGGCGGCGCGTCGCGTCGCAACATGCACAAACCTGGCTCGCGCGCCCGATTACCATCAGACGGTGCTTGATGCCGACCTCGAACTCGCACCTCTGAGTAGCGTCCCTATCGCCGACATAACGCGGGTGCTCAACGAACCGCGCAACGCGCGCCACATGCCGCTCGTCGGTGAGCCGTTCACCGAAGACGCTGCCGCACGATGGGTCGCGGCCAAGGAATCTCAGTGGCAAGAGAACGGCTACGGGCCTTGGGCTGTGCGTGTCGGGGGCATCTTCGCCGGCTGGGGCGGTTTCCAGGAAGAGGAAGGCATGCCCGACCTCGCCCTCGTGCTTGACCCTCGATTCAGGGGGTGGGGCCACGACGTGGCGAGGCGCATGCTCGACGTCGGATTCGACGAGTTGCGATTCACCGCCGTGGTCGCAGCGCTACCCCTCAGCCGAGCACAACCGCACGTGGCGCTCGCCCGCTGGGGGTTCACCCCCGACGGTGAGGCCTCGATCGGGGGAACCACGTTCCGACGCTTCCGCCTCACGGCCGAGGCCTGGGCACGACATCAAGTCTCAGACCCGAGCGAGGGCTAACACAGGTTCAGACGTTGCGCAGCACGTCGAGCGCGTGCTGCAGGTCTTCGGGGTAGTGCGACGAGAACTCGACCCTCTGCCCCGTCACCGGGTGCCGGAAAGCGAGGCGCATGGCGTGCAGCCACTGGCGTTCCAGGCCGAGCCGAGCGCTCAGCGTGGGGTCTGCGCCATACATCGCGTCGCCGACGCAGGGGTGCCGCTGCGCCGCCATGTGCACCCGAATCTGATGCGTTCTGCCTGTCTCAAGCTGAATCTCGAGCAGCGACGCCGCCGGAAACGCCTCCAGGGTGTCGTAGTGCGTCACCGAAGGCTTGCCACCAGATACGACGGCGAACCTCCACGCGCTGCCGGGGTGCCTGCCGATGGGCGCATCGATGGTGCCAGAAGAGGGGTCGGGATGCCCTTGCACGACGGCGTGGTAGACCTTCTCGACCTCGCGGTCGTGAAACTGGCGCTTCAGCTCTCGATAGGCCGACTCCGACTTAGCTACCACCATGAGGCCGCTGGTTCCGGCGTCGAGACGATGCACGACGCCCGCGCGCTCCGGCGGGCCCGACGTGGCGATGCGGAAGCCGGCGGCAGCCAGGGCGCCGATGACGGTGGGCCCCTCCCACCCGACTGAGGGGTGGGCTGCGACCCCGACCGGCTTGTCGACGACGACCAGGTCGTCGTCGTCGTGCACGATGCCGAGATCGTCGACCTCGATGGGCTCGATACTCGACTCTCGGCGAGGCTGCCAGCTGATGTCGAGCCAGGAATCTGCGGCCACGCGGTCAGATCGACGAGCGACCCTGCCATCGATGCGCACTCCCCCGGCGTCGGCGATCTCTGCAGCCTGCGATCGTGAGAACCCCAGCAGGGTCGCCACGGCGACGTCGACCCGTTCGCCTGCCCGACCGGGAGGAACAGCAAGAGAGCGCGACTCGGTCACCGTCGCGCTCTCAGGCCGTCATCGTCTGTGCTGTCAGGAGCCGTACCCCGGGTACTGACTGGGAGGAGGCGATTGGGGGGCAGGGTATGACGGCGCTGAACCCGGTGCGGGGAACGCCGGTGCCGAGCCCGGGTACGACTGGTCGTAGGAAGGGGCCTGCGCGGGGCTCGCGGCCGCGGGCGCGCTGGGCGCCTGCCCGGTCGCGCTCGACGGCACCGAGCTCGGCGCGCCCTCGGGCTGCGCGGTTCCTTCGAGCTCGCGCAGCTGGCCTTGGATGTAGGTGCGCAGCTGCTGGCGGTATTCGCGTTCGAAGGTGCGAAGCTCGTCGACGCTGCGCTGCAGCGCCGCACGCTGCTGCTCGAGCTGCTGCAGCTGGCCCTGCTGCGCGCTCGAGGCCTGCGCGACGATGCGAGCCGCTTCGGCCTCGCCCTCGGCGATGAGCTGCTCTTTCTTCGCCTGACCCTCGCGCACGTGCTCTTCGTGCAGTCGGCGAGCGAGCTGGAGCAGGTTGTTGGTGTCGGCCGAGGGCTCGCCTGCGGGCGCCGCCGGTGCTTCAGCGACGGGCACGGGCATGGGAGCCGGCATGACGGGCGGTGCCGCGGCCTGCGCGGGTGCCGGTGCCCCGCCGCCGCGCTGCAGCTCGGCGATGCGCGCATCGGCGGCCACCAGTCGCTGGCGAAGCTCGTCGTTCTCTTGCGTCAGGCGACGCAGCTCGACGACGATCTCGTCGAGAAAATCATCGACCTCGTCTTGGTCGTATCCCTCACGGAACTTGGTCGACTGGAAGCGCTTGTTCACGACGTCTTCGGGCGTGAGGGCCATGCGCGTCACCTCAGAACTTTCTTGAGCGAATGAATAACGATGGGGTAACGCTAGCAACAACCTGTCACATGCGTCACATCCGTGTCAGCAAGCGTACAGCCTCGTCATTCGAGTCGGCCGAACTGCTGCACCCTCATCGGCCGCTCGTGAGCGACATCAGAATGAGCAGCACGATGAGCACGATCGTCCAGGCGAGGTCGAGCCTGATCGAGCCCAATTGCAGAGGCGGAATCACGCGCCGCACGGCCTTGATCGGCGGGTCGGTGATCGTGTAGCTCACCTCGGCGACGACGACCACGAGACCGCGGGGGCGCCAGCCGGGGTTGAGCACGAGCATCCAGTCGAAGACGAAGCGTGCCCACATCGCCACGAACACGACGAGGAGCGCCACGTAGATGATGTTCAGGATGATCGAGAAGGCGAGGGGCACGTGCCTAGTCTCTCAGGTCTCACGAGAAGCTTGCTGTGCCGCCGCTCAGTCTCGGGGCAGGAACGAGGCGTCGACGTCTGGCTCGATCTCGGCCGCGTCACCGCTCGTCGTCACGTGGGCGGGCGAGAGCAGGAAGACCCCGCTCGTCACGCGCTCGATGCGCCCGTAGAGACCCTCGGTCAGACCGCTCGCGAAGTCGACGAGTCGTCGCGCGTCTGAGTCGGTCATCTGCGAGAGGTTCATGATGACCGGAATGCCCTCGCGGAAGCTCTCGGCGATCACTCGAGCGTCTTTGTAGGCGCGCGGGTGCACGGTCAGGATCTCGTTGAGGTCGGAGTGCGCCGAGGCCCTTGCGGGCGCGGCGCGCCGCAACGGCGTCACCGGGGCGCGCTGCGCGGCTGGCGCCGGAGCGGGTGCCACCGCAGCAGTGTGCTCGTAGTCGACCTCTTCATCGGCGAGGCCGAGGTACACCATGGTCTTGCGCAGCGGATTGCTCATGTCTGGTCCTTACCGGTCGTGGCACTGTCGAGGTTAAGGGCGATCAGGCCGTTTTCCGGTGATTGCCGTGCCGATGCGCAGGTGTGTCGCGCCTTCAGCGATCGCGTCGGCGAAGTCTGACGACATGCCGGCCGAGATGCTCGACGCCGCTGGTTCGAGCATCATGACTCGCTCTGAGATGCCGCGCAGCCGAGCGAACGCGGCGCGCGGCTGCTCATCGAGGGGGGCGACAGCCATCACCCCGACGAGGCGGAGCGACGGATGCTGCAGCACGTGCTCGGCGAGGCCATCGACAGCGGCAGGCTGCACGCCTCCGCGGGCGGGATCGTCGGTGAGGTTCACCTCGATGAAGACATCGAGCGGGGCAGCGGTGCGGGCCAGGGCGGTGACGAGCGAGAGGCGGTCGACCGAGTGCACCACCGTCGCATACTCGGCGACCGCTCGCGCCTTGTTCGACTGCAGCTGACCGACGAAGTGCCACACGATGTCGAGCTCGCTCAGCTCGACCGCCTTGGGCGCCGCATCCTGGTGCCGGTTCTCACCGAAGTCGCGTGCGCCGAGGCCGACGAGCTCACGAATCACCGACGCCGGGTGAAACTTCGTAACCACGATCGTCGTGATCTCAGCGGGCGCCCTGCCCGCATCACGGCAGGCATCAGCGATGCGATACATCACTGAGCCGTAGCGCTCAGCGAGGCTCGGTTCGGCGTGCTGCGTCACCTCGCGACGACCCTGTGTCAGCCCGGCCGTCAGCGCAAGAAGTCGGGCACGTCGAGCTCGTCATCGTCATCGACGGTGACCGACTCGAGGGGCGCGGTGGCGCCGAGAGACGAATCGTCGGCCCACGAACGGTCGAGCACCGCAGCATCAGCGTCCGTCGACGGCGGCGCTGCCAGGTCGTGCGAGGCGGGCACGAAGTTCTCGCGGCGATCGCGGTGCACGGTCGACGGCTCGCCGCCGTCGAAGCCCGCGGCGATGACCGTCACTCGCACTTCGTCGCCGAGCGTGTCATCGATCACGGCGCCGAAGATGATGTTGGCTTCGGGGTGCACCGCCTCTTGCACGAGCCGCGCGGCGTCGTTGATCTCGAAGATGCCGAGGTTCGAGCCGCCCTGCACCGACAGCAGCACGCCGTGCGCGCCGTCGATGCTTGCTTCGAGCAGAGGGCTCGCGACGGCGAGCTCTGCGGCCTTGATGGCCCGATCGGCTCCCCGCGCCGACCCGATTCCCATGAGGGCCGAGCCGGCGCCCTGCATGACGCTCTTGACGTCGGCGAAGTCGAGGTTGATGAGTCCGGGTGTGGTGATGAGGTCGGTGATTCCCTGCACGCCGGCCAGCAGCACCTGATCGGCGGTGGCGAAGGCCTCGAGCATCGAGATGCCGCGGTCTGAGATCTCGAGCAACCGATCGTTGGGCACGACGATGAGGGTGTCGACCTCGTTCTTGAGACTCGCGACTCCGGCGTCGGCCTGCGCTTGGCGGCGCTTGCCCTCGAACGCGAAGGGCTTCGTGACGACACCGATGGTGAGCGCCCCGATCGACTTCGCGATGCGGGCCACGACGGGCGCACCCCCCGTGCCGGTGCCTCCGCCCTCGCCGGCCGTGACGAACACCATGTCGGCGCCAGCCAGGGCCTCTTCGATCTCTTCGGCGTGGTCTTCGGTCGCACGACGCCCCACTTCGGGGTCAGCACCCGCGCCGAGGCCGCGCGTCAGCTCGCGCCCGACGTCGAGCTTGACGTCGGCATCGCTCATGAGCAGAGCCTGCGCGTCGGTGTTGATCGCGATGAACTCGACGCCTCGCAGGCCGAGCTCGATCATGCGGTTGACGGCGTTGACACCACCTCCACCGATGCCGACGACCTTGATCACGGCGAGGTAGTTCTGGTTCGATGTCACAGCGGAGCCTTCCCCGGTAAACTCTCACCCTCAAGTTGAAGGCTAAAGTTATGCTCAGTATGTAGTGCTGAGTCGACGGTACGGCCGACACCGAGCCCCACCCCGCAAGCCGCCCGCGTGTCGCATTCGCAGACCGTGATCAGGCCCGGCGCACGACCAGGCTGTCGGGAGCCGAGACGTCGTACTCCCAGGCCGTCGACTGATCAGTGGCCGTGATCGCTGCTTCGAGAACCCTGGCCTTGTAGTCAGAGCGCTCACCGCTGCCCCACACCACGCGGTGCCCGACCCCCGTCATGCTGAACCTCACGTCATCGCGAGTCGTCGCCGTGATGACGTCGACCCGAGAGCGCAGCTCGTCGGGCAGCGCCAGCAGCACAGACGCCACGCTGCGGAATGCCAGAGAATCGGGTGTCGCCTCGTCGACCGAGATCGACGGGATGCCCGGCGGGCGCTCCGGCGTCGACTCCACGACCACACCCGCGGCATCCACGAGCTGCCAGGTCGACCCGACCTGCACCGCACCGACGGGCTCTCGCTCGACGAGGCGCACGATCAGCGAGTGCGGAGGCACCACCTCGGTGGTGTACGACCTGATGATGGTGAAGCTCGCCAGGTCGTCGCGGATGGCCTGCTCATCGAGCAGCGCCAAGGGGGTGCCGATGTGCCGATCGAGGGCAGTCTCGACCTGCGCCGCATCGAGTCGCTGGGTGCCGGCCACGGTGATGGTGGTGAGAGACATGAGCGGCGAGAGCGTCACGAGCGCGACGCCGCCCACGAGAGTCACGATCGCCACGGCCGACCCCAGCACGATCAGCCGTCGACGGCGAGTGCGTCGAGTGAAGCGCCGGCGTTCAGCACGCTCGGCGCGTCGACGCTCGCGCGCAGCGGCGCGCACCTCGCGCTCAGGCGACGGTGCCGCTCGCACGCGAGCGGGCTTCTCACGTGCCGGCCTCGAGGCCGGCGATGCGGATGCCGGCCCGCGAGACGGCGTCGAAGCGGGAGGGTGCGCGCGATCGTGCCGTTCCGGCCGCTTCACGGCTCGACGGCTCCCGACGCACGCAGCTCGAGCGCGGCTCGCACCTGCGGAATGATGCGGTAGACGTCGCCGCAGCTGAGAGTCATGACGATGTCGCCAGGCCGGGCGATCTCGGCGATGCGATCAGCCGCACGACTCCAGTCTGGCCGGTAGTCGACCTTGCCCTGATCGCTGAACCCCTCGACGACCAGGGCGCCGGTGACGCCCGGGATCGGGTCTTCGCGCGCGCCGTGCACGTCGAGCACCACCGTGTGGTCGGCGTCGCGCTCGTAGACCTCGGCGAACTCGTGGGCCATCGCCTGCGTGCGGCTGTAGAGGTGGGGCTGGTGAATCGCGATCACCCTCCCCCCGTCGGCCACCGAGCGCGCCGTCTGCAGGGCCGCTGCGACCTCGGTCGGATGGTGGGCGTAGTCGTCGTAGAGTCGCACCCCGTCGGCGAGACCGTGAGACTCGAACCGGCGCTGCGTGCCGCTAAAGCCGTCGAGCGAGGCCGCAGCGTCTCCCACGGCGACACCCAGGCCCACGAGCACCGCGATCGCCCCGGCTGCGTTGAGCGCGTTGTGCCTGCCGGGCACCGCGAGCGAGCCGTGGGCCTCGACACCGTCGACTGAGACGCGAAAGCGCATGTCGCCCTCGGTCGAGGCTTCGAGCAGCCTCACGTCGGCATCGGCCGCCTCGCCGAACGTCAGCACGCGCACCCGCTCGCCGAGAGCAGAGCGCAGTCGCACCGTGGCCGGGTCATCGGCCGAGAGCACCACGAACTCCCGCACGCTCGACGCGAAGGTCAGAAAGGCCTCGGCGAGGGCATCCGCACTGCCGTAGTGATCGAGATGATCGGTGTCGATGTTCGTGACGATGCCGATCGACGTGTCGTACAGCAAGAACGATCCGTCAGACTCGTCGGCCTCGACGACGAAGAGCTCACCGTCGCCCCAGGCTGCACTCGTGCCGGCGGCCTGGATCACGGCGCCGTTCACGAAACTCGGATCGCGTTCGAGGGCGCGCAGCGCCGTGACGAGCATGGCCGTCGTCGTCGACTTGCCGTGTGCGCCAGCGACCGAGATGAGCCGCTCTCCGCGCACGAGCCAGCCCAGAGCCTGCGAACGGTGCAGCACGGGCATGCCTCGACGCAGCGCCTCTTGATACTCGGCATTCTCGAGCCACAGCGCGCCCGTGACCACCAGAGTGTCGGCCTCGCCCACATTCGATGCGTCGTGGCCGATGGTCACCGTGATGCCCAGCTCGCGAAGCGCTCGAACAGCCGCCGAGTCAGAGCGATCTGACCCCGTCACAGTGTGGCCGCGCGCGTGCAGCATGCGGGCGATACCGCTCATGCCCGAGCCGCCGATGCCGACGAAGTGCACACGGCCGAGCGAGTCAGGCAGAACGAGAGAGGGGTCGGGCTTGATCATCGACCTTCACCCTACGCGCTCGCGCAAGGCGAGAGCGTCGCGCACGAGCTCGAGCAGCTCACGTGCCCCGTCATGCTTCGGCAGGGTCTCGGCGGCCGCAGCCATGCGTGCGATGGCAGCACGACCCGTGAGCATCGGCACGAGATCGCTGGCCACCCACTCGGGCGTGTAGGCGGCATCATCGACCAGCACGGCGGCACCCGCTGCGACGAGTTCTCGAGCGTTGAGCCGCTGCTCACCGTTGCCGACGGCGTACGGCACCAGAATCGCCGGCAGACCGATGGCCGCGAGCTCGCTCACCGTCGCAGCCCCTGCCCGGCACACCGTCAGGTCGGCGGCGGCGAAGGCGAGATCCATGCGGTCGCAGTACTCGAGGGTGATGTAGCCGGGCATGCCGGGGTCATCGCCACCGCGACCGGTGCCCGTCAAGTGCAGCACCTGCCAGCCCGACCCGAGAATGCGAGCAGCCGACGCGGTGGTCGTGTCGTTGAGGCGTCTCGCCCCGGTCGAGCCGCCCGTGACGAGCAGCACGGGCCGGTCGCTCGAGAACCCGAAGTGCTCGAGAGCCTCGGCGCGCAGCGCGCGGCGGTCGAGACCAGCGATCTCGGGGCGCAGCGGCATACCGACCACGCGCGAGCCACGCAGCCGAGTGCCCGAGAATGTGGTGCCGATCGAGGCCCCCAGCAGGGCGGCCAGGCGGTTCGCGATGCCCGGGCGCGCGTTCGCCTCGTGCGCCACGATCGGCAGACGCTCGAGTCGTGCGGCGACGTATGCCGGTGCAGCGGCATAGCCTCCGAATCCGACGACGACGTCGACCCCACGCTGTCTGATGATCGTTCTCGTCTCACGCACGGCCGCCCGGAACCGGCCGGGAAACCGCACCGCGGCAGCGGAGAGTCGACGCGGAAAGGGCAGGCGCGCGATGGTGAGCAACTCGAACCCCCGATCAGGAACGAGCCTGGCCTCAAGGCCCTCGGCAGTGCCGAGCACGATCACGCTGTCGTCGGGGCGCTCGTGACGCCAGCGCTCGGCGACGGCGAGCAGCGGGTTCACGTGACCGGCCGTGCCTCCCCCGGCGAGCAGTGCTGTCGTCATGCCGAACCTTGAGCGTGCGCGAGGCGGGCCTCGCTTCGAGCGAGAGACAGCACCATCCCGATGGCGATGAGCGAGGCGACCAGGGCGGTGCCGCCCGCCGAGATGAACGGAAGCGGCACGCCGAGCACCGGAAGCAGCCCCAGCACGACGGCGATGTTGACGAAGGCCTGCCCGATGATCCACACCAGCACGGCACCGGTGGCGATGCGGTTGAACGGTGTGCGATGACGTCGCACCAGCCGAATCAGCCCGATCGCGAGCACCACGTAGAGCGCCAGCACCACCACCGCGCCGACGAGCCCCAGCTCTTCTCCGATGATCGCGAAGATGAAGTCGCTCTCGGCGTGCGGCAGCCATCGCCATTTCGCCGCCGAGTTGCCGAGGCCCTGGCCGAAGACGCCGCCCGAGCCGAGCGCCCACAACGCGTGGATCGACTGCCAGCAGGTGAACTCGTAGTCTTCGGGCGCGCATCCGTTCAACCACACGCTGATGCGGTCAGAGCGCGATGAGCCTGACAGCGCGAACAGCACCGCGCCGGCCGCGAGCACCGCGACCATCACCAGCAGCTTGCCGAGCGGAGCACCCGCGAAATACAGCGCCGCCAAGACGATCATCACCATGATGGATGCTGTGCCCAGGTCTTGACCGGCGAGCACCATCGCGATCGCCAGGCCCGAGACCGGTAGCGCGGGAACCAGCACGCTGCGCCAGTCGCTGAAACCATCGGCGCGATCGGCGAGCACCGTGGCGAGCCAGATCACGAGCGCGAACTTGAGAAACTCGCTCGGCTGCCCGGTGAAGCCGCCGATCGAGATCCAGTTCTGATTGCCGCCGTAGCCGTAGCCGAGCCCGGTGAAGACGAGCACCTGCAGTGCGAGCCCCACCATGACCGCGATGCGAGCCCACCGCCGCCAGAACACGGCAGGCAGCCGCGACACCATGAGCATGAGGGGAACGCCGATGAGAGCCCACAGCCCCTGGCGGGCGAAGACGGCGAAGAAGTCGCCCTCGTTGGCCCTGCTCGAGGTCACCGCCGACGACGACAGCACCATCACGAGGCCGAAGATGACGAGGAAGATCGTCGTGGCCTGCACCAGCAGCACATCAGAGCTGTCGGCGCCGAAGAGCCTGCGCACGGCGACCACCATCGAGCGGGGTCGGCGCTCTTCGCCGTGCTCAGCTGGGGTGCTCGGGCGCGGCGGCCTGACCGTCGTCATCCGCCCTCCCCTCCAGGTGCTCGCGAACCGCGGCCGCGAAGCGGTCGCCTCGATCTGCGTAGTCGACGAACTGGTCCATCGACGCAGCGGCGGGCGCCAGCAGCACGGTGTCACCGCTCAGTGCGACGCTGGCCGCCGTCTTCACGGCGACCGGCATCACTGAGTCAGTCTGAGGCTCGTCGACCTCGAAGAGCGGCAGTTCGGGCGCGTGTCGTGCGAACGCTTCTCGCACCGCCGTGCGATCGATTCCGATGATGATGGCCGCACGCAACCGCGAACGATGCGTCTCGATGAGCCCCGACACATCGACTCCTTTGAGCAGCCCGCCGAGAATCCACACGACGGAGCGATAGGCGCTCAGCGCCGAGCCGGCGGCGTGCGGGTTGGTCGCCTTCGAGTCGTCGACCCACGCAACCTCATCGTGCCGCGCCACCAGCTGGGTGCGATGCGCGTCGACCGTGAAGCCGCGCAGTGCATCGCGCACCGACCTCGGCTCGACACCTGCTGCGCGGGCGAGGGCCGCGGCGGCGAGCACATTGGCGAGCCCGTGCGGTGTGGCCAGGCCCGCGGTGACGACGTCGTCGAGCGAGGCGAGCTCGAGGGCACTGTTGCGCCGGTCGTCGAGGAAGGCGCGATCGACCACGACCGTGTCGACGACGCCGATGTCGCTCGGGCCAGGCACGACCGCGCCGAACCCGATGGCACGGCAGCCCTCGACCACGTCGGCCTGCTCGACCATGGCGCGCGTGGCGTCATCGGTGAGGTTGTAGACGCACGCGACTGAAGCATTCGCGTAGACCTTCGCCTTCGCTGCCGCGTAGGCGCTCTGGCTGCCGTGCCAGTCGAGGTGATCGTCTGCAAGATTGAGGCATGCGGCCGCGAGCGGGCGGAGCGCACCTGGTCCGTCGAGGGGCAGCCAGTGCAGCTGGAAGCTCGACAGCTCGACGACGAGCACCTCGAACTGCGCGGGATCACGAATCGCGTCGAGCACCGGAACCCCGATGTTGCCGCACGGTGCGACTCGTCGACCGTCGGCTTTCAGCATGGTCGCGGTCAGCTGGGTGGTGGTGGTCTTGCCATTCGTGCCCGTGATGAGAATCCACTCTGCCGCCGCGCCGAATTTGTCGCGCACCCGCCAGGCGAGTTCGACATCACCCCATACGGCGCACGAGCGGCTCATCGCCCACTCGATCAGCGGGTGGCCCGGCCGGTAGCCCGGCGAGACGATGACGAGCTCGGGGTCGTGGCTCTCGAGTGCCGGCGGCACGTTCTCGTCGTCGTCGACGGCGACGAGCTGCACGCCGATGAGCGGCATGATGCGAGACCGCTCGTCGTCGGGTCGGTGCGCCACGACCAGCACGTCGGCACCGAGCTCGGCAAGCGTGTCTGCAGCTGAGAATCCGCTCACGCCGAGGCCGAGCACGGCGACACGCAGCCCCGACCAGTCGTCGTGCCAGCTCGAGAGCGCATCGGGCCGTGCCACGGCTACTGACTGACCCACTCGAGGTAGAAGAGACCGACGCCGAGAGCGACGAAGAAGCCTCCGATGAGCCAGAACCGCACGACGACGGTCACCTCGGCCCACCCCTTGAGCTCGAAGTGATGGTGCAGTGGGCTCATCAAGAAGATGCGTTTGCCGCGAGTGATCTTGAAGTAGGCGCGCTGCACGATGACCGAGCCGGTGACGATCAAGAAGAGGCCGCCGATGAGCACGAGCAGCAACTGGGTGTGAGTGAGAATCGCGAGAGCGGCGAGTGCGCCGCCCAGCGCCAGCGACCCCGTGTCGCCCATGAAGATCTGGGCCGGCGAGGTGTTCCACCACAAGAAGCCGATGAGGCTCGCCGCGATGGCGGCTGCCACCACAGCGAGATCGAGCGAGTCGCGCACGTCGTAGCACCGGTCGCGCACGGCGGGATCGAGCAGGGGGTTGTTGCACGACTGATTGAACTGCCAGAAGGCGATGAAGATGTAGGCCGAGATCGACAGAATCGATGCTCCGGTCGCGAGGCCGTCGAGGCCGTCTGCGACGTTGACCGCGTTCGAGGTGCTCACGACGATCACGTTGACCCAGATCGCGAAGACGATGACGGCCCCCACCGACCCGAACACCGCGAGATCGAGCCACGAGATGTCGCGCACCGCAGAGATCATCGTCGATGCGGGGGTCAGCCCGCGTGCATCGGGAAAGTTCAGGGCCAGCACGGCGAAGACGGTCGCCACCACCGCTTGACCGGCGATCTTCGCCCACCCGCCGAGACCGAGGCTGCGCTGCTGACGCGTCTTCGTGAAGTCGTCGATGAACCCGACGATCGCAAGGCCCACCATGAGCAGCAGCACCAGCATCGCGCTGACCGTGATCGGGTCGCCGGTGACGATATGCCCGAAGAAGTAGCCCAGCACCGCACCTGCGACGATGATGATGCCGCCCATCGTCGGCGTGCCCCGCTTGGTGTGGTGCGACTGCGGGCCGTCGTCTCTGATGAACTGCCCCCACCCGAGACGCTCGAACAGCCTGATGAACAGGGGCGTCAGCAGCAGGGTGAAGGCGAGCGCGAAGGCGCCCGCGAGCAGCAGGGCGATCATGCTCGCGCCTCGCACATGAGCGTGAGGAACTCTCGCAGGGCATCGCTACCGGCTCCGCCGCTCACGAGCATCACCGTGTCTGCACCTGTCGTCGCACGCACGAAATCGTACGCGCTCGCCGCATCGTCGACGAGCACTGACTCGCCGTTCCACGAACCTTCGAGGTTCGCGGCCATGTTGAGATGCCGCGCGTCGTGGCCGATGACGACCAGTTGGGCGATGTCGAGACGCACGACGATGCGACCGAGCGCATCGTGCTCGTCTAGCCGGTCTGCTTCAGCGACCTGCAGCCCGCCGACCACCGCGACGGTGCGGAGTCCGCTGCGCCCGAGGTCTGCCAGAACTCGAAAAGACGCTCGCACGTCATCCGGTGCGACGGCATCGGTGTCATCGAGAACCAGGGTGCCGTCTGGAGCCCGCAGCCGCGTCAGTCGATGAGGCTGCTCGGTGATGTCGAGGGCGCCGACCGCCTCATCGAGCGTGGCGCCGTCGTCGAGGTGACGCTGCACCTGCTCGATCGCCCGCTCGACGACGTGGGGCCCGAGCGCGGGCAGCGTCACCGTGAGTTCGGTGCCGAGCAGCCGCAGCGACAGCGCGCTGCCCGAGAGCGTGTGCCTGACGTCGAGCACCTCGAGGGCCGGGCTCGGCACAGTGGTCACCACCCTGCGCCTTTCAGTGCGGCTCGAGCGAGGTCGCGCGCGAAGAAGGGCACTTTCGACCCTGCGACATCACGGTAGTCGAGGTGCCCGGGGCCGGCCCACAAGATGGTGTCGCCCTCAGTGGCCATGCGCACCGCCGAGACGATGGCCTGCTCGGGCGGAATGACTTCGAGCACTTCTGCCGACGACCCGGCCGAGAGCGCCCCGGCGATGAGTGCCGACCGAATCGCGGCAGGATCTTCGAGGCGGGGATGATGGTCGGTGACGATCACCACATCGCTGCCCAGCGCCGCCACTCTGCCCATGTCGGGTCGTTTGGTCGCGTCTCGGTTGCCGTTCGCCGCGCAGATGATGATGAGCCGGCCAGGAGTGAAGCGACGCAGCGCCGCGAGCGTCGTCGCATACGCGTCTGCACTGTGGCCGAAGTCGACGAAGACGCTTGGTCCGCGATCGCCAGACACCCGCTCGGCGCGGCCGGGCAGATAGACGTCGATGGGAGAGGTCTGCAACGCTGCAGCGATCTCGTCGAGCGGCACCCCGGCCTGCACCAGCATGGCGATCGCCAGCCCGGCGTTGGCGGCCATGTGCGCCCCGATCACCGGCACCGACGAGCGCAGTGCGCCGCCGTCGGGGCTCGTGAGGGTGAACGACGTTCGGTCAGGATGCTCTTCCGTCACCTCGAGCTGCCAGTCGGCGTCGACGCCGGTGCGACTCGTGATCGTCTGCACGGGTATCTCAGAGGCCTCCACGAAGGCCTCACCCCAGCTCGAATCGAGCGAGACGACCCCTCGCCTCGCACGTTCTCGAGAGAACAGCTCGGCCTTCGCCGCCAGGTACGACTGCATGGTTCCGAAGTCGTCGAGGTGATCGTGGCTGAGGTTGGTGAAGCCCACCACGTCGAACACGACACCGTCGACACGATGACGCACGAGCGCCTGCGCGCTCACTTCGAGCGTGGCCGCCTCGATGCCGCGCTCGCGCATGAGCGCGATCATGGCGTGAATCTCGGGCGCTTCGGGCGTCGTCAGCCGACTGGCGTGGGCGGTGCCGTCGATGATGCGCTCGGCTGTCGTGCTCAGGCCCGTGCGCCTGCCGAGCTGGCGCAGTATCGCGTCGAGCAGGTAGGCGGTCGAGGTCTTGCCGTTGGTGCCGGTGATGCCGAAGAGGTCGAGCGGGGCATCCGTCGTTCCATACACCCACGCCGAGATCGCGCCCAGATGCTCGCGCGGTGACGCGGCGATCAGCAGGGGCAGGCCGACGTCAGCCGCCAGACCTCTGCCCTGCTCATCGGTGAGAACGGCGACGGCCCCTCGCTCACGCGCCTCTGCGCTGAACGCGGCGCCGTGAGCGTTCGCGCCCCGCAGCCCCACGTAGAGATCGCCGGGGTGCACGTGCGAGGCGGCGACTGCCACCCCGGTCGCTGCGACGTCGGCCAGGTCACCCGCGGTCGCGAAGCCGAACTCGTTGGCGAGCTCGGCAAGCGGCCGAGGTGCGAGGTGCTCGGGTCGCAGCACGGGCGGGGCCTGACCGAACAACGCAACCTCGCTTCGTGGGCTTGCCTACCAGGTGATCGGAAGGCGCGGGGCCGGCTGCGTCGAAGGCTCAACCCTGAAGGTCTTGAGCACCTGAGTCATGATCGACCGAAAGGTGGGAGCCGCCGTTGCCGACGTCTTCATCGTATCGGGCTTGCCGTAGGTGACGACAACGACGAACTGCGGGTCATCGGCCGGGGCGACACCGGCGACCGAAATGATGCGCTCGTCGGTGTAGCGACCGCCCTCGGCGACCTCGGCTGTTCCCGTCTTGGCCGCGACCCGATAGCCGGGGATGCTCACGAGCGAGGCGATCGAACTGTCAGTGGCCACGCTCTCGAGCATGGCGATCGTCGTGTTCGCGGCCTGCTCTGAGACGGCTCGCACGCCCTCGGTCTCTGGCACGTGCGTGATGGTGCCATCGGCGTGCTCGCAGCCGGTCACGAGCGTCAAGGGCATGCGCACTCCCCCGTTGGCTAGGGCTTGGTAAGCGCTGGCGATCTGCGCACTCGTGGCCGTGACGCCCTGCCCGAACATCTGCGTCAGCGTGCCATGGCCGTCGATGCTGTCTGCCGAGCGCAACCGGCCGTTCGACTCGCCCAGAAAGTTCACTGCCGTCGCCTGCCCGATGCCGAAGCGCTCTAGGTAGTCGTGGCGCTGCTGCGCGCTGAGCCGCTGGCTGAGAATCGAGGTGCCGATGTTCGACGAGCGCATGAGCACTCCGGTCGAGGTGAGCCTCAGGTCGCCGTGCGCCCAGGCGTCGGTGATCGAGTAGTTGGCGATGGTCGCGAGCCGGCCGGGCACCACCATCTGCTCACTCGGCGTGGTGACGCCGGCGTCGAGCAGTGCCGCGAAGGTCATCGACTTGAAGATCGACCCGGGCTCGAACGGTTCGCTGAAGCTGCGGGCACCGCGGTCTTCACGCGCAGTGCCGTCGACGTTGTTCGGGTCGACCGACGGCCAGTCTGCCGCGGCGATGATGTGACCGTCGCTCACGCGCACGACCCAGGCCGTTGCCCAGTCTGCGCCGATGGCCACGGCCTGCTCGGCGATCGTCTGCTGGGCGAACCACTGCACATCGGCATCGATCGTCAGGTGCAGGGTTCCGCCGTCGACGGCCTCCTGCTGCACGACTGTCGTTCCCGGCAATCGCACGCCATCGGCGCCGCGCTCGTAGGTCGACGAGCCGTGCGTCGCCTCGAGGCAGTCGTTGAGTCGATATTCGAGGCCGGTCTGCGGCCCGTCGGTGCCGACGAAGCCCACGAGGTTTCCGGCGACCTGACCGTTCGGGTAGGTGCGGCTCGGCTGCCGCTCGAAGTAGACCCACGGCACTCTCAGCGCTCGGATCTCTTGAAAGACCTCGGTCGTGACGCGCCGCGCAAGATAGGCGTGATCGGCCTGAGGGTTCGCCGCGAGCTGCGCGTCGATGTGGGCCTGCATCTGAGCAGCGTCTCCGTCGACCAACTGCGCGATCGACTGCAGAGCGTCAGAGACCGTGTACTGCGTGATCTCGCCCGTCTCGCGGTCGACGAGCCGGTAGTCGTCGACGAATCGGGGCGACACCGTGATGTCGTAGCGGTACACCGAGTCGGCGAGCACCGCGCCGGTGGCGTCGACGATGTCGCCGCGAGCGCCGAAGAGCGGTGACGGAATCGACCGCCTGGCTTCAGCCTCTTGCGAGAGCTCTTCGGCTCGCACCACTTGAATGTCGACGAGGCGCACCACGAAGGCACCGAGCACCATGGCGAGCACGATGACGACTGCGGCGAGACGTCGCCGAGTTCGCCGCTCTGCCATCATGCGCCCGCTCTCCCCTCGATCGTCGTCCCTGCCAGCAGCTCGTTCACCGGCTGACGGGCGACGGAATCGCGCCTGACGTTATCGGGGTGGTGGCCGTCGGTGCCGTTGCCACGCCTGCCGAGCCCGCATCACTGCCGTCGCCGACTGTCGTGGAGGTTTCGAGCGCCGCCGCAGTCACGAGTGCGACATCAGACAGCAAGACGTTGCCGATCACCGTCGCGCCACCGTGCAGAAAGCCCGATCCTGTTCCGGCGGCCACGGGCGCGCCGAGCACTCGAGCGTCGGCGAGCCGCAAGTAGGCGGGGCTGGCATTCGCGACCATGCCGAGCGACTCTGCGTTCATCGCAAGATGCTGAGGCGAGCGCAGGGCATCGAGCGATTCACTGAGCACTTGGGCAGAGCGGTCGAGCTCGACACGCTGGCTCTCGAGTGCCGTGATGCGGTATGCCCCCTCAGACAGCACGATGCTGAGCGCGAGCTGCGCGAGCAGTATGGCGAACACGCCGATCACGGTGGCGACGGCGTAGGCAGCTCGAGGTCGCGCACGACGCTGACTGCGCGTGGCGACGATCTCGAGCGGTGCGGGCGCAGGCTGCCGCCGCGGCAGGCGTGCGGGGGCGACCACGGGCACGGCGCTCATGCGGCGGCCCGCAGTCTCTCGGCAGCACGAAGCCTCACCGAGATTGAGCGCGAATTGACCGCTCGCTCTGCATCGCTCGCGAGTTCGGCCCCGCGCACCAGCAGCTCGAACTCTGGCCGGTGCTCGGGCAGTTCGATCGGCAGACCGGCCGGAGCCGTCGACGTGCTGCGCCGAGCCAGCTCGCGCTTGACGATGCGGTCTTCGAGCGACTGGTAGGCGAGCACGACGATGCGACCGCCGACCGACAGCGCGTCGAGGGCGGCTGGCAGCGCTTGCTCGAGTGCGTCGAGCTCTCGATTGACCTCGATGCGCAGCGCCTGGAAGACGCGCTTCGCCGGATGGCCGGCACGCTGCACTGCTCGCGGCGTGGCATCGATGATGAGCTGCACGAGCTGCGACGAGCGTTCGAGCGCGCCTGCCGACCGAGCGGCGACGATGCGACTCGCGTACCGGGGCGCGAGCTTCTCTTCTCCGTACTCATAGAAGATGCGACGCAGCTCAGACTCCGAGTACTCGGCGAGGATCGTCGCAGCCGTGGTGCCGCTCGTACGATCCATCCGCATGTCGAGCGGGGCGTCGTGCGCGTAGGCGAACCCCCGCTCTGGTTCGTCGAGCTGCATCGACGAGACGCCGAGGTCGAAGAGCACCGCCGTCGCAGTCTCGATACCGAGACCGTCGAGTGCGGCGCGGATTCCTGAGTAGACGGTGTGCACCGTGTGCACGCGGTCGCCGAAGCGAGCGAGGCGGCGGCCCGCCAGAGCGAGCGCGTCTGGGTCGCGATCGAGGCCGACGAGGGTGAGTTCTGGGTGACGCTCGAGGGCGGCTTCTGCGTGGCCACCGAGCCCGAGAGTGGCATCGATGAGCACCGCACCGGGCGTCGAGAGCGCGGGATTCAGCAGCTCGAGGGTGCGGTCGAGCATGACGGGCACGTGCAGGTCGGCGGTGTTCATGATCGAGTTCGGGCAGAACGCGGGGCCTTGATCCCCATCCGTGCGACCTGGCACCGGGGAAGGTGCGCCAGGGCGACTCACGGCTGGGAGTCGAGGTCTCGCGGTCAGAAGAGCCCGGGAATCACCTCCTCCTCTGTGCTGGCGAATGCTTCTTCTTTCTCGGCGTAGTAGGCGTTCCAGGCCTCGGTCGACCAGATCTCGGCACGGTCTCCTGCGCCGATGACGGTGAGCTCGCGGTCGAGCCCCGCATACTCGCGAAGCACGGCCGGAATCGTGATGCGGTGCTGCGAATCGAGGGTCTCTTCGCTCGCGCCCGAGAGGAACATGCGCTGAAACTCCCGACCCTGCCGACTGGTGAGCGGGGCGGTGCGCAGCTTGTCGAGCTGCTCGCGAAAAGTCGTCTGGCTGAAGACGTAGATGCAGTGCTCTTGGCCGCGCGTGAGGATCACGCCGTCGGCGAGCTCGTGACGAAACTTCGCCGGAAGGATGATGCGGCCTTTGTCGTCGAGTTTGGGGGTGTGCGTGCCGAGAAGCATCGTCCTGGCCCCCCTCTCATCTCCGGCCCGAGATCAGGTGATGTACTCCACATTACTCCACTTTCCTCCACCTAGTAAAGGAGAGCACGCCAAATATCGCACAGCTGCGCCATTTCCTCCACCAGACGCCCGAAAATGCGGGGCTGTTCGTCAGAGAGCTGGGTGGAGGAGATTGCCTCGACTACGGCGCGCCGGGCACAAAAAAGGGCCGACCCGGAGGTCGGCCCACGACAGTGGAGGAGAGTGGTGGAGCGCTACTGCCCGCGCTCGTCTTGGCGGCGATCCCACCGCTCGGTCATGGTGTCCATCCATGAACTGCGAACCGGCTTCGACGATGACGTCGACCCCGCGGCCGGCGATGACGCAGAACCGCCCGCTCGCCCCGGAGACAGCACCAGCAGCACGCCGCCCAGCATCAGGCCGAAACCGACGACGCCGATGATGGGCTGCCGCACGATGACACCGGCGACAAGCGCAGCGACACCGGCGACTGCGAGCAGTGCTCCGATGACGATGAGTCGGTAGTTGGGCTTGCCGCGACGACCAGACACGGTCGCGACGAAATCCGCGTCGTTCTGGTAGAGATTGCGCTCCATCTCTTCCAGGAGACGCTGCTCGTGCTCCGAGAGCGGCATGGTGACCCCTTCAACAACCGGTCGCGCGAGTGATCCCCGCTCGACCATTCTAGGACCGCGCTGCTGGATAGGCTAGGCAGGTGCCTGAGAGATTGCGGTTAGTCGACCTCGTGAACACCCGGCTCGAGCTCTTTCTCGACCAACGGGCGTCGCACTTGTCGACCATCGGCGACGAGCTCGCGGTGTTCACCGATGCCAGTCGCGACCTGCTCGGCGGGGGCAAGCGGTTTCGGGCGCTGTTCTGCTACTGGGGCTGGCACGCCGTGGCAGGCACCGTGAACCCTGATGATCTGCTCGCCGATCTCGACGAGCACCCAGACCTGTCGAGCATCATCGATGCCGCAGCCGCGCTCGAGCTTTTTCACGCGGCCGCGCTCGTGCACGACGACATCATGGACAACTCTGACACCCGGCGCGGAATGCCTTCTGCGCATCGGCGTTTCGAGAATGCGCACCGCTCGCGCGAATGGCGCGGCGACGCCGAGCGGTACGGAGCGTCAGCAGCTCTGCTGCTCGGCGACCTGCTGCTGGGCTGGAGCGATGAGCTGCTCGACGCCGGGCTGTCTGCGCTTCCCGACGCGGCCGCTGCACGATCGGCGAGGGCCGAGTTCCACACCATGCGCGCAGAAGTCACCGTGGGCCAGTACCTCGACATTCTCGAAGAGGTCGCCTGGAGCGATGCCGACGAACGCGAGCTGCTGCCCAGGGCGCATCGGGTGGTGGTCTACAAGTCGGCGAAGTACTCGATCGAGGCCCCCCTCGCGCTGGGCGCCCTCATGGCTGGCGGAAGCCTCGAGCAAGTTGCGGCCGTGCGCGCGTTCGGCCTGCCGCTCGGCATTGCATTTCAACTGCGGGATGATCTGCTCGGTGTCTTCGGCGACCCCCAGGTCACCGGCAAGCCGGCCGGCGACGATCTCAGAGAAGGCAAGCGCACCGTCATCATCGCCCTGGCGCGGGCCAACTTGCCCCCCGGAGCCGTCACCCTCATCGATGAGCTGCTCGGCGACTCGACTCTCGACGACCACCAGATCGCGACGCTGCAGGCGACCATCCGTGACAGCGGCGCCGTCGACACGGTCGAGCAGATCATCGCGAGGTCGGTCGCCGATGCCGTCGCAGCGCTCGAGAATGCTCCGCTCAGCCGCGCGGCTCGCGCAGAGCTCATCGGGCTGAGCGACCTCGTCACACGACGCGCGCACTGAGGCCGACGCGCTCACGGGCGCCGACGCCCGCGCAGGCTGACGGGCTAGAGCGCGAGTGCCTGCGCCACGCGACGCACCTCGGCCTTGCGACCAGCACGCAGCGCTGCGATGGGGCTCGCCTCGAGCGTGTCGTCGCGCTCGAGCATCCACTGCATCGCCTCGTCGTCGCTGAAGCCGTCATCGGCCAGCAGCACGAGGGTTCCCCGCAGGTCTTTGAGCGGCTCTGCACCGTCGAGAAACTCTTCGGGAACCACGAGCACGCCGTCGCGCCGCACCGCGAGCAGCTGCCGCTCTTCGATCAGCCTGCGCACCTTGCTCGGGCTGAGGCCGAGTCGCTCGACGAGATCGGGAACGGTCAACCAGCGAGCGGAGTCTGCAGCCACGCCTCTAGCGTGCCATGCTCCGGGCGCATCGACAGCCCCCTGCTTATGTTACGAACATGTAAACCCGAGTCACATCTATCACATCTGTGTACTTCCGTTGTACCCTGTGACAGCGAGCGGGGGTTCGCGGTGGACCAGTTGGTCTGCGAGGAGAGCTGTGAAGGGCCGGATCACATGACCGACACTCGATGCGCTGCTGACACTGCGCGAGTGGCACGGCAGCACGACGAACCGGCAGACAGGGCCCGCGAAGTGTTCGGAGGGCTCACGCCTCGAGCGCCGTACACCGACACCGCCGCTGCCGCGCGCACCGCCCACGCCGTCGGGCGAGTGCGCTCGGCAGCCGGGCACGCACGCACAGCGGCGTTCACCACCGTGCCGGTCGTGCTCACCGGCGCGCTCGCCCTCAGCCTCGGGCTCGCGGGGCCCGTCGAGGCCGCGCAGTCGCGCAAGCCCGCGCCTCCGAAGCCGCAGCAGTCACCCGATGCGCACACGCTGCGGGCTGCCTTGAGCCAACTCGGTGCCGCCATCATGCCGGGCGCCTTGACGGCAACTGCCGTCACGACAAGCGCAGCACCCGCGGTCTACACGGTGCAGGCTGGCGACACCGTGAGCAGCGTGGCCCAGCGCTTCGGGCTCTCGACCGCATCAGTGCTCGCCCTCAACGGCCTGTCGTGGAAGTCGGTGATCTTTCCGGGTCAGACCCTCAGGTTGACGAACGCTCCGGTGAAGACGACGGCTCCCCCGCCTGCGACGACCACGGGCGGTCAGTACGCGATTCGCAAGGGCGACACGGTGTCGTCGATCGCCGCCCGGTTCGGCATCACCACCCAGTCGATCCTCGACGCCAACGCGCTCACCTGGTCGAGCATCATCTACCCGGGCCAGTGGCTCACCATTCCCGGCCACGAGAGCTCGAGCACCATTCCGGCACCCAGCATCAGAGAGTCGGCGAGCGACGCCGAGATCGAACTCGCGTCGCTCGAGTCAGACGCCGACGCCCTCACCGACAGCGAGACCTCGCTCTTGACGGCGGCCGCATCGATGGCGATCGCCGAGCGCCCCGCGCTGCCGGTGTCGTCACCTGCCCGCCCGACCTCGAACCCCGGCTCCGGTGGGCCGAGCGGGCCGAGCGGCCCGCCCGCCGGAGGAAGCATCACTCCCCTGACTGCTGAGATGCGCACCCATGCGGCGACCATCATCAGAGTCGGCCGCGAGCTCGGCGTGCCGCAGTACGGCATCGTCATCGCCCTCGCGACGGCGATGCAAGAGTCATCGCTGCGCAACCTCTCGTGGGGAGACCGCGACTCGGTCGGACTCTTCCAGCAGCGCCCCAGCTCGGGGTGGGGAACAGCCGCAGATCTGCAGATTCCGAGCCACGCTGCGCGCCTGTTCTATGTGGGACGACCCGGATACACCCGAGGGCTGCTGGGCATTCCCGGGTGGCAGAACATGACGCTGACGCAGGCCGCCCAAGCGGTGCAGATCTCTGCGTACCCCCACGCCTATGCGAAGTGGGAGGCGAGCGCGTGGGCGTGGTACTACGAGCTCACGTGAGTCGTCAGCCGCGGGTGCGCCTCCGTCGATGCTCAGCGACGTCGACCTAGACTCGCAAGGGTGAGCACCTCGACGACCGATCCCCTCATCGGCCGACTGATCGACGGCCGCTACCACGTGCGCTCGCGCATCGCGCGCGGTGGGATGGCCACCGTCTACCTCGCCACCGATCAACGACTCGATCGACTCGTCGCCGTGAAGATCATGCACGGGCACCTCGCCGACGACAGCCAATTCAAAGAACGCTTCATTCAAGAGGCACGCTCGGCCGCGCGACTCGCGCACCCCAACGTGGTGAACGTCTTCGATCAGGGGCAAGACGCCGAATCTGCCTACCTCGTCATGGAGTACCTGCCGGGCATCACGCTGCGCGAGCTGCTGCACGAATACGGTGCGCTCACGCCCGAGCAGACGATGGACATCACCGAGGCCGTGCTGGCGGGCCTCGCCGCCGCACACCGAGCCGGCATCGTGCATCGCGATCTGAAGCCCGAGAACGTGCTGCTCGCCGATGACGGCCGCATCAAGATCGGCGATTTCGGCCTCGCCCGTGCCGCGAGCGCCAACACCGCCACCGGCAAGGCCCTGCTCGGCACCATCGCCTACCTCTCGCCAGAACTCGTGACTCGAGGCATCGCCGACACCCGCAGCGACATCTACGCCGTCGGCATCATGATGTTCGAGATGCTCACCGGCGAGCAGCCCTACAAGGGCGAGCAGCCTATGCAGATCGCCTACCAGCACGCCAACGACACCGTGCCGGCCCCGAGCTCTCTCAACCCTCACGTGCCCGCCGAGTGGGACGAGCTCGTGCGGTGGGCCACAGCGCGAGAGCCTCACGATCGACCCGCTGACGCCCGAGCGCTGCTCGATCAGCTGAGTGAGACGGGTCGGTCGCTGCAGACTGCTCTGCCGGCAGCCGAGACGCAGCGCACCATGCTGCTCACCTCGCCGATTCCGACACTGCCGCCCACCGGCGAGACCCAGGTGCTCGGCACCCGCGGCAGCACCGATACCGCACCCGCCGCGTCATCCACCGCAGAGCTGACGCGCCGTGGATCATCGAACCGTCGTCGCGGCTGGCTGCTCTTCGCAGCGGTGCTCGCCCTGGCCGGGCTCGCAGCTGGAGTGGGCTGGTGGTTCGCCGCCGGCCCAGGGTCGACCATCACCATCGCCGACGTTCGCGGCGAGACCATCGACGGGGCGAGGGCCATTCTCGACGAGCAGGGAGCGCTCGTCGCCGATGCGCTCGGTGAGCGCTACGACCTCGAGGTCGAACCGGGGCGCGTCGTCGGCACCGACCCCCAGGCCGGTGAGACGATCGATCGCGAGACCCCCGTAACTATCATCGTGTCGCTCGGCCCCGAGCCCACGACCGTGCCAGCCGTGCTCGGGCTCGCTGAAGCTGATGCGCGCGCAGAGCTCGTCGCCGCGGGCTTCGTGATCGACGAGAGCATCAGGCAGTTCGATAGCGAGGTTGCCGACGGCTCGGTGATCGCCCTGCTCGATGTCGATCAGATCGCTCTCGAGGCGGGGGCCGACTCGTTCAAGGGCACCACCGTGATGCTCGTCGTCTCGGTCGGGCCCGTTCCCGAGGTGCGAGGGCTCACCGTCGAGGCAGCGCAGGCGGCACTCAGCGCACGCGAGCTGACGGGCATCGTCGGGGGCACGTCAGAGTTCGACAACGACATCGCCATCGGCGACGTGCTGCGCATCGAGGCCACCACCGACGGCCCCCTCCGACCGGGGCAGACGGTGACGATCATCGTCTCGCGGGGGCCAGACCTCGTGGCCGTTCCGAATGTCGTCGGTGAGACCATCGAGAACGGCATCAGGATTCTGCGCGACGCAGGCTTCCGTGTGAACTCCGACGACGTGCGAACCGTCATCCCTCAAGACCGCTGGGGTCAGGGGTTCGCGCGCATCGCGCGCACCGACCCCGCAGGCGGTCAGCAGGCCATCCGCGGGTCGACGATCGTGGTGGTCGGCGAGTTCTAGCTCTGCCCGAGCTCTTCGGCGACCAAGAACGCCAACTCGAGCGACTGCATGTGGTTGAGTCGCGGGTCGCACAACGACTCGTAGCGCGTGGCGAGCGTGTCCTCGTCGATGTGCTCTGACCCGCCCAGGCACTCGGTGACGTCGTCGCCCGTGAGCTCGACGTGAATGCCGCCAGGGTGTGTTCCGACGGCACGGTGCGCCTCGAAGAAGCCCTTCACCTCGTCGACGACGTCGTCGAAACGCCGCGTCTTGTAGCCGTTCGGGGTCGTCAGCCCGTTGCCGTGCATCGGGTCGGTCACCCACAGGGGGTTCGCATCGAAGCGCGTGATCGCCTCGAGCAACGGCGGAAGAGCATCCCGAATCTTGCCCGCCCCCATGCGCGTGATGAAGGTCAATCGGCCCGGTTCGCGGTCGGGGTCGAGCACATCGATGAGGCGCTCCATGTCGTCAGGCGTCGTCGACGGTCCCAGCTTGACCCCGATCGGGTTGCGGATGCGCTTGAAGAAGTCGACGTGCGCACCGTCGAGCTCGCGCGTGCGCTCGCCGATCCAGAGAAAGTGCGCACTCGTGTTGTACGGCGTGCCCGTGCGCGAGTCGATGCGCGTCATCGGGCGCTCGTACTCCATGAGCAGGCCCTCGTGGCTGCTGTAGAACTCGACCCGCTTGAGCTCGTCGAAGTCAGCCCCCGCGGCCTCCATGAACTTGACCGCGCGGTCGATCTCTTTCGCGAGACCCTCGTAGCGCTGATTGGCGGGATTCGCCGCGAACCCCTTGTTCCAGCTGTGCACCATGCGAAGGTCGGCGAACCCGCCCTGCGTGAAGGCGCGAATGAGGTTCAGCGTCGAGGCGGCCGTGTGGTAGCCGCGCACGATGCGCCTCGGGTCAGGATTGCGCGACTCTGGGGTGAAGTCGTACCCGTTGACGATGTCGCCGCGGTAGGCAGGCAGCGTGACGTCGCCACGGGTCTCGGTGTCGCTCGATCGCGGCTTGGCGAACTGGCCCGCCATGCGACCCATCTTGATCACCGGCATCGAGGCTCCGTAGGTGAGCACGACGGCCATCTGCAGAATCGTCTTCACACGGTTTCTGATCTGGTCGGCCGTGGCACCGGCGAAGGTCTCAGCGCAGTCTCCGCCCTGCAGCAGAAACGCCTCGCCGCGAGCCGCTCGCGCCAGTCGATCGCGCAGCATGTCGACCTCGCCGGCGAACACCAGCGGGGGCATCGTCGAGAGCTCGGCCGCGGCGGCCGCCGCCTCGGTCGCGTCTGGCCACGGCGGCTGCTGCTTGATGGGGAGAGTGCGCCAGTGATCGAGGCCCGCGATGACTGCGGGGTCGGCGTGCACAACAGTTTCGAAGGGGTCGACCACTTCTTGACGTCCTTACGGGCGGTGAGACGGGATGCTCGGCACGTACGGTGCCGCGACTTGCCAGCCTAGCGGGCGTTGGCCGGGCGCTTGTCTTTCACGGTCGTCGCGTAGACGTCGAGATACTCTTGGCCGCTCAGCCGACCGAGCTCGTACATGATCTCGTCGGTGATCGAGCGCAGCACGAATCGATCGCTCTCGAGACCGTGGAACCGCGAGAAGTCGAGGGGTTCGCCGAACACCACACCGGGGCGCACGACCTTCGGAATCTTCGTGCCGATCGGCATCACCTTCTCGGTGTCGATCATCGCTACGGGCACGACGGGCGCGCCCGACTCGAGGATCATGCGCGCGACCCCTGTGCGCCCCCGATACATCACGCCGTCGGGGCTGCGCGTGCCTTCTGGGTAGATGCCGAGGGCGTAGCCGTCGGCCAGCACGCGCAGACCGGTGTTGAGCGACGCCTCGCTGGCCTTGCCGCCCGAGCGGTCGATCGGCAGCTGACCGCTCGCCTCGAAGAACATCTTGATGAGCCAGCCTCTGAAGCCCCGCCCGGTGAAGTAGTCGCTCTTGGCGAGAAAGACGACGCGACGGTCGAGCACGAGCGGCAGAAAGACCGAGTCGGTGAACGAGAGGTGGTTGCTGGCGAGGATGACGGCGCCCGTGCGGGGAACGTTCTCGACCCCCCGCACCCATGGCCGGAACGCGGTCAGCAGAATGGGACCGATCACGAGGTTCTTCATGAGCCAGTAGAACACCGGTGCTCCCTTCGACGAGCGCGCATCAGCCTAGCTCGTGCACGTCAGCCGTGCTGGGCCGCGTGCATGCGCGCGAGGTCGGCGGCTCCGACGACGCCAGCATCGTTCACGAGCTCGGCCACGACGAACCGCGGCTCGGGGTGATAGCCACGAGCGGGCAAGTGCGCGAGGTAGGCCTCGCGCACGGGCTCGAGCAGCAGGTCGCCCGCCACCGAGACTCCCCCGCCGAAGACGAAGAGCTCGGGGTCGAGAACAGCGCTCAGGCTCGCGCAGGCCTGGCCGAGCCAGGTGCCGAGCTGCCGCAAGGCGTGCAGGGCTCCCGGGTCGTGCTCGGTGAGCAGCGCAGAGACGATGTCGCCCGTCAGCCCGCCGTGCCGCTCTCGCTCGGCTGCGAGCACCAGGCCGATGCCGCCGGCGTCGGCGATCTCGTTGGCCATGCGCAGCAGAGCGCGACCCGAGCCGTACTGCTCGATGCAGCCTCGGGCGCCGCACCCGCACGGCAGCCCGTCTGGCACGACGCGCAGGTGCCCGAGCTCACCGGCAGTGCCGAAGCCGCCGCGCAGCAGTCGGTCGCCCACGACGATCGCGCCGCCGACGCCCGTGCCGATCGTCAGCATCGTCATGTCGTGGGCGTCGCGCGCCGCGCCGAATCGAAACTCGGCCCAGCCTGCGGCGTTGGCGTCGTTGTCGATCGTGATGTCGAGATCGACGCGTTCACGAAGGCGTTCACGAAACGGCTCGTTGCGCCACGCGATGTTCGGGGCGTAGTAGACGGTCGACTGGGCGGCGTCGATGAATCCCGCCGCTGCGACGCCGGCGGCCACGACGTCGTGACCCTCGCGCAGCGACTCGATCATGCGGACCACCGCGTCGGTGATGGCGCCGGGGTCGCGGGCCGGAGTGGGTTCTCGCAGCTCGGCGACGATCTCTCCGTCGTCGCTCACGAGGGCGCCGGCGATCTTGGTGCCGCCGATGTCGATTCCTATGGAGTGCACGAGGGACGAGTCTAGTGAGGCTCGAGAACGCTGAGTTTGCGCACATTCGACCGCACTAGAGTATGAAGAACCACCCATACCGGTACCGGTACCGAAGGAGTTGCCGTGAAAGAGTTCTTCGTTCCGGCGGTCGTCACCCCCGACCCCACAGCGAACGCCACCGACCTGCTCGTCGAGCGCGTGCGGCTGACGCCGCACGATGCGCTGTTCGCGCTTCCGACTGCCGACGGCGGGTGGTCTGACGTCACCGCTGCCGAGTTCTTGACGCAGGTCACGGCCCTCGCGAAGGGCTTCATGGCGGCGGGCGTGCAGGCCGGCGACAAGATCGGGTTCATGTGCAAGACCCGCTATGAGTGGACCCTCGTCGACTTCGCGACCTGGTTCGCCGGTGCGGTGCTCGTGCCCATCTACGAGACGAGCTCACCCAACCAGATCCAGTACATCCTCGACGACTCCGAAGCCACCCACATGATCGTCGAGACTGCCGAGCACTTCGCGCGGTACGACGAGGTCGCCGGCGATCTGAGCGGCGTGACCCAGGTCTGGCAGATGCATCTCGGCGATCTCGAGAAGCTCGCCGCCGGGGGCGGCGCGATCAGCGACGACGAGCTCGAGTCACGGCGCAGCCAGGCGGTGGGCAGCGACCTCGCCACGCTCATCTACACCTCGGGGTCGACCGGTGTGCCCAAGGGCTGCATTCTGACCCACTCGAACTTCGTCGAACTGTGCCGCAACGCAGCCGTCGCCATGAAGCAGGTCATCGCACCGGGAGCCTCGACGCTGCTGTTCATCACCACCGCTCACGTCTTCGCCCGATTCATCTCGGTGCTCGGAGTGCACACGGGTGTCAAGGTGGGTCACCAGGCCGACACCAAGCAGCTGCTGCCCGCCCTGGGGTCGTTCAAGCCGAGCTTCCTGCTCGCGGTTCCACGAGTCTTCGAGAAGGTCTACAACTCTGCCGAGCAGAAGGCAGAAGCCGGTGGCAAGGGCAAGATCTTCCGCGCCGCGGCTGATGTCGCCGTCGCCCACTCGAAAGCACTCGACGCCGGCTCGGTGCCGCTCGGGCTGAAGCTTCGCTTCGCCCTCTTCGACAGACTCGTGTTCAGCAAGCTCAAGAACGCCATGGGCGGGCGCGTGCAGTATGCGGTGTCGGGGTCTGCTCCCCTGAGCATCCGGCTCGCCCACTTCTTCCGCAGCCTCAACATTCGCATTCTTGAGGGCTACGGTCTCACCGAGACCACGGCCCCAGCATCGGTGAATCTCGTCGACAAGTTCAAGATCGGCACGACGGGCCCTGCACTGCCCGGTGTGGGCATCAAGATCGCCGACGACGGCGAGATTCTCGTGAAGGGCGTCAACGTCTTCGCGGGCTACTGGAAGAAGCCCGAGGCGACCGCCGAGGTCATGGACGGCGAGTGGTTCCGCACCGGCGACATCGGAGACCTCGACGATGAGGGCTACCTGACGATCACGGGCCGCAAGAAAGAGATCATCGTCACCGCCGGGGGCAAGAATGTGGCTCCCGCTGGCCTCGAAGACCCGATCAGGGCGAACCCGATCGTGGGGCAGGTCGTCGTCGTCGGCGACCAGAAGCCGTTCATCTCGGCCCTGATCACCCTCGACAGCGAGATGCTGCCGGTGTGGCTCAACAACAACGGTCTCGATGCGCAGATGTCGCTCACCGAGGCCGCGGCCCACCCGAAGGTGATCGATGAGGTGCAGAGCGCGATCGACGCCGCCAATGCTCGCGTCTCGCGCGCCGAGTCGATTCGCAAGTTCACGATCCTCGCGACCGAGTTCACCGAGTCGAGCGGTCACCTGACCCCGAAGATGAGCATCAAGCGGCACGTGATCACCGAAGACTTCGCCGACGTCATCGAGGGCATGTACTCGGGCACGCCGGAGACCCAGGGAATCTCGCTGCAGTAAAGCTCTCGACCGCGGTCAGGTCGACGTCGGGAGGGCGAACCAGTCTGCCTGCCGGATGGCGCGCATCGCCTCACGCTTGATCTCGGGCTCGAGCCCCTCGATGTAGAGGGTTCCGTCGAGGTGGTCGCACTCGTGCTGCAGGGCCTGCGCCATGAGCCCGTCGCCGCTGAGCTCGACCGGCTTCTGCTCGAGATCGACGCCGACGACGCGCGCCCAGGGGTGCCGCAGCCGAGCAAATCCGAACCCGGGAACCGACAGGCACCCTTCGTCGATCGGCTCTCGCTCTCCGCGCACTTCGACGAGTCTCGGGTTCAGCACGTAGCCGATCTCACCGTCGACGTTGTAGCTGAACGCCCGCAGAGCTACTCCGATCTGCGGCGCGGCAACCCCGGCTCTGCCCGGTTCGGCCACGGTGTCGAGCAAGTCGGCGACCAGTGCAGAGACGTGCGCATCGAATCGGGTGATCTCGTCGGCGGCGCTGCGCAGCACGGGGTCGCCGAAGAAGCGGATCGCTCGAACTGCCATCGTCGACTAGACGCCTCGACGCACGGGCATGCTCTCGGCCACGAGCGCCGCGAGTTCGCGCGCCGCCGACCGCGTGAGCGGCTTCAGCTCGTCCCACGTCACGACTGATCCCGCTGCGAGGTGCTCGTCGTAGGGGATGCGCACGATCTCGCGCACTCGAGACGCGAAGTGGGCTTCGATCTCTTCGAGCTTCACCAGGTTGGTGCCCTGGGTTCCGGTATTGATCGCGACGATGGCGTTGCGCACCAGTTCTCCGTACCCGTTGGCCTCGAGCCAGGTCAGGGTCTCGGAGGCGAGGCGCGCCTCGTCGACGCTGCCCCCCGAGACGATGACGAGCGAGTCGGCTCGCTGTAGCGTCGCACGCATGACCGAGTGAACGATGCCCGTGCCGCAGTCGGTGAGCACGACCGAGTAGTAGCGGGCCGCGAGGTCGGCGACGACGTTGTAGTCGTTCTCGTCGAACGCCTCAGACAGCATCGGGTCGGTATCGGAGGCGAGAATATCGAGGCGCGTCGCGTCGCGTGACACGAGCGTCGTGAAGTCGGTGAAGCCCTGGATGCTCGGCGCACGATTGACGACATCGCGCACGGTCGCGCGAGTCTGCCGCGCGACTCGTTCAGACAGGGTTCCGCGATCGGGGTTCGCGTCGATCGCGATCACGCGATCGTCGCGCACCGAGGCCATCGCCATGCCGAGCAGCGTGGTGACGGTGGTCTTGCCGACGCCGCCCTTGCGCGTCAGCACCGGCACGAACCGGGCTCCCCCTTCGAAGGGCGTCGAGATGCGCGCATCGAGAGCCTTGCGCGCGCGAACGCGGGGAGAGTCGCCGAGGTTGACGAGGTGGAAGGTCACGGCGTAGACGAAGGCGGGCCAGAATCCTTCAGGCGCTGTGCGATTGCGGCGTGGCTCGATGAGCCGATCGGCGGTCAGCATGGCCGCTGACTCGGGACCCTGGTCGGTGCCGTCGAGCACGTCTCGCCGCGAGTAGACCCCTTCGGGCCGCGGCAACGGCGGAATCTCTGCATCACGGTCGTCGTCGTCGTCGTCGTTGCCGGCAGGCGGGGTGGTGACGGCGTGCAGCTCATCACTGGCCAGCTCGATCACCGTCGTGCCCGATTCGAGAACCTGCACCACCGAGGGGTCGATGCCGGTGTCGACGAGCGCGACGGCCTTCTCGTCGTCAGGCTGCTCGTGCACAGGAGCCGGCAGCTCGACCGCGATCGTCATGCTCTCGGGCAGCGCCGACGCGAGATCGGGTTCGGCGATGGGCTCGAGGCCGTCGTCGACCGACGGCGAGGCCACCGCGTCGTCGCTCGACGTTTTCGCACGTTTGACTGCCACGGCAGGTACTCCCCCACAGGTAGACGACTGCTCATTCTAGCCGCCCGGTGCCCAAGCGGCCTCCAGGCCAACGTTCAGGTGCTGCCGCTACTCGATCACGACCAGCAGATCTCCCGCCTCGACCTGCTGAGTCTCGGGTATCGCTCGACGCGCAACCTTTCCGGCGACTGGCGTGGTGATGGCTGCTTCCATCTTCATCGCCTCGATCGTCGCGACGGCGTCACCGGCCTGCACCGTGTCGCCTTCTGCGACCTTCAAGGTCACCACTCCCATGAAGGGTGCGGCGATCTGCCCCGGTTGAGCAGGGTCTGCCTTCTCGGTGCTGACGCTGTCGACGGCGATCGAGCGGTCGCGCACCGTGATGGGCCGCAGTTGGCCGTTGAGGGTGGCCATGACACTGCGCATGCCCTTCTCATCCGGTTCTCCGATGGCCTCGAGGTTGACGAGCAGGCTCACGCCCTGCTCGATCTCGATGGCGTGCTCGACGCCGGTGCGCAGGCCGTAGAGATAGTCGGGTGTCGAGAGCACCGAGAGGTCGCCGTACTGCTCACGGGTCTGCAAGAACTGCTGCGTCGGCTGGGCGAAGAGCAGCTGGTTGAGCATCAGTCGCCGGTCGTCGGTGCTGCCGTTGAGCTTCTGCAGCTGCTCGTCGGTGAGCGGGGTGGTGCCGATCTTGACCGAGCGCCCCGCGAGCACCTTCGTGCGAAATGGCTCGGGCCACCCACCGGGCAGGTCGCCGAGCTCTCCGGCCATGAACCCGATCACCGAGTCGGGAATGTCGTAGTTCTGCGGGTTCTGCTCGAAGTCGGCGGGGTCGGCTCCGGCGGCAGCCATCTGCAGCGCGAGATCGCCGACCACTTTCGACGAGGGCGTCACCTTGGTGGGCCTGCCGAGAATGCGGTTGGCCGCGGCATACCAGTCTTCGATGACCTCGAAGCGGTCGCCGAGGCCGAGTGCGATCGCCTGCTGCCGCAGGTTCGAGAGCTGACCACCCGGAATCTCGTGCGTGTAGACGCGCCCGGTCGGCCCCGGCAGGCCCGACTCGAAGGGCGCGTACGCCTTGCGCACTGCCTCCCAGTACGGCTCGAGTTCGGCGACGGCGGCGAGCCCCAGCCCGGTGTCGCGCTCGGTGTGCTCGAGCGCGGCGACCAGTGCAGACAGCGAGGGCTGCGAGGTCGTGCCTGCCATCGGCGCACTCGCGGCGTCGACCGCGTCGGCGCCGGCTCGAGCGGCAGCGAGCAGCGTGGCGAGCTGACCGCCCGCCGTGTCGTGGGTGTGCACGTGCACCGGCACGTCGAATCGCTCACGCAAGGCGCCGACGAGCACTTCGGCCGCCCCCGCACGCAGCAGCCCAGCCATGTCTTTGATGGCCAGAATGTGCGCACCGGAGTCGACGATCTGCTCGGCGAGCGCGAGGTAGTAGTCGAGCGTGTAGAGCGTCTCAGCGGGGTCGAGCAGGTCGCCCGAATAGCACATGGCCACTTCGGCGACCGCGGTCTCGGCTCGCAGCACAGCATCGATGGCCGGTCGCATCTGGTCGACGTCGTTCAACGCGTCGAAGATGCGAAAGATGTCGACACCGGTCTCGGCAGCCTCGGCGACGAAAGCGTCGGTCACCTCTGTGGGGTACGGCGTGTACCCGACGGTGTTGCGACCCCGCAGCAGCATCTGGATGGCCACATTGGGCAGTGCCTCGCGCATCGCCGCAAGGCGCTGCCAGGGGTCTTCTCCGAGAAAACGCAGAGCCACGTCATACGTCGCCCCTCCCCACGCCTCGACGCTCAGCAGACCGGGAGTCATGCGCGCAACATGCGGCATCACCTGCACCAGGTCGGTCGTGCGCACTCGAGTGGCCAGCAACGACTGGTGGGCATCGCGGAAGGTCGTGTCGGTCACCGCGAGAGCAGTCTGCTCGCGCAGGGCGCGGGCGAAGCCCTCTGGCCCCAGCTCGAGCAGCCGCTGACGAGACCCCGCGGGGGCCGGCGCCTGCAGGTCGAGCTCTGGCAGCTTCAGCGCGGGGTCGATGACCCCGTCGCCTGCGCCGTGCGGCTGGTTCACCGTGACGTCAGCCAGCCAGTTGAGCAGCTTGGTGCCGCGATCTTTCGAGGGGTTCGATCGCACCAGGTGCGGCCGCTCATCGATGAACGCGGTGCTGAGGTCGCCCGCCTGGAACGCGGGGTCGTCGAGCACCGCCTGCAAGAACGGAATGTTCGTCGTCACGCCGCGAATGCGAAACTCGGCGAGGCCGCGGCGCGAACGCGATACGGCGGCGGCGAAGTCTCGGCCCCTGCACGTCATCTTCGCGAGCATCGAGTCGAAGTGGGGCGAGATCTGAGCTCCCGAGGCGATCGTTCCGCCATCGAGCCGAACTCCCGCACCGCCGGGCGAGCGGTAGGTGGTGATCTTGCCCGTGTCTGGCCGAAAGCCGCTCGCAGGGTCTTCTGTCGTGATGCGGCACTGCAGCGCCGCTCCCCTCAAGTGAATCTGATCCTGCCGCAGATTGAGCTCGGCCAGCGACTGACCGAAGGCGATGCGCATCTGCGACTGCACGAGGTCGACGTCGGTGACCTCTTCAGTGACGGTGTGCTCGACCTGGATGCGCGGGTTCATCTCGATGAACACGTGCTGCCCGGCCCGCTCACCCGCAGTGTCGAGCAAGAACTCGACAGTGCCCGCGTTGACGTAGCCGATCGATCGGGCGAAGGCGACAGCATCCCGATACATCGCCTGCCTGACGCCCTCGTCGAGGTTCGGCGCAGGCGCGATCTCGACCACCTTCTGGTGGCGGCGCTGCACCGAGCAGTCCCGCTCGAACAGGTGCACCGTCTCACCGCTCGAATCGGCCAGAATCTGCACCTCGATGTGCCGCGGCCGCACGACCGCCTGCTCGATGAACATCGTCGGGTCGCCGAAGGCGCTGTCGGCCTCGCGCATCGCCGCCTCGAGCGCATCTTTCAGGTCTTCGCGCTTCTCGACGCGACGCATGCCGCGGCCCCCGCCACCGGCCACCGCCTTCGCGAAGATCGGAAAACCGATCTCGTCGGCCGCGTCGAGCAGCACCTGGATGTCGGTCGTCGCCGGGCTCGACTGCAGCACCGGAACCCCCGCCGCGATCGCCCGCTCTTTCGCGGTGACCTTGTTGCCCGCCATCTCGAGCACCGACCGAGGCGGGCCGATGAACGCGATGCCGGCATCGGCGGCCGCCTGCGCCAGGTCGGGGTTCTCACTCAAGAAGCCGTAGCCCGGGTAGATCGCGTCAGCGCCCGCGAGCTTCGCGACACGAATGATCTCGTCGACGTCGAGATACGCGCGAACCGGATGCCCCGGCTCGCCGATCTGGTAGGCCTCATCAGCCTTGAGACGGTGCATCGAGTTGCGGTCTTCGTAGGGGAAGACCGCGACGGTCTTGGCTCCGAGCTCGTAGGCGGCTCGGAAAGCCCTGATCGCGATCTCTCCGCGGTTGGCAACAAGAATCTTGCGAAACATCGTGTCCTCTCGGAATCGGCCCAGGTGGGGGTCGACGACGCTCCGGTGGTGGCGGGCCGAGGTCGGTGCGCATGCGCGCTGTTCCAGACTAGTGAAGGTAGGGTCGTTACTCGTGCACGTACTGAGCATCAGCTCTCTCAAGGGGGGCGTGGGAAAGACGACCGTCACGCTAGGGCTTGCGTCGGCGGCCTTCTCGCGCGGGCTGCGCACGCTCGTGGTCGACCTCGACCCCCAGTCAGACGCCTCGACCGGCATGGATATCCAGGTCGCCGGGCACTTGACCGTCGCCGATGTGCTGGCGGCCCCGAAAGAGCGCACTGTGCGCCAGGCGATCGCGCCGAGCGGGTGGACCCGGGGTCGCCCTGGCACCGTCGACGTCATGATCGGCAGCCCGAGCGCGATCAACTTCGACGGACCGCACCCGAGCATTCGAGAGATCTGGAAGCTCGAAGAGGCGCTCGCCCATGTCGAGAGCGACTACGACCTCGTGCTCGTCGACTGCGCGCCGTCGCTCAACGCCCTCACGCGCACCGCGTGGGCAGCGAGCGATCGAGTCGTGGTCGTCACCGAGCCCGGGCTCTTCTCCGTGGCCGCCGCCGATCGCGCCTTGCGGGCGATCGAAGAGATTCGCCGGGGGCTCTCGCCGCGGCTGCAGCCGCTCGGCATCATCGTGAACCGCGCGCGCGTGCAATCGCTCGAGCACCAATTTCGCATCAAAGAGCTGCGCGACATGTTCGGCCCACTCGTGCTCGCCCCCCAGCTGCCCGAGCGCACCTCACTGCAGCAGGCGCAGGGCGCCGCGAAGCCGCTGCACGTCTGGCCAGGAGACTCGGCTCAAGAGATGGCGCGCAATTTCGATCAGCTGCTCGACCGCATCATGCGCACCGCCAAGATCGGCGAGTACTCGGGCCTCTAGTTCGGGTGCCCTACGACGCGCGAGTGGCTCGTCTCGCCGCGAGCTCGTCGGCGGGATCAGCGGCCGGCGTCGAGTCGAGCTCGACGAGCGAGCTCTCGACCTCGCGCAGCACCTTGCCGACGGCGATGCCGAAGACGCCCTGCCCGCGACTCACGAGGTCGATGACCTCATCATTGCTGGTGCACAGGTAGACGCTCGCGCCATCGCTCATGAGCGTGGTCTGAGCAAGGTCGTTGACCCCCGACTCGCGCAATTGGTTGACCGCGGTGCGAATCTGCTGCAGAGAGATGCCGGTGTCGAGCAGGCGCTTGACGAGCTTCAAGACGAGGATGTCGCGGAAGCCGTAGAGGCGCTGCGTGCCCGAGCCTGCCGCCCCGCGCACCGTGGGCTCGACGAGCTCGGTGCGCGCCCAGTAGTCGAGCTGCCGGTACGAGATGCCCGCTGCCCGCGCTGCGACGGCACCCCGGTAGCCGGCCTGGTTGTCGAGGTCGGGAAGTCCGTCGGTGAACAGCAGCCCGAGGTCGTAGCGGTCGTCGCTGTGGCTGATGTCGGTCATGGCCCCTACCTAACCTTCACGTTGAGCGTGACAGTTGATGTCACGCCGTTCACACTAGCGAGCCGTGGCACGCCGACCGGAGACATCCGCTCTGACACCTCGGCGTGTCGGGGCTCACTACGACTGTAGCTTGCCCAGGGCCGAGCGGATGAGGCTCGCGCGAACAACTTCGAGCTGGCCAGCGATCTCACGGGCCAGTTCGGCCGCTTTCGCCCGGCTCGACGGGTCGTTTCGTCGCGACACGGGTATCAGGGCACTCTCGATGAGCCCCAGCTCGCGCTCTGCGGCCGCGCGGAAGCCTCGCAGATGGCGAGGTTCGATGCCCGAGCGCTGCAACTCGACGAGGGCGCGCAGCACGACCAGGGCATCCTCACCATAGGTGTCGGCCGCCGAGACGAGCGATGCTGACACCGCGTCGGTCAGCAGCGCCGGGGTGGCACCCGCCTCGCGGACGAGCTCTGCGCGCGTGAATCGCCGCTCAGTCGCGAGAATCGACAGCGGCACTGCTCCCCCGGTGGGCAACGAAGGCGACCGACCGGCCTCGATGTCGTCGAGGTAGCCGCGAATGACCTTGAGCGGCAGGTAGTGATCGCGCTGCATCGACAATATGAAGCGCAGCCGCTCGACATCGGCAGCCGAGAACTTTCGATACCCCGATTCAGTGCGCGACGGAGACACGAGCCCGCGCTCTTCGAGAAAACGCAGCTTCGACGGCGTGAGGTCTGAGAACTCCGGAGTGAGCTTCGCCAGCACCTGCCCGATGCTCAGCAGGCTTGCGCCCGGATTCGCGCGGGCCGCCGCAGCGGTCGAGCGCGACGCCATCAGGCGCTCGGCGCGATGTCGAACCGCGACGAGTAGAAGGTCAGGTGAAACTTGCCGACCTGCACTTCGACACCATCGCTGAGCGACACCGTGTCATCGATGCGCTCGCCGCCCATGAAGGTGCCGTTGAGCGACCCGAGGTCGCGCACCGAGAACCGTGTGCCCGCTCTGACGAAGGCGGCATGCTTGCGAGAGACGGTGACGTCGTCGAGAAAGATGTCGGCATCAGGATGCCGCCCAGCCACGGTCACGTCGGCATCGAGCAAGAACCGGGCACCCGTGTTGGGGCCTCGACGCACGATGAGCAGCGCCGAGCCAGAAGGAAGCGCCGCGATGACATCGTGCTCTTCAGTGCTCACGCCTGACTCGAGCGCCGCCAACTGCGCGGCGAACTCGGGGCCGTAGTGAACGGTCGTCTCGTGCGGCTTGTAATCGCTCGGCGACTCGTTGCCGGTCGGCGGGGTATCAGGCATCCGGTGACCTCCTTCGAGTAGTCAGCGTATCGGATGCCGCGCCCGAGATTCGGGGCCGATTCGAGGTCAGTTCTCTCGTCTGCCGAAGGTAGAGCAGCCCCGCCCACCAATACAGGAAGGCGCCCCACAGCGTGAATGCCCATCCGATCGGGTCGGTGATCGACTGCAGGTCAGGAAACGCTTCGCCCAGCACGAGAATCGGCAGGGCGTAGAACAGCGAGAATGTCGCCACCTTGCCCAAGTGGTGCACCGGTAACGGGCCGTAGCCATGCTGCGCGAGCACGATGCCGAGCACGGCCAAGAACACGTCGCGGCCCACGATGACGATGACGATCCACCAGGGCACGACGTCGCGCACCGCGAGTGCGATCACCGCGGCGAAGATGAACAGGCGATCGGCGGCCGGGTCGAGCACTTGGCCGAGTTTCGTGATCTGGCCGAAGCGACGAGCGATCACTCCGTCGAGAAAGTCGCTCGCGCTCGAGATGACGATGATGATGAAGGCGGCGAGGTCTTCGCCCTGCAGCACGAGCACGAGAAAGACCGGCACCAGCAGAATGCGCAGGGCGCTCAGCACGTTGGGCACCGTCCATATGCGATCGCTGACCACCGCCCCGACGGGGCCGGGCTCGCTCGGTGGCTCAGACACGCGGTCAGTCTAGTGACGCTCCGCGCTGACCGGGCGGCCGGTGCCGGTACTCTCGACGCCATGGACATCGTCGTCATCGTGCTCGGCATCGCCGCGGCAGTCAGCCTCTTCACCTGGATCGCGTCGCTCATCACGGGCGACTACTCGTGGGTCGATCGCATCTGGTCGATCGTTCCGGTGGTCTACGTCGCCGCGTTCTGGGCCGCCTCGGGCTTCACCGACCCTCGGCTGACGATCATGACGGTGCTCGTTGCACTCTGGGGAGCACGGCTGACGTTCAACTTCGCGCGCAAGGGCGGCTACCGCGGCGTCGAAGACTACCGGTGGCCGATTCTGCGCGAGCGCATGACCCCCGCGCAGTTCCAGGCCTTCAATCTGCTGTTCATCGTCATCTTCCAGAACGGCCTGCTGCTGCTCATCTCGCTGCCCGCCCTGCTGGCGTATCAGCATCAGGCGACCCCCGTCGGCGCCATCGAGCTCGTGCTCGCCGGCCTGTTTCTCGCGTTTCTCATCGGCGAGTTCGTGGCCGATCAGCAGCAGTGGGTCTTCCAGTCGGCCAAGGCTGATCTGATCGCCGCGGGCGGCCAGCCCGAGCAGCGCTTCGTCACCTCGGGCCTGTGGCGCTACAGTCGCCACCCCAACTTCTTCTTCGAACAGGCACAGTGGTGGGTGTTCTTCGGGCTCGGTGCCGCCGCACTGGGCAGTGCACTGCACTGGACGCTGGTGGGGCCGGTGCTGCTGACCGCGCTCTTCATCGGTTCGACGATCTTCACCGAGTCGATCACGCTCAGTCGCTACCCCGAGTACGCCGACTACCAGCGCCGCACGTCGATGCTGATCCCGTGGATTCCCCGACAGTCGCGCGCCGCTGCCGCCGAGGCCACGACCGGCTGACTACTCTCGCCCGCATGTCGTGCATCCGCTTCAATACTCCCGCCCAGCGTCGCCAGCTCGCCGCGAGCGCACCGCAGATGGCGCCGTCTGACGACCCCGTCGCGCAGTTTCTGTCGCCCGCCGTCACGGCATCGAAGATCGCTCGCATCCGCCAGCTCGCCGTCGATGCGCACCCCAAGATTCGCGAGAGTGCCGCGTCGTCGTATCACGCCCCCGACGACGTCTACGAAGCACTGTCGCGTGATCCCGACCCCGGCGTGCGAGCGTGCATCGCGAAGAACGAACGAGTGTCGTGCGACATCTTGCGGCGCCTCGCCGACGACCCCGACGAACGGGTGCGCGGGTTCGTCGCGCTCAACTACTTCGTTCCGGCAGACGCCATGCAGCGCCTCGCCGACGATGCCAGCGAACTGGTTCGCGGGCTCGTCGACTGGAAGGCGCGGTTGGCGCTCGAGACTGCCGGCGCAGAGCCTCTGGCTGCCGCCCGCTAATCGCGCGAACTGAGCCTGCCCGTCGCCCCTGCCCGGTCGGGCAGGATGCGCGCGAGTGACGCGAGCACGCGGTAGCGCACGGTGGGAATGACGACCGAACGGCCGCGATCGATGCCGCGCAGCGCCAACCGCACCAGGGTCGGCGCCTGCAGCCAGAGAAACTCGGGAATGCCTTCGGTGCGCACCTTCATGCGTTCGTGAAATTCGGTGCGCACGAACCCGGGGCACACCGCGGTGACGCTCACTCCTCGCGGCCGATAGACCAGGTTCGCACTGCGGGCGAGCATCACTGCCCAGGCTTTTGCTGCCGAGTAGGTTCCGCGGGGAGTGAATGCCGCCACGCTCGCGATCAGCACGACGCGGCCGCGACCGCGGGCGAGCATCCCCCGCAACGCCGTCTGCGTCAGCTGCAACGGCACCGTCACGTGAATGTCGAGATGCCGCTTCTCGTCGGCGAACGAGTTCTCATCGAGCTCGCCCCGAATGCCATAGCCGGCGTTGTTCACCAGCAGGTCGATCGGCCGGCGCTCGTCGGCCAAGCGCGCATCGACGGCGGCGAGCCCGTCGTCGCTGAGCAGATCTGCCGCGAGCACCTCGACCGCGATGCCGAACTCGTGCTGCAGCGTCGCTGCACTCTCAGCGAGCCGCGCGGCGTCGCGGGCGACGATCACCAGGTCGTCACCCCGCGCGGCCAACTGGCGCGCGAACTCGGCCCCGATGCCGGCAGTCGCCCCGGTGATGAGTGCAGTGGTCATCGCGTCGACTCAACTCTCGTCGTCATCATGCCGTGCGCCAGTGCTCTGGCCCGTGCGTTCCCGCCTCATAGTCTTCCAGCGGCACCTCGCCCGCGCGCCACAGCGCCAAGACTTCGTCGACGATGCGCCAGCACTGCTCAGCGAGGTCGCCGCGCACCGACAGCGTGTCGTCGCCGTCGAGAATGCCGGCGAGCACTTCACCATAGGCGCTCAACTGGCCGCCGCCGAAGTCGGTCTCGAGGGTGACTCGCTCGAGGTCGAAGGGGTCGCCTTCGCCGTTGATGTCGAGGTCGACCGACAAGTGCTCGGGCGACAGCGAGATGCTGATTGTCGCCGGTTCTGTGTCACCGACGAGCGCCTCTGGCCTGCCCTCGACCGGCCGCAGAACGATGCGCACCTCGGTCGACGGCCGGCCGATGGCCTTGCCGCTGCGCAGGGTGATCGGCACACCTTTCCAGCGCGGTGTGTCGACCGTCACCGTCACCTCGGCAAGGGTCTCGGTCTCTCGCGCAGCATCGACGCCGGGTTCGTCGACGTAGTCGGGAACGTCTGCGCCGTCGATCGACCCTGCCGTGTAGCGGGCGCGACGACTCGACGTCGAGGCGTCACCCTGCTGCAACGCGGTCGCAGCGAGAGCGTCGGCCATCGCGTCGTGCAGATCGCCTGAGTCGAGGGTGGCGGGCTTCTCCATGACCACGAGAGCGTGCACGAGCAGCAAGTGGCTCTGAATCATGTCGACCAGCGCCCCCGCCTGGTCGTAGTAGCCGGCTCGACCCTCGAGGGCGAGGGTCTCGTCGTAGACGATCTCGATGCGCGCGATGTGCTCTGAGCTCCACACCGCTTCGAAGATTCGATTCGCGAAGCGAAGACCGAGCAGATTGATGACGGTCGACTTGCCGAGAAAGTGATCGACCCGATGGATGCACGACTCGGGGGCAAGAGCCGCGAGTCTCTCGTTCAACGCCACCGCCGAGTCGAGGTCTCGCGCGAACGGCTTCTCGATGGCCAGCCTGGTGCCCTCTGGCAGCTCGATCGACGCGAGCGCTTCGACCGCCTTCTCGGTGATCGCCGGCGGCAGGGCGAAGTAGACGATGGGTGTGTGGGATGCGCTCTCGATGACGCGGCGCAGATCGTCGGCACTCGTCGCGTCGACCGTGTCGAATCGCGCGCCTTCCCGAGTCTGCTCGCGCAGCGGCCCGTCACCGAGCGTCGACGCCACCATCTCGTTCCATTGGGCGGCGCCTTCGTCGCTGTGCCCGGCGCCGATGAGCTCGAGCTCGGTGTCGACGTCAGCCGACTCGCGCTGGGCGAGCACGTCATCGAGCGCGGGCAAGAGCAGCCGTTTCGTGAGATCGCCGGTGGCTCCGAGAATGATGAGGCTTCGTGTCGACATCACTCGACGGTATCTGGCAAGCCTGACAGTCGCGTCTGATTGGATGGAGCGCATGCCTGAACCCCTCGAGAACTACGCCATGATCGGCGACTGCCGCAGCGCCGCGCTCGTCGGACGGTCGGGTTCGATCGACTGGCTGTGCCTGCCGCGCTTCGACTCGTCGTCAATGTTCGCAAGAATTCTGGGCGATGAGAACCACGGTCATTGGGCTCTGCACCCGGTCGATGCCGAAGAGTGCGCCGAGCGCCGCTACGACGACGACACCTTCACGCTCATCAGCCGCTGGGTCACCGACACGGGCATCGTCGATGTCATCGATCTCATGCCGCATGGCGACGGCGAGGCGAACGTCGTGCGCCGCGTCGTGGGTGTGAGCGGCTCGGTGACGATGCGGCAAGAGCTGCGCGTCAGATTCGACTACGCGGGCTCGATGCCGTGGGTGCGGCAAGTGGGCACCGACGACGAGCCGGCGCTCATCGCCATTGCGGGGCCCGATGCGATCATCGTTCGCGGCGTGGGCTTCACGGCCGTCGATCACGCGCACCGCGCTGAGTTCACGGTGCACGAAGGAGACATCGTCGACACCACGCTCACGTGGTTTCCGTCGCACAAGCAGCCGCGCGCGCAGCAGTCGGTCGACACGCTCATCGAGACGACCCGCGAGTGGTGGCAGTCGTGGGCACGCGCCGCGATCGCCCCCGGGGCGTACGACGACCACGTGCGTCGCTCGTTGCTCGTGCTGCGCGCGCTCACCCACGAATCGACCGGGGGCATTGTCGCGGCGCCGACGACGAGCCTGCCCGAAGAGATCGGCGGGGTGCGCAATTGGGACTACCGGTATGTGTGGCTGCGCGACGCCGCACTGACCCTCGAGGCGCTCATGCTGCACGGCTATGGCACCGAGGCCGGCGAGTGGCGCGACTGGCTGCTGCGGGCGATCGCCGGCGACCCGCACGATGTGCAGATCATGTACGGCCTCTCGGGCGAGCGGCGGCTGACCGAGCACGAGCTCTCGAGCCTGCCCGGCTATGAGGGCTCGAGCCCGGTGCGGGTGGGCAATGCCGCCTACTCGCAGTTTCAGGGCGACATCTTCGGCGAGGTGCTCATCGCTCTCGCTCAGGCGCGCGAGCTCGGCGTCGAAGAAGACGGCTTCTCGTGGACTCTGCAGAAGCATCTGCTCACCTACATCGCCGAGAACCTCGACCGCGATGACAACGGCATATGGGAGATTCGTGGCCAGCATCGTCGCTTCACGCACTCTCGCGCCATGATCTGGGCGGCGTTCGATCGGGGAATCGCCGCTGTCGTCGATGGCGGACTGCCCGGGCCGGTCGATGAGTGGCGGCGCTGCCGCGACCAGTTGCGTGTCGAGATCGAACGCGACGGAGTCGACCCCGAGGGAGGCTTCTTCGTGCAGCACTATGAGACGACCGAGGTCGATGCTTCGCTCTTGCAGCTCGCGCAGATCGGCTTCGTCGACTACGACGATGCCCGCATGCTGGCGACCGTCGCGCAGATCGAGAGCACGCTGCTGAGGGATGGCCTTCCTCTGCGCTACCGCACCGAGAGCGGTGTCGACGGCATCGACGGAGACGAGCATCCCTTCATCACCTGCGCGTTCTGGCTCGTCGAGCAGTATGCGCAGTCGGGGCGCCTCGATGACGCCACCGCGCTCATGGATCGCCTGATCGGCCTCGCGAATGACGTGGGCCTGCTGTCTGAAGAGTACGACGTCGAGCACCATCGCCACATGGGCAATACTCCGCAGGCGCTGTCGCATCTCTCGCTCGTGCGGGCGGCCGACGCCATCGCGAGCGCTCGGCAGGGCGCAGCGGCGTGACCACGGGCGCGGTGCGCGTCGACGCGTACACCTGGGCGATCAGGCTCTACTCGACTCGGTCGGCAGCGACCGCCGCCTGCAAGGCCGGCCACGTCAAGGTCAACGAGGCCGGGGCCAAGCCAGCACAGGTGGTGCGCATCGGAGATCGGGTGCGCGCCCTCACCCCGGGCGGTGAGCGCATCGTCGTCGTCACCGGGCTCATCACGAAGCGCACGAGCGCCGCCCTCGCGGCCCTGCACTACGACGACCTCACTCCACCGCCGCCCCCGAGAGAAGAGCGCCCGGCCCGTGTGGTGCGCGACCGCGGCGCGGGTCGCCCGACGAAGCGCGACCGCAGGCTGATCGAGCGCCTGCGCGGCCGAGACCTGTCGGCCGGCGACCCCGGCGAGACCCCCTGAGTGCTGGTCTCGGCTACGCCAGGCCGAGCGCGGCGAGCGAGTCGCGAATGGTGCCGGCCGAGGCGTGCAGCAGCCTCTCTTCGTCAGCCGAGAAGGGCACGTCGATGACCCGCGAGACTCCCGAGGCGTCGACGATGCTGGGCACCGAGAGCGCGACCCCGCTCACGCCTCGGTAGTCGGTGAGCACCGAACTGACGGGCAGCACTGCTCCTTCGTCGTTGAGCACCGCTTCGACGATGCGTGCCCCCGACAGCCCGATCGCGTAGTTCGTGGCGCCTTTGCCTTCGATGACCTTGTAGGCCGCGGTCTTCACCTCGTGGGCGATGCGGTCGAGCTCTTCGACACTGAGGCTGTCGCCGCTGTCGTCAATCCACTCGCGAATCGGAATCGGCCCGATGCGGCTCTGCGACCAGAGCGGAAACTCGCTGTCGCCGTGCTCTCCGACGATCATCGCGTGGATGCTCGAGGCACTGACGCCCAGGCGCTCAGCCAGGCGCCAGCGCAGTCGTGAGCTATCGAGCACGGTGCCGCTCGAGAACACGCGGCCTGCTGGCAGCCCGCTGAAGCGCTGGGCGGCGACCGCGAGCACATCGCACGGGTTGGTCACGAGCACGTAGACCGCGTTCGGCGCGCGCTCGATGAGCTGCGGCATGAGCGATTCGAGAATGCCCACGTTGACGCCGGCGAGCTCGAGCCTGCTCTGGCCGGGGTGCTGCTTGGCTCCGGCCGTCACCACGACGATGTTCGCCCCGGCGACGACATCGAGATCGGCTCCGCCCGAGATCGAGCTCGACCCGGTGAACGGAGTGCCGTGCGCGAGATCGAGCACCTCGGCCTCGACCCGTGCGGCGTCGATGTCGTAGAGCACCACTTCGCGGGCCGAGCCGCGGATGAGCGATGCGTAGGCGAGGGAGGAGCCGACGGCCCCGGCGCCGATGATGGCCAGGCGTGAGTTCTCGATGACAGTCATGAGTCAACCCTGGTCGAAGTCGCAGTGAGGCGCCAGGGCCTTCCGGCCCGAAGCCGGTCAGGCCGGCTGGTCACCGATGGCGAAGGTCACCGCTCCCTGCTCGGTCACCTGGGCGTCGAGAACCTTGGCCTCGAGGGCGATCGAGGCGTTGCTCTCGAGAAACACCCTGGCCCCACCGGATTCGACGACCTGATCGCCCGGCTCGGGCGAAGCGCTCACGGCGACGGCGAACTGCGTCGAATCGGGCCCGCCGCTGTCGATGCGCAGGCCCGCACTCTGCGGGTCGGCCTCACGGGCGACGAGGTTCTCGATGACGGTGCTGGCGGTCTCGGTCAGTACGAGCATGGTGAGCTCTCTTTCTCTCGTGTCAGCGGAATCGCACGTGCCGATCGGGCACATGAGCGGGCCACGATGCCGCAGTCGGCTCGATGCTTCAACCGTTGCGCGTGCTCTTTGCGGTGTTTGCCAGGTTCGGCGGGCGCCAGTCTCCGGGCCTTTCAGCTCTACCTCGAGCTCTGTGCGGCGACCTAGCCTGACACCACCACCCACTGTCAGGAGTCTCTCGTGAAGCTTGTCGTCGTCGGCGGAGTCGCCGCCGGAGCATCCATCGCCGCTCGCGCACGCCGCCTCGACGAATTCGCCGAGATCATCGTGCTCGAGCGCGGCCACCATGTGTCGTTCGCCAACTGCGGCCTGCCGTATCACATCGGCGGTGTCATCACCGATCGCAGCCGGCTGCTCGTGCAGACTCCTCAGAGCCTCCGCGAGGCGCTCGATCTCGACGTGCGCATCGGGCAGGAGGTCGTGGGCATCGATCGCGAAAACAAGACCGTCACGGTGCGCCGCGTCGATGACGGCACCGAGTACACCGAATCGTACGACGCCCTCGCGCTGACCCCCGGAGCAGAAGCGCTGCGCCCGCCGATCACCGGCATCGACCTGCCCGGAGTGCACGTGCTGCGCCGCATGGGCGACATGGACCAGATCAAGGCGCACCTCGATGGGCTGCTCGCCGAGGCGGCGGCCGGCACGCGCGGTGCGGTTCGCGCTGTCGTCATCGGCGCGGGCTACATCGGCCTCGAGATGGCCGAGAACCTGCGCCACCGCGGTGCCGACGTCGACGTCGTCGAACTCGCCGACCAGATTCTTCCGCCCATCGACCACGAGCTGTCGGTGCCCGTCGAGACGCATCTGCGCAGTCGAGGCGTCACCGTGCACCTCGAGACGGGCGCGGCCGCACTGCGTGACGCGGCGGGCGGTCTCGATGTCGAGCTCACCAACCACACCGTGCTGCACGCCGACCTCGTCATTCTCTCTGCAGGAGTTCGACCGAACTCGCACCTCGCCCGCGAAGCAGGTCTCGAGATCGGTGAACGCGGCGGCATCGTCGTCGACACGCACATGCGCACGAGTGACCCGCACATCTGGGCGGCGGGAGACGTCGTCGAAACACCGAACACCGTGCTGCCCGGGTCGTGGCTCGCACCGCTCGCGGGCCCCGCGAACCGGCAGGCCCGCGTTGCCGCCGAGAACATCTGCGGCCGTGACACCGAGTACCGCTCGACCCAGGGCACCTCGATCGTCAAGGTCTTCGACATGGTCGCCGGGGGCACTGGCGCGACCGAGCGGCAGTTGCGCGCTGCGGGCATCGAGCACCGTGCCGTTCACGTGCATCCCTCGGGCCACGCCGGCTACTACCCGGGCACCGCGATGATGCACCTCAAGGTGCTCTTCGACCCGACGACGGGTCGCGTGCTGGGCGGTCAGGCTGCGGGCTTCGACGGCATCGATAAGCGCATCGACGTGCTCGCGACTGCGGTGCGCAACAACCTCACCGTCTTCGATCTCGAAGAGCTCGAGCTCGCCTACGCTCCCCCGTTCGGCTCGGCGAAAGACCCCATCAACATGGCGGGCTTCGTCGCCGCGAACGTCGTGCGCGGCGATCTCGACCTCTGGTATGCCGAGAACTACCCGGCGGCGGTCGAGGGTGCGCGCATCATCGACGTGCGCACGGCCGAAGAGTTCAGCATCTGGCACCTGCCCGGCGCCGAGAATGTGCCGCTCGATACCCTGCGAACCGCAAGCGTCGACTGGGATACGAGCACGCCGATTCGTCTCTACTGCGCTGTCGGGTTCCGCTCGTACCTCGCCTACCGCTCGTTGCGCCAGCGCGGCTTCACCGACCTGAAGACGCTCTCGGGCGGCTCGACGACCTTCCGTGCGTGGCACCAGCTCGATGACGCCGATGATCCTGTGCAGCGTGCGCCGATGGAGAACTACGCAGAGGGGCACTCGCTGTTCGCGCTCGCCCCGACCGGCATCGGAGCATCCATCGATCTCGATGTCACCGGCCTCGCCTGCCCTGGCCCGATCATGAAGCTCGCCGAAGCGGCGACCGCGGCCTCAGCAGGCGATGAGATCACCATCCACGTGAGCGACCCCGGATTCGCGGCGGATGCTCCTGCCTGGGTCAAGCGCAATGGCCACGAACTGGTCTCGATCGAGCCGGAGGGGCCAGGCTATGTGGCCGTCATCCGCAAGGGCGGCGCCGGCGCGATGGCGTCGGCACGACCCGTACACGGCGCCACCGTCGCGGGGCCGGGCAAGAACTCGTTCGTGGTGTTCTCGGGCGACCTCGACAAGGTGCTCGCCTCGATGATCATCGCCAACGGCGCACTGGCGATGGGCGAGCAGGTGTCGATGTTCTTCACCTTCTGGGGGCTCAATGCGCTGCGGCGCGAGCAGCCGCCGAAGCGCCAGAAGAAGCTCATCGATCGCATGTTCGGCATGATGATGCCCTCAGGAGCCGACGATCTGCCGCTGTCGACCATGAACATGGCCGGTATGGGCCCGGTCATGATCAAGAACGTCATGAAGCAGCACAGTGTTCCGACCCTGCCCGAGCTGATCGCCTCGGCTCAGGCAGGAGGCGCCAGGCTCATCGGGTGCACCATGACGATGGACCTGCTGGGCATCGCGCACAGCGACCTCATCGATGGCGTCGAACTCGGCGGAGTCGCCACGTTCTTGGGCGAAGCCTCAGAATCGACCACCACGCTGTTCATCTAGCGAGGTCATCTAGCATCGGGGCATGACCGATGCTGATGATCGCGCGCTGCAGCCCGAGGTACCCGTCGCGGGAATGCCCACGCGGTCGGGATCGGTCGCCCGCACGCTGCTGCTCGCGGCACTCATCGCCACGGCGCTCATGGCACTCGCCTTTCAGTTCGGCATCGGCGACACCGTCATCAATCGCCCTGGCGAGCTGACGCTGCTGCTCGTCGACATCGCCCCGGCGCTCTGGTTCGGCGCTGCGGCAGTCCTGCTCACCATCTTTCGCTGGCAGACGATCGATCAGCGGTTCCGCTGGGTGCTGCTCGCCGCTGTCGCCTCGGTCGTCGTCTCATTGATCGTGCGGCTGACCCTGTTCGGCCAGTCGTGGCTCGCGGCGCTGCTCGAGCCCTTCACGCTCGGGTTTCTCGTCGTCGTGGCGAGCGCCGTGGCCTTCACGCGCACGCGAGTACGCCGCCTCGCGCGGGGAACAGACGCCGGCATCACGATCACCGGCATCGGGCTGGGGTTCGCCGTCGTCGGCGTCGGCGTCGCGATCGGCTCGCTGCGGGTCGGCCTCGTCGGCCCACCGGTGCCCCCCGGTGCGGTATCTCGCTACGTCGACTTCGATGCCACCACCGGGCTGCTGATCTCGGCCACACTCGTCATGGTGGCGGCACTGCTCTGGCTCACCGACCGCACGCGCAATCGATGAGCGACATCGTCGCGCTGCTGCGCGCCCGACTGGGCGACGCCGTGTCGATCGAACCTCGAGACCTCGACCTCGCGCGAAGCGACAAGTCGGGTCAGCGCACCGCTCATGCTCCCCTGGCGATCGTCTCAGCCAGAACCGTCGACGACGTGCAGGCCACGATGCGCATCGCCTACGAGCAACGAGTAGCCGTCGTGCCCCGCGGTGCGGGCACGGGGCTCAGCGGCGGCGCCATGGCGAGCCGTGGTGAGATCGTGCTGTCGACCACCGAGATGACGCGCATCGTCGAGATCGACGAGGCAGACCAGGTGGCCGTCGTCGAGCCGGGCATCCTGAACGGCGACCTGAACCGGGCGCTCGAACCGCTGGGGCTGCGGTGGGCTCCTGATCCCGCAAGCCGAGCCATCTCGACCGTCGGCGGCAACATCGCCACCAACGCCGGCGGCCTGCTGTGCGCGAAGTACGGCGTCACCCGCGAAGCCGTGTTGGGCCTGGATGTCGTGCTCGCCGACGGCGCGCTCATGCGCCTCGGGCATCGCACGATCAAGGGCGTGACAGGGCTCGACCTCACCGCGCTCATGATCGGCTCTGAGGGCACACTGGGGGTCATCGTCGGGGCCACACTGAAGCTGACACCGATTCCGCCAGGAACGGTGGCGACGATCGGCGCCTACTTCTCGTCGATCGAGCACGCGGCCGCCGCGTCGGCGGCCATCACCGCCGCACGACTGCGACCCGCCGTCATGGAGCTCGTCGACGAGCTGGCGCTCGCGAGCATTCTGCAGCACCTCGGGCTCGCCGCGCGGGCGCCAGGCAGTGCGCACCTGCTCGTGCAGACCGACGGCGACGCGGCCGAAGACGAGGCCCGTGCCGCCCTCGCCATCATCGCCGCGCACGGAGGCGCAGCGAGCATGACGACCGACCGGGTCGACGGCGAGGCGATGCTCGCCGTGCGCCGTGCGATGCACCCGGCGATGGAGGCTCTCGGCACCGTGCTCATCGAAGACGTCGCGGTGCCTCGCTCGCGACTGGCCGACATGTTCGCGGCGATTCGTGCCATCGGCGAGCGGCACGGCATCGCGATTGCGACCGTCGCGCACGCCGGAGACGGCAATCTGCACCCCAACCTGGTCTACACCGGCGACGAGGTGCCCGACGTCGTGTGGGCGGCCGCGGGAGAGCTGTTCGAGGCCGCGCTGGCGCTCGGGGGCACGCTGACCGGCGAGCACGGCATCGGCACGCTCAAGCGTCGTTGGCTCGCCGACGAGCTCGGCGATGATCAAGTCGCCCTGCAGCAGCGCGTGAAGGCCGCATTCGACCCCCGAGGCATTCTGAACCCCGGAAAGGTGTTCTAGGCCGCCATCGAAGCGACGTAGACGCCATTGCGCGAGCGACCCCCGGTGACCGGGTTGTCGAACTCGACCGTGTGACCCTCGACAGTCGAGAAGACGTCGCGCAGCACCTGCAGAAACGACTCGGCTGGCGGATCATCAGACCACAGCGCGAAGACCCCTTCTGGTCGCAGATGGCGGGCGAGCCTGCGCAGGCCCTGCGCAGAGTAGAGGTCGGCGTGCGACGGGTCGAGGGTGAAGTCGGGAGTGTGATCGACATCGAGAAGGATCACGTCGATCTGGCGCGCGATGGCAGCGTGGGCGCCGGGTTCGCCGCGCATGACGGCGAAGAAGTCAGCATGCACGAGCCGGGTGCGGTCGTCATCGACCAGTCGTGCACTGACCGGCAGCAGTCGTCGTTCGTGCCACGAGATCACCTCGGGCAGAGCGTCGACCACCACGAGCCTGCCGACTCGATCGTCGTCGAGGGCTGCGACCGCGGTGTACCCGAGGCCGAGCCCGCCCACGACCACCTCGAGCGGCCCCGGCCCGGTGCTCGCGGCGAGCCCGAGGCGAGCAAGCTCGACCTCGGCGACGGTGAAGAGACTCGACATGAGGTACTCGTCCCCGAGCTTGACCTCGTAGACCTCGGCGTCGACCGCGGCGACATGCCGCCGGCGTAGCGTCAACTCGCCCATGGGCGTCGACTCGAAGGCGAGTTCTTCGAATCTCATCATCGGGCCAGGCTAGCCCGTCTGCATCAGGGTGCTACGGTTCAGGGCTGGCTACCGCCGGCGGCGAAGGAGCACCATGCAGCCCCACCAGCAATCTCAGCCCGCCCTGCCCCTCGGCTCGACCGCCGTCATCTACAGCGAAGGCGTCTTCGGCCAGCAAGAGGGCAAGACCGCGAACGGGCTCGTTCGCCACTCTGAGCGCTACGACATCGTGAGCGTCATCGACAGCACGTTCGCCGGGTCGGATGCGGGCACCGTGCTCACCGGTGAGCCCCTGGGCATACCGCTCGTGGGCTCACTCGACGACGCGCTCGCGCTGCGCCCGAACACCCCCGACTATCTGATCTGGGGTGCTGCGCCAGCCGACGGCCTGCTGACGACACCGCAGCGCGACGTGCTGCTCGAGGCCATCGCGCAGGGCATGCACATCATCAACGGTCTGCACGAGCTGCTCGGTGATGACGACGAGCTCGCGGCTGCCGCACTCGAGAGCGACGTGACCATCACCGACATTCGGCGGCAGAAGCCGACCAAAGACCTGCGCCTGTTCTCGGGCAGCATCTTCACCGTCACGTGCCCCCGCGTCGCCGTGCTCGGCACCGACGGCTCGATCGGCAAGCGCACCACGGCGACACTGCTCGTGCAGGCACTCAGAGAGCGCGGGTTGCACGCCGTGCTCGTCGGCACCGGGCAGACCACGATCATTCAAGGCGGCGCATACGGCGCTGCGGTCGACGCCATGGTGCCGCAGTTTCGGTCTGGCGAGGTCGAGCACCAGGTGGTGCTCGCGTTCGAGACCGAGCGCCCCGACGTCATCGTCGTCGAGGGTCAGGGCTCACTGAGCCACCCCGCCTACCTCAGCTCGGGCGCGATCATCCGCGGCAGCCAGCCAGACGGCATCATCGTGCAGCACGCCCCCGCTCGACGGGTGCGCGACGACTTCGCGTTCATGCCCATGCCGACGCTCGCGCACGAGATCGCCCTCATCGAGCTCTTCGCGCAGTCGCGAGTGATCGGCATCACGATCAATCACGACGGCATGACCGACGACGAGGTCTCGGTCGCCATCGCTGACTACACGGCTGAGTTCGACCTGCCGGTGACCGACGCCCTGACGCGACCCATCGACGCCCTCGCCGACATGGTCATCGACGCGTACCCCGAGCTCGCGCGCGCGTCTCAACCGACGTCGTCGGTCGAGACGCCCTGAGCTCAGGCGATGCGGATCATCTTCTTGTTGACGAACTCGTCGATGCCCAGCGTGCCGAGCTCGCGGCCCGAACCCGAACGCTTGATGCCGCCGAACGGCAGCTCGGGGCTGTCGGCCAGCACACAGTTGACGTAGACCATGCCGGCGTCGATCTTGTCGGCGACGCGTGCCGCCTGCGCTTCGTCGGTGGTGAACAGGTATGACCCGAGCCCGAACGGAGTGTCGTTCGCGAGCTGCACGGCTTCATCTTCGTTCGCCACCTTGAAGACCTGGGCGACCGGGCCGAAGAACTCTTCGTAGTAGGCATCGTTGCCGGGCGCCACATCGGTGAGCACGGTCGAGGTGAAGTAGTTGCCCTCGCGGGTTCCGCCGGTGAGCACGGTCGCGCCGCCGGCGACAGCGCGCTTCACCTGGTCTTCGAGCCCTTCAGCTGCACTCGCCGACGACAGAGGGCCGTATGCCCCGCCTTCGACCATCGGGTCGCTCGCCTGGGTGCTCGACATCGCCGCGACGAACTTCTCGAGGAAGGCGTCGTAGAGCTCGTCGATGACGATGAACCGCTTGGCGCCGTTGCACGACTGACCGCTGTTGTCGAGCCGGGCGTTGGTCGCCATCTCGACCGTCGCGTCGAGGTCGTCGGTGCTCAGCAGAATGAAGGGGTCGCTACCGCCCAGCTCGAGCACGACCTTCTTGAGGTGCCGCCCGGCCTGCTCGGCCACGGCTGCTCCGGCGCGCTCAGACCCGGTGAGCGAGATGCCCTGCACGCGCGGGTCGGCGATGAGCGTGCCGATCTGGTCGGTCGAGGCGTAGATGTTCGTGTATGCGCCCACCGGAAAGCCGGCGTCGGCGAAGATCTGGTGAATCGCCGCGGCCGACTCGGGGCACTGCGCAGCGTGCTTGAGCAGGATGGTGTTGCCCAGAATCAGGTTGGGCCCGGCGAAGCGCGCCACCTGGTAGTACGGAAAGTTCCAGGGCATGATGCCCACGAGAACGCCCATGGGGCTCTTGCGGATGAACGCTGAGCCCTCGCTGCCCTCGGCGAGCTCGATCGGCTCGTCTTTCAGCAGCTCGGGGCCGTTGTCTGCGTAGTACTGGTAGATGTCGGCAGAGAAGTCGACTTCGCCCAGGGCGTCGCCGATCGGCTTGCCCATCTCGCGCACGATGATCTCGGCGAGGTTCTGACGACGCTCGCGGTGCAGCTCGGCTACCTTCGTGATGAGCGCGGCGCGCTCATCGACCGTCGTCGTGCGGGCCCAGTCGCGGTAGGCCGCTGCGGCTCCGTCGAGTGCCGCAGCGATCTCGGCGTCAGTCGCGGTCGGATACGTGGTGAGCGTCTCCCCTGTCGCGGGGTTGATCACTGCGTACTTGCTCATGAGGCTCCTCGTGAATTCGACGGTGCACTCGTTCAGCCGCCCCTGCGGGCCGGCAGCGGTGCACACCCTGGCCCCAGCCTAGAGTCAGGCGCCCACTCCCTGCATCGCCACGACGGAGATTCACGGGGCATTCTTCGCCACGGCGTACACCGCCGCCGCGCAGCGCATACAGTGTCGAGCATGAAAGCCGACGTCGCGCCTCGGCGAGTGCTGGGGCGAGTGAGACACTCGATCACCGAGTTCTTCATCGGAGCGACGCTCGTGCTGCGCGGATTCGGCTTCTGGAGAGTGCGCCCCGGTGTCATGGCCCTCGGCATGGTGCCGGCCGTGATCGCGGCTGCCGTGATCGGCACGGTGCTCGTCACGGTCGGTCTCAACGTCGAGGGTTTCGCCAGCGCAGTGACTCCGTTCGCCGACGAGTGGGCCGAGCGAGAGCGCGGTGTCGTGCGCGCCCTCGTCGCCATCGTCATGCTCACCGGCATCGTGATCGGCATGGTCTACTCGTTCACCGCGTTGACGCTGCTCATCGGCGACCCGTTCTACGAGCGCATCTGGCGCGCGGTCGAGCACGAGCTGGGCGGCTTCACCCCGAGCCCGGTGCGGTTCTGGCGCTCGTTCGGCGACGGCATTCTGCTCGTGCTGCGGGCGATCGCCTTCGGCATCACCACGTTCATCGTGGGCCTCGTTCCGGCGGTCGGCTCGGCTGCGGCCGCGGTGCTCGGCCCGACGCTCGCCGGTCACCTCATCGCCCGAGAGCTGACCACGCGGTCGTTCGAGGCTCGCGGCATCAGCGCCTCTCGCCGCGTCGCACTGCTGCGGGGCTCTCGCGCTCGTGAGCTCGGGTTCGGGGTCATGACGCAGCTGCTCTTCGTGGTGCCCGGTGGCGCCATCGTCGTGATGCCGGCGGCCGTCGTCGCGGCCACGCGGCTCGCGCGGCATGTCGTCGAGACCGCAGCCGCCGCTGTCGAGCCTCAGCCAGCGCCCTGAGCGAGCCAACTCCGCACCTCGGCGCCGTGCTCATCGAGTGCCGGAGGGGCCGTCGGCGGTGCGGGTGCGAAGAGCGAGTAGCGAACCGGGTGGGCGAGCTGTTCAGGATGCCCCTGCCCCACGCTCACCGTCGGCTCGAGACCGAGCTGCCGCGCGAGGGCGAGCGCCTCGCTGATGCCGTTCACCGTGCCGGCGGGAACCCCTGCCTCGAGCAGCCGCGCCGCCCAACGCGCGGCGTCATCGTGGGCGAGCAGTCGTTCGAGCTCGTGCTCGAGATCGTCACGATGCTCGACTCTGGCCCGGTTGGTCGTGAATCGCTCATCGCCCGCCAGCTCGGGTTCGCCGAGCACCGCGCACAGTGAGGTGAATTGCGCATCGTTGCCGACGGCGACGGCGATGAGGGCGTCTCGGCAGCGCAGTGTCTCGTACGGCGCGATCGAGGGGTGGCGGTTGCCGAGGGCTTGCGGCGGTGTGCCCGTGGCGAGGTAGCCGCTCGCCTGGTTGGCGAGCGAGGCCACGAGGCTCGCCAGCAGCGAGACCTCGACATGCTGGCCTACTCCGGTGGTCGCACGCTGCAGCAGCGCCGCGAGCACGCCCATGACGGCGTCTTTCGCGGCCACGAGGTCGACCATCGCCACGCCCACCTTTCGGGGTTCGCCCCCCGGGTCACCGGTGATGCTCATGAGGCCGCCGACCGCCTGCACGAGAAAGTCGTATCCCGGCATCGCCGCACCCTCCCCCGTCGAGCCGAACCCGGTGATCGAGCAGTAGACGGCGCGAGGGTTGCGGGTGAGCACCGAGTCGGCATCGAGACCGAACCGTTCCAGCGCCCCCGTGCGGTAGTTCTCGATGACGACATCGGCTCGGTCGACGAGCGCGTGCGCGACAGCGCGGTCGGCGTCGTCGGCGAAGTCGAGGGCGATCGAGTGCTTCGAGCGATTCGCCGACTCGAAGTACGAGCTCGACGATCCGGCCCAGGGCGGCCCCCATGCGCGAGTCTCGTCCCCCGCCCCCGGGCGCTCGACCTTGACGACACGGGCGCCCAGGTCGGCGAGCATGACGGCCGCCGTCGGCCCGGCGAGCACACGGCTGAGGTCGGCGACGAGCATCCCGGTCAACGGCAGGGTCATGCGCCAACTGTACAAGTGGACAAAACTGCTGTCACCCGACAGCATGAGAGCACCCAGAGAGGACTCGCATGACCGACTCACCGCTTGATCTGATCGGCTTCGACACACTGCTGAGCGACGAGGAGCGCGCCACGCGAGACCGTGTGCGCAGCTTCGTCACCGAGCACGTGCGGCCGGGCATCGCCGAGTGGTACGACCGCGGCGAGTTTCCGCGCGAACTCATCGCGCCGATGGCGAAAGCCGGACTGCTCGGCATGCACCTGCAGGGCTGCGGCGGGGGCGGCCGGTCTGCCGTCGAGTACGGTCTCGCGGCGGCCGAGCTCGAGGCCGGAGACAGCGGCATTCGCACCTTCGTCTCAGTGCAGGGCTCGCTCGCGATGACGGCGATCCACTCGTTCGGCTCAGTCGAGCAGCAGCAGCACTGGCTGCCGCGCATGGCTGCGGGTGAGATCATCGGCTGCTTCGGCCTCACCGAGCCGAACGCCGGCAGCGACCCTGCCTCGATGCAGACCTTCGCGCGTCGCGACGGCGACGACTGGGTCATCACGGGTCGCAAGCGCTGGATCGGCCTCGCCACGATCGCCGACATCGCTGTGATCTGGGCGCAGACCGAGGCGGGCATCCGCGGATTCATCGTGCCGACCGCGAGCGCAGGATTCACCGCCACCGCGATCGGTCAGAAGCTCTCGATGCGCGCCTCGATTCAGTGCGACATCGAACTCGATGAGGTTCGGGTGCCGGCCGACGCGCAACTGCCGGCGGCGGAAGGGCTGCGCGGCCCCTTCACGTGCCTCAACCAGGCGCGCTACGGCATCATGTGGGGCGTCATGGGCGCCGCGCTCGACAGCTACCGCGCGGCACTCGCCTACGTGTCGCAGCGCGAGGTGTTCGGCAAGCCGGTCGCCGCCTATCAGCTCACGCAGCAGAAGCTCGTCGACATGGCGCTCGAGATCGACAAGGGCTTCTTGCTCGCGCTGCAGCTCGGGCGACTGAAAGACGCGGGGCAGCTGCAGCCGCACCAGATCTCGGTGGGCAAGCTCAACAACACGCGCGAGGCGATCGCGATCGCGCGCGAGGCCCGGGCGATGCTCGGCGGCAACGGCATCACGCTCGAGCACTCGCCGCTGCGGCACGCCAACAACCTCGAGTCGGTGCGCACCTACGAAGGCACCGATGACGTGCACACGCTCATCCTCGGCAACGCGATCACGGGCATCGCGGCCTTTCGGTAGCTCGCCTCGCGCGCGTGCGCCCCTGGGCGCTATGCCTCGAGGCGCTCGGGCACGACGAGCGGATGGGTTCCGGCCATGGTCTCGAGCACGCGCACGACCTGCGAGCTGTAGCCGTACTCGTTGTCATACCAGACGTAGACGATGAGGGTGTCGCCCGTGCAGATGGTGGCGAGACCGTCGACGATGCCCGCACGATGCGAGCCGATGAAGTCGGTCGACACCACCTCGGGCGACTCGATGTAGTCGATCTGCTGGCGCAGACTCGAGTGCAGCGACGTCTCGCGCAGAAACCGGTTGACCTCGTCGCGGGTCGTCGGGCGCTCGAGCCGCAGGTTCAAGATCGCCATCGACACGTTCGGAGTCGGCACTCGAATGGCGTTGCCGGTGAGCTTGCCCTCGAGCACCGGCAGAGCCTTGGCCACCGCTTTCGCCGCCCCCGTCTCGGTGATGACCATGTTGAGCGCGGCCGATCGCCCTCGACGATCGCCCTTGTGATAGTTGTCGATGAGGTTCTGGTCGTTCGTGAACGAGTGCACCGTCTCGACGTGCCCGTGCGCGATGCCGTACTCGTCGTGCAGCACCTTCAGCACCGGCGTGATGGCGTTGGTCGTGCAAGACGCTGCGGTGACGACGCGGTGCTCGTCGGTGATCGTCTCGTGATTGATGCCGTGCACGACGTTGGGCAGCGAGCCCTTGCCCGGCGCCGTCAGCAGCACTCGGGCGACTCCGGTCGACTGGAGGTGCTGCGACAGCCCCTGCTCGTCTCGCCAGCGGCCCGTGTTGTCGACGACGATTGCGTCGGCGATGCCGTACTGGGTGTAGTCGATAGCGCTCGGATCATCTGCGTAGATCACGTGAATCAGCGTGCCGTTGGCCAGAATGGTGTTCGCCTCGGTGTCGACGCTGATCGTGCCGTCGAACGGGCCATGCACCGAGTCGCGTCGCAGCAGGCTCGCACGCTTGACCAGGTCGTTGTCGCCACCGCGACGCACGACGATGGCCCGCAAGTGCAGCCCTGCGCCATTGCCCGCGTGGGCGATCAGGATGCGCGCGAGCAGCCGCCCGATGCGACCGAAGCCATACAGCACCACATCGGTGCCGCCCGCCGGTCGAGCCGAGCGGCGCGTCTCGTCGATCGCGTCTCGAAGGTAGTCGTCGAGCGACCGACCAGCCCCGTGCTCGTCGTAGTCGAGCAGCAGTCGAGCGATGTCGAGCGATGCTGGGCCAGGATCGAGCGTGAGCAGTGCGGTGAGCAGCTGACTCGACTGCTCGAGCGGCAGCACTGTTCCGGTCACGTGGTGCGCATAGCGGTGCGCCTTGATCACGCCGATGGGTGACTGGTTGATGAGTCGGCGACCGTGAATCGACGTGATGACTCCGTGCTCGCGATACAGCCGCCCGATGAGCGGTATCAGCTCTTCAGCAAGGGTCTCGCGAGCCTTCCAGGCCTCGCGCTGGGCGACAACATCGTCAGTCATGCCTCAACGGTACCGAGCGCGGTGGTGCGGTCAGGCCCCACCGCGCTCGGTCAGGGTGTCAAGATTCGGTGTTCTTGCGCCGCGGTGAAGGCGAGGCCGCCGCGCCCCGTGCGACCGCCGCCCCGGTGGCCTCGCCGACGACCTTGCCGTTGATGAGCTCGCCGATGTCGATGCCGACGAGGTCTTTGATGATCTTGGTCGACGTGGCGAGCTGGCCCGCCACGTTCTCGCCGAGCTGGTTGGTGCCGGTGCCGTCAGACGAGATGACGGTCATGTTCTGGATGCGGCTCAACGGTTCTGACGCGGCGCGCACGATCTCGGGCAGCTGCTCGATGACGCGCTGCTTGAGCAGGGCTTCGGCACGCTCGGCCAGGGCTTCGGCCTGCGCTCGCGTGGCATCTGCCTCGGCCGTTCCCTTGACGCGAATGGCGCCGGCCTCTGCTTCACCTTCAGCCGAGAGTGCTTCGGCGGCAGCGATGCGTCGAGCACGCTCAGCGACACCCTCGGCCTCGACAGCTTCGGCCGCGCTGCGGCGACGGTTGCGCTCGGCGATACCTTCAGCCTCGATCGCCTCGGCCGCCGCCTTGCGCGCATCACGCTCGGCGTTCGCGCTGGCGACCGCCGCCACGGCAGCCGCGTCGGCCTCTTTCTCGATGGCGTACGCCTGAGCGTCGGCCACGGCGCGCACCTCGGCGTCGAGCTCTTGCTTGCGCAGCCCGACGCGCTTCTGGGCCGTGACCTCTTGCTGCGAGACGACTTCTTGCTGGGCGATCGCCTCGGCGAGCGGTGCGGCGGCCGCGGCCTCGGCACGAGCCTTGTCGGTCTCTTTCTGAATCTCGGCGTTGCGCAGGTCGAGTTCGCGCTGGCTCTCGGCGATCTTCTGCGCCGCGATAATGCGCGCCTCTTCAGCGGCCTGCTGGGCCTGGGCTTCTGCGATCTCGGCGACCTGGCGCACGCGCGCGGCCTCGGCACGACCGAGGTCGCGGATGTAGTTGTTGTCGTCGTCGATCTCTTTGATCTGCAGGGTGTCGATCTGCAGACCCTGAATGTCGAGAGCCTCTCGCACCGCATCGAGCACCTGCTCTTGCAGCGCCGAACGATTGGTGATGATCTCGGTCACCGTGAGTTGACCGACGATGGCGCGCACCGAACCGCTGAGCACCTCTTCAGTCGATGACTCGATCTGGTCTTGCTGGTTCAAGAAGCGCTGGGCAGCGGCGCGAACCATGGGCTCAGAACCGCCCACCTTGACGACCGCGACCGCGTTGACGCGAATCGTGATGGCGTCACGAGTCTGCGCAGTGGCCTGCACGTTAAGCTGCCGCGATCGAAGGCTCAGCTTGAAGTAGGCCTCGATGATGGGCTTGACGAAGACGCGCGACCCGAAGACGACCTTCTGCCCGACGTTCTCTTTCTCGTGATTGATGTCACGCTCTTTCGGCGTGCGCTGCCGCGAGGTGACGATGATCGCCTCGTCGGGCTTCGCCACCTTGATCGAGCGCAGCAGCACGATGATGACGATGAGCGAGATGACGACGGCGACACTGATGCCGACGATCTGCGTGAAGAACTGATTGATCGAGTCGAAGAGCATGAGTTCAGTATGGCCGAATCAGGTGCTCATCGGCGAGGATCACTCGGCGGCCGCGAGCTGCCCGCAGGCCCCGTCGATCTCTTTGCCTCGAGTGTCGCGCAGCGTGGTCGGAATTCCGGCCGCCTCGATGCGTCTCACGAACTCGCGCATGACGGCGGGCTCTGAACTGGTCCAGATCGAGCCGGGTGTCGGGTTGAGCGGAATCGGGTTGACGTGCACCCAGCCGCGGCCGCGCTCGAGCAGCTTCTGCGCGAGCAGGTCGGCGCGCCATGCGTGGTCGTTCATGTCTTTGATGAGCGCGTACTCGATCGACACCCGCCGGCCGGTCGCGTCGAAGTAGGCGCGCGCGGCGTCGAGCGCCTCGTCGACCTTCCAGCGCGAGTTGACGGGGATGAGCTCGTCGCGCAACTGGTCGTCGGGCGCGTGCAGGCTGAGTGCGAACGTCACCGGAATCTTCTCCTCGGCGAGCTTCAGGATGGCCGGCACGAGCCCTACCGTCGACACCGTGATGTGCCGAGCGCTCATGCCGAGGCCGTGCGGCTGGGGCTCGACCATCGTGCGCACAGCATCCATCACCCGGTTGTAGTTGGCGAGCGGCTCGCCCATTCCCATGAACACGATGTTGCTGACGCGCTCGGGCGTCGTCTCGCCGCGCTTCTTGCCCCCGAGCTCGCCGGCCGCGATGGCCGCGTTGGCCTGCACGATCTGGTCGATGATCTCGGCGGCCGACATGTTGCGCGTCAGCCCGGCCTGGCCGGTGGCGCAGAACGGGCAGTTCATGCCGCAGCCGGCCTGGCTCGAGACGCAGAGTGTGATGCGGCCCGGGTAGCGCATGAGCACGCTCTCGACGAGGGCGCCGTCGTGCAGCTTCCAGAGAAACTTGATCGTGTCGCCGTTGTCGGTGCGCAAGCGTCGAACCTCAGTCAGCAGCGGGGGCAGCAGGCCAGCCACGAGCTCGTCGCGCTGCGCGGCCGGCAGGTCGGTCATCGCCGCGGGGTCGCTCGTGTAGTGCGTGAAGTAGTGAGTGCTGAGCTGCTTCGCGCGAAAGCCCGGCAGACCGAGCTCTGTCACCCGCGCGACGCGCTGCTCGGCAGTCAGGTCGGCAAGATGCACGGGCGGCTTGCCCCTCTTGGGCTCGGCGAACTGCAGCACCGGCCGCCCGTCGGGGCCCATCTTCTGCTGCCAGCCCTCGGTCGTCGGGCGCACCTGGGGGCGAGCATCCGTCGATGCAGCACCGTTATTGCGGATGCCGCGCTCGATTGCCATACCCCCAGGGTACGCGGCGGCGCCAGAGAGCTCTGCCGTTGGCGGTCGAGCGGGTCAGGCGTCGAGCAGCTCGCGCAGCCGCACGAGAGCGTGCAAGGTGGTTCGCGACACCACGGCCACAGGGTCGCCGTCGAAGTGATGCGTCGCCGCCCAGTCTGCCCGGGGCGTGCTGACGGCGATCATCACAGTGCCCGCGGGGTGCCCCTCTGACTCCCCCGGCCCGCCGACGCCGGTCACCGCGACGGCCGCATCGGCTTTCATCAGTCGCCGAACGCCCGCCGCCATCTCGAGCGCGCACTGCTCGGTCACCACCGGGCCGCGGTGCACGCCGAGGGCCTCGACCTTGGCCGTCTCGCTGTAGGCGACGACACCGCCCGCGAACCAGAGTGCCGAGTGAGGCGCTCGGCCGAGGGCCGTCGCGATCGCTCCGCTCGTGAGCGATTCTGCGCAGGCGATCGACAGCTCTCGGCGCTGCGCGGCCGCTGCCACGGCAGCCGCTTCTTCGGCGATCGACTCAGCGCGCGAGAGCACGACCTCTGCATTCATCGGGATGCTCCGCCCGCGAGCACGAGCGTGGCGAGCAGCGCCACCACGATCATCGTCGAGTAGAGCGCCGCGAGTGCGGTGAGACGCACGCGACCCGCCGCGACCCAGGCGCGCACGAGCACCATCGACACCAGCAGCACCCCCATGATGACCACCGCAGAGAAGCCGACTGGCCTGAGGCCGTCGATCATGAGCAGCATTGCCCCGAGCAGCACGGCAGAGACGGCCGCCATCACGACCCAGGTGGTGCCAGCCGTGCTCGTGAGCGCCGGCTGATTGCGCACTTTCGTCTCGTCGAGACGCGCGTGGTCGGTATCGATGATCATGCGTCGACGGTATCGAGCCGCCCATCGCGCACGGCACCCCTTGACAATCGGGTGGTGGCTCAGGGTCGCGCGGTCGAGTGCTCAGGCGTGATGCACGGAGGCACCGTTCGTTCGACTACGTTATGCGCTACATTTCATAGTAACTCTACTACAGATTGAAGCATGATACTGATCGAGAGGCAGGCATGAGCAATCGCGACGTGGTGGTTCGCACACGCAACGTGACCATGAGGTATGGGCCGAAGTCAGTGCTGGCTGGCCTCGATCTCGAGGTGCTCCGCGGTGAGGTGGTCGCTCTGCTGGGGCCCAACGGCGCCGGCAAGACGACGACCATCGAGATCTTAGAAGGGCTGCGGTCACCGACATCGGGAGACGTCGAGGTGCTCGGCATCAACCCCCTGAACGCGAGCGCCGAGCACCGAGCACGAGTCGGCGTTGTGCTGCAGTCGTGGAGAGACCACGCGCGCTGGCGAGTGCGAGAGTTCTTGCACCACCTCGTCGTGCTGCACGCGCCGTATCGAGACGACGACCCGCAGTGGAGCGTCGACGGCTTGCTCGATCGAGTCGGATTGGCCGACAAGCCCAACGCGCGAATCGCCTCACTATCGGGCGGGCAACGTCGCCGACTCGATGTGGCCGTCGGCCTCGTCGGTCAACCCGAGCTGCTGTTCATGGACGAACCGACTGTCGGGTTCGACCCCCACGCGCGACGCGAGTTTCACGAACTCATGCACGACCTCTCAGACACGAGATCGACGACCATTGTGCTGACCACGCACGACCTCGCCGAAGCCGAACGGCTGGCCGACCGCATATTGATTCTCGACGGCGGCACCATCGCGGCCAACGGCAGCGCCGACGAGCTCGCGCGGCAGGTCGCCGGCGCCACCGAGGTTCGGTGGCGCATCGGCGACGATCGCTTCGTGCACTCGACCGATGACGCGACGAGCTACGTCAGAGAGCTGCTGCAGCGCGAGCCCCGGTTGACCGACCTCGAAGTTCGCCGCACGACCCTCGAAGACACCTACCTGACAATGGTGGCCCGCACTGCTGAACCGCCCGCACAACCGTTCGCCCACGAGGAGGAGAACTGATGACCCGCATCTCAACCAGCGCTGTTCGCGCCGGTGCCCTGCGCGGCGCCATCGAGTTTCGCAATAGCCTGCAGAAACCCGCCGACCTCACCTACTACCTGATCGGCGCAGGTGGGTTCGCGTTCGCACTCTGGTTCTTCCGCAACGACACCGTCGACGGGGTCGGAATCTCTGTGTCTGCCATCATCTTTCCGAGTGCCATTGCGCTCATGACCCTGTTCGTCGCGACCTACGGGCTCGCCACCCTCGTCTCGACAGAGCGAGAAGACGGCACCGTCTTGCGACTGTCGATTCTTCCCGCAGGAACCCTGACGTACGCCTGGGGACAGACCGTGCGCACGCTGCTCGAGCTCGCCTTCACCGTCGGGCTCTTCACCATCATCGCGAGCATCATCGTGCCCGACCTGTGGATTCGTGGCGGAGTCGGCGTTGCCCTCGCACTGGGCTTTCTTCTTCTCGGAATTCTCGCGTGCCTGCCGCTCGGCTTCGTCGTCGGTTCGCTCTTCAGCAACCCACGATCAGTCGGGGGCTGGGGTTTCATCGTGATCGGTGCGATCGTCTGGGCTTCAGGCATTCTCGCGCCGCTGACAGAGATGCCGCACTGGGCGCAGGTCGTGGCACAGAGCTTGCCCCTCTATTGGCTCGGACTGGGACTGCGCAGCGCGCTGCTGCCCGAGGGATTCGCCGTCATCGAGGTCGGCGAGAGCTGGCGCACGCTCGAGTCGCTCGGTGTTCTCGGCGCCTGGGCTGTTCTCGGACTCGTGCTCGCTCCCCTCCTGCTGCAGCGCGTTGCGCGACGCGACACGTTCGCGACGCTAGCGAGCCGACGCGAGAAAGCACTGCAGCGTGTCTGACTCGGCAGCACCGCGCGACAAAGCAGAGCAGGTGCACAACCGCATCGCCATGCTGCGTGTCGAACGCGGAATCAGCCGACGACAGTTCGCCGAGGCACTCGGTGTGCACTATCAGACTGTGGGCTATCTCGAACGAGGCGAGTACAGCCCGAGTCTGCACCTCGCGCTGCGCATCGCCGCATTTTTCGACGTGCCCGTAGAGTTCGTCTTCTCGCTGACCCCGTTCGCCCGCATCGCGCCGCACTGAAGCGCGATCACCACAGTCTTCGGCGCACGTGTCGATTCCCTCGCGTCTCATTCGACGCCATAGTGAAGGGACGCATCAGGCGGCCCGCCAGGAAAGGACACCATCATGCCGAAGTACATGCTCATCATGCGCAGCACCGCAGCAGCAGTCGAAGCATCGAAGAACCTCGACTTCGAAGAGATCATCAACGCCATGGGCGCCTACAACGAGTCGTTGATGCAGGCCGGGGTCATGGTCGGCGGTGAGGGCCTTGCGGACGAGCCGGGCGTCGTGGTCGACTTCTCGACCGACGACCGCATCGTCACCGATGGCCCGTACGGCGAGACGCACGAGCTGTTCAACGGCTTCTGGATGCTCGAGGTGTCGTCGCAGCACGAAGCCGTCGAGTGGGCGAAGCGCTGCCCGCTCGGCCCCGGCAGCAAGCTCGAGATTCGACGAGTCACCGACGAGAGCGACTTCGCCGACTTCTCTGACAATGAGTTCATTCAGAAAGAAGAGGGCTGGCGAGAAGAGATCGCGAAGAAGGCCGACAACCGCTGAGCATGCCTGGCGACGTCGAGAACACGGTCGCGGCCGTCTGGCGCATCGAGGCGGCTCGCGTCATCGCGACGCTCATCACGTTCGTGCGCGATGTCGACCTCGCCGAAGACCTCGCCCAAGAGGCGGTGGTGGATGCCCTGCGCCAGTGGCCGCAGCAGGGCATCCCCCAGAATCCCGGGGCGTGGCTGACCGCCGTGGCGAAGCGGAAGGCGATCGACGCGTGGCGCAGACGCGACGCGCTCGCCGAGCGGTATGCAGCGATGGCCGAGCACCTCGACGAGACCGTCGACGACGAGCTCGAGCCGATCGGCGACGAGACCCTGCGGCTGGTCTTCGTCGCGTGCCACCCCGTGCTCAGCCGTGAGTCGCAAGTCGCTCTGACCCTTAGGCTCGTCGGCGGCCTCTCGACCGACGAACTGGCTCGACTGTTTCTGGTGCCGGTGCCGACGATGCAGCAGCGCATCGTGAGAGCGAAGAAGTCGCTCTCGGCGGCCCGGGTCGAGTTCGAGGTTCCGCCACCGCACGAGTGGCCAGCGCGCATCGCGAGCGTGCTGTCTGTCGTCTACCTCATCTTCACCGAGGGCTACGCGGCCACGAGCGGCGATTCGTGGATGAGGCGCGATCTCGCTGCCGAGGCGCTGAGGCTCGGTCGTCGGCTCGTCGGCCTGCTGCCGCGAGAGTCTGAGGCGCACGGTCTGCTGGCCCTCATGGAGCTGCAGTCTTCTCGCTTCGGAGCGCGCATCGACGCGAACGGCAACCCTGTGCTGCTCGCCGATCAAGACCGCGCGCGATGGGATCACGGGCAGATCGCGCGCGGCCGGGCGTCGCTGGCGAGGGCAGACGCCCTCGCCAGCCGCAAGCAGTACGCGCTGCAAGCGGCGATCGCCGAGCAGCACGCGATCGCCGCCAGTGTCGAGACGACCGATTGGCAGCACATCGTTCTGCTGTACGAGCTGCTCGGCCGCGTCGCGCCCAGCCCCGTCGTCGATCTGAATCGAGCGGTCGCGGTGTCGATGGCCGGCCGGCCCGAGGCGGCACTGGCGATCGTCGACGCGCTCGCCACCGACAGCCGCTGGCGCGCATCGCCCCTGCTGCCGAGTGTGCGGGGCGAGATTCTGCTGCGCCTCGGCCGCGCCGTCGAGGGGCGCATCGAACTGCTCAGGGCCGCTGAACTCACTGCGAACGAGCGCCAGAAGCAGGCTCTGCTGCACCGCGCAGCGCACTCGGCACCGTGACAGCCCCGAACGCGCGTACCGTTGAGGTCATGACGCCTCATGATGACAATGCCCCGACCGAGGCCGACAGCGCGCCCGCAGCCCCTCTCTTCAGCGATCTGGGCTTGAGCCCCGAGGTCATGGCGGCGCTCACCGACGTCGGATACGAGACGCCGAGCGCGATTCAGGCGGCCACGATTCCCGCTCTGCTGGCGGGGCGCGACGTGGTCGGACTCGCGCAGACCGGCACCGGCAAGACGGCGGCTTTCGCTCTGCCGATCATCTCGCGGCTCGACGTCGCGCAGAAGAGCCCGCAGGCCCTCGTGCTCGCGCCGACTCGCGAACTCGCTCTGCAGGTGTGCGAGGCCTTCGAGAAGTACGCCGCCCACCTCAAGGGGGTGCACGTGCTTCCCGTCTACGGCGGTCAGGGGTACGGTGTGCAGCTCTCGGCCCTGCGCCGCGGTGTGCACGTCGTCGTCGGCACGCCCGGGCGCATCATGGACCACTTGGAGAAGGGCACCCTCGACCTGAGCGAGCTGAAGTATCTCGTGCTCGATGAAGCAGACGAGATGCTGAAGATGGGGTTCGCCGAAGACGTCGAGACGATTCTTGCCGACACCCCCGCCGAGAAGCAGGTGGCGCTGTTCTCGGCCACCATGCCTGCGGCCATCCGTCGCATCTCGAAGCAGCACTTGCGCGACCCTGACGAGATCACGGTCAAGACCAAGACCACCACCTCGGCCAACACGACCCAGCGCTACCTGATGGTGTCGTACCCGCAGAAGGTCGATGCCCTGACGCGCATTCTCGAGGTCGAGAACTTCGACGGCATGATCATCTTCGTCCGCACGAAGAACGAGACCGAGACGCTCGCCGAGAAGCTGCGAGCCCGCGGCTATTCAGCCCAGGCCATCAGCGGCGACGTGGCGCAGCCTCAGCGCGAGCGCACGGTCGAGCAGCTCAAGTCGGGCACGCTCGACATTCTGGTCGCGACCGACGTCGCGGCCCGCGGTCTCGACGTCGAGCGCATCAGCCACGTCATCAACTTCGACATTCCGGTCGACACCGAATCGTATGTGCACCGCATCGGTCGCACCGGGCGCGCCGGGCGCAGCGGTGCGGCGATCAGCTTCGTGACGCCGCGCGAGCGTCGACTGCTCGATGCGATCGAGAAGGCCACCCGCCAGCCGCTCACGCAGATGCAGCTGCCGACGGTCGACGACGTGAACGCCACGCGCCTGGCCCGCTTCGACGACTCGATCACGGCGGCGCTGGGGCAGACCGAGCTCATGACGGCGTTCCGCGACATCATCGGGCACTACGTCGAGCACCACGATGTTCCCGAAGCCGAGGTCGCTGCGGCTCTCGCCGTGGTCGCGCAGGGGGGAACCTCGCTGCTGCTCACCGAGGCCGACTTGCGCCCCGTGCGACCGCATCGTGACGATCGGGATGCTCGCCCCGCCCGCGACGGCGACCGCGCCGAGCGGCCTGAGCGCCGCAGCCGCACGGGCAACGGCCGCCTCGCGCCCTACCGCATCGAGGTGGGCCGTCGTCATCGAGTCGAACCGCGTCAGATCGTCGGCGCGCTCGCGAACGAGGGCGGCTTGAGCCGTGAAGACTTCGGTGCGATCGACATCAAGCTCGACTTCTCGATCGTCGAGCTGCCGGCCGAGATGTCGCGCGAGACGCTCGACAAGCTCGCGGCGACGCGCATCAGCGGCAAGCTCATCGAGCTGCAGCTCGATCGCGGGCCGCGCAAGCGCGCCGATCGACCGTCGCGAGAGCACGACGACCGACCCGCTCGCAAGCCGCGCCACTGAGCGCGGACGGCGCTCGTCACCCGCCGTGCGCCTGCCCGTCATCGCGCGCGTCGCCGCCGAGCCCGTGACGGTGTGCGAGCACGACGAGCTGCACGCGATCTCGAACCCCCAGCTTGGCGAGCACGTTGCTCACGTGGGTCTTGACAGTCGACTCGCTGAGATAGAGCCGCGACGCGATCTCGGCGTTGCTGAGCCCTTCGGCCGCCGCGTCGAAGACGAGTCGCTCTCGCTCGGTGAGGGTTGCGAACGCGGCAGGCGGGTCGGGGTGGGTGCGCGCCGGGGTCGTCGCGAGCAGCGCTGAGAGGTCTCCTGCCGCAGCGACCGCTGTTCCTGCGTGCACCGCTCTGATCGCCGAGATCAGAAACTCTGGGCTGGCGTCTTTCAGCAGAAACCCCGCGGCCCCCACGTCGACGGCCGCTCGCGCCCGCTCGTCGAGCCCGAAGGTTGTCAGCACCACGATGCGCAGGGGCGTCGACCGGCGCGCGGCACGTTCGGGGCTCAGCAGTCGACGTGTCGCTTCTGCTCCGTCGACGTCGGGCATGCGGATATCCATGAGCACGACGTCGGCCTCGACCTCGTCGAGCAGGGCGACAGCTTCGGCGCCCGTGCCCGCCTCACCCACGAGCTGCATGTCGGGCTGGGCCGCCACCACTGCGGCGACGCCGTGCCGGAAGAGCGGCTGATCGTCGACGAGCACCACCCGAATGTGCTCGGTCATGAGTCGCCCTCCCCCACCGGAACGCGGGCGATCGCACGGAACGTGTGCGTCGAGGCGTCGATGGTGAGAGACCCTGCGACAGCTTCGAGGCGTGATCGCGCGCCGTCGATCCCGGTTCCGTGGCGTGCTGCCGGATGCTCGCTGTCGCCCGCACCGGCAACGCTGTTGACCACCTCGACCTCGATGTGGTCGCTCGTCTCGGCAATGTCGACAATGAGCGGCTCGGCGCTGTCGCCGTGTCGTAGCGCGTTGGTGAGCAGCTCTTGCACCGCCCGGTAGAGGGCCACCGAGGCCTCGCCGCTCGGCAGGCGCACGGTGTCGGCTCGGCGCACGATCATGCCGGGGCGCGAGCGCTCGACGTCGCCGATGAGCCGGTCGAGGTCGAGACTCGAAGTCGGCTGCGGGCTCTCGATCGTCGAGTCGGTCGAGGTCGACTCGAGCGATGTCGATGCAAGAACCTGCCGCACCTCGCCCAGTGAGCGTCGAGCGGTATCGGCGATCGTGGCGACCGTGGTGCGCACCGCCTCGAGGTCATCAGGCTCGGCGACGTCTCGAAAGCGCACCGACTCAGCTTGCGCGATGATCACCGCGAGCGAGTGACCGACGATGTCGTGCACATCGCGCGCGAGCGACATGCGCGACGCCTGCAGGTCGGCGATCTCGCGTGCACGCCTCGCCTCGGCCTGAGCGAGCGCCGCGCGCTCGCGACCCTCGCGGCTGAGGCGCAGATACCGAGCGAGCAGCCCGATGAGCCACGGCACGGCGAGCACCATGCCGATGAGCACGACCAGCACCGCATAGGGCACCCATGAGGGTGTGAACGCGGTGCCGCCGAAGACGCGCACGATCCACGAGTCGATCGCCACCAGATAGACGACGGCGATGATCGCGCCCACGACGACCGAAGCGCCGCTCACCCGCAGCACGAGGGTCGAGCCGTAGTGCGCGGCCGTGGCGAGCACGATGAGCACCCCCAGCTGGGTGAGCTCAGCGTCGAGCCCACCGAGCATGTGCACGACGGTGCTCACCCACGCGAGCCCCAGAGCCCACTCTGGCCGCAGCCGGCGCACAGTCATGGCCGCGGCCATCACTGCAGCGGCGAATACGAACACGACGAGCGAGCCCGTGCCGACTCCCGCGTCAGCACTTCCGAGCGCAGCGCGCAGGCCTCCCGAGGCGATGAAGAGCACGAGGCCGCCGAGCCCGTCGGCGACGAGCACCCCGGTGCGCGAGCGCACGAGGGCCGGGTGAAGAGTCATGAGCCCATCCTGACGCGTCAACCCGAGCGCGGCATCCCCCTGAAGCACTCCCGACCGGTACTGCGGTACCGCACCGAGCGGTACCGACGAGGCCGGTATTGCGACTCGGGGGCGACGCGCAGCAGGCCAGAGCGCTCATAGCGTCGACGACATGACACACACCAGAACAGGGCGAGACGACATCGTCGCCCGCTGCACAGACCTCACTCGACTCTTCGGTGCTGACGGCGCGACCGTCGCCGCCGTCGACCGCATCTCGGCGGAGTTCCGTCGCGGAGAGCTCACTGCCGTCGTCGGCCCGAGCGGCTCGGGCAAGTCGACGCTCATGTACCTGCTCGCGGGGCTCGACGAGCCCACGTGGGGCGAGATCGAGCTCGACGGCCACGCCCTCGCCGGATTCGATGAAGCGCAGCTCGCCGCCCTGCGGCACGAGCGCATGGGATTCATCTTTCAGTCGTTCAACCTGCTGCCCGGGCTGAGCGCCATCGAGAACATTCGACTGCCTGAGACCCTCGGCCGGCGTCGGCGCGAGCACGACCCTGTGTGGGAGGCCGAACTCATCGCCCGCCTCGGCCTCACCGAGCTGCTCGAGCGCCGCCCGCACGAGCTCTCGGGCGGCCAGCAGCAGAGGGTTGCCATTGCACGTGCCCTCGCCCACCGACCCGCCGTGGTCTTCGCCGATGAGCCCACCGGCAACCTCGACCTCGCTACGGGCGGCGAAGTGCTGCACCTGCTCACCGACCTCGTGCACGACAGCGGCTGCGGCATCATCATGGTGACGCACGACCCGGTGGCAGCGAGCTCGGCAGACCGCGTGCTCTCGATTCGAGACGGGCACCTCGTGGCCGAACTCGGTCGCGCCACTGCCGCCGAGATCTCGGCGATCATGCTCGCCGGCGCGCTCGACGCGCAGGCCGTCGTGCCCGCTGAGGTGAATCGATGACCGGGCGTGGCGGCACCCTCGCCGCCATCGCCGTCATCACGCTGAGCGCCGTGTACATCACCCTGCTGACGGCGTTCATGGCGCTGCTGCGCACCGGACTGGTCTCGACCCCGTTCGGTCAGGGCGCGACGGCAGACATCGTGCTCGGCGTGCTCGGCTCGGCGTTTCTGCTCGTCGCGCTCATCGTCTCGACCGTCGTGGTGACCAACGCCTTCGTCTTGGTCGCGGCGTCGCGCGTCAACGACATCGCCTTGCGCCGACTGCTCGGCGCCTCGGCGTCGAGTGAGCGACGACGCATGGTCGCAGAAGGCGTGCGCATGTCGCTCGGTTCGACGGCCCTCGGCGTGCTGCTCGGCGCTGGCGCCGCGTATGCGATCTTCTCGGCCGGCTCGCAGCAGGGCGGCATGTTCGAAGACGCCCAGTTCTCAGACATGCTCAACCCCTTCGTCATCGCCCCACTGGCGGCCCTGCAGGTGTGCACGGTGGTGGCCGCCTGGCGTGGGTCGGCGATGGTGCTCGCCGCGAAACCCGTGCAGGCGCTCGGCATCGCCAGCACGCAGGCTGCGGGGGGCGACGACGAGGTTCGACTCAGTCGCGCCGCTGCGCTGACTCTGCTCGGCGGCATCGCGCTGCTCGGCCTCACCTTCGTCGCGGGCGCCTTCACACCCTTGGCCGCCTTTCTCGGCATCATCGCCGGCACTGTCGTGGCGATCGGCGTGCTGGCGGGAGCCAGCGGCATCATGCCGCGGGTGATGGCCCTCATCGCCCGACTGCTGCCGGCGCGGGGCCCGGCGGCGCTCGCGCGACGAACAGTCTCAGAGCACCCTGCCCGCACGTCTCGCGCCGCGCTCGGCGTGCTCATCGGGGTGGCTGTCGTGTCGATGTTCGTCGTCGCGACCGCGAGCGCCAACTTCTCGCTCGCGCTCAGGTATGAGGGCTCGGACCTCGCTGGTGAGGCCGACGAGGTGCTCTTGGCAGTCATGGGCATCGTGAGCGCCCTCATCGGGTTCGTCGTGATCATCGCGGCAGTCGGGCTCGCCACGACCGTCGCCTTGAACACGCGGCTGCGCGCTCGAGAGATCGCCGTGGCGCGCATTCTGGGCCAATCGAGGCGCGATGCCGCCACCGCCATCGTGCTCGAGTCTGCGGTGCTGAGCCTCGCCGCCGCGCTGTCGGGCCTCGCGCTCGGTGCCGTGCTGGGCTGGGTGGGAGCTCAGAGCGTCATCGGAGTCGCCATGCCCGGCGGCGTCGTGCTGCCGTTCGTGCCGCTGCCGCTCATCGGTGTCGTGCTCGCGACCTCGATCGTGCTCACGATCTTGTCGAGCGCCGCACCCTTGCGCTTCGTGCTCGCCGACTCGCCCGTGCGGGCCTTCGCCCGCGCCTGAGCGGCGCGAGCTCAGTCGGTGCCGAAGTCGAACGCGGCGCTCTCGCCGGCGGCGTCTAGGGCCTCGGCGAGGGCTTCGCGCTCGGCTGACAGCGGCACCGCGTGCTCGGTGACCTCATCGAACTCGCCCGCGGTGATGGTGCCCACGAGCTGAGCGGTGGCGCCACCGATGATGCCCTGCGCGGCATACTGCTCGAGCCGCGCGCGCGAGTCTGCGATGTCGAGGTTGCGCATCGTGAGCTGGCCGATGCGGTCGGTGGGGCCGAAGGCCGCATCGCCGACGCGCTCCATCGACAGCTTCTCGGGCGAATACGACAGACCGGGGCCCGTCGTGTCGACGATCGTGTAGTCGTCGCCGCGGCGCAGGCGCAGGGTCACCTCGCCGGTGACGGCCGAGCCCACCCACTTCTGGATGCTCTCACGCAGCATGAGCGACTGCGGGTCGAGCCACCGGCCTTCGTACATGAGCCGGCCGAGGCGCCGGCCTTCTGCATGGTAGTTCGCGATGGTGTCTTCGTTGTGGATTCCGTTGAGCAGTCGCTCGTAGGCGATGTGCAGCAGGGCCATGCCGGGGGCCTCGTAGATGCCGCGGCTCTTGGCTTCGATGATGCGGTTCTCGATCTGGTCGCTCATGCCGAGGCCGTGGCGGCCGCCGATGGCGTTCGCCTCGAGCACCAGGCGCACAGCATCCGTGTACTCCACGCCGTTGAGCGCGACAGGGCGGCCTTCTGCGAAGGCGACCGTGACGTCTTCGGTGGCGATCTGCACCGATTCGTCCCAGAACTTGACGCCCATGATCGGCTCGACCGTCTCGAGCGACACGTCGAGGTGCTCGAGCGTCTTCGCCTCGTGCGTGGCCCCCCAGATGTTGGCGTCGGTCGAATAGGCCTTCTCGGCCGAGTCGCGGTACGGAAAACCGTGGGCGACGAGCCACTCGCTCATCTCTTGGCGCCCGCCGAGCTCGGTGACGAAGTCGGCGTCGAGCCACGGCTTGTAGATGCGCAAGCGCGGGTTCGCGAGCAGCCCATAGCGATAGAACCGCTCGATGTCGTTGCCCTTGTAGGTGCTGCCGTCGCCCCAGATCTCGACGCCGTCGTCTTTCATGGCGCGCACGAGCATGGTGCCCGTCACGGCGCGGCCGAGCGGCGTGGTGTTGAAGTAAGTCTTGCCGGCGTTGCGAATGTGGAAGGCGCCGCACGCGAGGGCGACGAGACCCTCTTCGACGAGCGCGGCCTTCGCGTCGACGAGTCGGCTGATCTCAGCACCGTATTCGGTCGCTCGAGCGGGCACCGCCGCGACATCAGGCTCGTCGGGCTGACCGAGGTCGCCCGTGTACGTGCACGGAATCGCACCCTTGTCGCGCATCCACGCGACGGCCACAGAGGTGTCGAGGCCTCCAGAGAAGGCGATACCGACGCGTTCGCCGACGGGCAGTGAGGTCAAGACTTTAGACACAGTGCTCGAGTCTACTGAGGGGGCGGGATGCCCTCTCGACGCCGTGCGATCAGTGACGCTTCGCCAGCACGACGACGTCGAGCAGTTCGCCGGGGGTGCCATCGGGGGCGACGACCTCGCGCGCGCGCACCTCTGACACCTCGATCGTCCACTCGTCGTCGAAGGCAAGATCAGCCCGCGTGTCATCAAGGCTGGGAAGGTGGTGGTGGTGGGCGTGCTCATCGGCCCACGGCGGCGGGGCCGCGTGCCCGACGACGAGCAACCGACCTCCCGGCGCCACGGCATCAGCGGCACCACGCAGAATCGACCGACGGTCGAGCTCGCCCGGCGAGTGCAGATAGCTGGCGAGCACGAGAGCGAAGAGGCCGGTGGGTACGCCGTCGACCTGCAGGTCGCGTCGCTCGAAGCTCGCTCGCACCGTCACCCCCCGATCGTCGGCGGCTCGGGTCGCGCGCTCGATTGCGACGGCAGAGACATCGACTCCCGCGGCGTGCCAGCCTCGCTCGGCGAGCCAGAGCACATCGCCGCCCTCGCCGCAGCCGAGGTCGAGTGCTGTTGCAGGCTCGAGCGGCTCGATGAGTTCGGCGACGACGGCGTTCACCCTGCCGCTCCACATCAGGGGTTTTTCGGCATACCGGGAATCCCACAACTGCTGGGCGGTCGGTTCGAGGTCAGTCATGGGTCGAGCATCGCGCGCCCAGCATCCCATCGCAAACCAGTATGCGAGATCTGCAAGAATGCCGACATGACCAACGACGCCGTGCGGCAGATCGGGCCGCGGCTGCGCGCAGCGCGGCGCCAGCGCGGGCTCACGCTCGACCAGCTGGCCACAGCAGCCGGGCTCTCGGCGAGCACCCTCTCGCGGCTCGAGAGCGGCAAGCGCAGCCCCGGCCTCGATGTGCTGCTGCCCCTCGTGCGCGAGCTGCGCATCGGGCTCGACGAGCTGATTCCGAGCGGGGTGCCCGACCCGCGAGTCTCGGGACGAGTCGTCGAACGGCACGGCATGCGCATTCTCGACCTCTCGCCCGCTGGTGCTCCCGTGCGCACATGGCGCGTGAGTTATCGTGCGCGGCTCGACCCGCCTCAGCCTCGGGTGCACGACGGCTACGAGTGGCTCTACGTCATCAGCGGCAGGTTACGGCTCGTGCTCGGCGATCACGATGTGGTGCTGGGGCCCGGCGAAGCGGCCGAGTTCGACACGCGCGTACCGCACGCTCTCGGGGCAGCCGACGCGCAGGGTGCTGAAGTGCTCAGCATCTTCAGCGACGAAGGTGCGCGCATCCACACGGCAGTGCAGACGGAGCCGCTGAACTCGCCCGAGTAGCGCCACGCCGGCAGTGCTTGCGCATTCTGCAAGAACAAATGCGCGCAGCGCACGATGCTGTGCAGGGTGTCAGCATGACTTCTGCGAGCAGCACTCCCCCGACACCAGAACTTGACGTGCTCGTGATCGGCGGTGGTGCCGCCGGGCTCAGCGGTGCCATCATGCTCGCTCGGTCTCGACGCCGCGTCGAGGTCATCGACTCTGGTGACCCTCGCAACGCTCCGGCGGCCGGTGTGCACGGGCTACTCGGCCATGACGGCATCAGTCCTCTCGCTCTGCTCGAGCGCGCCCGCGGCGAGCTCGAAGGCTTCGGCGGCACCATCAGCCGTGCGACCGTGGTGGCGGCACGACCGACGGGTGCAACCTTCACGGTCGACCTCGACGACGGCGGCACGCGCACGGCTCGCCGACTGCTCATCGCGACGGGGCTGCGCGATGAGCTGCCCGAGATCTCGGGCCTGCGTGAACGCTGGGGTCGCGACGTCATCCACTGCCCCTACTGCCACGGCTGGGAGGCGCGCGACCAGCGCATCGGCGTCATCGCGACCGGGCCCTTCGCGGCGCATCAGGCACTGCTCTTCCGTCAGTTGAGCGACGACGTGCTCGTCATCGCTCCCGAGCCCGGCAGCGTGAGCGACGACGATCGCCGACGGCTCGACGCGCGCGGCATCGCAGTCTTCGTCGGCGAACCGCACGAGGTCGTCGTCGTTGACGACCGCGTGCGGGGATTGTCTCTGAGCAACGGCTCAACGGTCGAGCGCGATGTGCTCGTCGTCGGAGCCCCCATGCGAGCTCGACTCGACGGCCTCGACGGGCTCGGGCTCGTGGTCGACGAACTGCCGGGCGGGTTCGGCACCGTCCTCCGCGTGGACAACCTCGGCAAGACTTCGGTCGCGGGCGTGCGCGCGGCGGGCAACGTCGCCGACCCGAGCGCTCAGGTGGGCGCGGCCGCTGCCGCGGGTGCCATGGCGGGCGCCCAGCTCAATGCCGAACTCGTCGAGCTCGACATCGAGTCGGCGCTGTCGATCGCCTAGAGGTGACGCCCACCCGTGACCCCGATGATCGTGCCCGACACGTAGGTGGCCTCTTCTGAGGCGAGATACACGTACGCGCCTGCCAGTTCGGCGGGCTGTCCTGCGCGACCCAGTGGCGTGTCCTGGCCGAACGACGACACCTTCTCGTCGTCCCAGCCGGTCGACGGAATCAGCGGAGTCCAGATCGGGCCGGGCGCGACGCCGTTGACGCGAACCCCGAGCGAGCCCCAATCGTTCGCCATCGCCCGCACGAAGGCAACCTGGGCCGCCTTCGTCATGGCGTAGTCGAGCAGGCCGGGCGACGGGTCGAACGCCTGAATCGAGGTCGTGAGAATGACGCTCGCCCCGGGGTTGAGGTGAGGCAGCGCTGCCCGCACTGTCGCGATCTGCGAGAACAGGTTCGTCTCGAACGTGTGTCGAAGCTCGTCTGCCGTCACATCGTGCACACTGCTACGGTCTCCTTGTCGCGCCGCATTGAGCACGAGAATGTCGAGCCCGCCCAGCTCTCCGACGGCCTGATCGACGATGCGCTCAGCGAACTGCTCGTCTCGCAGGTCGCCTTCCATGGCCACAGCGGTGCGCCCCGCGTCGCGCACCTCGTGCTCGGTCACCGCGGCATCGGCGTGCTCTTCGGGCAGGTGGGTGAAGGCGACATCGGCACCTTCGCGCGCGAAGGCGATGGCCACCGCACGGCCGATTCCCGAGTCGCCGCCCGTGATGAGCGCTCGCCGCCCGAGCAGTCGACCGTGCCCCTTGTACGAGTCTTCGCCGTGATCAGGAGTCGGCGTCATCTCTTCGGCCAGCCCCGGGGCGTCTTGGCTCTGCGCCGGAAACTCTTCGGCACGGTGCAGGGTGGTCGGGTCGTGGGTCTGGGCGTTCATGGCTCCCCCTCAGAAGTCAGGTCGAGTGCTCGACGGCATTCACCACTGTCGCCTGAGTGGTGCGAAGCCTCAAGGGGTTGACAGGGCGTCAACGCGCCCCGATAGAGCATCCGGCAGTCACCGCAGCCCGAGCTCGACCGCCATTTCGGCGCGGATGTGCTCGCGCAGCTCAACCAGCTCGGGGTACTGCGTGAAGAACCGCAGCTTCTGCGCCGCCACGCTCGGCCCCTCGAATGAGTCTTCGATGACGAAGGTCATGAACGACTCGGCGAAGTCTTCGCCGAGGTTCGTCGCCGCGTAGTCGCTCACGAAGTCGTCTTCGTAGGCGAGGTAGAACCGCCAGGCTGCGTCAGGGTCAGTGTTCTCGACGTCGACCGCATCGGGGTACCCCGCCCAGAACGCCACATAGAACTCGTAGAGGTAGCTGTCGTCGGCCGCGCATCCCTCGAAGAGATCGAGGGTGTCGCACGATGGCGCCTTTCGGTCGAAGTCAGCGTGATCGAAGCTGAACACGTGAGCGTATTCGTGGATGAGCGTCGCCACCAGCAGCTGCGGGTCATCGGCGGTCGCAAGATTCACCGCGAGAGTCCAGTAGCGCGGGTTCTGGTCTTGATAGACGTAGGCGAGCGTGTCGCTGCGGGGCGCGTCGCCCGCCCGGTACTGGATGATCACCTCACCCGCCACGTCGGCACCGACGATGCGCACGAACTGGTTCCAGACCTCGGCGGCCACACCTGTGGCGGCAGGCTCGAGCGAGCCATCAGCGAGCACGTCGAAGACCTGCACCTCGCCGAAGTCGGCATCAGACTCTGTGGGAGTCTGCGGGCCGTCGGCGCGTTCGGCCGGTGGGTCGCCCGCACGCCCGAGGGCCGACTCGACGAACTGCACGGCCACCGGGGTGATGAGCACCACGGCAGCGCCGCTGAAGAGCGCGAGCCCCACGAAGATCGCCACGAGGGTGGCGATGATGCGCGTCATGTGCCGAGCCTATTCGGCTAGCGCACGCCACCCGCACAATCAAGCCCCTGCCGCGCAGGCACGACCACGGCCTAGCCTCAGCGTCACCGCACGACACTCTGTCGACAGGAGCCATCATGCCTCGCGACCAAGACAACCCGAGTCTGAAAGACCCCGAGTTGTACGAGAAGCTGCGCGATGAGGGCGCCTCGGCTGAGAAGGCGGCGCGCATCTCGAACGCGGCTGCGCGCGATGGCAGGTCGAACGTCGGTCGACGCGGGGCCGAAGCCCGAGACTACGACGATCGCACGGTCGAAGAGTTGCGGCAACGCGCTCGCGAACTCGGTCTCACCGGCTACAGCAGCAAGCGCAAGGCAGAACTCATCTCTCTGCTGCGTGAGCACTGAACGGCACGCGGGGGTGCTCGATGAGCAAATCATCGCAGGCGGGCGACCGCGAACACCGCAACGGCAGGCCGAGAGGGCGCGCCGTGATCTTCGCCCCCGCCCCGTTGCTGACCATCACGATCGAAGACTCCCCCGGTGACGGACAAGTGCACCTGCACGCAGGGGGGCAAGGCGTGTGGCAGGCTCGCATGCTCGCGAGCATGGGCACGACGACGACCATGTGCGCGAGCTTCGCAGGCGAGAGCGGGCGCGTGCTGCAGAACCTCATCACTCACGACGAGGGGTTCGACCTCGTCGCCGTCGAGCGCGACGGCGACGGCGCTGTCTACATTCATGATCGCCGAGGCGGCGAACGGCAAGCGGTCATCGAGACCGATGGTGAGCCGCTCAGCAGGCACGCACTCGATGAGCTGTACGGCCTCACGATCGGTGAGGCGATGAAGAGCGATGTGACCCTCTTGAGTGGTCCGGCCGGCAGCAAGACCCTACCTGCCGACGCCTACCGTCGACTCGCCGCAGATCTGCGGTCGTGCCACTGCCACGTGGTCGTCGACCTTGCGGGCGATCGACTCGAGTCTGCTCTTGCCGGAGGCGTCGACGTGGCGAAGGTGAGCCACGAAGAGCTCATGGCCGATGATCGCATCACCGATGACGACGAGGGTCAGATCATCGATGCGCTGCGCACCATGCACCACGAAGGCGCCGACGTGGTGGTCGCCACTCGCGCCGACCGCGGCATGCTCGTGCTCGAGCAGGGCCAGGTGCACCGTGTGACTGCTCCGATCATGGAGGTGGTCGACTCACGAGGCGCGGGCGACTCGTTCACCGGAGCGCTGGCGGCGACCCTGGCGCGCGGAGCCAGCCTGCACCGAGCCATTCGCGTGGGTGCCGCCGCCGGGGCCCTCAATGTCACTCGTCACGGGCTGGGCACCGGAGACGCCGCGGCCATCCTGCGGCTGAGCGAGCTCGTGAGCATCACACCCCTCGACGAAGACCCGCCCGACAACCTGCATCTCTCGCCCGATGAGCTGGCGGGGCTCATCGATCGGAGCTGACCGCCCGTGCACGCACTCATCACGAACGACGACGGCATCGACTCTGCCGGACTCTGCGCGCTCGCGGTCGCGGCGCGCGACGCGGGCTATGACGTCACCGTCGCGGCGCCAGCCGAAGAGGCGAGCGGCAGCAGCGCCTCCATCACCGCCTCAGAAGCCGATGCCGTAACCGCTGCCGGAGGGCACGGTCGAATCAGGGTGACGGCGACCCAGCTGCCCGACCTCGATGTTCCTGCGTTCCGCGTCTATGCTGCACCCGCCCTCATCGCCCTGATCGCGGCGCACTCGGCGTTCGGGCCCGCGCCCGACCTCGTGCTCTCGGGAATCAACCGGGGCGCCAATGTCGGTCGCGCCATTCTGCACTCGGGAACCGTGGGCGCAGCCCTCACGGGCGGAGTGAACGGTGCGCGCGGGCTCGCCGTGTCGCTCGCCGTCGCGCACAGCCGTGCCCGCGCTCACTGGCAGACAGCGGCCGATGTCTCTGCTCGAGTCTTCACCGTGCTCGAGGCGCTCGAGCCGGGCACCGTGCTCAATCTCAATGTTCCGAACCTGCCGCACGCTGACGGCATCGACCTCGTCGAGGCGCCGCTGGCCGCGTTCGGCATCGTGCAGACGACGATGACCGAAGCGCACGACGAGCACATCGCACTCTCGATCGCCGACCCGCCTGATCGCTTCGAGCCCGGCACCGACGCCGCGCAGCTGGCGGCGGGCGCGGCCACGATCACGAGCATCCGATCGGTCATGCAATCAGACGTGCCCGTCTTTTCCTGACCCCGCGACGACGCGATTCGCGACCAGCCGCTCGAGAAATCGGCGTTCGTCACGCCGGGTGCGCCGCATCCAACTCGTCACTTCGCTGTTCGACTTGCTCGCGTTGCAGGGCCCGCACGCTGGCACGATGTTGTCGAGGGTGTACCGGCCGCCTCGCGCGATGGGCTGCACGCAGTCACGCTGCAGCGGGCGATCGGTGGCTTCGCAGTAGGCGCACCCGCCCCACCGCGTCTTCAGGTCATCCCACTGCGCTGGCGTCAGGTCATGCTCGACAGCGGCAATGCGGCGCTGTCGTCGCCGAGCGGCCCTGGCCTGGCGACTGTGGGGATGAGGCATTCGTTAAGCGTAGATCGGGGCTTGCTCTCGGGGGCGCACCGAACCGCTGACCAAGTACGCTCAGCAGACACGCGTCGAACGGGACGATTCACCTGCTCGCTCGAGACAGTTCACCGGAGAACCCCATGACGCTTGTGCCCCGCGCCACTGCTGCGACTTCTGCCACGATCGGCCTCGCTGCCCTCGCCCTCGTCATGACGAGTGTCGCGCCAGCCGCCGCCGCCGACCTCGCTCCGGTCGACGAGCGCTTCGATGTGGCCGACGTCGCCTCGAACGGCTTCACGACATGGACTGTGCCGACAAACATCTGCTCGATCGACGTCACCGCTGCGGGCGGCAACGGCGGTGCGGCGACCGAGCGACCGGGGGCATCCCGGGGGCTCGGCGCCATCATCGCTACACGCACCACGGTGACGCCTGGCGATGTCTTGACCGTCGCGGTCGGCGCGCGCGGTGTCGACGGCCGTCCCGGCGGAGAACCGGGCGGCGGCACGAGCTACTTCCAGGGTGGCGGCGGCGGGGGCGGATGGAGTGGCCTCGCAACCGGTGCCGTTCCCAGCCATGCGAACGTGGTGATCGTCGCAGGCGCGGGCGGTGCAGCAGGCAACTGGATGACCGCGCATGGCGGCAACGCCGGTGCCAATGCGCCTGACGTGTACTACGAGTGGGGTCCGGCGTGGGTCGGCGGCGGCAAAGCCGGCACCGATACGCAGGGAGGGGCCGGGGGCACCGGCGCTCTCACCGGCTGGCCTGGAACAGCATTGGCGGGGGGCACGGCCCAGAGCACGGGTGGTGGTGGAGGCGCCGGGTACTTTGGCGGTGGAGGCGGCACAGTCAACTATGTGCAGAGCGGCGGGGGCGGCGGCTCGAGCTTTCCCCTCACGGGTAGCGCCGACCGGTTGTCGTTCTCGATCAAGCAAGTGACCGACCCCGACAACGGCTGGGTCGTCATCAGCTTCGACCCCACCGACGCGGCCGACACCTGCATGACGCCGGTGACCAGCGCATCGGGCCCCAACGGCGAACCGCTCGCGGGCCAGACGGTTGGCCCCGGCGACACGTTCGAACTCGAGGGCAGCGACTGGCCAGCCGGTGAGGTGCTCACGTTCTCGTTCGAGACGCCGAGCACAGCACTCGGCACCGTCACCGTCGGGCTCGACGGCACTTTCACGTTCACCGGCCTGGTACCTAACGACGCGACGCCGGGCGCGCATCGCGTCGTGCTCACGCCAACCTCGGCCACGCTCGCGACCGTGCGCTACGACGTCACCGTCGCAGAGGTCGCCGCACCCGGCGTCGACGGCCCCGAACTGGCCGATACCGGAGTCAGCCGCGACACGGTCTTGACGACCGCCGTAGCCGCCGTCGCACTGCTGCTGGCGGCCGGCGCTCTCGCAGGGGCCCGCCATCGACGAGGTACTGCCGCGCGCTAGCATCACGGCGTCTGTGTTGTCGAGGGTGTATCGGCCGCCTCGTGCGATGGGCGGCACGCAGTCGCGCTGCAGGGGGCGACTGGTGGCTTCGCAGTAGGCGCACCCGCCCCATCGCGCCGCAGCTCTGCGGCCGCTCGCGCGAGACGACGATCGATACCGGATTCGCGCTGTGAGGTGCACACTGGTGCTGTGGGGCGGTCGAGTGGTGCGGGCGGGGGAACGAACCTCGCTCTGCGCGCCGTCACGCCCGTGCTCGTGCTCGTCGTGTGCATCGCGGCAGCGGTGTCGCTCATCGTGGCCCGCGGCGCCGACGTCGCGACCTATGTCACGCATCCCGTGTCGATCGTGGCCCTGGGTGGAGCCGCCGTGTCGATCGCCGCGATCGCGAGCGGGCGCAAGCTGCTCACGACCGGCTCGACGTCGTGGCTGCTCGCGCTCTCCGCGAGCGTGACGGTCTACCTGGCGCTCGGGGCCATCGCGACCGCCACTCACGACCCATCGGGGCCGAGCTCGGTGTGGGTCGGGCTGTGGGGCGCGTGGTGGATCGTGCCGCTCGTCATCGTGCAGCTCACCGCGCTGCGCATCGAGTTGATCACGCCGCGGTGGGCTGCCGTGCTGGTCGTCGTGACCGCCATCGCGGTGGCAGTGGCGACCATGCTCGCAGCGCCCTCTGCACCGTTCATGGGCGTGGCCCCGGCGGCGCCAGCTGGCTGGAACTCTTCGCTCATCTTGAGCCTGCTGACACTGCTGATCTGCACCGCCCTCGTCGTCGCCCCACTCGCCCTCGCCCTGCGCGCTCGACGCACCCCTGCCCAGCACAGAGCGGCAGCCCTGCTCGTGGCAGTGGCCTCGTCGGTGCCACCACTCTTGATCGTCGTGTGCGTGGGCCTGGCAGTGCTCACCTCGGGCGGCGATGTTGCGCCCACTCTCGGCAGCGTCGCATACTACGTCGCCTACTCGATCGGGTTGCTCGTCGCCGCCGTCGCCCTGACTGCCGCAGACCGACTCATGACCCTTCGCCCACGCTCGCCCGCAGATCGACTCGTGCGCACGATGGTGCTGGGGGTCAGCGCCAGCTACGGCGTGGTCGCTATCGTGATCGCGGGCACCTGGATCAGTGCGACCCTCTCTGACGTCGGCACTACGGCGACAGTCGTGGCGATCACCACCCTGGTGCTCGGCGTCGCCCTTCTGTGGTGGCGTGCTTCGACCGCCCTGCTGCGCCACGACAGACCCGCTGTCGATGAGCCTCTCACTGCTCGACTGGTGCTCTTGAGCCCCCGAGAGAACGAAGTGCTCGCACTCGTCGCAGACGGATGCCGCGACGCCGACATCGCCGCTCGCCTTCACTTGTCTCAGAGAACGGTCGAAGCGCACTTGCGCCGCGTGTTTCAGAAGCTGCAGCTCGACGCCGATGATGGTCGCAATCGTCGATTGGTCGCCGCTCGAGTCTGGCTCGAGTCGTCGACGTTGCGTTCTGGCTGACCTGCTCGAGGCGAAGTTAAGGGCTGACCCTGATGCCGGGCCGCTGCTCGTTGCGCGACGCTGACGACGACACTCACGTCACGTCAGAGCGAAAGGCCTCAGCCATGTCTCATCAGCAACCTCGTCAGATCTCCGTCACGCTGTTCACTCTTCTCGTTCTCGGCGTGCTGATGCGCGCGACATTCTTGCTGTGGCATCCGCCGTTCGACACCGACTTCTACGACTACGAGACGATGGCGGGTCTGCGCGAGTCATGGTTCGTGATGCACTTCTTCGTCGGCGCCCCTGGTGTCGTCATCGCCTTCGTCACGTTCGGGATGCTCGCCGTGACGCTCGCCAGCACCGGCAGGGTGGCCCAGACGCTGGCTCTCGCCGGCACCCTCGTGGCGAGTGCTGGGGCTCTGCTGTTCGGGTTCGGGCTGGCCGCCGAGGGAGTCGTCTGGCAGTGGACGACCGACCCCGCGGTGATCGACCCCGCTTCTGGTGCCGCCCTGCTGCGTGGTATCGAGGCCGCTCCCCTGACGACGCCGCTAATCATGCTGGGCAGCGCTGTGCTCATTCCCCTGGGGGTGCTGCTGCTGCTGGTCGCGATGCTCATCGCTCGCACGGTGCCGCGGTGGCTGCTCATAGCGACCTTCGCCATCTTGATCATCGGTGCCGTGGTGCCACCGGTGCCGATGGTCGCCGCAGTGTCGGTGGCGCTGCAGTCGATCGCCCTCATCGCGATCGGCTTTTTCGCAGTGCGAACACCGAAGTAATCTCGCGACATGCCGTGCTAGCTTCCCGGCATGGCACTGGCGCACTCGAGCACGCTCCCGCGTGGGCGGCGCTGGCGTGCGATGCGGGCGATCGGCACTCCGGTGCGGCGCTTTCTCGTGATCGCGTCGCTCGGAGTGCCGGTCGTGATCGGCATCGGGCTCTGGCTCTTCGCCGACGCAGGGCTTCTGGCGATGATCATCGGAGTGATCGCTTTCGTCGGGGGCACGGCCGGTGCGGCATGGCAACTGACGCGTCGGCACTCGCACAGTCGACTCGGTCTGGCGAACGTGGTCACCCTGCTACGCCTTGCGCTCGTGTCGGCACTCATCATTCCCTTGGTCGGTGCGAGCCCGGCACCCGTCGCGATCATCGCCATCGCCACCATCTCGTTGAGCCTCGATGGCGTCGACGGCTGGCTCGCCCGCCGACAGGGGCTGTCGTCTGACTTCGGGGGCAGCTTCGACATGGAGGTCGACTCGGTCTTCGCCCTCGTGCTGGCACTGCTCGCTGTCGTCGTGGGTGGTGCACCCTGGTTCGTGCTGCTGCTGGGTCTGCCGCGCTACCTGTTCTGGGTGGCCGGGGCTCTCTGGCCGTGGCTGTACGACCCCTTGCCCTCGCGGTACAGCGGCAAGGTGGTGGCCGTCGTTCAGATGATCACGCTCATCGTGCTGCAACTGCCCGGGCTGCCGTTCGCGCTCGCGACCGCGCTCACGGTGGGCGTGCTCGCGGCGCTCGGCTGGTCGTTCGGCCGTGACATCGTGTGGCTGTGGCGGCGCCGAGGCTAGGGCGCCGCGCGCTCATCGTCGCCGCGCAGGCGCTCGTGACGATCGCCCTGCTCGCGCTGCTCTGGCGGGTCGCCGATGGCGCAGACGCCGTGCGGGTGCTGCTCGACGCGAAAGCCTGGTTCATCGTCGCGGCTCTCGCAGCCCTCACCCTGCACACCCTGTTCGCCGCCGAGCGCTGGCGCCTCACAGCCGCAGCTCTCGGCCTCACTCTCGGCCGGGGTCGCGCGCTGCGCGAGTATTACCTGGCGCAAATGGTGAATCAGACCGTGCCGGGCGGGGTGGTCGGTGACGCTGGGCGCGCCGTGCGCAGCCGCGAACAGGCTGGGCTGACGGTCGCCGCGCAGGCCGTCATCGTCGAGCGCTTCGCCGGTCAGGCGGCGATGATCGCCACCATGGTGATCGCGGTGACGATCACCACCCTGCTTCCGGGCGGTCTCGAATGGCCGGGGTGGATGCTCGGGCTCGCCGCCACGATCACCCTCGTCTCTCTCGCCGGGCTCGCACTGCTGCTCGCTGCCGGACGTGTGCCGGGCCGCTTCGGCGCGCGCGTCGGCGAGCTTGCGCGCACGGCGACGGTCGCGCTCGTCGGCCCCCGTGTGGTGCTGCACCAACTCGTGCTCAGCGCCGCGACGACGGCGTGCATCCTCGCCGCGTTCGCGTTCAGTGCCCTCGCCGTCGGTCTCAGCCTGCCGTTCGGCGCCATCGTCTCGCTTGTTCCGCTGATGCTGTTGACGATGCTGATTCCGGTCACCATCAGCGGGTGGGGGCTGCGCGAAGGTGCGGCCGCCGCGCTGCTGCCGCTCGCCGGTGCCGCCGTGAGCGAGAGTCTCGCCGCCAGCGTGCTGTTCGGCCTGCTCGGCCTCGGGGCGGTGCTGCCGGGCGCGGTCGTCGTGTGGATGAGCTCGCGCGAGCGAGTGCACAATTGACTCTCGTCAGCACTGACCGGTGTGCAATACAGTGTGCGGCATGACGACAACGCCCATCTCGATCGCCGACCCCCTGTACGGCGCCACCTTCGGGCAAGCGATCGCTCGGTTCTTCACGAAGTACGCAACCTTCTCCGGTCGTGCGAGCCGCTCTGAATACTGGTGGTGGCAACTCGCCACCACACTCGTCTACACGGTGGTCGGCGTCGGTGCGGTCGTCATCGGTGTCGCGAACGGCGAGTTGAACACCGACGGTGACGTGTTCTATCTCGGCCCCGCATTCAACTTCGGCATCGCGGTCTTGGCCATCTGGACTCTGGCGACGCTCGTGCCGCAGATCGCGATCACGGTGCGGCGCCTGCATGACGCGAATCTCACCGGCTGGCTCGTGCTGCTGCGCCTCGTTGCCTCAGTGGGCGATGTCATCGTGCTCGTGCTCGCAACGCTGCAGTCGAATCCGGCCGGCGCGCGGTTCGACAAGCGCTGACCTCGCCCACCGGCTGCAGCTCGTCACCTACGGCGAGGCGCCGTACTTCTCGAGCAGTCGGGTCATCGTGGGTATGCCGCGCGAACTGGCCGGGGTGCCGACGATGCGCTCGACCAGGGGCGTGCCGTTGCCCTGGTGCTCGCGGTGGTTGAGCACGACCGCCCACCCCGTGCCCGAGTCGAGCACCGTGCACCGTGCCCGCCGCTCGGCGTCGAGCACTGCAGGGTCATCTGACAGCAACCGCGGCCCGTCGTGCAGGGTGAGCTCGCGCAAGCGGGCATCGGCGGTGTCTCCGTGCTGCTCGACGATGGGTCGCAGAGACTCGAGCGGGCGAGTGAAGACCTCGCGATCGAGACCGGTGGCGCGCGCAAGCGCGGCAACGGCATCCTGAGCCAAAGACTGCGCCGCATCGGGTGAGGCCGTGAAGATGACCGTGCCGTTGCTCTGGAAGGTCTGGGCGTCGACGATCGTCGCCTCGGCGAACGCGGCGAGAATCTGGGCCGTCGTCGGGCTCGCTCGCTGGCCGACATTGACGTTGCGCAGCAGAGCGACGTGCAGCATGCCCTCGACAGTACTCCCGAGCTTCGACGACAGCCGCGCCATGTGCGCAGCTCAGGCGGTCGGCAACAGCTTCTCGTGCGTGCGCGAGCCTCGCCACGGTTCGGGCGAACCCAGCAGTCGCTGAGCGAGCTGCACCCACGGAACGATCACGAGAAACGGCACAGCCCAGGCGCACGCGAAGAGCGTCTCGGCGACCCCGGCTGAGATCTCTCCGCTGACCGCGAGCGGCACCGCGACGACGCCGACCCAGATCAGCTTCCACAGCACATCAAACACGATGACGGCGAGCATGCGCACGGGTGAGAAGAGCCCGACGATCGCGAGCAGCTGCATGCCGCACAGCATCGCGTCGACGACACCCGTCATGAGCGGCTGGTCTGGTGAGGCGAGAATCAGGCGCGGCCAGGCCGTCAGCCCGAGCCCGACGACGAGCAGCAGATAGCAGGCGCGCAACGCGAGTCTGCGGGCGGGTGACACGACGGGGTGCGTTGCGCTCATGGGCGCGGTGGTGAGAACTGTCATGGTGCAAGGTTGCGGCGCGTGAGCCTCGCGAGCATGATCGTGTGAGTCACGCTTCTTGACCGTCGGGCTCATCGTCGTGCGGCTGGTGACTCGAGAGAGGACCAGCAATGCGACGACCCACAGTCGCGGCAGGAGTCGTCGCCGGGCTTCGGTCATACCTCGCTGCGCACGGCATCGACGCCGACGCGATGGTGCTCGCCGCAGACATCGACGGCGCGGCCCTCGACGACCCTGACGCTCGCATCGCGCTCGCCCGCTATCTGACACTCATGCGCTTGGCGTCGCACGCACTCGACGACCCGGTTCTCGCGCTGCACTACGGTGCGCACGTGCCCATGGCAGAGGTGTCGATACTCGGGTTGATCATGGAGGCGTCGACGACCATGGCGGGCGCGCTGCACCAGCTGCAGCGATACGGATCATTAGCGCTCGAACTCGACGACGGCCGCGACGAGCCGGCACTGCGGCTGCAGCACGCGGCAGGCAGACTGCTGCTCGTCGACACCCGACCGCTCGACACGCCGCGCGAACTCATCGACGAAGCGTTCGCACGCCTCGTCTGCGGGCCGCGACGGTTCTTGTCGCAGCCTCACGTGCTCGCCGTGCACTTCACCGCGCCCGAACTCGAGCACCACGCCGAGTATGAACGCGTTCTCGGCTGCCCCGTGATGGTCGGCGCGACAGCGAACATGCTCGAGCTTCACCCCGGCGTCGCCGACTGGCCCGTCGCGCAGCACCCGCCATACGTCAGAGCTCTGCTCACTGCTCGCGCAGACGAACTGCTCGACCTGCCCGAGGCGCCCCAGCACTACCGCGACCGCGTCGAGCACGAGGTGCGTGCTCGACTGCACGAAGGCGAGGTCTCGGCGACCTCGATCGCCGAACGCCTGCACTGCAGCCGCTCTACCCTGTACCGGCAGCTCAATGCTGAAGGCACGAGCCTGACCCGCATCGTCGATCAGGTGCGGCGCGACCTGGCGCTGGAGCACATGGCGAAACGCACCGCCTCGGTGCGGCAGGTCGCCTACCTCACCGGCTTCTCAGACCCTGCGGCGTTCTCGCGTGCGTTTCGGCGGTGGTCGGGCGAGTCGCCGAGCGCGTACCGCGATCGCGCCAGCTCGCCGTAGCCGCCGGCGAGCTCGTCAGCCGTCGATACCGAGCTCGTAGATGAGCTTCCAGGCGCCCTCAGAACTGTTGCCGAGCACCGAGATCGTGCGCTTCGACTCGGGGTCGTGCGTGCTGCGGAACGAGGCACCCGCGTCATACCCCTCGATGAACAGCGCGTCGCGGTCGAGCAGCAGAAACAGACCCATGCCGCTGCGCATGCCCTCATCGGCATCTTCGGCTCGAGGGCGCGCCATCTCGGCCACGGTCTCCGGTGAGACGACGCTGCCGTCGAGCAGCGCGCGCCAGAAGATCGTCAGGTCGCCCGCGGTCGTGTATGCGCCACCATCGCCGTTGCCCCGCACGGGCAGGTGCAGCACATTGGTGCGGTTGCCCTCGTGGTCCATGTAGCCGAGCGCAGCATCCGACGGCAGGTCGTCAGACCGCAGGTAGCCGGTCCGTGACATTCCCGCCTTGTCGAAGACGCGCGCCTGCACGAGGTCATGAAAGGGGGTGCCGCTGGCCCGCTCAGCCACCAGCGCGAGCACCATGTAGCCGCTGTTGCAGTAGGCGAAGCGCTCGCCCGGCGCGAACGACTGCTCGAACCCGTCGAGCACCGGCAGAAAGCCTTCGGTCGTGTCGAGCGTGTGCACGGGCACCGGCATCACATAGTCGTCGACCTCGAAGTCGCCGTCTTCGTCGATGTAGTCGCCGATGCCGGAATGGTGGGTCAGCAAGTGCTCGATCGTGACGGCGTCGTCGATGAGCGGCAGGTCGCTGTTCAGGATGCTGCGCACGGGTGTGTCGAGGCTCAGCACCCCCTCTTCGACGAGGCTCAGCACCGCGAGCGCCGTGAACGCCTTGCTGCCGCTCGCGATCGCGATGCGCGTGTCGGCAGTGTTCGGCACCTGCAGCGCGCGGTGGGCGAAGCCGTAGGCCTTGACCAGTTCGGGCTGGCAGTCGACGTCGATGCTGACGACTCCGGTGAACGATGAGGCTTCGGCGAGGGCGTCGATGTCAGATTCGGTGAGAGCCATGGTGTCTATCCAACACCCGCGGGGACGCTGATGACCGAGCTGCTCGTCGGGTCGCCGTATTAGTCTGACCGCGTGAGTGACTCTGCTGCAGTTCACATGGAAGGCGATGGGCGCATCGTCGTGCCTGCAACGATGCGGGCCCGGCATAGCTGGATTGAGGGCTCTACTCTCGTCGCGGTCGACACCGACCTCGGCGTGTTCCTGGCCGACCAGACTGGGCTCGAGCACGTCGTGAGAGCAAGACTCGCCGGTCATGACCTACTCGATGGTTTGCTCAGCACGCGGCGACGCGAGGCAAGCTACGACTCGCGGGCCTGAAGTTCGCGCTACTCGCCCTCGTCGTCGTGAGGTGCCTCGGACCGCGCGGGCCGCTCGCCGATCGCCGTGCCGGGCACGCGCCCGCTGCCGGGCACGTGCTTCTCGCGTTCGACGACGAGCCACTCAGGCCGGTCTGCCAGCAGCGCGCGAATCTCGTCTGTCGTCATCGAGTCGCTGACGCCGGCGCGCGCGAGTGCCGAGTTCGACACGCCGAGGCGGCGCGACACCTCATCACGCGGGTGCGGGCCTTCGCGGCGCAGCGTCGTGAGCCACTCGGGAGGGCTGTCGTTCAACGCCTGCAGCGCGCTGCGCGACACGGGCGCCGCACGAAACTCGTCCGGTGTCGCCGGCAAGTAGACGCCGAGCTTCTTCGCGGCGGTCGCGGGGCTCAGCAACTGCTCTTTCTTCGGCTTGGGCTGCTGGCGGCGGTCTTCGCGCGGTGCATCGGTCATGCCCTCGAGCGTACGGCCTCGACGACCCGCGGGTAGCCTGAGCCCATGCCTGATCCTCTTGCCGTCGCTTTCGTGCCCGGCGTGACGCCCGGCAAGTGGCAGCGCATCTGGCGTGAGCGCCGGCCTCGCGGTCGCCTCGATCTGGTGGCGATGCATCAGGATGCTGCGCTCGCCTCGCTCGACGACGGCACCGTGCACATGGCCCTGCTGCGTGACGTGAGCGCCGACGACGCCCGGCACGCCATCGCGCTCTACCGCGAATCGCCCGTCGTCGTCGCGCCGAAAGGCTCGCTCGTGGCGAGCCTCGACAGCGTGAGCCTTGCCGAGCTGGCCGAGGTCGACGATGTGACCGTGCTGCCGGTTGATCTCATCAGCGGCAGTGGTGCCGACGCCGTCGAACTCGTGGCCGCCAACGTGGGCGTGGCCGTCATGCCGCAGTCGGTGGCACGCGCACACTCGCGGCGCGACGTGGTGGCACGGCCGCTCACCGACGGGGTCGAGACTGGTATCTCGCTCGTCTGGCCGACGGCGGGCGCGCATCCCTTAGTCGATGAATTCATCGGCATCGTGCGGGGGCGCACGCCGAACAGCTCGCGCTGAGCATCCGGCGGTCGAGGTCGCCGCTAGGCCGAGGTGCCCTTCTCGGCGAGAATCGCGTCGATCTGCCCGATGCCTGCCTCGTAGCCTTCGAGGGCTCCGAACTCGACCGCCTGCTCGAACTCTTCGTCGCTGGTGAACGTGGTGATGATCGTCATGCGGGTGACATCACCGGTGGCCTCGAACGTCACCACGCTGCGGTTCAGGGGCTGCTCGTCTGGGTCGCCCTCGGCAGGAATGAAGGCTTCGTCGTAGACGATCTCGCGCGGCTCGTCGATGCTGATGAACCGCAGGCGGCCATCGAGGTGCTCGCCCTCGGGGTCGCCGACCATGCGGTAGAGCATCCGGCCCCCGGCCACGAAGTCGAACTCGCTGATCGTGGCCGGATACTCGGGAGGCCCCCACCAGCGCTCGAGCGTGTCGCGGTCTGACCACACGCTCCACACTCGCTCGACGGGGGCGTCGAACTCGGCGATGAAGGTCATGGTGCGATTGGCGGCGTCTTTCTCGGCGCTGACGAATGTCATGGCGTGGCTCCTTCTGGTGGTGTCTCGGCGAGGATGCTGGCGATCTGGTCGGTGCGCTGACGCCACAGGCGTTCGTACTCGTCGAGCAGCGCTTGCGCACGCTGCAGTTGCTCACGATCGGCGCTCACGATCTGACGGCGCCCGTCGCGTCGTTTGTGCACGAGTGACGCTCGCTCGAGCACGGTGACGTGCTTCTGCACGGCGGTGAAGCTCATCGCGTAGCGCTCGGCGAGGTCGCTCACCGACTGCTCGCGCTGCACCACCTGCGCGACAATGTCGCGTCTCGTGCGATCGGCAAGTGAGTGGAAGACTGCATCGATTTCTGCATCACTCAGCTCGGTTGATCGCACAACCATATGGTTACACGTTGTAGCTCGGCGCGCAAGATTTCGACGTTCGCGAGATAGTGCCGTCACACTCTGACCGCACGACAGAGAGGCCTCTACGATTGCCGTGTGACCGAGACGACGATGCCCGCCGACTGGGTCGAGCACCGGCGCGACGACCGCGAACGCCTCGGCTGGATTCACCCGAGCGGCGCGCTCTACACCGCCGTCGACGTGCTCGGCCGCGTCGTCGCAGCCGACGTCGAGTGGCTCGACGCCGAAGCCGCGCTCGACGAGCACGGGCTTGCCTGGCTCGCCGAGCCGTGGGGCCTGCGGCTCGACGACGGTCGCGTGCAACGCGTGCGCATCAGCCACTTGAGCCCGGCTGGGCTCACGGTCGTCGACGACGACTGGGGCGCGGCCGCAGCAGTCGGCGCCGGGATGCTCGAGCGCAGCCTGCCATGGCCCGCACCCGCCGCACTGCAGCCGTGGGGTGGGGTCGGCTAGAGCTTATTGTCGGCTGAAGGTGAGCCGCCGAATGCCTTGTTGGTCAGTGCCTCAAACAGTGCCTTCGCGACGACGGGGTCTTGAAGGTACTCGGCGACGCCGTGGTGGTCATCGCTCGTGTTCTGCACTTGGTGATGATTCTCGATGCCACCGGGCGGAAAGTCGGAGTCGTCCAGCGGCGTCAACGAGACAACGTCTCGCTCGTCGAATGCATTGAGCCACCGCGCGACAGACCGCGGGTATCTGCGGTTTCGAAGACGATCGTGAATCGCGGTGACGCCGAGCGGCGAGCCAAGGGTCAGAAAGAGTGGGACGCTCCAGTTGTGCTGAGACTCTCCGGCAAGCAAGGTCGATAGCGCGACGACGCTGCCCAAAGAGTGTGCGACGACGATGTTCGAGTCGTCCGCCGACATCGCCGTCGCCACGGCCGCATCCAGTCTGCGCTGAAACTCCGGGTCGGTTGCATACGCGTAGACGTCGCGCGTCGCCCAGAACAACGAAGCGATCCCGAGGGTCGGTGCGTGCTCATTCAAGAGCTGGAGCAATCGGCGCAAGATCGGATTGTTGCGAAATCCCAACTCACCGAACTCAGCGTCGGGCGCGAGAGCAATGCGATAATCGACCCCGAGTTCATCGGCGACATCTTTCAAAACCGCGATCGCGAACTCTTCTTCGTCCGGTGGCACGACCGTCTCGTCGCTCAGCACCTCTCCGTCGTTCAGCACGATCACTTCAGACTCCGGCAGACCTCTCGCTTGCGATTCAAGAGCGTTGCCGTAGTACGCGAAGCGAACATCGTTTTCATTGATGGTGACCGAATAGCCGTTGTGCCGCAGGCCCTGCTCAACCATGTCGATCCACGCCCGCTTCTCGTTCAGCGGAATCTTGCGCGCTTGCTTGCGCCCGTGCACCAGCACAATTCGCATCTGCCACTCCCATCACTCCACTTGGTCTTGACTGGGCACGAACATGACGTCTGAGAAATTTTGTGAAGATGGTTTCACATTTCGACGGCCGACAACAGTCCGAATCGTCACCTATCTGGTGGAGGGCGCACGGCAGGCGCCATGCCTCTGCCGAGTACAGTCGGCCGCCAGCGATTCAGTCACTCTTGCGCATCGCTCGCACTCCGACGACGAGACCGACTGCCGCGAGCAGTAGCGCTGCTATCCAGCCCCACATCACGACGGGAGCGAGCACGTCGCCGGAGAGCAACGCTCGCTCGGCCTGCACGACCCAGTTGATCGGATTGACTGTCGCGACCACGCGCATCCATTCGGGCCCTGCGTCGAGAGGCAGCAGCACTCCGGAGAGGATGAGCAGCGGAAAGATCAGCGTCTGCTGAACTCCCCAGAAGAGCCACTCGCGGCCCTTCGTGACGATGGCCAGCGTGTACGACAGCGCACCGAGCCCGACGCCGAACACGGCGAGCAGGGCGAGACCCACAATGAGCCCGACGACGTCGAACGCGAAGCCGAACGGCATCGCGATGAGCACGATGATCATTGCTTGCACGACGATCGGCACGATCTCTTTCAACGCGCGCCCCACGAGGAGTGAGGCTCGAGAGATGGGTGCCACGAGCGTGCGCTCGTGCGAGCCCGTCATCACTTCGTACTGCAGGTTCGAGCCGGTGGCCCCGGTGCCGAAGAGCACGATCATGACGACCACGCCCGGCACGAACCAGGCTAGAGTCTCGCTCACCGGAGCGCCCGATTGACCGACGAGCAGCGGGGCGAACAGCCCGAGAAACACGAGCGGCTGCACGAGGCTGAAGATGAGCGTGAAGGGGTCGCGCACGACAGGCTTGAGGTCGCGCACGAGAACATTCCAGGTATCGCGCGCCGGGTTGCCGCGCACGACCGTGGCGGGCTCGAAACGTTCGGCGGTCTCGGTGAGGGGGGTCATCGCACTGCTCCTTCGTTCTCGACCGCGCCGGGCGCGGTCTGGTCTGGTTCTGCCTCGGCTGACTGGTCGGCATCGCGCAACGTTCTGCCGGTGAGACTGAGAAAGACGTCGTCGAGGGTCGGTGGCACTCCGGTGGCGCGGGCGACCGTGATGCCCGCGGCATCGAGTTCGCGCACCGCGTGAGGTAGCAATGCGGCACCTTCGGGGGCGGTGACGACGAGATCGGCCGCACCCTCCTGCCGCACCTCACGCCCGGTGAGTCGCGCCACGATCGGCACAGCGCGATCGGCGTCGTTGGCACTCTCGAAGCCGAGCGTCAGCAGGTCACCCGCGAGCTCTGCCTTCAATCGCGCGGCGGTGTCGTCGGCGATGACCCTGCCTTGATCCATGACCATGACGCGCTCGGCGTAGCGGTCGGCTTCTTCGAGGTAGTGCGTGGTGAGAAACACCGTCGTGCCGAACTGCGTGCGCAAGTCGAGAATGTGTTGCCACAGGTTCGCTCGGCTCTGCGGGTCGAGGCCGGTCGAGGGCTCGTCGAGAAAGATGAGCGGTGGGGCGTGCATGAGCCCGAGCGCAATGTCGAGGCGCCGCTTCTGCCCGCCGCTCAACTGCTGCACTGTGCGAGTCGCGAAGCCCGAGAGGTCGAGCGACTCGATCAACTCATCGGCGCGAGCGATCGAGGCCGAACGCGTCATGCCGTAGAACGCGCCCTGGCTCAGCAGCTCGTCGCGCGTGCGCTGGGCAAAGCTGCCGCTGTTGAGCTGCCCGACATAGCCGATGCGGGCACGCACGCCTGCCGGATTCGTGAGCACGTCGTGGCCGACGACGCGAGCGGTGCCTGAGGTGGGCGGAATGAGTGTGGTGAGCATGCGCAGACTTGTCGACTTGCCCGCGCCGTTCGGGCCGAGAAAGGCGACGAGCTCGCCGCGTGCTACCGAGAAAGTGAGGTCGGTGACCGCCTCGACGGTCTTCTTCTTGACGGTGAAGCGCTTGGTGAGCCCGTGCGCCTCGATGATGGGTTGGTGTGTCATGGACAGCACTGTAGGAGGGCATCCGGTCAGATTCTGTCCTCAATCTGCGGCAGAATCTCACCATGTCTGACACCACCAGCCGCGCACTGTCGTTGCTCAACCTGCTGCAGACCCACCGGCACTGGGCCGGTTCAGAACTGGCGGCGCGCCTCGGCGTCACCGAGCGAACGGTGCGCCGCGACGTCGAGCGTTTGCGCGAGCTCGGGTACCGCATCGAGTCGGTGCCCGGCGTCGCGGGAGGCTACCGACTCGAGGCGGGCAGTGCCGTACCTCCCTTGCTGCTCACCGACGAAGAAGCAGTCGCCATGGCGATCGGGCTACGCATCGCTGCCTCGCAACGACTCGTCAGTGGGCCCGAGACGACCCTCACCGCACTCGCGAAGCTCGAGCAAGTGTTGCCGGCACCACTGCGTCGACGCGTGACCGCCCTCGCCGAGGCCGTGCAACCCGCCGGGCTTCAGGCGGGGGCCGCCGTGTCGAGCGAGGTGCTCGGCGAGCTCGCGCTTGCATGCCGCGACCACGAACGGGTGCGCTTCACCTACACCTCGGCGGCCGGCGAGGTGACGCGACGCCGCGTCGAGCCGCATGCGCTCTCACCCGCCGACCGCCACTGGTACTTGCTCTGTTGGGATCTCGAACGCGACGACTGGCGCACCTTCCGAGTCGACCGCCTCGAGAACGTCGAACACTTGCGGGTGACTTTCGAACCGCGACCCCTCACCGCCGAAGAGATCGAAGATTTCGTGCTCGTCGCCCGCTCGTGGACCAGGCAACCGGTCGAAGCCGACGCGGTCATGCAGTTGCCCCTCGCCACGATGAAAGAACACTTCGGCATCTGGGCGCAGGGCGCTACCGCCGAGGGCGACAGCCACACGCGGTGGCCGGTCGGCGGCGCCGACTTTCGCGAAACCATGTACGGCCTGTCGTGGATTCCGGCCGGCGTCGACTACACGACCGACCTCGCCGAACCCGCGCGGTCAGAACTGCGGGAGGCCCTGGAACGCATGCTGCGGTCGCTCGACGCCCCGCCACCCGGCACAGCAACCTGACGCCGGGTCACGCCCGCACAAACCGCCGATCGAGCACGTCGGCCACCGCGCCCACCTCGATGATGGGCTCCACCGCGCGCTGCAGTTGTGTCGCCAGCCGGTTCGGCCACATCACGTCGACACCCCGCACCGTGAACGGGCTGGCGAACATGGGCCACTGGGCGTCGATGAAGCACAGCACCCCGTGCACCGGAACATCACCGACGACATCCTCGACAAGCGCCACCTGCTTGAGCACGCCCTCGACAAGCCCTGTCTTGTCACTCCCCCGCACGAACAGCCGTTCGACGCGCGGGCGAAAGATGCCGCCCTCGACCCGCAACTGCGGCTGCTTGTTCTGGTAGCGCTTCGTGTCGATCACCCACACCCCGCCGGGCGTGACGGCAAGGTGATCGATGTTGGCCCTCGATCGCGGAATCTTGCGATCATGCAGAACCCGGATGCTCTCCGACGCGATCCCGTTCAACCGAGCCGCGACGCGCTCTTCTCCGATGGCGCCCGAACTCCAGGCCCGCGTGCTCTGACGCTCCGGCGTCAGCGCGACCGCAATGCCCCCAAACGGCCCCCAGTTGGCACGCGTCGCAGCCTCGTCTTTGGCGCGGCGCCGCTCGTACTCACGCCGAGCAGACCCACCCGCAACCCCGTTGTCGTCAGTCATGCCCTGACGCTAGGCGAAGTCGAGCAGTGCTCGACAGCCCCCAAGGTGGGGCGGGTGCGCTGCGTCGGCTTCCGAGCACCAAGCGGCGGTCGACGCTAGACGTACCGAGCTCGCGAGCTTTGCTTCGCCCCTAGTGAGGTGCCCCCGGTATCCTCAACGCATGTCGACTACCGCCGCAACTCCCGAGACGCTCGCCCTGCGCGAGCTTCTCGAGGCGCGCCGTGGTGAGTTCGACGCGCTCCTCGAGAAGTACCAAGCAACGCGCCCCCGGCTGTTCGGATCAGTCGCCCGGGGAGACGCCGGGCCAGACAGCGACATCGACATCGTCGTGACCATGAATCCAGCCGACGGAAACCTCCTCATGCGAGCGTCCGGCCTGATGGAAGAGACTCGCTCGTTGTTCGGCCGCGACGACATCGACATCTTTCCCGAGCAGCTGCTCAAGCCCTCGATCTCAGAGACTGCACTCGCTGACGTGGTGGCGCTGTGAGTCGCAGCACCGAACAGCGCATCGCCGACATCCTCGAGGCGATCGGCCGGTGTCAGCGCTATGTCGACGCGCTCAGCAGCGACAACAGCGATCTCGTCGACATGGCTGAAGACGCCGTCGAGCGCAACCTGCAGATCATCGGGGAGGCCGCCAAGCACCTTCCCGCCGATCTGACAGACGCACACCCCGAGATCGCCTGGCCCCAGATCCGTGGGTTTCGCAACATCCTCGTTCACCAGTACTTCGGTGTCGATACCGACACGGTTCGCGACGTTGTCAAGACCTACTTGCCACCGCTCGCCGCGGCGCTGCGAAGCCACAACAGCAAGCTCGAGTAATTCCTTCGCGCTTCGCGCTGCCTCTGGCCCGCTAGGTCAATAGCACGGCCTAGGGATGAACGATCCCGCGCTCCACGCGCTATTGCGGCGCCGGGCCGACCTACCGCCTCGCGTCATCAACCCACACCCCGCCCGGCACCACGCCAAGAACGATGTTGGCCTTCGAGCGCGCAGTGCACCTGGCAATGTCTTCGTCTTCGACCATCACTATTCGCGACTGTCATGGGGCCAGCGGGTGAAGCGATGTCTCTGCGTCTCTACGAAAGGGTTTGAGAATCTCGACGAGTCTCGCGTGGTCTGGCTCGATGGATCTGCGGAGTCGCCCACGCGAATCGGAGTGGAGATCGTTTGGTCGCACGATCAAGAGCTGCAACCCGTGCGCGGGAATGAGGGCTTCCCTGCGTTGGTCGTAGAGAGCGCGCTGAAGACCGCGGTGAACGCCACTGATGGTGAGTCGATCCGGCTTGTCGAAGAAGGGAGTCGGAGCGTCGTGTTGACTCTCTCGATACTCGACAACCAGCCCGAACGGGGGCCAGTAAGCGTCTACCGGAAGTCGAACCTTCCGGCCGCTTTGCCCGGGGTCACCTTCGAGCCATTCAAAGCGATGCTGTCGCGACGCGGGCTGACCGAGGATCGCGTCACAGAGGTCGATCACATACGATTCGTCACTGGCGGCACGACTACGCGAACCCTGTTGATCGCTCACGGCGCCCCCGAGGCAGAACCCCTCAGATAGGCGAACCCCAACTTCCGAAGAAAAGCAAGCCATGCTTTGCGTGTCGCAGTCAACCCGACCGCAAGAACCACCAACCACATCCAAGGATGGGAAGAAGCCGATTCGATGAAAGCCTGGAAGAGCAAGACGAGGCCATTCCAGATCGCCTCCGAGCGCATGGCCCAGAGCGACCATGCATCAATCGTCATGGCCCCGCCTCCTGTCGTTTCGAGTACACGTGAGCAAGTTTCCACCATGGATCCGACATTGCGTGTCGCGGCCCGCCGGGTCGTCATCCGAGGCAGTGTCATCTCTCCAGGACTACGCTGACCATCATGACCGACGCCGCCCGCGACGCCCTGCGCGCATTCGTGGCCGAGCGCGACTGGGGCCAGTTCCACACCCCCGAGAACCTCGCCAAGAGCATCTCAATCGAGGCGGCGGAGCTGCTCGAGCTCTTCCAGTGGAACTCTGAGGCTGACTACCAACGCCTGCGAGACGAACTCGCCGACGTGCTGACCTATTGCGTTCTGCTCGCCGACAAGATCGACGCAGACCCCCAGCAGCTGGTCCTCGACAAGCTCGAGCAGACCCGCGCAAAATATCCGGCCGAGAAGTCGCGCGGACGCAGCGAGAAGTATGACCAGCTTTGAGATTCAGCGTGTGCCGTTCGACAAGCACGCCGTTCGCGCCTGGGCCAAGGATGACCCTCGCCGCCGCAACTGGCCCGTCGTGTACTTGCTCGAGAGCGGCCGGGGTGGCCGACCGAGCGGCGGCTTCGACGACGTCTACGTCGGCGAGACACTCAACGCCGAAGCGCGCATGCTGCAGCACCTCGACAACGACGAGAAGCGCGAGGCGCTCGCTGAAATCCGCGTGGTGCTCGACGACCGCTACAACAAGTCGGTGTGCCTCGACCTCGAGTCGCACCTGATCCGACTGCTCGCTGGCGACGGCACCTACCGAGTACTCAACCGCAACGAAGGCATCACCGACTCGGCCTACTACGACCGCGAGCTCTACCGCGAGTCGTTCCGCGACGTGTTCGAGCAGCTGCGGGCTGAGGGCATCTTCACGCGCAGCATCCCTGAGATCGAGAACAGCGACCTCTTCAAGCTCTCCCCCTACAAGGCGCTGACCACCGACCAGGCGATCGCCGTCGAAGACATCGTCGACGGGCTGCTGCGAGACCTCGAAACCGACACCGGCAACCTGCTCGTCGTGCAGGGCGAACCCGGCACCGGCAAGACCGTCGTCGCCATTTACCTCATGAAGCTGCTCGCCGACATCGCCGCATCGAAACCCGACGACGAGCCCGACGCCGACTCGATCTTCTCCGACTACTTCACCGCTGGGCACCGCGAGCTGCTGCAAAACTTCCGGGTCGGGCTGGTCGTGCCGCAGCAGTCGTTGCGCAAGAGCATCCAGCGGGTATTCAAACGCACGCCGGGGCTACACCCCACCCAGGTGATGACGCCGTTCCAGGTGGGGGCGTGCGATGAGTCGTGGGATCTACTCATCGTCGACGAAGCCCACCGGCTCAACCAGCGCGCCAACCAGCCGTCGGGCATCCAGAACCGGCAGTTCATCGACATCACCACGAAACTCTTCGGCGCCGACGACACCAGCAAGACCCAACTCGACTGGATTCGCGCGCGTAGCCGCCACCAGATCGTCATGGTCGACCCCGAGCAGAGTGTGCGCCCCGCCGACCTGCCGCCCGAACTGTTGCGCGACCTTGTCGACGAAGCGAAAGGCGACGGGCGGCACTATCCGCTCGTCTCGCAGATGCGCGTCAAGGCTGGCGACGACTACATCGGGTGGGTTCGGAGCATCTTGCGCCCGGGCCCTCCCGATCCGGATGCTCCGACTCTCGCACACCGCACCTTCGAGGGCTACGACCTTCGGTTCTTCGACGATCTCGGCGAAATGCACGACGCCATCCGCGAGCGCGACGCCGAACACGGGCTCGCGCGCCTCGTCGCCGGCTACGCGTGGGAGTGGAAGAGCCGCAGCGACCCCACCGCCTACGACATCGAGCTCGACGGCCGCCAGCTGCGCTGGAACACCACCGCCACCGACTGGATCGCCTCGCGGAATTCGATCGACGAAGTCGGCTCGATCCACACCGTGCAGGGCTACGACCTCAACTACGCCGGCGTCATCATCGGCAACGACCTTCAGTGGGACGAGGATGCTCAACGCCTGGTCATCGACCGCGACAGCTACTTCGACAAGAAGGGCAAAGAGAACAACCCGACGCTCGGCAAGACGTACAGCGATGAGGATCTGCTGCGCTATGTCTGCAACGTATATGCGGTTTTGCTGACCCGTGGGATACGAGGGACTTACGTGTACGTTTGCGATCCCACATTCCGCTGGCGGTTGGAAGGTCACTCGTAGGACGGTGACCTCTTTGAGGATTGCGACTCAGCGCATTTAGGCACTTGAACTTGTGCACGACCGAATCAGTCTGCATACAGGCGATGTCTCCTTTCGAGAAGGTCTCAGTAGGCTGATTCGACGGAGCAGATGCCTGTCGTCCGAACGATCGAATACTGTTGGGTTCGGGCGATCCCGGAGGGGCCTCGGTCTGGTCTACTCATTGACCCCCTGCACGTCGCTGAATAGTGTCGATTCATCGGGTTCCGCGTCGCCGCATCTAATGGAAGGCAGAGGTCTAGTGAGGTCCTCATGCTGACGGTGTTCGAACGCTCACTCTGGGATGAAGCGGTGGGCGGGCGAGTACTGGACCTTGCTCACCTACTGCGGAGATACGCAAGCCGTGACGAGTCGCGGGTCCAGATTGTGGTTGAGACGGTCTTCACCGATCATCTCGATCCAACTGCTCTTCTGTCATTCTCTGGCGTGAAGGAGCTTGGACGTGCGTCCGCCCCCAACGGCACGGTTGTTTGGCTGGCCGACAAAGACGGCGAATGGCTGATAGCGGCCCTGACGTCCGAGCATGAGGGCGTTTTCCACCTAATGGGAACCGTTCCACGAAGCGACTACCGGTGGAGGCGCGTCGAACGGTGGATCGTCGGTGCGCAAGGAATCTCCCGTTGCTTCCTGAATCACGAAGACTTTCTCGAGCTAGGAGACCAACTTTCCAGCTACGGAGCTGTTGAGGTCGTCACGATCTCCTCGCGAATGCGAGACGGCTCATCACTAAACCGAGGTTTTCCAGCTCGTCCCGACTCCAGGAGGCCCGACCATAGAGAAGGCATAGCGGAGATCGAAGACCGAGGGGGGTCGGTGCGAACGCTTTCGCTGCATGTTCGCGACACGCTCGATCTGCACGTTCGGCGACTGGCCGGAGCAACTTACAACGGCGGCAGCTATTTGGTTTTTCGAGACCTAGTTCTGCGTCGACTAGAAGCAGCAGCTGGCACCCGACGCGAGCTCTTGAGCAATCGCGCGCGGATCTCAGCATCAGAGAAGCTCCGACCTCTCACCATCTCCCTGCCCGCAAGTCTCCTGAGAGACGCCGAAGACACCGGGGACGTGTTAGCAGTCGTTGGCACCCAACCAAACCTGACTCTTGCGGTGTTCCACAGAAACCCCTATCTGCACTTCGCTCTCACGGACGAGCAGGACGGCTCCAACTTCGACGTTCTAGTTACACGCGAGGACGCGATCGACATATTTCCTGGGTTCCGATCCTCGGCGTCCTCGCTCGCACGGGTGTCACAACTGCTGAGCGAAGCTTTCGGCGCCCTGGAAATACGAGAGCAACCAGGTTCTGAGCCGGTGTCCCTGTACGACCTGGTGTAGCTCATGGCTCGAGGAACAGATAGTCCTGCCGACCCCGATGCGCTCGTCCGTGGTTATGTGATCTACGACCGCGCGGTGGATATCGTTTCCATCTATCACTGGTTGTTCACTGAAACCAAAGAACTGCCAAGCACCGTCGAGCACTTCGAGCGATATCCGAAACTCAAGACGAGTGAAGGTGAGCTAACGCCGGACTTCACCGTACTTTTCAAAAACGGGACAGGCTGGGTCGCCGAGATAGCGAACATCGCTCTCCCTGAAGGCTCCGTGGAGAGCATCTGCCGTCAGTTGGACAAGTACTCAAGAGTCACCCACCTGCCAAACGCGCGTGGCGGGACCACAGAGGTCAGCAAGCTTGACGTTGTGCTGCTGACGCCAATCGACAATGCCACCGATGCGGTTCGCCGGATCTACGGGGAGCGCATCGAGAATCCAGACCATTGGTACTCTCCGGCGCGTCGGCCGATCATGATTCAGTTCGCGCCGACGCCGGATCACTACGTCCTCCAGGTATGGCCAGGATCTCAGAATGGGAGTTTCTCGGCCGGTGGCGAGCCCAACTACAGAGATTGGGTCGATCTGAAGCCTCCCCCAAGAAACTTCGCCAATAACAAGGTGCGTTACGCATTTGCGAACGATCCGATCCCTCCTCTTTACCTTGCGACCAGGCTGTGGCTCAACGTCTTCCCTTCACGATTCGGAGTTTCCGCGGTGACAGATGAGACGACGACCGACGAAGTACTCGGACTCGTGCGCCATCAGTACGGTCGAGGTCGAGTGGGGGAAGTCGACGACGCCATGAAGATGTTGCGCGCAGCAGGCTTAGTTACCTTTGCGGACGGCATCTGGAAGATTCGGCGCCGGCGCCTAAGTCGGACGGACTCCGATGCTCATGTCGCGATTGCTCAACTTGCATCGGGTGCGCGCACCGTAGATGATCGCTCGCGCACTCGGATGAGGCGCGAATTGGCAAGCCAACCCACCCTCTTTGACGAGAACTCGATGGGAATAGACGCAGTCTGAAGTTCAGTCTGGCGACCATCTGGAGGGCGCGGAGCGGCTTTTTTTGGTGAGCAACTCGTTGCCAGTAGTGTTCGTCTCATGACCGTGCTCAAAGCTGATAACGCCCTCTATGTTGCGCTAAAGATGGTGCCCGAAGGCACACGCATGACCGTGTACACATCGAATCAAGGAAGCGCAAAAACGAACGTTGTCGCCGAACTCAGAAAGGAGCCCGGGAGCGGCTGGGACGACTGGCAATTCTTGAAGCGGCCGGCGACTGCGAACGCAGAACTGCTCCCCGCCACTTGGCCCAACGAAGACCCCACCATCATCTCGTCGACAGCCCTGGCCGAGTCGCTGGGTCAGAATCCAGACTTGTGGGCTGACATTAGTGATTGACTGCCACCTAAACGCTCAACCCCCTATGTCGTGGTGAGTGCAAGAGAGCCCAGTCGTGAAAAGAGTTTCTGCGGGGATGAGCAAGGAGGAACATTATCTTCGATCTATGGAGGATGAAGCGACGCTGTATCACAATGCATGGCAGCAAACGTGGGAGCTGAAAGCTCTTGACCGCCGAACGGGGAAGGACGCTTTGAAGTCCTACCCCTACCAGGTGACAGATCCAGCAATGCAGGTCAACGAGCGATGGAACTTGCTTGAAGACCTCAACGCCAGCCTTAACCAGTGGGGCTGGCGAGCGTTGAATCGAAACGATTGGCATGGTACGCGCGCGACTGGTTGGGCCGCGAAGCTTGTACCCGCTGACTAGCGCTGACCGGGCGACCTCTCGCCCCAGCGCGAAATTGGCCCCCGCATGCCCGGATGAACTTTCCGACCTCAGATCTCACTGGTTGATTCGGCACTAGCTGTCGGGACAGACTTCCGGCGCGTGGACTCTGTCGCTTCTGCACAGACGCACGCATTTGAGCGGAGCTAGGCAAGGACCTCATGACAAGGATGTTGCAGGAAGCGGTGCTCGGGGTCCGATGGGGCGAGCTCGGACGTCCTCCGGCTTCAGGAAACAAGCCGAACGATTAGGGTTTGACTGGACTCAAGATGAGAGTCGGGGATCCACGACTCGAACCGATCACCGAGCCAGAAGTGATGTGCTGCTCCAGGAAGCAACTCGGGATCGAAACGATGCTTAGCCTCTGGATTGTGAAACACGTTCATTCCGTGAATCCATCGCTCTGAGTAGCCGACGCCCACTTCCGTTGCGAAGCGCTCTCTTGCAGGCGGTTCTCCTCCGTATCGGTAACCCTTGTGCACGAGTGTGACCTCAGGTGAACCGAACCCCGTCGCCACGCCGATGCGATTGAACTTCGAAAGTGTCCCTGCCGAGTTGAATAGGACAGCGGACACGTTCTCCGCGCCAGGGAATGAGAAGAAACCCGAGTCGACAACTTTTGTGCCCCACCGATGCTCCGCAATGACGCTTACTACTGGGGTTTCGACCGAGCCAGAAGATACGTCCACGACTTTGCCGTACAAATAAACCGACAGCGCGGTGCCGCTATAGGTCATGGACAGCTCATCGTGGAAGTCTTGGATCGCGAAAGCCAGAGGAAGCCCCGCCGCCTCAGGATGCTCCCAATAGCGCTTGCTCAACTTGGTAGTCAGGGGGCCGGCGAATCGGATTGGCAGATAGTGCTGCAAATAGGCAGCTATCTCATTTTCGGAGCTCTCAGAAGTCGGCTTGGGGGTAGTGGACCCATCTTGAGAAGGATTTATCGTGGTCGCTTCGACACAGAAGCTTCCAGCTACTCCTATTGCCTTGAGGTCTGGTGCTGGGTTGGGCTGCTTGATGGTGTAGCCCGCCTCGATGAGCGTCGCAAAGAGGTAGAGCTCCCACAATCGCGCATCGAACCCAGCAGTCTGAAACTGCTCGACGAAGTTCCCATCTTGGTCGCGGTACCACCGCATCATGTATTCGATGACTCGCTTGGCGGCGGAATGAATCGGACCGTTCGCGAGCGCAGAGAAAGTCGGATGAAGCCTTGCTTCAGGCGCCGTCGGTGCAAAGAAGCTCATCGGCGGAGGTTCGTCTCCTTGTGCGCGAACTCGTTCGTAGTCTCGAGCGATCGCAGCGATGCATTGTTCCAATTCACTTTCGGCTTGGGCACGCGTAGGCCAGAACGAGGTTTGGCTTACCCACCTAAACCGCTCGGACATGTCCGGAGCGAACACGATTCCAGAGAACTCACCGTCAGTGTCGATGACGACTGCCCCGAGAAGATGGGGTGAAGGCAGTTCAAACCAGTCGAGTTCTCGAGCGAGCAATGTGACTTGAGGTTTCCGTGCATAGCCAGCAATGACATCAAACCGACCGCGTGAAATTCTCTGCATGTTGAAGCTCACTCCCATGCCAACCGATGCAGCCGCCGCGGGCTCGTACACGAAAAGTGTGACATTGATTCAGGCAAGTCCACGCAGGGTTCTGATGTGCGCGACCAAACACAAAGGAAATGATCTCATTGATGACAAATCGAACCGTGTTGCCGAGCGAGATTGGGCTGCCCTAGCGAGTGAGACCTCCAACATCTCGGGGTTGCCATCCGAAGACTCTTCAATGGGCAGTCGACATCCGGCGCTGGAGGAAACGCCGCTCAGGGTCGGAGGGGGCGAGCTCGAGGGCTCGGCGGTAGTGGGGAAGAGCATCCGCGGGGCGGCCCGTGCGGCGGAGTAAGTCGGCGCGAGTCGCGTGGAGGAGGTGGTACTCCCCCAGATGCGCGTCGAGGTTGAGGGTGTCGAGGAGGGCGAGGCCAGCATCCGGGCCCTCGGAAAAGGCCACGGCGATCGCTCGGTTGAGGTCGACGATGGGCGACGGGGCCACCTGGCTGAGGTGGGCGTAGAGGGTTGCGATGCGGGCGAAGTCGGTCGACTTAGGGGTCGGGGCGGTCGCGTGCTCGGCGGTTGAGGAATCACTCGGGCGCGTACGCCATGCGGTACCACTGCGGAGAAGTGCGATTCATCGGCCAGCCGAGTCCGGCAGTGGGAGCGGGCCATACGTCTAGAGTCTCCCAGTCGGAGAACGCCGCATCGACTTCGTCTCGCGATACTCCGCCGATTGAAGAACGAAGACGGGTCGGCCCGAAAGCGAGCAGAAGTAGCACTGCGCTGGGATTCGCCAAGACGGACACCCCCGACCCCATCGCACGGCGCTGTCGCTCGTCGAGCCCTTGGAAGCATCCGATATCGACGAACAAGTCGAACGTGCCCAGACTTAGGGTGCTGAGCTCAGTAACGTCACCGACGACGTACTGAATACTCTCGTCACCCTGTTGCTTGGCGGCCTCGATCGCCCGCGGCACGAGGTCGATGCCGACGGTTTCCCACCCCCGCCGCGCCAGCTCTGGGGTGAACAGCCCGCGACCGCATCCGAGATCGAGCGCGCGACCGGGTGGAGAAGGCCGCCCGGTCGATACTCCATCGAAGGTCTCGGCGAAGCTCGCTGCGGACTCGCGGCCATACCGCTCCCACGGCGTCAGGCCCAAACGATACATCCATGCGTAGTTCGGCAAGGGCGTCTCCTCGCAGTTTCGGCAGTGCCGTCTTTGCGAACCCAGTATCGTGCGAGAACTCCGGGCGCGGAAGGCCTTCGCAGGCTGGTGGGCTAGAGAGCTATTCCGCGCGCGCAGCCCCCAGCTCGTCGAGGCGACGCCGGAGGAATCGGCGCTCGGGATCGGAGGGGGCGAGCTCGAGGGCTCGGCGATAGTGCGGCAGAGCATCCGTCGGGCGGCCGGAGCGGCGGAGCAGGTCGGCGCGGGTGGCGTGGAGGAGGTGGTACTCCCCCAGCTGCGCGTCGAGGTTGAGGGTGTCCAGGAGGGCGAGGCCAGCATCCGGGCCCTCGGAAAAAGCCACGGCGATCGCTCGGTTCAGGTCGACGATGGGCGACGGAGCCACCTGTCTGAGGTGGGCGTAGAGGGTGGCGATGCGGGCGAAGTCGGTCGACTCGGGGGTCGGGGCAGTCGCATGCTCGGCGGCGATCTGGGCCTGCAGCAGGTACGGACCTGGGGTGGCGCCGAGGAGGTGGAGGGTGTGCTCGGCGTCGGCGAGCATCCGGGAGGCCTCGGAGATGGCGGCGGCGTTCCATTGGGAGCGGTCTTGGTCTTCGAGCAGCACGAGGTCTCCGGCGGCGTCGAGGCGCGTGGTGGCGCGCGAGTGCTGGAACAGCTCGAGGGCGAGCAGGGCCAGCACCTCGGGTTGCTGCGGCATGAGCTGGGCCACCAGACGCGTGAGTCGAATCGCCTCGTCGGCGAGGGCGGGGCGGATGAGGTCGGATCCGCTTCCGGACGAATAGCCCTCGGTGAAGAGCAGGTAGAGCACGGCGAGCACGCCGGCGGTGCGCTCGGGCAGCAGGTGCGGCGGGGGCACGCGGTAGGGGATGCCGGCCGCGCGGATCTTCGCACGCGTGCGCACCAGGCGCTTCTGCATGGTCTTCTCGCTCACCAGGAAGACGTGCGCGGTCTCGGCGACGCTCAGGCCGAGGACGGTGCGGAGAGTGAGGGCGACGCGGTTCTCGAGTGCCAGTGCGGGGTGGCAGCAGGTGAAGATGAGGCGGAGGCGGTCGTCGTCGATGGTGTCGTGCACGGTTTCCTCCTCTGCCTCGGGTGTGGGTTCGCGGGCGGCGCGCTCGGTGGCGCGGTGCTCGGCCTTCGCCTTGCGGATTGCATCAATGGCTGCGTTTTTTGCGACCGTCGTCAGCCAGGCGCCGGGGTTGTCGGGGATTCCGCGCTCGGGCCACGTCGTCAGGGCACGGGTGACGGCGTCGTGGAAGCAGTCTTCGGCGAGATCCCAGTCGCCGGTGGTGCGGATGAGGGTTGCGACGATGCGGAGGCGCTCGGAGGCGGCGACCTCGGCGAGGGTGGTTCTCGCTGAGGTCGCCGCGCTCGTTGCGTGCTCAGGGCGGGGTGCGGTCACCCGGTGCCGTGTCTCCGACTGCTCGCTCAAGCTCAGGCCGTGGGCGGTTCATGCATGATGCGACGAATCTCGATCGGCGAGAACTCGTTCTCAACGAACCTGCCGGCGATCTCGACCGCGCGGGCGTGGTCGGCGACATCGACGATGTAGTAGCCGCCGATCCACTCGCTGCCCTCAGTGAAGGGGCCGCGGTTCGACACCGGCTCGCCGTTGTGGTGGCCGATGACGGTGACGCCTTTCACGTCAATCTCGTTGGCGTCAACGAGCTCGCCCGACTGCTTGAGATCGCGACTCACCGCGGCGTGAGTGGCATCGAGGCGTTCTTTGCCGCCGTTGGCCCACGCGCTCTCGGCCGTCTCGTTTGAATGGATGAGGATCATGTAACGCACGGATGCTCCGCTCTTTCTGGTGGACGATTACACCAGTGCGACGAACGAGAGTCGAGAACGAGGACACTCCACGCCCGCCGATCTGCACGCTTCACGTCACAGAACTCACAAGCTCACTTCTCGCACCACCCGACCGGCACTGTGCGCGTGCACCGTGACGAACGACGCCGTGCCACCGTGGGGCAACCTGATGACGCTCGCAGCCGGATCATCGATGAACCTCAGCCGACCACTGGGGGCAGCGACGTCGAGACGCGACTCCACCGCAGGCGAGACCCAGACGGGAGCGGAGCCCAGAAAGCCCAGCGCTGGCGCATGAAAGTGCCCCGTGAGCACCGCGCGAACGTCGCTCGACTCGAGCACGCTGGCGAGTGCCTCGCTCGAGCGCAACGCCACGCTCGACAACCACTGAGTGACCTCGACGGTGCGCGGAGGGTGATGCATCACCAAGAGAGTGCCGTGGGGCGCCTCGGGTGTCACCACGCCCGACAGCCACGACAGCTGGTCGTCGGTGAGCTCGCCGTGCAACTGACCCGGCACGGTGCTATCGAGCGTGACCACTCGGAGCCCGTGATGCTCGCTGACTGCTCCGCCCTGCTCGGTGTCGAGCTGCGCAGTCGCAACGTCGGCTCCCGCCGCATCTCGATGACCTGAACCCAAGGCAGCGCGAAACACGTCACGAGAGTCGGTATTGCCGACCGCAAAGATCTGCGCAAGCCCTCGAGCTGACGCAAAGCGCGCTATTCGATCTCTCACCGCCTCGGTGCCCGCCGCCGAACCATCGTCGGCAATGTCTCCTGACACGACCACGAGGTCGAGCCCATCAATGTCGGCAAGCGAACCGAGCACGCTGTCGAGAGACGCCAGCGCTCGCGCCTGCGCCTCAGGGCTCGTGCCCGCGGGCACATGGGTGTCGGTGAGGTGCGCGACACCGAAGCCACTACTCACGGAGAGCATCCCGTCGGCGCTTCGCAACCATGCGCTCTTCGAGACGCCAGGTGCGCGCTTCATCGTCAGAGAACTCGCCCAGCCACACGAAGCGGTCGGGCGCAATTTCGGTGAAGCGCCACCTCAAGAACGGCTCTGCGTCGGTGCTCACCAAATGGATCTCGTCGCCAACTTCACGGCCGATAAATTTGCGCACTCGCGCATTGACCGGCTCGATCCAGGTCGAACGCCACACGCCGCGGTCACGGTCAAAGAACCGGATGGTCGACCCATGAAACCCGAATGGACGCTCTGCCGTGCCGTCTGCCGGAACGATCCAGACGTCTTGCACCGCGCGACCGCCCAACACCCAGCCGAAGTGCAACTCGCCGTGCACGCCGACAGGGGCGTCAGGGTCACCGGGTCGCGACCACTCGAGGCCCCACGAACCGATGAACCGACCGAAAGTCTGCAACTCGCGCAGTAGGGTCTCGTCGGGTTCTGGGCTATGAAGGTTGTGTTCCAACGCTGAGGTCATGAGCGGTGCTCCTTTCTACAGGCTCGAAGATGGTCAGATTAGCGCGACCCAGTGCGCTCAGCATCGATCGTGCGTCGAACGCCTCGCCCGGCGCCACCGCGCCGATGGCGAGGGCTTCGCCTCGTAGCAAACGCAGCGCGCCTTCGACCACGATGGGCGCGGTTGAAGCGTAGATGTCGCGACCTGTCGCACCGATACGTCTACGCGTGCCGTCGATGAGCGCCTCTACCTCGACGACGAAGCGTTGGCGTGATCGACCGCGACCGTCACTCGCCTCAGGCGGCGGGGTGGCGTCATCTCGAACGTCGTCGAGCGCCCGAGAGCTGATGAACGAGCGCACGCTACGCACGGGAAGGTGCTGTGCGATGGTCAGCACCTCTGAGAACGGCATCTCGACGACAACCTGTCGCCCCACGTTGGGTGCAAAGACCCATGTCTGGCCCCGGTCGTCGCCCCCGAACGGGGCGAGCTCGCCATCGGTGAAGACCCAACGGCGACCCGCATTTCGGCGGCCCGTGGCGCGGGTGCCCGCCGTGGGCCACCACCGATCGATCCACATCGCCACCGTCACATCGGATATGCCGCGATCCTGACCCAGAATCGAGCTGGCGAGCAGATCGGGTAGGCCCCCGAAGAAAGCCATGGCCGGCACCACCGCGACCCCGGCCGCCTTCGCGGCTGCATCGCACTCGTGAAAAACCCGTCGCACAGAGTCTTGCTCCGCCGAGATATCGAGATAGTGCGCGCCCGCCGCGATCGCAGCATCGGCCAGCTCAATCGCGGTGTCGGCGAAGGGTCCTGCTGCGTTAATCACGACTGACGAGCCGGTGAGCGCGGCGCGCAGCGTGAGGGGCGAGTCGAGCGAGAACGCGCGCTGCTCGAGAGCTGGGTGGCGGGCGGCAAGCGACTCGAGCCGCACGGGGTCGCGGCCCGCCAGCACCGGGCTCACCCCGCGACTGACCAACTCGTCGACGATGAACCGACCTGTGTGGCCGGCAGCACCGTAGACAAGAACCTGATCTTTGCGACTCACCGGCCCATCGTGCACTGACATCGGGCACCCCGGTAAGTGTCCGAAACGACAACTGTCGTACACTTTCAGACATGCACCGGGTGGCCCTCATGATGCACGACACCACCATGCTTTACGAAGTGGCGATCGCTACCGAAGTATTCGGCGTCGATCGAGCAGACCTCTCACCGACTGGCGAGTGGTACGAATTGATCGTCTGCACCGCCGACGGAAAGCCGCACCCGTGGGTGCCCACAGAGTCAACGGCCGACTACTCGGCAGCGGCGAACTGCGACTCGATCATCGTGCCATCAACGGCCGACACATCGGCCGACGCGAGTGAGTACCTGATTGCGACCCTGCGCGAAGCCCACCGGCAAGGGGTGAGAATCGCCGCGCTCTGCACGGGCGCATTCGTGCTCGCCGCAGCAGGGTTGCTCGACGGTCGGGTGGCCACGACCCACTGGATGCACGCTGACGACCTTGCGGCGCGCTACCCGCTCATCGACGTGTCGGCCTCGATGCTCTACGCCGACAATGGCGACATCGTGACCTCGGCGGGCAAGACCGCGGCACTTGACCTGTGCCTGCACCTCGTCGGGCGTGACTTCGGAGCCGCTGCCGCCAACGGACTCTCGCGCCGCCTGGTCGCACCCGCTCAGCGCTCGGGAGGCCAAGCGCAGTACATGATCCGCCCGCACCCTGGAGGCGAGTCAGCTGGCCTCGCGACCGCACTCGACTGGGCGCGAGCCAACCTCGAGGACGTGATCACAGTGGGCGACATGGCGCGTCGTGCCAGCCTCAGCAGTCGGCAGTTCACCCGCCGAATGAAGACGGAGACTCTCAGCACACCGCTCGCCTGGCTGCATCAGCAACGCATCGCTCGCGCGCGCGAACTCTTGGAGTCGACAGGTGTTTCGGTCGAACGCATCGCTCAGCTCTGCGGCATGGGTACCGCAACGACCTTGAGGCGGCACTTCCACCAAGCGGTCGGGGTCTCCCCCACCGTCTATCGTGCGAGCTTCACCCCAGCTGCGCCAAACGATCAACCCTGACACGATCGCCCCACTCTGCGAGTGGGTCAAGCAAGGAGTTCAGCTCGTTGCCGCGTGCGGTCAGTCGGTAGTCAACCCGCAGAGGAAAGCCGGGTGCCGCCTCTCGATTGACCAAGTCGTCACGCACGAGTTCGCGAAGCTGATCGGCGAGCACCTTCTCGGAGATTCCGGCGATGGAGCGCCGCAGTTCTGCGAAGCGCCGATCACCTTCGGCAAGACGCCACAAGATCGTGGGCTTCCACTTCGAGCCGACAAGGCCGAACACCACGTTGACTCCACACTGTTCGCGGTCGTTCATCGATTCCGTCCTTACTCCGGGGGGTGTCCTTACTCCATTGTGCGTACTAGACCAACCACATGCACTCCTTCAGCATGGCGGGTATGACAGACACACACTCGCTGGCAGGAAGCACACCCCGCACTATCGCAGTGCTCGGGCTTGGGCCCATGGGAGCGGCGATCGCGGCTGCCGCAGACACCCGCGGGTATCGCGTCGTCGCATGGAACCGCAGGCCGAAGACTCTTGGCGACATCGGGTTCGAACATGACACTGCGGTGACGCTCGCCTCCACACCGCGGGACGCGGCGAGCGACGCTGACCTCGTGGTGGTGTGCGTGCGCAATCATGATGCGAGTCGATTGCTGCTCGATCAGATCGCACCAGAGAGCAGAGGCCGGATCGTCGTGAACGTCTCTACCGGAACCCCCGGCGAGGCTGCCGACTCGGCGTCACACGCCGCGCAACTCGGCGTGCGCTACGTGACAGGCGCGATCATGGTTCCGACCCCGATGGTCGGCACCGACGACTGCTTCGTCATCTACGCGGGAGCGTCAGAAGACCTCGCCGAGGCAAGCTACTTCTTCGACGTGATGAACGGCACAAGTGATGTCGTCGGCGACGACCACGCAGTTCCACCGGCACTCGACCTCGCGATGCTCGACATCTACTTCAGCGGCATGTACGCGCACCTGCACGCAACAGCGCTCGCCCGCGCCCACGGCATCGAAGCCTCGCGGTTCTTGCCATACGCACAGGGCATCGCCGACACACTTCGTGGGTCTCTCCCCGACCTGACGACAGCTATGGAACGTCGACGCTATGACGCTGGCGAGGCGAGCTTGGAGATGTGCCTCTCATTTCTCGAGCACATCGTGGAATCGAGCCGCGATGCGGGCATCGACCCCGGGATTGCAGAGCTCGTGCGCACCGCGTCTGCGCGTGCGATGCAGCGCTGGCCAGGCAACACCGACTGGGATGTGGTCGCGGAGCACTTTCTGGCGCCGCCGCACGCCACCAGCGAGCGAGCGCCGCAGGATCCGGAGACCGCGAAGACTCCGGTTTGACTCTTACGTTACGTCAACTTATAGCTTCGTGACGAACGAAGGAGAAGTCGCCGATGGCGCAGAAGAAGTTGATGGCACAGGTCAAACTCGAACTACAGGCTGGCAATGCCGCCATGGTCGACCTCGGCAAAATGCTCGGCCCACACGGCGTCGCGACTCTGGAAGTCAAGAAGCGGTACGACGCCGAGACTGCGCGCTTCGGAGGCGAGGTCATTCCGGTCATGATTCTCGTGTACGAAGACCGCTCGTGGGATCTACATCTCAAGACCCCGCCCACGGCCTTCCTCATCAAGCAGGTAATCCGAGCAAAAGGAGCCGCGCGCCCGGGGCACGACGAGCCTCAGACAATCACCGTGCAAGAGCTCGAGGCCGTCGCTCGTCGAAAACTGCCCGACCTCAACACCGATGACCTCGCCGCAGCGATGCGGCAGATCGAGGGAACGGCTCGCTCGATGGGCGTGCGCGTGCAGAGGTGACACGGGTGGCACGCGCGCGAAAGCTGCCAGACCTCTCTACGTTCGACGGGTTGCTCGATGCGACTCGTCGAGCACTGGATGCTGGCGCGCTCGACGGTGTGCTTTCCGCGCTACCTGACGAGAGGCACGCCACTGACCTGCTCAATGAGAAGCTCGCAACCCTGCAAGTGTGGTTGGCACGAAGCGCTACGCACGGAGGTTGGCGTATGCAGACAAGTGATCCCGCTGCGTCACGCCTGCCAAGTGACCGAGACGACGCTCTGCTCGGTCTTGCCCGGCTCGTCGAAGCAGACGGGTGGCATCGCATCAAGGCGTGCGAGTCGCCCAACTGCGAGAAGCAGTACATCGATGTGACCAATGGAATGGTTCGCAAGTTCTGCGATGCGCACGCGGCGAAACCGCGGACCCCCGCAGCTGCGCGATCTCGTAAATAGACGCCACGCGCATGTCGACCGTCTCTACTCGAACGGCCAGACCGGGCGTACCTCGACGCGGCCGAAGCGAGCCATCGGGTGCTTCGCTGCGACCTCGAGCGCCTCGTCGAGGTTGTCGACGTCGATGAGGTCGAAGCCGGCGATCCACTCTTTCGACTCGGCGAACGGGCCGTCGGTGAGGATCGTCGTGCCGTCGCGCACCGTCACCGTCGTGGCGTCAGTGGGCGGGCGAAGGCGGTTGCCGGTGCGGTAGGCGCCGCGCTGCTCGAGGTCGGTCACCCACTCTTCGACGTTGTCTTCTTCGGGCACGTAGGTGGGGGCGGCGGGGTCGCTGACGATGAACAGTAGGTATTCCATGGGGTTGGCTCTCTATCTCTTGTGTGAAGTGGCTCTGTGCAGGAAGGGGTGCTGACACCAGTACGACGAAGCACGGTCCAGTGCGAGGACACTTGTCGCTCGACACGGATCAGGCGAGCGGACTCAGCCCCGTGGAAGCAGAGCCTCGCCACGAGCGATCATCCGCTGTACTGCAGCGAGCGTCTGCTCTGGGCAGTGCGTCGTCGTGTCGATCACGTGAGGCTCAAAACTTGCGAGGTCTGCGAATTGATGCCACAAATCAATCACCGGAGCCTCGTCGACCAGAGCACCTGGCGCCGTACGCTGCTGCGCCCGTCGCAAGGCTTCATCGCGACTTGGGCGAAGCACAATGTAATGGAGTCGTGAGCCAACCCCCTCGACGGCAGCAGTCGGCTCGCGAAAGTGATGCAACATCCACGGCCCGATGATGCCGTCGATGACGGTCACGAAACCCCCTGCCGCGTATGCCCACGCTGCTCGCTGAATGACCGTCATGACCGTCTCGTTTTGCGCATTCGACTCGGGCAGGAATGGAGCGATGCGTCCAGAGACTATCGAGTGCCAAAAGTCGTCAGTGTGCAGATGAACCGACTTCGCGTAGGTCGTGGCGAGACCTCGAGCGGTCGTCGTCTTGCCTGATCCTGGCGAACCCGTCAACAGCACAATGTCGGCATTCATCGCTTCACCGTAACAGCGCACTCACAGATGAGACCGGCCAGCCACGTGGGCTCGACGCACACCCCCGAGCGGACGCGGCCGCACTCACAACACTGAAGCGCCACGGCGGAACGACCGATGTCGCTCAGATCGCAATCGGCGGAGGAGCCGAGCTTGATACGCCGGTCGAACGTCAGTGGGCGGGCGCAGGCTATGGCCGGTGCGGTAGGCGCCGTGCTGCTCGAGGTCGGTCACCCACTCTTCGACGTTGTCTTCTTCAGGGATGCAGGCGGAGCGGTGGGGTCGCTGACGATGAACAGTAGGTCCTCCATGGCTTTAGTTCTCGTCTGATGTGTGCATGAGGCGGCGCACCTCGATGGGCGAATGCTTGACCTCGGCGAACTTGCCGGCGATCTCGACGGCGCGCTCGCGGCTGGCGACGTCGACGATGTAGTAGCCGCCAATGTATTCGGTGCCCTCGGTGAACGGGCCGCGCGTGGTGACGGGGGTGCCGTTGTGGTGGCCGATCACCGTGACGTTCTCGGTGTCGAGCTCGTTCGTGTCGACGAGTTCTTTGCTTGCTGCCAGCTCGGCGATGACGGCGCCGTGGGTGGCGTCGAGGGTTTCGCGTTCGCCGTCGATCCACGCCTGATCGGCGGTCGGATTCGAATGGATGAGAATCACGTACCGCATGGTTTCACTGCCTTCTGTTCGTGACGATTACACCAGTGCGACGAAGACAGGGCCAGCGGGAGGACACGACTGACCGAAGAGTCGTTGAGCACTGTGCCGCTGACGGCACCTGCTGCAGTCGATTGGCCCGTAGCTAGTGATCATGAGTCGCAGTGTGCACGTGAGCGCGTTCGCCCTGCCGCCCGACCAGACTGAGGTATTCGACCGGCCCCGCGCTGGTGGCAGCGAACCAGTGCGGAGTTCGGGTGTCGAACTCGACGGCCTCGCCGGCCTGCAACAACACGTCTTGGTCACCGAGTACTAAGCGCAAGGTTCCGTTGAGCACGTACGCCCAGTCAAAGCCCTCGTGCGAACGCAGGTCAGGTTTCGCGTCATCTCTGCCCGTGGGCAAGACGAATTTGAAGGCCTGGATGCCACCGGGGCGACGCGTGAGCGGAATGATGATGGAGCCGTCAGAGCACGACATCGGCCGCAGATCGATGCGCGGATTCGCCGTGCGAGGGGCGTCGACGAGCGAGTCGAGCGTGACGCCGTAGTACCGGGCGAGCGGCAGCAGTTGCTCGAGAGTGGGCCGACGCAGACCGGCTTCCAATCGCGAAAGCGTGCTGGTCGAGATTCCGGTCTCGTCGGCGAGCGTGGTGAGGGTGACGTCTCGGCGCAGGCGCAAGTGCTTGAGGCGTGGCCCGACAGTGTCGAGCGTCGTGTCTGTCTCCTCCTGCATGGCGACATTTTGCCATTCGGCAAGAAAGATTGCCAGTCTGCTCGTTCTCGGTGACTCTGGTCTCACCCACGAGCAAGAAACCGAGGACTGATGGCCGAATTCGACGAGAGTTATTGGCGCGACCACTGGACCCCCGCCATCGCGCACCAAAACCTCCTCCCCGTGAACCCTTACGTGCCTGCCGAGACAGCACACCTTCCCCGTGGCACTGCGCTCGACGCGGGGTGCGGAGCAGGTGCCGAGGCGATCTGGCTCGCCGAGCAGGGATGGGCCGTCACAGCAGCCGACATCTCTCGCGCCGCCCTCTCACGCGCGCAGGCCCACGCCGTGAGCGCTGACGTGGATGCTCGCATCGAGTGGATCGAAACCGATCTCACCCGGTGGGTTCCGCAGCGCACATGGGATCTCGTCGTCACGAGCTACGCCCACGCCGACATCGGCCAGCTCGCGTTCTACCGGCGCATCGCCTCGTGGGTCGCCCCCGGCGGCACGGTGCTCATCGTCGGGCACGGTCACGGCGGTCACGTCCATCCCGACGACGCGACGGTCACCCTCCACGCCATCACCCGTTCGTTCAGCGAACCCGAATGGCGCATCGAGTCGAGCTGTGAAAGCACCCGAGTCGTCACGGCTGGCAATGCCCTCGTGACCCTGCGCGACGTTGTCGTGCGCGCACGCCGCTCCGGCACCAGCCGGCACGCATCCACCCTGAAAGGAACCCCACTGCAATGACGTCACCTTCTTCACTCGGCGCGGAATCTGCCGCTGCACCCCTCATCGACGATCCCCGTCGACGGCGAGCGATTCTGTGGGCTGTCTGCACCGCACTGATGGCCGTGGTCGCGTCGGTCTCGGGCCTGAACGTCGCCCAGCCGCAACTTGCGTTGACCTTCGAAGCCTCACAAGGCGAGGTGCTGTGGATCATCAACACCTACACCCTCACCCTCGCGGCGCTGCTGCTGCCCTTGGGCGCCATGGGCGACCGCCTCGGGCGCAAGCCGGTGTTCATAGCGGGCCTCGTGGTCTTCGGGCTCGCCAACGTCGCCGCCGCCGTAGCGCCGACCATCGAGGTGATGCTCGCAGCAAGACTGCTCACCGGCGTGGGTGCCGCGATGATCATGCCCGTCACGCTCTCGGTCATCACCGCCTCGTTTCCTGGCACCGCGCGCTCTCGGGCAATTGGTATGTGGACGGCGGTTGCCGGGGGTGGCGGCATTCTCGGCATGTACCTCTCTGCCCTGCTGGTCGACATCGCGACGTGGCGGCTGCTGTTCGCGCTGCCGCTCGTGCTCACCGCCGCGGCACTTATGATCGGCACTCGCGCGATTCCGAATTCTCGTGACGCTGCTCCCGGCCCCTTCGACCTGCTGGGTGCTGCCAGCTCGATCGTCGCAGCCGTGGGGTTCACCTTCGCGCTTCATGAGGCACCGTCCCTCGGCTGGACCGACCCGCTCGTGCTCGGCACGCTCGGCGCGGCCGTGCTCGCCGTCGCGGTGTTCATCATTTGGGAACTGCGTACGCCGTTCCCCCTGCTCGACATCCGACACTTCCGCAGCCGTAGTCTCTCGTCGGGCACGACCTTGCTGTTGGTCTTGTTCGGCATCATCGGAGGCATCTCTCTCGTGCTTTACCCCTACTTCCAGGTCGTGCTTGGTTGGAGCGGCCTGCTTTCCACGATCGGCATGATGCCCATGGTGCTGCTCATGATGTTCGCGTCTGGGTTCGCACCCCGAATCGCAGCGCGCATCGGCGCTCGAGCGGCCATGGCCACCGGCCTTGCCATCGCCACCGCGGGCCTCGCTCTCATGGCGGCGCTCGTCTCAACCGAGGGCGGATACCTCAGCGTGCTTCCCGGCATCATGGCCATGGGTCTCGGCGCTGGACTGGCCATGACCCCCTCGACCGAGGCCATCACCTCGTCGTTGCCTCGCGAGCAACAGGGAGTTGCTTCAGCGCTCAACGACTTGACCCGCGAGCTCGGCGCAACGCTGGGCATCGCCCTTCTGGGCGGCCTGCTCGTCGCGGGGTATCACGGCGCGATCTCCGAACGACTCACCGGCGTGCCCGAAGCGCTTGCGGCCACTGCGCGTGATGGCATTGCCAGCGCCGCTGCGGCGAGCGAGCGCGCCGGGGTATTCGCCCAGCAAATTCTCACCGCCGCCAATGAGGCCTTCATCGTCGGATGGCAGCAGGCCTTGTGGGTCGGCGTCGCCGTCTTGAGCGTGCTTGTGCTGTTCGTCGTGTTCCGCGGGCCGCAGGGCTCGCCCACGCTGTCGGAGCCGCTGGGTCGCTCGCCTCACGTATGACGCAGTCGCCTGGCACCAAGACCTGAGCACCCGGCACACCGCCGCCCTGACACTCGCAATCGTCAGGGCGGCGGGTCGACCGATGTCGCCTAGATCGGTGTCGGCGCGGGGGCCGAGCTTGAGACGCCGGTCGCGCGTCTCAGCTGCACCGAGTCGAGATAGCTGACCCCGGTGCCGGCATCAACGAACTCGACGGTCAACTGCGTGTTCTGACCGCTGTCGAACGTCTGGGTGACCAGAACCCACCCATCGGAGGCCGCCACCGAGTGCGGCCCGGTGACCGGTGTTCCGTTGCCGCCGCGAACGACGTAGTCGATCGTGCCGCCGGGCGATCGTACCCAGAAGCTCAGCGTGTAGTCGGTGTTCGCCGCCGCCGAGATCGTCTGCGCGAGAGTCTCGTCGCTGCCCGAACCGTCGACTCTCATCGAGGCTGCGCCCTGGTACTTGTCGTCGTTCGACAGCCCGAAGCCTGACCCGACAACCCAGTTCGTCGTCGCTTTCGCGTCGAACTCGCCGTTGCTCACCAGGTTCGGGTACAGCGGCACGTCGGTCACGCGTTGCACGCTGATCTCGTCGAACAGGTGCGTGCCGTCGCCGTTGAACCCGATGTACACGGTGAGCGCAGTGCGGTTGCCGGCGTTGAGTCGAACGGTGTACTCCGTCCACTCACTGCTGGCCGCAACCGTGCGTTCCCCGACGACGATGCCACCTGCGGCAAGAATGCGCACGAGCGCGCGGTTGTCGGTCGACTTCGCCCAGAACGTCACTCGGTAGTCGTGGTACGGCTCGACGGTGATCGACTGGCTGGTGCCGCTGTTGGCGCCCGACACACCGACCGCTTGCAGCGCAGACGAGCCAGCGTGAACATCGCTGCCGGTCACTGAGAAGTAGTTGCCGAGGTTCCAGCCAGTGGCACCACTCTCGAAGCCGGAGTTCGTGACGAGGTTCGGCCCCGGGTCGGGTTCGTTCGGCTCGGGCGGGTCGACGCCGTCGCGCACGAGCTGCAAGTAGTCGAGGCTGACCCCGACGCTGCCCGGCATCTCGTCATTCTTCAGCGTCACCGTGTTGTGGGCTCCGGCAGCCAACTCGATGTCGACTGAGACCACCCCGAAGTTCACCCAGCCCGTCGTCGGAAAGTCCACTTCGCCTTGTCGAACGCCGTTGACATAGATGCCCATCGTGGCGCCCACGTTGCCGGTGCGATAGCGCACGTCGAGGGTGTACGTGCCGCCAGCGCCACCGTTGACGTGGTGCCACGTCAGGTAACGGCCCGGGTAGTGGAAGTTCGTCGCGAACTTGCCACCCGAAGCATCCGGGTTCGAATACACGCCCGAACCACCTTCGGCGATCTCGACGTGCTCAGCCTCCGTGAACTGCACGTCGACCGGGTCAACAGCCGGATAGGTCGGCGGGGGCGGTATCACCGGATCCGGCACGATAGGCAGCGAATCCGAGATGATCGTGGCCAAGTCGAGGTAGACCTCGGTGGCCCCCGACGCGTCGGCCTGCTCGGCGCGAATCTCGACGGTGTTGACGCCAGCCGCGAGTTGCACGACGGGCCTCACCGTCGCAAAGTCGAAGCGGTCATCGGTCGGAGCAAAGACGACATCGTGCACCTTGACGTCGTTGACGTACAGCGCCTTCTCGGCGGCATTCTCACCGCCCGAATAGCGCAGTTCGACGCGGTAGTCGCCAGCAGATGGTGCGACGACATCATCGAGGACGACGGATGCTCCGACCTGGCCTAGGCCACGCACGACGTTCCACCCGGAGGCTTCAGTGTTGATCGCGATCTGCGCGCCCCCGGTGCGAGTGCCCGTCTCCACCTCGATCTGCTGGCTGTCGGCGACCGGAAGAACTCCGTCGCCTCCATCGGGGTGCTCGACCGCGCCGCGATCGGGAGCCCCGGTGTAGAGCGGGTTGCCGAGAATGTCTTCGTCGCCCGCATCAGCGATCACCGTGCCGGTGTTGCGCGCGGGCGAGTCTGGGTGCAGGGCGAAGCCAGCGATGCCCGCGAGCCCGGCCTTCTCGATCACCTCGACGAACATCGGGTCGGCGACGATCTTGTTGTCATCTTTCGGCCCGGGAAACCCGTAGTAGAGGTTCGAGTCGAAGATTGGTTCAGCAAGACCCGGCACCGCCTTCACGCTCATGCCTTGACCGACGAAGATGTTGTTCTCGAAGAGGTTCGACTCGTAGGCGTCGCCCCACGTGTTCACCGTGATCACGTCGGTGTCGTTGTAGATGACGTTGTTGTAGATGTGCACGTTGCCGTCACCGAGCCTGAAGTCGCTCGACGCGTCGTTGTGGCTGACGTTGTACCGGTAGATGAGCTCGGTGTTGGGGTCGCTCTGCTGCATGACGAGCAGGGCACCCGAATTGCCGTACGTGTAGTTGTACTGGAACACGTTTCGGCCGCTCATGTGCAGGTCGAAGTCGAAGCCTTGAGAGTCGCCCGACTGCGCGGTGTTGATGATCTCGTTGTACTGGAACGTCAGATTCTTGCTGTAGGTCGGAAAGATGGCAGCGAAGACGTTCGAGTTGTACTGCGGCCTGAAGCTGCCCACGTTGACGAGTCGATTGTTCTCGATGAGCGCGCCATCGAGCATCCAGTAGATCTGTGCGGTATTGCCCGAGACGTTGTCGACATGCACGTTCGTGCTGAACGGGCCGCCGAGCGAGGTGTTCGACGAGTAGAAGTTCAACCCGTTGGGAATGCTGTTCATGGTCGTGATGTCTTTCACGAGCACTCGGTCGAACGCAGATGGCGTCACGGTGCCGCCCGCGTTGAAGTAGATGAGCGACGGAAACGACACGGTGCCGCGCACCTTGACGCCGTTGACGCTGTGCACGTCGATGTTCTGCACCGTGATGCCGCTCACGCGGCCACCCGGGGTGTTGATCGCTTCGACTCGCACGCCCATGAGGGTGTCGACGAACTCGACCTCGGCCATGTTCGTGATCTCGAGGTTCTCGATCGTCCACCACGACTCGTTGCGCAGCAACACGAGCTGCTCAACCTGCCCGTTGCCGTTGAGCTGCGGCTTCGCGCCCGTGCCGTAACTGCTGAGCACGATGGGTTGCGCGATCGTGCCCGAGCCCTTGAGCACAAGGCTCTCGCCGTTCCAGACCGAGCCAGCCTTCAGCAGAATCTGGTCGCCCGGAAGGAAGGTGTGCTCGTTCACCTTGGCGAGCGTCTGCCAGGGGGCGGCGCTATCGGTGCCGTCATTCGCGTCGTCGCCGGCGTCGGAGTCGACGTAGTAGGTGTCGGCGTCTCGAGGCTCGGCCGTCGTGACGGTGTAGCGGTCGAGGCGCAGCGGGTACGGCGTGGCCGCGGCGTTGATGAGCTGGATCGTGTTCGCGGTGCCCGGGTCGAGGGGCACGGTGATGGTCGTCTCGCCCCACACCGACCAGTCGTTCGACGGACTCGTCGACGCGAACACGACGGTGCCCACCGAGAGACCGTTGACGTAGATCGTCTTCGTGTTGCTGTTGCCTGCGCCGTTGGCATACCGGATCGTGACGTCAGCATTGCCGCCGATGCCGCCATCGACGCCCGTGATCGTGTTGTACTCGCCGACGGCTGTACCGACCCGCACGAAGGCCCCGCCCGACGCGTTCGCGTCAGTGACGATCTCGGTCTGCGCACCGCTGCTGAGCTCGCCGTCTTCGGCCTCATAGGCGACGTCTCCCGTCGCGACCGTCACCGAGTAGTAGTCGAGCCTGATCGGAAAGTACTTGGTCACGTCGTTGATGAGTTGAATCGTGTTGCCTGCACCGGGCTCGAGTGCCACCGTGATGGTCTTCTCGCCCCACACCGACCAGTCGTTCGACGGGCTCGTCGAGGCGAAGACGACGTTGCCGATCTCCACCCCGTTGACGACGAGCACCTTGGTGTGGCTGTCGCCGGCACCGTATGCATATCGGATCGTGACCTCTGCGTCGCCACCGATGCCGCCCTCGATGCCCGTGATCGTGTTGTACTGGCCGGCCTCATTGCCAACTCGCGCGAAGGCGCCGCCCGATGCGTTCGCGTCGGTGACCACTCCGGTCTGCGCGCCGCCGCTGCTCAGCTCACCGTCTTCGGCCTCGTAGACGGTCTCGACGGTGACCGGCGTCGCAGCGTGGGCCGCATCGGTGAACAAGGGCGGTGGCGCCAGAATGCCCACCGAGGTGATGACGAAACCGATGAGCGCGAGCAGGGCTGCCGATCGGCGCCCGAGAGTGGGTGAAGCAGACACGTCGTTCTCTCTTCTTCAGTGGGATGCGGCATTGCATCTGACGACGTCATTGCCCGTCGCCGATGTCACGGTATCCCTGCGTGAGAACTCACGTCAAGGATTAACCCGATGTTTAAGCCGCAATCTCGAGGCGTGACCCTCGACTTCAGAGCGTTTCGGTGTGGAATGGCGCAAACTCGCGGAGAGCATCCCGGTAAACATCCGAGCATTGAGCGCTCGGTGACCGCGCCGCGGGGCCTCAGCGCGCGGTCGGCAACGACGCCGTCGCCCCCGCAGGGCGAATGTCGGTGAGCGCACCCGAGTAGTGGCGCAGCGCGTGCGGCTGATACGGATACCGCGTGAGCGCCGCCGTGTCGATCTCGACGCCGAGGCCCGGGGCGTCAGACACCTCGACGACGCCATCGGCGAACCGCGCCGACTCTGATGCGATCTCGGCGCGCCACGGAACATCGGTCGCCATCGTCTCGAGCCAGCCGAAATTCGGGATGCTCGCCGCAAGCTGCAGCGTCGCCGCATTCGCCACCGGCCCGCTCGGGTTGTGAGGGCAGAACGTCACCTGCCACATCTCGGCCGCCGCAGCGATGCGCGACAGCTCGAGAATGCCCCCCGCGTGCGAGACGTCGGGCTGCACGTATGAGGCGCAGCCGCGCTCGAAGACCTCGCGAAAATCCCACCGGGTGTAGAGCCGCTCACCGAGCGAGATCGGCGTGCGCGTCGACCGGTTCAGGCGAGCGTAGTTCTCGAGATTGCCCGGAATGAGCGGCTCTTCGAACCACAGCACGTCGAAGCGCTCGAGCTCGTGGGCGATGCGCGTCGCGGCCGGCAGATCGAACCTGCCGTGGCCCTCGATCATGAGCTCTGCGTCGTCGCCGACAGCCTCGCGCACCGCCTCGACGCACTCGAGGGCCGCGCTGAGCTCGCGTCGCGTGAGGTCGCGAAAGGCTGCGCCGAATGGGTCCCACTTGAGCCCGGTGTAGCCGCTCGCCACCGTGTCGACCGCGCAGCGCGCGAAATCGGCGGGCGTGCGCGACCCCGCGAACCACCCGTTCGCATAGGCCCGGATGCTCGGCCGAACCCTGCCGCCCAGCAGTTCGTGCACCGGCACCCCGAGCGCCTTGCCCTTGATATCCCACAGCGCCATCTCGATCGCCGAGAGGGCGCTCGTGAGCACGACCCCGCCCCGCCAGTAGGCGTCGCGGTAGGCGTCGTGCCACCACGCGCTGATGTCGCGCAGATCGCGGCCGCGCAGGCTCGGCTCGAGCTCGTGCACGGCCTCGACGACGGTCTTCTCGCGATACTCGAGCGTCGCCTCGCCCCAGCCGTGGATGCCCGACTCGGTCGTGAGCTTCACGAAGACCCAGTTGGTGCGAAAAGCGTCGCAGACGAATGTCTCGAGTGTGGCCAGCTGCATGCGCGGTGCTCAGATCTCAGTCGCGGTAGCGGCGTCGCCGCAGCGTGCTCAGCGTGCTCTCGCCCTCGGGCACCGGCCGAGGGTCGAGGTATCCGGGCACGGCAGAGGCGTCGGTGAGCACGAGCGGGTAGTCGCTGATCGGCACGGTGAACCGCACCCCGAGAATCGCGTCGAACGCGAGCTGCTCGTCGAGCGGCATCGGCTCGATCACGTGCACGGCACCCGTGAGCATGTCGACCAGCACCGGTCGATCAAGGGTCAGATCGTTGTCCCACCACACCTGCACCTGCACCTCGCGCGGCGCCGAACGCTGCTGCGGGTCTTCACTGAGCCAGTAGGCGAACACCGGGTGCCCTGCGCGCGCGAAGCTCGCGCACACGGGAGCCGAGAGCATGCCGGTCTGCTCGGGATGCTGCTCATCGACCTCGCGGAACATGCTCAAGAGCTCACGGCGCTCGCTCGAATCGTCGACGAAGAACGCGACGCGCTGCAGCACCTCGAAAGCCTTCTTCGGCTCATAGCTGTCACCGCGGATGAGCCCCATCATCACCGGGGGCCGCTCGCCGCCATCTGACTGCCGATAGGCCTTCGCCATGAGGTCGACGGCGTGAAAGTAGAACGACCGCACGAAGCCCACCCCGAGATCGGCAAAGACCCGGCGCGCGACCCAGCGTGCCTGCACGTCTTCGTCGATGTCGTAGAGCCCGAGCCAGTCGTCGTTGTGACCGAACGCCTGCGAGGGGCACCCCGCTTCGCCCTGCCAGATCTCGACGCTGCCGGGCGGTGAGTATCGATCGAGCAGGCGCCGCACGAGGTCGTGCATGGTGCGCAGATTGTGCTCGGGCACAGGCTGGTAGGGGTGGAAGGTCAGCACGTCGATCGTGTCGGCGAGGCCCGCCTGCAGTGCCTCTTCGAGAAAGATCGGGTCGACGCGCGAGAGCGCACCCCCGACGATCACGACGTCGGGGTCGACCTCGCGCACGGCGGCAGCGGTGAGCGCGGCCAACCGGGCGTAGGCCGCCCCGTTCTCTTGCGCGGGCATCCAGAACTGCGGAATGTTGGGCTCGTTCCAGACTTCCCAGTGCGAGACGCGCCCGCGAAGATGAGCGGCGAGAGCACCGACATAGCGACACCATGCCTCGACGACGTCGTCGGAGTAGTTGACGGGCACGTAGCCGACGGCCGACTCGTGCGGAGCATCCGTCGTATAGAGAATGTTGCCGAACGTCAGCGACAGCAGCGTCGAGACCCCGGCCGCGGCGAGCTTGTCGATGATGTCGTCGAGCCACGCGAAGTCATACACACCCGGCGCTTTCTCGCACTTGCTCCACCCCGACTGCACGCGCGCCCACCCGACGCCGAGCTGCGCGAGCAAGGGGTACACCCGCTCAGGGTCGAACAGATCGCGGTCGAGCGTCTCGAAGCCGACGCCGAGGCGCGAGGCGATCGCACCCGTGCGCGACGGCAGCTCGAGAGTGCCGGCGACCGGAAGATCGATGAAGGTGGGTGCGGTGCTCATAGCCACTCGCTCTCGTGCTCGTCGGGGCGCCCCGTGGGGGCCGTGTAGTCATCAGGAAGGCGCGGAAGCATTGTGCGACCCGTGCGGTGGGCCACGAGCTCGCTGAGTGCGGGGTCAGCGCCGTCGACCCGCACGACGAGCTCGCGCGTCGTCACCGGTTCGGCGAGCACGTGCAGTCGCCCGACTCCGATCGAGCGCCCGCTCGCGATCGTCGTGCCGCCGGCGATGAGCTCGTGGTTCGTGGCGCGCTGGCCGCGAGAGAGGTCTTCGCGCACGCGCACGTGGTCGACCGTGACCTCGTCGTCGAACTCGGCGAGCCACTCACCGTCGCGCAGCGGGGTCAGGGTGGCGACGAGGGGGGTGCCGAACCGCCGCTGCAGCTCGTCGCCGAACTCGGTGATCACCCGTGCGTCGAGGGGGTCGATGCGACCGCGAGTGTCTGGGGGGATGTTGAGCAGCAGGTTCGCGCCCAACCCGATCGACCGGTAGTAGATGCCGAGCAGGTGCTCGAGCGTCTTCGGCGCATCTTTCGCGTGCCAGAACCATCCGCGTCGCAACGACACATCGCACTCGGGCGGCAGGTATGCCGCCTCGGGCAGGCCGATGCGCAGGTTCGTGTACTGGCTCGACATGGTCTGCGTCACGACGTACTCGACGGGGTCATGGGCCAGCCCGTCTTCGTTTCCGACCCACCGGATGCTCGGCCGACCCATATTGAACACGATCGTGCTCGGCTGATGGGCGTCGATGACCTGCATGATGCGAGCCCAGTCGTAGATGTAGCCCTCGCTGCCGGCGCCGTCGAGCCAGATCTCGGCGATCGGGCCGTACTGCGTGCAGAGCTCGGTGAGCTGCCGCGCATAGAACTCGGAGTACGCCTGCGGGTCGGCGTAGCTCGGCTCGTGGCGATCCCACGGCGAGAGATAGAGGCCCGGCAGCACGCCGCGCTCGCGGCACGCCTCGACGAACTCCCCCACCAGGTCGCCGCCCCCGCCCCGCCACGGCGACGAGGCCACCGAGTAGTCGGTGGTCGCGGTCGGCCACAGGCAGAACCCGTCGTGATGCTTGGCGGTGAGAATCGCATACCTCGCACCCGCTGCCACGGCGGTGTCGATCCACTCACCCACATCGAGGTCGCTCGGGTCGAAGGCCGACGCCGGCACGGTGCCGTCGCTCCACTCGAGGTTGGCGAAGGTGTTGACGCCGAAGTGAAAGAACGCCCCCATCTCGAGTCGCTGCCAATGCAGCTGCTCGCGGGTCGGAACGGGAATCTCGGTGGCGGCCGCAGCCTGGCTCGTCATCCCTTGAGCGCTCCCGCTGAACCGGCGCCCTCGAGAAAGTAGCGCTGCAAGACGAGAAACAAGCCGACCGGAAAGATGATCGCCAAGAACAGCGCGGCCATCTGAATGTTGAGCGGCACGATCTCGGCGACCCGCGGCAGGGCGACCGAGATCGGCTGCAGTGAGGCGTTGGGCAAGACGAGCATCGGCCAGAGAAAGTCTTTCCAGCTCGCGACGATCGTCAGCAGCGACGCGACACCGATGATCGGCTTCGACATCGGCAAGATGATCGTCGTGAAGACCCTGATCGGCCCGGCCCCGTCGATGCGCGCCGCCTCATAGAGCTCAGGCGGAATCGCATCGAAGAAGCGCTTGAAGACCAGCAGCAGGAAGGGGCTGGCCGCGTGCGGCAGCCACACCGCCCAGTAGGTGTCGAGCAGCGAGATGTTGAGGAGCGGCATCTCGATGATCGTGAGGTAGAGCGGCACGAGCGAGATCACGTTCGGAATGAAGAGCGTGGCCAGAATCGCCCCAGCCACGAACCCGCCCCACTTGGGTCGCAGCACGCTCAGCACATAGGCACCGGTCATGCACGTGAAGATCGTGACGAACCACGACCCACCGACGACCCAGAGGGTGTTCAGCAGATACTGACCGACCCTGATGGTCGTCCACGCCGTGACGAAGTTCTCCCAGAGAAACTGCCCCGAGGTGAAGACCCCCATGGGATTGCGCACGAGCGTCTGCGACTCGGCGAGGGCTGCCATGAAGAGCCACACGAGCGGGCCGAGCGACACGACGATGAGCGCGATGAGCAAGAGCGACTGAGAGATGCCGAGCGCGATGCGCACGCTCAGCTTCTTGCGATCGGCGAACGACACCGCACCACGCTCGTAGTGGCGGGGCGCGCGGGTCGCCCGCTTGGTCTGCACGGTGACGAGTCCGGGGGTTGCACTCACTTCGAATACCTCCGCGTGGCGTAGAAGTAGATGACCGAGACGACGCACAGCACGAGGCCGAGCAGCACCGAGAGTGCTGTGGCCGCACCGAAATCGGCACCGATGAAGGCGTAGTTGTAGATCATCAGCAGGATCGTCATCGAGGCGTTGTCTGGGCCGCCCTTGGTGAAGATGAAGGGCTCGGTGAACACTTGCATGCTGCCGATGATCGAGAGCAGCAGAAGAATGAGAATGACGCCGCGGATCTGCGGAAAGGTGATGTGCCAGGTGCGCGACACGATTCCGGCACCGTCGAGCTCTGCCGCCTCGTAGAGGTCGCGACTGACACTCGTCATCGCGGCGAGATAGATGATCATGGCGCTGCCGGCACCGGCCCACGTCGCGGCGAGCACCATCGACGGAATCACCATGTCTGACGAGTTCAGCCAGCCGAACGGCCCGATGCCGAACACGCCGAGAATCTCATTGAAGAATCCGCTCGCGCCCGGGTTGTAGAAGAACTGCCAGAGCAGCACCACGACGACGGGCGGAATGAGCACCGGCAGGTAGGCCAGCACACTGTAGAGCCGCCGCGAACCGCGAAGCTCTGCCATGAAGGTCGCCATGAGCAGCGGCAAGGGAAAGCCGAACAGAATCGAGAGCCCGGCGAACATGAGCGTGTTGCCGATGACCTTGGGCAGCAACGGGTCAGTAAGCACGTACTCGAAGTTGCTCCACCCGACGAACTCGTCCGGGCCGAGAAAGTCGGGGCGTTGGAAGGCCATGGTGAGGCCACTGATGATCGGCCACCAGGCAAAGTAGCCGAAGATGAAGATCATCGGCACGGCGATCATCAGCGTCGAGAAGCCGCCCATGATCCACCATCGCCTGAGGCGATGCAGCGGGCCACGAGAACGCGGGGGGCGCGACGGCCGAGGCACCTCCGCGGTGCGGGCTTCAGCTGAAGCCCGCACCGCGGTGGTGATGGTGTTGTTCGTCATCGAGCGAGCAACCGCGCAACCGCCGTATTGGCCTCTTCGAGCACCGTCGCGGGGTCAGCAGACTCGTCTTCAAGAATCCTCTGCAAGATCACGCTCGTCTCGGCGTAGATCTCTTGAGTCTTGAGGGCGGGCTCGCCGCGCAGCACGTAGGTCGAACGCGAGTTCAAGAACGGCGCGAACTGCTCGATGGGCACGTTGTTGTACGGCGCGATCCACTCGAGGTACAGCTCGTACTGCTCTTCGCTCACCGGCGCGTAGCCCGGAATGTGGGCAGACGCACCCGACTCTGCCGCGGCCTGAGCCTGATCGACGGCGAAGGCCTCGTCGGTGAACTTGCGCAGGTGACGGTAGTTGATCCACTGCACCGCAGCGACCTGCTCTTCGAGCGTGGTCGTGGGGCTGACGATCTGAATGCCACCGCCGGAGAGGGTGCCAGGAGTCGCGCCGCCGCCGACCGGCATCGGCCCCATGCCGAAGATCGCGGGGTCGGCCTCATTGCGCACGATGATCGGCTCGTACATGCCGTTGTGCCCGATCATCATGCCGACCTGGTCGGCCGAGAACTCTGCGTAGCTCTCGGCACCACCGAAGACGACCATCTCGCCGACGGTGTTGTCTTCCCACCGCATGTCGCGGTAGAGGGTGAGGAAGTCGACGACCGGCTGCGACGTGAGCGTCGCCTCGGTGCCGTCGTCGCTCACGAGAGAACCGCCGAAACCCGCGGCGCCCGCGGCGAGCATCCAGCCGCCACCGGTGCCCTGCGTCGCGTAGGGAGTGAACCCGGTCTTCGCGTCGGTGCGCTCGACGATGAGCTTCGCGTATTCGCGAACCTCGTCCCACGTCGCCGGCGGCACGTCAGGGTCGAGGCCGGCTTGTTCGAAGAGCACACGGTTGTAGATGATGCCCAGAGGGCCGACACCGGTCGGAATCGCGTAGATGCCGCCGTCTGGCCCCGTCACGGTAGCGACGAGGTCGGGGTTGAGCGCCTCATCGAGCCCCGTGATGCGAAGTGCATCGTTCAGGTTGGCGACTTGCTGACGGCTCGCGATCGACGCCGCCTCGGTCACCGCGGTGAACATCACGTCGGGCAGATTGCCGCCGGCGAGCTTCGCCTGGAAGGTCTGGGGATCCCACGTCTCTTCGATCGGGTTCAGCGTGATGTGCGGGTATTCGAGCTGGAAGGCTTCTACCTGCTCGAGAAACTGCGCGCGAGAGGCCTCGTTCGCCTCGGGCGGCAGGTCTCCGATGGTGAGGGTGACTTCGAGCGTGGGGTCGAACGCGACCTCAGGCTCGGCATCGGGAGTCGCGGTGCATGCGACGAGCGAGAGCCCGGTCGCCAACGCGAGAGCGCCAGCCACCACCCTCCGCTGTCGTGTTGAGAGCACAACTGACATGTGACTTTCTCCTTTGATAAGTCCCACAGGATCGAGGGCAATCTTGGTGATGTTTCGTGATGGTGCAGAGCGACATCGGATGTCAACGTCATAATTGCTCCGATGTTTCCCTGAATTGTAGGCATATCGACCGGTCACCGTCAACAATTGATCCGATGTCTGTCTGCATGAGGCCCTTGGGGTCACCCGACCGAGTCGAAGGCCTCGAACCAGAGCCGCGCGATGAGTCGTTCGCCGAGGCCAGAAGGATGCACGCCGTCTTGGGCGAGCAGGGCCGCGCCTCGCTCGTGCGCGGCCTCGGTCATCGCCGCTTGCAGCGGAATGAAGTGCGCCCCATGAGCACGGGCGAGCGACTCGACGATCGGGCGCTTCGAGTCGAGATCGGCGCGCGCGAAGTCTTCGCCCGCCCTCCACGGCCCCGCAAACGGCACGTCGGTGAGAAAGAAGGGCTCGATGACGATGATGGTCGACGTGCCCTGTGCGACCGACCTGCTGAGCACGTCATCGAGGTCTGCTTCGAACTCGGCGGGAGGCGTCGGCTGGCCCTGAAACCAGGTGCGCACGGTGTCGTTGACGCCGATGTACACCGTGAGCACATCAGGCTCGAGGTCGAGAACATCGTGCTGCCAGCGGGCTCGCAGATCACGCACGCATTCGCCCGACACCCCCCGATTGATGACCTCGACCGACGCTGAGCGTCGCTCGAACTCTTCGGCGATGAGGTTGACGTAGCCGCTGCCGAGCTGCAGCGGGTCGCTGCGACGATGAGCATCGGTGATGCTGTCGCCGATGAAGACCATTCTGCGCATTCAGAGCCCCCCTCTCATGAACAGGTCGACGACTATGCGACGTCAGATCTCGGCACCTGCTGCGCCGCCAGACCACCGTCGATGATGATGCGCGACCCAATCATCGACGGCACAAGATCAGACGCGAGAAGTGCCACGAGCTCGGCGATCTCAGCCGCCTCGGTCGGCAGACCCCACGGCACGTTCGCCCGCCGACGCTCGAGCGCCTCGTCGGTGAGATGCTGCCAACGATCAGAGTGGATGTAGCCGGGTGCGATCGCGTTGACCCGCACTCCGTGCGGTGCGAGCTCGATCGCCATCGCACGCGTGAGGCCGTCGAGAGCAGACTTGCTCACGTCATAGGCGGGTCGGCCGTGAATGGCTCGCTCGCCGGCCAGAGACGAGATCATGATGATCGCACCTCGGCCCTCATCGATCATCGCCGCGGCCGCTCGTTTCGAGAGGTGATGCACCCCGAACAGATTCACCTCGAGCACCTCGCGAAACGCTTCGCGAGGCTGGGCCATGAACCCGGCAGACTCCACGTCGAGCAAGGCCGCGTTATTGACGAGAATCGAGGGAGACCAGCCTGCAGCGGCGAGCTCATCGACGGCGGCGTCGATCTGATCAGCGTCGGCGAGATCGAACACCGCCGTCGTGAGCTCGGCCTCGGGCACGAGCTCGATGATCTCGCGCCGAGCGTTCTGCGCCTCTGCGTCGGTGCGGGCGTGCACGACCACTCGCGCTGCCGCAGCCGCGAGCCGCGTCGCGATCGCGAGGCCCAGGTTGCGGCTCGAGCCGGTGACGAGCGCGGTGGCTGACGAGAGATCGATCGCCCCGGGGTTCACCGTCGGCGACTGGGCGCCCTGACCGCTCGACGACATGGCACGCCCTCCCCCCTGTGCTGGTCGCTCTGACTGCACCATCAGCGCACAACGACCTGTAGCGATCGTACACAAAGATCGGACGTTTGCGGGGCCGCGTTGCGCAGCGCGGAGAGCGTCACCATGCTGCAGCCACTGCGCAGTCGTCAGCGAAGAACTCGAGGTCTCGCGAGGTCTCGCCCTGCCGAACGAGGGCGACAAGCCGACGCCACGCGGCCCGATGAGCGGTCTCCCAGACCGACTCGAGCTCGTTCGCACCGGCGGGGCTCGTCACCACGACCCGACCCGGAGCAGCTGTCGCCGGGTCGAGAACGGTCAGCTGCACCACCCTCTGCTGGTTGACGATGCGCAGCGTCGCCGAGGCCGCCACCGAGTCGGTGCCGATCGCCGTGAGGTTCACCCGACCGCCGGTCGCGAGCACGGCGGTTGCCGAGTAGCCCGTGCGGTCTCGACGAATGACGTCGAGCGAACGTACCGGCGAGACCGCGGCGCGAATCACCGACAGCTGGTCGAGCAGCACGCGGTGCCACTCTGACCCGACGGCCGACGAGACACGCGCTTCGAGCAGACAACGATCATCGGCGACCTCGGCGAACGATGCGGCGCTCAGCTCGACCGCCGGATCATGAGTCCACATAGAGTCGATCACGACGGGCACGCCTCGAGCGGCAGCGCTCTCGACGAGCGATGCGGCGTCTGCGGGCACCGGCCGCACGATGAGCAGACCGCGGGCTCCGGCATCGATCGCCCGCTCGGCAGCCGCGGGCCAGCCGGCACCGCCGTCGATGCCGACGAGCTCGCCCGCTTCAGAGCCGCGCGCCAGCGACACCGGCAGCGACGCGATCACCTGAGCTATGGCACCCGAGTCTTGCGCGGCCTGGTCGAAGGCCACCGTGAGCGGAGCATCCATCATGCCTCCCTCGTCGACCGCATGCTGATCGCGTTGTCGCGGGCGGCCGCGGAGGCGAGATCTGACACCTCGAGCGCGAACCTGAGGTCGTCGACGAGCTCGTGCACGTCGATCGGTTCGGCGGTGCCGTGGGCGAGGTCGGCGAGAAACCGCCACTCGCCCTCGTAGCCGTTCATCGAGAACGGGCCGAGCACTCGAGCACTCGTCCCCTCGAACAGCGTGGCCGTCGCCGACCCCGCGTGCACATACGACGGCGTGAAGTCGATGCGCAGCGAGCGGTCGTCGGCGATCGCCTCGAGGTACCACTCGGTGCTGAAGCCCTGCGAGAAGATCGCGAGCATCTCGACAGTGCAGTCGCCGACGCGCAACGTCACCGAGTAGCCAGACGGGTCGAGAGCCGTGGCAGAGAGCACCTCGACACGGCTGACGTCTGAGCAGAGCACGCGCACGAGCGGGAGGTCGTGAATCGCCAGACCCAGAATGCCGCCGCGGAGCATGCGGAACGCCACCTCAGGATCAGTCGGGTCGGCGGGGGCGTGCACGGGGCGCGTCAGCACCTCGGTGGCGACGTCTTCGAAGCGCGCATTCGGCGGCAGCACCACCGAGTACCTGATGGTGTGCACCGACTCGACCAAGTCTGCCCAGTGCTGCCGGGCCGCGAGCCAGCCCGGGTCGAACGTGTGCATCGCACCGACGATGATCGGCACACCGGTGTCGGCTGAGACTGCAGCGATCTGCTCAGCCTCTTCTGCCGACATCGCGAAGGGCTTCTCGCAGAGCACCGCCGTCTTGCCGGCGCGGCAGGCGGCGATGACCTGTTCTGCGTGAAAGGGCGACGGGCTGCAGATGACGATGATCTGCGCTTCGTCGTCACCGAGAACGTCATCGATGCTCGTCGTGGCCTTCGCGCCGACGCGGGCGGCGACCGACGCGGCGACCTCGGCATCGACATCCATGATGTGCACGACACGGAAGAGGTCTTCGAGTCGAGACAGCGTGGGCAGGTGAATCGCCTGGGTCACCGGCCCTGCACCGATGATGCCTACCCCCAGAATCGGCGTGCTCATGACACCTCCATCTCGGGCTGACCGTGGCGCAACTCGGCTGCGCCCGCCGCGAGAAAGGCCAGGTCTGCCGCGGCGTCGTAGTGCGGCGGCGACATGTGATCGCCGGTGACGGTGAGATTCTCGAAGACTGCGAGGTGAGCGGCGAGCCCCGCCTCGACGAACCTGTCGATGTGCGCGGCCTTGGGGGTCATCGTGTCGTCGTACGACGCCCGCACGCGCAGACGGTACCCGCTGAAGTCAGCGGCGGCCCCGGTGAGGGGCGCGTGGCCGCGCACCCGAGTCGCGAAGTCGTGGGGCGTCGCATCGTACGCATCCCGAATCGCAGCAGACGACTGGCCCTCGTCGCACACCCACTGAAAGTTCAGCGCGGGTGCGAGCGCGACAGCAGCCATGATCGACGGCACGGTCTTGCGCAGCAGCACCGAGAACGTCGTTCCGCCGCCCTGCGACTCGCCCAGCAGCAGGCGAGGGCCGATGGTGAACACCGCACTGACATAGTGGTCGACGTTGGCGATGCAGTCGTGCGCGTACGAGTTGCCCCACGAATTGCCGCCGAGCGAGGCGGCAGAGATGACCCAACCCGCATCGATCGCCCCCGCGACATAGTCGGCGAACACCTCATCATCGATGACGGCGTCAGACCCTCCCGACCCGTGGAACATCATGAGATGCGGTCGAGGGGCGTCGGTGTCGAGGCCGTCTGCCCAGGCGATGGCGGTGCGGTCGGCGACGCCGTTCGGGTGCACTCGCGCGATCGAATAGCGCGTGCCACGCGGGGTGACCGCGGTGGCAGTGGTCAGTTCGTCAGGAAGCGTCATCACGATGGATGCCCCACCACACCCTTGCGCACCGTCGCGTTGCCGTACGTGCGCGTCTCGCCAGTGCGCACGATGATAAAGGCTTCTTTCGCCTGGGCGTAGTACTCGAAGCGCTCGACGAACCGCGTGGTGTCGACGTTCGTGCCCGCCGCGGTCATCAGCTGCTGCTGCACGTCGAGCACCGTGCCGTCGGCTGAGGTCATGAGGTCGAGACCGGGCTCGTCGTCGAGCGGAAGCACGGTGCAGATGGCCGCGAGCACGGCGGGGGTGCTCGTGCCCGGCAGGTCGATGACGTGGCGGCCGAGCGCCCACGCCGGAAAGTGCGCGTCTGCGACGACGACGGCGTCGGAGTGGCCCATGCGGTCGAGGTGCAGCAGCAGCTCGCCCGTCAGCAGCGGATCGATTCCTTCGAGCATCAGGTGCCATCCGATCGGGGAATGAGGTCTTCGTCGATGAGGTCACTCCAGAATGGCTCAGCGATCGGCAGAGCCGCCAGCTCGGCGTTCTCACGCACCTGCTCGGGGCGCGAGCCCGCCACCACCACCGAGCGGACCACCGGATCACGCAGCGGAAACTGCACGGCGGCCGCGGGAAGCGGCACGTCGTGATTGCGGCAGACACTCAGGATGCGCTGCAGCCGGTGCCAGAGCGCGTCGGGAACCTCGCCGTATTCATAGCGGGCGCTGCGGATCGGCTGCGCTGTCGCGAGCAGACCGGTGTTGAACACGGATGCCGCGACCACGCCGGTGCCGCGCTCACGGCAGGCCGGCAGCACGTGCTCGGCGGCGGGCTGCTCGAGCAGGGTGTAGCGCCCAGCGATCATGATGAGATCGAGCTGGGCTTCTCGCACACAGCGGGCGAGCGCCGCAGAGGTCATCGAGCCGACACCGACAGCATCCACTCGCCCCTCTGATCGCAGCCGCTGCAGGGCCGGAAGCGCCTCGTCGATCGCGAGATCGAGATCGTGCCGCTCGGGGTCGTGCAGGTAGAGCAGATCGACACGGTCGAGCCCGAGCCGGTCGAGCGACTCGTCGAGACTGGCGCGAATGCCATCGGCGGTGAAGCTCCACTCGCGTCGAAGAACATCTGGCACGAAGAAGTCGTTGTCGGTGTCGAGGCCGCCGAGATGGTCGGGGTTCTCTCGAAGAAGGCGGCCGACCTTCGTCGACACGACGAACTCATCGCGCGGCTTCGACTGCAAGAACGCACCGAGCCGCCGCTCGGCCAGCCCCAGCCCGTAGTGGGGGGCGGTGTCGAAGCAGCGGATGCCAGCGTTCCACGCGGCATCGAGAATCGCCCATGCGTCGTCGTCGTCGAGCTCGCGATGCAGATTGCCGAGGTTCGCGGTGCCGAAGCCGAGCCGGGGCACGCTGTCGAACGCGTCAGGCATACGTGCCACTCCAGGTGAACTCGGTGCGGCTGCTGTGCTTCATCTCCATGCCTGTTCCCGGCGCGGTCGGGGCCAGGTATGAGCCGCCGCTGATCACGGCGGGCACGACGAAGTGCTCGTGCAGGTGATCGACGAACTCTATCAAGCGCCCTTCGCGAGTGCCGGAGACGGCGATGAAGTCGAACATCGACAGGTGCTGCACTGCCTCGCAGAGCCCGACCCCGCCGGCGTGCGGGCAGACCGGCACCCCGAACTTCGCCGCCAGCAGCAGGTTGGCGATGTTCTCGTTGACCCCCGCGACGCGCACGGCGTCGATCTGCATGACCTCGAGCGAGTTCGCCTGCAGCAGTTGCTTGAACGTGATGCGGTTCTGCGCGTGCTCGCCGGTGGCGACTCGAATCGGGGCGATGCCGCGCGCGATCTCGGCGTGGCCGAGAATGTCGTCCGGATTGGTCGGCTCTTCGACCCAGGTCGGGTGGAACTCGGCGAGTGCCCGCACCCACTCGATCGCCTCAGAGACCTCCCAGCGCTGATTCGCGTCGATCGCGATCGGAAAGTCTGGCCCGCACACCTCGCGCGCCTTGCGAAAACGTCGGATGTCGTCATCGAGGTCGGCTCCGACCTTGAGCTTGATCTGCGTGAAGCCCTCGTCGAGCGCCTCACGCAGCAGCCGCTCGAGCTTCTCGTCGGAATACCCGAGCCACCCCGGCGTGGTGGTGTACGCCGGGTAGCCGGTGGCCAGCAGCTCGGCTTCGCGCTGCGCGCGACCGGGTTCGGCTTCGCGCAGCATCGTCAGCGCCTCATCGGCGGTGAGGGCGTTGCTGAGGTAGCGGAAGTCGACGAGCGAGACGAGCTCTTCGGGAGACATGCGCGCGAGCAACTGCCACAACGGCATGCCCGCCCGCTTCGCCTTGATATCCCACAGCGCATTGATCACGGCGCCGATCGCCATGTGCATGACACCCTTCTCGGGGCCGAGCCAGCGCAGCTGCGAGTCGCCGACGATCTCGCGGAACGTGCCGCCCATGTCGGCGAGCAGCGGTTCGATCTCACGGCCGACGAAGTGCTCGGCGAGGGCATCGATCGCAGCGACCTGCACGTCGTTGCCTCGGCCGATCGTGAACACGAACGCGTGCCCCTCGTCTGCGCTGTCGGTGCGCATGACCACGTAGGCCGCCGAGTAGTCGGGGCACGGGTTCATCGCGTCAGAGCCGTCGAGCGTCAGCGACGTCTGAAATCGGATGTCTGCGGTGTCGAGTGCGACGATACGACTCACGGGTGTCCTTCCATCCCGCAATCTCTCGTCGACTGCACGGAACACCAGGAGTATAAACATCGGATGTCTAGGCTGTCAATGTGAGCAGTCCTCTTGGAAGGGCTCTCGATCGACGACGATGCGGCTTGCCGCAAACATCCGACATATTTCAGTATGATGGTTGACGTGGCTGTCACAGATGACGCGATCGAACGCATCAAAGCGATGATCGTCGCGGGTGAACTCGCTCCCGACGACCGGCTTCCGCCCGAGAAAGAACTCGCCGAACGACTCGGCCTCTCACGCAACTCGATGCGAGAAGCCGTCAAGGCTCTCGAAGTCATGGGCGTGCTCGACGTGCGCCGCGGAGACGGCACCTACGTCACGAGCCTCGAACCACGACTGCTGCTCGAAGCGATCTCGTTCGTCGCCGACCTGCACAACGACGACTCGCTGCTCGAGATCTTTCACGTGCGCCGCATACTCGAATCGCAAGCGACCGGCATGGCGGCAGCGCTCGCCGATGAGGCCGCGATCGCCGCCCTGCAGCGCGAAGTCGAGACGATCGACCCTACCTCGGTCAGACTCGACGAACTGGTCGAGCACGACGTGCGCTTTCACCGAGAGATAGCGCAGCTCGCCGGCAATGCCTACCTCGCCAGCCTCATCGAGAGCCTCAGCGGCCAGACGGTGCGCGCCCGCATCTGGCGAGGGCTCACCGAAGAAGGCGCGGTCGAACGCACCCTCGCCGAGCACCGCGCCATCGCCGACGCCATCAGCCAGCACGACTCAGGGCTCGCCATCTCACTCGCCACCGCGCACGTCGCCGGGGTCGAGCGCTGGCTGCGCCAGGCCTCACTGCCGCCGGCGCCCTGAGGTCTCGAGGTGACGGGGCGGGCTGACAGGATTCGTCCCCACCGGCTCGCTGGTGCAATGTCGCACTGCTGATGACATGCGAAAGGGCCGTCCGTAGGACGGCCCTTTCGCATTCGGTCGGGCTGACAGGATTTGAACCTGCGACCCCTTGACCCCCAGTCAAGTGCGCTACCAAGCTGCGCCACAGCCCGTGGCCGGCCCGATGGTGCGCGGGCCGTAGAAGAGTCTAGTGCAGGGGCGCGGGTGCTGGCGCCCGCCGCGGCCCGAACGTCACCGTGATCGCCGCCGTGACGGCGAGCACGACAGCCGCGACCAGCAGGGCCGACGTGACACCGTCGAGAAAGGCTGACTTGGCTGCGTCGATGACGGGCTGGGCGGCGGCTCCGAACTCGGCGACCCGATCTGATTGGGTGAACGCGATCGACGACTCGACGGCCGAGCCGATCGCGGGCGGCAGGCCCGCGATCGCATCCTGAACCCCCGATTTGTAGGTGGCCGTCAAGATGCTGCCGAGCACCGCGATGCCGAGCGCGCTGCCGAATTCGCGCGCCGTGTCGTTGACAGCCGACGCCACGCCCTGCTTGCCAGACGGCAGCGACTGCGTGATCGCCGTCGTCGACGGAGCACCCGACAGGGCCATGCCGATCGCGAACAGCACGATGCCGGTGCCGAAGACGGCGTAGTTCAGCTCGACCTCGAGCCGCGAGAAGACCACGAACGCGGCCGCGATCAGCAGCAGCCCGACCGGGGCGACACGGCGGTAGCCGAAGCGCTCGGCGAGGCGCGGCGAGAAGCGCGCGAGCGGAATGAGAATGAACGGCATCGGCAGCAGGCACGCCGCCGCCCACAGCGGGCTCAGCCCCGCCACGAACTGCAGATACTGCAGCGCCGCGAAGAAGAAGCCGAACGCGGCGAAGAACTGCACCGCGAGCGACAGGCTGCCCATGCCGAAACCGCGCACCGCGAACAGGCGCGGGTCGAGCAGCGGTGCAGAGACACGCCACTCCCACAGTACGAACGCCACGAGCGCGGCGAGACCCGCGGCAAGCACTCCGAGTGCGAGCGGGTCGTCTGCACCCCGTTCAGGAATCTCGATGATGCCGAACACGATTCCCCCGACGGCGAGCAGGCTCAGCACGGCGCCGAACCCATCGAATCGAGGTGGATGCTCAGCTCGACCCGGCGGAACCACGAGCGCCGTGCCCACGAAGCCGTCAGTCGCGAGCCCCACGTTGAGCCAGAAGAACGACGGCCACTCGAACCACTGCAGCAGCAGGGCTGCCACGAACACCCCGATCGCTGCACCGCCGCCGGCCACGCCCACCCACACTCCGACCGCCTTCGGTCGCTGGTCGAGCGGAAACGTCGTCGTGATGACCGACAACGTCGTCGGCATGATCGCCGCCGCACCGATGCCCATCACGGCACGCAGCGCGATGAGCGCGCTCGGAGTCTCGACGAAGGCCGCGGCCGCCGCCGCCACACCGAAGATGGCAAGACCGACGAGCAGAATTCCCTTGCGACCCACACGGTCGCCGATCGCGCCGGAGGCGAGCAGGAGGCCCGCGAAGATGACGGTGTAGGCGTCGACGATCCAGGTCAGCTCGGTCTGGCTCGCACCCGTCGCGCGGGCGAGGCTCGGCAGCGCCACATTGAGCCCGCTCACGGCACTCACGACCGTCATGAGCGAGATGCTCACCACGAGCAGCACCAGTCGAGTGCGGTGCGCAGAGAGCAGCACAGGGGCGGCGCTGGCGTGGTGCTGCGAAGCGGGCATGTGCTGACGCTACTCCTGAGACGAGCCCTGCGCAGTTAGGGTGAACGCGTGACTGACGGTGACGCGAACCCCTGGCGCTCACTCGCGTCGCCCGCCCTGCTGCGGGGGCTCGCCGTCGCCGGGGTGATCATGCTCGTCGTCGGTGTCGCGGCGCAGATACTGGTCGCACTCGGCGACCTGCCCGGCTATGCCCGCGCCCTCGCCGGGCAGCTCAGCCGACTGTTCTACGCCGGGGCCGAATACACCGCCTGGGCCTGGTACACGGCCGCGCTCATGGCCGCCGTCGGCGTCACGCTCGCCGTGCTCGCCGCCCTGCACCATCGCGCTGGAAGGCCCGCGCAGCCCTACGCCGTGCTCGCCGCCGTCGCCCTGCTGCTCTCGATCGACGAGACCGCCCAACTGCACGAGTCGCTGTCGACGTGGCCCCGCGCACTCGGGCTCGAACGGCTGCCCACCGTCGACTGGCTGCTCGTGGGCATCCCGATCGCCCTCATCGCCGGAATCATGCTGCTCATCGTTGCCCGCCGCATCGACGCTCGGCTGCGGCGCTGGCTCATCGTCGGCGGCGCGGTGTTTCTGTTCGGGGCGATCGTGCTCGAAGGGGTCGGAGGGCTCGTCATGAGGGCGGGGTCGGGCGACCCGGTCGTCGAGTTCTGGTACCAGGTGCTGCTCGCTGTTGAAGAAGGGTTCGAGCTCGCGGGAGTGCTCATCGCACTCGCCGCATGCCTCGCCGCGATCGAATGGCGAGGCGTCGGCGCGAACGTCGAGGTGCGCGTGCGCGAACCTGCCGGTAGCGTGACAGCATGAGCGAACCGCCGACCGACGGGCCACGAGGCACCGGGGCATCGGGCGGCCGCCTCGCGCTCATGAGCCTCGGGCTCACCTTCTTCATCGTCGGAGTCGTCTTCAGCCTCACGATGCCCGACAACATCGCGCTCGGCATCACGTTTCTCGCCCTCGGAGTGGTCTTCTTCACGATCTCGGGCCGCAAGCAGCCGCCGAGCGTCTGAGGGCGGTTGTTCCACAGGTGGTGCTCGTGCCGTCTGCGTGTCGGTGGTCGAAGCTATGTTCGAATCACCGAACGGCAGAGGGAGGTGAGCGGCGTGATCGCGTCAGCGATGTCGGTGGCGGTGGATGCTCTCACTGCTGTCCCTCGTGCTCTCGAGTCGTATCGTGCGCTGGCTGATGAGGCGTTGCTTGATCTCACCCGTCTGGCGGCAGAAGAGGTGCGACTGGCGCAACTGCATGTGTCGCTGTTGGCGGGCGAGATCGCCCGCCGCTCGACCCCCGAGTTGGGCTCTGAAGGGCTCGCGCAGCGCACCGGGCACCGCACCGCCGAAGAGCTCGTGCGCGTCACGACCGGAACCCGCGTGGTGGATGCCCGCACGGCGGTGCGTGTCGGCACCACTGTCGGTGCTGAGGAGCAGAGCGTGCTCGGTGCGGCCGTCATCCAGGGGCGCGTCAGTGTTGCCGTTGCTGACGCCGTGAGCACCGGGCTGGGCCGAGTGGGCGGGGGTGTCAGCGCTGATGACCTCGACCAGGCTGCCGCTGCTCTGCTTCCGCGCATCGAGGGGCTCGATGCAGACCGAGCGGGTCGTGAAGCACGCGCGGCACGGGATGACCTCGATGCGGCTGGTGTTGCGGAGCGTGAAGAAGTCCGCCGCGAGCAACGCTCCTTCCGGCTTGGGCGTCGTGCTGACGGAATGGGGTACGCCCATTGGGTGCTCGACCCTGAAACCTTCGCCCTCGTCAGCGACGTGTTCGACCGCGTCACCTCACCCCGCCGCACTAGCCCACACTTCACCAGTTCCGATGAGAGCGGTGCCGACGAGAGGGCAACCTGCGACAGCGGGCGCAACGCCACATCGAGCACGGCGGCTGAGTTGGCTGACACGCGCACTCTCGAGCAGCGCGCTAGTGATGTGTTCGCCGAACTACTGCGGCAGGGAGCTGCCGCCGACACCACACATCTGCTCGGCGATGCCCCGATCGGGGTGCGCATGATCGTCGCCGCCACCGCTCTCGCCACTCGCACTGGTCGTGGGTTCATCGAAGGCCACCCCGACCCGGTCTCGATCGCCACCATCGAACGACACGCCTGCACAGCCGGCACCATCACCCTCACCGTCGACGGTGCTCCCGAGAACGCCGGACAACCTTTGAACCTGGGGCGTGAACGGCGCCTCTTCACACGAGCACAACGCCTCGCCCTCGCCGCCCGCGACGGAGGATGCCGCTGGCCCGGCTGCGAACGTCCCCCTTCTTGGACAGAAGCGCACCACATTGAGCACTGGCACCGCGACCGCGGAAGAACCGACATCGCAGACGGAATCCTCCTCTGCCGACATCACCACCTGCTCGCCCACAATAACGGATGGGAAATCACCCGCGCCGGGCCGGAGTATCTGCTCCACCCACCCGACAGTATCGACCGCGACGCACGAGAGATGCCCAGCAAGAGTCGAGCCCTCGGCGACGCACTGAGCAGCGCGCTGAGCGCGTGAGCACACTCGCGCTCGGTGACTCGTGACAGGCTGAACGCATGAGCCTGCCTGCCGACCGCCTGCCGACCGTGCTCGTCACCGGGTTCGAGCCCTTCAACGGCGCCGCCCTCAACCCCAGCGCAGAGCTGGTGCGGCGGCTGACTGAGCTCGGGCATCCCGATTGCCGCATTGTCGGCGACGTGCTGCCGGTGTCATTCGCGAACGCACCTGGGCTGCTGGCCGCCGCCATCGACGCCCACCACCCCGACATCGTCGTCATGCTCGGGCTCGCCGAGAACCGGCACGCCATCACGCCTGAACGCGTCGCTCTCAACCTCGCCGATGCGAGCATCGCCGACAACGACGGAGCCCAGCCGACGGATGCTCCGCTCGAGCCGCACGGGCCCGCCGCCCGTTTCACGCTGCTACCCGTCAAGCACATCGCCGACGCGATCAGTCAGGCCGGCATCCCAGCCGAAGTGTCGCTCAGCGCCGGAACCTACGTCTGCAACGCCGTCATGTATGCCGCACTCGGCATCGCCGAGCAGCGCGCCGCTGCGCGGGCGGAGGTGGTTTCGGGTGAGGACGATGTGACGCTTCGGGTCGGATTCATCCACGTGCCGGCGACGCCGCAGCTCGGCGGCGACCCGCGGTTCACGCTCGATGAGCTCGAGCGGGGCATCCGCATCGCCATCACGACCATCATCGACCAGCGCCGGTGAGCGAGACGACGCGCGACGGCACAGCCGCGACGCCTCAGCCGGGGGCAGCGCGGGGGGTCGCGGCCCAGGGCACCGTCATTCGCGTGTCGGCGGTGCTCGCGGTCGACGACGCCGGCCGACTGCTCGTCGTGCGCAAACGGGGCACGCACGTGTGGATGCAGCCCGGCGGCAAGCCCGAACCGGGCGAGACTGCAGCCGAGACGCTCGCACGCGAACTGCTCGAAGAACTCGGCGTGCGCCTCGACCCCGACGAGCTCGAACCGCTCGGCACCTTCACCACCGACGCCGCCAACGAAGCGGGCGCCACGCTCATCGCCGACGTCTTTCGTGCGCGCATCGAGCACCCGGTCGTCGCCGACGCCGAGATCGACGCCGTGACGTGGATGCACCCCAGCGAGTTCGACCAGCACCGACTCGCGCCGCTCATCACCCAGCACATGCTCGCCCTGCTGCCCAGTGTCGGCGAACCCCGCTAACGTTTCGCCATGACCGCGTTGACCATCGCGCCCGCCGCCGACGTGCCCTGGGCGTCAGTCGAGCGGCTGTTCGACTCGACAGCCGCGTCGCGACACTGCTCGTGCCGCTGGTGGCTCACGACCAACGCTGAAGCCGCCGTGCTCGACGACGCCGACCGACGCACCGCCTCGCAGGGCGACCATGCCGCCCGCACGCTGCGCGGGCTGATCGCCCGCCTCGGCGACGAGCCCATCGGCTGGGTCGGCGCCGGTCCGCGCGCCGACTTCGTGCGGCTGTCGCGCACCAAAGCCATCGCGGGCGCCGTGCCCGACAGCGACTTCGGCGATGCCGGTGTCTGGTCGATCGTGTGCTTCATCGTCGTGCCCGACCACCGCGGCACCGGCGTCGCGCGTGCGCTGCTCGCAGCAGCGGTGGCGCACGCCGCCGCAGCGGGTGCGGCCATCGTCGAGGCCTACCCCGTCGACGCAGACGCGCAGGCCGCGAACCCCGCGAGCACGAGATCCACGTTGAAGCCGAGCGGCCTCAACACCGGCACCGCAGCGCTGTTCAGCGACGCCGGCTTCGTCGAGGTCGGCGCGCGCGTCACAGACGCTCGACCCGTCATGCGCGTGTCGACGGCGGTGCAGTCGTGACGCGTCGAGGGCTGGTGCTGTTCATCGCGCTCGGCGTGGTGTGGGGGGTTCCCTACCTGTTCATCAAGATCGCGGTCGGCGAGCTCAGCCCCGAGTTTCTGGCCCTCGCCCGCTGCGCGCTCGCGGCAGCGCTGCTGCTGCCCATCGCCTTGCACCGCAATGCCGTGCGGTCGGTGCTCGTGCGCTGGCGGCCCCTGCTGATCTTCGCCGTCATCGAGATCGTGCTGCCCTGGTACTTTCTTGGCGCCGCCGAAGTGCGGTTGCCGAGCTCGACCACCGGGCTGCTGCTGTCGAGCATCCCGATCGTCGCCGTCGGCATCGCCTTTCTCATGGGACGACGCGACCGGCTCACCGGCCGCAACTGGGTGGGCATCGCCCTCGGCACGGCCGGAGTCGCCGCGATCGTCGGCTTCGAGATCGACGCCTCAGACAGCGGCAGCGTCGCCATGCTCATCGTCGTCGTCGTCGGCTATGCGCTCGGCCCGGCCATCCTCTCGCGATACATGCACGACCTGCCCGGCGTCGGCGTCATGGCGCTCGCACTGACCGCGAGTGCGCTCATTTATGTACCCGTCGTCGCGGTGACGGGCGGGTGGCCGACCGAGGTGCCGTCAGCGCCCGTGATCAGCGCCGTGCTCGTGCTCGCCGTGCTGTGCAGCGCCGTCGCGTTTCTGCTCATGTTCGCGCTCATCGCCGAGATCGGGCCGATTCGCATGACCGCCATCACCTACGTGAACCCCGCCGTGGCCGTCATCGCCGGCGCGCTTGTGCTCTCAGAGCCGATCACGATCTTCACAGTCGTGGGCTTCGCGCTCATTCTGCTCGGGTGCGCGCTCGTCACCCAGCCCGACCGGCGGCCGCCGACGATCGCAGCGGATGCTGTTCCGGTGCCCGCGATCGCCGACGAGGTGGCCCCTCCTCCCCCGCCTCGGTGACGGCGATCGGGTGTTGCTAGCGTGAGCGTGTGCACCTCGAACTCGACACCTTCGGCCTGACCGCGGCCATCTTGGCCGTCGCAGGTCTCGTCGCGTTTCTCGCACACCGCGCGAGGCAGCCCCTCATCATCGCGTTCATTCTCGTCGGCATCGTCGTCGGGCCCAGCGTGCTCGGCTGGGTCGCCGAAGTAGAGCCGCTCGAACTGTTCGCCGAAATCGGCATCGCCATTCTGCTGTTTCTCGTCGGGCTCAAGCTCGACGTCAACCTCATCCGCTCGATCGGCACCGTCGCACTGCTCACCGGGCTCGGTCAGGTGGTGTTCACCTCGGCGATCGGGTTCGGCATCGCGCTGCTGTTCGGGCTCGACCCCATCGCCGCGCTCTACGTCGCCGTGGCGCTCACGTTCTCGTCGACGATCATCATCGTCAAGCTGTTGAGCGACAAGCGCGAGCTCGACGAGCTGCACGGGCGCATCGCACTCGGCTTCTTGATCGTGCAAGACATCGTCGTCATCGTCGCCATGATCGCCCTCACCAGTTTCGCGGGCGGCGGCGATGCCCCGATCGGCGACCAAGTGCTGAGGCTTGTGCTGAGTGCGGGCGGCATCTTCATCGGACTGTTTCTCATGATGCGGTGGGTGCTGCCGTGGCTGCTGAAGCAGTTGGCGACCTCGCAAGAGCTGCTCATCGTGTGGAGCGTCGCGTGGGCCGTCATGCTCGCCGCCATCACCGACTTTCTGGGCTTCTCGATCGAAGTCGGAGCCTTTCTCGCCGGCTTCGCCCTCGCCTCGACGCGATACCGTGAATCGATCGCCGCCTCGCTGAGCGGCTTACGTGACTTTCTGCTCTTGTTCTTCTTCATCGTGCTCGGTGCGCAGCTCGACTTCAGCCAGATTGGCGCGCAGATTCCGGCCGCCATCGTCTTCTCGCTGTTCGTGCTCATCGGCAACCCGATCATCGTGCTCGTCATCATGGGCGCCATGGGCTACCCGAGCAGGGTCGGCTTTCTCGCCGGGCTCGCGGTCGCGCAGATCAGCGAGTTCAGTCTCATCCTCATCGCACTCGGGCGCGACCTCGGGCAGGTCGACGACGGCATCGTCGGGCTCGTCACCCTCGTCGGCCTCATCACCATCGCCGGCTCGACCTACATGATCTTGTACTCGAAGCAGCTCTACTCGTGGCTCGAACCCGCCCTGCGCATCTTCGAACGCCGCACCACCCTGCCCGAGCAGCAGTTCGACTCTGAACGCTATGACGCCATCGTCTACGGGCACGGCCGCTTCGGCGGTCAGTTGGTGCGCGAACTCGTGCAGAGCGGGTGCTCGGTGCTCGTCGTCGAGTGGGATCCGTATGCACGGGTCGAGATCGAGACTGAGCAGCTCGACGGCACCGTGTCTGTCGTGTTCGGCGACGCGAACAGCACAGAGTTTCCTGAAGCGCTGCCCATTCGGCACGCGCGCTGGATCATCAGCACGCTTCCCGATGCCGACACCAACCTGGTGCTCGCCGCAGCGTTGCGTCGCCACGGCGCGACGTGCCCGATCGCGGTCACGGTGCACACCGACGAGGCCGAGAGTCTCTACCGCGAGGCCCTCGCCGACGGCACCATTTCGGCCGTGCTGCACCCGTTTCGCGACGCCGCCGACGACGCGCTCGAGGTGCTGAAACGACTCGAAGACTCCGAGCCCGAGACGCCCTAGCCTTCGGCGTGCTCGTGCAGCCGCTGGCGGAGCGTCGGCCAGGCGGTGTCGAAGGCGGGGTGCAGGGGTAGAGCATCCACCTCGCTGAGGGGCACCCAGCGCAGGGCGACGCTCTCGGCGTCAGCCACGATCGGAGCAAACAGCCGCACCACTCGCACCGCGACAGTCGTGTATGACCAGAAGCCCAGGTCGAGTTCGCTCTCGAACAGCGGCGTGACCGCGTCAGCCGGAACGCCCGCCTCTTCATACGCCTCGCGCAGCGCGGCGTCGTGCGCAGACTCGTGCTGGTTGCGCGCCCCGCCGGGAAGCCCCCACGTGCCGCCATGGTGCGACCAGACGGCGCGATGCTGCAACAGGATGCCCGCATCGGCATGCCACGCCAACAAGCCTGCCGCCCCGAAGCGACCCCAGTAGCGCTGCCCGTCTGGCCCCTCGACCCAGGCGTCGCCGGGGTCGCGCGCGGCGCCCGAGGGCAGCGGCGGTGGCGAGCTCGACAGCGGGTCGTAGGTCATGGTGAGTTCAGGCTAGGCGAGGATGATGAGAGTGCGCCCGCGCTCGGTGGTCGTGCTGGGCGGTGGTGCTCGGTTCTCGGCGGTCGTGCTCGGTGCTCGGTGAACGTGCTCTGCGTCGTTCCTCGCGCCGCACCTCTTCGCGCCGCCCCTCGTCGCGCCGCCCCTCTTCGCGCGACCCAGCGCTCGCAGCGCGTGCGCGCGCCGCGTGTGAGACGCGGGTACGTCGCCGCGGGGATCCGGCAGTCATGCTCACTCCCCGCAGACTCCCGAAGTGTAGGAGTCGGCGGGGCCGATGTGCGCTCACCCTCCTACAGTTCGGGAGTCTGCGCGGGTGGAGCACCGACCCCCTCGGGGTGGGGGCAAGGAAGGCGGTCGGTGGCGTGGCGAAGACGCGAGGTGGTCTTCGCTGGAAGCGCTCTAGCGCTTCCTCTTTTCTCTGCCCGCGATCCGAGACGGATCGCGGCGTGTGCGAGGCAGAGGCCAGAAATGGCCTCTGCTGGAAGCGCTCTAGCGTTTCCTCTTCTCTCGCACACGCATGTTGACCTGGATGGGGGTGCCCTCGAATCCCCAGACCTCGCGCAAGCGACGCGTGATGAAGCGACGGTACTGCGGGTCGAGAAAGCCGGTCGTGAACAGCACGAAGGTCGGCGGGCGCGTCGACGCCTGCGTCGCGAACAAGATGCGCGGCTGCTTGCCGCCACGAACGGGGTGCGGATGCGCGGCCGTCAACTCGGCGACGAAAGCGTTCAGCTTTCCGGTCGCGATGCGGGTATCCCACGACTCGAGTGCGACCTCGAGCGCGGGCACGAGCTTCTCGAGGTGCCGACCAGTGCGCGCCGAGATGTTGACCCGAGGAGCCCACGAGACGTGGTGCAGATCTTGGTCGATCTCGCGCTCGAGATAGCGGCGGCGCTCGTCATCGAGCAGATCCCACTTGTTGAACGCGAGCACGAGCGCCCGGCCCGACTCGAGCACGAGGTCGATGATGCGAACATCCTGCTCGCTCAACGGCTCAGTCACGTCGATGAGCACGACGGCGACCTCAGCCTTCTCGAGCGCTGCGGCCGTGCGCAGCGAAGCGTAGAAGTCGGCGCCCTGCTGCAAGTGCACGCGACGACGGATGCCCGCCGTGTCGACAAACCGCCACACCTTGCCGCCGAGCTCGATCTGCTCGTCGATCGGGTCGCGCGTCGTGCCCGCCAACTCGTTGACGACCACGCGCTCTTCGCGCGCGGCCTTGTTCAGCAGACTCGACTTGCCCACGTTGGGGCGGCCCAGCAGCGCGACGCGGCGCGGCCCGCCGAACTCTTGCTTCGCCACCGCCGACACTTCGGGCAGCACCGTCAGCACATGGTCGAGCAGGTCGGCGACGCCGCGGCCGTGCAGGGCAGACACCGGCCACGGCTGACCGAGCCCCAGACTCCACAGCGAAGCCGCTTCGGCCTCTTGGCGCACGTCGTCGACCTTGTTGCCCGCGACGATGACCGGCTTGTTCGAGCGGCGCAGCATCGACACGACGAACTCGTCGGTCGCCGTGACCCCCGTGATGGCGTCGACGACGAACAGCACGGCGTCAGCGAGATCGACCGCGACCTCGGCCTGCGCGGCGACCGACGCGTTGATGCCGCGCGCATCTGGCTCCCACCCTCCGGTGTCGACGAGGGTGAACCGACGGGTATTCCACTCGGCCTTGTACGTCACCCGGTCGCGCGTGACGCCCGGCGTGTCTTCGACGACCGCCTCACGGCGGCCCAGAATGCGGTTGACGAGCGCGCTCTTGCCGACGTTGGGGCGCCCGACGATCGCGAGCACCGGCAGGGCCGGCATCGTGATGATGCCGTCGTCGCCGAGCTCGGCACCCTCGAGCAGCTCGATGTCGTCGTCGTCGAGCTCGTAGTCTGCGAGGCCGGCGCGCAGAGCATCCGCTCGCTTCGCCGCCAGATCGTCGTCGAGATCTGCGAGACGCGCGGCAACCGCCTCGGCGGCCTCCGCGTTGTCGAATTCAGGTTCGACGAACTCGGCGTCGTCACCCTCGCGCGGGGCGGTGTTCTCAGTCATGGTGTCCTCAAGCGCACAATGTCGATGAGACTCTGCACCGTCTGCTCGAAGTCGAGATCGGTGGAGTCGAGAGTCGTGACGCCCTCCGCCGCGGTCATGAAGTCGACCACTCGGGAGTCTTGTGCGTCGCGCTCGGCGAGCTGCCGGGCGGTCGTCTCGGCCGACTCGGCGCTCACCTCAGCCGACCTACGGGCCATTCTAGCCTCCGGTGCCGCTGTCAGCAGAATGCGCACCTCGGCGTCGGGCGCCACCACCGTGGTGATATCGCGCCCCTCGACGATGACGCCCGCCTCGTCGCGCTGCGCGATCAAGCGTCGAAAGAGCTCGTTGAGCACGGCCCGAACCTCGGGAACGCGCGCGACAGCGCTCACGACCGCCGAGACACGAGGCTCGCGAATGTCGAGCGTGATGTCTTCGCCGCCGACGCGCACGAAGTAGCGGTCGGGGCTCATGCCGATGTCATAGTCGAAGTCGGCGACGCGTGCGGCGATCGCCTCGGCGTCGTCGAGGTCGACCCCCTCATCGAGGCAGTGCCAGGCGAGGGCACGGTATGCGGCACCCGTGTCGAGATAGGCGAACCCGAGGCGACGAGCAGCCTCGCGGCTGACGCTCGACTTGCCGCTGCCGGCGGGGCCGTCGACGGCCACGATCAGATCGCTCATGAGGGGCCTTTCGGTGAGAAGCGGTGCGGGGTGGTGCGGGATGGTTCGGGATGGTACGGGGCGGGGTGGTGCGGGGTGGGCTGTTCGCCTGTCAACTCGCGCCGGCGATGCGCCAGCCACGGGACTGCAGCTCGTCGACGAGAAACTTCTCTGACTCAGGAACAACCGACACCTCGGCGAACCCGACCGGTGCACCCGGCGAGTGCTCGAGCCGCAGGTCTTCCATGTTGACGCCGAGTTCGCCGATCTCGGTGAGCAACTTCGCGAGCTGACCGGGGGTGTCGTCGATCATGACGACGAGTTGGGCGAATCGGCGGTCGTCTCCGTGCTTGCCCGGAATGCGCGCGACCCCCGTATTGCCCGCCCCGATGAGGTCGGCGATGGCCCGGCGCGCCCCCGCCGCGTCGGGGTCGGCGAGAGCCTGCAGCACCGTGTCGAGGTCGTCGCGCAGTGCGGTGAGGATTCCCGAGACCGGTTCGGCGTTGGCGCTGAGAATCTGCACCCACAGCCCCGGGTCGCTCGAGGCGATGCGGGTGAGGTCGCGCACCCCTTGCCCGGCGAGGCCGATGGCGCCGTTCGAGCCGCCGGTGAGCCGCGCGGCCATGGCGCTCGCGACCAGCTGCGGAACATGGCTGATGAGCGCCACCGAGCGATCGTGCTCGTCGACCGTCATCTCGATCGGCACTGCTCCGACGTCGAGAATGAGGTCTTCGATCGCGCCAGCGCGGCGGTAGTTGATGGCGTCGTGACCGGCGAGCACCCAGGGGCGGCCGAGAAACAGGTCGGCGCGCGCCGAGATGGGCCCGCCGCGCTCTCGGCCCGCCATGGGGTGCGTGCCGAGGTATCGGCTGACGTCGGCGCCGAGCGAGTGCAGTTCGGCGAGCACGCTGCCTTTGACGCTCGCGACATCGGTGACGAGAGCATCCGGATGCTCTCCGAGCGCCCTGGCCACCGTCTCAGCCGTGACATCCGGCGGCACCGCGACGACGATGAGCCCGGGTCGATCGTCGCTGCGCAGCGGGCGGCCGGCGCCGTAGTCGACGGCGAGGCGCACCGCCGTGGGCGAGACGTCGGTGAGTGTCGCCTGAGCACCTTTTTCGGCGAGGGCGAGGCCGATGCTCGTGCCGAGCAGGCCTGCTCCGATGATGTGCACCTGCTCGGTGAGGCGGCGGTCGGTCATGCGGGTGCCTCCGGGGTCTCGGGCGCTACACCGTGCTGCCGGGCGATCGTGAGCAGGGCGCCGCGTTCGGCATCCGTCAACTCTCGCGTCTTTCCGAGGCCGAGGCCGCCCAAGTGCAGCGGGCCGAACTGCCGTCGCACGAGTTCGACGACGGGGTGGCCCACTTCGGCGAGCATGCGCCGCACGATGCGGTTGCGGCCCGAGTGCAGCGTGAGCTCGACCATCGAGTGGCCCTGGCTCGGCGCGCCGAGCAGCCGGGCGGCGTCGGCGACAATGGGGCCGTCGTCGAGCTCGACGCCCTCTTTGAGCGTGCGCAGGGTCTGCTGGTTGACCGAGCCGCGCACTTTGGCGATGTAGGTCTTCTCGACCCCGTAGCGCGGGTGCGAGAGCACGTTGGCGAGGGGCCCGTCGTTGGTGAGCAGCAGCAGCCCGCTCGTCTCTGCGTCGAGCCGGCCCACGTTGAACAGGCGCTCGTCGAACTCGGCGGCGACGGTGCGGAGGTCGGGGCGCCCGCTCTCGTCGGCCATCGAGCTGACCACGCCGGTCGGCTTGTTGTACATGATGTAGCGCTTCGTCGGGTCGAGCTGAATGGCGACGCCGTCGACGGCGACGAGATCGCTCGCTGGTTCGACGCGGCTGCCGAGTTCGCTGACGACTTCTCCGTTGACGGTCACTCGGCCGGCGGCGATGAGTTGCTCGCTGACCCTGCGGCTCGCCACCCCCGCCGCCGCGAGCACTTTCTGCAGCCGTTCGCTCGTCGGCGAGTCACCTGCGCGCTGGTTGCTCGACCAGTCGATCTCGACGTCGGGCACGAGGTCTCTGTCGCGGCGCTTATCTGACATCGTCGAATCCTTCACTGCCGTCGTCGAGCAGCGGCGAGATCTTGGGCAGCTCGTCGAGCGAGTTGATGCCGAGCTGCACCATGAGCAGGTCGGTGGTCTCGTAGTGGATCGCGCCCGTCTCGCTGTCGGTGAACGCTTCGGTGATGAGCCCGCGGCCGAGCAGCGTGCGCACGACCGAGTCGACGTTGACGGCGCGAATCGAGGCGATCGCCCCGCGGCTGATGGGCTGCTTGTAGGCGATGACGGCGAGCGTCTCGAGTGCTGCTTGCGAGAGCTTCGAGGGGTTCTGGGTGTGCACGAAGTCGCGCACGACGTCGTCGAGCTCTGCGCGCACATAGATGCGCCAGCCTCCGCCGACCTCGCGCAGCTCGAAGCCACGGCGCGGGCCGCCCACCTCGCCGTCGTAGTCTGCGACGAGCTCGGCGATCGCCGCGCGCACCTCCTTCACCGGGCGACCGACAGCGCTCGCGAGCCCGACGACGCTCTGCGGCTCGTCGACCACCATGAGAATCGCTTCGAGCGCGCGTGCGATGTCGATGTGGTTCGGGATGCCCTGCTCTTCGGTTTCGGCTTCACTGGCCATAGTCGGCTCCCAGGTTCACGAGGTTCTCGTCGCTCCAATTCTCGGCCGTCCAGCGCACGGTGAGCTCACCGAGCGGCTCGAGCTGCTCGAAGCCGACGGCGGCGTTGCGATACAGCTCGAGCAGGGCCAGAAAGCGGGCGACGATGACGCCTTTGAGGTCGGCTCCGGCGATGAGCTGCCGGAACGTCATCGGCTCGCCCTGACGCAGCAGGGCAACGACGTGCGCCGCCTGCTCGCGAATCGAGATGAGCGGGGCATGCAAGTGCTCGAGCCCCACCACCGGAATCTCGCGCGGGGTGAGCGCCAACAGGGCGAGGGCGGCGAAGTCATCGAGGCTGAGAGTCCACTGCAGTTCGGGGGTGCGCTCGCGGTATTGGTCTTCGAGGCGCACCGAGCGCACGTGGCGGGAGCTCTCGTCGTCGATGCGCCGTGCGAACCACGCCGACACCTCTTTGAAAGCTCGGTACTGCAGCAGTCGCGCGAACAGCAGGTCGCGCGCTTCGAGCAGCGCGACATCTTCGGCGTCGACGAGCTCGCCCTGCGGCAGCAGGCTCGCGATCTTGAGGTCGAGCAGCGTCACGGCGACGACGAGAAACTCGCTCGCCTCGTCGAGCTGCTCGCTGTCGTAGCCGTGCTCGGTCTGCATCGCGCGCAGGTAGGCGAGAAACTCGTCGGTGACGACTCCGAGGCTCACTTCGGTGATGTCGAGCTCGCGCTTCGTGATGAGGCTGAGCAGCAGGTCGAACGGGCCGTCGAAGTCGTCGAGCGTGACGCGAAACCCTGCGGGAGCATCCGTCGGCGACGGTGCCGGCTCGGTGAGCGTCGCACTCACGACGCCGGCCAGCGAGCCGCCTGACACCGTGCCCGAGTCGTCGCCCACCGACTGCTCAGGCGACCTGGCCACGCGCGATCAGCTCTCGAGCCAGCTGGCGATACGCGGCCGCGGCCGGGTGGTCTGGCGCGAAGGTCGTGATCGGCGCGCCCGCGACGGTCGCATCGGGAAACTTCACGGTGCGACCGATGACTGTCTCGAGCACCTTCTCACCGAAGGTCTCGACGACGCGTTCGAGCACTTCGCGCGAGTGCAGGGTGCGCGAGTCGTACATGGTCGCGAGAATGCCGTCGAGCTCGATGGCCGGGTTGAGGCGCTCGCGCACCTTGTCGATGGTCTCGACGAGCAGGGCGACGCCGCGCAGGGCGAAGTATTCGCACTCGAGCGGAATCAGCACCCCGTGCGCCGCCGTCAGCGCATTGACGGTGAGCAGGCCGAGGCTCGGCTGGCAGTCGATGAGAATGACGTCGTACTCAGGCACGATCGGCGCGAGCACGCGCGCCAGAATCTGCTCGCGCGCCACCTCGCTCACGAGGTGCACTTCGGCCGCGCTCAAGTCGATGTTGGCGGGAATGAGGTAGAGGTTCTTGGTGGCCGTGGCCTGCACTGCGCGGCGCGCGTCTTTCTCACGGCCCAGCAGCAGGTCGTAGATGGTGACGACGTCGTGGCTCGGCATGCCGAGGCCGGCCGAGAGGGCGCCCTGCGGGTCGAAGTCGATGACGAGCACCTTGCGACCGTATTCGGCGAGCGCCGCACCCAGACTGATCGTGGTGGTCGTCTTGCCGACGCCGCCCTTCTGGTTGCACAGGGCGATGATGCGCGCGGGGCCGTGACCCTTGAGCGGCTTCGGCTCGGCGAAGTCGCGCAGCGGGCGACCGGTGGGGCCCGGCATGAGAGCGTCGAAGCCCGCGAGCTCTGCCCCGCTCGTCTCGTCGCCCATAGCGCCCCAGTCTAGTGACCTGCGGGGCTCACGCTCGGGTGCCTCGCGGGGCGTCGAGTTTGGTGATGGTCGTGGTTGACTTCGAGCATGCAGCAGAACCCGCCCGACGACGTGGTGTCAGCCGACACCGCGCAGCTCGAAGCCTGGGCGTTCGGTCGGCAGGCGACCGAGGCTGACGCTGAGCGCGCTGAGGAGGCGATGCTCGAGCTCGGGCGGCGCGCTGCAGCCGCGGCGGCCGCAGACGCTGCGGGCACCGACTCGACCGACCCGCGCACGGGCGACGAGAGCGAGAAGCGCACGCGGATCACGCGCATCACGATCGCCCTCGTGGCGTGCATTGTGCTCGCCGCGATCGTGGCCGTCGCGCTGCTCGTGTCGGCCCCCAGGGCCGTGCGGGCCCTCACGGTATTCGACCGCGAGCCCACGACGTTCGAGACGCTGCTCGGCGGCCAGTTGCAGGGCATCGGTCAGCGCGTCGACGCGGGGCCGAGCATCCTGGTCGAAACAGGTATGGCGACCATCGTCGCCTACCGGTCGAGCAGCCGGGCCAATGGGCCTCTCGACCTGGTGTGCGTCGCCGTCATCGAACCGCACGGGGTCGGTGACTGGTCGTGCGTCTCGTATGACGACTTCGCCGTCACGGGCCTCGACGCCACCCTGTACGGGCTGCTGGGGTTGTACGCGATCGACTGGAGCCCTCAGGGTGAGCTGATCGCACGCACGCCTGGGGCGTTCGATGTCGGCCCGTCTGGCGGTTCCGGGCCCCGCGGCGACTACCGCGACGCCCTGGTGGTCGATCAGTCCGAGATCGACCGCGAGGTCGGGCGGGTGCTGGGCGCGCTCGATGTCACGCTCGGCGCCGGCCCCGTCGTCGTCGTGCCGCTGGCGTCGCTCGAGGGCGGGCCGGCTGACGACCCGGGTGTCGTCGCCGCCTGGTCGGCGATCGCGACCGACCCGCAGACCGGTGTCATCGTCTGCCTCGGCATCGTCGACCTGCCAGCGCTCGGTGCGAGAGAGGGTGCGGTGCGGTCGTCAGAGTGCGTCGTCGACGAACGGATGTCCTCCGACGGCCTGCGCTTCGAGGCGAGCTACGGCACCCGCACCTGGGTGTGGCTCTGGAACGACGAGCTCGGCCTGCGAGGCAGCACTACCGATCGCTGACGCTGTGCGGTTGACTGAGGGCATGCCGACCGAGCCCGGCGATGCCGCTGGTGGGGACGAGGCGCTCAACCACGTGGTCAAGGGCCTCTTCGATGCCGAGCTCGAACGCCTCGCGTTCGGCCGCCCGCAGAGCGAGGGTGAACGGCAGAAGGCCGCAGCGGCCGTGCGCGAACTTGACCGCAGGGCTGCCGAGCATGCTGCGCGCGCCGGTGAGCAGGCACCCCCGGCCGTGCCCGACGTGCTGGCTGGGCACTCGGCTCGAGGTGCGAGTGCTCGTTCGGCGCTCGACCCGGCAGAGCGCCCGTGGTGGCGTCGCACCGCCACGATCGTCGCCGCGAGCGTGCTGCTGGTCATCGTCGCCGCGAGTCTGGCTCCTCTGCTGACGTCGAGCCCCGTGCAGTCGTCGTCGCTCGCGGTGTTCGCTCGCGAGCCGAGCCCTGCAGAGCTCGACCTGCGCACTCAGTTGCAGCTCGACGGGCTGCGCCTCAGTGCATCGCCCCGCGTCATCGCCGAGCGCGACTCGACGCAGATCGTGGCGTATCGCTTCGTGACGACGGCCCCCGGAGAGCGGCCGCGCAACGAGGTCTGCGTGGTGCTCGTCGATGTGCGGGTGATCGGGCTGCCGGCGTGCGCGACCCACGAGGCCTTCGCCCGCGACGGCCTGCAGACGACCCTCTCAGGCGTGTCGAATCGCTTCGTGATCGGCTGGGGGCCGTCGGGCACTCCGACCGTCTCGGTGCTGCCAGATGTCGACTCCTCACTCGGAGTGCCGTCCTCCCCCGCAGCAGAGGCCTTCTTCGCAAATCAGCCGAGCGACGACGACCTTGCGAACGCTTCGCTGCTCAGGGCGTTGCACCCGAACGATCGGCTCATCGTGCGTGTGCTCTCGACGACGGAGTCGTGGCGCGCAGTCGGAGCGCTCGTCGCCTCTGCCGACACCGCACTCTGGTCGTATTGCGTGCACCTTCTCGAAGAGTCTCGCGACGAGCGATTGCAGCTCGGCGCGAGCGTGACGTGCGCAGGGCGGGTGGCGTTCGAACGCGATGGGCTCGTCGCACAGGCACGCACCGCCGAGAGCAGTGTGCTGCTCGAGTGGAAGCCCGACGACACCGTCTTCATGCAGGAGCTCGGCAGGCCGTAACCCGCTCTGGCCGCCTTCCACAACAACGGAGCGGACGAGACTGATTCACCTGCTCCGCGGTTGTGGAAGCGTGTGAGGGTGGCACTGCGGCACCTGCGCGCGGCGACGAACGCGCGCCGACAAACGCCCGGAGACGAGTGCGCGGAGACGAGTGCGTGATTGACTGTCGTCGTGAGTGACGATCTCTCGACGGTCGACGCCGCGCAGCTCGAACGCTGGGCGTACGGTCGACCGACGACGGGTGAAGAGCAAGGCCGAGTCGAGCACGCACGAGCGGTGGCGGCCCTCGCCGAGCTGCGACGACGAGCGGCGGCCGAGCACGAGCGAGCGCAGCGCGAGCTGGTCGAGCGCGCCGCCGCCGAAGCGCACGCCAGCGAACGCGGCGCCACCGAGGCCGCGGGCGCCCCCGGCGTCGAGGCGCTGACCGACAGCGAACGCCGACACCGGCGACGGATGCTCACCACAGGCATCGCCGGACTCACCGCAGCCGCACTCTCCCTCGGCGCGGGCGTCTACGTGCTCAACCAGCCCGACCCCGATCCGCTCGCGATCTTCGAGCGCGAAGAAACCCAGCTCGACCGCGACTGGGCGCTCAGACTCGACGCTGGAGGGTTCGGGCCCATCACCACAGGCCCCCGAGCCATTGAGCTCGACGACGATCGCGTCATCGTCGTCGCACGAGTGTCGACCGTTACTGATGGCCGCAGTACCGAGTGGGACGCCTACTGTCTGTTCATGTCGAGTCTCCCCGAGAGCGACGGCTCATGGGGACTCAGTGGCGCGTGCACCTACCCCGAGAGGTTCGAGCGAGACGGGCTCATCCTGCCCGACCGGCCCTCGCTTCCTGGAGATGGATTCGACACCGCCATCTGGGGCCCTGAGGGCGAACCACGCATCGCCCGAAATCAACCCCTCTACGGCGAAGTTGGGCTCATCAGCAGCGTGCTTGACTGGTTGGCGGCTCCCGCAAACCGCGACCCACAGATCACGGCCGACGATCTCATCGATCACTCAGAACGCTTGCTCATGGGCCCCGTAGTCATTCCCCTCTCTGCCGAGGGCGCAGACCTTGCCGCTCTTCGTGACAGTGGAATTCAGGCCATCGCGATGCTCATTGCCGGTGAGCGGCCGAGTGGCAGCCCCCGGCTGTGCGTCTATGTCGACCTCGGCGATGGAACCAGCCGTTTGCCGTGCGCCGCCCTCGGCACCGTGCGCCGAGAAGGCATCGAGGTGCCCGTCACCGCCAACGGGCGCAACTGGCTCGTCACGATCGGCGCCGACGGGCGCGAGCGCAGCAACACCGTGCGGCTGCTCGACTGAACGACTACAGGGCGCGCGGGTGCGCCGTGGCCCACGCCTCGCGCACAGCATCTGCCGTCACAAGCGTGTAGAGCTGCGTCGTCGCGACCGACGCGTGGCCGAGCAGCTCTTGCACGACGCGCACGTCGGCTCCGCCCTCGAGCAAATGGGTGGCGAACGAGTGCCGCAACGTGTGCGGCGAAAGCTCGGTGGTGAGCTGAGCCTTGAGCGCAGCATCCCGAATCACCAACCACACGCTCTGCCGCGACAACCGGGCCCCGCGCGCGCCCAAGAACAGCGCAGGAGTCGCCCGCCCACGCGGAGACAGCAGCGGCCGCGCCCGCACGAGGTATGCATCGAGCGCCTCGCGCGCATACCGCCCGAGCGGAACCATGCGCTGCTTGCGCCCCTTGCCGAACAGGCGCACCGACTCGGCAGTGGCCCCACCCTCGCCCATGACATCGTCGACGTTGAGGTCGACCGCCTCACTCACACGGGCGCCGGTCGCGTAGAGCAGTTCGAGCAGAGCGCGGTCGCGCAGCGCGATCGGCTCATCGCCGCTGCAGGCCTCGAGCAAGCGCTCGACCTCGTCGATCGAGATCGCCTTCGGCAAGCGCTTCGGCTGCTTCGGCGGGCGCTGCTCGGCCGCGACATCGCGCGGCGCCAGACCCTCCTCAGCGAGAAACCTGTGCCAGCCGCGCACACTCGACAGCATGCGCGCGGCACTCGACGCGCTCACCCCCGCCGAGCCGTCATCGGGCTCGCGCACGGCGGCGACGAACGCCGACACATCGGCTTCGGCGATCGCCGCCGGGTCGTCGATGCCGCGCCCGGCGAGGTGCGTCAGGTATCGGCCGAGGTCGCGGCGATACGCCGACACCGTGTGCGGTGAGCGCCCGCGCTCGAGCGCCACGTGCCGCAGATACCGCTCGGCCGCCGCTTCGAGCGCAGCCACGGTCAGCCTCGAGTTCGACGAGCGTGCTCGGCGAGCACTGCGGCCAAGAAGATGCCGTTGTGCACGCGGCCGGTGAGCGCAGCATCCACTGCCTCATCGAGGGCGACCCACCGCAGCACGATGTCGGCCTCTTCAGAGTCGCGCGCGAACGCCTCGGGCGCCGCCGACAGGCCTGTCGCACGGAACACGTGAATGACCTCGTCAGACCCGCCCGGCGAAGTGTGCAGCGTGATGAGCGGCTGCCAGTCATCCGCCACCAGGTCGGCCTCTTCGGCGAGCTCACGCTGCGCGGCCTCGAGGGGCGGCTCGCCGTCGACGTCGAGCAGGCCCGCCGGAAGCTCCCAGTTGCGCATCTGAATCGGGTGACGATACTGCTGGATGCTCAAGACACGATCATCGGCATCGACGGCCAGCACGGCCACCGCGCCGGGATGCTCCATGAACTCACGGGTCAGCGTGCCCTCGCCGTAGGCGAACCGCTCGCGGCGGATATCCCACACGGCACCGTCGAACGCCACATCGCTCGCGAGCACCTCGACGCTGAAGGCCTCGTCGCGCAGCGACGCTGAAAGGTCAGGCTCGTTCACGCGCTCGCGCTCTGACCCGCGTCGACGGTGACCACTTCGCCGGTCTCGTCGTCGAACAACTTCGAGGCGCGCTGGCGGTCGAGTGCAGCGCCGACGAGCCCGCGAAACAGCGGGTGCGCGTTCGTGGGGCGCGAGCGCAGTTCGGGGTGCGCCTGGGTGGCGACATAGAACGGGTGCACCTCGCGCGGCAGCTCGACATATTCCACGAGGGTGCCGTCGGGGCTCGTGCCCGAGAAGTGCAGGCCCGCCGCGGCGATCTGCTCGCGGTAGGCGTTGTTCACCTCATAGCGGTGGCGGTGGCGCTCGTGCGAGACGGAAGCGCCGTACAGCTCTTCGACGATCGACCCGGGGGCGAGTGCGGCCTCGTAGAGGCCGAGTCGCATCGTTCCGCCCAGGTCTCCTCCGGCGATGATGTCGACCTGCTCGGCCATGGTCGCGATGACCGGGTACTCGGTGTCGGGGTCGAACTCGCTGCTCGAGGCGGTCGGCAGCCCGGCGACCGACCGCGCGAACTCGATGACCATGCACTGCAGGCCCAGGCACAACCCGAGCACGGGAATGCGGTTCTCGCGAGCGAACGTCAGCGCCCCGAGCTTGCCCTCGATGCCGCGCACGCCGAAGCCGCCGGGCACGCAGATGCCGTCGAGGTCGGCAAGGTTCTTCGCCGCACCCTCTGGCGTCTCGCACTCGTCGCTCGCGATCCAGCGAATGTGCACCTTCGCCTGGTGGGCGAACCCGCCAGCGCGCAGTGCCTCGGTGACGCTCAGGTAGGCGTCGGGCAGGTCGATGTATTTGCCCACGAGGCCAATAGTCACCTCGCGCTTGGGCTCGTGCACGGCGGTGAGCAGGTCTTTCCAACGATCCCACTGCACTTCGCCGGCGCGCAGATCGAGCTGGTCGATGATGTAGCTGTCGAGGCCTTGGCTGTGCAGCATCGAGGGGATGTCGTAGATCGAGGGAACATCCACCGCATTGACGACAGCGGCCTCGTCGACGTCGCACATCAGCGCGATCTTTCGACGGTTGGCGCTCGAGACGGGCCGGTCGCTGCGCAGCACGAGGGCGTCGGGCTGGATGCCGATCGAGCGCAGCGCCGCCACCGAGTGCTGCGTCGGCTTGGTCTTCTGTTCGCCGCTCGCGCCCATGTACGGCACGAGCGAGACGTGCACGAAGAACACGTTGCGCCGGCTGAGCTCGTGGCGCACCTGACGCGCAGCCTCGATGAACGGCTGCGACTCGATGTCGCCGACGGTGCCGCCGACCTCGGTGATGATGACGTCGGGCTGTGGTTCGTCGTGCGACTGCAGGCGCATGCGCCGTTTGATCTCGTCGGTGATGTGCGGAATCACCTGCACCGTGTCGCCCAGGTACTCGCCCCGGCGTTCGCGGGCGATGACGTCAGAGTAGATCTGGCCGGTCGTGACGTTGGCGGCCTGATCGAGGTTGATGTCGAGAAAGCGCTCGTAGTGGCCGATGTCGAGGTCAGTCTCGGCGCCGTCGTCGGTGACGAACACCTCGCCGTGCTGAAAGGGGTTCATCGTGCCGGGGTCGACGTTCAAGTAGGGGTCGAGCTTCTGCATGACGACGCGCAGGCCCCGCGCGGTCAGCAGATTGCCGAGGCTGGCGGCCGTGAGCCCTTTGCCGAGAGACGAGACGACGCCTCCGGTGACGAAGATGTGCTTCGTGACGCGCCGTTCGCCGTCGTGCCCGCCAGAACCTGTCTCAGAAGAGTCCACCACGGGGTTCAAGAGTATCTCACCGCGCCCACGGCGCCTCTCGACGCGCGGGTCGTCGGCGGCGTACGCTCAGCGCATGAGTACTCATCACGGTCTGCTGCCCTCTCGACGCCTCATCACGAGCGTCGTTCTCGCGAGCGCAGCGGCGCTCGTTCTGGCCGGATGCTCGGCCCCCCAGTCGATCGCCGCCGAGACCGTGCGCGGCCTGCCCGCCGGCGTCACGCTCGCCGACGACGAGCAGATGGGCGAGCAGCCGGTCGCCCTCTGGACAGACAACCGCGTGACCCTCACGGTGGTCACCTGGGGCTCGTCGAGCTGCCCGCCGATTCCGACCTCGCTCGAGGTGGAGTCGGCCGCGCTCATGATGCTGACGTTCGCCCCGCCCGCCGGCGAGGTCTGCACGGCCGACTTCGCGCCGACGAGCCACGTGTTCACGACCCCCGACGGCATCAGCTTCGGCGCCATGCAGCTCGAGATCACCTTCGAGGGGCGCGGCGGCGACGAGTCGACGACCGTGACGGTGCCGATTCGCGACAACGGCTGAGGTCGCTGACCCCCACCGTCGGCGGCGCGCGCCCTCGGGCGTGCGGCTCTACCCTCCGACGAGCTCGCGGGCCGTCTCGACGAGTTCGCGCGCGTGGGTGAGGCCCGACTCGCTGTCGGGCAGCCCGCTCAGCAGTCGCGCCATCTCGGCGATGCGGTCGTCTCCGGTCAACTGCCGCACGCTCGACGCCGTCACCGAGCCGTCGCTGTCTTTCACGACGCTCAAGTGGTTGGTGGCGAACGCCGCCACTTGCGCCAAGTGGGTGACGACGATCACTTGCGCCGACTGGGCGAGGCGGGCGAGTCTGCGACCGATCTCGATGGCGCTCGCGCCGCCGACACCCGCATCGACCTCGTCGAAGACGAAAGTCGGCACCGGGTCTGTGGCGGCGATGACCACTTCGAGCGCGAGCATGACGCGCGAGAGCTCGCCGCCCGATGCGCCTCGACCGAGAGCGCGCGGCTCGGCGCCGGGGTGCGGCTGCAGCAGAATGGCCACCTGGTCGCGCCCGCTCGCGGTGTATTCGTCGCGTGGCGTCACCTCGACGGTGATGCGCGCGGCGCCCATCGCGAGCGCCGCCAACTCACCGGTGACGCGCTCAGAGAGGCGGATGCCCGCCACCCGCCGCAGATCGCTCACACGATCGGCGAGCGACATGACTCGGGCTCGATCGGCGTCGACCTCGGCCCGCAGCGCGTCGATGCGGTCATTGTCGTGGTCGAGCTCGAGCAGCCGGGTGCTGCCCGAATCGAGGTAGTCGATGACCTCGTCGAGGGTGGGGCCGTACTTGCGCATGAGCACGCTCAGTTCGGCCCGTCGCTGCTGCACCGTCTCGAGCTCGCGGCCCCCGTCGCTGTCGAGCGAGGCGAGGTACGACGACAGCTGCGTGGCGAGCTCGCCGACGACGAACCCGGCGTTGGCGATCGCATCGACGATGGGCACGAGCTCGGGGTCGTGCGCCGCCACGCGGTCGACGGTGCGCCGCGCGCTCTCGATGAGCGCAAGGGCGTCGCGCGCCTCGTCGAGGCTCTCGCTCGAGATGAGCTCGTGCGCTTGAGCAGCCGCGAGCCGCAGGTCTTCGAGGTTGGTGAGGCGGTCGGCGCGCTCGGCGAGCTCGACGTCTTCGCCGCGTCGGGGCGCGGCCGCCTCGATCTCGGTCATCGCGAGCCGCAGCTCGTCGGCTTCGCGCGCCCGCCGGTCTCGGTCGGCGATGAGCACGTCGAGCTCGGCTTGAGCGTCGTTCCACCGTTGAAAGACCTCGCGGTAGTCGCCGAGCACCTGCTGCAGCTCTGGGCCGGCGAAGCGGTCGAGCGCTTCGCGCTGGGCGGTCGCCGACTTCAAGCGCACCTGGTCGCTCTGACCGTGCACGACGACGAGCTGCTGCCCGATCTCGTTGAGCACGCCGACCGGTGTCGACCGCCCTCCGACGACGGCTCGCGAACGGCCTTCGCCCGAGATCGAGCGACTGAGAATGAGGGCTCCGCCGTCGAGGTCTCCCCCGGCGTCGCGCACCCGGTCGGCGACGGCGCCGCGCTCGTCGACGTGCCAGTGGCCTTCGACGAGAGCCTGGCCCGAGCCCGAGCGAATCGCCCCCGTGTCGGCGCGATCGCCGAGCAGCAGCCCCAGGGCGGTCACGACCATCGTCTTGCCTGCGCCCGTCTCGCCCGTGAGCGCCGTGAAGCCGGGGCCGAGCGGCAGCCGCGCCTCACCGATGACCCCCAGATTGCGAATGGAGATCTCTTCGATCACGGTGCACGCCCTTCGTCGTCGACGGGCCCGCGCCAGCCGTGCACGGGCAACGCGAACTTGTTGACCAGTCGGTCGGTGAACGGCCCGGGGTGCAGCCGCGCCAGCCGCACCGGCGTCGACGAGCGACGCGCGACGACCCTCGCGCCCCGAGGCAAGTCGAAGGTTCGGCGCCCGTCGCACCAGAGCACGCCCACACCTTGCGTGCGGTCGAGCACCTCGACGGCGAGCGAGCTGCCGGGGCCGATGACGATGGGCCGCGCGAAGAGTGCGTGCGCGCTCAGGGGCACCATCAGCAGGGCATCGAGGCTCGGCCACACGACGGGCCCGCCCGCCGAGAAGGCGTACGCCGTCGACCCGGTGGGAGTCGACATGACCACGCCATCGCACCCGAAGCTCGACAGCGGCCGGCCGTCGACCTCGATGACGACTTCGAGCATGCGCTCGCGACTCGCCTTCTCGACCGTCGCCTCGTTGAGCGCCCACGTCTCGTACACGACCTCGCTGCCGAGCTTGACGCGCACCGACAGCGTCATGCGCTCTTCGACGAGGTAGTCGCGCTCGAGCGCCCGCTCGACCGCCGACGCGAGGTCGTCGCGCTCGCTCTCGGCGAGAAAGCCGACATGACCGAGGTTGACGCCCAAGAGTGGCGCCGAGCCGCCGCGCGACACCTCGGCCGCGCGCAAGATGGTGCCATCGCCGCCGAGCACGATGACCAGTTCGATGTCGCCCACGCCCACGTCATGGTGCAGCACGCTCAGAGTGCCGTCGCCCGCGGCGTCGCGAAGGTCGTCGAGCGATTCGGCGGGCACCACGGGCGTGACCCCGGCCTCGCGCAGCAGGTGCACGACCCGCACGGCGGCGTCGAGCGACTCGTCGCGGCCCGTGTGGGCGACGACGAGAATGTGCCGTTCGGTCACGAGGGGGCCTCCTGGCTGCTGTCGGTCGGGCTGCTGTCGGTGGTGGAGCCGGGCAGGGCGCGCGCGAGGGCTTCGGCGCGGCCCCTCCATTCTGTCGGATGCACCCCGGCACCCGGCCTGAAGACCGCCAGATACTCATGATTGCCCGAGGTTCCGACAATCGGGGAGGAGATCAGCTCGCTTGCCAGCAGACCCAGATCTGACGCCGCCCACAGCACCGCCATGATCGCGTCGTCGCGCACTCCTGCGTCTCGCACGATTCCTTCACGGATGCCCTGCCGCCCGGCCTCGAACTGCGGCTTGATCAGCACGACGAGCGGCACATCGGTGCCGACGGTGTCGACGATCGCGGGCAGCACGAGCGTGACGGAGATGAAGCTCAGGTCTGCCACGACGATGCCGATGGGCTCGGCCGCCGACACGGCGCCGCCGCTCACCTCGGCGAGTCGATCGACCGTGAGCGCGCGAGCGTTCTCACCCTCGACGACCACCACTCGGGAGTCGGCGCGCAGGGCGGGGTCGAGCTGACCGTGCCCGACGTCGAGCGCGATCACCCGTCGGGCTCCGCGTTCGAGCAGCACTTGCGTGAAGCCGCCCGTCGAGGCGCCGAGGTCGAGGGCGAGTAGGCCGCTCACGTCGAGCGAGGCCGCATCGAGTGCGGCCGCGAGCTTGAGAGCGGCACGGCTGACATACCGATCGTCTCCGTCGACCTCGAGCCGGGCATCCGGTGCCACGGGGGCCGCCGGTTTCACGACCGCGCGCCCGTCGACCGACACTCGCCCCTGTTCGATGGCGGCGCGTGCCGTGGTGCGCGAACGCGCGAGACCCCGCTCGACGAGCGCCACATCGAGTCGCAGGGTGGCGGCGCGATCGTTCACGATGCGAACGCCACGACGCTCATGCCGAGTGGCCGGCGTCGCCGTCAGCAGACTCGAGCTGGGTGCGCAACTCGTCGTGCAGGTGCCGATACGCTTCGGCGCGGTCGGCGAGCGGGCGCTCATCGATGAGCGCGAGGCGCGACAGCAGCGCGTCGTCTGGCGCCGTCACCGCGTCTGGCTCGCTCATGGTCACGAGACTACCGCGAGGTGCATGAGCTGCTCGTCGACGTCGAGCCCGTAGATCTGCAGGCCCGAGGCGTAGATGGCGGCGGCCCCCGCGCGCAGCAGGTCGAGCTCATCGTTGCCCGCGCGTGCGACGCGCACGACGTGCTGCTTCATGCGCACGACAGACTTGCCCACGGTCACGGTGCGCACACCGTCGGCGTCGACCTCGCTCGCCACCGCCGGGTACGGCTCGAAGAGCTCGCGCAGATCGCCGAGAATGTAGTCGGGCTGCATCGTGGGGGGCGCCGCGAGCACCTGCTTGGCGCGGTCGATGCCGGTGAGCACGAGAGCCGTCGCGTGCCCCGCGCGCTTGCCGCCCATGATGTCGGTGTCGAGGCGGTCGCCCACGACGAGCGGGTTCTGGGCCGCGAAGCGCTCGGTCGCGACCTCGAAGATCGCCGCTTCGGGCTTGCCGGCGAAGACCGGCAGCCGCCCCACCGCCAAGTGCACGGCCGACACGAGCGTGCCGTTGCCCGGCGCGATGCCGCGCGCCACCGGAATGGTCCAGTCGGTGTTCGTCGCCACCCACGGAATACCGGTGTGCAGCGCGAACGACGCCTCTGCCAGTTGCTCCCACCCGACGTGGGGGGCGAAACCCTGCACGACGGCGTCTGGAGCGTCATCGGCCGAGCGGGTGACCGAGAACCCTGCGGCTTCGAGTTCGGTGACGATGCCGTCGCCACCGACGACGAGGATGCGCGCACCCGGTGCCACGAGCGTGGCGAGCACGCGCACCGCTGCTTGCGGGCTCGTCACCACATCGTTCGCGGAGACATCGAGCCCGAGCTCGCGCAAGTGCTCGGCGACCTGCTCGTCGGTGCGCGAGGCGTTGTTCGTGATGTACCCCACGCGCATCGACCGAGCTGCGCGGTTGATGCTCTCGACGGCGTGCTCGATCGCACCAGGGCCGGTGTAGACGACGCCATCGAGGTCGAGCAGGAGGGCGTCTCGACCGGTGAGCGGAGTCGCGCGCGCCTTACCGAGCATCGTCGCCCTCGGGTTCTTCGAGCTCGGGCTCGGCGATCTCGGGCTCATCGATCGCGGTGACAGAGTCGAGCACGTCGCTGTCGTCGAGTTCGATGATCTCGATCGTCTCATCGCCCTCGGTCGCTCCGGCCGCCGCGAGCGCTTCAGCAGCGATGTCGGCGCGGCGGCCCCACACCTCGGCTTCGTCGGTGCGACCGAGCTCGTCGAGCACGATGGCATAGGCGTCGAACAGTGCGGGGCTGTAGCTGAAAGCGGTCGTGGGGTCGAGCTGCGAGATCTCGAGCTCTTCGAGAGCCTGCTGTGGCTGGCCGAGGTCGAGTCGGGCACCCGACATGGCGATGGCGAGCTCGACGCGAGTGGGCACGCTCAGCGTGCGTCGGTCGACCGAGCGGCCGAGCTCGAGCGCCTTCTCGGGCCGGCCGAGCCCGCGCTCGCAGTCGACCATGAGCGGCAGCTGCTCGTTCGACCCAGAGATGCGTCGATAGGTGCGCAGTTCGCGCAGTGCGAGCGCGAAGTCACCCACGGCGTAGGCGGTGATGGCGAGTGACTCGCGAGTGACGGCGATGCGCCCAGCACGACGAGCCGCCGCCTGAGCGTGCTTGTGCGCGAGCTGCGGATCGTCATCGATGAGCGCCGCAGCCATGACGAGGTGCTGCGCGACGCGGTCTGCGTTCTCTTTCGCGAGCGTCTTGAGCTCGTTGCGCGCGATGCGGTCGAGCTCTTTGCCCGTGATGTCGTCAGGAATCGGCGGGTCGTCATGCCTCGGCCGATCGTTGTCGCCCTCAGGTCGATTCGGGCGCGGAGGCCGCGAGCCGCCCGCAGGCCGCGCGCCGCGGTAGCCTGCGCCGTCGCGCCGCGGGGCGCCGTCACGCTTCGGGGCGCCGTCACGCCGCGGGGCGCCATCGCGCTGCGGGGCGCCATCGCGCTGCGGGGCGCCATCGCGCTTCGAGCCGCCCTCCCACTTCGGGGCGCCATCGCGCTTGGGGGCACCCTTGCGGGGCCCGGTGCCGTCGCGGCGCGGTCGTTCACCATCACTGTGACGGTTCGGGCGCTCTGCCATGGGTGCTCCTCAGGCTCACAACTGCTCGTTAACGCGAAATGGCCACCCATCACTGGGTGGCCATCTCACAAAGAAGTCCGGCGGTGTCCTACTCTCCCACGAGGTCTCCCTCGCAGTACCATCGGCGCAGAAGGTCTTAGCTTCCGGGTTCGGAATGTAACCGGGCGTTTCCCCTTCGCTATGGCCGCCGAAACACTATTGATTTATCAATCGTTTACGGACAGACATGCATAAGCATGGATCTGTGCGTAGTTCTCGACCGTAAATCGAGAACCACAAAGTGGACGCGAGCAACAAACTCAGATCTCTCAAAGAGAGGGTGTTGTCAAGTTATCGGCTTATTAGTACAGGTCAGCTGCAAGGGTCTTTAGTCCCCTCTTCCACATCCTGCCTATCAACCCAGTAATCTGGCTGGGAGCCTCTCACCTAAAAGGTATGGAAGTCTCATCTTGAGGCCGGCTTCCCGCTTAGATGCTTTCAGCGGTTATCCATCCCGAACGTAGCTAATCAGCGGTGCTCCTGGCGGAACAACTGACACACCAGAGGTTCGTCCAACCCGGTCCTCTCGTACTAGGGTCAGATCCTCTCAAACTTCCTACGCGCGCAGCGGATAGGGACCGAACTGTCTCACGACGTTCTAAACCCAGCTCGCGTACCGCTTTAATGGGCGAACAGCCCAACCCTTGGGACCTACTCCAGCCCCAGGATGCGACGAGCCGACATCGAGGTGCCAAACCATGCCGTCGATATGGACTCTTGGGCAAGATCAGCCTGTTATCCCCGAGGTACCTTTTATCCGTTGAGCGACAGCGCTTCCACAAGCCACTGCCGGATCACTAGTCCCGACTTTCGTCCCTGCTCGACCTGTCAGTCTCACAGTCAAGCTCCCTTGTGCACTTACACTCGACACCTGATTGCCAACCAGGTTGAGGGAACCTTTGGGCGCCTCCGTTACTTTTTGGGAGGCAACCGCCCCAGTTAAACTACCCACCAGGCACTGTCCCTGAACCGGATTACGGTTCGAAGTTAGATATCCAGAGTGACCAGAGTGGTATTTCAACAACGACTCCACCGACACTAGCGTGCCAGCTTCACAGTCTCCCACCTATCCTACACAAGCCACACCGAACACCAATACCAAGCTGTAGTAAAGGTCACGGGGTCTTTCCGTCCTGCTGCGCGTAACGAGCATCTTTACTCGTAGTGCAATTTCGCCGAGTTCGCGGTTGAGACAGCTGGGAAGTCGTTACGCCATTCGTGCAGGTCGGAACTTACCCGACAAGGAATTTCGCTACCTTAGGATGGTTATAGTTACCACCGCCGTTTACTGGGGCTTAAATTCGCAGCTTCGCTTACGCTAACCGCTCCTCTTAACCTTCCAGCACCGGGCAGGCGTCAGTCCGTATACATCGTCTTGCGACTTAGCACGGACCTGTGTTTTTAGTAAACAGTCGCTTCCCACTGGTCTCTGCGGCCTTCATCGCTCCAGGAGTAAATCCCTTCACGAGTCCGGCCCCCCTTCTCCCGAAGTTACGGGGGCATTTTGCCGAGTTCCTTAACCACGATTCTCTCGATCTCCTTGGTATTCTCTACCTGACCACCTGAGTCGGTTTGGGGTACGGGTGACTAAAACCTCGCGTCGATGCTTTTCTTGGCAGCATAGGATCACTGATTTCCCCCGTGAGGGGTACGCATCGGATCTCAGGCTATGTGAGAGACGGATTTGCCTATCTCTCGCCCTACATCCTTACACCGGGACAACCATCGCCCGGCTCAGCTACCTTCCTGCGTCACACCTGTTAATACGCTAGCCGCACCAGCATAGGGTCGAGTGCTAGCCCCGGAGCTCCTCCCCGAAGGGATCGGTCACCGGTATTCGGACTCTTAGCATTACTGGATTAGCTTGGGCGGTTTTTCGTCAGTACGGGAATATCAACCCGTTGTCCATCGACTACGCCTGTCGGCCTCGCCTTAGGTCCCGACTTACCCAGGGCGGATTAACCTGGCCCTGGAACCCTTGGTCTTTCGGAGGACGGGTTTCTCACCCGTCTTTCGCTACTCATGCCTGCATTCTCACTCGTGTGGCCTCCACGGCTGGTTCACACCGCCGCTTCGCTGGCCACACGACGCTCTCCTACCGATCCGCACGGCTGGACCACGAAGGCCTACCAAATATGCGAATCCTACGACTTCGGTGGTGTGCTTGAGCCCCGTTACATTGTCGGCGCGGAATCACTTGACCAGTGAGCTATTACGCACTCTTTCAAGGGTGGCTGCTTCTAAGCCAACCTCCTGGTTGTCTGTGCAACTCCACATCCTTTCCCACTTAGCACACGCTTAGGGACCTTAGTCGGTAGTCTGGGTTGTTTCCCTCTCGACGATGAAGCTTATCCCCCACCGTCTCACTGCTGCGCTCTCACTTACCGGCATTCGGAGTTTGGCTGACGTCAGTAACCTTTTGGGGCCCATCGGCCATCCAGTAGCTCTACCTCCGGCAAGAAACACGCAACGCTGCACCTAAATGCATTTCGGAGAGAACCAGCTATCACGAAGTTTGATTGGCCTTTCACCCCTATCCACAGCTCATCCCCTCAGTTTTCAACCTAAGTGGGTTCGGTCCTCCACGACGTCTTACCGTCGCTTCAACCTGGCCATGGATAGATCACTTCGCTTCGGGTCTAGGACATGCGACTGAATCGCCCTATTCAGACTCGCTTTCGCTACGGCTACCCCTCTCGGGTTAACCTCGCCACATATCGCTAACTCGCAGGCTCATTCTTCAAAAGGCACGCCGTCACAGCTGCTAGGGCTGCTCCGACGGTTTGTAAGCAAACGGTTTCAGGTACTATTTCACTCCCCTCCCGGGGTACTTTTCACCTTTCCCTCACGGTACTTGTCCGCTATCGGTCATCTGGGAGTATTTAGGCTTATCAGGTGGTCCTGACAGATTCACACGGGATTTCTCGGGCCCCGTGCTACTTGGGATACTCTCCGGGCCATTACGACATTTCGACTACGGGGCTGGCACCCTCTGTGGCTGGCCTTTCAAGACCATTCGTCTATATCGCGCTGTAACCCTTGTAGATCGGCAGATCTACGGGAAAGTCCCGCAACCCCGACCATGCAACGCCTGCCGGCTATCACACATGATCGGTTTAGCCTCTTCCGGGTTCGCTCGCCACTACTACCGGAATCACGGTTGTTTTCTCTTCCTGTGGGTACTGAGATGTTTCACTTCCCCACGTTCCCTCTACCCGCCCTATATATTCAGGCGGGAGTCACTAGGTCGCACAAGTACGCCCAGCGGGGTTTCCCCATTCGGAAATCCTCGGCTCAAAGCTCGCTTATCAGCTCCCCGAGGCTTATCGCAGATTGCTACGTCCTTCTTCGGCTCCAGATGCCAAGGCATCCACCGTTTGCTCTTAGAAACTTGACTACATGAGTTTGAATCGATCGGCGTCTGCTGCCCGAGGGCAACCAACGCAGACCAATGATCTATGTCTCTTTCGAGACGTTGATCGTAGAAAAGAGATCTTGCGATCTCAGTTCTAAGATGCTCGCGTCCACTGTGTAGTTCTCAACATACGGTCGGTACCGCTTCTGTCGACGACCCCGGAGGGTGCTTTCTAGTCGATCAGACCGCGGTCCGAGGAATCGTGTCTCGAGGTCACCCTCGAGGCCCGGTCCCTCAGGACCCAACAGCGTGCATGTGGCCGGCTCTGGTCGGCAGCGCTTCCAACCCCGAAGGGCGTACTGAGCTGCCGGCTTTCGCCTGCCACCAAAGTCAATGTTCCACCCATGAGCTACCAGCTGAGAACAGAGTCTCAGATCTGGCTTCTGGCTGCACTCGCCGAAGCGAGGCAGCAGATGCTCCTTAGAAAGGAGGTGATCCAGCCGCACCTTCCGGTACGGCTACCTTGTTACGACTTAGTCCTAATCACCGATCCCACCTTCGACAGCTCCCTCCTTGCGGTTGGGCCACTGGCTTCGGGTGTTACCGACTTTCATGACTTGACGGGCGGTGTGTACAAGGCCCGGGAACGTATTCACCGTGACGTTGCTGATTCACGATTACTAGCGACTCCAACTTCATGAGGTCGAGTTGCAGACCTCAATCCGAACTGAGACCGGCTTTTTGGGATTCGCTCCACCTTGCGGTATTGCAGCCCTTTGTACCGGCCATTGTAGCATGCGTGAAGCCCAAGACATAAGGGGCATGATGATTTGACGTCATCCCCACCTTCCTCCGAGTTGACCCCGGCAGTCTCCCATGAGTTCCCACCATGACGTGCTGGCAACATAGGACGAGGGTTGCGCTCGTTGCGGGACTTAACCCAACATCTCACGACACGAGCTGACGACAACCATGCACCACCTGTTTACGAGTGTCCAAAGAGTTGACTATTTCTAGCCCGTTCTCGTATATGTCAAGCCTTGGTAAGGTTCTTCGCGTTGCATCGAATTAATCCGCATGCTCCGCCGCTTGTGCGGGCCCCCGTCAATTCCTTTGAGTTTTAGTCTTGCGACCGTACTCCCCAGGCGGGGAACTTAATGCGTTAGCTGCGACACAGAAACCGTGGAATGGTCCCTACATCTAGTTCCCAACGTTTACGGCATGGACTACCAGGGTATCTAATCCTGTTCGCTCCCCATGCTTTCGCTCCTCAGCGTCAGTTACGGCCCAGAGATCTGCCTTCGCCATCGGTGTTCCTCCTGATATCTGCGCATTCCACCGCTACACCAGGAATTCCAATCTCCCCTACCGCACTCTAGTTTGCCCGTACCCACTGCAGGCGCGAGGTTGAGCCTCGCGTTTTCACAGCAGACGCGACAAACCGCCTACGAGCTCTTTACGCCCAATAATTCCGGACAACGCTTGCACCCTACGTATTACCGCGGCTGCTGGCACGTAGTTAGCCGGTGCTTTTTCTGCAGGTACCGTCACTTTCGCTTCTTCCCTGCTAAAAGAGGTTTACAACCCGAAGGCCGTCGTCCCTCACGCGGCGTTGCTGCATCAGGCTTGCGCCCATTGTGCAATATTCCCCACTGCTGCCTCCCGTAGGAGTCTGGGCCGTGTCTCAGTCCCAGTGTGGCCGGTCACCCTCTCAGGCCGGCTACCCGTCGTCGTCTTGGTGAGCCGTTACCTCACCAACTAACTGATAGGCCGCGAGTCCATCCTTGACCGAAGTTCTTTCCAGCTGATGACCATGCGGTCTCAGCTCGTATCCGGTATTAGACGTCGTTTCCAACGCTTATCCCAGAGTCAAGGGCAGGTTACTCACGTGTTACTCACCCGTTCGCCACTAATCCACCAGAGCAAGCTCCGGCTTCATCGTTCGACTTGCATGTGTTAAGCACGCCGCCAGCGTTCGTCCTGAGCCAGGATCAAACTCTCCGTAAATGTTTGATTGCACAGCGGCCCGAAGGCTGCCGGCACATCTAGTGTCTCTGCCGGACCGAGGTCTGAGCAGGGACGAGTTTGTCTGACTGAAGTTCGAATATCTACTGACATTCTTGTTTCAATCCAAAGGAATCTCATACGGATGATCGAGACCATCCGTCGAGGTTGTTTGGCATTGACTTAGTGCACGCTGTTGAGTTCTCAAGGATCGGGCGCTCCAGACCTTCGGCTTCTCAGCCGTCGCAACTGGGCAACTTCCCTAACATATCCGCCGGAGAGACCCGTGGCAAATCGGGGATCTCGGTGAACCGAGCCCGATCGACTGGATCGATCTTGGCGGCGGACTTACCATCCTACTTGGCGATGAGCGCACCAGCAAGTGGCTGCTCTGTCTTGGAGGATGTGCACCGCTTGAGCTGAGCCCCGCCTCTCGGCGAGCCGCATCATTTGGGGTGACGAGTTAGAAGATTACGGTTCGCCCGCACTCGGAGCAAGTTTGCCCGAATCCCGGGCGTGTCGCGCCATACTCGAGGGGTGATCGACCACCTCCCCGAGCCCGACCTGCCGCTGCGAGATCGCCTGCTGCGGCTGCAGAACTCGGTGCCGCGCTCGGCGTTGCAGGCCTGGGCAGCAGGGCTCGCGCTCGGTGAGGTGGGCGACGATTCGGCCGAGCACCCGTCGATCGAGTGGCTCGGAGGCACGCGCGGATGGCGGCCGTACTGGAGCCGAACGTGGGGCCTGCGGCTGCTGCTGCACATCGGAGTCGACGACGTCGCCGTGCCGGCACTCTCGGCTGTGCTGGCCGATGAGTCGTGGCGCGTGCGAGAGATGGCCCTCAAGGTGATCGCGCGGCACGAGCCGCCCGTCGACGGGCAGACGGTGGTCGAGCTGCTCGACGACCCCGTGGCGCGCGTGAGGGAGGCGGCAGGGCGCGTGCTCGCGCGGCCCGAGCGCTAGCTGCCCGAGAAGCGCACGCCCGCGAGGGTCTTCTTGCCGCGCCGCAGCACGGCGCACCGCCCGGCGAGCGCGGAGCCCTCGAGGGTCTGCTCGTCGCTCGACACCTTGACGTTGTTGAGCGAGACCCCGCCCTGCGCGATCGCGCGCCGAGCCTCGCCCGCGCTCGAGCAGAGGCCGGTGGCCACGAGCGCGTGCACGACGGTGTCTGACTCGGCGACGTCGGCACTGGGGAGCTCGGCGATCGCGGCGGCGAGAGTCTGAGCATCCAGCGCCGAAAGGTCACCCTGGCCGAAGAGCGCTTCAGAGGCAGCGATGGCGGCCGAGACCGCTGCGGCTCCGTGCACGAGCCCCGTCACCTCGAGGGCCAGCCGCTTCTGCGCGGCGCGGCGGAACGGCTCGGTCTCGACGAGCTCGGCGAACGCCTCGATCTCGGCGCGCGACAAGAACGTGAAGACCTTCAAGCGGTCGATGACATCGGCGTCGTCGGTGTTGAGCCAGAACTGGTACATCGCGAAGGGGCTGCACATGTCGGCGGCGAGCCAGATCGCGTTGCCTTCGCTCTTGCCGAACTTCGTGCCGTCGCTGTTGGTGATGAGCGGCGTGCCGATGGCGTGCACGCTGCGGCCCTCTGCCTTGTGGATGAGGTCGGTGCCGCTCGTCAGGTTGCCCCACTGGTCGCTGCCGCCCGTCTGCAGCACGCAGCCGTGCTGCCGGTGCAGCTCGAGAAAGTCGTAGCCCTGCAGAATCTGGTAGCTGAACTCGGTGTACGAGATTCCGGCGTCAGAGTTGAGGCGCGCGGCGACCGCGTCTTTCTTCAGCATCGTGCCGACGCGGTAGTACTTGCCGATCTCGCGCAAGAAGTCGATCGCGCTGAGGTCGGCCGTCCAGTCGAGATTGTTGACGAGACGCACGGCGTTCGCGCCGTCATCTGACAGAAAACGACTGACCTGGCCCTGCAGCCGTTCGACCCAGGCCGCCACCGTCTCGCGCGTGTTGAGCTGCCGCTCTGCGGTGGGCCGAGGGTCGCCGATGAGCCCCGTCGACCCCCCGACGAGAGCGAGCGGCCGGTGGCCGGCGAGCTGCAGCCGACGCATGAGCAGCAATTGCACGAGGTTGCCGAGGTGCAGGCTCGGCGCGGTGGGGTCGAAGCCGCAGTAGTAGGTGATCGGCTCGCCGCCGAGAGCCTCTTTCAGGGCAGTCTCGTCGGTCGAGACGTGCACGAGCCCGCGCCACACGATCTCGTCCCACACGGTCTCGAAGGTGGAGTCGTTGCGGGCGGGGGTCAGGGTGATCGAGTCGTCAGTCACGGGTGCGGCGGTCACCGCGTCAGCGTATCAGCGGCGGCGACCCCCGCTCGACGAATCATCCTTGTATGCTTGATCATCAAGAGATCATGCCGAGAGGGTTGATTATGGGAGCCATGTTCGTGGTCATCGCTGACCAAGTGGGCAGCCGCGACGACATCGACCGCGTCGCGGGCGCCCTCGAGACCCTCGGCGAGCGGTTCGGCGACCACTACGCACTCACACCCGAACGCACCGCGGGCGACGAACTGCAGGCCCTCACCGCCGACGCCGACGCCGCGCTCGAGACCGCGCTGCACCTGCTGCGCTCGCCCCACTGGCGGGTCGGGCTCGGCATCGGCGCCGTGCGCAGGCCGTTGCCGACGAGCGTGCGCGAAGCGAGCGGCAGCGCCTTCACCGCCGCACGCGCCGCCGTCGAGCGCGCGACCACCCGGTCGACGCGATTCGCCGCCGTCGGCGCCGACGCCCTCGCCGACGCCGTGCACGACTGGGCGGCCCTCGTCGACCTGCTGCTCACCCAGCGCGCCCGCTGGAGCGCTCCCGGCTGGCAACTGCACGACCTGCTCGACGACGGCCTCACACAGGCCGAGGCGGCCGCTCGGCTCGGCATCACGCCGCAAGCGGCCAGCAAACGAGCCCGCGCCGCCGCCCTGCGCATCGATTCGGATGCTCGCCGCGCGCTCACTCGCATCGTGACGCAGGTCGGGGCTACGGTGAAAGACCCGGTCGACACCACGCCGACCGGCGACGCCACCGCAACCGGAGACGAGTCATGACCCTGCTGCCGCCGTTTCTCGCCGAACTCATGGCCCTGCCCGCCTGGAGCGCCGTCGCCGCACTGCTGCTGCTCATCGCCGCCCTCGCCGTGCTCGCCACCGCGACCGCTCGACCCCGACTCGTCGTGCCCGCGATCGTCGTCATGACCGTCGGAGCCGCCGCCCTGCTGCTCGGATTCGAGCCGCGGCCCCCCGGCGTCTTCGCGCCTCTCATCGCCGTCATGCTCGCCGTCGTCGGCGTCGTCGCCGGCGGCCCCGTCGTCACCCTCGTGCTCGCCGCAGCCACGCGCGGCGGCGCACCCGACGGCGCGCACGGCGGCATCATCGTGCCCGTCGAAGCGTCGACCGGCACGAGCGCCCGGGCCAAGCCCACCACGCGAGAGGTGCTGCGCGGCGGGCTCACCATCGGCTACCTCGAACGCATCGTCGTCATCGCCGCCGTGCTCTTCGCCCGCTGGGAGCTGCTCGCCGCCCTCATCGCCGTCAAAGGCCTCGGGCGCTTCCGCGACCTCGACGCCGGCGCCGCCACCGAACGGTTCATCATCGGCACGCTCGTGAGCCTGCTGTGGGCGGGCGCGTGCGGCGCCCTCATCGTGCTGGGATCGACCGCGATCTGGTGACGGCGGGGCGATAGACCGACACCGTGGAATCCCCCGCGAGCCAGTAGCGCCAGGGGAACTCTGCGGTGCCGCCGGGGCCGCTCACGCCCACGCGCGGCCCTGACGCGATGCGCTCGGGCGGCAGCGGCTCGCCGAGCTCGAGGCGCAGGGGGCCTGCGGCGAGCATCCCGCCGCTGTCGGCCAGGTCGATGCCGAGCGAAGTCGCCAGGCGGGCGGGGCCGCGAGCGAGGTCGCGATGGGGAATCGTGCGGGATGCGCAGGCTCCCGCCCGGCGAGGTGCCGCGGCCGCGCGGCGCTGCTGCGCGAGCTCGGCGCCCGCGATCACCTCGCCCGCTCGCAGCAGCACGGCCCCGGCCTCGCCCGCCGGGCCGCAGACGAGGTTGAGGCAGCGGTGCAGTCCGTAGCTGAGGTAGACGTAGATCGTGCCGGCCGGGCCGAACATCGGCTCGGTGCGCGGGGTGCGGCCGCGAAAGGCGTGCGAGCCGGGGTCGGCGCCCTCGCCGCGGTAGGCCTCGACCTCGGTCAGCCGCACGCTCACACCGCGGCCGTGCAGCACGGCGCCGAGCAGCCGCGGAGCCACCACCACGGGGTCGTCGTCGAGCAGTCGCACGGCTGGTCAGGGCAGAGCCGCGAGGCGCTCGGTGAGGTGCGCGCGTTGCGCAGCCACGGCGGCCGGGGCCGTGCCGCCCGCGCCCGCACGCGAGGCGATCGAGCCCTCGACCGTGAGCACGTCGCGCACACCGGCGGTCAGGCGCGCGTCGATCGCTGCGTAGTCGGCGTCGCTCGGCTCGTGCAGCTCGAGGCCGCGCTGCTCGCAGTGCGCGACCAGCGCGCCCGAGATCTCGTGCGCCTCGCGAAACGGCACACCCTGCCGCACGAGCCAGTCGGCGACGTCTGTCGCCAACGAGAAGCCCTGAGGGGCGAGCGCGGCCATGCGCTCGGTGTCGAAGCGCAGCGTCGCCACCATGCCGGTGAACGCCGGCAGCAGCACTTCGAGCGTCTGGACGGCGTCGAACACGGGCTCTTTGTCTTCTTGCAGGTCGCGGTTGTACGCGAGCGGCAGGCCTTTGAGGGTGCTCAGCAGCCCCGTCAGGTCGCCGATGAGGCGCCCGGCCTTGCCGCGCGCGAGCTCGGCAATGTCGGGGTTCTTCTTCTGCGGCATGATCGACGAGCCGGTCGAGTAGCCGTCGTGCAGGGTGACGTAGCCGAATTCGCGCGTGTTCCAGATGATGATCTCTTCGGCGAGACGCGACAGGTCGACGCCGAGCTGCGCCGCGATGTAGGCGAACTCGGCGACGAGGTCTCGCGCGGCCGTCGCGTCGATCGAGTTCTCGGTCGGGCCGCTGAACCCCAGCTCAGTGGCGACGAGGGCCGGGTCGAGGCCCAGACTCGACCCCGCGAGCGCGCCAGCGCCGTACGGCGAGCGGTCACTGCGTGCCGCCCAGTCGCGCAAGCGCTCGAGGTCGCGCACGAGCGGCCACGCGTGCGCCAGCAGGTGATGCGCGAGCAGCACCGGCTGCGCGTGCTGCAAGTGGGTGCGGCCCGGCATGACGGCATCAGGATGCGCGTCTGCCTGCGCCGCGAGGGCCTCGATGAGCGACCGCACTTCGCGCGCGATCACGGCACCGTGGTCGCGCAGATAGAGCCGCACGAGCGTGGCGATCTGGTCGTTGCGGCTGCGCCCAGCGCGCAAGCGCCCGCCCAACTCTGCGCCGACCTCGGCGACGAGCGCCGCCTCGAGAGCACCATGCACGTCTTCGTCGTCTGGCCGAGGTTGCAGGCTGCCATCTGCCCAGCGCGCCTCGAGGGCGTCGAGGCCGGCGAGCATCCGCTCGAGGTCGTCGTCGGTCAGGTAGCCCGCCGCGGCGAGGGCGCGAGCGTGAGCGCGCGAACCCCGAATGTCGTAGCCGCCGAGCTGCCAGTCGAACTGGGTCGAGCGGCTGAGGCGCTGCAGTTCAGGCGAGGGTCCGTCGCTGAAGCGCGCGCCCCAGAGCGAGCCCTCGTTCGTGGCGCCGCTCATCGCGCACCCGCCGACGACTGCGCCAAGAGCCAGACCAGCAGCGCCTTCTGGGCGTGCAGCCGGTTCTCGGCTTCATCCCAGATCACCGATTGGGGGCCGTCGATGACCTCGGCGGTCACCTCGTAGCCGCGGTCGGCGGGCAGGCAGTGCAAGAACAGCGCATCGGGCTTCGCGTGCGCCATCATCGCAGGGTCGACCTGAAAGGCGCCGAACGTCGCCACGCGGTGCGCCTTCTCGTCTTCTTTGCCCATCGATACCCACGTATCGGTGACGACGACGTCGGCGCCCGTCACGGCAGCCACCGGGTCAGTGGTGACGGTGATCGAGCCGCCCATCTCGGCCGCGCGCCGCTCGGCATCGGCGACGACGGCGGCGGTCGGGGCGAACGCCTCAGGGGCCGCGACGCGCACGTGCATGCCTGCCGTGGCTCCCGCCAGCAGGTATGACTGCGCCATGTTGCTCGCGCCGTCGCCGAGAAAAGCCACCGTGAGCCCGGCGAGGTCGCCGCGGTGCTCGCGAATCGTCAGCAGGTCGGCGAGCAGCTGGCAGGGGTGAAAGTCATCGCTCAGCGCGTTGACGACCGGCACCGTGGTGCCCGCGGCCATCGCCTCGAGCCCCGACTGCGCGTAGGTGCGCCACACGATCGCCGCGACCATGCGCTCGAGCACGCGCGCCGTGTCGCTCGGCGTCTCTTTGCCGCCCAGCTGGCTGCTCGCGGTCGAGATGATGAGGGGCACTCCCCCGAGGTCGGCGATGCCGACCGCGAAGCTCACGCGCGTGCGGGTCGACGACTTGTCGAAGATGACGGCGACCGTCTGCGGGCCGGCGAGGGGTGTGCGCGCCCAGCGGTCGGCCTTGATCTGCATGGCGAGGTCGAGAATCTGGGCCTGCTCGGCGGGCGTGATGTCGTCGTCTCGCAAGAAGTGGCGTGCGGCGGGTGCGGTCATGGCTGGTCGGCCTCCGGGGTGTCGACGGTCGCGTGCGCTGCATGCAGGCTCGCGGCGAACAGGTCGAGAAAGCGAGCGATCTCAGCATCGCCGATGATGAGCGGCGGCGCGAGTCGAAGGCTCTCGTCGGTCGCGGCGTTGATGATGAGGCCGCGGTCGAGCGCTTCGGCGACGACGCGGTGCGCGAGCGGCGCGGTGAGCCCGATGCCGAGCAAGAGCCCGCGACCGCGCACCTCGGCGACGAGGGACGAATCGAGGCTCAGGATGCCCTGCCGCAGCTGCTCGCCCCGCCGAGCCGCGTTGCCGACGAGGTCGGCCCGTTCGATCTCGGCGAGCACGGCCCCGGCGACCGCCGTCGACAACGGATTTCCGCCGAAGGTCGACCCGTGCTGGCCGAGCGTGAACAGCTCGCTTGCCGCGCCGCGCGTGACGAGAGCACCGATGGGCACTCCCCCGCCGATGCCTTTCGCCACGACGATCGCGTCGGGCAGGTCGTCAGCGAGCTCACGCTGGAAGGCGAACCACTCGCCCGTGCGCCCCGCCCCGGTCTGAATCTCGTCGACGATGAGCAGCGCGCCATGCTCGCGCGTGAGCCGACGCGCCTCGGCGAGAAAGCCCTCGGGCAGCGGAACCACGCCGGCCTCGCCCTTGATGGGCTCGAGAATGACGGCGGCGACGTCGGGGCCGAGCGCGGCGGCGAGCGCCGCGAGCTCGGTCGGCAGGTGCTCGATGCCCGGCAGCATGGGCTCGAAGGGCTCGCGCAGGGCCGGCTTGCCGGTCACGGCCAGAGCGCCCATCGTGCGGCCGTGAAAGCCGCCCTCGAAGGCGAGAATGCGGGGCCGACCCGTGCGCCTCGCCAGCTTGACGGCGGCTTCGATGGCTTCGGCGCCCGAGTTGGCCGGGTAGACGCGGCCCGTGTCGCCGAAGCCGGCGAGTCGCACGAGCCGCTCGGCGAACTCGACCGCGGGCCGAGTAGTGAAGTAGTTGCTGACGTGCACGGCGCGCGCGGCCTGGGCGGCGATCGCCTCGACGACCACGGGGTGCGCATGACCGAGCGAGTTGACGGCGATGCCCGAGAGAAAGTCGAGGTACTCGTTGCCGTCGACATCGCGCACCAGAGCGCCGCGACCGTGGTCGAGCACGGCCATCGGGCTCGGGGCAGAGCGCATCGCGACACGGGCGAAGCGCTCGCGCAGAGCATCCGTCTCAGCACCGTGCCTCACGCGACCACCTCGGTGCCGATGCCGGCCTGCGTGAAGATCTCGAGCAGAATCGAGTGCGGAATGCGGCCGTCGATGATCGCCGCCTTCGAGACGCCGCCGTCGACCGCATCGAGGCACGCCGTCATCTTCGGAATCATGCCCGACTCGAGGCTCGGCAGCAGCGCGCGCAGCTCGTCTGCCTCGATCGACGAGACGAGCGAACTCGTGTCGGGCCAGTCGCGGTAGAGCCCCGCGACGTCGGTGAGAATCACGAGCTTCTCAGCGCCGAGCGCCACGGCGAGCGCCGCAGCCGCAGAGTCGGCGTTGACGTTGAGGCTCTGCCCCGGTGTGTCGCTGTCTGGCGCGATCGACGACACGACGGGGATGCGCCCCGCGTCGAGCTGCGCGAGCACAGCGGCGGGGTCGACGTGCACGACGTCGCCCACGAGGCCGAGATCGACTTCAGCGCCGTCGATCATGACACCTCGACGCCGACCCCGGAAGAGCCCCGCGTCTTCACCCGAGATCGCGGCCGCGAACGGCCCGTGCTCATTGATGAGGCTCACGAGCGATCGACTGATCTGGCCCGTGAGCACCATGCGCACGACCTCCATGGCTTCGGGGCTCGTCACGCGATAGCCGCCGCGAAACTCGCTCTCGATGCCGAACTTGTCGAGCATCGCCGAGATCTGGGGGCCCCCGCCGTGCACGATGACGGGCCGCAAGCCGACGGTGCGCAAGTAGACCATGTCTTCGGCGAACGCGCGCTGCAAGTCGTCGCTCACCATCGCGTTGCCGCCGAACTTGATGACGACGATGCGGTCGCGAAAGCGCTGCAGCCACGGCAGCGACTCGATGAGGGTCGCGGCTTTCACTGCTGCTTGGGCGTGGTCGTCGGCGACGGTCGCCGGGTCTCTCAATTCGCTCACGGTGGCCTCAGCTCGAGTACGCGCTGTTCTCGTGCACGTAATCGTGCGTGAGGTCGTTGGTGTAGATCTCGGCCTCGGCCTCACCGGCGTGCAGCTCGATGAGCACGCGAATGCCCCGGCCGCTCAAGTCGACCTCGGTGCGCGGGCGATCGGGCGCCCCCGCGTGGCACAGCCGCACCTCGTTGAACGAGACGTCGACGGCGTAGGGGTCGAAGTCGGCCTGCGTCGTGCCGATCGCGGCGAGCACGCGCCCCCAGTTGGGGTCGTTGCCGAACATGGCCGCCTTGAACAGGTTGCTGCGCGCGACCGACCGCGCCACCTCGACGGCGTCGGCCTCGGTCGCCGCGCCCTCGACCCTGATGCGAATGTCGTGGCTCGCCCCCTCGGCGTCGGTGATCAGCTGCTCGGCGAGGCTGTAGCAGACGGCCCTCAGCGACATCGTGAACCGGTCGAGTTCGGGGCGGATTCCGGATGCTCCGCTCGCGAGCAGCGCCACCGTGTCGTTGGTCGACATGCAGCCATCAGAGTCGATGCGGTCGAAGGTCGTGCGGGTCGCCTCGCGCAGCGCGGCATCGAGTTCGGCCGACGAGAGGTCGGCGTCGGTGGTGAGCACGACCAGCATCGTGGCGAGGCCCGGAGCGAGCATCCCGGCCCCCTTCGCCATGCCGCCGATCGACCAGCCGTCTGACGACAGCCACGACTCTTTCGGCACCGAGTCGGTCGTCATGATCGCGAGGGCCGCATCGGGGCCGCCCTCGGCGCTCAGCACTTGGCTGGCGACGGCCACTCCATCGAGCAGCTTCTTCTTGTCGAGCGGTTCGCCGATGAGGCCCGTCGAGCAGACCAGCACGTCGCCCGCCGACACGTCGTCGAGCATGCCGGCCACGAACTCGGCCGTCGCGTGCGTCACCTGAAAGCCCTCGGGCCCGGTGAAGCAATTGGCGCCGCCCGAATTGAGCACGATCGCGCTCACCTCGCCGTCGGCGATCACCTGCTGCGACCAGAGCACGGGGTGCGCCTTGGCGCGGTTGCTCGTGAATACCGCAGCGGCGGCCTTCGAGGGGCCCTGATTGACGACGAGCGCCAGGTCTTTGCCGCCGCTCGACTTCAGGCCGCAGGCGACTCCAGCGGCGACGAAACCGAGGGGGCGGGTGACACTCACGGGGCGACTCCGTTCACGGGCAGGCCGAGGGTCTCGTCGAGGCCGAGCGCGAGGTTGAGCGACTGCACGGCCGCACCCGCCGTGCCCTTCACGAGGTTGTCGATCGCGACGACGATGACCACGCGTTGCGCGTCGTCGTCGACCGCGAGGCCGATGAGCGCCGTGTTGGCGCCGACGACCGAACTCGTCGACGGAAACCGCCCCTCGGGCAGCACGTGCACGAACGGCTCGTCGGCGTAGGCAGACTGCCATGCGGCGCGCACGCTCGAGGCATCAGCGCCCGGCGCGAGTCGCGCCGTGACCGTCGCGAGAATGCCGCGCGCCATCGGCACGAGCACGGGCGTGAACGAGATGGTGGGCCGGTCGGCACCCGCCCAGCGCACGTTCTGCAGCATCTCGGGAACATGCCGGTGCACTCCCCCGACGGCATACGGCGTCGCGGCGCCCAGCAGTTCGCTTGCCAGCAGATCGGTGCGCAACGTGCGCCCGGCCCCACTCGGCCCGACGGCGAGCACCGCCGTCAGGTCGTGCGCTTCGATGACTCCGCTTTGGATGCCCGGTGCGAGCCCCAGCGTCACCGCCGTCACGTTGCACCCGGGCACGGCTATGCGGCGCGCGCCTTCGAGGCGCGACCGTTGGCGGCCACCGTCGGCGAGCACCAGTTCAGGAAGCCCGTAGGCCCATGCTCCGCGGTGCTCGCCCCCGTAGAAGCGCGCCCAGTCGTCGGCACTCTCGAGCCGGTGGTCGGCGCCGCAGTCGAGCACGAGAGTGTCGTCGGGCAGCTGCGCGGCGATTGCGCCCGAGGCGCCGTGCGGCAGCGCGAGCACGACGGCGTCGTGGCCGGCGAGCTGCTCAGCGGTGGTCTCGACCAGGGTCAGATGGTCGAGCGAGCGCAAGTGCGGGTGCACCTCGACCAGTGGTTGCCCGGCGTTGCTGTGCGCCGTCACCGTGCGAATGTCAACCTGAGGGTGGTCAGCGAGCAAGCGCAACACCTCGCCACCCGCATAGCCGCTGGCCCCAGCGACCGCCACCGAATAGGACATGTGCTTAACCTTTGCAGACAATACGATGTGAATTCGACACGGGCGCGCGCGAGGCCGCCCGTCGAATGAAGGAGCAAGAGCATGGACGACCTGAGCAGCCTCATCAACCTCATCCCGATCGGTGACATCGCCAAGAAGATCGGCGTCGACGAGAACGTCGCGAAGGCTGCGGTCGCCGTCGCTGTTCCCGCCATCGTCGGTGGGCTCGCCGCCAACGCGAAAGACAAAGACGGGGCGAAGTCGCTCGAGAGTGCGCTCGGGCACCACGCCGGCCGCACCCCGAAGAAGCTCGCCGACATCGACGAAGAAGACGGCGAGAAGATCGTCTCTCACGTGTTCGGGTCAAAGAAGAACGACGTGGCCAAGGCCGCGGCCGCGAAGGCCGACGCGAAGGCCGAGGGCGTCGACATCGGCGCGATCGTCGCTCAGGTGCTGCCGATCATCGCGCCGATCGTGCTGGCGTTCGTCGCCAACCAGTTCATGGGACAGAAGGCTGAGCCTGCCGCAAAGGCTGAGCCCGCCGCTGCCGCAAACCCGCTCGCCGATATGCTCGGCAGCCTCGTGTCGAGCCCGCAGGGTCAAGAGCTCATCGTCGGCGCCCTCGGCGGACTGCTCGGCGGTGGCAAGAAGTAGTAGCTCTCGCGGCAGTGACTCGGGCGCGGCATCCCTTGCGGGTGCCGCGCCTTGGTGTTGCTCGGGGTGGGTTGGTCGGGGTGGTTAGTCGGGGTGGTTGCTCGGGGTGGGTTGCTCGGGAGAGTTGCTCGGGGCAACGTGATCGCGCGGGTTGCCCGGGTGGGCTACGCGAGGCGGCACCGGCGGTTGACCTCGCGTTGTGCCGGTCTTGAAACGATCCATCGGTCACTTGTTGTGGGCAGTACTGAGTCGAGACGTCATAAGTGACCGATGGACGGCCGAAGTGACAGGTCGAGGGTGCTGCCCGGCATTGGTGAACCTCTTGGTGAGCCCGCGACGGTCTGCGGCGGCACAAGGTGCTGACACGTGCTGCAGAGGTTCAGAACCCCCACGACTGGTCAGTTGTTGCCGCTACACCCAGACGTAGCAGCAACAAGTGACCACTCGGCGTCGATTCGTGCACGCCTGGAGGGTCGCGCAACCGCAGAGCGCTCACCCTGCAGGGTCGCGCAACCGTAGAGCGCAAGGTCGCGCAACCGCAGCTTTCAGGCGCGCAACCGCAGCGGTCAGGCGCGTAGCGTCGCGCCCAGCCGCTCGGCGGCGAGTGCAAGCCCCGCGAGCTTGGCCTCGGTCGCTTCAGCGGCCGTCAAGGTGCGGTCGTCTGCCCTGAAGCGCAGCGCGAGGGTAATGGCTTTGGTGCCGGGTTCGAGGCCGGTTCCGCGATAGTCGTCGACGATCTGCGCGTCTTCGAGCAGCGCGCCCGCACCCTCGACGACGGCGTCGCGCACGGCTCCGGCCGTCACCGACTCATCGACCACGACGGTGAGGTCTTGCGTGGCAGCGGGAAACCCGACGATGCGACCCGCGACGACCTCGCTCGAGCCCAGCTCGATGAGCGCGTCGAGGTCGAGTTCGAGCACGCCGACCTGTCGCGGCAGGTCGCGCTCGAGTGCGACGGCGGGCAGCAGTTCGCCCGCGACCCCGACAGGGGTCTCGCCAACCCACAGCGACGCCGTGCGCCCCGGGTGCAGCGCGGGATGCGTGGCGGTGTCGACGCGCAGTTCGACGCCGACGACCGAGGCGATGGCACGCGCGGCGTCGAGCGCGTCGGCGATGCCCGCGGCTTCGGCGCTCTGGTCGATTCCGCGCGGGCGCCGCTCGCCGACGAACAGTGCCGTCACATAGCGGGGCTGCTGCGGGATGCTCTGCTGCAGCTCGGCCAACTGCGCGTCACTCGGCCGGGCGCCGCCCGGCGGCACGTCGTCGACGCCGTAGCGCTGACCGGCCTCGGGTAAGAACACCGTGCCGATCTCGAACAGGCTCACGTCGGTGAGGCCGCGCGACACGTTGCGGTGCGCGATGCGCACGAGCCCGGGAATCAGGCTGCGTCGCAGTCGAGCCGCCTCAGAGTCGATGGGGTTGGCGACGACCATGCTCGACGCCTCGGGCCCGTCGATGAGCGCGTTATCGGCTTGTGACACGAAGGGGTAGGCGAGCACTTCGGTGAGACCCGAGGCTGCGAGGGCGTTGGCCACCGCGCGGCGCACGCGCTGGGCTCGGGTGAGCCCGCGCCCCGGGGGCGCGATCGGCAGCACCGCCGGAATGCGGTCGTAGCCCACGATGCGCGCCACCTCTTCGGCGAGCGAGGCCGCGTCGATGAGGTCGGGTCGCCAACTCGGCGGCGTCACGAGCCAGCCGTCGGTCTCGACCGTGAGCGAGCATCCGATCGCCTCGAGCGAGTCGGTGATCTCGTCGAGCGAGAAGTCGACTCCGACGAGTGCGTCGACGTAGCCTTCGGCCACGTGAATCGTGCGAGGGCTCGGTGCGTCGACCCAGGCCGACCCGAGGTCGTCGGCGGTGCCGCCGGCGAGCTCGACGAGCAGGTCGACGACGCGCTGCGCCGCGGGTTCGGCCACGAGCGGGTCGACGACGCGCACGAAGCGGCGTGAGGCCTCGCTCGGCAGTTTGTGCCGCTTGGCGGTGCGGGCGATCGAGACGGGCTCGAAGCGCGCGGCCTCGATGAGCACGTCGACCGTCGTCGATGAGATCTCGGTGCTCGCGCCGCCCATGACCCCCGCGAGGCCGATCGGCCCCGACCCGTCGGTGATGAGCAGGTCTTCGGGGTGCAGGGTGCGGGTCTGGTCGTCGAGGGTCACGAGGGTCTCGCCCGCGCGTGCTCGGCGCACCGTGATGCCTCCGCTGAGCTTCTGCAGGTCGTAGGCGTGAATCGGCTGGCCGAGTTCGAGCATGACGTAGTTGGTCACGTCGACGACGAGAGAGATCGAGCGGATGCCCGCGAGCGACAAACGGGAGATCATCCATGCCGGAGTCGGTCGCGACGTATCGATGCCGCGCACGACGCGCGTGACGAACGCATCGCACCCGGGCACCGAGCGAATGGGTGCGTCATCGCGCACGACGACCTCGAAGCCGGATGCCCGGCTCGGGGTGACGGCGAGCGCCGGGTCGCGAAACACCGAGCCCGTCGAGTGCGAGTACTCGCGCGCGACGCCCCGCATCGACAGCGCGTAGCCGCGGTCGGGGGTCACGTTGATCTCGACCGCGACGTCGTCGAGGCCGAGCAGGGCGATCGCGTCGGTGCCCACCTCGGGGTCGAGCTCGAGCGTGGCCAGGCGCAGAATGCCGTCGTGCTCGTCGCCGAGGCCGAGTTCGCGAGCGCTCGCGATCATGCCGTCAGAGACGTGGCCGTAGGTCTTGCGGGCCGAGATCTCGAACGGCCCGGGCAGCACGGCTCCCGGCAGCGAGACGACAACCTTGTCGCCGACCTCGAAATTGTGCGCGCCGCAGACGATGCCGCGAACCTCGTCTGGCCCGGTCTGCACCTGGCACCAGCGGATGGTCTTGCCGTTCGACTGCGGCTCGTCAACGAATTCGAGCACCTGCCCGACGACGATCGGGCCCGTGAGCGGCGAGCCGTGAATCTCTTCTTCTTCGAGGCCGACGCGCACGAGTGCCGCGTGCACCGCTTCGGCGTCGCCCATCGGGTCGCCGGTCTTCGGCACGTCGACGTAGTCGCGCAGCCACGACAGTGAAACCCGCATCAGACCACCATTCCGAACTGCTGTGAGAAGCGCACATCGCCTTCGACCATGTCGCGCATGTCGCTCACCCCGTTGCGGAACATGAGCGTGCGCTCGACTCCCATGCCGAACGCGAAGCCCTGATAGACCTCGGGGTCGATGCCGGCCGACCGCAGCACGTTGGGGTTGACCATGCCGCAGCCGCCCCACTCGATCCAGCGCGGGCCTTCGCGAAAGGTCGGATGCCACACGTCGAGCTCGGCGCTCGGCTCGGTGAACGGAAAGTATGAGGGGCGCAACCGAATGCGAGCACCTTCGCCGAACAGTGCTCGCGCGAGGTGCTCGAGTGATCCGCGCAAGTGGGCCATCGTGAGCCCTTTGTCGATGGCGATGCCCTCCATCTGGTGAAAGACGGGGGTGTGCGTGGCGTCGAGCTCGTCGGTGCGGTAGACGCGGCCGGGCGCGACGATGTAGAGCGGAACCCCTCGGCGCAGCATCGACCGCGACTGCACGGGGCTCGTGTGCGTGCGCAGCAGCAGGTGGCGCTCTTCTGGCTCGACGAAGAAGGTGTCTTGCATGGCGCGCGCGGGGTGATCGGGCGCGAAGTTGAGGGCGTCGAAGTTGAACCAGTCGTTCTCGAGCTCTGGGCCCTCGTCGACCTCCCAGCCCATCCCGACGAAGATGTCGCTCATCTGCTCCATGAGCGTCGTCAGCGGGTGGCGCGCACCGGGCAGACGCAGGGGCGGGATGCCCGTCACATCGATCGCTTCGGCCTCGAGCCGTGCTTGCTCTTCACCCGCGACCAGTTCGGCCTCGCGGTCGGCGATCGCCTGAGTGACCCGCGCTCGAGCCTGGCCGACGAGCTTGCCGGCTGCCGCCTTCTGGTCACCCGGAACGTCGCGCAGCTGTGCACTGAGCGCTGCGAGCGCTGATGACTCGCCGACGTGCGCCGACTTCGCGGCCTTCAGCGCGGCCGAGTCGGTCGCGGCGGCGATCGCCTCGAGGGCGGCCTTGACGGCAGAGTCGACGGCGGATTCGGTGATCGCGGGCTGTGACGGCACGAAAGACGAGTTTAGTGCGGGTGAGCGGCAGCGGTCGCCCGCTGGGCGAAGGCGCTCTCGTAGAGGCACACCGCTGCTGCGGTGGCGAGGTTGAGCGACTCTGCCTTGCCGTAGATCGGCACGATCACCGCGCGGTCGGCGAGCTGCAGTTGCTCGTCGGTGAGCCCTCGCGCTTCGTTGCCGAAGAGCCACGCCGTGGGGCCGTCGAGGTGACCGTCTGACCGCACGGCAAGCAGATCGTCACCCGAGATGTCGGCGGCGAGAATGCGTGAACCCGCCTCGCGCAAGCGCTGCAGGGTCGACTCGAGCTCGACCGAGACGACGACGGGCAGGTGGAAGAGCGAGCCCGTCGTGGCGCGCACGACCTTGGGGTTGAAGACGTCGACGCTTGTGCCGGTGAGGATGACGGCATCGGCGCCCGCGGCGTCGGCAACCCTGATGATGGTGCCCGCATTGCCGGGGTCGCGCACCTCTTCGAGCACCGCCACAAGTGTGGGGCGGCGCTGCAGCAGCTCGTCGAGTGCGAGGGGAAACTGCCGGCAGACCGCGACGACTCCCTGCGGGGTGACGGTGTCGGCGATGGTGGTGAGCACAGCATCCGTCGCCGATTCGACGCGCACGTCAGACCGCGCAGCCTCGCGAGCGATGGCCGGGTGGCGGTCGAGGGCCGCCGAGGTGATGAAGATCTCGACGACGAGCTCTGGCCGATAGTGCAGTGCCTCGAGCACCGCCTGCGGCCCCTCGATGAGGAAGAGCCCGGTCTCAGACCGCTGGTTCTTCTTCGCGAGTTTGGCCGCCGCGCGCACGCGGGGCGAGCGCGGGTTGTCGATCACAGCGCCATGCTAGCGATCGGGGTATGAACGCACGGTGAACACGGCCGCGCGAACACGAACGCGGCGCGCCCCCAGTGAGGGGCACGCCGCGATGACGAATCGTGAGGCGATCAGGCCGCGTCGGTCTTCGGAGCAGACGTGTCTGCCGGAAGAGCCTCTTTGGCCACCTTCACGAGAGCGGTGAACGCCGCCGGCTCGTTGACGGCCAACTCGGCGAGCATGCGACGGTCAACCTCGACGCCCGCAAGGCCGAGACCCTGGATGAGGCGGTTGTAGGTGAGACCGTTGGCGCGCGACGCAGCGTTGATGCGCTGAATCCAGAGGCGACGGAACTCGCCCTTCTTCGCACGGCGGTCGCGGTACGAGTAGACGAGCGAGTGCGTGACCTGCTCTTTGGCCTTGCGGTAGAGGCGCGACCGCTGACCGCGGTAGCCCTCGGCCCGCTCGAGGATGACCCGACGCTTCTTGTGGGCGTTGACCGCCCGCTTGACTCTTGCCATTTCTTCAGTCCTTCAGTTTCGTCTCGGGTCTTACTTCTTGCCGATGAGCTTCTTGATGACCTTGGCGTCTTGCGGCGCGAGCACGACCTCGCGGTTCAGACGACGCGTGACCTTGCTCGACTTCTTCTCCAGGTTGTGGCGCATGCCGGCACCCTGCTTCATGACCTTGCCTGAGCCGGTCAACTTGAATCGCTTCTTCGCACCGGAGTGCGTCTTCTGCTTAGGCATTTCTTCCTCGTTTCGTCGTGGTTCTGCACCGACGGGTTCAGTCGCCGTCGGAAGTCTCTGGTGTTGCGGTGGCAGGTTCGTTGGTCTCTTTGCGAGCCGCCTTGGTGGCAGCACGTGCCGCCATCTGTTCTGCCTTCGCGTCGGCCTTCGTGCGCAACGGCCCGATGATCATCACCATGTTGCGGCCGTCGATCATCGGCGTCGACTCGACGGTGCCGAACTCGGCAACATCTTCTGCGAAGCGCTGCAGCAATCGCACCCCCTGCTCGGGGCGTGACTGCTCGCGCCCGCGAAAGAGGATCATGGCCTTGACCTTGTCGCCAGCCTGCAAGAAGCCTTCAGCGCGCTTGCGCTTGGTCTCGTAGTCGTGCTTGTCGATCTTCAAGCGAAAACGCACCTCTTTGAGGATGGTGTTCGCCTGATTGCGTCGGGCCTCTTTGGCCTTCTGCGCAGCCTCGTACTTGAACTTGCCGTAGTCCATGATCTTGACCACGGGCGGCTTCGAGTTCGGGGCAACTTCGACGAGGTCGAGGTCTGCCTCTTGCGCCAGGCGCAGGGCAACCTCGATCTTGACGACTCCGACCTGTTCTCCTGCTGGGCCGACGAGGCGCACCTCGGGCACACGGATGCGATCGTTCGTTCTCGGTTCGCTGATGCGATTCTCCTCTGCTGTGTCAACACGGGTGGTGCTGTGGTGAAAGCGGAGGAATTCCCTGGCGCAAACCAGTACCACCCACGGACTTCGCGCGGCCTTCCAGCCGTCGAACGGGGTGATGCGACCCGGTAACCTAGTAGTCGGTCAAGCGCGGGTGGGAGGTGACTCCACTTTCGTACCGGGGGTCTGGCCCCGGAGCCCGCACAACAATAGCAGGTGAAAGGTCTCATGAGCGAGAGCGCCACCGACACCGACCCTTCGCGCGACATCGCAGAGGTTCCGGCCGTCGAGATCATCAACACCGTCGCCGTGCACCTCTTGAGTGCTGCCGCGGTCAAGTGCGGGCTCTCAGAGAACGGCGACGACGAGATCGACCTCGCCGAAGCCCGCAAACTCATCATCGCCCTCGCCGGGCTCATCACCGCCTCGGCACCCGAGCTCGGAGATCACCACGCGCGCGTGCTGCGCGACGGTCTGCGCTCGGTGCAGCTCGCCTTTCGCGAGGCCTCGCCGTTTCCGGATGCCCCGGGCATGGGGCCGGGCGAGAAGCTCACGGGGCCCGTGTCGTAGGGGTTCTCGGGTCACTCCCCTGATCGCGGTGCAGCCCGTTGACGAACTCGACGAGGTCAACCCGTCTCGGGTGTTCGGGGTGGCTCCCCGGCGAGCACCTGACCCGCTCGGTACTCCGTCTCTAGACCGATCTCTCGTATGCCTAGGTTCCACCCTGGAACAGAGGACGGCACCAAGCCCAGGCCGAATCACTGCCGCTCGCACTCCGTCGCCGTCGGCTTCGAGGATGATCGAGCCGTGCAGGTTCGGATACGTCCACTGCTCACGAGGCTCAGCACCGAGCACGAAGCGCACTGCTGCGCCACCGGGAAGAGAGACCGTGTATTCCGTGATGGCACCGCCAGCATCCACCACCAGACCAGACAGATCAGCGGCGGCAGTGTGGGCGTAGCGAGTTGTGACCGCCGACTCACCCGGCACTGTCACCGAGCGAGCCACAATGCGATTGGTGACATCGCGCACGTACTCAATCACCGTCGACGTGGAGTCGCCATGATCGATGTTCCCGCGTGTGCTCTGCTCCGCAGCTACCGATTCGGCGGGGCGGGCTACTCGCTCGAAGCGGCCACGGGCTGCACCGTGAGCGAGTCGATGCGCTCGGCGACCGTCGCATCGTTCGACCACGCGGCGGTGAGGGCGCCGATGATGGTGCGCAGGGCATCCCCGTCGAGCCCCGGTTCGATCGCGAGACGCACGATCACCTCGGGGCCAGCGCCGCGCGCGAGCGGATCACCGGCCACGAGCGAGACCGCCCAGATCTGCGGATGCTCTGCCGCGGGCCGCGCCACCGCCTCGAGCACCCCGGCATCGTCCACCGCGGGCACCCACTCTTCGCCTTGCGCGATCGCCCACACCGCAGGGCGCGGCAGCACGACCTCGTCGCCGGCCGAACGCGCATCGATCACGACCCGATCGGTGCCCTCGCTCGCCGCCGCGAGCGCGACCCTCACGGCACTCGCCGGAACGGGGCGAGCATCGGGCCGCCAGCGGTTCATCGCCGCCACCGACGAGAACACGGGCAGAATCGGGCGGCCATCGGGCCCCGACACGGTGATGATCGACAGCTCTTGACTCTTGTCGACCACGAGTCCGTCGGCAGTGACGCCGGTGTCGCCCGCGACGGCGACGAGGGGAATGAGAAACCGACACTCACGAACGGCGTCGACGAGAGCGCTGAAGCTCAGCTCGCCGCGGCGAAACGCGTCGCGAGCCTCGACGTAGCTCGACGGCGCTGAACCGTCGTCGTCGGCGCTCGGGTTGGGCTCGAAGTGCCGCCCCTCCCAGGGCTGGCCCGCCGAATCAGCGGCCCGCGACATCCAGAGCTTCGGGCAGGGTGAAGGCACCGGCATAAAGGGCCTTGCCCACGATCGTGCCCTCAAGGCCGAGCGGCACGAGTTCGCGCAGCGCGGCGATGTCGTCGAGGCTCGACACGCCACCGGAGGCGATCACCGGGCGGTGGGTGCGCTCCATGACCGAGCGCAGCAGGTCGAGGTTCGGGCCTTTGAGAGTGCCGTCTTTCGTGACATCGGTGACCACATAGCGAGCGCAACCCGCCGACTCGAGGCGCTCGAGCACCGACCAGAGGTCGCCGCCCTCCTCCGTCCAGCCACGAGCCGCGAGCGTCGTGCCCCGCACGTCGAGCCCGACGGCGATCGCCTCGCCGTATTCGGCGATGACGTGCGCTGCCCACTCGGGGTTTTCAAGAGCCGCCGTGCCCAAGTTGATGCGCTTCGCACCCGTCGCGAGCGCTGCCTCGAGCGTCGCGTCGTCGCGAATACCGCCCGACAGCTCGATGTTGACGTGGCGAGGGGTGGTCTTGACGACCTTCTTGATGACGGCGCGGTTGCTGCCACGGCCGAACGCTGCGTCGAGGTCGACCAGGTGAATCCACTCAGCACCCTGATCGGCGAACTCGTGAGCCGCATCAACCGGGTCGCCGTAATTGGTCTCGGTGCCGGCCTCGCCCTGCGTGAGCCGCACCGCCTTGCCCCCCGCGACATCGACCGCCGGAAGCAGGGTCAGGGTCGGGATTCTCGAGAACTCACTCATGCGGGGCTTTCTGATCGTGTCACGGTGTCAGTCATCTCACGGCCGACGACGCAACGACGTGGCCAAACACAAGATCGTACTCCGACTCGGCGACGCTTCTGACCCGCACGCACAGACGAATCACAGCGTCTCAAGCCAATTGGCGAGCAAGCGCAAGCCAGCCGCCCCCGACTTCTCGGGGTGAAACTGCGTGCTGCACAGCGGACCATTCTCGACCGCGGCGACGAAACGCTCGCCGTGCTCGGCCCACGTGACCATCGGCGCAGCAATCGCCGGGTGCGGGTCGAGCAGCCACTCGTGCGCAGCATACGAGTGCACGAAGTAGAAGCGTTCGTCAGAGATTCCGGCGAACAAGCGCGACCCGCTCGGGGCTTCGACGGTGTTCCAACCCATGTGCGGCACCGTCGCAGCGGTCAGCTCGGTCACCGCTCCGGGCCACTGCCCGAGGCCGGCCGTCACGACGCCGCGCTCGACTCCGCTCTCGAACATGATCTGCTGACCCACGCAGATGCCGAGCACCGGTCGGCCGCCCGCGAGCCGCCGATCGATGAGTTCATCGCCGCGCACGGTGCGGAGGGCATCCATCACCGCATTGAACGCGCCGACACCGGGAACCAGGAGTCCGTCGGCGGCCAGCACGCGGTCGCGGTCGGCCGTGAGCTCGACGCGCGCCCCCGCAGCCTCGAGGGCCTTCGCCGCCGAATGCACGTTGCCAGAGCCGTAGTCGAGCACGACCACATCGGGCGCAGTCACGATCAGAGGGCGCCCTTGGTCGACGGAATGCCGTGCACGCGCTCATCGAGCTGCACCGCCTGGCGAAACGCGCGCGCGAAAGCCTTGAACTCGGCCTCGGCGATGTGGTGCGGGTCGCGCCCGGCAAGCACCGTGAGGTGCACCGTCAAGCCCGCGTGCATCGTGATCGCCTCGAAGACGTGGCGCACCATCGAACCCGTGAAGTGGCCGCCGATGAGGTGGTGCTCGAAACCGGCGGGCTCGCCAGAGTGCACCAGGTAGGGCCGACCGCTGACGTCGACCACCGCCCGAGCGAGGGCCTCATCGAGCGGCACGAACGCGTCGCCGAAGCGCGCGATGCCGGCCTTATCGCCGAGAGCCTGCGCGATGGCTGAGCCGAGCACGATGCCGGTGTCTTCGACCGTGTGGTGCACGTCGATGTGCGTATCGCCGCTTGCCGACACGTCGAGGTCGACGAGCGAGTGCTTCGCGAACGCCGTGAGCATGTGGTCGAAGAAGGGCACGCTCGTCGAGATCGACGAACGACCGGTGCCGTCGAGGTCGAGTCGCAACTTGATCGACGACTCACTGGTCTCGCGCCGAAGCTCGGCGATGCGGGGTGTGCTCACCGACCCATCCTAGCCAGCACCTCGAGAAACTCGGTCGTCTCACCAGGGGTGCCCGCGGTGACGCGCAAGTGGTTGTCGAGCCCCACATCGCGAATCAAGATGTCGTGGTCGAGCAGATAACTGAAGGTCGTCTGCGGGTCAGCGACACCGCCGAACAGCACGAAGTTGGCCCAGCTGTCGTGCGGGGCAAAGCCGAGCGCGGCCAGCTCGACGATGAGCCGATCACGCTGCTGCCGAATCACGTCGACCGTGCGCAGCATGGTCTCGGCGTGCTCGAGCGCCGCCACAGCCGCGGCCTGCGTCACCGCAGACAAGTGGTAGGGCAGCCGCACGAGCCGCAGCGCGTCGATGACGGCAGCGTCTGCGGCGAGATACCCCAGCCGCGCCCCCGCAAAGGCGAAGGCCTTGCTCATGGTGCGCGAGACGAGCAGCCGCGGCCGACCCTCGAGCAGGCCGATTGCGTCTGGCTTACCCTCTGGCATGAACTCTGCGTACGCCTCGTCGACCATGACGATGCCGCGGCTGGCCTCATAGACCGCCTCGATCGTGTCGAGACCCAGTGGCGTGCCCGTGGGGTTGTTGGGCGCGCACAAGAACACCAGGTCGGGGTCGTGCCGCTCGACCGCGGCCACGGCGGTGTCGGGCGACAGCGTGAAATCGGCGTCGCGCTCGCCCGTCACCCACGCTGTGCCCGTGCTCGCCGCGATGATCGAGTGCATCGAATAGGTGGGAGGAAAACCGAGCACCGTGCGGCCAGGGCCGCCGAACGCCTGCAGCACGTGCTGAATGACCTCGTTCGACCCGTTGGCGGCCCACACCTGCTCGGGGCGCACTCGCCCCGCGAGATAGCCGGCGAGACTCTCGCGCAACGCCGTGAACTCGCGATCGGGGTAACGGTTGATCGAGCGCAGCTCGCGCTCGACCGCGGCGGCGACGTGCGCCACGACCTCGTCGGGCACCGGATGCGTGTTCTCGTTGACGTTGAGCGCGATGCGCACCGACTTCTGCGGGGCGCCGTACGGCGACTGCCCCCGCAGGTCGTCACGAATGGGCAGTTCGTCGAGACTCGTCACGCCCTCAATCGTAGGGGCGCAACCGGAGGCGCTCAGTCGACGTCGGGCGGTGGCCCGCTCAGTCGACGTAGCGATCGGGAACGATGAGCTGCTGACCGGGGTGCACCGAGGCGCTCGTGAGGTTGTTGATCGCGATGAGGTCTGAGACGACATCGGCCGTCGAGCTGCCCGGGGCGATCATGCTCGCCACCTGCCACAGCGACTGCCCCGATTCGACGGTGACGGTCGTCACGGTCGAGGCGCCCGACGTAGCCGTGGCTCCCCCACCGTTCAGGGCCATGCTGATGAGCGCGAGCACGAGCGGCAGCGCCACGAGCACCGCGATCACCACGCGCCCGCGACGCGTGAGCCGCAAGCGGGTGCGGGGCGCGACCGTGCGCGCAGGGGTGCTCACCCAGCTGTCGTAAGAGATCGCCGTCATGATGTGGCCTTTCTCGACTGTCGTGGTACAGGTCCCCCGGCATCGGGGGGATGCCGGGGGATGCATGCGCACCTCGGCCGGGAGGAACCCATGCGAACCTGTGTTTCGAACATACCTTCGATCGAACACAGTTTCAAGCCCCCGAGACACTTTCTGCCCGATTTTTCTCGACACACTCGAACAGATGTTTGATCTGCGCCGTCTGACTGGATAGAGTTTCGAGGGTTCGGAAGTATTCCACTGCCGACCACCGACATTGCGCTCGAGCACTGCGCAGAACGGAGCCGATCATGGCCGAAGAGAACTCGACACACGAGAGCTCAGAGTTCGACGCCGTCGCGCCCGGCACCCGGCGCCGCACGACGCTGAGCGACAAGCAGCGCGAGATTCTCAGCGTCATTCAGGCCTCGGTCGCACGCCGAGGCTACCCGCCGAGCATGCGCGAGATCGGCGAGGCCGTCGGGCTCGCATCACTCTCGAGCGTCTCGCACCAGCTCGGTCAGCTCGAGCTCAGCGGCTATCTGCGCCGCGACCCGAACCGCCCCCGCGCGCTCGAAGTGCTCATCGACCTCGAGCCCGAGCCCGGTTTCGGCACCGACGTTGAGACGCCAGCGGGCCCCTCAGTGGGCGACGCCGCCATGGTTCCGCTCGTCGGTCGCATCGCCGCGGGTATTCCCATCACGGCAGACCAGATGGTCGAAGAAGTGGTGCCGCTGCCCCGCCAGCTCGTGGGCAAGGGCGACCTCTTCATGCTCACCGTCGTCGGCGACTCGATGATCGACGCGGCCATCTGCCACGGCGACTGGGTCGTCGTGCGTCAGCAGAACACGGCAGAGAACGGCGAGATCGTCGCCGCGATGCTCGACGACGAAGCGACCGTCAAGGTGTTCAAGCAGCGCGACGGCCACACCTGGCTGCTGCCGCAGAACTCTGCATACGAACCCATTCTGGGTGACCACGCGACCGTGCTCGGCAAGGTCGTGGCGGTCTTGCGCTCGGTCTAGGTCGAGCGAGCACTCACGCGGTCGGCTGAACGGCGAACTGCTCGACGAGCGTAGCGATCTCGGGTGTCGCGAAAGCGTGCACCCGGGTTCCGGCCTCGACGTACGACGTGTCGATGATGCGCCCACGCTCGTGCAGCAGCGAGACGAGGTCGCCGCGCTCATACGGCACGATCACGGTGAGCTCGACATCGGGGTTCGGCAGCATCGCCGCGATGCGGTCTTGCAGCTCGTCGATGCCCTCACCGGTCTTCGCCGAGACGAACACCGCATCGGGCACCAGGCCACGCAGCAGCAGTCGCGCATCGTCGTCGAGCAGGTCGCACTTGTTGATGGCCACCAGTTCGGGCAGGTCACGCGCACCCACCTCGCCGATGACGTCGCGCACGGTGGACAACTGAGCAGCAGGGTCAGGATGCGCGCCATCGACGACGTGCAGAATCACATCTGACTCGGCCACCTCTTCGAGAGTCGAGCGGAACGCCTCGACCAGCTGATGCGGCAGATTGCGCACGAAACCGACGGTGTCGGCGATCGTGTACGGGCGCCCGTCAGGAGTCGTCGACTTGCGCACCGTCGGGTCGAGGGTGGCGAACAGGGCGTTCTCCACCAAGACTCCCGCACGCGTGATGCGGTTGAGCAGACTCGACTTGCCGGCGTTCGTATAGCCCGCGATCGCGACGCTCGGCACCGAGTAGCGGTCTCGATTGGCGCGCTTCGCTGCCCGAGCAGGGGCGAAGCCCTTGATCTGGCGGCGCAGCTTGGCCATGCGCGTGTTGATGCGGCGGCGGTCGAGCTCGATCTTCGTCTCACCCGGGCCACGGCTGCCCATGCCCGCTCCCCCAGCGCCGACCTGGCCACCGGCCTGTCGAGACATCGACTCACCCCAGCCGCGCAGCCTCGGCAACAGGTATTCGAGCTGCGCGAGCTCGACCTGCGCCTTGCCCTCACGACTCTTCGCGTGCTGGCTGAAGATGTCGAGAATCACCGCGGTGCGGTCGATCACCTTGACCTTGACCACGTCTTCGAGAGCACGTCGCTGGCTCGGGGCGAGCTCGGTGTCGGCGATGACGGTGTCAGCCCCCAGCTCTTTGACGATGAGCGCGAGCTCGCGCGCTTTGCCCTTGCCCAGATAGGTGCTCGGGTCGGGGTGCGGCCGCCGCTGCAGCAGGCCGTCGAGCACGACCGCCCCGGCCGTCTCGGCGAGGGCGGCGAGCTCGCGCAGCGAGTTCTCGGCGTCGTCGAGCGAACCCTGCGGGTAGATGCCGACCAGCACCACGTTCTCGAGACGAAGCTGCCGGTATTCGACCTCGGTGACGTCGTCGAGCTCGGTCGAGAGGCCGCCGACGCGCCGCAGCGCCGCACGATCTTCACGATCGAACTGATCGCCATCGCGGTCGGCAGAATAGCTCGCGTCATCTTGCAGCGCAGAAGCGCCGTGCAGCGTCACCGAGCGCGCGCGCGACTCGCCATGGGCCAGAACGCGCGCCACAGCATCCGCCCCCGCATCGCGGGGCAGATCAGACGGCGCCAGCTCGGCGCCACCCTCGTCGGGCACTGTGCGGTCTCGATCGGTCATCGCGTTCACTGTACTCCGCCAAGGTTCGGTAGATTCTGGGCATGGCTCACGAGCACTACTTCAGCGCTCAGCCGAGCGGCGAGTTCACGCCGCGCCCACTCGACGTCACGCTCGCCGGCCGACCGGTGACGCTGCAGACCGCCGGAGGGGTGTTCAGCCCCTCGGGCCTCGACACCGGCACCCAGGTGCTGCTGGGCCACGTGCCGCCACCGCCGCCGAGCGGCGACCTGCTCGACCTCGGTTGCGGGTGGGGGCCGATAGCGCTCACGCTCGCTCTCGAGTCTCCCCACGCGACCGTGTGGGCCGTCGACGTCAACGAACGAGCGCTCGAGCTGACGCGCCGCAACGCCGAAGCGCTCGGGCTCGACAACGTTCGCACCGCGCTGCCGCACGAGGTGCCCGACGACGCCCGATTCATGTGCATCTGGTCGAACCCGCCGATTCGCGTCGGCAAGAACGAGTTGCACGGGCTGCTCGACGCCTGGCTGCCCCGACTGCGCGAGGGGGCAGACGCCTGGCTCGTCGTGGCGCGCAACCTGGGCGCAGACTCACTGCAGCGCTGGATGGATGCTCGCTATCGCGGCCAGCTCAGCGTCGGGCGGCACGCCACCCACAAAGGCTTTCGAGTGCTGCGCGTGCGCAACCGCACCGGGCTCACCGGCCCCATCACGACGATCGGTCAGTGAGCTAGCCGACGTCAGTCAGCTCGGCGTCGAACGTCAGCACGGCCGGGCCCGACAAGCCGACATGCTCGCCGTCTTCGGCGGCGAACATGCGCACGCCCAGCACGCCGCCCGGCACGCTGACCCGCCACTCGTTCGGCGCAGACGACCCCGCCCAGTGCCGCACGGCGAGAGCCGCTGCCGCAGCACCGGTGCCGCACGACAGCGTCTCGCCGCTGCCGCGCTCGTGCACGCGCATGCGGATGCGGCCGATGCCGTCGACCACAAGAGGGTCAGACGGCACCACGAACTCCACGTTGGCACCGCCACGCGGCGCTGGCTCGATGACGGGTGCAGCGCTGAGATCGAGGGCGTCGAGCTCGGCATCGCTCGCGAGGGCCACCACGACGTGCGGGTTGCCGACGCTGATGCCGAGGCCCGGCCGAGCGACGGGCAGCTCACGAGCGCGCACGAGAGGCTCAGAGCCATCGAGGCCCCAACGCCCCAGGTCGGCGGCGTAGCCGTCGGCGAGGCGGTGCACGTCGCGCACCCCTGCCCGCGTGCCGATGGCGATCGAGTGCCCCGGTTCGAGCGAGGCGAGGCCCGTCTCGAGCAGATAGTGCACGAACACGCGGATGCCGTTGCCGCACATCTCGGCCACGCTGCCATCGCTGTTCGAGTAGTCCATGAACCACTCGGCGTCGGGGTGCTCCTCCAGCAGAGCCCGACCCTCGTCGAGGTTCTCAGAGCGCACGGCGCGGATGAGCCCGTCACCGCCGACACCGAAACGGCGGTCGGTGATCGCCGCGCGTCTCGCCGGGCTCAACTCGAGCTCGCCCTCGGCATCGGCGACGAGCACGAAGTCGTTGCCGGTGCCGTGCCCCTTGGTCACTCGCAGCGCGCTCACGAACCCATGCTATCGACGAGCCCCTCGGCAACCTGACGGTCGACCTGGTCGACGAGGTCGTCGGCAGCAGCATCCACCCACTCTGTTGCAGCGTCGCGACGCAACCAGCTCACCTGACGGCGGGCATATCGCCGTGTGAGCGCCTGCGTCTGCTCGATCGCCTGCGCCTCGTCGAGCCTGCCGTGCAGTTGCTCGATCGCCTGCGCATAGCCAATCGCCCGACTCGCCGTCACCCCGCGCTCGAGCCCGAGCGGCAGCAGCGCGGTCACCTCGTCGAGCAGGCCGCCCTGCCACATCGAGCGCACACGTTCATCGAGCCGCTCGACCAGCTGTGCACGCTCAAGGCCCAGTGCGAACTGCCGGTAGGGGCGCCACGGCTCGGTGCGCGCCCCGAGACCTGCTGTGAAGGGCTTGCCCGTGAGCTCGCCCACTTCGAGGGCCCGAACGATGCGACGACCGTTGTGCGGCCCGATCGCCGCCGCCGCCTCAGGGTCTCGTCGCTCGAGCTCGGCGTGCAGCGCCGCGAGGCCGAGCCGCTCGAGCTCGCCCTCCCAGTGGGCGCGACGCTCGGCATCGGTGCCCGGAAACTCGAAGTTCGTCAGCACCGCGGCCAGGTAGAGCCCCGAGCCGCCGACGAGCATGGCCACATTGCCGCGCGCGGTGATCGCGTCGATGGCCTGCCGCGCGTCGTGCTGGTAGCGCGCGACACTCGCCTCGTCGGTGACGTCGAGCACGTCGATGAGGTGGTGCTCGACGCCCTCGCGTTCGGCGGGCGGCAGCTTGGCCGTGCCGATGTTCATGCCGCGATACAGCTGCATGGCGTCGGCGTTGACCACTTCGACCGTCACGCCGCGAGCTCGCAACCGCTCGGCGAGGCGCAACGACAGCGCGCTCTTGCCGGTTCCCGTCGCCCCCGTGATGGCGATGATCATGCGGATGCCCTCCGGGCGCTCAGCCTCGCACCGAGCTGGGCACGCGCAGGGTCGGAAGCCCGAGCGAGACAGAGCCGCCCTGCCCCGAGGCGCTGCCGGCCTGAGGTGACGGGGCAGCGCAGCTCTCGGCTTCGGCGCGATCCCACGCGTCACCTGCCCGCGTGCGGCGGATCTGCAGCGGCCCAGCGTGATCGGCCACCAGGTGGAACGATGCCGCGTGGGTGATGGTCGTCGTCACGATGTCGCCGGGTCGCGGCCGCTCACCGCCCGGCGGCAGTGCGACGTGCACGAGCCTGCCGTCTTCGGCGCGGCCCGAGATGCGATCGGTCTCGGCGTCCTTCTTGCCCTCGGCGGTCGAGATGAGCACTGCTACCTCGCGCCCGACCTGCCGCTGATTCTCTTCGGCACTGATGCGGTCTTGCAGCGCCATGAGTCGCTCGAAGCGCTCTTGCACGACGGCCTTCGGAATCTGGTCGGGCATGGTGGCGGCAGGAGTGCCGGGGCGGATCGAGTACTGGAAGGTGTAGGCGCTCGCGAAGCGCGACTGTTCGACCACGCGCAGGGTCTCGTCGAAGTCGGCGTCGGTCTCACCGGGGAAGCCGACAATGATGTCGGTCGTGATGGCGGCGTGCGGAATGCGCTCGCGCACGCGGTCGAGAATGCCGAGGAAGCGGTCGCTGCGGTAGGAGCGGCGCATGGCCTTCAGAATGCGGTCTGAGCCCGACTGCAACGGCATGTGCAGCTGGGGCATGACCGCGGGGGTGTCTGCCATCGCCTCGATGACATCGTCGGTGAAGGCGGCGGGGTGCGGGCTCGTGAAGCGAATGCGCTCGAGGCCCTCGATCGTGCCCGCTGCTCGCAGCAGCTTGCCGAAGGCGAGGCGGTCGCCGAACTCGACGCCGTATGAGTTGACGTTCTGACCGAGCAGGGTGACTTCGATGGCACCGTCGTCGACGAGGGCCTGCATTTCGGCGAGCACGTCGCCGGGGCGACGGTCTTTCTCTTTGCCGCGCAGCGCTGGCACGATGCAGAAGGTGCACGTGTTGTTGCAGCCGACCGAGATGCTCACCCAGCCGCTGTGGGTCGATTCGCGCCGCGTGGGCAGCGTCGACGGAAAGACGTCGAGCGATTCGAGAATCTCGAGCTGCGCTTCGTTGTTGTGCCGCGCCCGCTCGAGCAGGGCCGGCAACGACCCCATGTTGTGCGTGCCGAAGACGACGTCGACGTAGGGCGCCTTCTGCAAGATGACCGAGCGGTCTTTCTGCGCGAGGCACCCGCCGACGGCGATCTGCATGCCCTCGTGCTCGCGCTTGATGCTCGCGAGGTGGCCGAGGTTGCCGTAGAGCTTGTTGTCGGCGTTCTCGCGTACGGCGCAGGTGTTGACGACGACGACGTCGGCCTGGCCGTCGACGGCCTTGACATACCCGGCTGCTTCGAGTGATCCGCTCAGTCGTTCAGAGTCGTGCACGTTCATCTGACAGCCGTAGGTGCGCACCTCGTAGGTGCGCACGGGCTCGACTGCTGTCATGGACATGCGCCCAGTTTACGGTCGTCGACCTCAGCGAAACTGCACGCGGTGCACGACGCCCCCGCCAGAGTCGCTCTCGTCGAGCGCCTGTCGTGCGGCGTCTCGGGCCGTCGAGCCGGTGTGGCCCTTGCGCGCGAGAAAGTCGACGAGCCGTCGTTCTGCCGTCGAGCGGTCGAGACCGCCCAGTCGACGCGCGCGATCGCGGGCGAGTTCGACGACAAGATCGTCTGCAGCGTCGTCGAGCTCTGCCTCGGCCAGGGCCTCGTCGATCACCTCGCGGTCGAGCTTGCGGCGCATGAGCTCGTTGCGCAGCGCCGAAGGGCCGAGCTTCTTGCGGGTGCGCAGGCGATCGACGAGCTCGAGCGCGAGCGCCTTGTCGTCGATGAGACCCACCGATTCGAGCCTGTCGAGCTCGGATTCGACCACGCAGACGTTGATGTCGCGGCGCAGCAGAAGCTCCCCGATCTCGGCACGCGACTGACCACGGCGCGTGAGCGCGTGCATGCTGATGTTCTCTGCCCGACGTTCTTCAGCCTCATAATCGCTCTGCGACTCGTCAGTGCCGTATTCGTCTGTGCCGTACCCATCTGGGGCGAACTCCTCAGGGTCGTACTCATCGACACCCTGCTCGTCACCACGGCGCGCCCCGGGCAAGTAGGCGACGGGCGCGAGGCGCGGCTCGTCATCGTCTCTCTGCCCGGGGGCGCGCGTGGTCACTGTCAGGCTCCTGACGCGGCGCGCAAGGGGGCGTCTGATTCGCTCTCGGCAGCAGCACCAGCAGCCGGGGCGGCGGCGGGCTTCTGCTTGTCAGCACCGCCCTTGGCCGGTGCCGCGGGCGCGGCGAGCGGCTCGACCGCAGCGAGCTTGGCGCCGATGCCGAGCTTGGCGAGGATCTTGCCCTCGATCTCGGCCGCCATCGCCGGGTTCTCGAGCAAGAAGTTGCGGGCGTTCTCTTTGCCCTGGCCGAGCTGGTCGCCCTCGTAGGTGTACCAGGCGCCAGACTTGCGCACGATCTCGTGCTCGACCCCGAAGTCGATGAGGCTGCCCTCGCGCGAGATGCCGACGCCGTACAGAATGTCGAACTCGGCTTGCTTGAAGGGCGGCGCCATCTTGTTCTTCACGACCTTGACGCGCGTGCGGTTGCCGACCGCGTCGGTGCCGTCTTTCAGCGTCTCGATGCGGCGGATGTCGAGGCGCACCGAGGCGTAGAACTTGAGCGCCTTGCCACCCGCGGTGGTCTCGGGGCTGCCGAAGAACACGCCGATCTTCTCGCGCAACTGGTTGATGAAGATCATCGACGTGCCGGTGGAGTTGAGCCCACCCGTGAGCTTGCGCAGGGCCTGCGACATGAGGCGCGCCTGCAGGCCGACGTGGCTGTCGCCCATCTCGCCCTCGATCTCTGCGCGCGGCACGAGAGCGGCCACCGAGTCGATCACGACGAGGTCGACCGAGCCCGAGCGCACGAGCATGTCGGCGATCTCGAGCGCCTGCTCACCCGTGTCGGGCTGCGAGACGAGCAGCTCGTCGATGTCGACGCCGAGCTTCTGCGCGTAGTCGGGGTCGAGCGCGTGCTCGGCATCGATGAAGGCGGCGATGCCGCCCGCCTTCTGCACGTTCGCGATCGCGTGCAGGGTGAGCGTGGTCTTGCCGGACGACTCTGGGCCGTAGATCTCGATGACGCGGCCGCGCGGAAGCCCGCCAATGCCGAGCGCGACATCGAGGGCGATCGACCCAGTGGGAATCACCGCCACGGGAGCACGCTCATCGGAACCCAGGCGCATGACGCTGCCCTTGCCGAACTGTCGGTCGATCTGCGCAAGCGCAGTCTCGAGGGCCTTCTCGCGGTCTGCTGCTGAGGGCATTGCGGTCTCCGTTTCAACTCGTGTGCGGTGTGCCTGTCTGCTGCCGCTCGTCACCTGGCCGATGGAGCAAGGCCGGGTGGTTCACGACAAGGCGTGACGGCGTTCGCCGACGAGACCGACGGTACGCCTCGCCCCCGACATTGCCGGGTTCGACGCGCACTTCGCGCAATGACTCGTGTTCGAGTGCCGCTGTGAAGGAGTCTAGGTGAGAAGCGAACACATGTTCGAATGATGCGCCGTGCGGCGTGTCGCCGCACGAGCGACGCGAGCGCGCGCGACTACCCCTTCTTCGGCTCAGGGCGGCCTGCGCCGTACCAGCGCTCGCGCGGAACATCCATCGCGGCGCACAGCGCCAACCACACCTCGCGAGGCGCCACGCCCGCCGCCAGCGCCTCGTCAGCCGTGCGATCGTCGAGCGCCGTCAGCACCAGATCGCGCACCAGACTGCGCCCATAGGCCTCGCCGAACTCGTCGGCGATCGCTCGTGCGAACTCGCTGCGGGTCAGAATCGCGACCGATGTTCGAGAACGAGCGGCGTCAGCGCATCGCGAGGTTGGCGTCGAACTCGGCGACCAACTCGTCGGGCAGCGTGTCAGGAACCGCGCTGAGACCCTCGACGACCGCAAGACGATCGCCCACTTCGCGCATGATCACCGAGATGGGAGTATCGAGGGCGTCGGCCACCGAGGCGAGAATCTCGCTCGACGCCTCTTTCTGCCCGCGCTCGACCTCGCTCAAGTAGCCCAGCGCCACGCTCGCGCGGCTCGCCACCTGTCGAAGCGTGCGGCCCTTCTGCAGGCGCACGTCACGGAGGACCTCACCGATTTCTTGTCGAACCAGAACCATGGGAACCTCCTTCACTGCCTCTCGGCCGGTGCATCACCGGGTCGCACACGATACCCGATCACGATGTCTTCACTGTAATCGCCTGCACCTGTGCAACCGTTGTCAACTTGCTGTCTGTAACACGACTGTCACCCAGAGCATTCCCGCAGCCGATCGATCAGCAGCTCGAGGGCCGCGGCGACCGCTGCCGAGCGCACAGCGGCCCTGTCACCGTCGAAGCAGAACTCGCGCACGGCCGAACCACGCGCATCGGCCACAGCGACGAACACGAGGCCCACGGGGGCGTCGCCCTGCGGGTCGGGCCCGGCGACTCCCGTGGTCGCGACGCCGACAGCTGCAGGATGCCCTCCGACCGCCGCCGCGGCTCGAACCCCCTCGGCCATGAGCCCCGCCACCTCGGCGTGCACGGGCCCGTGTTCGGCCAGCAGCTCGGCTGGCACCCCCAGCAGGCTGCTCTTGAGCGCCGTGTCGTAGGCCACCACGGCACCGCGCAGCACCGCCGAGGCGCCCGGAATGCTCACCAGCTCGGCGCACAGCGCGCCGCCCGTGAGCGACTCGGCCAGAGCGACCGTGAGGCCCGCCCGGGCGAGCAGACCGATCGCCTCGACCGCGCGCGGCGAGGCCGACTCGGTCATGCTCGCGCGGCCCGATTCTGCCGCCACGCCTGCACGAGATAGTCGATGCCCGTCACGACTGTGAGCAGCACCGCGGTCGACATCAGCACGGTGTTGACGACGTGAACCCACTCGCCGAACCACTGCCAGAACGGCACCAGGGCGAACGAGATCGCGACAGCCTGCACGACGGTCTTGAGCTTGCCGCCGCGCGACGCCGGCACCACGCGGTCGCGCAGCACCATGAAGCGGTAGAGCGTGATGCCCCACTCGCGCACCAGAATCACGATGACGACCCACCACGGCAGCTCGGCCAGAATCGCGAGCATCACGAGCGCGGCACCCGTCAGCAGCTTGTCGGCGATCGGGTCGAGCAGAATGCCGAGATCGGTCACCAGATTGCGGCGCCGAGCGAGCATGCCGTCGACGCCGTCAGTGGCGATCGCGACGATGAAGAGCGCGGCCGCGGCGACGCGCAACGGCCCATCGGCGCCACCGTCGAGCACGAGCAGCACCACGAAGAGCGGCGCGAGCAGAATGCGCACCACCGTGATGATGTTCGCGAGGTTGCCGCTGCTCGCCGGGGTCTCCCCCGCTCGCACGACTCGGCCGCGCATCGAATACGACCGATCGCTCGAATCAGCCACAGAACCCTCCGGCTCGTCGGCGGCCTGGCCCCCTCGGGCGTCAGTCGCGATCGGTCAACTTCCAGGCGTCTTCCTCAGACTCGCCCTCGACCTCAGGATACCCCTCAGTCATGCGCTGCACCGGGTCGTCAGAGGCGGGTGACGCCGCCGGAGCATCCTCACCCCGAAGCCGCGCGAGCACGTCGGCAAGCTGGTCGGGGCTCACGAGCACATCACGCGCTTTCGACCCCTCAGAGGGGCCGACGATCTCGCGCGATTCGAGAAGATCCATGAGCCGGCCGGCCTTGGCGAAGCCCACGCGCAGCTTGCGCTGCAGCATCGACGTCGACCCGAACTGCGTGCTCACCACGAGCTCGGCGGCCGCCAGCAGCACCTCGAGATCGTCACCGATGTCGGCGTCGATCTCACGCTTCTGGGTCTCGGCGGCGACGTCTTCGCGGTATTCGGGCTGCGCCTGCTTCTTGACGTGGTCGACGACAGCGGCGATCTCAGCCTCGGTCACCCACGCGCCCTGCACGCGGATCGCCTTCGAGGCACCCATCGGCAAGAACAGCGCGTCGCCCTGGCCGATGAGCTTGTCGGCACCCGGCTGGTCGAGAATGACGCGGCTGTCGGTCATGCTCGACACCGCGAACGCCAGCCGACTCGGCACGTTGGCCTTGATGAGCCCCGTCACGACGTCGACGCTCGGGCGCTGCGTGGCGAGAACGAGGTGGATGCCCGACGCGCGAGCCAACTGAGTGATGCGCACGATCGAGTCTTCGACGTCACGCGGCGCCACCATCATGAGGTCGGCGAGCTCATCGACGACGACGAGCAGGTAGGGGTAGGGCTGCAGCGTGCGCTTGCTGCCCTCGGGCAGCTGGATCTCGTTGGCGAGCACCGCGCGGTTGAAGTCATCGATGTGCCTGAAGCCGAACGACGCGAGGTCGTCATACCGCATGTCCATCTCTTTCACGACCCACTGCAGCGCTTCGGCCGCCTTCTTCGGGTTCGTGATGATGGGCGTGATGAGGTGCGGCACGCCCTGATAGGCCGCGAGCTCGACGCGCTTCGGGTCGACGAGCACCATGCGCACCTCGGCCGGCTTCGCCCGCATGAGCACGCTCGTGATCATCGAGTTGACGAAGCTCGACTTGCCCGAGCCCGTCGAGCCGGCGACGAGCAGGTGGGGCATCTTGGCGAGGTTCGCCACGAGGTAACCGCCCTCGACGTCTTTGCCCACGCCGATCGTCATGGGGTGCAGCGCCTTCGCCGCCGCGCTCGAGCGCAGCACGTCGCCTAGGCTGACGATCTCGCGGTCGACGTTCGGAATCTCGACGCCGATCGCGCTCTTGCCCGGAATCGGCGACAGGATGTTCACCTCATTGCTCGCGACGGCATACGAGATGTTCTTGGTCAGAGCCGTGAAGCGCTCGACCTTGACACCCGGCCCGAGCTCGACCTCGTAGCGCGTGACGCTCGGGCCGCGGCTGAACCCCGTGACCCTCGCATCGACCTGAAACTGTGCGAGCACTTCGGTGATCGACGCCACCACGGCATCGTTCGCGGCAGACTTCGACTTGGGCGGGTCACCCGGCTCGAGCAGCGAGGCGGCGGGCAGTCGGTAGGGTCGCGCGCCCGTCGGCTTTGCTGCTGGCGCATCGGCGAACTCGCCAGCCGCACCCTTCTCGCTGGCCTTCGTCGTGAAGCCGGGCAGCACCGCGGGGGCGAGAGGCTCGCCCACTGCCGGCGGCGCGACATCGCCCGTGAACCGCTGCACGGCCTGCTCTGCCCGCTCGAGCTCGCGCTCGAGGTCGCCCGTCACATTCGAGCGCACCACCGGGTCGATGACGTCGGTGACCTTCTCGCGCTCGACCGGGCTGTCGAAGGGCGCGGAGTCGCGCGAGGCCTTGCCCTTGCGCCACCAGGGCATCGAACTCGTGTCATCCATGTCGAGACCGAGATCGGTGAGCGAGCCGAACTCGACCGCCTCGGTCTCGCCCTTCTGCTTCGGCTCACGCGGAGCCAGCTCGGCGCCGAACAGATAGTTGTAGAGCTCGCGCAAGCGATCGCCGATGCGGTTCGGCGGAGTCTTGGTCATGATGAGCACCGAGAGCGCCGCGAGCAGCGAGAGCACGGGCACCGCGACGTAGACCGTCGCGAACAGCAGCGGGGTCGCGAGCACCCAGCCGACGATGCCGCCAGCCTGGGCGAGCACGAGCGCACCATCAGACGGCTGCGGGGTGCCGTACGCGATGTGGCAGAGACCGCTCACGCTCGTGAGCAGCACTCCGAGCCCGATGCCGATGCGCGTGTTGTCGTGCACGCTCGCCGGGTGCCTGAACAGCCAGGCCGCGAAGACGATCATGATGACGGGCAGGGCGTACGCCAGTCGACCGAACAGCCCCCCGAAGGTGTAAGCGTTGAGGGCGACGGCCACCTCTTGCCCTTGCGCGAACCACTCGACGACCGCGCCGATGATCGCCAGCACCACGATCAAGAACGGCACGCCGTCTCGACGCTCATCCTTCGCGAGCGTCTCGCGCCCGAGCACCCTGAAGGCACCGCCGGTGATGTGCGCGAGACCCATCCAGAGCGAGGCGAGCATGCCCCGTTCGGGCTCGGCAGCTGGCAGCTTCTTCGTGGGCTGCGTGCGCGCGCGACTCGACGGCGTCGACGAACGCGAATTCGAGCGCGACGACGAGGCGCGCGAGCGCGACGACGATCGAGTGCCCGAAGCCATGCGCCCACGGTACCCGCGAGAACGCGGGCCGCGGCGGGACGACACGCACGCGACGAGCACCGAATATTCGTGTCACTAACCATTGACATGAAACTTCGACCAGGCGTACGGTCGGCTGCATGAGCCCGCCCCGCGCCTACACCCTGGGCCGCCGCGCCACCAGTGCGGCCGCCACGCGAGAAGCCATCATCGGCGCCGCACTGCAGCAGTTGGCTGATCGACCCATGAGCGACTTCACGCTCGAACGCGTCGCCACGCTGGCCGACTGCTCGGTGCGCACCGTCATCAGGCACGTCGGCGGTCGCGATCGAGCCATCGATCTCGCGCTCGAACGACTGCTCACCGACGCCGAGTCGCACCCGCCTGAAGCATGGGAGAGCGTCGACGAAGCTCTCGACAGCATCGTGCAGCACTACGCGCAGTGGGGCGGCCTGGTGAGCAGGCTGCTCGAGCAAGAGCACATCGAGCCCAGACTCGCCGGAATCACGCGAATGGGTCGAGACATGCACCGCGCAGAAGCCCGACGAATCGTCGAACTCGCCACGGGAGAAAGCGAACCCAACGACGCGCTCATCGACCTCGTCGCCATCGCCACCGATGTCTCAGCGTGGCAACTGCTCGTCGACGTCTACCGCCGAAGCCCGCACGACGCGGCACGCTCGATGCGCCGCATGGCGCTCGCCGTGATCGCGCACCGCGAAGGCACGCCATGAGCCGCTACGTGCTGGCCACAGTCGACGCGGGCGGCAACGTGCCGCCCATGGCCGGCATCGCGCGAGAGCTCGTGCGACGGGGGCACGCAGTGACCCTGCTCGCTCACGCGCACCAAGCTGAGGCACTCGCAGCCACGGGCGCGAACGTTGTCGCATACCCCACCGGCCGCACCTACGTCGCCGCCGAGCAGCGCAGCGACCTCGCAGACATGGTGGCGTTCAGCGGCATGATGGCCGATCGCGCCATCGCCCGCGACATTCGCGAAGCTGCAGACCGAGAACGAGCAGATGCCGTGCTCATCGACTGCCTGCTGCCCCGCGCGATCAGAACCCTCAGCCAGTCGAGGCATGCCACCGCCGTGCTCGTGCACACCCTCTGGAGCTACTGGAGAGCCGCGTCGAGAGGCCCCTTCGGCCTCGCGGTCGCCGCCCGAGGGTCGCGAATGCTCGGCGATGCGCAGCGCGCCGACCTCATCATCGTCGCCACACTGCCGTCTCTCGACGCACTCGACGAGCGCGATCGCCGCAACACGGCACTGCACCACGTCGGCGGCGTCTGGAGCGATGCAGGTCGAGAAGCCACTCCTGACGAACCAGAGCACATACTCGTCAGCCTCAGCACCACTGCGTACAGCGGACAACCTGAGGTTCTGCAGCGCATCGTGACGGCACTGCGCGATCTGCCGCACCGAGTCGTCGTCACCACCGGCCCCGCGCTCGACCCAGGCACGCTCGACTCGGCAGCGAACATCGACGTGCGACGGTGGGCAGACCACGGCGCGCTGCTGCCGCGAGCCACGGCCCTCGTGACCCACGGCGGCCACAGCACCACCATGCGAGCGCTCGAGCACGGCGTGCCCATGGTCGTCGTGCCGCTGCACAGCGACCTCGATCAACCGCGCATCGCCGAACTGCTCAGCCAACGCGGCGCCGCCGTGCACGTGCAGCGAACGGCACCGCCAGACGAGATCAGCCGAGCAGTGCAGCGCGTGCTCGAAGAACCGAGCTATCGCGAGGCCGCGCACCGCCTGCAGCAAGAACTCCGTGAGCGCGACGGCGCCGCGGTGAGCGCCGACCTGCTCGAGCACCTCGCGTCGACCTAGTGACTACGCCTCGGCCCGCGCCGCTCGCGCGGCGCGGCGAACCAGCACCGTTTGGGTGATCGAGGCTACGCCTCGATCACGACTGGCACGATCATCGGGCGGCGGCGGTGCTGAGTGTTGACCCAGCGTCCGACCACTCGACGCACGACCTGACTGAACGCGTGCTGGTCGCGAGTGCCATTCGCCGCGGCCTCCGACAGGGCTTTGATGATCTGCGGCTTGACGTCATCGAAGATCGCCTCGTCGGGGGCGAACCCGCGCGCGTGAATCTCGGGGCCGACGACGACCCTGCCGGTCTGAGCATCCACCGCCACGAAAATCGAGATGAAGCCCTCTTCGGCGAGAATTCGGCGGTCTTTCAAATCGGCGTCAGTGATCTCGCCGACCGTCGAGCCGTCGACATACACGAAGCCGATGTCGAGCTGACCGGCCACGCGCGCCACACCGTCGCGCAGATCGACGACGGTGCCGTTGTCGGTGAGCAGCACATTCTGCTCGGGCACACCCGTCGCGATCGCGAGCTCGGCATTCGCCACGAGGTGGCGCTGCTCGCCGTGCACCGGCATCACATTCTTCGGCTTGAGCACGTTGTAGAAGTAGAGCAGCTCGCCCGCCGACGCGTGGCCCGACACGTGCACGCGCGCCGTGCCCTTGTGCACCACCTTCGCCCCGAGCTTCATCAGGCCGTTGATGACGCGGTAGACCGCGTTCTCGTTGCCCGGAATCAAGCTCGACGCCAGAATCACCGTGTCGCCATCGCCGATCTCGATCTGGTGCTCGAGATTCGCCATGCGAGCGAGCACCGCCATCGGCTCGCCCTGGCTGCCGGTCGACATGTAGACGATCTGATCGTCTGGCAGGTTCGCGGCCTTCTTGTGGTCGATGAGCAGATTCTCGGGAACGTTGAGAAACCCGAGCTCGGCCGCGATCGTCATGTTGCGCACCATGCTGCGACCCATGAGCGCCACCCGTCGGCCGTTCGCGTGCGCGGCGTCGAGCACCTGCTGCACGCGGTGCACGTGGCTCGAGAAGCTCGCCACGATGACGCGGCGCGGCGCCCGGGCGATCACATTCTCGAGCACCGGGCCGATGTCGCGCTCGAGCGCCGTGAACCCCGGAACATCGGCGTTCGTCGAATCGCTCAGCACGAGGTCGACGCCCTTCTCGCCCCAGCGAGCGATCGCGCGCAAGTCGGTGATGCGGTCGTCGAGGGGCAACTGGTCCATCTTGAAGTCGCCCGTGTGCAGCACGGTGCCCACGGGCGTCTGCACGACGATGGCGAGGGCATCGGGAATCGAATGGTTCACCGCGATGAACTCGAGCGTGAACGGGCCCAACTGCTCGACCTGACCCTCAGATACCGTGTTGGTGTACGGCTGAATGCGGTGCTCTTTGAGCTTCGCCTCGATGAGCGCGAGCGTCAGCGTCGAGCCCAGAATCGGAATGTCGTGGCGCATGCGCAGCAGATAGGGCACGGCGCCGATGTGGTCTTCGTGACCGTGCGTCAGCACCACCGCGAGCACGTCGTCGAGGCGATCGCGAATCGGCCCGAAGTCGGGCAAGATCAGGTCGACGCCCGGCTGCGTCTCTTCAGGGAAGAGCACGCCGCAGTCGATGACGAGCAGCTTGCCGTCGAGTTCGTACACGGTCATGTTGCGGCCAACCTCGCCCACCCCGCCGAGCGGGATGATGCGCAGCGTGTCGCGGTCGAGAACGGGCGGGTCGAAAAGTTCACTGGCCATAGGGTGCCTGACTGTCATCGTGCTCGGCGGGGCTCGCGGGCCCCCTGATTGTGGACTATCGGGTGGTGCCAGCCACCTTCGGCAGGGCGCCACCGGCGGCCGCGTTGCGGTCGGGGCGGAAGTTGCTGACGTCGACCCCTGCGACACCGTGCACGAGATCGAGCTCGTCTTCGATGATCGCGGCCTCGTGCTCTTCGGGGCCGACCAGAGGCAGCCGCACGCGGGGCGAGCCGATGCGACCGAGGCCGTGCAGCACGTACTTCGCCGCGACCGTGCCCGGCACGTGCGTCATCACGGCGCGCACGAGCGGCTCAAGACGACGGTGGTGCTCGGTCGCGGTCGCGAGGTCGTTGTCATTCACAGCATCCACGATCGCCCGATACGGAGCTGGCGCGATGTTCGCCGTCACGCCGATGAGGCCGGTGCCGCCGATCGCGAGGGTCGGCAGAATGTTGGCGTCGTCGCCCGAGAAGTACATGAGGTCGGTCTGGTTGAGCACGCGGCTCACCTCGCTGAGATCACCCTTCGCGTCTTTCACGGCGAGAATGTTCGGGTGCTTCGCGGCGCGCAAGATCGTGTCGTAGCGAATCTCGATGCCAGCCCTGCCCGGAATGTCGTACAGAATCACCGGCAGGTCGGTCGCGTCGGCGACCATGCGAAAGTGCGTCAGCACCCCAGCCTGCGTCGGCTTGTTGTAGTAGGGCGTCACGATCATGACGCCGTCGGCGCCGGCCTTCGCGCTCGCCTTGTAGAGCTCGATCGCGTGCGCCGTCTCGTTCGAGCCGCCGCCCGTGATGATGGATGCTCGGCCGGCGCTCACCGACTTTGCGACCTCGACCAGCCGAATCTTCTCGGCGTCGGTCAGGGTGCTGGTCTCACCCGTCGTGCCGGTGACGACGACACCGTCGGCACCCGCCGTGATCACGTCGTCGATGTGCTTCTCGACCCCGGGCCAATCGACCTCGCCGTCAGCCAGCATGGGCGTGACGAGCGCGACGAGCACTTGACCGAAGGGGTTGTTCGCAGACACGTGCTTCAGGGTATCGCGCCGACGCGGGGCCGCGCGCGGCTGTGTGCCGTTCGCGAGCCGCGCCGTTGCCCTGCCCGACACCTGCCGAGGCGCGTGAGCGGGCGCGTGTCCGCTCGCCCCGGGGAACCGCGCGACACGCGCGCTGCAGAGTGCGACACGCTGCGCTCGACCTCAAGCGCCGGGGCGAACGGACAAGTGGTCGCCTCGAGCAACGATGGCTGCGACAGTCGCAACGACCCCGTCCGGGTCACCGAACACTTGTCTGTAGTCGGGCCGATACACGCAGAAGCCGAGGGCTATGAGCGACTCGTCGCGCCGAAGATCTGCCCGCCGGTTCGCCGGCTCCGCGTGGTGAGCCTCGCTATCGCACTCGATGAGCAACCGATCGCCGACGAGCAGATCGGCACGCGCGAAGTCGCCGATCGGAAGCGGCGCCTGCGGCGTCGAGTGGATGCCCGCCTCACCCAGCAGCACCCTCAGCACGCTCTCGGTACCCGACTCTGAGCGCTCATCGGTGAGCGCCGCCGCGGCTCGCGCCGCTGGGCGCCACGTGCTCGCGAGAAACTGCAACTCGACCGGCGTGAGTGGCGTCACTCGCAGAGCCGAGTCGAGCACCGCCACGGCGAACGGCAGTGGCAGGTCGTTGGCAGCGCGCGCGAGCGTCGCCTCGAGCGGTGCGACGCCGAAGCGTGGATGAGTGCCGGCGGGAAGCCAGTGCACGAGCACGGTCGAGCCCTGGGCGTCTGCGGGTCGTTGCTGCACTTCGTCGACGACCTCGACGTGCAGCACCGAACTCGCGCCGGGAGGCACCCACAGGCCGTGGTGGTGCAGCGCTGAGACTCCGGCGACGCGCCCGCCGACCTCGGCCGCACGACGGATATCTGGGTCGAGGTCGGGCAAGGTGTACACCCCTCGACGTAGCCGACGCAGTTCACCTCGAGCGTGTGCGCGTCTCAACGCCCGCTGGTTCGACTGACCGTGCGCGAGTTCAGAAGCCCGGGCGACTCCGCCGTGAGCTCGGAGTACCGCGGTGAACGAGTGCATGACGCGAGCATCCGTTGGCACGGCCCGACGGAAGAGGGAACGCGACCAATATGTGCACGGAGCGCGACCTTGGAGGGCTGGGGTGGAAGGGATCGGTGTCCGTTCAGCCCGGAGTTTGGCGCGACTCGCCGTCGTGCAGGCACGACTCGCCGCGGGGGTGCGGGTCACCGGGGTGAGCGGACAAGACCCGGGCACACGACCGCCAAGTGCGGGAGACGGGGCAGTGCGCGCGGGGCGCGGATCAGGGCGCGGGAGACAGTGCGGCCCGCGGCAGGGGCGGGCGGGTCAGGGGGCGACGCGGCCGTTGGCGTTGAAGGCGTCGTAGGTGAGGGGCATGAGCTCGGCGAAGTGCTGCTCCATGGCCTCGGCGACCATCTCGATCTCGCGCTGCGGAAACGACGGAAAGTGCGTGCCCTCGCGCTTCGTGCGCAGCGACAGAAAGTTCATGAGCGAGCGCGCGTTCATGGTGACGTACATCGAGCTGTAGATCGTCACGGGCAGCACCGCGCGGGCCACCTCGCGCGCCACACCGGCCTCGAGCATCCGCTGGTATGAGGCATAGGCCGCCGTGCAGACGCCCCGCACCTCGGCGTCGACGAGTGCGGTCTGCTCGGGGGTGCCCGGCAGAAACTCGTAGGCTCCGGGCTTGCCGACCTGCACGAGGTTGCGGGTGGGCCCCGGCACGTAGAACATCGGCCGCAGCTCGCGGTAGCGACCCGATTCTTCGTTGTAGGAGGCGATGCGGTGGCGCATGAACTCTCTGAAGACGAAGATCGGCGCCTGCACGTAGAACGTCATCGAGTTGTGCTCGAAGGGCGAGCCGTGGCGGTCGCGCATGAGGTAGTTGATGAGTCCGCGGTCGCGCACCGTCGCGTCGTCGCCCGCTGCGGCGGCCTCGAGCGTCTGCTCGCCCTGCGTCGACACGCGAGCGGCGAAGAGCACGTCGCTGTCGTGGGCGCTCGATCGCACGAGCTCGACGGTCATCTCTGAACGGAACTGGATCTCGGGCGCCTCGGTCACGCCGCCACCCTACAAGCCGGTGCGGTGCGGTGGATGCTCGACGCGCGCCGCCGTGCCCAACACGTCACCCCACTCTCGGTCGATGGCCGAGCGTCACGGATCGTCACGATCGGGAATAGTGCGAACTGTTTCTCTATTCTGCAAGGTATGGACTTCGTCACCGCGATCGTCATCATCGCGCTGCTCATCGCCGGCGCGACGGCGCTCGGGCTCATCGCCCGCAGCCGATCGGCTCGCGTGGCCTCGGGGTGCGGCGGCGACGAGCACGACCTCGTCGTGGCGGGCGCAGAGGTGACGCTCGTGCAGCTCTCGAGCCCCGTGTGCTCGGCGTGCGACGCGATGCGCCGGGTGGCGCTGCAGCTCACCGAGGCCGACTCATCGATCGGTCACCGCGAGATCGATGTGGTCGACGCGCCAGAGGTGGCGAGCCGCCACTCGGTCTACTCGACCCCGACGACGCTCGTGCTCGACCACGAGGGCCATGTGCGGGCGCGGCTCATCGGGGCCGTTCGACCGGCAGACGCACGCGCGGCGATCGACGCCGCGCGCACAGAGAGGGTGCCCGCATGAGCGAGAAGCCGTTCGGCATCGACCCGCGCGGGCCGCGCTTCGGTGCAGCCATCACGTCGGTGCTGCTCATCATCGTCGTGCTGCTCGGGCTCACCGAGCCTTTCGGTGCCGACCTCGTCGCACGCGCGCTGCAGCCGTCAGCGCTGCTGCTGACAGTGATCGTGGCGCTCTTCGCCTGGGGAGCGTTCGCGGGCATCCAGCGCCACCCCTACGGAGTGCTGTATCGCCGACTCGTGGCCAAGCGCCTCACGCCGCCCACCGAGCGCGAGCACCCCGCGCCCCCCACCTTCGCGCAGGGTGTCGGGCTGCTGGTGACAGCGGTGGGGCTCGCGCTGCACCTCGCGGGGGTGCCCGGCGCACTCGTCGTGGCCGCGGCGGCGGCGTTCGTCGCCGCGTTTCTGAACGCCGCCTTCGCCTACTGCCTGGGGTGCCAGATGTATGTGCTGTTGGTTCGCCTAGGAATCATTCGCCGGTCGAGCTCACCCGCATAGGCTGGAGGCCCGCAGCGAGCGAAGTCAAAGGAGCACTGCCATGGCCGTCACCAGCGAAGCAACCACCCTGTGGTTCGGATCACTCACCGAAGGTTCGGGCACGACCTCGCTCGATTCGTCTGACGCCGGGGAGTTTCCGGTGACCTGGGCCGCGCGCTCAGAAGGCGTCAGCGGTCGCACCAACCCAGAAGAGCTGCTCGGCGCCGCGCACTCCGCGTGCTACTCGATGGCGCTCAGCCACGCGCTCAGCCAGGCAGGGCACGCGCCCGAGAGCCTGCAGGTGACGGCGGCCGTCACGTTCGTGCCGGGCGAGGGAATCACCGGCAGCCATCTGCTGGTGAGCGCCAAGATCGCCGGCATCAGCGCTGAAGAATTTCAGACGTTCGCCGAAGAAGCGAAGACCGGATGCCCGGTCTCGGCCGCACTGACCGGCACGTCGATCACGCTCGAAGCCTCGCTCGCCTAGTGGCGGCGGCAACGCCGATGCGCGTGCTCATCGCGGGCGCGTCGGGCATGATCGGCACCGAGCTGCAGCGGCAACTGGCGGCCGAGGGGCATGAGGTGCGCACCCTCGTGCGCCGTCGGCCCCGCACCGAGACCGAGTTCTCGTGGGCACCGGAGGCACGGGTTCTCGATGCGAGCGTCTTCGACACGGTCGATGTCGTCGTGAATCTGTCGGGCGCGTCGATCGCGCGGATTCCGTGGACTCGCGGCTACAAGAAGCAGATTCTCGACTCTCGTGTGCAGGCGACGCGCGCACTCGCCGAAGGCATGGCCAGGGCGAAGACGCCTCCGCGCGTGTTCATCAGCGGCTCTGCCGTCGGGTTCTACGGCGACCGCCCGGCCGCCCGGCTGACCGAAGACGCGGCCAAGGGCGAGGGATTTCTCAGCGATGTCGTCGCCGCCTGGGAAGAAGCCGCGATGCTGGCTCCGGAGAAGACCCGCACCGTGGTCGTGCGCACCGGACTCGTCGTGGGCGACGGCGGCGCGATGACGCCGCTGAAGCTGCTCACGAGCGTCGGCGCTGCCGCGCGCATCGGCACGGGAGGGCAGCACTGGCCGTGGATCAGCCTCTACGACGAGGCGGCCGCGATTCGCCACCTCATGACGTCGACGCTGCGCGGGCCCGTGAACCTGGCTGGCCCCACCCCGGCCACGAGCGACCGCATGACCCGCGCGCTCGCGACGGCGATGCGCCGGTGGCATCTGTTCACGATTCCGGAGGGTCTCATCGCGGGGCTCATGGGCGATGCCGGTCGTGAGCTGCTGCTCTCGAGTCAGAAGCAGATTCCGGCGAAGCTGCTCGCCGATGGCTTTCGCTTTCGGCATGAGACGGTCGAGCAGGCGATCGAGGCTCTCGTCAGGCCTCAGCGGGGGGGGCGACCAGTCGCCCCCCGAGGCTGACCGCCCCGATTGATGCGGATGGCCTCGCGCAGCGCCCACCGCGCACGCCTGCGGTCTCGCGCGGCGTCGTAGGCGAGCGCGAGTCGAAACCAGTGCTGCCAGTCGTGCGGGTTCTGACGCACCTCGGCGGCATAGCGCTCGAAGGCCTCGTCGGCAGCCTGCCGCTCGATGCGCCCGCTCGCACTCGCGGGCAGCGCCTCGCGCGGCATGCCGCCGTCAGCCTCGAGGCGACGAGCCAGTGACTCGGCGCGAAACCCGAAGACGATCTCGGCGGCGAGAGCCCAGGCCCCGATGACCGGCAGCACGACGAGCGCCCACCCGATCGCCTGCGCGACCGGCACGGGGTCTGCGATGAGCCGCGCGGCATAGCCGAGCACGACGACGAGGTAGAACGCGAGCAGCCCGGCCATGCCGAGTGCCGCCCATCGGGTGCGAGTCACTCGTCGTCGCCGGAGGTGTCGTCGCCCGCAGAGTCGTCGGCACCAGAGCCGTCGGCGCCCGGCGTGAGACCGATGAGCGAATCGAGCCCCACGATGAGCCCCGTGGCGGTCGCCGCCGCGCGCAGGCCGAGCAGAATACCGGCGTCGTATGAGCTCGCCGACAGCGTCTCGTGCGTCACGGTGACGAGCTCACCGATGCCGCCGAAGTGCACGTCTTGCCGCGCGACGGCACCCTGCAGGCGCAACGAGTGAATCGGCACGCTCGCGACCTGCTGGCCTCGCGCCCGCTGGTCGGTGTGCGGGGCCACGACGGGGCCGAGCTCGCTGCGCGCATGCCCGATGAGCTCGGCTGTGCGCACCGCTGTGCCCGAGGGCGAGTCGACCTTGGCCGCGTGGTGGGTCTCGACGATCTCGATCGACTCGAAGTATCGAGCGGCGACGGTGGCCAGGTGCGTGGCGACAACGCTGCCGATCGAGAAGTTCGGAATCACGATGACCCCGCAGTCGGGGTGGGCATCGACGAGGGTGCGCAGCGAGCGCAGCCGGTCTTCGTTCCAGCCGCTCGTGCCCACGAGCACATTGAGCCCGTTGCGCACGGCGTGGTCGACGACGGTGGGTGATACGCCCGGAGTGGTGACATCGAGCACGACGTCGGCTCCGAGCATCTCACCGAGGTCGCTGCGAGAGTCGAGCTGCGCGACGAGCGAGAGGTCGCTCTGCTGCTCGATCAGTGCGCACGCAGAAGACCCGAGCCGCCCGCTCGCACCGACGACGGCAACTCGTGTGACCATGCGGCCATCCTACGGCGCACTCGCGACGCCTAGGCTGAGCGCATGGTGACCTGGCGAGACTCCCTGCCGAGCAACGAGTCGGCGCTCACACTGCTCGACCAGTACTTCACCGCGCGCGCCGCCGACTTTCCGGCCGGGCCAGACGCCTACCGGCGCGCCCAGCCCCTCGACGCGCAGTTCGCGCCGCCGCACGGCGTCTTTCTGCTCGCCGAGGGAGAGAACCTGTCTGGCGAGCCAGCCGACATCGGTTGCGGTGGCGTGAGACGCATCGACGACGGCCCGCACGGCTCGCGTTTCGAGGTCAAGCACCTGTGGGTGCAGCCCCACGCGCGTCGCCTCGGCGTCGGCCGGGCTCTCATGGCCGAACTCGAGCGTCGGGCTGCCGACCTCGGCGCCGCCGAGCTCGTGCTCGACACGAACGACAGTCTCGAGCAGGCGGCGGCACTGTACCGCTCGCTCGGCTTCTCTCAGATCGAGCCCTACAACGACAACCCCAACGCGACGACGTGGCTGGGCAAGCAGCTCACGCCAGGCTGAGAAAGAGCTTCTCGAGATCGGCGACCTCGACCGGGTCACCGGTGCCGTCTTCGCGCAGGCACTCTTTGAGTGCCGAGGCGATGATCGCGAAACCCGCCCGGTCGATGGCGCTGGATGCTGCGCTCAGCTGGGTGACGATCTCGCGGCAGTCGCGACCGTCGTCGATCATCGAGAGCACGGCTCCGAGCTGCCCCTGCGCTCGGCGCAGGCGATTGGTGATCTTCTTGGCCTCGTCGGCGGGAATAGTGGTCATCGGTCGTCTCCTGTCTGGTAGTCGAGCCCGCGCTGCACCCAGGCCATCGTGCCGCCCGCGACCGAGACCGCGTCGAACCCGTTGGCGTTGAGGTAGTCGGCGGCGCGCAGGCTGCGCGCACCCGAGCGGCAGATCACGTAGAGCGTCTCGTCGCGCGGAAGGGCATCCAGTGCATCGGGGATCGTGCCGAGCGGCACGAGTCGCACCCCCGGCACATGCGCATCGATGTACTCATCGACTTCGCGCACGTCGACGACCGTCGCGCCGCGGTCGAGCTCGATGACCAGCTGGTCGACGGTGATCTCTTCTGCCACGGTGTTCTCCTTCGTCGGTGGTCGGGTCACGGGGTCGAGACTGCTGCGGTTCCGGCCCGCCACGTCGTGTACCCACCATCAAGATTGGCCACGGTGACACCGTACTGCCGAAGCAGCGCCGCCGCGGTGTGGCCGCGCTGACCGACCTTGCACGTGACGATCACACGCTCGCCGCGCAAGCGCTCTGCGTGCTCGCGCAACGAGTCGAGCGTGATGAGCTCGCTGCCCGGAATCGCCCCGAGGGCGTTCTCGTCGGCGGTGCGAACGTCGACGAGCTTCCAGCCCTCGGCCATGCGCGACGCGAGCTCGTGCCACTGCACGCTCTGCTCGCCGTCGATGAGGTTGTCGTCGACGTAGCCGAGCATGTTGACGGGGTCTTTCGCCGAGCCGAACTGCGGGGCGTAGGCGAGCTCGAGATCGGCGAGGCCGCGAGCCGGAATGCCGCCGGCCATCGCCGTCGCGATGATGTCGATGCGCTTGTCTGCGCCGCCGCCGACAGCCTGCGCGCCCAGAATCGCATCGGTGCCGGCATTGACGATGAGTTTGAGCGACAACTGCTCGGCACCCGGGTAGTAGCCGGCATGGTCGGTCGGGTGGGTGTGGATGACCCTGATCTCGCGGCCCTCGTCGCGCAGTTCTCGCTCGGTGCGACCGACCGCGGCGGCGGTGAGCCCGAACAGCCCGATGACGGCCGTGCCGAGCGCGGGCACGGCGGCGTGCGGCCGACCGGCGATGGCATCGGCCGCGAGGCGGCCGTGCCGGTTGGCGAGACCGGCGAGCCACACGGGAGACGGGTCGCCGTCGAAGCGCTGCTTCACGACGGCGTCGCCGACGGCGAAGATCGCGGGATCTGACGTGCGCTGGTGCGCGTCGACGACGATGTAGCCGCGGGCATCGAGATCGAGACCCGCGTCGCGTGCCAACCCACTCTCGGGCCGCACCCCCACCGAGAGCACGACGAGGTCGGCGGGCAGTGTCGCGGCTCCCCCGTCGAGCACGACGTGGTCGGGCTCGATGCCGCTGAGCGCCGTGCCGAGGTGCAGCTCGACTCCGTTGGCGCGCAGCCGCTGCGCGACGATGTGCGCCATCTCGGCGTCGAAGGGCCGCAGCACCTGGGGCAGCATCTCGACGACGGCGACGTCGAGGCCGCGGTGTCGCAGGTTCTCAGCGAGTTCGAGGCCGATGAAGCCTGCGCCGGCGACGACGACTCGGTGAGCATCCGTCGCCGCGTCGATGATGCGATCCATGTCGGCGATGTCGCGCAGCACGAGACCGCGCTCGACCCCAGGAATCGGAATGCGCAGAGGCGAGGCGCCGGGGCTCAGCACGAGTGCGTCGTAGCTGAGCGACTGCTCGTCGCCGCTGTCGAGCGCGCGCACCGTGACCGTGCGCGCCTCGCGGTCGATCGCGACGGCTTCGGTGCGCACGCGCACGTCGAGCGCGAAGCGGGCGCCGAGCGACTCTGGAGTCTGCAGAATGAGAGCGCTGCGATCGTCGATGACTCCGCCGACGTGGTACGGCAGCCCGCAGTTGGCGAACGAGACGTGCTCGCCTCGTTCGATCACGATGATGCGAGCGTTCTCGTCGAGGCGGCGGAGCCTGGTGGCGGTCGACATGCCGCCGGCGACGCCGCCGACGATGACATAGGTGCGCGGTGTGGTCATGAGCACAGCCTATACCCCCTGGGGTATTCATCGTGGGATGTTCGCCCTGGGCAGAGCACGGCCCGACTCTCGCTCTCAGCCGGCTCACGAGCTTCAGCCAGAGCACTGTGCCAGAGTCGGCACTATGGCCCGACCCGCCCTCACCACGCGACTGCGCGGCCGGGTGCTCACCATGTTCTCAGGAGAACCCGACGGCACCCCCGATTGGGTGCGAGTGCTCGAGACCGGAGACGACGAAGGCTACTTCGGGCCAGGCTCGGCCGTCTGGCAGGTGCACAGCGGCATGCCGACGGTCGTCGCCGGCATTCGAGCGCTGCTCATGCAGACGCTGCACCCGGGCGCGATGGCCGGGGTGCACGACCACTCGCGCTTTCGCGAAGACCCGCTCGGGCGGCTCGCCGGAACCGTGCGATGGGTGCTGACCACCACGTTCGCCGATCGCGCGCAAGCGCGAGCGGCGTGCGAGTGGGTCGCTCGCCTGCACGAGTCGGTGCGCGGTGAGTACCTCGACGCCGAGGGCAACCTCGTCGCATACTCGGCCGCCGACAGCGACCTCATCGCGTGGGTGCACTGCGTCTTCGCCGATGCGTTCATCGGCAGTCATGAGACCTGGGGAGGCGCGATCAGCGGCGGGTCTGACCGGTACGTCGCCGAGTGGGCGACGGCCGGCATCTTGATGGGGATGCCCGACCCCCCTCGCACCCGCGCCGAGCTCGACGCCCGCATCGCGTCGTACCTTCCCGTGCTGCGACGAGACGCCCGCGTCGACGACGCCGTGCGGTGGCTGCGCAACCCGCCGCTCGGCAGAGGCATCGGGCCGGCCTACCGCATGCTGTTCGCCGGCGCTGTCGCCTCGCTGCCCTCCCCGTATCGAACGCTGCTCGGCCTGAGACGACCGTGGTGGCCAGCCCTGACGATCACCAGAGCAGCGCTGTGGTGGTTGCGGCTCGTGCTCGGGCCGGAGTCGTCGAGTCTCAGCTACACGAAACGACGGCTCGCTCGACTCTCGGGCACGCAGTCGGCCGGGCCAACGCCGACCCGCTAGAACGGCTGCTCGACCGGCAGCCCGGTGCGCAGCTCGACGGGCAGGTGCCCCAGATCGTTGTGAGTCACGAGCACCGGCGGCTTCGCCGACCGCACTCGAATGATGGTCAGGCCACAGTTGGCCTGGTTGACACCCATCCACCGCCACGCCGGGGCGCCGAACACCTCGCGCACGAACCAGGCGATGACGAAGTTGTGGGTGATCAGCAGATCGTGCCGGTCTTCGCGAGACGGCGACAGCCACTCTGAGGTGGCGTCGGCCATCTGAGCCTCCCCCGCGGCGATCTCTTCAGGCGTGATCGCTCCGAAGAACGGCTCGAACGCGTGCGGCATGTCGGGCGTCGGGCCCGAGGGGATGCAATCCATGAGCAGGGCAGACGGCTGCGGCTCGATCGCGGGCATGAGCTGGGTCATCGAGAGCGCGGTCTCGACCGCGCGCTGCAGCGGCGAGGTGTGCACGCTCGCGAACGGCACGCCGCTCAAGCGCTCGGCGATGGCGCGCGCCTGGCGTTGACCGCGGCCGCTGAGCGGCCCATCGGGAAGCCCGTGCTCGGCATCTTGCTGCTCACCATGACGCACCAGATACACATACCGAGACACGACCCACGCTCCTCATCAAACCCCGTCGAGCATAGGCCATCGATGTGAGCGAGCTGGTGACCAGCAGATGAGCACGCGGGGACAGACAGCACGGTCTGTCCCCTCTGGTACTGTGGGGGAGTTCGCGCCACCGGCCGGCCCACCCGAGGCCTCAAGACCGGTGCTCTTCACCTTCTGGAGTTCGTGGTGACATCTCTACTGCAGGCCGAGACCACTCGGCGCATGGCTCCTGCCAAGGGTCGAATTCTGGCCGCAGCGACCTCGCTGTTCGCCGCCGAGGGCATCCGCTCGGTCGGCGTCGATCGGCTGATCCAGCAGTCGTCTGTCACCAAGGCGACGTTCTACAAGCACTTCGGTTCGAAAGACCGCCTCATCCATGACTACCTGCAGGCGGCGTCGGTGGCGAGCATCAGCGAACTCGACGACATCATCGTGAGCGCCGACTCGGCTCGAGCTGCGCTCTATGCGATCGCCGATGCCGTTCGCGACGCTCTGCACAACGACAAGTTTCGCGGGTCGATGTTCATCAACGCCGCTGCCGAGTTTCCTGACCCTCGAAGCGCTGTGCGACTCGTGGTCGCCGATCACCACGAGGCGGTCTCAGAACGCTTCACGCAACTGCTGCAGCGGCTCGAGCATCCACTCGCCGGTGAAGCGGCAGACGAGCTGATGCTCGCCTACGTCGGTGCCTTCTCGTGGGGCCACGTCGGCGACCCGATCGGAGCCTCGGTCGCACTGCGGCGCACCATCGACCGCATCGTCGCCGACGCGTCGCCCGCTGCCTGAGCCCTCACAGACTCGGCGTCAGGCGCTGGCGCGATCGAGTTCGGTGAGCTGCTGGCGTGACAGCGGGGTGCGCGGCGCCGACATGATCTGGTCGAGCTGATCTGCTGAGCTCACTGAGACGACCGGCGCCACCACGCGCGGCCGACTCAGCAACCAGGCCAGCGCGATCGTGGCGACCGACGACTGCGCCTGGTCGGCGACGCGGTCGAGCGCCGTGATCACCCGCGCACCTCGACGCGTCAGATACGGCACGACCTCGTGGCCCCGGCGGTGACGCTCGAGGTCGCCTCGCGTGCGGTACTTGCCCGTCAGAAAGCCCGCCGCCAGGGCGAACCTCGGCAGCACCCCGAGATCGAGCTGAGCAGCGATGCGCGCGAGGTCTTTCTCGTATTCTTCGCGATGCATGAGGTTGTAGTGCTTCTGCACCGCCACCATGTGGGCGACCCCCAACTGAGCAGACGCGATGCGCGCTTCGAACAGGCGATTCGCGGTGTGATCGCTGCCGCCGAAGTAGCGCACGTGTCCCGCGCGGATCAGCTCATCGACGGCCAGCAGGGTCTCGTCGAAAGGGGTGTCTGGGTCATCGACGTGCAGAAAGAGCAGATCGATCTGCTCGACGCGCAGCCGACGCAGTGATGCTTCGACCGCGGCTCGAATCGCGGGGGCCGAGAGCCCAGGATGGTCTGGCCCTTTGCCCACCTTCGTCGCGATCGTGAGCGAGTCGCGATTGCCCCGAGCGCGCATCCAATTGCCGATCATGATCTCGCTACGCCCACCCGCGTACGCGTCTGCGGTGTCGATGAACGTGCCCCCGAGCTCGACGAACCGGTCGAGAATCGCGGTGGTCGTCGGGCCGTCTGCCGTCCACCCAAAGACGGTGCCGCTGAGAGCGATCGGAAACACCGACAGATCGCTCGGCCCCACGCGCCGAAGCACCGCATTCGGCCCGGTACCCAGCGGCGCGTCGAGCGGCTCGGGGCTGGCAGCGGGGGCGTTCACGGTTCGGCGTCTCTCTCGCGACCCCTCGGTCGGGGCAGTCGGTGGTGTGTGCGAGGCTAGCGCCTCACCGATGCGAGAGAGGCTCACGGCGCGCGATCGTTATCGTGCCGTGTCGAACGAGGTGACGCTGCACAGAGCGACGCCGGTGCGACCACATCGTCAGACATGGTCGCACCGGCGCTCGAGACGCTGCCGTCAGCGCGAGAGAGGGTCAGACCCCCTGCACGCGCTTGATCTGCGCCGACTCGTCGACGCTGCTCTGCTTCGCAGCACGCACCGCGATGAGACCGAAGCCCACCTTGTTGAGCACATCGGCGATCACGTAGATGATCGCGGCGACGCCGATCGCGAGCGCAGCGTCGCTGCCGCTCAGCTCGAGAAACTCTTGCGTGGCGGTTCCGATCGGGTAGATGGCCCAGCCGGCGATGACGAACCACTTCATGATCGACACCGCGCGCTGCACGTGGGCGGGCGCGTCAGCGCCGAGCTTGAGCGTGTAGACGACGTAGACGATGTAGAGCCACGCTGCCGACGAGATCACGAAGAAGACGATGTTGCCGATCGATCCCGGAACACCGATCTCACCGAGGTAGCCGGTGACGATCATGACGATGTCGGCGATGATGAGCTTCGTCAGCAGCCCTTTCTTGAGCGCGCCGGCGATGGCCACGATGAGCGCGAACTCGACGAGCAGCAGCGGCGTGGTGAGCAGCCAGTCGATGTACCGCAGCGGCAGGGTCGCGTCGACGTCGGCCGCCGTGATCTCGCCGCCCGGAAACTTGACGACGTCTTTCATGACGTAGTACATGATCGCGGCGATGAAGGTGATGACCGCGGCATACGTCGCCACCGAGCGCAGCTCTGGCTTGAGGTCGTTGCGCTCGAGATAGAACCACAGGGTTCCGGCCGCCATGGCGACGAACCCGAGCATGAAGAACGCTTGCACAATCTGGAAGTCCACAATTCTCCTTCGAATCGTGTCGGAGGGCGCCACAAAGAGGCTCGCCGACAAGGGGGTTGACGATGAGTGCGAAGTGTCGACACACGCCAGGATCGGGGCCAGAGCGAATCGATTTCAGTGAGACTGTACGCCCGAGTCTGCGCTGCCACCCGGGGATTCGCTGGAAGTCGCCGTGAGCCGGCTGTGTGTTTCGAGCGCGAGCGCTTGACTCCAAGTTGAACACACGTTTAGCATGTTGAACATGCGTTCACCCTCGCCCGATCTGACGACGCGCGCCCGCATTCGGGATGCTGCGCTCGAGCTGTTCGGCGCGCAGGGCTTCAGCGCCACCACCGTGAGAGCCATCGCCGATCGCGCCGACGTGAGCGCCGCCCTCGTCATTCACCACTTCGGCAGCAAAGAAGAACTGCGTGCGGCGTGCGACGCCGTCATCGTCGACGAGATCATGGGGCGCAAGTCGGCGACGCTCGCCGACATGGGCTCGCAGGCCGACCTCTCGGCCACCATGCGGGGGTGGCTCGCCGACATGGACACCTTTCGCCCCAGCTTCGACTACCTCGCCCGCATGATCATCGACGGGGGCGAAGCGGGGCAGGCCCTATTCGACGCGCTCGTCGACCGCACCGAAGCCATGATCGCCGAGGGCGTCGCCGCCGGCGCCATGAACACACCCAGCGATCTGCGCACCACCGCTGTCGTCGTCGCCAGCTACGGCGTAATGCCGCTGCTGCTCGAACGCCACATAGGGCGGGTGATGGGCGGCGACGGCCTCACGCTCGACATCGTGCGCCGCCTCACCGTTCCGATGCTCGAGATCTACACTCACGGGCTCTACGCCGACGACACCGCGCTCGCAGCAGCGACCGCTGCCCTCGAGGGTGTGCTCGACACCAGCCGGGGCCCGCACTCTGACAAGGGCGCTGGCGACCCGAACCAAGACCCCGACCCGCCCGAGTAGGCATCAGCAGACGACTCACGGCGCCATCAGGCGCTTCACCACGACGAAAGGAACCGGGGATGACCCCCGTCATCGAAACACGGGCGCTCACGAAGCGCTACGGGCGCCGTACGGCCCTGCACGGCATCGATCTCGCGATCGAGCCGGGCCGCGTCTTCGGCGTCATCGGCCCCAACGGGGCCGGCAAGACCACGACCATGCGCGTGCTGCTCGACATCATCAGGGCCACGAGCGGCGACGTTCGGGTGCTCGGCCACGACCCGCGCACTGCGGGCCCCGCCCTGCGGCGCAGAATCGGCTACCTGCCTGGCGAGCTCTCGATGGAGGGCCGAGTGACAGCACGCTCTCTGCTGACGCACTACGCCCACCTCAACGGCTCGAGCGACACCGCGCGCATCACTGCGCTCGCAGACCGCCTCGGCCTCGAGCTCGGTCGCCCAGTGCGCTCGCTCAGCAAGGGCAACAAGCAGAAGGTCGGGCTCGTGCAGGCATTCGCCCACTCCCCCGAGCTGCTCGTGCTCGATGAGCCGACGAGCGGACTCGACCCCCTCGTGCAGCAGGAGTTCTTGAGCATGGTGCGCGAGGCTCGAGATGCCGGCCAGACGGTGTTCTTGAGCTCGCACGTGATCAGTGAGATCGAGCAGGTGGCCGACGATGTGGCCATCTTGCGTGATGGCCGCATCGTCGACGTCAGCACCGTCGCGCAGCTGCGCGCGACGGCGCAGCGAGACGTGCGCGTGACCGTGCAAGCATCGACCGGTGCCTCGCTTGCTGAGAGACTCGCCGCCCTCGAGTCGGTGACCGACATCACGGTGTCGAGCGACGCAGACCGCGACATTGTGTCTGCTCGGCTCAGCGGCGGTATCCCCGCCTTCGTGTCGTCGCTCGCGACGTCAGACCTGCTCGACCTCGTCGTGCAAGAACCCGACCTCGAACGCACCGTGCTGCACTACTACGGCTCGCAGACGGCGAACGGCGAGGTGACGGCATGAGCGCGCTCCCCCTGTTTCGTCGTGCACTCGCCGACTCGTGGCGCGGGCTCATCGGCTGGGGTCTCGGCGTCACCGCGGTCGTCGCGATGTACCTGCCCCTCTACCCCTCGATCGGCGGAAACCCGCAGTTCATCTCGATCATCGAGAGCATGCCGCCCGAGCTGATCGCCGCTCTCAACTTCGATCAGATCACGTCGGGCGCGGGCTACACGCTCGGCACGGTGTATGGCCTCTTGGGCTTCGTGCTGCTCACGATCGCTGCGGCGGGATGGGGTGCGAACGCGATCGCCGGTGACGAAGAGCGGGGCACCCTCGAGCTGACGCTCGCGCACGGCGTCAGCCGGCCTCAGGTCGTGCTCGAACGCCTCGCGGCGATCGTGGTGAAGATCGTCGCTCTGGTGCTCTGGGTGACACTGCTCGTCGCCGCCCTCAACGAGCCGAGCGAGCTGAGCATCAGCGGCGAGGGAATCATCGGCGGCGGACTCGCCCTGCTCGGAACAGGGCTCGTCACAGCAACGCTCGCGCTGCTCGCGGGAGCCATCACGGGTCGACGATCGATCGCGGTCGGCGTCGGCGCCGGCAGCGCCGTGCTGGGCTACGCCTTCAACGCTCTCGGCAACCAGAGCATCGACCTCGAGTGGCTGCACGCCGTCTCGCCGTACTACTGGGCGTTCGGCACCAACCCCCTCGAGGGAGACATGGCGGCCAGTGTCTGGCTGCTCTACGCAGTCGCTCTCGTCGCGAGCGCGATATCAGTGCTCGCCTTCCAGCGCCGCGACGTCGGCGTCTGATCGCGCGCCGCTCGCGCGCAGACGACGGATGCCCGCCCTCGGTTCGAGGGCGGGCATCCGTTCGTTCGTGCGAGGCGGCGGCAGTTAGCCGTCTTCACCCTCGGCGGGGGCGTCGCCGCCCTCGCCCTCAGCCAGCACCGGGGCGAGCGAGAGCTTGCCTCGGTCGTCGGTCTTGGTGATCTCGACGAGGATCTTCTGGCCGACGGCGAGCACGTCTTCGACGTTCTCGACGCGCTTGCCACCCGCGAGCTTGCGCACCTCGCTGATGTGCAGCAGGCCGTCTTTGCCGGGCATGAGCGAGACGAAGGCACCGAAGGCTGCGATCTTCACGACCGTGCCCAGGTACTGCTCGCCGACCTCGGGGTTGATCGGGTTCGCGATCGCGTTGACCTGCAGGCGAGCCGCCTCGGCCGACGCACCGTCGACAGCACCGATGTAGACGGTGCCGTCTTCCTCGATCGAGATCTGCGCGCCGGTCTCGTCCTGGATCGAGTTGATGGTCTTGCCCTTGGGGCCGATCAGCTCGCCGATCTTGTCCACCGGAATCTGCACGCTGATGACGCGAGGGGCCGTCGGGGCCATCTCGTCGGGCGCGTCGATCGCCTGGTTCATGACGGCGAGAATCGCCATGCGGGCGTCTTTCGCCTGGCCCAGCGCCTGCTGCAGCACCGACGACGGGATGCCATCGAGCTTGGTGTCGAGCTGGATGGCCGTGACGAACTCGCTCGTGCCGGCGACCTTGAAGTCCATGTCGCCGAGCGCATCTTCGGCACCGAGGATGTCTGTGAGAGCTGCGTAGCGGGTCTCACCATCCACGACGTCGCTGATGAGGCCCATGGCGATGCCCGCGACGGGCGCCTTCAACGGCACACCCGCGTTGAGCATCGAGAGCGTCGACGCGCAGACCGAGCCCATCGACGTCGAGCCGTTCGAGCTCAGCGCCTCGCTCACCTGACGGATCGCGTACGGAAACTCTTCGCGGCTCGGCAGCACCGGCACCAGAGCGCGCTCGGCGAGGAAGCCGTGCCCGATCTCGCGGCGCTTGGGGCTGCCCACGCGGCCGGTCTCACCGGTCGAGTAGGGCGGAAAGTTGTAGTGGTGCATGTAGCGCTTGCTCGTGACCGGGTTGAGCGAGTCGATCTGCTGCTCGAGCTTGAGCATGTTCAGCGTGGTGACTCCGAGAATCTGAGTCTCACCGCGCTGGAAGATCGCCGAACCGTGCACGCGCGGGATGACCTGCACCTCTGCGTCGAGCGCACGGATATCGGCCAGCCCGCGGCCGTCGATGCGCACGCCCTCGGTGAGCACGCGCGCGCGCATGATCTTCTTCGATACCGACTTGTAGGCGGCCCCGAAGTCTTTCAGCGACTCTTCGGGCAGCGAGCCGTCGGCGATCTTCGCTTCGATGGCCTGCTTGGTGCGGGCCTTCAGTGCGTCGTCTGCCGTCTGGCGCTCGACCTTGTCGGCGATCTGGTAGACACCCGCGAGCTCGGCCTGAGCCGACTCTTCGACGGCGCTGTAGAGCTCGGCGCTGTACGAGAGAAACACGGGGTAGTCCTGGATCTCTTTCGCCGACTGCGCGGCCAGCTCTGACTGGGCCTTCGCGAGCTGCATGATGAACGGCTTCGAGGCTTCGAGGCCCTGGGCCACGATCTCTTCGCTGGGCTTGACGGCGCCGCCCTGGATCAAGTTCCAGCTGCCCTCGGTGGCTTCGGCCTCGACCATGGTGATCGCGACGTCTTCAGAGCCGTCGGAGTTGGTGACGACTCGACCGGCGACGATGATGTCGAAGACTGCTTCAGCGAGCTGGCTGTGCTTGGGGAAGGCGACCCACTGGCCTCCGCCGTTGTTGTCGGGCATGAGCGCCAGTCGCACCGAGGCGATCGGGCCGCTGAACGGCAGCCCCGAGATCTGCGTCGAGGCACTCGCCGCGTTGATCGCGAGGGCGTCGTAGAACTCGTCGGGAGCGATGCTGAGCACCGTGATGACGATCTGCACCTCGTTGCGCAGCCCCTCGATGAAGGTCGGGCGCAGGGGGCGGTCGATGAGGCGGCACACGAGGATCGCTTCGGTCGACGGACGACCTTCGCGACGGAAGAACGAGCCGGGAATCTTTCCGGCGGCGTATGCGCGCTCTTCGACGTCGACCGTCAGCGGGAAGAAGTCGAAGCCCTCACGGGGGTGCTTGCCGGCGCTCGTCGCGCTCAGCAGCATGGTCTCGTCGTCGAGGTAGGCGGCGACGGCGCCCTGGGCCTGCTGCGCGAGGCGGCCCGTTTCGAATCGAACAGTGCGCTTGCCGTACTTGCCGTTGTCGAGAATCGTCTCGGCGAACTTGATTTCAGGACCTTCCACGAGGTCTCTCTCCTTTGCGTCTGTGCACGAGCTCTCCGTCTGAGAGCGCGCGCGTACACGCGGAGCAGGAGCGGGCAGGAAGGGACGGTGTCGTCAATCGACGCCGGGCGTCTGCTCTGGCCAACAGTAGAGATGCACCGATTCGCTTGATCGTGCGATTCGGGAGACCACCACCGGTGACCAGCTTCGAGCCGGCCTGCTCCGTGCGGTATTCACTTGAATGGCGCGAGGAATCGCGCCGCCGCTCAGACTATCAGCCCGGCGTGTCGCGACCTAGTGCCGGCGACGCAGCGGCGCGCCGACCGAGTCTCGAGGCGCCGTCATCAGGGGCGAATCGCGGGTGGCTCGAGTTGGCTGAGGGCACGGCCGGGGTCGGGGCAGGTCGCACGAATCTGCTGCGCCGTCGCGTCATCGACGTTGCGCAGCTCGGCGACTCTCCAGACGCTCTGCAGAGGTTCTGCAGCCAGTGCCCCGGCTGGCGCGCTCGACAGCCCTCCGGTCGTGGGGTAGATCGATGCATCGATCGCCGCCTCGAGGTCATCGATGACGAGCTCACCACCCCACCGCCGCACGCACGCTGGCAGAGCCACGGTGACCTGATGCGTGACCCACGCGTGCTCGACCGGGCCGCCGAACGCGGCGGAATCGCTCCACGGCGACAGCTGCACCGTGCAGCGAACATGCGCGACCGGCAGGGCCCAGGTGGGCTCTTTCGCGGGCCGCGGCGCCAAGACGAGGTTGTTGCGCACCACCGAACCGACAGTGCGCCCGGTCGCGAGGCTCATGCACTGCAGCACTTCAGAGGCATAGCGCTCGGGCGCGACCCATCGGTCGAATGCCAGGGTGGGGTGCACAGCGTCAGGCCACTCCCGCCGCAGATATGCGTCTGCCTCGGCGGCGACTCTCAGCCACTGGTCGGTCGCGGTTCGTGAGCGCTCATCGATGACCTCGTCGAGCCCGGGCGCTGCCGCGGTCGACGCACACCCGGTGAGCGCAACGATGAGGGTCGCGGCCGCGGCCGCGAGGCGGCGCATCACCGCTCACTGCCCGAGGGCAAGAGCTGACTGAGAATCGTCGAGGGATGCGGGCACAGCGCCTGCACACGTCTCAGTTCGCCGGCATCACCTCGAGCGTTCACATACGGATCCCACCGCGGAGTCGAGCCCCCCGACACGATCGCGAAGGGTTCGGTGCCGAGCGGCGGAGCGATGACACCCTGTCGGCGCAGGCATGCGGGCAGCTCGACGCGCGCATACTGGGTGACCCAGGCGATCTCGACGCCACCCGGTTCGTTGCGTGCGAGGTTCGGAGGCGGAAATCGCCCGTGGCAGAGGTAGATCGACACCTCGAAGTCGCGCAGCTGCCCCGCCGTTCTGGGCGCGGGGTTCGCGTGCACGCCGATCGACGGGTCAGTGCGCACCGTCAATCCCGAATACTCGCGCGCACAGTCTTCGAACGCCGCCCGCCACTCACCAGTGTCGAGCCAACGGTCGACGCTGGTCTCGGGAAGCTGCAGGTCTGGCCATCGGCCGGTCAAGTAGTCGGCATAGGTGCTCAGCAGCGTCTCGACCCGTTCGTCTGCCCGCTCGGCACGCTCGGCGGCCACCTGGTCGAGCGTGACGGTCGTCGACGATGAGCCAGCGCAGGCGGCGAGGCTGAGGCTCAGAGCCGCGCCGCCGATCACGGCGAGCGCCGACCTCACGGCAGCGCCTCGAGCACGGCGTCGGCCGACGGGCAGGTCGCGGCCGCGCGGGCCCGCTCAGCGATCGACTCGCCGACCAATGCGTACGGGTCGAATTGCTCGTCGGTGCGCCAGGTGGCTGTGAACTGCTCGTCGGCGGGCAGTGGCGCCACGAGATAGCCGGCGGCGAGCAAGCACGGCGTCACCACCGATTGCGTGAACTCGCGCGCCCACGGCGCCTCGACCTCACTCGTGACACGCTCGAACCACGAGAGCACCGGATACTGCGATTGGCAGGCGAAGGTCGCGACATCGAGCGCGTAGAGCAACCGCGGCTCGGTCGTGCGCACCCCGCTGAAGTCGAGGCGCTCGCCGCCTTCGGCTACGAGAACTCCGGCGACTCCTTCGCTCTCGAGGCACGCGGCCACGGTCGGCGCCCATTCCGAGGCCGCCACCCACCGCTCGATACCGCGATCGGGCAGCGGCACCGGCCCCCACTTGTCCCGCAGATAGCTCGCAAGGCGGGCGGTGCTCGCCGTGTGTGCCGCTGCCGCCGCGCGCTCTCGTTCGACCAGCATGCGGTCAAGGCTGTCGCTCATCGGCTGCACTGCCGGCGCACAGGCCGCGAGCGAGGCCGTGGCAATGAGCAGGCAGACAGCGGCGATCGCTCGACGCGTCGGCATGCTCTCTCGCATGGCGCCAGCGTGCCCGCCGCAGTCGGGAAACCGCTGACAGCGTGCTCATAGCCAAAGTGCAGTCACTGCATTGCAATCTGCAGTTACTGTAGATACGTTAGCCCCCCACCGAATGGAGCCTCCATGACCCTCGACCACCCGCCCGCGGCGACCCCCGCCTCGAGCCCCCCGCCCGCTGCCGCCCTCGAGGCCGTGAGCCTCTCGAAGCACTACGGCAGCGGCGCCAGTCGGTTCGAAGCCCTGACCGACGTGAGCCTCTCGATCGCCCCAGGTGAATGCGTCGCCATCGTCGGCAAGAGCGGCTCAGGAAAGAGCACGCTCATGCACCTGCTCGCCGTGCTCGACGAACCGTCGAGCGGTGAGGTGCGCATCCACGGCACGAATGCCCGAAGCCTCTCGCCCAGGGCGCTCAACCGCCTGCGCAATCGCGAATTCGGGTTCGTCTTTCAGCAGTTCTTCCTCAACGCCCAGCAGACGGTGCTCGAGAACGTGACGCTACCGCTGACGATCGCGGGAATGCGACGCACCGCGCGGCGGGAGAGAGCGATGCACGTGCTGGCCTCGCTCGACATGGCCGACAAGTCGACCGCCAGGGCGATCACCCTCTCGGGCGGGCAGAAGCAGCGCACCGTCATCGCCCGGGCGCTCGCCGGCAGCCCCTCAGTCATCTTCGCGGACGAGCCGACCGGCAACCTCGACTCGACGACGGGCGCCATCGTCGAAGACATGCTCTTCGAGCTCAACCGAGAGCACGGCATCACCCTGGTCGTCGTCACGCACGATGACGAGCTGGCTGCCCGCTGCGACCGCCAGGTCGTGCTGCGAGACGGTCGCATTGTGCGCGACAGCGCCACAGCCGCGCTCGAGGCGGTAGCGCGATGAAGGCCACCGACCTCGTGCGCACCGCTGTGGCCAACACCTTTCGCTCACGCCTTCGCACCACGCTCACCGTGCTCGCCCTGTTCGTCGGAGCCTTCACGCTCACCCTGACGACCGCGCTCGGCGCAGGAGTCTCGAACTACATCGAGACGCAAGTGAACTCGTTCGCCGCCGACGACGTGCTGCTCGTGCAGGCCACCGCCGACGCTACGGCGGCCCTGCAGAATGATGGGCCGGCCGAGTGGAATGCCGAGACCTCGACCTCGACGAGTTCGCAGCCAGGTGGAGCACCGCTGGCCGCTGCTCAGGCAGAACCGCTGAGCGATGACGACCTCGACACGATTCGTGCCATCACGGGCATCAACGGCATCGACCCGGTGCGCTCTGTCTCTACCGACTGGGTGCAGCACTCATCGAGCGCCAAGTACGAGTTCAGCGTGAACCCGCAGTCGGCGGTCACCATCGCCGACCTCGATGCCGGAGACCAGCTCGATCACTCGACGAGCAGCCTGCAGGTCGTGCTGCCCAACGACTACCTCGAGGCACTCGGCTTCGAGACCGCGAACGACGCCGTCGGCGCAGAGGTGACGATCGGGATGACCGACATCACCGGCACTGCGCACGAGCTCATCGCCGAGGTGGTCGGCGTCAGCCGCTCGAGCCTCTTCGCGAGCGGTGCTGGAGCGAACAATGCTCTCGTCACCGAGTTGGCAGAACTTCGCACGGCAGGCATCGACGGCGCTCAGCAGAACTCGGTCATCGCCATCGCCTACCTCGAGAGTGGCCTGACCGCCGCTGACATCGACGCCGTGAAGAGCGAGCTCGCCGATGCCGGCTTCAGTGCGCAGACCATCGAAGACCAGCTCGGCATCGTGACCACGATCATCGCCGGCATCACGGGCGTGCTCAACGCGTTCGCGATCGTCGCGCTCATCGCGGCGGCGTTCGGAATCGTCAACACCCTGCTCATGAGCGTGCAAGAACGAACTCGCGAGATCGGGCTCATGAAGGCCATGGGCATGGGCAGCGGACGCATCTTCACGCTCTTCAGCCTCGAGGCGGTGGCCATCGGCATCATCGGCAGCGTGCTCGGGGTGGGCACCGCGATGCTCGCCGGGGCTGGTCTGAGCTCTGCGCTGTCGGCCGGGCTGCTCGCCGACCTCGAAGGGCTGACCCTGTTCATGTTCGAACCGCTCAGTCTGCTGGGCGTGGTGGCTCTCATCAGCACCATCGCGTTCGTCTCGGGAGCGCTGCCGGCGAGTCGAGCGGCTCGCCAGCGACCGATCGAGTCTCTGCGATACGAATGATCACCCGGTGCCGCGAGAAGATAGAGCCATGAGCGACGACGGAGGGCAGCGCGCCCGGACGAGCGCGCAACCCTCTCGCGGCACGGCGACGGCGCTGCGCATCGAGCGCAGCGCCGTCGCGCTCGTGGTGCAGCACGGGTTCGACGACACGACCGTCGACATGATCTGCGCAGATGCGGGCGTCTCGCAACGCACCTTCTTCAACCACTTCGCCACGAAAGACGCCGCCGTCATCGGCACGGCAGAGCCGCGCCTCGACGAGCAGCGGGTGCGAGCGTTCATCGCCTCGAACGACGCCAACATCTTGGCCGAGGCGACGACGCTGGTCTCGGTAGCGATGATGGACGCCGCAGCCGACCACGAGCTTCTCGCAGCCCGCATGCGCGCCATCACCTCGAGCCCGGTGCTCATGCAGCGCCAACTCGAACGGTTCTCGGCCATCGAGACCGAGCTCGCCGAGGTGATCCACTACCGCCTGGTGAGAGTGTCGCCTGCTGATGAGTCTGCCGAACGACTCGCCGAGCAGTCGCGGCTCACCGCGATGCTGCTCGCCGGAGCCATGCGCTACTCGGCGGGACGAGTGATGCAGGCCGCTCCCGGCTCGGTATCAGACGCACTCGACGACACGCGCCAACTGCTCATCGACCTTCTGCCCAAACTCAGCGGCGGCGCTTCTGCCACCACTCGACGAGATAGCTGAGCACGATCGCGGCGACACCCAGCACGACGATCACCCGGAAGACACCGCGCAACGGCCCGAGCAGGTTGGTGAATGCCAGCACCAGCAGGCCAATGACGGCGATCGCGATCACGAGCCGCACGGTGCTCACTCGAGTCAGCGGCCCTGTTGCTCGAGGTGTCACCCCTCCATCGTGGCATGGAGCAGTCGGGAGCATGACCAGGCGGTCGCACCTGGGCGTGCTCGCGACTGCTATATCGTCGAGCCATCGGCCCGACGAACGAGGAGACGGCAGTGAGCACAGAGCCCGGCAATCACCCGGATTCTGAACCCACGGCACGGCCATGGGTGCCCCCAGAGCCACTCGAGACGAGCCTTTCGGTCACCGCGCGAACGGCGAGCCCAGAGCAGTCATCGACCGCGACGACATCGTCACCAGGTACTGCCGACCAGCCACCGCGCTCTGCCGCACGCCGCAGAGTGCTCGCCGTCGGCATCACCGCGGCGTCGCTCGGTCTGATCGCCGCGATCGTCGCACTCGGTGTCGGACTGTCTGCGGCCATCACCGCCGCGATCGGCGGATCGACCACCATCGCCGAGCCACTCATGGTCGGTGCACCGGGCAACCCGGCGCCACTCGAAGCCACCGACTGCGACGACCCGTGCTTCGGCGACGATCACCTCTACGAAGCCCGCCTCGACGCGAGCGAGTTCGCGCGCCTCGGCACGCCGCTCGTGCTCGACCCCGACTTCTGGTATGCCGAGACCTCGCCCGTCGAGCAGTACGACCAGACGATCGACTACTGGCGCAGCAGCCGATTGACTCCCGACACCTGTCTCTTCACCGCCACAGAGACCCCGACAATCATCACCGCGGGTGAGCGACCCGTCGACCGTGATGCGATCCACTGGCTCGCGAGCTTCGAAAGCGAAGGCGGCCACTCGATGGCGGTGCGCGCTCTGCGGATGTTCCCCTCGGCTGACGCAGCAGGCGCACACCTGCGTCAGTTGCACGAGCGCGTGCCGAACTGCGTGCAGTACGGTGCCGACGGTCTCGGCGCAGGGTGGAGCACGACCGTCACTCCCATGCCTGCGCTCGAGCTGCCGCCCACTGTCGCAGCAGTCGGTTGGGTTGAGACCCTCAGCGGGAATGGCAGGTACTACGCCGTCGACATACTGCGCTCGAACGCGGTCATACGGCTCAGCGTGCTGACCGACAACAGCGTCTCAGAAGCGGCGTTCCGCACCCTCGCCCAGACCGTGGCAGTCGATCTCGCCGGCTGGCCGCTCGAGGTCGACGGCGGGTGGGGCTCTGAAGGCAGGCCCGCTCCGGGCTTTCAGCCCGAAGACGGGCAGCCGCTGAGTGATCGTGAACCCTGCCGAGGGCAGTGCAGCACCGTCGACCAGGCCATGACCCTCGCCCCCACCGCAGCCGACCTGGCAGCGCTCGGTCTCACTCGCGTCGGCGATGCCCAGCCGGTCGGAGACACTGCAGGGGCCGCACTCGATGCTCGGCAAGCCATCGAGACCACTAACGCGCAGTGCCGCTTCGCGCTCGGCATCGAGCCTGTGGTGCGCGGCAACCCCGCTGCCGCGTCAGGGGCACGCCTCGACGAGCTCGTCGATCTGGGGCGCTACGAGCGCTCGGGCACGAGCATCCGGATCGTCGCACGCGTCTTCGAGAACCCGCAGCGTGCCGAGGCATACGCCGCCGCCGCCGGGTACGCGCTGAACCTGTGCAGCCGGCAGACCCTGTCGAGCCCCAACGGCGAGGTGCTCGTCACGATGCTGCAGGCGAAGATCGTCGGCTACGACTCGAGCAGCGACCCGATTCGCGCTGAGCGCCCTGTGACCCACATCGGCTGGCAGCACGCAGGCGGTCGCAGCGACCGCGGGCACGACCTGCAGTACGGCAACGTCGTCGTACGAGTCGTCATCGACGGCGAGAACGCGCAGCCGATGACCGAGAGTGAGGTCTCGCGCCTGTTGCTGCCGATGATCGATCGGCTGCAGGTACTCGCCCCGAGCACCTAAGCCGCGCGAACCACGAAGGCCGCCACCCGACGCATCGGGGGCGGCCTTCGCAGAAGAAGTTCGCGGTGTCTCTCGACGACGCGCTAGCGCACAGGAGTGAGGCTAGCGGCGCAGTCCCAGTCGCTCGATCAGCGAGCGGTAGCGCTCGATGTCGATGTCGGCCAGGTAGCCCAGCAGACGGCGACGCTGCCCGACGAGCAGCAGCAGGCCACGACGTGAGTGGTGGTCGTGCTTGTGCTCTTTCAGGTGCTCCGTGAGGTCTTTGATGCGACGCGTGAGCATCGCCACCTGAACCTCAGGGGACCCAGTGTCACCGGGATGGGTTGCGTATTCGTCGATGATCGCCTTCTTGACGTCTGATTCCAGTGCCATAGATGGGACCCCCTTCTCTGCTCGTTGCGCGGCGCCCGCAGCAGGATGCTCGAGCTCTCTTTCTCCGCGGCCGTTAGACGGCAACCTTCAGATACTACCAGGGTCTCGCAGACTCACGACTTGCGGCGATTGCTGAGCCAGCGCAGTAACAGGTATCCCAGAACGACCGCGATCACAGCCGCGAGCATCAACTTGACGACGACGACGAGAGCGCTGAACAGCACCTCGACGACCCACCACGAGACGAGGAAGAACAGAATTGTGACGACCGGGTTTGGAACGCACATCTATATGTGGTGCAAGGCCAATCTCATAGCCGCCCAGCACTCCCGGGCGGCGAGGCCATGCGGTTCAGGACCTTCGGCCCTACACACTCGCGCGTGAACGGAGTGAGATGAAGAACTCGACAGTGCCGTGACGAACGGTGCCGTGCAGAAGGGACTCGATCGTGGTCATGGGATTCGGAGGCGTCACCGAGCTAGCTGCTGACGACTGCTGGAGCCTCTTGCGCGACCACTCACTCGGACGCATCGCGGCGAGCGCGGCCGGCACTGTCGACATCTTTCCGGTCAACTACGCCGTCGACGATCAGTCGATCGTCTTCCGCACCGCGCCGGGCACGAAGCTGCTCGAGCTCGCCATCAACGACCGCGTCGCGTTCGAAATAGACGGGCGCTCGGCGACAGAGGCCTTCAGCATCGTCGTCAAGGGCGTCGCCGAGCGCCTCGAGCGGCAGACCGAGATCGATGAGGCAGAGAAGCTCGGCTTGACGCCCTGGATTCCGACCCTGAAGTACCGCTGGGTGCGCATTCACGCGACCGAGGTGACGGGCAGGAGATTCGCTCTAGGGCCCGAGCCCGAGCGCGTCTAGGCTGACGCCAGGCCGAGTCACTCGCTCGGCGCACCCCTCCGGAAAGCAGGAACCACCATGGCTGCACCCAGCACGGCTCCCTCACCCTTCGTCGTCGAGCGCGGCTTCGTCATCGCCTCGGCGATCTCGGCCATCGTTCTCGGCATCGTCGCCCTGATCTGGCCGGGCGCGACGCTCTTGACCGTGGCACTGCTGTTCGGTGCGTTCTTGGTCGTCACCGGCATCTTCAGGCTCGTCATCGCCTTCACGAGCAACGCCCTCAGCGCAGGGCTGCGCTGGCTCGTCGGCATTCTCGGCGCCCTCGTCGTCATCGCCGGTGTGTTCGCGCTCGCCAACCCGCTGCTCTCGCTCGAGATTCTCGCCTACGTGATCGCCTTCGGCTGGATCTTCGACGGCATCGCGGCGATCGTGGCCGGTGTGCAGGGCACGTCGGCCACTCCGCGCTGGCTGGCCATCGTCTCGGGCGCAGTGTCGGTCATCGCCGGTGGCGTCATGCTCTTTCTGCCCGCGCTCGGCATCGCCACGCTCGTGCTCGTCGGCGGCTGGATTCTCATCGCGATCGGCATTGCGACCTTCTTCACACTGCCGAAGAAGTCGGCCGACGCCGCAACGCCGGCCGTCAACGAGAGCGCGACTGCCTAGGCAGCGCGACTCGCGTCAGACGTCGAGGGCCCCGCGCACAATGGAGTTGCCAGAGTGCGTGGGGTCTCCGTCTACCGGCTCGGCGCTGATGTCGACGACCGAGAACCGAGTGAGATCGACCGTGGCCGGAATCACGAACTCACCCGTCGGCCCATCGAGCAGCCCGAGGCTGATGAGACCGTCGACGCTCTCGGTGAGCAGCCACACTTCGCGCACGAGATCGTCGTCGACGACAGCGTCGAGGGCGATGCGAATGACACGCTCGCCGTCAGCACGCTCGGCCACGGTCGCCTGACCGGCAGCACCGACCCAGTCGGGCAGAGCATCCAACTGCGCCGATGCGACCGTGACTCCGGGATCACGGGGGGCACCCGCGCTCCACGAGAGCACGCCCGCCGTGACGAGGGCGGCCGCGGCTGCCGAGGCGAGCACCGGGGCGATGAAGCGGCGGATGCCCGCTCGACGAGCACGCACGTCGTCGAGTCGCACGGGCTCGGCGACGACGGCCTCAACGTCAGCCACACGGTTCGGCACGACCCCGGCAGCAAGGCCCAACTCGGCGCTGATCGAGTTCCAGACGTGCGCGGGCGGCTCGGTGAGCTCGTGCTCGCCGACAGTCGAGCGCGCCAGCGTCACGGTCGACCGCAGTGCTTTGATCTCGAGGCGGCACGACTCGCACGATTCGAGGTGCCCACTCACCCTGGCATCGGCCACGGGTTCGCCGAGCGCGGTGAGCGCGGCGATCTCTGGGTCAAGATGCTGGTCCATGGCTCACCTCCAAGCGGCCTCTGAGTTTGCTCAAGCTTCGTCTGATGTGCGACTTCACTGTTCCGACCGGCAGGTCGAGGCGCTCTGCGATCTGCACGTGCGTCAGGTCGTCGTAGAACGCCAGGTGCACCACGGTGCGGGGTATCGGGTCGAGTCGGGCGATCTCGTCGGCGATGAGCAGTCGATCGGCGAGATCGACCTCGGCGCTCGGAACCGACTCTTCGGGAGCGAACGCCGCCGCCTGCTCGGCCAGCCTGCGCTCACGCGCACGAGACTCGTGCATATCGGCAATGGTGTGCCGGGTGATGCCGACCAACCATGCCGAGACTGTCGCCCGCTCGGGGTCGAACCGCTCGCGCCCGCGCCACGCAGACACGAACACCTTCTGCGTGACGTCTTCGGCATCGGTCGCGTTGCCGAGCGATCGCAGTGCGAGCGAGTAGACCAACGACGACCACTGACCGTAGATCTCAGCAAGAGCCTGCTCATCGCCGGCAGCGAAGCGTCGACCGATCGCGGTCGCGCTCTCGAGTGCCGTTGACATCGCTGCAGACCACCCTTGCGTCGAAGACCCGTCAGTGCGCTCGGCACCCATGGCGGTCATCGTAGCCGTCGCGGCTGTCATGTCACCTTCTCGGCCGTCACGATGTAGTTGTCGCGGTACGACGAAGCCTGGGCGTTCCACTCGCCTCCGCACGTCACGAGCACGAGGTGCGGCTCGCCGACCCCCGTGAAGACCCTGTTGAGCGGCACCTCAGCCTTAGCGATGCGCTCGACCTCGGTCACTCGGTAGACGTGCTCGACGCCGCTGTCATCGATCACCGTGACCTGCATGCCGACTGCGGCCTCTCGCAACCTCGAGAACGGCCCCTTTCCCTCGGCGAGCGAGTCGACGTGGGCGGCGATGACCGTCGAGCCCTGCACGCTGTCGGGTGCTGAGCCGTAGGCGTACCACCCCGCGGTGAAGGGGCTGAAGGGCAGCGACATCTCGCCGATCTCGTCGAGGCCGTGAGGTTCGACCGGCATGTCGATCGACAGGTCTGGCATCGAGAGCCGAACCGGTGCGGTGAACGACTGGTTCAGCAGCGAGAGCGAGTCGGTGTTGAGTTCATTCGGCTGACTGGCGGGTGCAGGTGGTGACGACGCCGGCTCGACCGTGACCGGTGAGCACGCCGCCGCCACGGCCACGAGGCCGGCCGCGGCGAGAGCCGCCACGACCGACCTCGTGGATGAGTGCATGCGGTTCATCGTGCCTTAGCGGTTGACCGTCGCCGTGCGGGTGCGCACCACGAGAGCAGTACCGGCCATGAGCGCGAGCACGAGGGCCGCGATGCCGCCCAGGGCAGCCGCGTTGAGCGGAGCGCCCTCGTCGACCAGACCTGCCGTGCCACCGGGCACGCCGCTCGGCGTGGTGAGACCACCGAAGCTGAACACGACGGCACTGAAGTCGCCCTCAGTGTCAGGGCCGTAGGCGTGCACGAAGATGTTCGTGGCCGCGGGCAGGGTCACATCACCGAGCGAGATCGCCGGCGTTGCGGCGTCGACACCCGCGTAGACGTTGGGGTACGTCGCGGCAGGAACCTCGAGCACCGCCTGGTTGGGGTTCGCGAGGGGGCCCGCGAGCTCGGTGCCGTCAGAGTAGATGTTGACCGGCACGACGTCGGCGGTGTGGCGCACGGTGATGACACCGTTGCCGGCAGCCGCGGTGACCTGGTTCTCGAAGATCGAGACCGTGAAGGCTCCACCGATCGCGGGGTGGGCCACGGCGGTGTACGACTTGTTCGCCGCGAGCGTCACGTCTTGGTTGAAGAGCTCGGTGGCGGTGCCCGCGAGCGTGATGGTCACGTTGTACGTTCCGGGATCGAGGTTGCCGAGAGCGGCAACTGCGACGTTCGGGGCCGCAAGGCCGGGGCCAGCGGCCACACCCTCCGGCACACCGGGAAGATCGATGGCGCCGCCGGCGATCGAGATGTCGACCGTCGTGTCGGGGATTGTCGCGGTCGCGGGGAAGGCGTGGACCAGGTACAGGTCAGCCTTTCCGGCGTCGAACGCGTTCGCCGGAGCGGCGAAGCCAACGGTGGCGAGGGCGGCAACGCCCAGCCCCGCAAGAATGCGCTTGTGCATGGTTCCTCCTTGGTAGGTCTCCCGAGGGAGTGATCCCCTCTCGGGGAGTGAGGCGGAAGTGCCTTCACTCATCACTTCTCTGCAGACCCGCTCGGCGGATGCGCCACAACCTGGCAGTTGCCTGAGAACGAGCGCGCGCGACTGCGCGAGCGATCAGGAGAGCACCGCGTTGAGACCGCCCACGGTCACGACGAGCCCGGCGATCCAGAGCACGAGATTCACTCCCCCCGCCGCAAGCCCGGCGACCGCCAGACCGCGACCACGGGTGACTCCATTGGCCGTCTCACGAATCGCGCGCGTGCCCGTGATGCCGCACACGGTCATGAGTGCGGCATTGCCGACGAACATCACCGCGAGCACGAAGAACACCGCAGCCCAGGCCCCGTCGGGCTCGCCGTTCTCGACGCGGGCGAGTGCCACCCTGCCGAGCTCGGTCGCCACCAGGTTGCCGACCACTGAGAGGGCGAGCGGCGCGATGCCCGTGACGAGCGACCAGGTCGCCGCGGTGCTGCGCGCCGCGGGAGCACGACGGTGCACTCGTGGCGCGATGCGCGCGGGGATGGCCGATGGTGCCACCTCGCTCGGCTCTGATGCGAGCGCAGGCTCCGGAAGCGCCGGCGACGCGGGAGGTTCAGGCGAGACAGCGGGTTCGGGTGCGACAGCGGGTTCGGGTGCGACAGCGGGTTCGGGTGCGACAGCGGGTTCGGGTGACGCGGGAGACACGCTGAGGGGCAGGCTCGCCGGTGCGGGCAGCGAGACGGGAGCATCCTGCACCGCATCGATCGCCGTGCCGCATCGCGTGCAGAAGCGCGCGCCATCGCGCACCGAAGCGCGGCAGGCGGTGCAGGTGGGCATGGCGGCGGATTCCTCTGCTGGTCGAAGCGACGCCCGACAGGCTAGCAACCGCAGGTGGCGCCGACCTGCGGCCTGTGCACTTCGCGGTGCAGAGCGATCACGATCGAGCGGGTCTTGCGGCGCACGCTCGCCCGGTGCAGACTGGAATCAGATCAACTCGCCGCCCAGAAGCGCCGGAGGCATCGCCCCGCCACTGGGCGGCGAGTCTGTTTCACACGGCACGAACAGCGCATGACAGGCTGAGCGTGTGGATCGCACCATCGACTACACCCCCCTCTTCGCCGAGGTGTCGCGTGACGACGTCGTGCAGTATCGGGCCGAGCTGGCGAGAGCATCGACGCACGCCGCTCACGAGCACATCACTCGCGTCGTCACGTGGGTGATCGCCGCACTGGTGATCATGACGATGAGCCTCGTGGTCGTCTTTCCGCTGCTCGTCACTGTTGTCGCCATCGCGAGCGGAGCGCGACCGATCACCGAGTCGGTCGCAGCGCTGCCGGGGCTCGTCATCGTCGTCGTCGCCGTCGTACTCGCCGTGCGGTTTCTGCGCAGTGCACAGCAGTCGTGGCAGCAGCGCGTGCGCATGAGCCGGTTCGCCGCCGCCAACGGGCTCATCTTCGAGCCCCGAAGCCCTGCCCCCTCCTACCCGGGCGCGATCTTCGGCCTCGGATCATCGCGACTCGTCACCGATCACTTCCGCACCCCAGACGGCAGGTTCATCGACTTCGGCAACTACACCTACGTCACGGGCAGCGGCAAGAGCCGCACCACTCACCGGTGGGGCTTTCTGGCCATGCACCTCGATCGCGCTCTGCCTCACATGCTGCTCGACTCGACCGCCAACAACGGCATGTTCGGGGCCTCGAACCTGCCCACCGCCTTCAGACGAGACCAAGTGCTCTCGCTCGAAGGCGACTTCGACCGGTACTTCACCCTCTACTGCCCGAAGCAGTATGAACGCGACGCGCTGTATGTCTTCACGCCCGACCTCATGGCCCTGCTCATCGACGAAGCGGCCCCCTTCGACGTCGAGATCATCGACCGTTGGCTCTTCGTCTACGCAGCTCGACCCTTTCCCCTCGCCGACCCCGCCACCTACCAACGACTGCTGCGCATCGTGTCGACGGTCGGCGCGAAAACCCTCTCGCAAACCGACCGCTACGTCGACGAGCGCATCGGCGTCTTCAGCGCCAACATCGTGGCTCCCGCCGGTCAGCGCCTGAAGGGCAGCGTTCGCTGGGCGGGAATCATCGTGATCGGGGTGATCGTGGTCGCCTGGGTCGTGCCGATCGTCTTCTCGTTTCTGCAGTGACCAGGCGCCTGCACGCTCACTGCGGGCTCGAGGCAGTGCCGCGCAAGGTGTGGCGCGACGCCGCGACGCGGCGAAGAAGTTCTGCCTCGTCTGCCTGCGCACCGATCGTGTCGCGGTCGCCCAGAATGCGCTGCCGAGCGTAGGCGAGCGATGTCGAGTCGCGGATGAACGCCTTCATGACGGGTGCGACGCCGTTCGTGCGCGCCCAGGCCATCGCGGCGCGCCTGCCCGCGGGGTTCGAGAGCATCGCCACCTCTTGCTCGTGAAACCACCCGACCGCTGCGTACTCGGCCAATCGCAGCGCGGTGATGCGCTGCTCTTGCTTGCGCAGCAGCGAGACGAGCCAGACCGCGATCACGAACATCGGCACCTGCACGAGCACGTAGTAGCCGTAGAAGTCGCTGATGAAGAACAGAACGCCGTTCCAGAAGGCATGCAGCAGCACGGCGGGCACCAGACCGACGCCGAAGGCGACGACTCCGCGCCACCACCCCGGCTTCTGCGCGGCATAGCCGATCGCAGCACCGATGAAGGCAGTGAACATGACGTGGGCGAACGGCGACATGATGCCGCGCACGAAGAACACCTCGAGCGTGCTGGCGGTCGACGACGACAGCAGCTCTGCCCCGAAGTACAAGATGTTCTCAGTGAAGGCGAAGCCGCCAGCGACCCAGGCGCTGTAGACGATGCCGTCGACCGGGCCGTCGAAGTGGCGGCGCACCGCGAAGAAGAGCAGCAGAACGCCGAGACCCTTGCCCACCTCTTCGACGATCGGAGCCTGCACCGCATACCCGAAGAACTCCACCCCGAAGCCGCCCAGACCGGCAGAGGCGATGACGTTCTGAATCTCGGCATCGATAACGAGGGCGATGAGCACGCTGACGCCGGCTCCCCACATGAACGCGAAGACGAGGGCGCCACGCGGTTCGGGTTCCCACCGATCGATCCAGCGGATGCCCCAGAACACGATCGCGAGCGGCACGAGTGCCATCACTCCACCGATGACGACACCCGCTGCCCCCAGCCCGACGAACAGGTAGGCGAGCACGAAGAGCAGGGCCAGTGAGGCCGCGATGAACCCGATGACCGACGCGATGACAAGAGCGACGTTGGTGCGTCGTTGCGGTGCGGCGACGCCCTGCTGCGGCGCCGCCGTCTCGAGCTGCACGTCGGCTGGCGCCGACTGCAGCGGGGGCGCTTCGGCGTGCCCGGTTGCGGTAGCGGTGTAGTCGGGGGTGCGGCTGAACGACAGGGGCGGTGAGGGTTCGACCATGGGGGAAACTGTAGTGGGGCGAGGCCCTCTGCGGCAGTCACGGGTGATGTCTGATTTCCGCTAGTACGTGCTCGTGATTCCTGCCACCGTGGTGGCATGCCCGCACTCGATCATCACCGCTGCTATCGCGCCCTCGCCTCGCGCGATGCCCGATTCGACGGGCAGTTCATCGCCGGTGTGCACTCGACCGGCATCTACTGCCGGCCCAGTTGCCCCGCCGCCACTCCGCGGCCCCACAACGTTCGGTTCTATGCCACCGCTGCCGCCGCGCACGAGGCCGGGTTGCGGGCGTGCAAGCGATGCCAACCAGACGCCGTGCCAGGCAACCCCGACTGGAACCTGCGAGACGATCTGGCGGGCAGGGCGATGCGCCTCATCGTCGACGGAGTGGTCGAGCGCGACGGGGTGCCCGGCCTGGCAGCCCGACTCGGATACACGCCGCGGCATCTGGCGCGAGTGCTCATGCACGAGCTGGGCGCAGGCCCGCTCGCCTTGGCCCGCGCGCACCGCGCCGACACCGCTCGGTCGCTCTTGGCCGCGACCGACCTTCCCGCCTCGCAGGTCGCCTTCGCGGCCGGCTTCTCGAGCGTTCGCCAGTTCAACGACACGGTGCGCGAGGTGTATCAGCTGACACCCCTCGAGCTGCGATCACTCGCTCGACGGGGCAGACAGGGGGCACGACCCGAACCCGGCGTCGACGGCACGACGGTCTCGCTGCGACTGGCGGCCCGCGACCCCTTCGACGGCGACGGGGTGCTGCGCTACCTCGCCGATCATGCCATCGGCGGCGTCGAAGTGGTCGACCTCGACGCGGGGAGCGTCGAGCGACTCATCACGCTGCCCGGCGGCGACGCACACGTGCGGGTCGTGCTCGATCGGCAGCGCCCAGGTGTGCAGGTGACAGCTCGGCTCGGAGCTCTAAGCGATGTCGCGCCCCTCACCGCGCGGGTTCGGCGCTGGTTCGATCTCGATGCAGACAGCCGAGCCATCGACGAAGCCCTGCGCCACGACCCGCTGCTGGGGCCGTTCGTGCGCGCAGCGCCAGGAATCCGCATTGCGGGAGGCCTCGATCCTGCCGAGACGCTGCTGCGCACCATGGTCGGGCAGCAGATCTCGCTGGCTTCGACTCGCACCGTGCTCACTCGGCTGGCTCTCGAGCTGGATGACGGCCGCGAGTCATCAGATGCTCCACCTCGACTGCGCCCGTTTCCGTCACCGCAGGCATTCGCCGAGCGAGGCCGCGAGGTGCTGCGCGGGCCCGCCAGCCGAGTGCGAGCGATTCATGGGGCGGCGATCGCCATCGCGCGCGGAGAGGTCGAGCTCGATGTCGGCCTGAGCACCGCCGAACTGCGCTCTCGCCTGCTCGCCCTGCCCGGAGTCGGCCCGTGGACGGCCGACTATGTGGCCATGCGCGTGCTCGGCTCGCCCGACATCTTGCTCTCGACCGACCTCGTGCTGCTGCGCAGCCTCAGCCTCGCCGGAGCTGCCTCGACCACTCGAGAGGCAGAGGCCCTCGGCGCACGGTGGGCACCGTGGCGGTCGTATGCAACCCAGCATTTGTGGCGCGCGGCCGCCCCGGTGGCGCCGCAGCGGGCAGCGCGAGACACTGGAGGAGAGCCATCGACCACGACGAGGAGAGACACCCATGGATCGCGAGTATGAACCGAACCTCGACGACGAACGCTCCGTCGAGCTCGACGACGATGTCGTCGACGTACCGCCCCCGACCGTCGACCCCGACGAACGCATCGAGGCCGAACCCGAGGCGCCCGCGATCGACGACGAACGACCTGCCTGAGCTCGGCGGCTCTCAGCTCTCAGGCGCCACCATCGGCAGAGGAATCGCGCCCGTCGCCGGCACCACTCCGCTCAAGCGCTCGGGCGACAGCAGCTTCGCGATCTCGGCTTCAGTCATGAGCCCGCGCTCGATGACGAGCTGACGGATGGGCACCTTGGTCGAGAGGGCCTCGTAGGCAAGCGAGGCCGACTGCTGATAGCCGATGTAAGGAGTCAGCGCGGTCACGACGCCGACGCTCGCCTCGACCATCTCTGACAGCCGATCGGTGTTCGCCGTGATGCCGTCGATGCAGTTGAGTCGCAGTGTGCGGCACGCGTTGGTCATCCAGGCGAGCGACTGCATGATGCTCGTCGCGATCACCGGCTCGAAAGCGTTCAACTGCAGCTGCCCGCCCTCGACGGCCGCCGTCACCGTGGCATCGGCACCGATGATCGAGAAGGCCACCTGGTTGACCACCTCGGGAATCACCGGGTTGACCTTGCCCGGCATGATCGAGCTTCCGGCTTGACGCGGGGGGAGGTTGATCTCGCCGAACCCCGCCTGCGGTCCGCTCGAGAGCAGCCGCAGATCGTTGCATATCTTCGAGAGTTTCACCGCAGCGCGCTTGAGGGTTCCTGACACGGTCATGAAGATGCCCGTGTCGCTCGTGGCCTCGATGAGGTCGGGCGACGTGACCATCGTGTAGCCCGAGATCTCGCTCAAGTGGTGTCGCACCGCTTCGGCATAGCGCGGATCAGCCGTGATGCCGGTGCCGATCGCCGTCGCGCCCATGTTGATCTCGTTGAGCCACGGAATGATCTCGCTCAAGCGCTCTTGATCTTCGCCGAGCGTGGTGGCGAAGCCCCGAAACTCTTGCCCGAGCGTCATCGGCACGGCATCTTGCATCTGCGTGCGCCCGACCTTCAGAATCTGGGCGAACTCTTGGCCCTTCGCCGCGAACGAGTCGATGAGCAGCCGGTGCTCGTCGAGAAGGCTCTTCAGACTGAACACCATCGCCAGCTTGATCGCCGTGGGGTACACGTCGTTCGTCGACTGGCTGCGGTTCACATGGTCGTTGGGGTGAAAGCTGTCGTAGTCGCCCTTCGGCTTGCCCATGAGTTCGAGGCAGCGGTTGGCGATGATCTCGTTGGCGCACATGTTCGTGCTCGTTCCCGCGCCGCCCTGCAGCACACCGAGCACGAACTGATCGTGCAGGTGGCCGTCGATGATCTCGCTGCACGCCTGGTCGATGAGGTCTGCCCGTTCGGCGCGCAGCACTCCGATCTCTTTGTTGGCCCGCGCCGCCGCCTGCTTCACCATCGCGAGCGCGATGATCAGGTTGGGGTGATTGGAGAGAGCGCGACGGGTGATCGGAAAGTTCACGAGCGCTCGGGCCGTGTGGATTCCCCAGTAGGCGTCTGCCGGAATCGGCATCTCGCCGAGACTGTCGCGCTCGGTGCGCATGGCGCGAGGCGAGTCGGGGTCTTCGTCGAGGCCCGGTCGGTAGATCGGAACCCCGTCATCACTCGTGGCGAAGCTCGGGCCAGGGCCGGTGGTGCGCACCATGCTGAAAATCCTCTTCCTCGAGGGTCGGTTGCAATGCGGTGGCGGCACCTAGCCTAGTGGCGCTCGCCCGCCCTCGTCGTCAGTCTGTCGGCAGGGGCAGGCGAAGCCGAGCGGTGATGAGCCTGTCTGCCACGGGCGTGTGCGAGATCACGACGATGGCGCGCTCGGCACCAGCCGCGGCGCCCAGCAGCTCGTCGAGCAACGATTCGGCCTGCGCGGGGTCGACGTTGGCGGTCGGCTCGTCGAGCACCAGCACCGGAGCCTCGGTGAGCAGGGCTCGCGCGAGCGAGATGCGCTGCGCCTCGCCACCGCTCACGAGGCGGCCGCGTTCACCGACCGGCGCGTCGAGCCCTCCGCGCGCTCGGCACCACTCCCCCAGCCCGACCCGGTCGAGCACCGCGAGAAGGTCGGCATCGGTGGCCGAATCGCGCGCGAAGAGCAGATTCTGTCGGATGCTCTCATCGAACAGATGCGGAGCCTGCTCGCACAGCACGACCCTGGTGCGAACCTCATCGGGGTGCAGCTCTCGCACGTTCACGCCGCCCAGCAGATACTCGCCCTCGTGATCGAGAAAGCGCACGAGCACGTGGGCGAGGCTGGTCTTGCCCGCCCCGCTCGATCCTTCGACGAGCAGCCGATCTCCGGCCGTCAGATCGAGGTCGATGCCGCTGAGGGCGTCGCGCGACTCGCCCGGCCACCGAGCCGACACCCCACGCAGCCTGACCGTCGCCTCGAGCCGTGAGGCGTCGACCCCGCGCTCGGGCGCTGAGGGAATCTCGGCCGGAACCTCGTCGGGAATGATCGTCGCGATGCGGTCGGCACTCGCGCGCACTCGCCACCATGCCGAGAGTGCCGTCGGCAGCGCCGCCACCAGCTCGAACACCGCGAGCGGAATGAGCACGAGCATGGCCAGCACCGGTCCGGTGATCGAGCCGTTCAGGTGCGAGGGTTCAGCGACGATGAGGGTCGCCAGCACCGTGACGCCGGCACCGAGCGTGAAGAGGGCGGCGACACCACCGGCGGCTGCCGACTGGCGCGTCTGCGCCCGGCGCAGAGCGGCGTCGAGCGCCATCACCCGATCTCGTCGTTCGGCATCGGCGCCGAACGCGCGCAAGGTCTGCCAGCGCGTCACATACTCGAGCACCGCGTCGGCGAGCTGGGCACGCAGCGGCGCGATGCGCGAGTCGGCACCGCGACTCAGCGCCGACATCACGACAGCGGCGACCGCGGTCGTCACGACGAGACCGATGAGCAGGGCGACACCCGCCGCAGGCGTCACCCACCAGACGCCGACCACGGCCAGACCTGCCACCGTGAGCGCCGTGACGATCGGCTGCAGCACCCTCAGCGGAAGATCTTGCAGGGCGTCGACATCGCGCACCAGGGCCGTGAGCAGGTCACCGTGACGCACGCCGCGCAACCCGTCTGGCGCGACCGGCAGCAGTCGTCGGAAGACGCTGACGCGCAGCGTGCCGAGTGCTCGGAACGCCGCGTCGTGAGCGGTCAGCCTCTCGAGGTAGCGGAACACCGCTCGGCCCAGGGCGAAGGCGCGCACGCCGACGATCGCGAACCCGAGAAACAGAATCGGCGGCTGCTCGGCGGCTCGAGCGATGAGCCACGAACTGGTCGCGAGCAGCGCGACCGTCGAGCCGCTCGCGAGCACTCCGAGCGCGAGCGCAGGCCACAGCGAGCGCATCGGCGGCAGCGAGGCGCGCAGAATGGGCCGACGAGCGGTGCGTGCCGGTGAGCTCATCGTGCGACCCCCTCGACGCCGGCGGAGCGCGGCTGCACCGCGCTGTCGACGGTGAGCACAGCATCCGCCGCCGCCATCACGGCACGCCGGTGCGTCACGACGACCACGAGTCGCCCCTGCCCCGCAAGCTGGTGCATCCCCTCGATGACACGCCCTTCGGTGACCGCGTCGAGAGCCGAAGTCGGTTCGTCGAGCAGCACCACTCTGCTGCCTCGCTCGACGGCGCGATAGTGCGCACGAGCCAGCGCGACCCGCTGCGCCTGGCCGCCCGAGAGCCCCTCGCCCGCCGCGCCCAAGACGGTGCCACGCGGCACGTCGTCGACGGCGGCCCACGCGAGCGAACGCTCGACGAGTGCAGCGTCGACCGTCGCAGCACCGAGCGCGACGACGTCGTCGAGCGTGCCCCCGGTGAGCTCGGGGCGCTGCCCCGCCCAGGCGATGCGGTGCATGCGATCTGCCGGGCTCAGTGGCACTGCGTCGAGCTCGACCACACCCTCGGCCTCGACGAAGCCCAGCACTGCGCCGAGCAGCGAGCTCTTGCCCGCGCCGCTCGGGCCCGTGATGGCGAGCACCGTGCCGGGCATCCATGCAGCAGTCAGGCGATCGATCACCACCCGATCGCCGCGTCGCACCGTGAGATCGCGCACGGCCAGCGCGGGCACGGCGCTCGTGGCTCGGGAACGCGTCGAGTGGTCAGTTGCTGCCGCTACCGCGGCGGGTGGCAGCAACGAGCGACCACTCGACGTCGACCGTGACGCCGGGGGCGCCGGTGGCGCGGACTCAAGCAGCGTGAGCACGTCATCGGCCGCCGCGATGCCCTCGCTCGCGGCGTGGAACTGCGCACCCACCTGCCGCAGCGGCAAGTAGGCCTCGGGCACGAGGATGAGCACGAAGAGACCGAGCGCCAGACCGATGTCGCCGTCGATGAGTCGCACGCCCACCGACACCGCCACGAGCGCGACCGACAAGCTTGCGGCGAGCTCAAGGGTGAAGCCCGACAGAAACGACAGCCGCAAGACCTTCATCGTGCTGCGGCGATAGTGCTCGGTGACGCTCGCGATGCGGTCGACCTGCCGATGCTGCCGACCGAACACCATGAGCGTCGACAGGCCCTGCACCACCTCGAGAAAGCCCTGCGCGAGCGTGCCGAGCAAGCGCCACTGGCGACGCTGCACCGCTTGCGTCGCCATGCCGATGAGCACCATGAAGACGGGGATGATCGGCAGCGTGAGAATCACGGTGATGCCCGTCACCAGGTCTGCCATGAGCAGCGCCGCGACGACGAGCGGAGTCGCGACGGCGGTGAGGATCAGCTGCGGAACATACTTGCCGATGTAGCCGTCCATGGCGTCGAGCCCCTGGCCGACCACCGTCGCCACGTGCGCGCTCGAACGGTCGCCGAGCGTCGTCGACCCGCCCTCGTCGACCGCCGCGATCACCCGAGCCCGCAACTGGCTCTTGACCGTGGCGGCTCCGCGCACGGCCAGGGCGTCGAGCGACGCCTGGGTGCTCGCCCGCAGTGCGATGGCGATGGCGGTGGCGATGATCGGTTCGCCGAGCTCGAGCACCGGCACGCCGTCGATGACGCCGACGACGGCCTGAGCCGCGAACCAGCAGAACGCGATGACGCTGAGTGTGTGCGCGACGGCGACGACCGCGCCGACCGCCAGCAGAGTGCGGGCGGCCGACGCGGTGCGCAGCAGTCGGGGGTCGAGGGGCTTCAGTGCGCAGCCACCGGAATCGATTCACGAGTGATGCGGCGCCTGAACACCCAGTACGTCCACGCCTGGTAGGCGAGCACGAGCGGCAGCATCACCACGGCCACCCACGTCATCACCTCGAGAGTGTATTGAGAGCTCGAGGCGTTGGCGATCGTGAGGCTGTACGCCGGGTCGGTCGTCGACGGCATGACGTTCGGAAACAGGGCAGCCAGAATGCTCAACACCGCGAACGTGATCGTGACGGCCATGAGACCGAACGCCCACTTCTCGCGCCCGACGCGGTTGGCCACCCACGACCCGATCAGCGCGACCGCCGCCGCCGCCGCGAGCGCGACGAGCACGGGCAGGTGCGCGATATCGAGGTGCTGCAGCACCGTCCAGACCAAGAACGACGCCGCCACCACGATCGTGATGAGCCCCGACCGCACCGCCAACGACTGCGCGCGTGCGCGCAGCTCGCCGTCGGTCTTCAGCGCGATGAACTGCACCCCGTGCGTGAAGAACAGCATCAGGGTGGTGAGTCCGCCCAGCAGACCGTAGGGGTTGAGCAGGTCGAAGAGCGTTCCGGTGTATGTGCCGCTCGCGTCGATCGCCACACCCTGGATGATGTTGGCGAAGGCGACGCCCCAAAGCAGCGCCGGCACGGCCGAGCCGATGATGATCATCCAGTCGAACCAGGCCTTCCACTGCGTCGACTTGCCGAGCCTGCGGTACTCGAACGAGACGCCTCGCGCGATGAGCGCCAGCAGAATCAGCAGCAGGGCCAGGTAGAAGCCGTCGAACAGGGTCGCGTACCAGTAGGGGAAGGCGGCGAACAGGGATGCTCCTGCAACGATCAGCCACGTCTCATTGAGATCCCACACCGGGCCGATGGTGTTGATCATGACGCGCTTGTCGGTGTCGTCCTTCGCGAGGAAGGGCATGGCCATTCCAACACCGAAGTCGAACCCGTCGAGCACGAAGTACCCGATGAAGAAGAATCCGACGATGCCGAACCAGAGGATGGCGAGATCCATGATGTGTGCTTCTTTCGATTCTCTAGTAGACGGTCGCGAGCTTGGCGGGGTCGACGGAAACGTCGCCGTCGCCGGTGTGGTCGGCGTCGTACTTCGCCCACTCGAGGGGGCCGTCGACCGCCGCGCGAATGATGAGCTTGAACTCGACCACCGCGAGGGCACCGTAGATGAGCGTGAAGGCGATGAGCGAGATCAGAACCTCCAGGCCCGAGACACCTGGTGATACTCCGTCTTCGGTCAGCATGAGCCCGAAGACGATCCACGGCTGCCGGCCCATCTCGGTGAAGATCCAGCCCACGAGGCTCGCGACGAGCGGCAGCGGAGCCGACCAGATCGCGACCTTCCACATCCAGCCCTGCGGAGTGCGCCCGCCACGGGTGACCCACAGGCCCACCGCCGAGATCAGGGCGGCGAGTGCGCCGAGGCCGATCATCCACCGGAAGCTCCAGTAGGTGATCCAGATGATGGGCGTGTAGTCGCCGGGGCCGAACTGCTGCACGTACTGCGCCTGCAGGTCGTTGATTCCTTCGACCGTGCCCATGAAGTCGTGCGTCGACAGGAACGACAGCAGGTACGGGATTCTGATCGAGAAGACCTCGGCTGAACCATCGGGGGTTCCGAGCGAGAAGATCGAGAATGAGGCTCCCGCCGTCGTCGTGTAGAGCGCTTCGGCCGCGGCCATCTTCATCGGCTGGGTCTGCGTCATGACGATGCTCAACTGGTCACCCGTGAGCGCGACGCCGACGAAGGCGACGATGTTGACGATGAGGCCGAAACGCAGCGCCGTGCGCATCTCATCGAGGTACTGGCCCTTCGACAAGTGGTACGCGGCGACCGCGACGACGACCACGGCCGAGAACATGACCGAGGCGAAGATGGTGTGCGGAAACTGTGCGAGGGCGACGGGGTTCGTGAGCACGGCACCGATGTCGGTGAGCTCAGCGCGACCGAGCTCTTCATTGATCTCGAAACCCACGGGGTTCTGCATGAAGGCGTTGGCGGCGAGGATGAAGTACGCCGACAGGGTCGTCGAGAGCGCCAGCAGCCAGATGACCGCGAGGTGCAGCCTGGCCGAGAGCTTGTCCCACCCGAAGATCCAGAGCCCGATCATGCTCGCTTCGAGAAAGAATGCGAGCAGGCCCTCCATGGCGAGCGGGGCGCCGAAGACGTCGCCGACGAAGCGCGAATAGTCGCTCCAGTTCATGCCGAACTGAAACTCCTGCACGATTCCGGTGACGACGCCCATGGCGAAGTTGATCAAGAAGATCTTGCCGAACAGTCGCGTCAGGTGCAGATACTTCAGATTCGCGGTGCGCACCCACGCCGTCTGGAACATGGCGACGAGAATCACCATGCCGATCGTGAGCGGAACGAAGAGGAAGTGGTAGAGAGTCGTCAGACCGAACTGCCACCGGGCCAACAAGAGCGGATCGAGCCATTCGACCACGAGGGGTCACCTGCCTTGCAGAGAGAGGGTGAGAGTGCGGCACTCCGCCGCAGTCTTGAGCCTAGAAACCACGGTGGATGCTCCACACGGGCCGAAGGTCCTGAATCGTCATCGCGGTCAGAGGCTCTGCAGAGAACTCGCGGCTAGGCTCGTGCTGTGAACGAGTGGCTCGACGCGATTCTCGACCTCGTGCAAGGCGTCGACCCCGTGCTGCGCACCGCCCTCGCCGGCATCTTCATCATGCTCGAGACGACCATTCTGCTGGGCCTGATCGTTCCCGGCGACACCGTCGTCCTGGTCGCCAGCACCGCGGTCGCCAGCCCCCTCGAGTACTGGTCGCTGTCGATCGTCGTCATCGTCGGAGCGCTCGCGGGAGCCTCACTCGGCTTCGCGATCGGTCGGTACTTCGGGCCGCGATTGCGGGCATCCCGACTCGGTGCCCGCATCGGAGAGAAGAACTGGCAGCGCGCCGAGAACTTTCTCGATCGCCGGGGCGGCATCGCCGTGTTCGTGTCGCGATTCTTGCCCGTGCTGCACTCGCTCACGCCGCTCGTCGTCGGCATGAGCACCCTGCGCTACAAGACCTTCATGCTCTGGCTGACGCCTGCCTGCATCATCTGGTCGTTCGCCTACGTCTCTGTCGGGTCTGCGGCTGCAGTGGGATACCGCAGCATCGCCGAGACCCTCGACTCGGCAGCCCTGATCTTCGTGGCTGCGATCGTCGGCTTCTGGCTGCTGGTCTTCGGGGTCAAGAAGCTGCTCGATCGCTATGTGGCGCGATTCGCCGACCGACCGGGCGACGGCGACGCCACGACGCGCGACGACTGACTGACGACAGCCGAAAGGGGCGAGAACCAGTGCGGTTCTCGCCCCTTCCGGCGAATGGATGCTCTGCTCGACTAGGAGATGAACCCGTTGTCGGCGAGCCACTGCGCGGCGATCGCCGAGGTCGACTGCTGCTCGACCGTGCTCTGCACGTTGAGCTCGACGAGACCCTCAGGAGTGAGGGCCGCACTGATGGCGTTGATGATCGCCACGGCCTCAGCCGGCAGGTCGGCCGACGCGAGCGGAACGACGTTCGAGGCCAAGAAGAGCCCCTCGGGGTCGGCGAGCGTCACAAGACCGTTCGACCCGATGCGAGGGTCGGCGCTGTAGACGTTGGCGACGTTCACGATGCCCTCGAGGAGCGACTCGACGGTGGTGTCGCCCGTTGCCTGGAAGCCCACGGTGACGCCGTAGACCTCGAGCAGGCCGCTCGGGCCGTACGGGCGCTCTTCGAGCTCGGGGAACCCGCCGAGAATGAGGCCGTCGACGCCGGCGAGATCGCCGATCGACTCGAGCCCGTTCGCCGCGGCGAAGTCGGCGGTGATGTTGTAGCTGTCTTGGTCGGTGGCCGACGACTGGTCGAGCACCTGCAGACCGGCCGGCACGGCTGCCTGCAGCTCGGCGTAGACCTCATCGGCCTGCGTGGCCGTCGTGTCTGGCACCCAGAACTGCAGCAGATTGCCGGTGTACTCCGGGAACAGGTCGACCTCTCCTGCCTCGATGGCGGGAATGTAGGCGTCTCGCTGACCGATGGCGAAGTTGCGGTCGACGTCGAAGCCTGCGTCTTCGAGCGCTTGAGCGTAGATCTCGGCGATGATCTCGTTCGAGTAATAGGCCTGCGAGCCGATGACGATCGTCTCGCCAGAGCCCTCGGCTTCAGGCTCGGGCGCCAGCGGGTCGCCCGATGCACACCCTGCCAGGGCCAATGATGCCCCGACCGCGGCCGCCGTCATGGCGAGCCGGCCCTTGTTCCTTGCTGTGAACATGCGTGTCTTCTCTTCTCTATGTGGTGGTGGCCGTGGTGACCACCGCCGCACGACGCCCGGTTGGCGCAGTGCGGGGTTCTGGGGCGCGTGCCGCGCGCACACCGCGCGGCACCGCGAACTTCTCGAGCAGCGCGAAGACCGCGTCGAGCACGAGAGCAATGACGATGATGAGGATGGCCGCCCCGAGCATGCGGTCGTAGTCGCGCAGCGCGATGCCCTGGATGATGGGCAGACCGAGGCTGCCGAGCCCTAAGAACGCTGCGAGGCTTACGGTTGCCACCACTTGCAACGTGGCACTCCGGAGTCCGCCAAGCAGCAAGGGCAAGCCGAGCGGCACTTCGACTTTCCATAGAATCTGCCACTCGGTCATGCCCATTGCCCGAGCCGCATCAAGAGTGCGTCGATCAATGACCTCTAGCCCGGCATAGGCCCCGGCGAGAATCGGAGGGATCGCCAGCACGACGAGGACGAGCACGGTGGCCGGCCCGCTGTTGCGCGCCCCGAACATCATGACGAAGAGAAACACCAGGCCGAACGAGGGCAACGCGCGAGCAGCGCCCGCGATGCCGACAGCGAGCTCGCGGCCGCGCCCCGTGTGACCGATGAGCCACCCGACCGGTACGGCCACGAGCGCCGCGAAGACGACAGCGAGCAATGTGAACCACAAGTGTTGCCCCGTGAGCTCAATCAGGCCGTTCTGGCCGTGCCAGTTCTCAGCGTCGAAGAGCCAGGAGAAGGCGTCGCCGAAAATGTTCACGTCGTCACCTCACTCGGCACGAGGGCGCGACGGGGCGATTGCGAAAGTCGTGCCCATGGCATGAGCCACCGGCCCAGCAATACGAGGATCGCGTCGAACATCAACGCGATGAGCACGGTCATGACCACTCCCGCAAGCACTTGTTCGATGATCTGCCGTTGAAAGCCGTTCGTGAAGAGGTATCCGAGGCTCTGCACGCCAACGACGATGCCGACCGTCAGCAGGCTCACGGTGCTGACCGCGACGACGCGCAAGCCTGCGAGCAGCACCGGCCCCGCGAGGGGCAGGTCGACGGTCATGAACCGCCCCCAGCCTGAGTAGCCCATTGCGGTTGCCGCTTGCGTGACGCCCCCGTCGACACTCGCGAGCGCCTCGGCGACCGACCGGGTCATAATCGCGACCGCGTAGATCGTGAGCGCGATGAGCACGTTGGCTTCGCTGAGAATGCGCGTGCCCAGCAGCGGCGGCAAGATGACGAAGAGCGCGAGCGACGGAATCGTGTAGAGCAGGCCGACGAGCGTCAGCACGAGACCCCGGGTCAATCGGTAGCGATAGGCGACCCACCCCAGCGGCAGGGCGATGACGAACCCCAGCACGATCGGAATGATGCTCAGCCTGATGTGCTGCAACGTCAGCTGCAGAATCAGATCGAGATTGTTGAGCACCCAGGTCACGCCGGACCCGCCTCCACGAGGCGGCCGGCGGCGTTGCCGTCGGCATCGACGAGCACGCTGGCACCGTCGATCTCACGGATGCTCAGCGCTCGCTTGCCGCGATCAGCGCCGATGAAGCTCGCCACGAAGTCGTTGGCGGGGTTCGCGAGAATCTCGTGCGGCGAGCCCTTCTGGGCGATGCGAGCACCCTTCTCGAGAATGACGACCTGGTCGCCGAGCAGAAAGGCCTCGTCGATGTCGTGCGTCACGAACACGACCGTCTTGCCCAGTTCACGCTGCAGGCGCAGCAGCTCTTGCTGCAAGTCGGCGCGCACGATGGGGTCGACAGCACCGAACGGCTCGTCCATGAGCAAGATGTTCGGGTCGACGGCGAGCCCCCGGGCGACGCCGACGCGCTGCTGCTGACCGCCCGACAGCTGTGCGGGGTACCGCTCGGCCATCGCGCGGTCGAGCCCCACGGTGTCCATCAACTCGAGCGCTCGCTCGTGGGCCTCGCGCTTCGGCACGCCGTTTAACCTCGGAACCGTGGCGATGTTGTCGATGACACGGCGGTGAGGCAAGAGACCCGAGTTCTGCATGACGTAGCCGATGCGCCGACGCAGCTTCACCGGCTCGATCGTCGCGACATTCTCGTCGTCGATCAGCAGCTCGCCGCTCGTCGCATCGACCATGCGGTTGACCATGCGCAGCAGCGTGGTCTTGCCGCACCCGCTCGACCCGACCAGCACGGTCGTCTGGCGCGAGGGGATGACGAGGCTGAAGTCGTCGACCGCGATCGTGCCGTCGTCGAACCTCTTGGAGATGGAGCGAAACTCGATCACGATGCCCTCTTCTCGTCTGCCAGTGCTCACGGCGCACCCCGAAGGCAACGCACAGCGCACCCTCAGTCAAACAGCATTCGGAGCCGAGACAGCATCAGTTCGGGCCGATTAAGGGCAGTTCTCCAGTCACCCGCACGCGGGTGACGCGTCACGAGCCGCGCTACAGAACGTCGGCGAGCACCGCGCGCACCGCGCGCTCGGCCTCAGCGAGCAGCACGGGGTCTCCCTGAGGGTTTCGTGAGAACGCGCGCGCCGTGAGTGCATCGATGACCTCGACGGCCGTGCCGATCGCCCGACGCAGATCGGCGGAGTCGACCACCCCGTAGTGCGCGACGAGCGCATCGCTCACGGCCTCGGCGAACAGACTGTTGGCAGACGCCTCGGTCGTGGGCGGCAGCAGATCGAGCACATCGCCTGCCCGCAACGACCGATAGCCGGGCTCGGTGCGGAACAGATCGATGGTGACGGCGTTGATCGCCAGCACCGCATCGAGCGCCGAGTCGTGACGGCCAGAGGCCAGCTGCTCGTCGGCGCGACCCATGAGCCGCTCGACATTGCGGGCTGCGAGGCTCTGCAAGACCGCGATGCGGTCAGGGAAGTACCGGTAGACCGTTCCGATCGATGCGCCGGCACGTTCGGCGACCATGGCCGTCGTGAGTCGCTCATAGCCGATCTCATCGATCACCGCGGCTGCCGAGTTGAGAAGAGTGGCGAGGCGCGCGGTGCTGCGCGCCTGCACGGGCTCGTTGCGGATGGGCGCGGCAGCAGAGGCGAACGCTGCACTTGATTCGAGGGTGATCACGGTTCGTACCTTTCGACGTGCGCCACTGTACTCCTCGACCTGAGGATTAACGGGGAGAACGTTCGTTCTGCGATTCTGCAAGACTGGTCAGGTGACTGCCGAGACGACGACAGACGACTCGGCCCGACCGGCCCGATGGGCCAAGTGGGCGTCAGGCCTCGAAGACCGATTTCACCGCATGCGCGAGCGACTCGGGCGGCGCCGAGGTCTCGTGCCGGTCGTGATTCCCTACAGCGGATACGGTGGCGACGGCTGGATCCGAGTGCTCTGCCGCGTGCTGCTCGCGCGGCCGGTCGCCAGCACGAAGGCACGAGCGACGATTCGCGGGTGGCGCAGTTTTGTGAGCATCCCCGTCGCCGACTGCCCCGTGACCATTCGCGTCGGCGACGACGAGTTCACCGTCACGGCCGATCGCGGCGGAGTCGTCGACGTCGACATCGCTATTCCGCTCGAGCCCGGCGTGCGATCGATCCGCCTGCAGGCAGACGGATCTGCCGAGGTCACGGCGCGAATCTTCGTCGTCGAGCCCGACGCGCGCATCGGCATCGTCAGCGACATCGACGACACCGTCATGGTCACCGCCCTCCCCCGCCCCTTTCTCGCAGCCTGGAACACCTTCGTGCTCGATGAGCACGCGCGGCGCCCCGTGCCCGGCATGGCCGTGCTGCTCGAGAGGCTCGCTCGTGAGAACCCCGGCTCGCCCGTCGTCTACCTGTCAACGGGCGCATGGAACGTCGCCCCGACGCTCGACCGATTCATGAGCCGCAACCTGTACCCGCCCGGAACGATGCTGCTGACCGACTGGGGGCCGACGCACGACCGGCTGTTCCGCAGCGGTCGGGAGCACAAGCGCGACAGCCTCGAACGCCTCGCCCGAGAGTTTCCTGACATTCGCTGGGTGCTCATCGGCGACGACGGCCAGCACGACGAAGAGCTCTACCGAGCTTTCGCCGAATCGCACCCCGAGAACGTTGCCGCCGTGGCCATTCGACAGCTCTCGACGCCCGAAGCGGTGTTCGCCGGTGGGCGCAGTCGCGCCGATGAGAGCGAACTGTCGCGGGGTGACGCCGCACCATGGGTATGGGCCCCCGACGGGGCAGGGCTCGCTCACCAGCTGGCCCGGCTTGGGTTCATCACGATCGACGACGGCGGCTGAGCCTTCGCCCTCGAAGTGAGGTCGACCGCTCTCGAGCGTGAGAGTGTTCTCATTCGCGCGACTGCGGGGTGGCGCCCCGCACGATAATGGGGGCATGGCGCCCCTTGCGATGCCCCGCTGGTCGGTGCGGTCGCGCATCCTCGCGGTGATCCTCATTGTGACGAGCCTCGGCATGGCTGTCTCGGGCTTCGCGGCCTACGTGGTGCAGCGCGATCGCGTCCTGAGCGCGATCGATGCCGAACTGCTGGGCTCGGTCGAGGCCGCGCGCGCCATCGTCACCGGCGTCACAGTCGCTGCCGACGGCGACTCTACTGCGGTGGCCGACCTCGACACGACGACCTTCACCACGGTCGAGTCGGCGCTCAACGCGGTCATGTCTCGGCTCGTGCCCGGTCGCCACGAGAGCAGCGTGGCCATCATCGACGGCGTTGCACGATTCATTCCCGGCACCGAGATCGCCTTCCATCTCGAAGACGACCCAGACTTCATCGATCGTGTGTGGGCCGAAGCAGCGTCGGGCAGGGTCACGCTCGGCACCGCGATCACCAGCGTGGGCACGCTTCGCTACGTTTCGGTTCCGGTCACGATCGCGGGTGACGATCAGGCAGGCACTTTCGTTGCGGCGGTGGATGCCCAACGGGCGGTCGACGAAGTGGCAGGCGCCTTTCTCACTTACGCCGGTCTAGCCCTGCTCTCGCTCGCCGCGATCGCGGTCGCCGGATGGTTCGTCGCCGGACGGCTGCTCGCGCCGATTCGAATACTCTCTGAGACGGCATCTCGCATCACGGCAGAAGACCTCTCTGAGCGCATCCCCGTCAATGGAAACGATGACGTGTCAGCGCTCACCGAGACGGTCAACGACATGCTTGACCGCATCGACGAGGCCATCACCGGTCAGCGCCAACTGCTCGATGACGTGCGGCACGAGTTGAAGACACCCATCACGATTGTGCGCGGCCACCTCGAGCTTCTCGACGAAAACAGCCCTGCCGATGTGCGAGCGGTACGCGAAATCGCCATCGACGAGCTCGACCGCATGACCGGCCTGGTCGATGACATCGACGCTCTCGCGAGAGCTGAGCGCGCGATCGAACTCGTCGAGGCCACTGATGTCGCCGACCTGACTGCGATGGTCTTCAGCAAGATGCAGGCGATCTCTGACCACGATTGGCAACTCGAAGGCGCGGCCGAGGTGGTCGCCAGAGTGTCGCCAAACCGCATCACGCAAGCCTGGCTGCAATTGGCCGACAATGCCGCGAAGTACTCGCCGGCGGGATCGGCGATCAGGGTGGGAAGCACTCGCTACGACGCGAGCGTCGAATTCTGGGTGGCTGACGAAGGGCCCGGCATTCCGGACGGTGCAGAGCGCCGCATCTTCGAACGCTTTGGCCGTGCCGACACCGGTCGCGGCATCAGTGGTTCGGGGCTCGGGCTGCCGATCGTCGCCGCAATCGCCCGCGCCCACGGAGGATACGTCAGTCTTGACACTTCGGCCTCTGGTGCTCGCTTCGGCATCGTCGTGCCGACCGTCGACGGCGGTTCAGCGCCGCCGCCAGCTCAGGGTTTCGATGCAGACCTCGACGACGCGCCCACTACCGATTCGAGGAGCACACCGTGACCAGCATCTTGATCGTCGAGGATGAGACGCGAATCTCAACCTTCATCGAGAAGGGCCTCGCGGCTGCGGGCTACACGCCCACGGTCGTCACGGATGGGCGCGCCGCGCTCGACTACGTCGCCACGGGGTCATTCGATCTCGTGCTGCTCGATGTTGGGCTACCCGGAATCGACGGATTTGAGGTGCTCACTCGCCTGCGAGCGAACGGCGAGACAATGCCGATCATCATGCTCACCGCACGTACTGCAGTCGACGACACGGTGGCCGGTCTCGACGGCGGCGCCAACGACTACCTGCCGAAGCCGTTCAAGTTCGACGAGCTCGTGGCCCGCATCCGCCTGCGTCTGCGTGAATCGAGCCAACAGGCCGTCGCCGAGACCGTGCTTCGGCACGGTGACCTCGCTCTCGACCTGACGACGAGACGTGTGAGTGTCGGCACGGTCACGAATGATCTCTCCGCTCGAGAGTTCGCCCTCGCCGAGCAGTTCTTGCGCCACCCCGATCAGGTGCTGTCGCGCGAGCAGCTGCTGAGCAGGGTGTGGGGGTTCGACTTCGACCCCGGCTCGAACGTCGTGGATGTCTATGTGCGCTACTTGCGCGGCAAGATCGGAGCCGATCGCATCGAGACAGTGCGGGGGATGGGTTATCGACTGGTCTGAGCGCCGAGCGTCAGTCTGCCGAGTCGACGCTCGCAGGGCTCGGCGGGCTGACTGACGACGCGGGCTGCGGAGCTACCGGCTGAGCTGGCGGCGCGGGTGCGGGCACCACTGTGGGAGCTGATGCGGGCTCGGTCGGCTGCCCGGGCTCGACACTCGACTCTCCATCGAGAGTGACGTAGCGGCCCGAACCTTTCAGCTCGCCCGGCACTGTTGAGATGGGGGGAACCTCTGCGGTCGTCATCGAGTCGACCAAGGGCACAGCGTTCGCGATTCCGACGGCGCCGCTCGCGAGTGCACCGATGCCGAGTGCAGACGCAGCTGTGATCGCTATCCAGCGCGGTGCGGTCGCCATCGTCAGTTCCCCTCAGTTCGTCACCACCAGTGTGCGCGACCAGCATGAGAAGGATCGTGCTACGGAATGAGAAAACTCTCATGAGCTCACCACGACGAGCCAGTGAGGGGCCTCTCGTCTGCATGGACGACACGGTGGGCGCGCTCGAGAAGTTCGGCGGCTCCGGCAGACCCCGCCGCTGATCGCGAGAGTGCATGGCCCAGCAACTGAGTGGCGGCGATGGCGTGAGCGCGATCGGTGAACCCGGCTTCTGAGGCCGAGAACCAGCGTCGTCGCCAGCCGTCAGCGAGCACCGAGCATCGACGGGCCCGCACCGTGGCGCCACTGCCCCCGTCATGCACGACCGTGGCGATCAGATGGGCATACAGCGCCGCAGCGTCGTCAGCAGGGTCACCCCAGCCAGAGGTGTCGATGTCGAGAACGCCGGTGATGGCAGTCGGCTTGTCGGGGTCGACGAGCAGCTGCGCCAGGTGCAGGTCGCCGTGCACTGTCATCGACGGCGGTGGTGCGCCACCCGCACGATACCGGCGCGTGATGGTTCTGACAGTGCGTTCGATGAGCCCATCATGCTCGGGCAACTGCTCGATCAGGCGGTCTTCATACCAGTCGATTCGGCGCACGAGCGAGGCACGAGCAGCCGCCGTCGACGGCACGCTTGCGATTCCCGAGACAACTCGCTCGATCTCGTCGAGCAACGCGGCCGGATGCTGCACCCGGTCGAGCACCGAAATGACCTCAGCACCGTCGAGGGCTTCGAGCGCGACGAGCCCCTCTTCGCTCCAGCCGAGTACTGCGGGCACCGCGACCCTGTTCTCGCGCCAGAGGGTGTGCTTAGCCTGCAACGGCTCAGCTGCGGGCGGGCGAACGACCTTCAAGAAATATGCCGTGCCGGTGGTGTCGACTCGCACCACCGCGCGCTTGCCTGGCCGATACGCCGCGAGGCTGACGCGCAAGTCGTCGACGGGCAGTCCCAGTCTGGCAAGCACCACTCCCGCCGCTTCGGCGTACACCGCGGTTCGGAGGGCTGGGAGAGCGGGGTCTGCTGGGTAGACCCAGACATCGACCTTCTCTCCCGTCGAAGGATTACTGAGCGTCAAGACACCTGGTCGAGTCGCTTCAGGAGGCGAGGTCTCGACGAACACCGTGTGTTCGGCCGTCGAACCGGCATCGTCGATCATGCTCACCCGGTACCCGTGGGTGAAGCCGTTGCCCGTCGGCTCGACCTGAAGTGCATGAGCGTCGACCAGTCGGGACTCGAGCGACGTAGCAACCGCTTCGAGAACATCTCGATGCCGCAATCGCCCCCCCGGTGATGTCACCCTTCCATTCTGCCTGGTCGCGAGCACCCGGTTCGTTCACCGGCGGCGAGTCGCGACACCCCCTGTTGCGGGGCTCCCGGTTGAAGTCTTGACGGAGTATCATGAAATTCGAGCACCGGTCATCGAGGCCGTGCAGAGGCGCACCCGAGCGCCCCACCCTTTATCCCGACACCCAGCGGGAGGCGACGAAGCATGATTGCTCTTGCCGTGACCGCTGCCACCCTCGTGTTGGTCGGCGCGCTCGTTGTCTCGCTCGAGCGCCACCGGCGACTGACTCCGATCACCGCTCTCATCACCGGGCTTGCGACGCTGGCAATCGTGCTCGGCGCCATCACGACAACGATTGCCGCGGCAGACCCCGCCTTCGCCACCGGACCGAAACGCGGTGCGGTCAACCAGCCGCTGATCGAACGCGTCGTCGACGTCGAGCTTCCGCTGCCTCAGCCGCTCGACTGATCGCCACCGGCCTCAGAGCTACCCCAGCACTTCGGCCCGCAATCGATGAAGGGCCCGATCTCGACGCTCGCGTCGCGGCGCAGACCGAGCACGCGATGCAGCGAGGCGTCGATGCGTGACTCATCAAGCCGACCGTCATCGACTGCGGCGGCGAGCGCCGTCACCAGGCCAGAGAGGTCGACGCCCACCGTCGACGGGTCACCAGGCAGTACGTAGAGCAGAAGATCATTGCCCGCGGCGAGCGCACGCACGCCGTTCTCGACGGGGTCGCGATAGTCAGCAATGCCTGAGCGCTGCAGCATCAGCAAGTCGTCAGTGACGATCACACCGTCAAAGCCGAGTTCGTGCCTCAAGATTGCCACCCACGTCGGCGAGAGCGACGCGGGCAAGGGGCTGATTCGAGAGAACTGCAAGTGCCCCATCATGACGAGCTGGGCACCCTCGGCGATGCCTGCGCGAAAGGGCACGGCGTGCGTGGCACGCCATTCGGTCATTCCGATTGACGAGTGAGGAATGCTGACATGCGAATCGTCGGGGCTGGCGCCATGACCGGGAAAGTGCTTGAGAGTGGAGAGAACGATGCCCCGCTCGCCGCGAACCGCCGCTGCGACACGATCAGCAGAGGCGTCGGGAGACTCGCCGAGCGTTCGGCTCATGATGAACGACGACCGGTCGGGGGTGACGTCGGCCACGATGCCAAAGTTGATCAGCACGCCGGCCTGGGCGACCAGGGACGAGCGTTCACGAAACGCGTCTTCAGCGGCCTCTGGCGGCAAGTCGCGCAGTGCTCGCGCGGCCGGAGCGTTGTCCTCGCGCAATCGTCGAACGATGCCGCCCTCTTGATCGATCGCTGTGAGAACCGGCAGGCCAACCTCACTGTTCAGCGCTGAAGTCAGGCCCGCCACCACGGGAGCAAGACCGGCGATGTTGTCACCCATCAGAATCACGCCAGCGAAACCATGAGCGTCGACCACGTCACGGATGCGTGCGGGGTCGGTGCCGGGAACGTGAATCATGACGAGCGCCGCGACCTTCTGCTCGATGCTCATGGTGGCAATGCGCTGCTGCAGGTAGATCTCACGCACGTCGAGTGCGGCGGGCGCACCCACCAGCCGAGCCGGCGCTGGCGCCGCATCATGGTCGGTCGAATGAGCAGTGCACGCTGTTGTGCCGACGAGAGCGCCGACCATGACAGCTGCGGCGACTGCTCGCCACCTCACGCGTCGTCGCATGGCCTGATCGTATCCCGCCCTGGCCCCCGTACGATGGGCCGCATGGTGCGTGGCACGAGTGCGAAGGTGCGCGCGGTGGTGGGTGCTGCGCACATCGGCCCCAGCATTGTGGTCACCACAGTGACCGTCGTACTCGCCCTGTTGAGCGGCCTCGAACCGCTGCGCGTCGTCGCGGTGGCCCTCATGATGGCCTTCAACCAGTTGTCGATTGGCTGGTCGAATGATGCGATCGATGCTCATCGAGACGCCGACGCGCACCGCATCGATAAACCACTCGTGCGAGGCGACATCAGCTCTCGCATTGTGCTGTCTCTGGCGATCTCGGCTGCCGCGCTCTCGGTTCTCATCTCGCTCACCCTCGGGCCGATATTGGCGATGGTGCATCTCATCGCACTGGCGGGAGGTTGGGCGTACAACCTGGGTCTCAAGCGCACCATCGCCGCCACGGCCTGCTACATCGTGAGCTTCGGCTTGATTCCGGTGATCGTGACGAGCGCTCGAGAAGACGCAACTCTGGCGCCATGGTGGGCGATCGCGATGGGCAGTCTGCTCGGTCTCGCCGCGCACTTCACCAACGTGCTGCCTGACCTCGACGCCGATCGCCGGCACGGCATCCGATCATTGCCTCATCTCTTGGGGGCTCGCCTGGCAGGAAGCATCGCTCTCACCGCGTTGGCCGCTGCAGGGGCACTGGGCGTGCTCGCGCCCCTCGAGATTTCTCTACTCGCGATCGTGGGCGCCTCGGCGACGGCGGCTCTGCTCATCACCGGGGCGGTGATTCTGGTTCGGGCACCGCAGTCTCGTGCACTCTTCCGCGTGATCATGCTGTCGGCCCTTGCCGCTGTGGTGACTCTCGCGGGCTCGGCGGGCTCGTTCGTCGTCACCTAGTCGCCACGCCGGGCCGTCTGATGCCGATGGCCGAGATCACCCCACCCACCACCATGAGTGATGCGCACAGCACGAGCGCTCGATCGAGCCACTCGGGGTTCACCGTTGTGCCGACCACCGCACCCAGCAGGGCAATGGCGACAAGCCCTGAGATGCGCGACACCGCGTTGTTGACGGCCGACGCGATGCCTGAGCGCGCGGGATCGATCGCGCCGAGCACGGCCGATGTCAGCGGCGCCACCGTGATCGCGAGCCCGAGCCCTAGCGCGACGACACCGACGAGCGCTTGGCTCACGAAGTCGAACGGCTCGTCGATCGCGAGCATCGACACCAGCCCGCCAGCGGCCACGAGTGGCCCCGCCGTCATGAACCAGCGAGAGCCGTACCTGCCGGCAAGTCTTCCGAACAGCGAGGAGAACACGATGAGCATGATCGTCACTGGCAGCATCGTGAGCCCTGACTGGGTGGCAGACAACCCCGCAATCTGTTGCAGAAAGAGCACGATCACGAGGGTCGACAGAGACAGCGATGCGTAGATGGCGACCGTGGCGAGATTGCCGACGGCGAAATTGCGCTGGCGGAACAGTGCCAGGGGCATCATCGGATGCTGAGCCGTCGCTTGGCGCACGATGAAGCCGAACAGGCTCAGGCCGCCGACCACCAGTGGAATGATGACCAGCGGCGAACCCCAGCCGTAGTTCGCTTGCTCGATGAGGCCGAACACCACTCCCCCGAGACCCACGGCACCGAGAGCGGCGCCCACCAGGTCGAGAGGTACCTTCACGACGGCTGGCTCGTTGCGCAGGGGGGCCATCAGCAGCATCGTCGCGGCAATAGGCAGCACGTTGATGAGGAAGACCCATCGCCAACTCACGAGATCTGTCAGTAGCCCGCCGACCACGGGTCCGACGATGAACGCCGCCGAGGTCCACGCCGTCCAGAGCCCAATCGCTCGAGCCTGACTCTCACCGCGGTGGCTCGCCATGATGAGGGCGAGAGAGCTGGGCACGAGCAGAGCGCCCGCGGCACCCTGGGCTGCTCGAGCCACGATCAGTAGTTCTGCCGTCGGAGCGAGTCCGCACGCGATCGAGGTGATCGCGAAGCCAATGAGCCCGATGCGCAGCACGGCGATGCGCCCCAGAAGGTCAGAGAGCGAGCCCGCCAGCAGAATGAGCGCACCCAGCGTGATCAGGTAGGCGTCGACGACCCACTGCTGTACGGGCAGCCCTCCGCCCAACTCGTCGGTGATGGCAGGCAGTGCCACGGTCACGATCGATCCGTCAAGAAAGGCGACGAACGCTGCCAGGATGGCGACAAGCAACACTCGCCGATTGAGCGGGGTCGTCTCCATGCGCTCAGTCAAGCACGGCGAAGTGGGGTCTAAGGGCCCGAGCCTCGGCGCGACTCGGCAAGTACCATCGGGCTATGCGTCGCGACGAAGATCTTCGATGGCACGAGAGATCAGTTGCTGAGTCGCTAGAAGAGTTGTCGTCACGCAGGTCTGGCCTCAGCGATGATGACGTTGTCGAGCGCCGTGCCACGTTCGGGGTCAACGAACTCGTCAGCACCCCGCCAACACCGTGGTGGAAGACGTTACTTCGCCAGTTCTCGTCGCCGCTCATTGTCATCCTCATGGGAGCCGCGGTCGTCACCACGATTCTGGCGAAGTGGGTCGATACCGCGGCCATCATGATTGTGCTCGTTCTCAACGGCACCATTGGGTTCTGGCAAGAGCGCAAAGCAGCAGCAGAGGTTCGCGCGCTCGCCCGGCTTTCTCACCCGAGCTGCCGTGTGGTGCGTGAAGGCTCTGAAGTTGAACTTGATGCTCGCGACGTCGTGCCAGGAGATATCGTGCTTCTCGAGACCGGCGAAAGAGTTGCCGCCGACCTGCGCTTGATCGAGTCGACAGCCTTGCAGGTCGATGAGTCGATGCTCACCGGCGAGGTGCTGCCCGTCAGCAAGCACGTCGAATCGGTTGCTCGAGATGTCGGCATCGGCGATCGCACCTGCATGGCATACAGCGGAACCTTCGTCGTCTCAGGTCGCGGCAGCGGAGTCGTCGTGGCGATCGGGGCCGACACCGAGCTGGGGGTCATCAACGAGCTCGTGCAGCGGGCGTCGCCGACCACGCCGCTGCAGCGACTTCTTCGACAGCTGGAAGGGCGCATCGGTCTGTTGATCGGCGGAGTGTGCGCCATCGTTTTTGTCGCAGGTGCGGCACTCGGGGGTGACCTCGCCGACGTCTTCCTCTCTGCTGTCGCACTCGCCGTGGCGTCGATTCCCGAAGCACTTCCTATCGTGCTAACGATTGCCATGAGCATCGGTGTCGCGCGCATGGCCAAGAAGAACGCGGTGCTGCGCAGCCTGCCTGCTGTCGAAACACTGGGTTCGACGACGGTCATCGGCTCAGACAAGACCGGAACCCTCACTCAGAACATCCTCACCGTCGAAGAGGTCTGGACACCAGACGGCCGAACAGTGCTCGCCGACGAGCCCACGGCAGTGCACACTGACCCGCTTGTGCGCGACACACTTCGCGCAGGGGCACTCACGAATGAAGCGCGTGCATCCGCAGACTCACGCAGTGGTTTCGTCGGCGACGCAGTGGACGTCGCCATGGCGATGGCGGCAATCACTCACGGAGTGCTCACCATCGACGAACTGCAGTCTGCTATGGAGCTGCACGTGCCGTACGAGCCCGAACTCGCATACTGCCAGTCGGTGCGGCGCCATGCAGACGGCACGCGCATGCTCTACGTGAAGGGCGCGCCAGACAAGCTCATCGGCATGTCGACACACATGCGGACGGTGGCCGGAGACGAACCGATCGACAGCGACGAGGTCGCAGACGCCAACCACGAACTTGCCTCGCGTGGCTTGAGAGTGATCGCCACCGCTTGTCGCGCGCTTGGCGAAGATGAGGCCCGCGATGGTTTCTTGCCGCCGCCGAGCGAGCTCACCTTTCTCGGTCTCGAGGGCATGGCTGACCCGCCGCGGCCAGGTGTGGCGGCGGCTGTTGCCGCGTGTCAAGACGCGGGCATCGCCGTCAAGATGATCACGGGCGACCACCCCTCGACGGCGGAGGCGATCGCCGACCGACTGGGCATTCCGCGCCGCGGGCCCGCCATCACGGGCAAAGAGATGTCACGGCTCGACGACGATGTGCTCGTGGCGCGCTTGCGCGAGACGAGCGTGGCGGCACGCGTGTCGCCGAGCGACAAGCTGCGCATCGTCACCGCGCTGCAGCGCGCGGGCGAGGTGGTTGCCGTCACGGGTGACGGCGTGAACGATGCACCTGCGCTCAAGGCAGCATCGATCGGTGTCGCGATGGGTGCCTCGGGAACCGAGGTGGCTCGTGAAGCCGCCGACATCGTGCTCGCCGACGACAACTTCGCCACAATCGTGAGTGCGGTGCACCAGGGACGGGTGACCTTCGCTGCCATCCGAAAGGCGACCTTCTTCTTGCTGTCGACGGCGCTCGGAGTCATCATTGCGGTGCTCATTAACGTCTTCAGCGACCAACCCCTAATGTTCTTGCCGATTCAGGTGCTCTGGATCAACCTTGTGACGAACGGCCTTCAAGACGTCGCTCTCGCCTTCGAACCAGCCGAGGGTGGCGAACTTCAACGGCCCCCGCGCCGCCGCTCTGAAGGGCTTCTCTCTCGAGTGCTGTGGATTCGCCTCGTCATGACCGGTGCATGGATGGGTGTACTCATCTTGATCACGTTCTCGTGGGCTGTCGGTGCCGGATACAGCGATGACCACGCGCGAACGCTCGCCCTCACCCTCGTCGTATGTCTGAACTTCTTTCAGGCAGGCAGCTCGCGCGCTGAGCATCGATCGCTGTTCACCCTGAACCCCGTGAGCAACCCGTTCTTGCTCCTCACCGCCGTGGGCTCTCTCGCTCTGCACGCCGCCGCGATGTGGTGGGGGCCAAGCGCCTCGATTCTGAGCCTCGCACCCCTGTCACTCGCCGAGTGGGCGCTGTGTTTCGCGCTCGGCTCGACTGTGCTCGTCATCGTTGAACTCGAGAAGTTCGTGCGCCGCACCCGAGCACGTAGCTAACGACCCTCCTATACCCCCATGGGTATTTGATACACTCGCCAGAACGATCTGCTCTGGAGGAGAATCATGCGCCGAATCTTGCTGTCTATCGCCCTTGCTCTCGGCCTCGCTCTCGGGGCCAGCGCGTGCGCCTCCCCCGCCGAGCCTCGTGCGCTCGATGCCGGCACGGTGGTGATCGACGTACGCACCCCCGCCGAGTTTGCCTCGGGCCACCTCGAGGGCGCCGTCAACCTCGATGTGCAGTCTGCCGACTTCGAGGCACGCGTCGCCGAACTCGACCCTGCAGGCAGCTACTTCGTGTACTGCCGCAGCGGCAACCGTTCAGGTCAGGCCATCGACCGCATGAGGGCACTCGGCTTCACCGACCTCACCAACGGGGGCAGCGTCGAGGCCGCGTCGAGCTCGACCGGCATCGCCGTCATCACCCTGCCGTAGGTCGATCGCCGGGGCGAACCCGTCTACGAACTCGCGCCCACCAATCGATCAGCGAGCAGTTCACGCACCATCGGAATCACCCGCGTGCCGTAGAGCTCGATGGCGTGCAGGAGCTTGCCGTGCGCGAGAGGGCCCGTGCTGTACTTGAGATCGAATCGTTGGATGCCGAGGGCAGACACCGTGCTCGCGATCTTGCGGGCCACGGTTTCGGGCGAGCCGACATAGAGAGACCCGTGCTCGACCTCCGACCTGAAGTGGTCGTACGTCGTGGGGCCCCAGCCGCGCTCGCGGCCGATGCGACCGAACATGATCTCGTAGGCAGGCCACAGTTCTTCCATGGCCTGCTCGTCGGTGTCAGCGATGTACCCGGGCGAGTGCACTCCCACCGGCTGCCAGGGCTTCTCGAGTTGCGTGAGGGCGCGGTGGTAGAGCTCGACGAAAGGTGCAAATCGTTCAGGCTGCCCGCCGATGACGGCGAGCATCAGCGGAAACCCGTAGTTCGCGGCACGAACAACCGACTCTGGGCTGCCCCCCACCCCGACCCAGGTACGCAGCGCACCCGACTCGGTTGTCGGGTACACCATCTGGTCGGCCAGCGGGGCGCGCGTCGTGCCCTGCCAGGTCACGGGCTTCTCTTCGCGCACCGCCGCGAACAGGTTGAGTTTCTCTTCGAACAACGTCTGGTAATCGTTCAGGGCGTAGCCGAACAGCGGAAACGACTCGGTGAACGAACCCCGACCCATGATGATCTCAGCTCGACCGTGCGAGATCGCATCAAGGGTGGCGAATCGCTGGAACACGCGAATCGGGTCGTCAGAACTCAAGACTGTGACGCCGCTGCCGATGCGTATGCGTTCGGTGCGGGCGGCGATCGCCGTGAGCACCACGTCGGGCGCCGAGACCGCGAAATCGTCGCGGTGATGCTCACCCACAGTGATCGCGTCAACACCCACCTGATCGGCGAGCACCCCCTCGGCAACCACGTTGCGGATCACCTCGGCGTAGCCGAGGGGCTCGCCTCGGTCATCGCTCGTCACGTCACCAAAGGTGTCGAGACCCAGTTCAAGGTCGTTCGGGTCTGCAATGGGCATGTCGTGGCTCCCTCATCGTCTCTTCACGCATCCTATGCGTACGCATACACCTCGACAACGTCACACCCACGAGGTGTATTCCCGACGAGGCGTCAGGGCTGAAGTCTCTCGACCCGCCACGTCGAGTTCGCCTCGCGCTGGTAGATCAGCCTGTCGTGCAGGCGCGACGTTCGACCCTGCCAGAACTCGACGCGATGCGGCACGAGCCGAAACCCACCCCATCGCTCAGGCCGAGCCACGTCGTCGGATGCGGAGAACTGTGCATCAGCATCCAGCACCTTCTGCTCGAGGGCCGCACGCGACGCAATCGGCTGCGACTGATCGCTCGCCCACGCGGCGATCTGCGCGCCGCGCGGTCGTCCGGCGAAGTACGCATCAGAGTCAGCGGCATCGACCGGGTGCGCCACGCCGAAGATCTTCACCTGGCGGTGCAGCGTGTACCAGGGAAACACCGCGGCCACCGCCGGGTTCGCCAGCAGAGCGCGACCCTTGCGCGAGGAGTAGTCAGTGTAGAAGGCGAAACCGCGATCGTCGACAGCCCGCAGCAGCACGGTGCGAATCGACGGCGCCCCATCAGGGTCGATCGTGGCGAGCACCATGGCATTCGGCTCGTAGACCTGCCGCTCACCAGCTTCGGCGAGCCACGCGACGAACTGGCTGATCGGATCACTCGCGAGGTCGCCCTCGTCGAGCTTCTCGACGCCGTAGTCGGTGTGCGTGCGCAGCGCCGCGTCGAGCGCGGGCGGTTCGTAGGCGGTCATGCCCCTACGCTACGACGCTCGAGCCGACAACAGCCCGAGTCGAGGCGCGGTCGCTGCCCACACGGCCAGCACCGCACAGAGAATCAGGGCCGTGCCCAGCAGCTGATCGCCGAACTGGGCGAAGTCATCAAGGTTCAGCGGCACGTCGAGATTGCGCACCAGCACCGCGAAGGCGAGCACCGTCACGCCGAAGACGGCGTTCGCGAGAAACAGCAGCACCCGAGCCGCCCTCGGGTAGCGCGGTGAGTCGCCATGGGTCGCCCGTGCCTCGGTCGCGAAGCCCCAGACGAAGCCGAACAGCACGAGCGCGACACCGCTCGACCCGATCACGATGCTCAACGGATCGGCGATCACCTCTCGCCACGCGAGCGCCGCCGAGAGCACCAGGGCCATGGCCAGCAGTGCCGCGCGCTCTTCATCGAGCGTGCCCCGCACGGCGAGCACGACGACCACTACGCCGGTCACGAGCGCCACCCACACGGCCAGAGCGTCGCTCGACCAGGGAGCGGTCACCCCCAGCAGGGTCGGCAGGGTGGCGCTCACCGCGATGACGCCGATCGCCAGCAGCAGCTCGGCGGCTCCGCGTGGCAGTCGTGCGACGAAGGCGACCGCGACGACGATCAGTGAGACGCCGACCACAGCCCGAACGACAGTCGCCACCGCAGCGCTGCCCAGCACCGCCGCCAGCTCGAGGCCTGACGCCAGCAGGTCGACCGGCGCTCCCCACGACGCCGCGACCTGCACGATGAGCAGCATGACGACGATCGGCGCGATCGTGATCGACAGCCCAATCGCCACGGGAATCGCGATGCGGTCGACCGCGCTGTCGAGCTCGTCAGCCGCCCCCACCGAGTCACCGCGCCGTCGGGCGAGCACGAACCAGCCGACGGCCACGACCGCCAGCAGGATGGCGCTGCCCGGCAGGGCAGCGAGCAGCTCTCCGTCTGGCTCACCGGCCACGACCGACGGCACGACGACGTCGACCACCCTCCACACTCCGACGATCACGAGCAGCACCACCAGCGCCACCGGCACTGCGCGAGGGGTCGCGCCCGTCGAGCGGCGCACGACTCCGACCACGGCACGCGATGCGTTGAGTGCCACTTGCGCCACGACGAGCCCGGCGGCGATGGCGGCCGGAATGGCCAGTTGACCGATCGACGTCATCACGACCGAGAGCGCCGTCGGCCCGACGTCGATGCCGAACACCGCGCTCTGCATCGACGACGCGCCGAGGGCGACCGCTGCGCTCAGGCCGAGCAGGGCCAGCACCGCCGGAAACTCCCACCACGCGAATCGCGATCGCCGCCGCAGCACGGTGAGCGCGACCAGCCCCCCGGCAACGACCAGCGAGATCAGCTTTCCCGCGGTCACGGTGACCCCACCCTCCCCGTCTGGCCCGAGATCGATGGCTCCGATGAAGAGCACTGAGAGCACCGTCATCGCCGTGAGCACGATCGCGACGGTGCGATGCACGTGCAGGGCCGCGGTCTGCATGAGTGCGAGCGCCACGATGACCAGCCAGAAGATCGTCGGCAGCAGTGCTCGCGGCAAAGACAGCGTGCTCGCGCCGACCGTCGCCGTGAGGGGCAGCAAGGCCCGCAGAGCCGGAGCGGCGAGAATGAGCGCGACAGCGAAGACGAAGGCCCCAGTGCCGAGCGCGACGACGGGAGTCAGCCCGGGGGGCCACCCGGTATCGCGCACTCGACCTTCGCGAATGGGCGTCACCACGATGCCGCGCCAGACCCGGGCAGTGGCCCTGGCGCCGCCCGCGAACACCCCCGTCGCCGTCATCGGGCCGCCGCCCGCCACATCGTGCCGGTCGAGTCGACCACGATCACCGAGTCGCCGATGATGCTGAGCGAGCGGGTGACTCCCGGCAGCACAGCGCCGAGGGTGCGACTGGCGAGCGTGTCACCGCTCTCGACCGATTGCAGCACGAGTTCAGAGGCGCGCAGAGACACCAGGCTTCCGCCCGCGATCGCCGCCGCTGCTGCGCCCTCGTCGACCCAGAGCACCGAACCCGTCGTGGGATGCACGGCGCGCGTCGCGCCCTGCCCGACCAGCACGAAGGCCGCGTCACCGGCCAGCACCTGATGCACGACGTCGCCGCCGCTCTGCACGCTCCACGTCGTCGAGCCATCGCTCAGCGCGACAGCGAGAGCGAGCCCGCTCTCGAGCACGAGCACCGCCGAACCGTGCAGCTCGCTCACCGTCATGGCCTCGACGGGGCCAGGGTCGATCCTCCACCGCAGCTCGCCCGTTTCTGCGTCGACAGCGGTCACCCGACCTCGCTCATCGGCGGCCAGCACGACGCCTGCCGCGGCCACTGGTGCGCCGCGGCCATCACCGCCGAGGTCGGCCGACCACCGGGGCACGCCGCTAGAGGCGTCGAGCCGTGACACGGTGCCGGCGAGGGTGAGCACGATCGGATCACCCGCGTGCTGCGCGACAGGGGCGAGCGCGAGCTCGTCCATCGTGGTCGACCACACGCGGCGCCCGAGCAGGTCGTAGGCGGCCGTCTGCCGCGCCTCGGTCGTCACCACGGTCAGCGGGCCGACGGCCGCAGCACTGAGAATGGTGCCGCCGGGGTGACTCGACCAGAGCGAGGCGGGCTCGGGCGACTGCAGACTCCAGCGCTGCACCGAGTTGCCGCGGTCGTCGATGAGCACGGCATCTGCATCGGCAGCGACGACAGGCAGGGTGTACTGGCCTGTCGCCAGAAAGTCGCCGAAGAAGCCGTCGGTGAGGGTGAGCGTCGAGGCCACCGGTGCCGTGAGCGAGCGGGCATCTCGTGGCCACGACGCCGCGGCTCGAGGTGAATCGCCGCGCGCCTCGACCGCGCCGGTGGGCACCTCGGCGAATCCGATGGAAGCGCCGTTGACGGTTCCGGTGCTCCACACCGGGCCGCGACCGGGGCACCAGACTGTCGACTCGTCGAGCTGGTTCTCTGCCTGATCGACGGGGTCGGTGATCGTCACGAGCAAGCGCACCCCGATGCACCCCCACTCGAGAGCGATCTCACGCCCCCCATAGTCGAGAATCGGCTCGGTGACGGCGACAAGCTGCGTCGACGCGGTGTACGTGAGCAGACCGCCAGGCAGAGCACTGCCGGTGCCCTGCCACGACGACCCGGGCACGGCATCGGCAGGCACGAGCACCAGCGCAGGGTCGAACACCAAGCCCAGTTCGCTGCCCCATGTCGCCACCTGGGCCACCCCGGTCTCGCCGAGTCGATACAGGTCAGTGACGCGCCCGCCCTCGTCATCGGTGCGCGAAGCCCGCCAGAACCGCGAGCGACGCACGCCGTCTTCACCCCCGTGCTCGAGCAGCGTGCTGACCACGATCGACGGCGCGTCGAGCGCGCCCTCGATGCCCGCCGTGCGAGCGTGCTCGGTGACAGTGACCACCCCATCGGCCGAGGTGGTCAGCGTTCGGTGACCGTCGAGCGGCACGAGCAGCTCGGCAGCGCTCGCGACCGAGCCGCTCGGGGGCGCATCGGCGCCGGCCAGTGCCATCGCCACCACCACGGCGACGAGCGGCACCGCCACCCAGGCAGGCCAGTGCGCGGGCGGCGTCGGCTCGGGGTGCTCGGGTGTCGACGGCAGCACGCGCTCAGTGTAGGGTCAGCGCCGCCGCGAAGGCGAGGGTCAGCGCATCGTATCGAGCACGCTGCGCAAGTCGTCGATCGTCGTGCGCGGGTTGACAATGGCGAAACGAGCGTTCGTGCGCCCCGAGTGCGAGCTCGGCACGACGAACGCATGCTGCTCATCGAGCAGACGATTCGACCAGTGAGCGTAGTCTCCGGCGCTCCACCCGACGCGCTCGAACACCACGACCGAGAGCTGCGGTTCGCGCACCAGCCTCACGTGATCACTCGCGTCGATCTCGCGCGCGACGGCGTGCGCGAGCTCGATCGACGCCGAGATCGCGTCGCGATAGGCCTGCGCACCGAACGTGGCGAGCGAGAACCAGAGCGGAAGACCGCGCGCGCGCCTGGTCAGTTGCACCGAGTAGTCAGAAGGATTGAACTCGCTCGACTCGGTGAGAGCATCCAAGTATTCGGCGTGCTGCGTGTGCGCCGCCCTCGCGATCTCGGGGTTGCGGTAGATGAGAGCGCACGAATCGAACGGCGTGAACAGCCACTTGTGCGGGTCGACGATGAGCGAATCGGCGCGTTCGATGCCGGCGAAGCGCGGGCGAGCGATCGGCGTGAGAGCTGCGGCCAGGCCGTATGCCCCGTCGATGTGCAGCCAGAAGTCGTAGCGGTCTTTCAGCGCGGCGATCGACGCGATGTCGTCGACGATGCCGAAATTGGTCGATCCGCCCGTCGCGACCACGGCGATCACGGCGTCGCCGTGCTCATCGAGGGCGTCGCGCACCTGGTCGCCATGCAGGCTGCCGCTGTCGCCCACAGGCACCGCGACCACCTCGACATCCATGACCCGCGCGGCGCTCGCGATCGACGAATGCGCCTCAGCGCTGCACACGACGACCCACCGGTCGGGTCGGGGCTCGCCCGCCTCGAGGCGAGCACGAGCGGCGTGGTCGCGAGCGGCGACGAGCGCCGAGAGGTTGCCGATGGTGCCCCCCTGCACAAAGACACCGCGCGCCTCGACAGGCAGACCGAACTCGGCGGCGAGCCAGGCGAGCACCTCGTTCTCGGCGTAGACCGCGCCCGAGCCCTCGAGCCACGAACCGCCGTAGACCGCCGTCGCCGACACGATGAGGTCGAACGCCGTCGCCGCCTTCGACGGAGCCGACGGGATGAACGAGAGATACCGAGGATGCTCGGTCGTGATGCACGACGGAGCCAGCACATTCTCGAACAGTGCGAGCGCGCGACGGGCGCCCATACCGTCGTCAGAGATGCTGCCCCCGGCAAGGCGTCGCAACTCGGCTGGGGTGAACGGCTTGTCGAGAGGGGTGTCGTCGCTCAAGATTCGTCGACGAGCGTATTCGAGCACCATGTCGACGATCTGCGTGGTCTCGTCGCTCAGTGCATGCATGCGCACGGCGGGGTTGAGGGCATCTGCGGCCTGGCTGCGGCTCACGAAAGGTCCTTCCGAACCGGATCAGCACTGACACGTGCCGATCGTCCGACGCGCCGCCCCGCCACTCGGGCCAGCAGGCGCCGGATACGACGAATCCCGGCCGAGACCGGGATTCACATCGTGGTGGACCTGAGGGGACTCGAACCCCTGACCCCCTGCATGCCATGCAGGTGCGCTACCAGCTGCGCCACAGGCCCGTGGCGACCGGCCCACGGGGCCGGAGACAACTCACCAAGAGTAGTACACGCCGGCACGCGCGACCAATTCGCGCTCGAGGCCGAACTCAGTCAGCGCCGTCGGTCGCCGCGCCAGTGCCCACCGCGGTCAGCGGGATGGCGGGGCAGTCTTTCCAGAGTCGTTCGAGCGAGTAGAAGAGCCGCTCTTCTTCGTGGAACACGTGCACGACGATGTCGCCGAAGTCGAGCAGAATCCAGCGACCCTCAGCCCGCCCCTCACGGCGCAGCGGCTTGGCGCCGGCCTCGATCATGCGGTCTTCGACCTCAGAGGCGATCGCCTGAACATTGCGCTCATTGCGCCCCGTGACGAGCACGAAGACGTCGGTCAGCGGCAGCGGGCCAGACACGTCGAGAGCGACCACGTCGTCACCCTGCTTGGAGTCGGCCGCGCTCGCGGCGATCTGGGTGAGCGCGAGAGCGCGGTCAGAAGCGGTCACAGTGTCCTTTGGTGAAAACGAGAGAGCGGAGCACTCAGAATAGCCCGTTGACCGCCGCGACGACGAAGAGGCCGATGGCGACCACCGCCATGACGACGGTCGTGGCGACGAGCACAGTGGTGACGACGTTGCTGGTCGAACGCTTGCCCGTCATCACGGTGTGCGTGCCCGTGTGGCTGCTGACCGCCTTGAGGGCGCTTACCGGAGCGGAATCAGGAGCAGCCACCTCGTGGTCTCCCGGCTCGAACAGGTCATCGATATCGGGGCTGTCGTGCATGGTCGGCACGGTTCCCGTCGACGACACCACTCGCGACACGTCGATCATGCCCGTCACGATGATCTCACCGGTTCCGGCCACCGGCCCCGCGATGCTGCCCGTGGGCATCTCCGGAAGCACGAGCGCATTGGTGTTGAGCGCCGCCGTCGACCCGACCTCGCGGCTGAACGTGTTCTCGAAGGGGTCGTCGGCGTCGTGAATGCCCACCGACCAGTGCGAGCCGGTCGAGACGGGCACGACGGGCGCTGCAGGCGCGGCCGGTGCGACGGGCGCTGATTCGAGCAGGGCCGCCTCGACCGGGGCAGGCTCGATCGGCGCAGCCTCCATCGGCGCAGCCTCGACCGGCGCAGGCTCGATCGTGGCGTGCACCACGCCGTCGTCGTCATGCGTCGGCGCGACAGGGGCGGCAGGCGCAGCGGGCGCTGCCTCCGTCACCGAGAAGGCGGGCTGCTCGGCGATGGTCTGCGCGGCGCGGCTCTCGCGCAGCTCACGCCGCGACCGCGTCTGCTCGAGCGCGCCGAGACCCTGCGCGGGCGGCACGATGACGTGCACGGGCGCAGGCTCGACGGGCGGCTCAGACCGCGGCGCAGCATCCGGTCGCGGTGTGAGCTGGGTGTGGTACTCGAGCGGGGCGTCGAACGCCTCTCGAGGCTCGACCCGTGGCGCCTCGGCGGGCACCTCTGCTGGGGGGCGGAAGTCTCGACGGCGCACCTGCTGCACCGGATACGCGGGAGGAGCGGCGGGCACGAACGCCGGGGCGACGGGCGCCGGAGGAGCGGTCGGAGACACGAGAGAGGGCGGCGCGTCGTCGTAGTGCGGCACGCGGGGGCGCACCTCGGTGCGATAGGCGATATCGCTCGGAGCCGACGACGGAACAGACACGGGCGCGCTGCCGCGGCGACCGTCTGGCGCCTCGGCACCCTCACCGGGCCGAGCGAAGACCTCAACGCCCTCGTGGTGCGCCGCTTGCTCAGCCAGCCGTGCGGCGCGGCGGCTGAGCGGCGGATCGTTCGGGCTAGTCATGATGAAGTGCTCCGGTACAGCTGGTGCTTCGCGATGTACTGCACCACACCGTCAGGCACCAAGTACCAGACCGGAAAGCCCTGCTCGACGCGGCGACGGCAGTCGGTAGACGAAATGGCCAGCGCGGGAATCTCGAGCAAGCTTACGTCGCGGTGCGGCAATGCGCTAATGCTGAGCGCGTGCCCTGGTCGACTCACAGCCACGAAGTTCGCCAGCTGCCACAGCTCGTCGACATCTTTCCAGTCGAGAATCTGCGCGATCGCGTCGGCTCCTGAGATGAAGAACAGATCGGCATCAGGATGCTCGGCTCGAAGATCACGCAGGGTATCGATCGTGTACGTCGGGCCGTCTCGGTCGATGTCGACCCGACTGACGCGGAACCTCGGGTTCGAGGCCGTCGCGATGACGGTCATGAGATACCGATGCTCGCTGTGCGTCACCCCGCGCTTCTGGTAGGGCTCACCCGTCGGCACGAACACGACCTCGTCGAGATCGAACGCCTGCGCGACCTCGCTGCCCGCCACCAGGTGACCGTGGTGAATCGGGTCGAAGGTGCCGCCCATGATGCCGATGCGCTCACGCTTCGCGACCGTCATCATGGTGTCAGCGCCGCAGAAGCCGTGGTCGGGCTCAGTGACCTGCGGAGTTTCCGCTCGACTTCTTGTGGCTGTGGCGGTTCGCGACGTCGCGGTAGGCGAAGGTGACGAGACCCATCATGATGAAGACGAGCGCCGCGACACCGGCGATGACCTCGGCGGGCGCGACGAGCGGTGCGAGTTCTTCTTCAGAGGCGAGAATGACACTGGCCAGCGTCGTCAGCATGCAGAACTCCCGGGGTCGTTTCGATCGAGTAACACCAATCTACCGCGAATCATGCGCGCACCTGCCCATCGCCGCGCACGATCCACTTGGTGCTCGTGAGCTCGGGCAGGCCCATCGGCCCCCGAGCGTGCAGTTTCTGCGTCGAGATTCCGACCTCGGCGCCGAAGCCGAACTCACCGCCGTCGCTGAACCGCGTCGACGCGTTCACCATCACCACCGCCGAGTCAACCTCGGCCAGAAACCGCTCGGCGTTGGCCATGTCGCGCGTGATGATCGACTCGGTGTGCTGCGTCGAATAGCGGCGGATGTGCTCGAGCGCAGCATCCACATCGTCGACGATCGCCACCGACAGCTCGAGAGCCATGTGCTCTGTGGCGAAATCGGTGTCGTCGGCCGCCTCGAGAGAAGCGTCGATCTCGCGTGCCCGCTCGTCGCCTCGCACGACGACCCCGGATGCCCGCAGAGCGTCGATCACCGGTGGCAGCACTCGCGGCGCCGCCTCACGGTGCACGAGCACCGTCTCGACCGCGTTGCAGACGCTCGGCCGCTGCACCTTCGCGTTGTGCACGATCTCGACAGCCATCGCCTCGTCGGCACTCGCATCGAGGAAGATGTGCACGACACCGGCGCCCGTCTCGATGACGGGCACGGTCGAGTCGCGAACCACCGTCTGGATGAGGTCGGCGCTGCCGCGCGGAATCAGCACATCGATGAACCCGCGAGCTCGCATGAGCGCCGTCGCGCCCGCCCTACCGTGCTCGTCGATCGTCTGCACGGCCGTGCGCGGCAGCCCGCAGTCATCGAGAGCGCCCTGCAGGGTCGACACGAGCATGCGGTTCGAGTTCTCGGCAGCGCTGCCGCCGCGCAGCACGACCGCGTTGCCGCTCTTCAGCGCGAGAGCGGCGATGTCGACCGTGACATTCGGTCTCGCCTCGTAGATGGCGCCGACGACGCCGAACGGCACGCGCACTTCGCTCAGCTGGATTCCGTTCGGCAGGCGCGAACCGCGCACCACGGTGCCGACCGGGTCGGGCAGCGCGATGACGTCGCGCACGGCCGTGGCCAGGGCGCGAACTCGCGCCTCGTCGAGTCGCAGTCGATCTCGTAGGCCCGCAGAGAGCCCGTTCTGCTCACCGCGCTCGAGATCGAGGGCGTTCGCCTCGACGATCGCGTCGATCGACGACTCGAGTGCCGTCGCGATCGCGTCGAGCGCGGCGTTCTTGCGCGCAGTCGTGAGCGTGGCGACAACGCGAGATGCGGCCTTCGCGGCCGCGAGCTGATCGTCGAGCAGGCCGGGCGAAGACATGCAGTCAGTCTACCGGCGCGGCCTCGAACCAGGTTCCGACCTCGTCGCCGCGCAGCGCCTCGGCGACGAGCGTCGTCGACGTGAGCACGACCGGAACACCGCTCTCGACAGCGAGGCGTGCTGCTGCGATCTTCGTGCCGGCGCCGCCCGTGCCGACGCCGGCCGAGCCGATGTCGCCGAGCTCGACGCCGCTGAGATCGTCATCGTGGGCGACGAAGTCGATGCGCTCGGCTCCGGGCTCTGCGGGGGGCTTCGTGTAGAGGGCGTCGACGTCGCTCAGCAACACGAGCAGATCGGCCGACACGAGCTCGCTGACGAGTCCGGCGAGCCGGTCGTTGTCGCCGAAACGGATCTCTTGCGTCGCGACCGTGTCATTCTCATTGACGATCACCAGGATGCGCAGGCCGAGCAGGCGCTCGAGAGCGCGCTGCGCGTTGCTGCGTGGAGTGGCGTGCTCGAGATCAGTCGCAGTCAGCAGCACCTGGCCGGCGACGATGCCATAGCGGTCGAGGCTGTCTTGGTAGCGGTGGATGAGCGCATTCTGACCGACAGCAGCCGCCGCCTGCTGCGTCGCCAGATCGAGCGGCCGAGAGTCGAGACGCAGGAAGGGCATGCCGGTGGCAATGGCCCCCGACGAGACGAGCACGACCTCGACACCTCGAGCGTGCGCCGCCGCGAGCGCATCGACGAGGGGTGCGATCTGGCCGGAGTTGTCGCCACTGATCGACGACGAACCCACCTTCACCACGACTCGTCGCGCGCGCGTCACGGCATCACGGCGACCCCTCGAGGCGCCCCCTTCAGTCATCGTCGCCTTCCTTCCACATTCCTGCCTCGCGCTCGGCTTCCAACTCGGCGCGTGCCGCTGCCTTCGCATCCATGCGCTCGTGATACGTCTGACGCCGCTGACTCGTCGTCGGGCGGTTGAGCGCGTCGAGGCGCGGGTCGGTGCCGCGGGGCGCCGTCATGAGTTCGGCGGCGCTCGTCAACGTGGGCTCCCAATCGAAGATCACGCCGTCGGCAGGGCCGATCACCACGGTCGCACCTGCCACGGCGCCCGCCTGGAAGAGAGCATCCTCAATACCGATCTTGGCCAGCCGATCGGCAAGGTACCCCACCGCTTCGTCGTTGCGGAAGTCTGTCTGCTGCACCCACCGCTCGGGCTTCGCACCCAGAATTCGATAGATCGGCCCGTCGCTGCCGCCCTCGACGGCGATGCGGAACTCTTCGGTGTCGACCGGCTTCGGCCGCAGCACGATGCGCTCGCGCACCGTCGCCTCGGCCGCCTTCGCAGCGCGGTCAGACTCGACGAGCTCAGCCAGAGCGAACGTCAGAGGCCGCAGGCCCTCGCGGCTGACAGCACTGATGTCGAAGACCCGATAACCCCGCGCCTCAAGCTCGGGGCGCACCAGGTCGGCGAGATCGCGCGCCTCGGGCACGTCGAGCTTGTTGAGGGCGATCAGCTGCGGGCGATCGAGCAGCGGCACCTGACCGTCGGGAACCGGGTAGGCGGCCAACTCGGCGAGAATCACATCGAGGTCGCTGATCGGGTCGCGGCCGGGGTCGAGGGTGGCGCAGTCGAGCACGTGCAGCAGGGCGCTGCAGCGCTCGACGTGACGCAAGAACTCGAGGCCGAGCCCCTTGCCCTCGCTCGCGCCCTCGATCAGCCCGGGAACATCGGCGACGGTGAACCGGGTGTCACCCGACTCGACGACACCCAGATTCGGGTGCAGGGTCGTGAACGGGTAGTCGGCGATCTTCGGCTTCGCGGCGGAGATCGCAGCCACGAGACTCGACTTGCCGGCGCTCGGGTAGCCGACGAGCGCCACATCGGCGACCGTCTTGAGCTCGAGAACGATGTCGCCCTGCCAGCCCTCGGTGCCGAGCAGGGCGAAACCGGGAGCCTTGCGCTTGGTCGTCGCGAGCGACGCGTTGCCGAGACCGCCCTGGCCGCCAGGAGCGACGACGATGCGCATGCCCGGTTCGGTCAAGTCGGCGAGCTCGGTGCCATCGGCATCGCGCACGACAGTGCCGACAGGAACAGGCAAGACCAGAGGGCCGCCGCTGAAGCCTGAACGGTTGTCGCCCATGCCCGGGCCGCCGTTGTCGCTCGAACGGTGCGGACGACGGTGGTACGGCAGCAGGGTGGTCTCCTGAGGGTCGGCGACGAGCACGATGTCGCCGCCGTCGCCGCCATTGCCGCCGTCAGGCCCGGCGAGGGGCTTGAACTTCTCGCGACGCACCGAGACGCAGCCGTGGCCGCCGCTCCCTGCGCGCAGGTGAAGAGTCACACGGTCGACGAACGTCGCCATGATGGTGCCTCCTTCTGCTCTGCCGCGCCAGTCGACGTTCGATGTCGGTGCTGATCACAACCGTGCTGTTCAACGGCGAAGGGGCGGGCCGAAGCCCGCCCCTCGCGTGAGTCTGTGCAGTGCGTTATGCGCTGACGATGTTGACGACCTTGCGGCCGCCCTTCTGGCCGAACTCGACCGAACCGGCCGCGAGTGCGAACAGGGTGTCGTCGCCACCGCGGCCGACGTTCGCCCCGGGGTGAAAGTGAGTGCCGCGCTGACGCACAAGAATCTCGCCAGCCTTGACGACCTGACCGCCGAAGCGCTTCACGCCGAGGTACTGGGGGTTCGAGTCACGACCGTTGCGGGTGGACGATGCGCCCTTTTTGTGTGCCATGTCTTGTCGCGACCCTTCTTACTTGATGCCGGTGATCTTGACGCGGGTCAGATCAGCGCGGAAACCCTGACGCTTCTTGTACCCGGTCTTGTTCTTGAACTTCTGAATGACGATCTTCGGGCCGCGGAGGTCGTTCAGCACCTCGGCGGTCACCGTGATCTTCGCGAGCTTCTTGGCGTCGGTCGTGACCGTGTCGCCGTCGACGTGCAGAACCGGGGTCAACTGAATAGTGCCGTCTTCGCCCGCCTTGACGCGATCGAGCACGACAACCGTGCCGACCTCGACCTTCTCTTGCCGCCCACCGGCGCGCACCACTGCGTAGACCACGTTTCACCTTTGCTCTGTTATCACGACAACTTCTCGCCCGCACGAATCGTCGTGAGTGAGAAATCTTGAGGGAGGGTACTGGCGCGGGCGCAGCCCAGCGCACACCAACGGTCAAGAATAGCCGACGCGACGAGACCCGGTCAAACTGGTGGGGCGCGCGTCGCGCTCTCTTCTGGCGGCCCGCCTCGACTGGCGGGCCCGCCGTGCTCGCCCGCCACCTCCATGAGCTCTGTCCACAGGTGGTGCTCGTGCCGTCTGCGTGTCGGTGGTCGAAGGTATGTTCGAATCACCGAACGACAGAGGGAGGTGGGCGGTGTGATCGCGTCAGCGATGTCGGTGGCGGTGGATGCTCTCACTGCTGTCCCTCGTGCTCTCGAGTCGTATCGTGCGCTGGCTGATGAGGCGTTGCTTGATCTCACCCGTCTGGCGGCAGAAGAGGTGCGACTGGCGCAACTGCATGTGTCGCTGTTGGCGGGCGAGATCGCCCGCCGCTCTACCCCTGAGTTGGGCTCTGACGGTTTGGCGCAGCGCACCGGGCATCGCACCGCCGAAGAGCTGGTGCGCGTCACCACGGGAACCCGGGCTGTGGACGCCCGCACGGCCGTGCGCGTCGGCGCGACGATCGGTGGCGACCAGCAGGGGGTGCTCGGCGCCGCCGTGGTGGAGGGGCGGGTCAGTGTTGCCGTCGCTGACGCTGTCGGCATCGGTTTGGGGCGAGTCGGTGGGGGTGTCAGTGCTGATGACCTCGACCAGGCTGCCGCTGCTCTGCTGCCGCGCATCGAGGGGCTTGATGCCGACCGCGCCGGCCGTGAAGCACGCGCTCTGCGGGACGACCTTGACCTTGCTGGTGTTGCGGAGCGTGAAGACGCCCGCCGCGAGCAGCGCTCCTTCCGGCTCAGGCGCCGCGCTGACGGCATGGGATACGCCCACTGGGTGCTCGACCCCGAAACCTACGCCCTGGTCAGTGACGTGTTCGACCGCGTCACTTCGCCCCGCCGCACCGGCCCCCACTTCACCGACGCGCGCTCTGATGGCGCGAGCCCAGCCGACGCCTCCGCGGCTGAGTGGGCTGACACGCGCACCCCCGAGCAGCGCGCCAGCGACGTGTTCGCCGAACTCCTCAGGCACGGTGCTGCCGCCGACACCACACAGCTGCTCGGCGATGCCCCCATCGGAGTGCGCATCATCGTCGCCGCCACACACCTCACCACCCGCACCGGTCGGGGGTACATCGAAGGCCACGTCGACCCGGTCTCGATCGCGACGGTCGAACGGCACGCCTGCACAGCCGGCACCATCACCCTCACCGTCGACGACACACCCGACAACGCGGGACAACCCCTCAACCTCGGCCGCGAACGACGCCTCTTCAGCCGTGCGCAGAGGGTTGCTCTCGCGGCCCGCGACGGAGGATGCCGCTGGCCAGGCTGCGAACGACCCCCCTCCTGGTGCGAAGCGCACCACATCGAGCACTGGCACCGCGACCACGGAAAGACCAATGTCGCCGACGGAATCCTGCTCTGCCGACATCACCACCTCCTCGCCCACAACAACGCATGGGAGATCACCCGCGCCGGGCCCACCTACCTGCTCCACCCACCCGACGACGGCGACCCCACGCGCGACGACCCCACTCGCGACAGAGCAGCCCGCGAGAGCGCCTCGCGCGCCATCACCATGCCCAGCCGCAGCAGGGCGCTGCACGACGCCCTCAGCGCATGACCCACGTGCGGTCGACGCATGACGAATGCGCAGGCAGCGAGCGCCTAAGATTCCAGCACTATGACCGTGCTCATCGACGAAGCCGCCTGGCCCGCCCACGGCAGACTGTGGGGGCACCTCGTGAGCGACCAGTCGCTCGACGAGCTGCACAGCTTTGCACGCAGAGCCGGAATACCCGAGCGCGGCTTCGATCACGACCACTACGACTACCCCGAAGAACGACGGCACGCGCTCATCGCACTCGGGGCAGTACCGGTGACGGGGCGCGAACTGGTCGAGCGGTTGCAGGCCTCAGGGTTGAGGGTGAGCCAGCGCGAAAAACGCGGGCTCTGACCGGCGCGACCATCGCGGCAACGCAGCATCGCCAACGAACAGCACTGCAGTCACGCAGCCACATCGTCACTCAGCCGCACAGTCGCGCAGCCACTCAGCCACGCAGCCACGGGCCCCCGCTACCAGATGGCGCCGAAGCCCTCGAGCGTGCGCACGATCGCCCCAGACTCGATGTCGACGATGACCGTGGTGATCGAGGTCGGGCGACCGTTCACGCGGCGACCGTCTGGCACAGCATCCGCCACCGAAGGGGTCACCTCCACCGCGACGAACTGGTCGTTCGGCGACACCGAGAAGCCGCCGATGCTTCCGCGATCGTCGACGGTGCTGAGCAGCAGCCGCGAAGCACCCGACCCGTCATCAGCGACGAGCAGCGTGCGGAAGGCTCCTCCCGTCGCGTCAGGAATGGCCACCTTCTGCACCCACAGGTCGCCCGCAGTGAAGATGGCCTCGCCGCCGAATGCCAGATCTCCCTCAAAGAGCGAGGGGTCGAGCCGCACCTCGGCTCCCGACTCGAGATCGAGGTAGATCACCCCGAAAGCGTCGGCACCGGTGAGCTTCTGCGCGTCGGTCGACAAGCCGAAGACTGTCTGCACCTGGTCGATCGGCAGCACGAGCCCCGACCCCGAGAGATCGATGCGCAGCACAGACTGGTCGAGCGCGTGCGCGATGAGAGTGGCACCATCGGGCAAGAACTCGGCCATCACGACAGAGACCGGAGCGCCGTCGAGCCCGAGCACCGGGGTGACCGAACGATCGCCGGCGAGATCGATGACGGCGAGCGTGTTCGAGAACTCAGGGATTCCCTGCTCGGGCCCCTCCCCCGGCACGCTCGACAGCACGACCGCCACGAGGGTTCCGAGAGGAGGAGCGATCAGCTGCTGAACCCGCACACCGTCAGGCAGGCGCAACTGCTCGACCGCACCACCGGGGCCCGGTTGCACCGACTCGAGCACGCTGCCGCCCTCGCCGTCGTCGCGAGCGAGCACGAAGACCCCCTCGACGGGAACGAAGTGCTGAATGCCCTCCGCTGCGACGACCACCTCGCCGCGACCGGCACCGAGCAGAGGCGCGCGCAGAATCTCATCGCCCGCGTCATCGCGGTCGAGGTAGAGCACGCTGCCGGGCGCTGTCGTGAATCGGTGCTCGAAATCTGCCGTCGCGTCGCGGCTCGTCGCACCCACGTCTCGCACCTCGACCACGTACTCGGTCGAGTAGCGCAGTCGCTGCTCGAACTGCACGATGAGCAGGTCGCCCTGCACGGCGACCGAGATCGACGCTGCCGGGGTGACCGTCACCTGGTCGGCCGAGACCTCGGCGAGCGGCTGATTGGCGAACAAGCGCAGCTGCACTCCCGCCTGCTCGGTCACGCGCTGCGGGTCGACCACGGCCGAGCTGAGTTTGGGGCCCTGCAGAGAACCGAGCAGCAAGAAGACTGCCGAGAAGGCGGCGAGCGAACCGGCAAGAATCCAGAACGTGCGCTCGAAGCGCCGCCGCGCCTGCTGCGACCGAAGCCGCTGCGACGTCGCCGCGACTCGAGCAGTGGCCGAAGCGGGTGCCGCACCCGTCGTGAGCGAGTCGCCGCGGTCGCCGTTCTGGGCTGCGTCGGGGGGAGACTCAGAAGAGGTAGGGCTCACGCGGCTGCTCCACCGCCTCGACCGACTCGGGAATCAGCACGATCGGCTGCGAGCTCGTGCGAGAAGGGTTGCTCGCGAAGGGCCCAGACACTTCGACCCAGGTGCCTTCGGCGAAGGTGGCCTGCCAGCCGGGCAGGTGCACCGGCACCCCGAGCGGTTGCGCGTCGACAGCGCAGCAGGTCACCACGAAGCGCGAGACGTAGAACATGTTGTCGGGGTCGTCGGTGTCAGGAGTCACGAAGCCGAGCAGCGCCGTGGCGGGCTTGCCGTCGAAGAACGCCAGATCGCTCGTCTGCCGCAGCACCGACGACCACTCGCGCACCGTGAAGCGCGCGATCGCCTCGGCGTCGGCCGTCGACGCCTGTTCGAGACTCGCCGAGTCGGTGCTCGCCGTCGCGTTGACCTCTCGCTGCTGCGCTGTCGCGGTGCTGAGCGTCGCGGGCGGAATGACCACCATGCCGAGAGTGAAGACCCCCGCGATGGCAGCAGCCGTGAGCCCGAGCATCCGTTCACGCCGCTCGGGAGGTGCGCCGTGCTCGTCATCGTGCTGGCGACGACTCGAGACAGCCAGCACCGACAGCACGACCGCGATGATCGACATCGTCACGGTGAAGACGATGTAGCGAGGGTGGATGTAGAGCACGAGCTGGCCGCTCACCGCGAGCCACAGCGTGATGGCGGCCATCGTGCCGATGATGACGACGCCGCGCCACCGCTGCACGCGACGCCACAGAGTGTCAGGCAAAGACGTTCACCACCAGTCCGAGGGCGAGGCTCAGCAGACCGACCATCGTGGTCAGCTGCACGAGCGTTCTCGTCGTGTAGGTGGTGCGCATGAGCGCGAGCATCTTGATGTCGATGATCGGCCCGAAGACCAGAAACGCGACGATCGACCCCGGCAGGAAGGTCGACGCGAACGGCAGCACGAAGAAGGCATCGACGTTCGAGCAGATCGAGATGATGAATGCGAGCAGCATCATCGCCAGCACACTGAACAGCGGGTCGCTGCCGAGCGCCACGAGCACCTCGCGCGGCACGATCACCTGAATACCGCCGGCCACGAGTGCGCCGATGACGAGGGCCGGCATGAGAATGCTCGACTCGCGCACGAACAGGTCGAGAGTCTGCTCGCGCCGGTTGCGAGAGTGCGTGTGCCCGTCGTCGAGTCGGCACTGCTCGGCGAAGCGGCCGCTCAGCAGACTCATCGGCTCGGGGTGCTTGCTGAACAGCCAGCCGAGAATGTTGGCGATCGCGAAGCCGCCGAGCAGCCGTGCGATGAGAATGCCGTCGTCGAAACCGAACGCCTGGTGCGTGGTGATGATCGTGACGGGGTTGAGAATGGGCGCCGCGATGAGAAAGGTCATCGACTCGGGCACCGTGAAGCCGCGCCTGACGAGCCCGCGCGCCAGGGGAACATTGCCGCATTCGCACACCGGCAGAAACATGCCGAAGAGCGAGATGACCGCGCGCCGCCCCCACTCGTTGCGCGGCAGAATGCGCAGCAGCCAGTGCTCAGGAATCCACACCTGCACCAGAATCGACAGCGCGATGCCGAGCACGATGAACGGAAGCGATTCGACGAGCACGCTCGTCGACAGCGTGAGCAGGTCTTGCACCGGGTTCGGGATGCTCGGGTCGAGATTCTCGGCCGTGAACGCCCGCACCGCCACGAGCCCGATGAGCACCGCGGTCGCCGCAGCCGCCCAGACCACGTGCACGGCGCGCCAGCGCCGAGGCGCTTCGTGCTCTGCGGGCTCGTGACTGCTGTGGCGGTGAGCGCCGTGGTCGGCGTCGTGGTCGTGACGCGGCCGAGTCGCACCGCGCTCGGTGTCGGGCTGGCTGTGCGTCACGCCGTCATCCTAGACAGCGAGTCGGTGCTCGTGCGTCAGGCGGGCCTGCCTCACGAACCGTCTGCGGACGAGGTGGTCGTGATCGTGCCGCTCGTGACCCGGCGCGAGGCGCGCTTGCGGGTTCCGGGTGCTGGAGGCTCTGGCAGCGATTCGAGCACCGAGTCGAGCAGCTCGTCTGCCGACTTCGGATCGAGCGCCGCCCGCTTGCGCACCGGCTTCGCCTCGACGGGGATGTCGAGAATCTCAAGGGTTGTCGCGGAGGGCTCGGTGCCCGCCGAGTCGGTGGTGCCGGGCTCGGTGGTGCCGGGCTCGGTGGCGCCGCGCTCGGTGCTGCCGCGCTGACCGCTGGACGACTCGACGCTGGCCGACTCGACGCTGGACGACTCGACCCTGGCCGACGAGTCGGTGGACGCGACTGCCTGCTCGGCAGCAGCATCCGTCGCCGAGGGAAGCGTGATCGCGCCCGTCGCCGTCGAGGCGACCGTCTTCGCCGCGATCTGCGCGAGCGCGCGACTCACGTCGTCGGTGATCGCGTGCGTGCCTGCCGAGGGGCCTGACTTGGTGGTCGAGCCGCCGTTGCGCGCGCCGCCGCCGTTCGGCGAGTTGCCGCCGCCGCGTCGCCGACCGCCGCCGTTCTGGGTCGAGTCGCTCGGGGCGCGGTGCTTCGCGACGGGGTCGTGGTGAATGATCAACCCGCGACCGGCGCACACGTCGCACGTCTCGCTGAAGGTCTCGAGCAGGCCGAGCCCGAGGCGCTTTCGCGTCATCTGCACGAGGCCCAGGCTCGTCACCTCTGCCACCTGGTGCTTGGTGCGGTCACGGCTGAGGCACTCGATGAGCCTGCGCAGCACGAGGTCGCGGTTCGACTCGAGCACCATGTCGATGAAGTCGACGACGATGATGCCGCCGATGTCGCGCAGGCGCAGCTGGCGCACGAGCTCTTCGGCCGCCTCGAGGTTGTTCTTCGTGACGGTCTCTTCGAGGTTTCCGCCCGAGCCGACGAACTTGCCGGTGTTGACGTCGACCACGGTCATCGCCTCGGTGCGATCGATGACGAGCGAGCCGCCCGAGGGCAGCCAGACCTTGCGGTCGAGGGCCTTCTCGATCTGCTCGCTGATGCGGTATTCGTCGAAGGGGTCGTGGTCGCCCTCGTACTTCTTCACGCGGTCGAGCAGGTCGGGTGCCACACCGCGCAGGTATGACTCGATGGTCTGCTGCGCGTCTGCTCCGCTGATGACGAGCGAGCTGAAATCTTCGTTGAAGACATCGCGAATGATCTTGATCAGCAGATCGGGCTCGCTGTGCAGCAGCGCAGGCGCCGGCGTCTTCTCGAGCTGCGTGCTGATGTCGGCCCACTGGCTCGTGAGGCGCTGCACGTCGAGGGTCAACTGCTCTTCGGTGGCGCCCTCGGCCGCGGTGCGCACGATGACGCCCACATTCTCGGGCAGCACCTCTTTCAAGATCTTCTTGAGTCGCGCACGCTCGGTGTCGGGCAGCTTGCGGCTGATGCCGCTCATCGAGCCATTCGGAACGTAGACGAGGTAGCGCCCCGGCAGGCTCACCTGGCTCGTCAGTCGAGCACCCTTGTGCCCGATGGGGTCTTTCGTCACCTGCACGAGCACCTTGTCGCCTGGCTTCAGTGCGAGCTCGATGCGACGCGGCTGAGTCTTGCCGTCGCTGTCGAGCGCGGCGGAATCCCAGTCGACTTCGCCCGAGTACAGCACGGCGTTGCGGCCGCGGCCGATGTCGACGAAGGCCGCCTCCATGCTGGGCAGCACGTTCTGCACCTTGCCGAGGTAGACGTTGCCGATGAGGCTCGACTCGCTCGACCGGGCGACGTAGTGCTCGACGAGCACACCGTCTTCGAGCACGCCGATCTGAATACGGCCGTCTTTCGACCGCACGACCATGGCGCGGTCGACGCTCTCGCGGCGGGCGAGAAACTCTGCCTCGGTGACGACCGGGCGCCGGCGGCCGGCGTCGCGGCCGTCGCGGCGGCGCTGCTTCTTGGCCTCGAGTCGGGTCGACCCCTTGATGCGCTGAGGCTCGGTGATCGGCTCGGGGCTGCGTCGACCGCGCGAGCGGCCGGAATCGTCGCCACGGCCGGAGTCGCCACGGCCCGCATCGCCACGGCTCGCATCGCTGCGACCGCCCTCGTTGCGGGCATCGCCGTCTGCGGATGCTCCACCTCGACTGCGACGCGTGCGCGAGCGTCGACGACTCGTGCTGGTGCCCTCGTCGTCGTCGAGGGCGTCGGCATCTGACGGCCGACGGCTCGGCGACACCGCGGCTACGGGAGGTGCGAAGAACAGCAGCGACGTCGTCGACTCGGGCTTGAGCTCAGGAAACACGGGTGCGGAGACGGGCTTCTCGACTGCTGAGGTGCTCGCGTCGAACGCGGGGCTCTCATCGAGCGAGGCACTCGCGTCGGACGCTGCGTTCGCGTCGGACGGGGCGCTCGCGTCGGGCTCGCGCTTCGCCCCGCGCTCGCGCTTCTTGGCGGGTTCGGTTGGTGCGTCAGGCTCGGCCTGTGCGGCAGTCGCTGCCGTGGCTGCCGGCTTGCGCCTGGTCTTGGCGGGAGCTGCCTCAGACGCGGGAGCCGTCTCGGGCTCAACAGCGTGTGCAGACTCCAGTGCGGACTGTGCGGCGGGCTCGGGCTCGGCGAGGTGCGCGGCATCGAAGCCGGGCTCGCTCTGCGACGCATGGTCGGTCGCCCGCTTGGGTGCTCGACCGCCGAAGAGTCTCGTGCGCTTCTTCGGGGCCGTGCTCTCGTCGTTCAGGTTGTCGTCACTCACCATCGCTGGTGCACTCCTCGACCGCTCGGGCCGCGCCCGCACGGTGGCATTGGGGGCGAGAGCTTCTCTCTCTCACCGAAATCTTTGGTTGTGGCACAGCGCCCCCGACTCGGGTTCGGCGCTCTCTCGGGCCCTGTCACGACCTCGCTGCTGCCGCCGCTTTCGCTCTGTCACAGCGGTGCGGCACAGGAAACTGGCTATTCCCCACGGTCGCGGCAATCGGTGCCGCGAAACTGGTCCGGTCATGCCCGGAAAGCTTTGTTGGTGGTCGTCGCGAGCGCGGCTGGCGACGACTTCGCCTCATTATCGCACGGACTCGACGTGTCGGGACGTTAGACCCAGGTGTCGCACGGTGCGCAGCGGGATAATCGAGCAGTGACCACCACTGCTGATCGACTTCACCCGCGCGCAGACGCACCTCGCCCCATCGCACTCGCGATCACCCTCATCGTCACGGGAGCGGTCGGCTGGTACGGCGCGATGTCGCTCATCGTCGAGCGAGTGCACTCGCTCATCGACCCCACCTACGTGCTCAACTGCGACGTCAACCCGCTCGTCTCGTGCGGCAGCATCATGGAGTCGTGGCAGGCATCGCTGCTCGGTTTTCCGAACCCGCTCTTGGGGGTCGCGGGTCTTGTCGCGCCGATCGCCGTCGGCGTGGGTCTGCTCGCCGGTGCACGGTTCGCCCGGTGGTTCTGGTGGAGCTTCATGGTCGGCGTCGCGGGCGCCTTCGTCTTCATCATGTGGCTGTTCGACCAGGCCGTCTTTCAGATCGGCATTCTGTGCCCCTGGTGCATGCTCGTCTGGGCCACGGTGATTCCGATGTTCTGGGTGCTGCTGCTCTGGACGCTCGCGACCGGCGCGCTCGTCGACAACCCTCGCGTCGCGCGGTTCGCGTCGACCGTGCTGCCGTTCGTATGGGTGCCGATCGTCGCCACCATCGTGGCGATCGTGGTGGCCATCGTCGTGCAGTTTCCGACCCTGATCGGGCTACTGCTGGGCTGACCCTGTCGGGCTCGGCGGCGTCAGGCGAACCAGAGCGCCAGCTCGCGAGCGGCAGACTCGGGAGAGTCTGAGCCGTGCACGAGGTTCTGCTGCACCTTCAGGCCCCAGTCGCGCCCGAGGTCGCCGCGAATGGTGCCCGGCGCCGCCGTCGTCGGGTCGGTCGTGCCCGCCAATGAGCGAAAGCCTTCGATGACGCGGTTGCCGGCGATGCGCGCGGCGACGACGGGGCCAGACTCCATGAACTCGATGAGCGGCTCGTAGAAGGGCTTGCCTTCGTGCTCGGCATAGTGGGCGGCAAGCAGGTCGCGGTCGGGCTGCACGAGCCTGAGGTCGACGAGCTGGTAGCCCTTCGCTTCGATGCGGCGCAGAATCTCGCCGGTGAGGTTGCGGGCGACACCATCGGGCTTCACGAGCACGAGGGTCTCTTCAACGGTGGTGGTCATGATGTCTCCTGATCGGTGTGGTCGGTGGATGCTGCGCTCGCGCTCGTCGCCGCATCGAGTTGCCGGCCCTTGACGAGGCCGTAGATCCAGAATCCCACGAAGACGGCCGCGGTCACGGCGGCGAGCACTTCGATGATGCCCGTGAGCAGCAGCACGACCTGCAATGCCGAGCCGAACCACACTCCCCAGCGGTAGCGTGCAACCCGCACGGCCACGACGAGCAGCACCAGCAACACGGCTCCGCCGATGAAGACCGATGACGACGGCAGTATGCCGAGCCCGTTGATGGCGAGGGTTCCGAAGACGACGGCGAGCATCTCCATGCCCAGGGTGATGACGAGCAGCGACTCTGTCGCGCTGCGGGTGCGCCGCGCGCGGCGCGCCGGCTGTTCGGGTGCTGGTGTCGAGGCGGTGTCGGTCACAGCACCCAATTCTGCTCGCGCGCGATGAGCAGCGCCTGACCGGCCATCGTCACCGAACCGGTGATGAGCACGGCGTCGTTCGGCCCGGCCTCTGCTCGAGCTGCGTCGATCGCCGCGGCCAGACTCGGCTCGACCGACACTCGATCGTGGCTCGCCACGGCGGCGACGACATCGGCGAGCTCGTCGCCGTCGATCGAGCGGGCCGTCGCGCTGCTGCTCACGATGAAGCGGTCGACGACCGGATCGAGGGCTTCGATGATGCCCCTCGCGTCCTTGTCATCGAGCACGCCGACGATCGCGGTGATCGAGTCAAAGGCGAAAGACGTGAGCAGTGCCCGCGCGAGCGCTTCGGCGCCGTGCGGGTTGTGCGCCGCATCGATGAGCACGCTCGGCTCGGTACCGATGAGCTGCAGCCGCCCCGGGCTCGTCACCGAGCCGAGCCCTTCGGCGAGCACGTCGTCGGCGAGCGGCTGCGTGCCGTCGCCGAGAAACGATTCGACGGCGGCGATCGCCACGGCGGCGTTCTGAGCCTGATGCACTCCGAACAGCGGCAAGAACACTTCGCGATACTCGCCCGCCCTGCCCCGCACGTCGATGAGCTGCCCGCCCACCGCGAGCCGGGCATCGACGAGAGCGAAGCCGATGCCTTCGCAGACTACCGCGGCTTCGTTGTGCTCGGCGGCCGCGGTGAGCTCTTGCATCGCCTCGGGCTGCTGGATGGCCGTGACGACCGTCGCGGCCGGTTTGATGATGCCGGCCTTCGTGCGAGCGATCTCACCGACCGTGCTGCCGAGAAAGCGTTCGTGATCGAGCGCGATGGGCGTGAGCACGGCGACGTCGCCGTCGGCGATGTTCGTCGAATCCCACTCGCCACCCATGCCCACCTCGAGCACGGCGACATCGACGGGAGCGTCGGCGAAGGCGGCGAACGAGAGCGCGGTGAGCGCCTCGAAGTTGCTCAAGGGCGCTTCGCCGTTCGCGGTCAACTCGGCATCGACCATGAGCAGGTATGGTGCGATGTCTGCCCAGGTGTCGGCGAGCATCCGGTCGCTGATGGGTTCGCCGTCGATCACGATGCGCTCGTTGAGGCGAGTGAGGTGCGGGCTCGTGAGCAGGCCGGTGCGCAGACCGTATGCGCGCAGGATGCTCTCGATCATGCGTGCCGTCGATGTCTTGCCGTTGGTGCCGGTGATGTGCACGATCGCGAAGCTGCGGTGCGGGTCGCCGAGCAGTTCAGCGGCGCGACGCGTCGCTTCGAGGCGCGGCTGAGGGTTCGCCTCGCCGATGCGGGCGAGCAGCTCGGCGTGCACTGCCTCGGCGGCGGCGCGGTCGTCGGCCGAACGGTCGGGGGTCATGCGCGCACCACCGACACTGTCACGGTTGCCGCATCGCCGACGGCGACCGCCGCACCCTCGCCACCCTCGACGACGTCGAGGCTCGTGGCGAGCGTCTCGGCGCTGATGAGCGGTGCGTGGGCCTCGATCGCGTCGCGCGTGCTGGCGTCTGCCGAGCCGAGCCGCAGCGCGATGCGATCGCTCACGTCGAGGCCTGCGTCTTTGCGCGCCTGCTGCACGGCGCGGATGACGTCGCGTGCGAGCCCTTCGGCCGCGAGTTCGGGGGTGACGCGGGTGTCGAGCAGCACGAATCCTCCTCCAGCCAAGAACACGACAGCCGCGGCGGGGTCGTCGAGCTCGAGCTCGAGGGTGTACTCCCCCGGCTCGAGGGCGAGCCCGCCGACGACGACGCTGTCGCCGTCGACCGACCAGTCGCCGGCCTTCGCGGCGGCGATCGCCTGCTGCACACTCTTGCCGATGCGCGGCCCGGCCGCGCGAGCGTTGACGGCGAGCCGCCGGGTGATGCCGTACTCGGCGACGAGCGACTCGTCGAACTCGACGAGCTCGACCGACTTGACGTTGAGCTCATCGCGCACGATGTCGCTGAAGTCGGCGAGCGCCGAGATTGCCGGGGCGACGACCGTGAGCGACTGCAGCGGCAGGCGCACGCGCAGCCCTTGCGCCTTGCGCAGTGCCAGACCTGCGCTCGCGATCGCCCGCACCGTGTCCATCGAGGCGACGAGAGCGTCGTCTGCCCCGAACTGTTCTGCTGCCGGCCAGTCGGCGAGGTGCACGCTCTCGCCCCCGGTGAGACCGCGCCAGACCTCTTCGGCGACGAGAGGCGCCAGGGGTGCCGACAGCCTGGCGAGGGTCTCGAGCACGGTGAAGAGGGTGTCGTGAGCATCCCGATCATCGCCCGCCCAGAATCGATCGCGCGACCGGCGCACGTACCAGTTGGTGAGCACGTCGGCGAAGTCGCGCAGCGCCGCTGCGGCGAGCGGCGCGTCGAGCGAGTCGAGCTGGCTCGTCACCTCGACGACGAGGTCGCGGGTCTTGGCGAGCAGGTAGCGGTCGAGCACATGGGGTGAATCGGTGCGCCAGGTGGCCTCACCGAGAGTGCCGGCGTTGGCGTAGAGCGTGAAGAAGTAGTAGGTGCTCCACAACGGCAGCACGAATTCGCGCACACCCGCGCGAATGCCCTCTTCGGTGACCACGAGGTTGCCGCCGCGAATGACTGAGCTCGACATCAAGAACCAGCGCATGGCGTCGGCGCCGTCGCGCTCGAACACCTCGCCCACGTCTGGGTAGTTGCGCAGGCTCTTCGACATCTTCTGCCCGTCATTGCCGAGCACAATGCCGTGGCTGATGACGCTGCTGAACGCCGGGCGGTCGAACAGCGCCGTCGCGAGCACGTGCATCGTGTAGAACCAGCCCCGCGTCTGCCCGATGTACTCGACGATGAAGTCGGCGGGGTTGTGCGAGTCGAACCAGTCGGCGTTCTCGAACGGGTAGTGCACTTGGGCGAACGGCATCGAGCCCGAGTCGAACCAGACGTCGAAGACATCGTCGATGCGCCGCATCGTCGACCGCCCGGTCGGGTCGTCGGGGTTCGGGCGAGTCAACTCGTCGATGAACGGGCGGTGCAGGTCGACCTCGCCATCGGCGTTGCGCGGCAGGGTGCCGAAGTCGGCTTCGAGCTCGGCGAGCGAGCCGTAGACGTCGACGCGCGGGTAGGTCGGGTCGTCGCTCTTCCACACCGGAATCGGGCTGCCCCAGTAGCGGTTGCGGCTGATCGACCAGTCGCGAGCGCCCTCGAGCCACTTGCCGAACTGGCCGTGCTTGACGTTGTCGGGCACCCAGGTGATCTGCTCGTTGAGCTCGAGCGCACGATCGCGCAGCTCGGTGACGCGCACGAACCAGCTCGAGACGGCCTTGTAGATGAGCGGGTTGCGGCAGCGCCAGCAGTGCGGGTAGCTGTGCTCGTAGCTGCGCTGCTGAAACAGACGGCCCCGCTCGCGCAGCATCGCCGTGAGCGGCTTGTTCGCGTCGAAGACCTGTTGGCCGGCGACGTCGGACACCTGGGGCAGAAACCGGCCGCCGTCGTCGACCGAGATGATCGTGGGAATACCGGCCGCCGCGCACGTCAGCTGGTCGTCTTCGCCGTAGGCGGGCGCCTGGTGCACGATGCCCGTGCCCTCGCCGGTGGCGACATAGTCGGCGACGAGAATCTGCCAGGCGTTCTCGGTGCCCCACGTCTCGACGTCGGCGTAGTAGTCGAACACGCGGTCGTACTGCACACCGCCGAGCTCGCTGCCGACGAGCGTGCGGGTGACAGCGGCGCGCGCCTCGTCGGCGTCGGCATAGCCGAGCTCTTTCGCATAGGCCGCAATCGTGTCGGCCGCGAGCAAGAAAGTGCGAGCATCCTGAGCCTCACCGCCGCGGGGCACGACCGCGTAGACCACCTCGGGGCCGACGGCGAGCGCCAGGTTCGTCGGTAGAGTCCACGGGGTCGTCGTCCACGCGAGGGCCTCGACACCCGTGAGGCCGAGCGCTTCAGCCTTCTCGCCGACGAGGGGAAAGGTCACCGTGACCGACTGGTCTTGCCGCAACTGGTAGACGTCGTCATCCATGCGCAGCTCGTGGTTCGACAGCGGCGTCTCGTCGCGCCAGCAATACGGCAGCACGCGGTAGCCCTCGTAGGCGAGCCCGCGATCGTGCAGGGTCTTGAAGGCCCACAGCACGCTCTCCATGAACGTGATGTCGAGCGTCTTGTAGTCGTTCTCGAAGTCGACCCAGCGCGCCTGGCGGGTCACGTAGCTCTGCCACTCGTCGGTGTAGCGCAGCACGCTCTCGCGGGCCTTCGCGTTGAACGCCTCGACGCCCATCTCTTCGATCTGCGCCTTCTCGGTGATGCCGAGCTGCTTCATCGCCTCGAGCTCGGCGGGCAGACCGTGGGTATCCCACCCGAACCGGCGGTGCACCTGCTTGCCGCGCATGGTCTGAAAGCGCGGAAAGACGTCTTTCGCATACCCGGTGAGCAGGTGGCCGTAGTGCGGCAGACCGTTGGCGAACGGCGGGCCGTCGTAGAACACCCACTCGTCGCACCCCTCGCGCTGCGCGATCGACCGCCGAAACGTGTCGTGCTCGGCCCAGTAGGCGAGCACCTCGTGCTCGAGCGCCGGAAGGTTCGGCGATGCGACAACACCGCTCTCGTCGCGGTGGCGGGGGTAGACCATGGTTCCTCCGGTCAGTGGATGCTGCGATCACTTCCCGCGAGGACGCCAGGCTCGTGAGCCTGCCGCGGTACCACCCCGCTTGCGAGCATCTGGGATGCTCGCCTCTCTCCTGCGGCGATGACGGGCCTGCCCCGCTCGGGTCTAGCAGCTCGCACGAGTCGAGCGTTCTTCCGAGAACTCCCCGGTGATAGCCGGATCAACGCTGTTGACTCGAGTGTACGCGATCGCGGTATGCGCGATGCGAACACCCGATCTGTCTACTGCGGGGGTGTCACGTACATGTCACGCGCATGTCACGCACGACGGCGCACACTGCGAATGCGCGGTGGGGACTGCGCCATCTTGTGTTCGGGGGGACCAATTGACCATCACGCACCGCACCACTCGACCGACCGCCTCACGGCTCGTCGCGCTCTTCGGCGCCATCATGCTCGCCGCGGCGCTGCTCACGGTCGGCGGGCACAGTGCACCGGCTGCGGCGGCTCCGATGCAGCAGTGCAACGGCGTGGGTGGTGGCGGCGGCGAGGGCTACGACTGCACCGTCACGATCACGAACCAGTACGACGTCGCGACGGGCCTCGGCAGCTCGACGATGCGCACGGTCGTCTGCAACGGCGGCGCGAACACCGACACCGAGCTCATGGTCTGCGTCGACTCGGGAATTCTCTCGTATCCGCACCTCACCGAGACCGTCAATCAGTGCAACGGCACTGTCGGCGGCGGCGGTGCCTCGCTCTACTGCTCGGTGTCGATGACCAACACCATCGTGGGTGATGCGACGACGTCGATCGCGACCGTCAATCAGTGCATCGGCTCGCTCGGCGGCGGCGGCGTCGTGCCCGGCAGCTACTGCGACCCGATTCAGTCGACGACGGGCGCAACGATCAACCAGTGCAACGGCAGCGTGACCGGCACGGGCAACTTCATGGTCTGCACCGTCGAGTCGAACTCAACGGCGAACTCGGCCTTCGACGTCTCGATCACGCAGTGCGACGGCTCGGCCGACGGCAACGGCAGCGTGCTCGTGTGCGACGTGAGCATCACGACGATCATCGTCCCTGCGGGCGGCGATGACGGTGGAGACGACGGCGGCGACAACGGCGGTGGTGACGACGGCGGTGACGACGGCGGCTCGGGGATTCTCGGCGGCGACGGCAGCGACAGCGGTCTCTCGCAGTTCTCGGGCAACCTCGCCGCGACCGGGCCGGCCGGTTTCGGCTCGTTCGCCGCAGTCAGCACACTGCTGCTCGTGATGGGCAGCGCGTTGCCGCTCGCGAGGCGCCGGGCAGCACTGCGGTAGCACCGGCGTACACTGCGACGACGAGAGGTCGTCTATGACTGCAACGCACTTGAGCCTGCTCGGCTCGTTCGAAGTCGCAGTCTCAGGAGCGCCCGCCGCCACCTCGACCGCGGGAACGCAGCGACTCGTCGTGCTCTTGGCCCTGCGAGACCGCGTCGTGTCGCGCGCAGCCGTCGCGGGAGCGCTGTGGCCCGACACGACGAGCGAGTTGGCCGCACTGCGGTTGCGCACGGCCCTCAGCCGGCTCGACAGCTCGGCGCAGTCCGTCGTCGAGATGACACCGGGAGGCTTGCGCATCGACGCGGCGTGCGCCGTCGACTACCGGCTCGCACGACAGCAAGCGTTCGACATGCTCGAGACCGAGCATCCGTCGCCGAGACAGAGCGCGGCGCAGACTCGAGAGTCGATCGCGCTGCTGTGCCTCGAGCTGCTGCCAGACAGCTACGACGACTGGGTGCTCGATGAGGCCGAAGACTGGCGGTTGCTGCGTGCGATCGCGCTCGAAGCGCTCGCGGCGACACTGTCGGCCGACCACCGCCCGCACCTCGCTATGGGAGCCGCGCAGGCTGCCGTGCGCAACGAGCCTTTGCGAGAGACGGCGCAAGCGGCGCTCATCAGGCTGCACCTCGTCGCGGGCAATCAGCACGAAGCCTTGCGCGTGTACGAGCGATTCGCCGTCGTGCTCGCCGATTCGCTGCAGCTGAGCCCGAGCCCCATGCTGCGCGATCTCGTGAGCACCCTCGTGCCGGTGTCGTGACCGATCGGGAATGCACGAAGGGCCCAGTACGCTGACGTTCTTGTGACGAACGCATCGCGCGGCCCGGCCGCCACTCACCCTGCCCCCGCCCCCTCCGACCCGCGCATCGCTCGCCGCGCTCGGTGGGCATCACTCGTCGGAACCTCGCTCGAGTCGTACGACTTCTACCTCTTCGCCTACTTCTCGGCGTTCTTCGCCGGCCCGCTGTTCTTCGAACCGCTCGGCGAAGTGGGGGCGAACCTCGCCGCGCTCGCGACCATCGGCGTCGCCTTCGTCATCAGGCCCGTCGGCGCCATCGTGTTCGGGCACCTCGGTGACCGCATCGGCCGCCGAACGACACTCATCGTCACCATCACCATGATGGGCGTCGCGACCGGACTCATCGGAGTGCTGCCCACGTTCGACCAAGCCGGCTGGTTCGGTGCGGTGCTGCTCGTGCTGCTGCGCGTCGCGCAAGGCGTGTCACTCGGCGGTGAGTGGGGCGGCGCCGTGCTCATCGCCACCGAGCACGAGAGCCGTGCCAAACGCGCCTTCGCCGCGGCGATGCCGCAGCTCGGCTCGCCGATCGGGTCGATCCTCTCGGCGGCAGCCTTCATCTGGCTCACGCTCGCCCTCACGAGCGAAGAGATCAGCGAGTGGGCGTGGCGCGTACCGTTCTTGACGGCGATTCCCCTTCTTGCGGTGTCGCTCTACCTGCGGCTGGCCGTCACCGAGACCCCGGTCTTCACCGCGGTGAAAGACGCCGGGCGCGCGCCGCGCATCCCCCTCGCCGCCCTGCTGCGCGCCCAGCCCGTCACGATCGTCGTCGCGGTCGGCGTCGCGCTGCTCGGCATCGGCTCGTACTCGCTCATGAACACCTACACGCTCAACTACGGGGCAGGCGTGCTCGGCTTCGACTACTACGAGCTCTTGATCGCGACGACAGCGGGCGGCCTGCTGCAGCTCATCACCATTCCCCTGTTCGGCGCGTGGGCGACCCGCATCGGCTCAGGCCTCGTCGTCGCGATCGGGGCGCTCGGCACACTGCTCGTCGCGTTTCCGATCTACTTCTTCTTGCAAGAGGCGAGCTTCGCGTTTCTCGTCGGCATGATGATCATCGGCGGCATTCTGCCGACCATGAGCTGGGCGGCGCTCGGCGGCATCTTCACCGAACTGTTCGACGAGCGCTACCGCTACTCGGCTCTCGGCTTCGCCTACGCGCTGGCCGCCGTCGTCGCCGGCTTCGTGCCCGCGCTCACGGGCGCACTCGGCGCTGCCACCGGCAACGCTTGGTGGCACCCCGCCGTGGTGCTCGCGGGCATGTCGCTCATCACCCTGGTGGCGTCGCTCGTGGCCATTCGCATTCGGGTCGACCGCGACGACGCCCTCGAGTGAGGGGCTGACTCGCCTCTGCCTCTAGCCTTCGGCGGCTGTCGAGCCATAGTCTGAGCCGCAGCGGCCGCACGGCTGCCGTCGACCTAGTGCACAGGGAGGCCACCGTCATGAGCGACCCCACCCCCGACGACGCGCCCACCGAGGCGTTCGCCGCACCCACCGTGCCCTTGCCCGAGCAGCCAGCTGCCGGGGGCGAACCACCGAGCGACGAGCGCAAGAACCGCACACTGCTCATCGCTCTGCTGTCGGTCGCCGGCGCGATTCTGCTCGCCCTCATCGTGCTCATCGCCGTGCTGCTCGGAGGTCAGGGCGACCCCGAGCCAGCACCGCTGCCGACCGAGACGTTGAGCGAGTCGCCGACGCCCTCGCCCGAGCCGACCGAGAGCGAGTCGCCCGAGCCCGAGCCGTCTGAAGAACCCGAGGCCTCGGCGAGCGCCCCGCCGCCGCCGCCGCCCCCGCCGCAGAGCCCGAGCTTCGCCACCTTCAGCGGGCCGAACAAAGCCAACTGCCCTGACACGTCGAGTTCGGTCGAGATCACCTGGAGCTGGAGCAGCAGCAACGCTGTCAACGCATGGTTCGGCATCGGCACGAACAACGCGAAGCTGCAGCCATACGAGCAAGTGCCGACGACGGCGACCTACACGTTCTACTACCAGTGCTCTGAGGCCAGCCAGATCTACACGGTGACGCTCGAAGACTCGGCAGGCCGACTGACGCACAAGACGGTGACAGCCACGCGGTAGTGCGGTGCTTCTGGGCTCGTCCCGATACCATGGGGCGACCCTGACATTCAGGCACCTCAACCCTTGACACGGTGCCGCACATACCGAAGCGAGACCGCGATGACTCACGCCAGCCTGCCCGAGAAGCCCGCCCTGGAAGGCCTGGAGGGCAAATGGGGCGCGGTGTGGGAATCGAACGGCACCTATCGCTTCGATCGTCAGGCGGCGGTGGATGCTGGCCCAGACTCGGTCTACGCGATCGACACTCCCCCGCCCACCGCCTCGGGCTCGCTGCACATCGGCCACGTCTTCAGCTACACCCACATGGACCTCGCTGCACGCTTTCAGCGCATGCGCGGCATGAACCTCTTCTACCCGATGGGCTGGGACGACAACGGGCTGCCGACCGAGCGCCGCGTGCAGAACTACTACGGTGTGCGCTGCGACCCCACCCTGCCCTATGAGCCCGACTTCACCCCGCCCTTCGAGGGCGGCGACAACGCGAACTCGAAGGCCGCCGATCAGGTGCCGATCAGCCGCCGCAACTTCATCGAGCTGTGCGAGCGGCTCACCGTCGAAGATGAGCAGCAGTTCGAAGACCTGTGGCGCACTCTCGGCCTGAGCGTCGACTGGAGCCAGACCTACCGCACGATCGGCGACGACGCGCAGCGCGCCGCCCAGCGCGCCTTCCTGCGCAACCTGGCGCGCGGAGAGGCCTACCGCGCCGACGCCCCGACGCTGTGGGACGTCACGTTTCGCACTGCCGTCGCGCAGGCAGAGCTCGAAGACAAAGAGATGCCCGGCGCCTTCCACCGGGTGAGCTTTCACCGGCCAGACGGCGGCACGGTCGAGATCGAGACGACGCGCCCCGAGCTCATCGCCGCCTGCGTGGCCCTCGTCGCGCATCCTGATGACCCCCGCTACCAGCCCCTCTTCGGCAGCACCGTGCGCACGCCGCTGTTCGGAGTCGAAGTGCCCGTCGTGGCTCACCACCTGGCGCAGCAAGACAAGGGCTCGGGCATCGCCATGGTCTGCACCTTCGGCGACGTGACCGACGTGGTCTGGTGGCGCGAGCTCGACCTGCCGATGCGCCCCATTCTCGGCAAGGATGGGCGCATTCTCGCCGATGCGCCCTCAGGTCTCGAGGGCGAGGCCGTCGAGACCTACGCCGAGCTCGCGGGCAAGACGGTCTTCAGCGCGAAGGCGCGCATGGTCGAGCTGCTGCGCGAGTCAGGCGACCTCATCGGCGAGCCACGCCCCATCACGCACCCGGTCAAGTTCTTCGAGAAGGGCGACAAGCCACTCGAGATCGTGACGACCCGGCAGTGGTACATCGCGAACGGTGCACGCGACGAGGCGCTCAACGCCCGGCTGCTCGAGCGAGGCCGCGAGGTGGCTTTTCACCCCGACTTCATGCGCGTGCGCTATGAGAACTGGGTGGGCGGCTTGAGCGGCGACTGGCTCATCTCGCGCCAGCGGTTCTTCGGCGTGCCGATTCCGGTCTGGTACCGCCTCGACGAGCACGGCGAGCAGACCGGCGAGCCGATCGTGCCGACCGAAGACCAGCTTCCGGTCGACCCCTCGTCGATGCCGGCCCCGGGGTTCGACGAAGCGCAGCGCGGGCAACCGGGGGGCTTCATCGGCGAGGTCGACATCATGGACACCTGGGCGACGTCATCGCTCACGCCGCAGATCGCCGGCAAGTGGGAAGACGACCCAGAGCTCTTCGACCTGGTGTTTCCGTACGACTTGCGCAGCCAGGGTCAAGACATCATTCGCACCTGGCTGTTCTCGACGGTGCTGCGCGCAGAGCTCGAGCACGGCACGGTGCCGTGGAAGCACGCGGGCATCTCGGGCTTCATCGTCGACCCCGATCGCAAGAAGATGTCGAAGTCGAAGGGCAACGTCGTCACGCCCGCCGCGATGCTCGACGAGCACGGCAGCGACGCCGTGCGCTACTGGGCCGCGTCGTCACGACTCGGCACCGACGCCGCCTTCGACCCGCAGAACCCGAAGCAGATCAAGATCGGGCGACGCCTGGCGATCAAGGTGCTCAACGCCGCCAAGTTCGTCTACTCGTTCGAGGCGCCCGCAGGCACTGCGTCGGGAGCCGATGCTGTGACCGAGCCGCTCGACATCGACATGCTCGCGACCCTCGGCGAAGTGGTCGCCACCGCGACGCGCGCCTACGAAGAGTACGACCACGCGCGAGCCCTCGAAGTCGCCGAGCAGTTCTTCTGGACCTTCACCGACGACTACCTCGAGCTCGTGAAAGAGCGGGCGTACGGTTCGCAGGGTGCAGAGGGCCAGGCGAGCGCGGTGTCTGCCCTGCAGCTCGCGATCGACGTCTTCGTGCGCCTGTTCGCGCCGGTGCTGCCGTTCGCGACCGAAGAGGTGTGGAGCTGGACTCACGACTCGTCAGTGCACACGGCGCCCTGGCCGACCGTCGACGAGCTGGGTGTCGACGCTCAGCATGGCGGGCTGCTGCCGCTCGTCTCTGAGGCGCTCATCGGCATCCGCCGCGCGAAGACCGACGCGAAGGCCTCGCAGAAGACTCCCGTGACGCGGGCTGTCATCGCCGGCCCCGCGCTGCTCGAGCACGCCGCGGGCGACCTCGCGGCGGTCGGGCGCATCGCCTCGCTCACGATCACTCCGGCCGACGAGGTGTCGGTGCTCGAGATCGAGCTCGGCGAGCTTCCGCAGGCCTGAGCGCAGCATCCCGGGCGGTGCTGGCGGCGCGTGGTGCGCGCCCTGGTCATGGCGCTGGTGCCCATCGCCCTGTCGCCCTGTCGCCTAGACCCGGTGATTTGCGCGACACGCCGTGTCGACAGCGCGACACGCCGGGGCGGGGCGAGAAGACCGGGGTGAGCGGACAATCCGAGGTGCGTGCGGCGCTCGCTGCAGCAGCCAGCGAGTCGTGCAGAGCCGTCGCGCGCCGCCGCCCCCGCACCGCCGCCATCGCCGCCAGTGCGAGAGACTGGAGGCATGAGCGACTCCAGCGCCGCGCGCGTGCGGCCGATCGACACTGGCGACGAAGCTCGATGGCGCGAGCTGTTCACCGCCTACGGGGTCTTCTACGAGACCGCGTTCAGCGACGAAGTTCTCGACGGTGTGTGGACGTGGCTCATGGATGCCCACCACCCCCTGTTCTGCCTCGTCGCCGATCTCGACGGCGAGGTCGTGGGCTTCGCGCACGTGCGCGAGCAGCCTGACACCTTCACGGCCGGCCCCGGCTGGTTTCTCGACGACCTGTACACCGTGCCCGAGGTGCGGGGCTCGGGCGCGGGAACTGCCCTGCTCGAGGCGATCGCCGAGCACGCCCGTGCGCACGGCGGCGGCACCGTGCGGTGGATCACCGCCGCCGACAACGAGCGCGCACAGTCGGTCTACGATCGGCTCGCGACCCGCACGAGCTGGGTCACCTACGAGTGGGAGGTCTGAGCCATGCAGCTCGGAACCCGGTGGTCGGTCGGCGACGATCCGCCCGCGCGCCTCGCTGACGAGGTTCGATGGGCGATCCGCGCCGTCGAGGCAGAACTGGTCGAGCTCGACACGAGCTCGTGGCGGTGGACGCTCACCTGGTTGGAGGGCCGCCCCGTCGTCGAGCTCGACGACGGAACGACCATTCGCGTCGCACCTGACGGCTCGGTCACGATCGTGGGCGCAGACGCACTCGACTGAGCGCGCTTCGGCCCGCTGTCGTCAGGAGTGGAAGCCGTAGCGTGGCCGGGCGTCACGCAGTGCGACTGCCGCTTCGCGAGCCAGCAGCCGCTGACGGGCGTCGTGGTCGCACGATGCGAGCTGCGCTCGGCCGACGGGGATGGCTCGCCCCCACGCGACGAGCGCGAGGCCGGTCGAGATGAGAAGGGTGCGCACGAAGGGCTGTCGGTGGCACTCCACTGACAGCGGAATGGCGGCGGTGCTCATGGCTGTGCCTCTTTCTGGTCGAAATCGGTGTCTGGGGTGTGGGGCTGAGGAATCTCGACCCCGTCGAGAACGGGAAAACCGAAGTACTGCACTTGCACCGGTCGAGAGCCGGGCACGCGTTGGCCTCGATACCGGGTGGTGAACTCGGTGATGAGGTCGATGATGGCCTCGTTGAGCTCGGTGAGCTGCGGCGCGGTCACGTGCAGGCTCGCCGAGTGCAGCACGGTGGCTTCGAGCCAGTTGCTCGGCAGTTCTTCCATGCCCCGATCGACGATGTCGCGCACTCCCGCTTCGCGGTGGTGCAGCCACTCGCGCATGACGACGCGCGAGGCTGCTTTGCTGGCGGCACTGTCGTCGAACTCTGGGCTGCCGATCTGGATGGGGCCAGGCACGCGCTCCCACCACCGCTCGCGCCCGGTGCCACGGTCGGCTACTTCACGCACGTAGTTGTGCTTCTCGAGCTGCCGCAGGTGGTAGCTCGTGGCGCCGCTCGACTCTCCGAGACGATCAGCGAGCGTGCTCGCCGTGTGCGGGCCGTAGGTCGACAGCGCTTCGATGATCTGCACGCGCAGCGGGTGCGCGAGCGCCTTGAGGCTGTCGAGGTCGGCGACACGCGCCTCGTGCTCGACTGGGTGATCTGTCATGTGCATCAGCGTAGCAATGCAAACATTTCTTTGCAAGCACTTCTTTGCATGACTTTCTTTGCAAGAGAATCTTTGCACGATCAGCGTAGGCTGAAGCCATGTCGAACCCGTTCTTCGCCGCGAGCACCCTTCCCTACCAATTGCCGCCCTTCGCCGACATCGCCGATGAGCACTACGGCCCCGCGATCGAGCAGGGGATGGCCGAGCAGCTGCGAGAGATTCGGTCCATCACCCGACGCCGTGACATGCCGACCTTCGAGAACACCATGGTGCCGCTCGAGTCGAGCGGGCAGCTGCTCACCCGGGCCCTGCGCGTCTTCTACAACAAGGCCTCTGCCGACTCGAACGACGCGACGAACGCGCTCGAAGAAGAGCTCGCGCCGAAGCTCGCCGCGCACGATGACGCCATCAGGCTCGACTCGGCGCTCTACTGGCGCATCGATCAGCTGCACCAGCACCTCGACTCGCTCGAGCTCACCGCCGAGCAGCGCTACCTGGTCGAGCGGTGGCACCGCGAGATGACTCTCGCCGGCGCCGGGCTCGACGACGACCAAAAGAGGCGACTGAGCGAGCTCAACGCGAGACTCTCGACGCTCACCACCCGCTTCGAGAAGAACCTGCTCGCCGACACCAACGAGCTCGCCGTCGTCATCGACGACCCCGCCGAGCTCGACGGGCTCAGCGCCGGTGAGATCAGCGCTGCTGCTCAGGCCGCCACCGATCGCGGGCTCGACGGCAAGTATCTGGTCACGCTCGTGCTGCCGACGGGGCACCCGTGGCTCGAGAGCCTCACGAACCGCGAGGTGCGCGCGCGCATCATGGCCGCGTCTCGCGCACGCGGCAGTCGCGGCGGCGAGCACGACAACCGCGAGGTGCTGCTCGAGATCGTGCGCTTGCGCGCCGAACGGGCAACCCTGCTCGGCTTCGAGAACCACGCGGCGTTCGTCACCGCCGACCAGACGGCGAAGACTCCCGCCCGCGTCGCCGAGATGCTCGAGCGGCTCGCCCCCGCCGCTGCACGCAACGCCGCCGCCGAGCAGGCGAAGCTCGAAGCCCTCGCGGGCCATCCGATCGCGGCGCACGACTGGGCCTACTACAACGAGAAGGTGCGCAAGGCCGAGTTCGACGTCGACTTCGGCGAGCTGCGGCCCTACTTCGAAGCCGAGCGCGTGCTGCAGCAGGGCGTCTTCGCCGCCGCCACGAAGGTGTACGGCATCACCTTCCACGAGCGCGACGATCTCGTCGGCTACCACCCCGAGGTGCGCATCTTCGAGGTGCGCAATGACGACGGCACCGAGCTGGGGCTCTACCTGCTCGATCTCTACACCCGCGACAGCAAGCGCGGCGGCGCGTGGATGAATGAGCTCATCGGGCAGAACACGCTGCTCGAGCATCCGACGATCGTCGTCAACAATCTCAACGTGCCGAAGCCCGCCGCGGGCGAGCCGACGCTGCTGACCTACGACGAGGTCAACACGTTCTTCCACGAGTTCGGCCACGCGCTGCACGGCCTCTTCGCGCACGTCACCTACCCGCGGTTCACGGGCACGAACGTCTACCGCGACTTCGTCGAGTTTCCGAGCCAGGTGAACGAGATGTGGATGCTCTGGCCCGAGATCGTGGGCGACTACGCGGTGCACCACCTCACCGGCGAACCGATTCCGGCCGAGACGCTCGACAAGATCCGCGCCAGTCAGACCTGGGGTGAGGGCTTCGCGACGAGCGAGTACCTCGCCGCGGCCCTGCTCGACCAGGCCTGGCACACGCTCAGCCCCGAGCAGGCAGCAGCCGTGACGGATGTCGCCGCCTTCGAAGCCGAGGCGCTGCAGCGGGCGGGCCTCGACAACCCGGCCGTGCCCACGCGCTACTCGAGCACCTACTTCGCCCACACCTTCTCGGGCGGCTACGACGCCGGCTACTACAGCTACATCTGGAGCGAAGTGCTCGACGCCGACACCGTGCAGTGGTTCGAGCAGAACGGCGGGCTCACGCGCGCCAACGGCGACCGGTTTCGGCAGTACGTGCTGGGGTTGGGCGGCGCGGGCGACCCGCTCGACGCCTACCGCGAGTTCCGCGGGCGCGACGCGGTCATCGAGCCGCTGCTCGAGCGCCGCGGGCTCGTCGCCTGATCGCGCTCAGAACCACGTGCTCAGATACGGGGCGCGCGTGGGCCGCACGAGCGCAGCGAGTCGATCGGCCGCACCGGGTGACCCTTCGGTGAGCCGACCGCCGAGGCGCAGGGCGTCGATCGGCGTGCCGCCGAGCAGCAGTGCTCCGAGCGCTTCGACACCGAGGTCGATCACCGCAGCGTCGGGTGACGAGCCCCCGGCGGTCACGGTGGCGCGCCCCTCGGAGTCGGTGCTGAGCAGCCAGGTTCCGGCGGCGAACCCGAGGTCGTCGGCAACGCGCAGCACGACGCTGTCTGCGGCAGCGTATCGGCGCGCGGTCACAGCAGCCGGTACGTCGAGAATGCGCAACCACAGGTGATCGTGGCGCGCCGTCGTCTGCACGGCGCGAGGGTTCGACACGAGCCACGGCAAGGGCTCGTCGACGGGCCGCATCGACGCCTTCACGGTCGACACCAGGTCTTGGTCGAGCACGTAGTGCCACAGCGCCGCGTAGGCGTCGTCGGTCGCGGCGCTCAGATACTCGACGCGCAGCGAATGGTCGGAGAAATCGTTCGGGTTCTCGGTAACCGAGTAGAGCACGTAGCCCTGCGGCACACCCGCGGCGTCGTCGTAGCGCGCTGCCCGCAGCTTCGCCGCGTGCGAGGCCGTGCGTGCCGCGAGCGCGAACAGGCGATCGTACTGCTGCCGCTCGAGCGGCACCTCGCCTGCGATGCGCCTCTGCGCCCGTTCGGTGAGCTCGACAGCGAGCGGCCGCAGGTCGCGCGCGGTGACCCGGTGCACTCGGCCGTCGGGCAGGGGTGCGGTGAACCGCAGCCCCCGCGTGTCGATGCGGTAGTCGGCGGTGTACGCCGCGGGGCCGAAACCCCAGCGACCGTAGATGGTCGCCTCAGAGGCAGTGAGCATGGCCAGCGGGATGCCCGCCGCGTGGGCAGCGCGCAGCTCGCCCTCGAGCAGGGCGCGGGCGACGCCTCGACGCCGGTGGGTGGCGGCCACCGAGACGAGGCTGATGGCCCAGCCTTCGACTTCCAGCGATTCGCCCGCCCGGCTCTCACCGAGACGCAGCGGTGAACGCCACGACGCGACTGTCGCGATCGGGCTCTCGGCCTCTGCCGTCGTCGAATCCCACACGCCGATCACCCGTGAGGGGCCGACGCCGTCGCGGTACTGCGCCAGTTGCTCGTCGGTGAACGCGTCGAAGTGGAAGCCTCGGTAGACCGCCTGCAGCCAGCGGTCGAACGCGGCAGTGTCGGCCGGGTCGAGCTGTGCATAGCGCAGGCCCTCGGCCGCGAGCGCGGCGCGCGAGCCCTCGTCGAGCGGGAGAGCGTTCTGGGGGTCGGTCATGCACCCAGGGTATCGAGCACGCCCCTCAGTCAAGCCCCCGGCGCAGGGCGGCGATGGCTGCGGTGGCGGCATCCACCCCGTCGGCGGCGGCGCGCTGCTCGAGGGCGGCGGCGAGCTCGGAGGGCAGCGTGAGCGCGAGGTGCTCGGTGGGCGACGAGCCGACGGCAGCGGCATCCACCACCGCGACCGCCGGTGCGTCTTTCACGAAGATGGCCAGCACGGGAACGACCACGGTGCCGAGCACGTCGAGAATGCCGACGACCCCGAAGAGCCGCCAGTACCACTCTTCGTTGTCATACCCGGGAATCTCGCCCTCGCTGACGATCGGCAAGATGATCATGATCGCCACCGCGGCGATCATGACGAGCGTGACCATGAGCCCGATGCGGATCAGCAGGCGTCGGCGACCGGCGAGCAACAGCAGCAGGTTCGCGTGGGCGAAACTGACGGCGAGCACCCCCGCCGTCGCGAAGACCTTGAGCCAGTCTTCAGAGAAGGCGTCGTACCAGTCGCGCCAGATCAGCACCAGGCCGGTGATGAGCGCGAGCGCGCTCGCCGCAAGACCCACGAAGCCGACGATGCGCATCGCACGATCGGCGATCGCCAAGTGGCACAGCGCAGTGATGCTCGACGCCCCCATGAGCAGGGTGGTCAAGATGATCTTGCCCTGCGTGTCGCCGAAGTCGCCGCTCAGCAGCGCGATGATGCCGACGATCGCGGCGATCGAGAACGAGACGATGATGCCGTAGATGGCGCCCTTGCGGGCAGCGCCGATGGTGGAGTCTCGACGGTCGGCGGCGGTGCCCGTGCGAGCACCCTCTGGGTTGGTCATGAGCGAACTCCTCTGCTGGTGGGCTCGACCCTACTCTTCTGCGCCCGCTTCTGGCACCGGCGGGCCGACGACCGTGCGAGGCCGGGTGACGAGCATCACGAGCGCGCCCACGATGAGCCCCCAGAACGCGCTGCCGACTCCGAGCACCACCACGCCCGAGGCGACGACGATCAGCGTGACGGCCGCCGTCAACCGCGTCTCAGGCACCTCGAAGGCGCTCACGAGGCCCGTCGTGAAGGCTCCGAGCAGGGCGAGGCCCGCGACGGCGATGATGAGAATCGGCGGAGCAGCCGAGACCAGGGCCGTCGCGACCCCAGCGCCGAGCCCGAGCACGATGTAGGTGGCGCCGCCCGCCACGGGCGCGACCCAGCGCTTGGCCGGGTCGGGGTGCGAATCGGGGCCGGCCATGAGGGCCGCGGTGAGCGCGGCAAGGTTGAGGGCGTAGCCGCCGAAGGGCGCCGCGAGCACGGTTGCGGCACCGCTCGCGGCGAGCATGCGGCGGGCGGGCACGTTGCGGTAGCCGAGCGTCGCGAGCACGGCGAACCCGGGCACGTTCTGCCCCGCCATCGTGACGATGTAGAGCGGAACTCCGAGCGACACGATCACGAGCGGGTCGAGCTCGGGCATCGTGAGGGTGAAGCCGGGCGTGAGGGTCGCACCGAGCATCCACTCGCTACCGGCGCTCACGACCACGCCGACGATCGCGACGAGCATCGCGGCCGGCACCGCCCAGCGCGGCCACCAGCGCACGAGCAGCAGCCACACGATGATGACGGGCGCCGCGAGCAAAGGCTCTTCGATCACGGCCGTGACGGGCGCGATGCAGATGGGGAAGAGGATTCCGGCGAGCATCGCCCCCGCGAGGGGCATCGGGATGCGCGTCATCGCTCGACCGAGCCACGACCACAACCCGCTCACGACGATGAGCAGCCCGCACACAATGAATGCGCCGATCGCCGCGCCGTACGAGCCCGTCGAGCCGCCAGCCGCGACGAGCAGCGCGGCGCCCGGCGTCGACCACGCGAAGCTCAGGGGCAGCTTCGACTGCCACGACAGCAGCGCCGCGAGCAGCGCTTGCGCGATGCACAGCGCGAGCAGCCCGCTCGCCGCTTCGTCGGGGCTCGCTCCAACAGCGATGAGCCCCGCGATGACGATGGCGAACGAACTCGCGAACCCCGTGAGGGCGCCGATGACCCCGGCGATGATCGGCTGCAGCACCTGCTCAGCCTAAGCCTGAGTCACGACCTGAAGACGTCGCGCAGTGCGGCCCAGTCGGCGGCGCGCACGTAGACCGGCGCCTCGTGCCACGGCACCTCGGTGGTGTGGGTCGCGCCGCCCTCGACCTGCTCGCCGCTGAACGCGTGCACCCACTCCCCCACAGGCAGTGTCGCCGTGTGCGACGTCGCACCCTCGGTCGTCACCGGTGAGACGAGGATGCTGCGGCCGAGCATCCACTGCAGAGGCGCGCTCCACAGCCGCTCGTCGTCTGGCCAGTCGAAGAACAGCGGGCGCATGAGCGACGTGCCCCGCTCGATCGCCCACGCGCTCTCGGCCGAGAGATGGGGCACGAGCCGTTCGCGCAGGTGCACGACGCTGCGCACCGCAGGCAGCACCCGCTCGTCGCCCGTTCGCTCTGCGATGTTCCACGGCGTGCGATCACGGCTGGGCGAGCGGTGGTGGTTGAACTCGCTGTGGTACTGCATGATCGGCACGAACGCGGCCGCAGCCATCGAGCGCAGGTACAGCTCGGGCGTCGGAATCTCGCCGCTGAAGCCGGCGATATCCCACCCCCAGTAGAGCATGCCGCTCGCGGTGGCGTTGAGGCCGGCGAAGAGCGACCAGCGAAACGCCTCCCACGTGGAGTTCTCGTCACCCGCCCAGATGGCGCCGTGGGCCTGGGCTCCTGTGAACCCGGCGCGCGAGAAGGTCACGGGCGCCTTGCCGGCACGGCGCAGCAGATCGCCGTAGGCCTTCGCATAGGCGACCGGGAAGGTGTTGTTGGCCTCATCGCCACGGCGACCGTCGAGGTAGAGCAGCTCACGACCCCAAGCGTGCTCGCCGCCGTCGGTCTTGAAACCGTCGATGCCGAGCTCGTCGACGAGATAGCGCCGCTTCTCTGTCCACCATTCGGCCGCTCGCTCGTCGGTGAGATCGGGCATGAGCCCGAGCGGAAACCACCAGCCGCGGTTGCGATACGGCCGTGGCCGGCCGTCTGGCCCCGGTTCGCGGATGAGCACGCCCTCGCGCACCGCTGCCTCTGCGTCGTGGCGGGTCTGCCCCCGGGGGTGCGGTCGCATCTTGATGAGCGGAATCTGCCAGAGCAGCAGGGCGATGTCGCGCGCGTGCAGCTCGTCGACCATGCCCTTCGGGTCGGGCCACGCGCCCTCTGCCGGAAAGGTGAAGTCGGCCAGGCGCATCGGCCCGCCATCGACCCGCGGGGTGTACTGCGCGTCGCGCCAGATGTGGAAGGTGCTCTCGTCGCTCCACGCTTCGATGACGATGCTGCCCACGGGAATGTCATGCTCGCGATGCGCATCGGCCTGGCGCATGACCTCGGCTTGCGTGTTCCACTCGTTGCCACTCGCCCAGAGCCTCAGCACCCAGTCGGGCAGTTGCTCGGGCCTGCCGACCTCGGCGAGAAAGGCGTCGAGCACGTCGTGCGGGGTGCCGGTGTATGCGGCGACATCGAGCACCGCAGCCGCCGAGCTCGCTGCATCGATCTCGGCCTCGATGACCAACCGATCGGGGGCAGACGCGCCCACGTCGAACCAGACGCGGCGCGACGTGCGCACGTGAAAGCCCCAGCCGCGCCCGCCCACGACGTGCGCGAAGGGCATCGGCAGGTAGGTCTTGCGCTCGGCTCCCTGCGACTTGTACTGCTCGAAGACGACCGAATCGAGGGATGCTCCCCGGTGGTCGAGCGCGTCGAACCGTTCTCCGAAACCACTGACATGCTCGCCGGGCGCGAGCGCGAGTGCGAAGCGCACGCGCCGCAGACGCTCACCGTCATCGAGCACCTCGACGCTGCCCGCGATGAGACCGGCCGCAGCATCCACCGCCACCATGCCGTCGTCGACGCTGCGCCACGCTGCGACGCGCAGGTCGAACCAGCGCGTGCTCTGCGAGCGCGGCGCCGAGCTCGGGCCGCCCACGAAGCGGTAGCGGTAGGCGCGGTGCGGCTCGAGGTCGGTGAGGGTCACCGAGAACCCGCTCTGCGCCCGCGCGAGCCGCGCTTGCGCGCTCGCGAGGTGCCCGCCGTCGACAGTCTGCCCGCGTGAGCGGCGAGCCGCCCGCTCGAGCGCATGCTCGGTGACGGTCGAGGCGTCGTGCCACTGCAACCGCACCTCGTCGACACCCGCAGAGGCGCGAACGCCGAGCGTGAGCGGCGTGCCCGCGACCGGGTCGACGGGGTCACGCTGCTCGGTATCGATCGAATAGGGGTGCCCCGAGCCGAACGGTGTGTGCCGAATCATGCGCCGACCTTCCGCTCGAGCCTCGCCGCGGGCATCACGTCGAGCTCGACCGCGAGCCGCACGAACATGGCGTGGCTCCACAGTAGCGGCGTGGCCACCGGGCCCCAGCGCTCGATCCACTCGTCGCGCCTCGAGGCGTCGAGCAAGTGATCGGGCACCTGCTCGGGCATGAAGCCTTCGGCCGTCTCGGTGCCGGCCGCCCAGACCAGCAGCCGCATCGCGGCCTCGCGGTCGCCGGCCCGCGCGTGCGCGAGCCCCAGAAAGCAGCTCAGCAGCGGCCACTGACCGCCGCCGTAGAACGTGTCGAGCAGATAGCGGTGCACACCGCCATCGACGCTGAGGTCTGACTCGATGGCCCGGATGCTCGCGAGCCCGAGCGAGCTCGTGGCGTCGATGACACCGAGCGGGGCGATCACCGCGGCGAGCGAGCCGTCGAGAGCCGTCGAGCCCAGCCACTTGCTGAGGTGGCCGTCGTGGCTGCCGCGCTCGGCGATCAGCTGGCGGGCCTGCAGTGCGGCCTCGCGCGCGGCGGATTCGACGTCGGGTTGCAGCACCGCGGCATTCGCCGCCGCCTCGAGGCCGGCGATGACGCAGCCGAGCGTCGAGACGTGCACCTCTTCTCGATGCTCCTCCCACCAGTCGTAGCAGGGGCGTCGCCAGGTGGCGAGCAGGTAGTCGACGCTGAGACGGATGCCCTGCCGCCACCGAGCCACATCGAGACCGTGGCGGCTCGCGTGGGTGACGCAGGCCCACACCCAGGTGCCGTAGCCGTCAGTCTGGAAGTCCCACCAGTCGTCGTCACCCTCGCCTCCGTCGAACGTGAATCGGGTGGGCAGCATGCGGTCATCGGGCAACGGCGTGCCGGCGGCCTCGGCGGCAACGATCTCGGCCACGTGGTCGCGGCGCTGGTCGAGCATCCGATCGCACCAGTCGAAGAATCGCGACGCCGACTCGACGGCGCCCGCCGCCGACATGCCGTCGGCAATGAAGGCTCCGTCGCGAAACCAGCTGTAGCCCTGGTAGGCAGAGAAGGTGGGGCTGGCGGGGTATGCACCGTCGGCGTCTTGCAGGCTCTCGATGAGCGCCACGCTGCGCGCGGCGAGGTGGGCGAGTCGATCAAGGTCGCTCGAAGTGGTCGTGGTCATGCTCGTGAGCCCTCCGGGGCGTGGCCGGGGAGGGGTTCCGGCGACTCGCGCCGCCGGAACCCCGCCAGAGGATGGACGTGGATCAGCCGCCGATGACGGCGTTGATGCGCTCCTCGGCGCTCGCGAGGGCCTCTTCGACGGTCTTGCGACCGGCCTGGGCCTCGATGAGCTCTTCATTGATGATGTCTTGCATCTCTTGCTGACCGCGCTCGACGATCGGGGTGAGCGCGATGCTGTCGAGCGAGTCGAACACTGCCTGACGGTTGGCGGGCAGGTCTTTCGTCAGGTAGACGGCGAGCTGCGCCTCGTCGCTGATCGGCGGAAGCTCCCACCCCGAGTCGAGTCGCACGTCTACCATCGTCTGCGACGAGGTCAAGAACTCGGCGAACAGGGTTGCCGCTTCGATGTTCTCTGAGTTCGCCGACACACCGACCGCGTTCGAGAACACGGCGCTGGCCTGCTGCGTGTTGCCCGGCTCGACGGCGATGTCCCACCCGAACGGAACGTCGGCGACAGCGCCGAAGACCCAGATGCCGGTGTGCATCATGCCGAGCTTGCCGTCACGGAACAGGTTGGTGTCGAAGTCAGGAGTGCCCTGACCCTGCTCGATGGTCGGCATGACCGTGCCGCTCTTCTCGGTGAGCCACTTCGCCGCCTCGATGCCGCCCGGCGTGTTGAACGCCACCGAGGTGCCGTCTGCGCTCAAGAACGACTCGCCGTTCTGCTCGAGCACCTTGTAGAACTCGTAGAACGACACCGGCTGGTGGCTGCCCCAGACGTCGTCACCGAGTGCGGTGATCGCCTCGGCCGCTGCCTTCTCGTCTGCCCACGTCCAGTCAGACGTCGGGTAGTCGAGGCCCGCCTGGTCGAAGAGGTCGGCATTGTAGTAGAGCACGACGGCCGAGAACGAGCTGGGCAGGCCGTAGCTCACTCCACCCGACGAGTAGGCCTCGACGAGCGACTCGCGGTATGCACCCGGGTTCGAGATCTCGAGCGGTGCGAGAGCACCGGCCGCGACCAGCTGCGGAAAGAAGTCGTAGTTCGAGTCGACCACGTCGGCGATGTTGCCGGCCGCGAGGTCGGTCTGCAGCGCCGTGAAGTAGTCGCCGTACGGCAACGTCGTGACCTCGACCTTGATGGTCGGGTTCTCGGCCTCGAAGGCGTCGACGATCGTCTGAAGGTTGTCTTCGTTGCCTCCCGCCGAGATGAAGTTGCTGTAGGTGATGGTGACGGTGCCCTCGGTCTCGGCAGGCTCGGTCGAGCAGCCTCCGAGCACGAGAGCGGTGGCGGCGGCGATGCCGACCGCTGCGATGAGTGATTGCTTCATGTGAGTGCTATCTCCTTTGATATTTCGGTACCGGTGGTGCGGATCGTGATGGATGGGTGGGTTCTCGAGGGCTACTTGATCCCCGAGCTGGCGACGCCCTGAATGATGTACTTCTGGGCGAAGATGTAGAGCGCGAGCATGGGCAGCACGCTGATGACTGAGCCGGCCATGACGACGTCCCACGCCGTCGTGTACTGCCCTTGCAGGCCGGCGAGTGCGATCGGCAGCGTCTGCACCTCGGGCGATCGCAGCACGATGAGCGGCCAGAGAAAGCTGTTCCAGCTGCCCATGAACGCGAAGATCGTGAGCGTCGCCAGCGCTGGCTTGATGTTGGGCAGGATGATCGAGAAGAACACCCTGAAATGACCGGCGCCGTCGAGCGTTGCCGCCTCATCGAGTTCGCGCGGCACCTGATTGACGGCCTGCCGCAGCAGGAAGATGCCGAAGGCGCTCGCGAAGGTCGGCAGCAGGGCACCCAAGTAGGTGTTGAGCAGGCCGAAGGCCTTGAGCTGCGCGAACAGCGGCACCACGAGCACCTGCAGCGGAATCATCATGGTGGCGAGGTAGACCGCGAACACCACCCCGCGGCCGCGGAACGGCAGCCGGCTGAAGGCGTAGGCCGCCGTTGCGCTCGTGAACAGCTGCACGATCGTCGTGATGACGGCGAGCAGAAGGCTGTTCATGACCACTCGGGCGAACGGTCGCTCGGTGAACAGGGTCTCGTACGCCGCGAACGAGGGGTTCTCGGGCCAGAGCCTCGGGGTGATCGAGAACCCTGCTCCTGGCGTGATCGAGGTGATGAAGGTCCACAAGAACGGAAAGAACATCGCGGCAGCACCGGCGATGACGGCGATGTGCAGCACGACCCAGGCCGTGCGGCTCGTAGTGCGCTCACGCATAGTGCACCCACCGCCTCTGACCGATGATCTGCACGACGGTGACCGAGAGGATCACCGCGAAGAGCATCCACGACAGTGCGGCGGCCTCACCCGCCTGCCCGTAGCGGAAGGTCAGGTCGTAGATCTGCTGCACGACCACCTGGCTCGAGCCTGCAGGGCCTCCCCCGGTCATGGCGTATACCTGGTCGAAGACCTGGAAGCCGTTGATGAGCGAGATCACGACGACGAAGAAGGTGCTGGGGCTCAGCATCGGCAGCGTCACATGCCGGAATCGGGCCCAGGCGCCGGCGCCGTCGACCTTGGCGGCGTCGTAGAGGTCGGTGTTGATCGCCTGCAGACCTGCGAGCAGGATGACCATGACGAACCCGAGGTCTTTCCAGGCGCTCGCGAGAATGATCGACGGCATCGACCACGCCGGGTCTGTCCACCAGCCGGGGCCGTCGATGCCGACCCAGCCGAGCACGGTGTTGACCACGCCGTTGTTGGGGTTGAGCAGCCAACGCCAGACGATCGCGACCGCGATCCAGCTCGTGACGACGGGCAAGAAGTAGATGCCCCGCCAGAACGAGCGGCCCTTGAGCGCACGGTTCAGCGCGAGAGCGAGAATCAGCCCGCCCACGTACACGAGCGGCAGGTAGCCGACGATGTAGTACAGCGTGTTGCCGAATACTGCGCCCGTGCGCGGGTCTGCCAGCAGTTCGGCGAAGTTGTCGACGCCCACGAACTGCATCGGGGTGATGAGGTTCCAGTCATGAAGGCTGATCCACGCTGCCGACACCATCGGCACGAGCACGAACATCGCCAGCGGCACGGCGCTCGGCAGCAGGAAGGCCGCGACGGTGAGCGCATAGCGCCAGCCGCGAGACTTCTTCGGCCGCGCCGGCGTCGAGAGCGGCGCGCTCGGCGCGCGGTCGACGAGGCTCGTCTGCAGGGTCGAGACGCTCACGAGTCGCCTCCGTGCACGGCGGCCTGCGCCACCAGCCGCCGACGCACGAGGTCGCCCTGCTCACCGGCGATGCCTTCGGCGTCGAAGGGGGTGGCGAGCACGAGGGTTGCCGCACCCTGCGCCCAGCTGTCGTCTTGCCATGACTCGACGGCCACGGCGACTCCGCGCCGTGACGGGATCAGCGCGGCGCGCAGGGCCGGCTCGAAGCCGAACGACCAGAGCGGCCAATCGACCGTGCCCTCGCCGAGAATGATGATGATCTCGGGGTCGAGTACGTGCACGAGGCCCGCGAGCGTGCGGCCGAGCATGTGACCGGCTTCGCTGAAGATGGCACTCGCTGCAGCGTCGCCGTCGACTGCCGCACGACGAAGCGCCTCGATGCCCGAACCCGGCTCGATGACTCGGCGCTCGTGGGCGATGCGCACGAGCGCCTGCTCGCTGATGAAGGTCTCGAGACAGCCGCGATTGCCGCAGGTGCAGAGCGGCCCCTCTTCACGCACCGGAATGTGGCCGATCTCGCCGGCCGCGCCGCGCGAGCCGCGCATGATGGCGCCGTCGATGACGACGGCCGCGCCGACGCCCGTGCCGATCGTCACGACGAGAAAGGTCTCGTGCCGACGACCGAGACCGTAGAGCCGCTCAGCCATGGCGACGGCGTTGACGTTGTTCTCGACGAGCACGGGCAGACCCAGCTCTCGGCGCAGCGTCGCCCCGATGGGCGCGTTGGTCCAGCCCAACTGGGTGGAGTTGACGATGCCCGTGCCTTGAGCATCCACTTCGCCCGGTACGCCGACTCCGACGCCGAGAAGGGGCGCATCTGAGCCGCCCGCGATGAACTGGCGCAGTCGGTCGGCGAGCGCGGCGAGCATCGTGGTGGCCGCAGCGTCGAAAGGCTCGCTCGCGGTGCGCAGCACCGTGCCGTCGATGCCGACCTCGACGAAGGCCACGTGATCGGCGGCGACTTTGACGCCGACCGCCCTGCCGGCGCTCGAGACCAGGCCGAGCATGCGGGCGGGCCGACCGCCCTGGCTGGGCTGGTGGGCGAGTTCACGGATGAGGCCGTCGGCGATGAGGTCTTTCGTGAGCTGCGTCATGAGGGCCGGCGAGAGTGCCAGCGATCGGGCGAGATCGGCGCGCGATGCCGGGCCGTGCGCACCCAGGTGGGCGAGAATCGCCGACCGGTTCACATCGGTTCGTGCTGTGGGGCGGAGCGCCATTGGTAACCCTTACTTCAGAACTAAAGAAACCATAGAATGAAGACGCGAAGCATGTCAAGCATGTCGCGCGAACCCATCCCCCGACTGCACAGGAGCACTCGATGCCACCCACCGTTCTCGACCGATTCGAGCGCTACCTGGCCGCTGTCGTCGAGCGACTCGCAGCCGACCCCCGAGTGCTCGGCGTGGTCGCCATGGGCTCGACGGCCGAGCGCGAACGCGTCGACGAGTACAGCGATCACGACATCGCCATCGTCACCCTGCCCGGGCACCAAGACGCACTGCGCCGAGAGCGCTCATGGCTGCCCGATGCCGAGCACCTCGTGCTCGACGTCGTCGAATGGCACGGCGGCGGCAAGCTCGTGTTCGACGACGGCCGAGTCGTCGAGTTCGGGGTGGCCACACCCGACGAGCTGGCCCGCTGGTCTGTGCACCACCACGACGTGCTGCTCGATCGCGGCGGCGTCGCCGAGGCAGTGGCTCGCGCAGTGGCGCAGTCGCCGCGAAACGCCGACGCCGATCTCGCCACCACTCTGCGCATCGTCGTCGCCCACACACACATCGCTGCAGGAAAAGCGGCACGGGGCGAACTGCTCGCCGCCAGTGCGTCGCTGCGGGGCGACGCGGTCACCGCGCTGCTCACCGCCCTCGCGGTCATCTCACCGAAGGATGCCCGCGCCGACTCTCTCGACCCTCGACGCCGCGTCGAGCGCACGCACCCCGAGGTCGCGGCCGCCCTCGCCGAGGCGATGCGCAGCGACGAGCTGACTCTCGCCCCGCGGCTGCTCGGCCTGGTCGAGCAGCTTTTCGGCGACCGCCCGGAGTATCCGGGCGCCGCGGTCGACGCCGTGCGCGCCCGCCACGGGTGGCCTGCGCGCGCCGACTAGCCTGCGCTTCGGTACCAGTGGCGCACGTGCTGCCGGTCGTGTCTGGCCTGCCAGAACTCCACTTCGGTGGGGCGCAGTGCCCAGGCGGCCCAGTCGGGGTTGTGCGGTTCGGTCACCGCCGGGCGTGCGGCCCAATCGGCAGCCGCGACGTCACTGGCGAGCTCTTCGACCTCTCCCGTGACACGCACCTGCCGCCCCAGTTCGGGCCAGTAGAAGGTGAGCGCTGCGCTCGGGTTCGCCGCGAGGTCGATGCCCTTGCGGGTCGACCGGGCTCCGGCGAAGACCCACTGGCCGTCGACGAGGTCTTTCAGAATGAGCGTGCGAGCTGTCACGTGCCCGGTCGGCCCCGCGGTCGACAGCGTGCACACATGCGGGTGTGCGACACCGCGCGCGATCGCGTCGTCGAGCCACTGCAGAAAGAGCTCATCGGCCCGTGCGGGGGCCGTCGTCGGGTCGAAGGTCGGCAGGGTGTCGGCGAACGCGGGCAGCGCCCGCAACCGGTCGCGCAGCGTGTCGCTCATGCGGTCAGGGTAGCCCGGTCAGGTGCGAATCGGCACCCGAACATCAGCGCCGCCCTCATGGGTGAAGCGCTGCCGCATGCGAACGACCCCGTTCTCACTCGAGAATCCCCCGACGAGCAGCGCCTGCCCCTGCGTGAACTGCGATGCGAGCGCCAACTGCTCACGCGGCACGAACCCGAAGACCGACGCCAACTCGTCGAGGTCGGTCGGTGACGTCATCTTCATGACACCCAGGTTGTCGCACTGCGAGATCACTCCCGGGTGCACCTTCGACGGCCGCTGGGTCGAGAGCAGCATCCACAGACCGTACTTGCGACCCTCGGCCGCGATCTGAATGATGCGCTCTCGCACCGCGACCGCCAGCGTGCCGGTGAGGTCGGGCGAGCACACGTTGTGCGCCTCATCGATGACGAGCAGCACGGGTCGGCGCTCTTCACGTCGACTCCAGAGGTCGTCGAGCACTGAGAGCACGAGCGTGAGCGACTCTTCGGCGTGCGCGAACCCGCCGATGTCGAGCACCGTCGCATCGGGGCGCTGCTCGATGATCTCGCTGGCGGGCGGGTTGCCCCCCGACCAGACCTGCCAGTCGAGCACCCCGAGGTTCTCGGTGCGCTGGGCGATGCCACGCTGCCCCGGGTCGATGGAGTCGCTGAGCTCTGCGACCAGCGCACGGGTGTCTGCGGTGGCACCCGTCTCACTCAGGTGCAGGAAGGCGTTGTACTCGATGCGGTCGATGATCGGGTCGAGGCGCAGCACCGCGGCCTTCGACTGCGGCAGCATCGTCGCGAAGCGTGCATGCAGCGGGTCCCCGCGCAGGTGCGAAGGCCTCAGCACGCGAATGTCGCGCGACGAGAGCTCTGCGGCGACATTCGCGTCGACACCGTCCCGCGTCTCACCGAGTCGCACGAAGTCGGCGTTCGGGTCGATGATGACGAGCGGCAGCTCGGTTCTCAGCAGCAGCTCTTCGAGCACTACTCCCAGCGCATAGGTCTTGCCTGAGCCGCTCTGACCGCACCAGAAGGTGTGACGGTTGAACCTCTCGGGGCGCAGGGTTGCCCGTTGATCTGTGCCGTCGAGTTCTCCGACGTGCAAGAGCGCGTCAGCCACCGCGGCGCGGCTTCACCCTAGGCAGACTTCTCGCGGCGCTGTGCGGCGCGTCGAGGCACGATCGTGGGCGCCGCGTTCTCGATGACGGCGTCGCGCGTGACGACGATGCGCTCGACGTCGTCGTTCGAGGGCACTTCGAACATGATCGGCCCGAGCACCTCTTCGAGGATCGCCCGCAGGCCGCGCGCGCCGGTCTGGCGCAGCACGGCGAGGTCGGCGATCGCATCGAGTGCGTCTTTCTCGAACTCGAGCTCGACGCCGTCGATCTCGAACATGCGCTGATACTGGCGCACGAGAGCGTTTCTCGGTGTCGTGAGAATGTCGATGAGCGCGTCACGGTCGAGCGGGCTCACCGTCGTGACGACGGGCAGCCTGCCGATGAATTCGGGAATCAAGCCAAACTTGTGCAGATCTTCGGGCAGCACCTCGCTGAAGAGGTTCAGCTCGTTGGCCTTGTCGTGCAGCGGCGCACCGAAGCCGATGCCGCGCTTGCCCGCTCGCTGGCTGATGATGTCTTCGAGACCGGCGAACGCACCCGCCACGATGAAGAGCACGTTGGTCGTGTCGATCTGGATGAACTCTTGATGAGGGTGCTTGCGCCCGCCCTGCGGGGGAACACTCGCGACGGTTCCTTCAAGAATCTTCAGCAGCGCCTGCTGCACGCCCTCGCCTGAGACATCGCGCGTGATCGAGGGGTTCTCGGCCTTGCGCGCGATCTTGTCGACCTCGTCGATGTAGATGATGCCCGTCTCGGCGCGCTTGACGTCGTAGTCGGCCGCCTGGATGAGCTTGAGCAGAATGTTCTCGACGTCTTCTCCGACGTATCCGGCCTCGGTCAGCGCCGTCGCGTCTGCCACCGCGAATGGCACGTTGAGTCGCTTGGCGAGGGTCTGGGCCAGATAGGTCTTGCCGCAACCGGTCGGGCCGATGAGCAGAATGTTGCTCTTGGCGATCTCGACATCGTCGGCGAGCTGGTCGGCCGCGGTGATGGTCGCTCGAGCACGAATGCGCTTGTAGTGGTTGTAGACGGCCACCGAGAGCGACTTCTTCGCCGCCTCCTGACCGATGACGTACTCCTCGAGGAAGGCGTAGATCTCTTTCGGCTTCGGCAGGTCGAACTCGGCGACTTCGGCCTCACCCGATTCTGCGAGCCGTTCTTCGATGATCTCGTTGCACAACTCGACGCATTCGTCGCAGATGTACACGCCGGGGCCGGCGATGAGCTGCTGAACCTGCTTCTGGCTCTTTCCGCAGAACGAGCACTTGAGCAGGTCGGCGCTTTCTCCGATGCGAGCCATTGCCTCACCCCTCACTCACGAGCCAGCATCTACATCGCACTGACCCTGCACCGAGCCTAACCCGGTCATGCGACGTTCGTGGCGCACTGCGCACCGCCCGGGTGTCGCGCACGGCTCGTACCGTAGGCTGAGGGCGCCATGTCTGCCCCTTCAGCTGTCGCCATCCGGCGTCACAGGGTCGCCGCATCAGCACTCGTGGCCGTTGTCGCCACTCTCGTCGCGGCATCGGCGCACGCCATCGCAGGGGGCGGTGTTCCTTCGATCGTCGCGGTCGCCGGCGCACTCCTCGTCTCGGTGCCGCTCGGCATGATCGTGGTCGGCCGTCGCCTCACCAGGGCACGCGTGGCCGCCGGTGTGGCCCTCGACCAAGTCGTCTTCCACGCGCTCTTCAGCTTCTTCGGTGCGAGCGGTGCCAGCACGGTCGCGAGCGCAGGCGGTCACCATGGTGGGCATGGGATGCTCGAGATCACCCTCGGCGCATCGACCACCGCCTCGACCGCGGCCATGGTCGTGAGCCACCTCGGGGCCGCGGTGATCGCCTACGCGATGCTGCGCCACGCCGTCGCTGCGCTCGCCAGCATCGTCGCCGCACTGGGTGTCGCGCTGCTGCGCGCGCTCGAGCCAGAGCTCACGCTGCCCCCTGCGCCCCCACCCCTCAGACTTCGGGCGCATGGGCACCACGCGGCTCACAGTTTCGACGCCCTGGTGCGCTTGCCTGACCGTCGCGGGCCACCAGCCCCTGCGGTTGTCTGACTGACACCGCCGAAACTTCATTCTCTCTTATCAGCTTTGGCGTCGTCGGCGCTCGTTGCGGCATGCCCTCTACGGCACACCGGAGCGCCTCGACGCACACTCAGCAAAGGACTCACTCTTGAAAAAACGAACTTCCCTCACGGTCGCCCTGCTCACTGCAGGCGTCCTAGCGCTCGCCGTGCCGAGCGCCGCCCACGCCCATGTCACCGCGACAGCCTCGAGCACCGGCGCAGGCTCGTATACCGTCGTGACCTTCTCGGTTCCCCATGGCTGCGAAGCGGCGCCGACGCAGGTCGTCACGATCGACATTCCCGAGTCGGTGCCGAACGTCACCCCGACGGTCAACGCATCGTGGTCGGTCGAGAAGGTCTTCGACGGGCCCGAGGGCGCCGAGCGAGTGACTCAGGTCGTCTACACCTCTCTGACGGGCGGCCTGCCCAGTGACCTGCGCGATACCTTCGCGCTGTCGCTGCGTCTACCCGAAGGAGCAGCCGGTGACGTCGTCGCGTTTCCAGTGACGCAGACCTGCACCGAGGGCTCAGTGGTGTGGGAGGGCGACGATGTTCCCTCGGTGACGCTGACGGCGGCCACGGGTGACGCCCACGGAGACGGCACTGCCGAGAGCCACAGTGACGAAGCCGAGCACGCTGCCGACAACAGCGAAGCCTCGGCGCCCGCCGCGAACGAGGGCGACGTGGTGGCTCGCGTTCTCGGCATCGTCGGAGTCATCGTGGGTATCGTGGGCATCGCTCTCGCGATTGCTGCCCGTCGTTCGACGGCCGCGAAGCCCTGATCGGAGAAGTGACCTCATGACGCGACAGCGACTGCTGCCCGCGCTCACGACCGCGGCGGTCGCCATGGGCTTCGTGCTCATGGCGGCCGCCCCGGCGGCGGCGCACAACTACATCGTCTCGTCGACACCAGCCGACGACGAGGTGCTCACAGAGCTTCCCTCCGAGTGGATGATCACCACCAACGAGAACCTGCTCGACCTGGGCGGTCAGGGCGCCGGGTTCGCGATGGTCGTGACCGATGTCGAAGGGCGCTACTACGGCGACAGCTGCGTCACGGTGCTCGGCGCCACGCTCTCGATGCCCGCTGCGTTGGGCGACACCGGCGACTACCTGCTGACCTACCAGTTCGTCTCAGCCGACGGCCACACACTGTCGGGAGAGATCGCGTTCAGCTGGCAGGCTCCCGCTGACTTCGAGCCGCACGTGGGGCTCGACGAGGTTCCGGTATGCGGTGAGACCGAGAGCGCTCCGGCACCCGAACCGACTGAGACAGTGCAGCCCGAGCCGAGCCCCGAGACGACAGTCGACGCCGAACCCATCGAGCCCATCGTCGACGAGTTCTCTCCACTCGCGATCATGGGCATCGCGGCCGCGGTGCTCGCGATCGCCGGCGTGGTGACGGCGGCGGTGCTGCGCGCACGCGCTCGGCGCAGAGCCGACGAGGCGAACGGGCCCGAGGGCACCGACGGCTGATCGAATCTGCACGACGCGAGCCCCGCATCCGACCGCCCTCGTAGGGGTCAGGATGCGGGGCTCGTGCGTTGCCGCCCGCAACGTCGGCGGGGCGATTGCGCAGAACGATCGCGCAGAGCGATTGCTATGAGGCGATGGCCGCCTGCACGGTCTTGCGGCTCGTGAGCACCTGGTCGATGAGGCCGTATTCGAGAGCCTCGTGCGCGATCAAGATCTTGTCGCGGTCGATGTCTTTGTTGACCTGCTCGACACTGCGGTTCGAGTGCTTCGAGAGCGTCACCTCGAGCCACTCGCGCAGCCGGGCGATCTCTTTCGCCTGAATCTCGATGTCGCTCGCCTGACCGCGGCCCGCATCACCGGTCGCCGGCTGGTGGATGAGCACGCGAGCGTTGGGCAGCGCGAGCCGCTTGCCGGGTGCGCCGGCGGCGAGCAGCACCGCTGCCGCTGAGGCCGCCTGCCCGAGCACGACCGTCTGCACCTGCGGCCTGATGTACTGCATCGTGTCGTAGATGGCGGTCATCGCCGTGAACGAGCCGCCGGGCGAGTTGATGTACATGACGATGTCGCGATCGGGGTCTTGGCTCTCGAGCACGAGCAGTTGCGCCATGACGTCGTCTGCCGAGGCGTCGTCGACCTGCACCCCGAGAAAGATGATGCGGTCTTCGAACAGCTTCGCGTAGGGGTCTTGACGCTTGTAGCCGTACGCCGTGCGCTCTTCGAAGCTCGGCAGGATGTAGCGGCTGTCTGGAATGCCGGGGTTCACGGCGCCGTAGGTGGGAATCTGCATGAGGTGTCCTAACGTCTCTCTCGCCGCTTACTTCTTGTCGTTCGTGCCGCCGCCGCCGACAACATCGCTCGCCGAAGCGCGGATGTGGTCGACGAAGCCGTAGGCGAGCGCTTCTTCAGCGGTGAACCAGCGGTCGCGGTCGCCGTCGGCATGAATCTGCTCGACCGACTTGCCCGTCTGCTCTGCCGTGATCTCGGCCAGACGGTTCTTCATGTCGACGATGAGCTGCGCCTGGGTCTGAATGTCGCTCGAGGTGCCGCCGAAGCCGCCGTGCGGCTGGTGCAGCAGCACGCGCGCGTTGGGCGTGATGTAGCGCTTGCCCTTCGTGCCAGCAGTGAGCAGCAGCTGGCCCATCGATGCGGCCATCCCGATGCCAACCGTGACAATGTCATTGGGCACGAACTGCATCGTGTCGTAGATGGCCATACCGGCGGTCACCGACCCACCCGGCGAGTTGACGTAGAGGTAGATGTCTTTCTCTGCATCTTCAGCGGCAAGCAGCAGCAGCTTCGCCGCGATCTCGTTCGCGTTCTCATCACGCACTTCTGATCCCAGCCAGATGATGCGGTCTTTCAGCAGTTTGTCGAAAACGCTGTTCGGCATTGCCGGTTCGGCCATGGGGAGAACTCCTGTTCGTCTCGTGGTTCGAATCTATCGAAGCCGCGAGACGCGCACTGCCGTGTTCGCCCTGGGCAGAGCAGGCCTGCGAGCGCGCCGAGAACGGCCGCCCCGGCTGCAGGCCTACTCGATGAGCTCTGCAGTGATCTCGTACGTCGAGCCCTCGAAGGCGATGACCGTCACGTAGGTCTCGGCGAAGCCTGATGACAGCACGACCGAGCACACGTACTCGGCGCCGAGAAACACCTCGACCTCGTCGAGGCCGCAGTTCACGACACCCCGCTCGCCGACCACCTGCTCGAGAGCAGCGGCCACGACGCTCTCGAAGTCGGCGCTCGCCACGAACCCGCTCTCGAAGGTGTCGGCCGCGGGGCCGTCGCTCGTGATGTCGATCTCGTAGTAGTCGCCGTCGATGAGCACGATCGTGATGCGCACCGGAATCTGCTCGTCGACTCCGACCTCGTTGCCGATGCAGTCGACGACTGTGCCCACCTCGAAGGGCACGGGGTCGGTGCCGCAATCGAGTCGAATCTGGGCCTGAAACTGGTCGAGAATCGTCTGCTCGGCGAGTGCTGCGACATCACCTGCCGGAATCGTCGTGGGCGCCGGCGGCGCACCGATGCTGAAACTGCACCCCGAGACTGCGAGGGCCAGTGCCACACCGAGAGACAGAGAACCGACCGAGCGAGGCGTCATCATGTGCCGACGCTACCCGCCGCTCGACCAGCTTGGCTAGTAGTCGCGACTGTCGCGCTCGTCATCGCCGACGATCGAGTGCATCGGCCGGTGCTCCGATGACTACTCTTCGACGACAGAAATCTCGTAGAACTCGCCATCGAAAGACGTGATGGTCGAGACGACGTATCCGCTCGTTGTCGAGGTCGAGTACGAGCACAGCACCTGGTTGCCGGCGAACAGCTCGATGTCTTCGGTGCCGCAGTCGACCACGGGCGTCTCACCGAGCGAGTCGGTGATGGCCTGGGCGGTGAGGTCAGCGAATGCCGATGCAGGCTCGAAGACCGCCTCGGCGCTCGGGTCTCGAACCTCAGACCCGACGACCTCGATCTCATAGTCAGAACCCTGCACACTCGTGATCGTCACCGTGTAGCCGCCCGTGTCTCCGGTCGCAGGGTCAAGAGCGCTGCACTCGACCGACGTGCCCACCGTGAGAGGAACATCGGCAGAGCCGCAGTCGATCTGCACCGTGAAGCCCTGGTCGAGCACGACCCCTTCGGCAGCGGCGGCGAGCTGCGCCGCGTTGATCGTCGTGGGCGCGCCGTCATCGACGGCCAGATCGATCAGCCCAGAGCATCCGCTGAGCAGAAGCACCGACACTGCTGATGTCGCGATGATCGACCGATTCATGGCCTGACCTCTTTCATGATCACGGGGGTGCCAGTGCTCGCGCAGACCGCCCGCGCGAGCGGCGATGAGACGCTACTCGCACCCTGCCATCGTGCGCAATGAGCAGAACATACTCGGCGCACAGGCGTCATCGGCCCGGTGCGACAGAGGGCCCGACGCGTCAGCGCCGAGCCCTCTGTGACACTGTGCTCGCTCTTAGTGGTCGTGACCCTCGTGGTCGTCGCCATCGTGCTCGTGAGCATCCACTGCATCGGCGACCGGCTGCACCGCGGCAGCCGTGAACGCCGTCAGATCGACAGCCTTGCCCTTCGAGTCGACGACCTTCGCCTTGCTGAGAGCCACCGAGAGGGCCTTCGAGCGCGCGACCTCTCCGACCATGCCGGGAATCTGGCCGTTCTGGTCGAGAATCTTGATGAACTCGCCCGGCTCCATGCCGTACTGCGCGGCGCCCTGAATGAGGTACTGGGTCAACTCGTCTTGGCTGACCTTCACCTCTTCTTTCTCGGCGAGGGCGTCGAGAAAGAGCTGAGTGCGAAACGTCGTTGCCGTCGACTCGGTGACCTCGGCACGATGCGCGTCGTCGTCGAGACGGTTCTCGTTCTCAAGGTGACGGTGCACCTCGCCCTCGATGAGCGAGTCGGGCACCGGAATCTCGACCTGCTCGAGCAGGTGCGCGAGCAGCTTGTCGCGCGCCTCGGCGCCCTGACCGAACGACTTCTGCTTGAGCAGCTGCTCGCGCAGGTCAGTGCGCAGTTCGCCGATCGTGTCGAACTGGCTGGCGATCTGGGCGAAGTCGTCGTCGGCCTCGGGCAGTTCGCGCTCTTTCACCGAGAGCACGGTCACCTCGATCTGCGCGACCTCGCCCTCGTGGTCGCCGCCGAGCAGCGTCGACTCGAACGTGGTGGTCTCTCCGGCGGTGAGCGTGTCGACGGCGTCGTCGATGCCCTCGATCAGTTCGCCCGAGCCGAGCTCGTACGAGATCGAGCTGGCCGTGTCGACGGTGTTGCCCGCGACTGTGGCGGTGAGGTCGAGCTGCACGAAGTCGCCCTTCGTCGCCGGGCGGTCGACGGTGACGAGCGTGCCGAAACGGCTGCGCAGGTTCTCGAGCTCGGCCTCGACCTCGTCGGGGGTCACGTCGGTGGCCTCGACCTCGATCTTCACCCCGTCATACTTCGGAATCTCGAACTCAGGGCGAACATCCACCTCGACCTCGACCTGCAGGTCGCCGGTGAAATCCTTCTCGTTCGGCCATTCCTTCACATCGGCCGAGGGGCGCCCGAGGGCGCGCAGGTTCTGGTCTTTGATCGCCTCGCGGTAGAAGGTGTCGAGACCCTCGCTCACGGCATGGTTGAGCACCTCGGCGCGACCCACCCGCTGGTCGATGATGGGCGGCGGCACCTTGCCCTTGCGGAACCCCGGAATGGTCACCGTCTCGGCGATGTGCTTGTAGGCGTGCTGGATGCTCGGCTTGAGCTCGTCAGGCGTGACAGTGATCGCGATCTTGACGCGCGTCGGGCTGAGCTTCTCGACCGTGGACTGGACCAAAGGGTTTCTCCTGGAGTGATGTGCTGAATACGTGTGCGAGGGGCGATGGTCGGGGCGACAGGATTTGAACCTGCGGCCTCCCGCTCCCAAAGCGGGCGCTCTACCAAGCTGAGCTACGCCCCGAAACCGTGACCGTGAACCACGTGAACGTCACGACGTGGCGTCGCTACGAAAAATGGCCTCGGCAAGTCTAGCCGAGTCGCGCCGTGCTGCCGCCGGGGGGCCGTGCCCATGCGTTACCATGAGAAGTCGAACGGGCCCACGGGCCCGCAGCGGGGCCGTAGCTTAGTGGTAAAGCCTCTGTCTTCCAAACAGATGATGCGAGTTCGATTCTCGTCGGCCCCTCCATATTGCCTTCTGGCTGCGCCGAGAGCGTACGCGCTCGCGTCGGCGCGGCCTGAGCGTGTGAGATGAAGGGATGGCGAGCATCCTGGTTCTGGGCGGAACGGCGTGGCTGGGGCGCGAGATCGCGACGCAAGGGGTCGCCGCCGGGCACGACGTGACGTGCGTGGCGCGCGGGCTGAGCGGGGATGCTGCGCCCGGCACGCGCTTCGTGCAAGCCGACCGCGCGGTGCCCGGGGCGCTCGAGAAGATCGCGGCGCGCGAGTGGGATCACGTGATCGAACTCGCGTGGGATCCGCCCGTCGTGTCGACCACGCTCGACGTGCTTGCCGACCGCGCCGCGCACTGGACTCTCGTGTCGAGCATCTCGGTCTACGACGGCGACACCGGACCGGGCGCCGATGAGTTGCAGCCGTTGCTCGCACCCGACTCCGACGGTGACTACGGCACTCAGAAGTCTCACGCCGAGACGCTGAGTGCTGCCGCCCTCGGCGAGCGCTTGCTCACCGTGCGGCCCGGGCTCATCGTCGGGCGCGGAGACTCGAGCGACCGCTTCGGCTACTGGCCTGCCCGGTTCGCGCTCGCGGCGGTTGATGGGCGACCGGTGCTCGCACCGCCCACCGCCGACGCCTGGGTGCAGTGCATCGAAGCGGTCGACCTTGCGGCATTCACGCTGCATGCGGCGACGGATGCCCGCACCGGCCCCGTCGACGCCACCGGGTTGCCCGTGCTGCTCGCCGAAGTGCTCGACGCGTGCGCGACTGCCGCGGGGTTCGACGGCGAGCGCCGCACGGCCGACGCCGACTGGCTCGTCGAGCACGATGTGCAGTACTGGGCCGGCCCGCGGTCACTGCCGCTGTGGCTGCCCGCCGAGATGACCGGTTTCGCGCAGCGCGACACCGCGCGCTTTCGGTCGTGGGGTGGCGCGACTCGACCACTGGCCGAGACAGCGGCCCGCGTGCTCGCCGACGAACTCGAGCGCGGCCTCGAGCGCGAGCGCCGCTCGGGTCTCACCCGCGCCGACGAGCTCGCGCTGCTCAACGCCTCGCCCTGAGCCGCACCCAGACGCGTCACATGACGTAACCCTCTGTCACGCAGCGTCACCATGCTCGACGGCAACCCCGAAGCGGGGCTACCGTCACTGCAACCTGCCGCGCACGTGCGACCGCGCGGCCCACGACTGCAAGGAGACCACCATGAGCACCACGACTGCACCCGTCGACAACGGCGTCAACACCGAAGCTTTGCTGGGGGCACGGGATGCCCTGCGCGAGGCTCCCGCCGCCGCCCAGTTCACCTGGCGCGCCACCTCTGAGTGGGTGCGGGGCACGCACTCGAAGCAGACCATCGACCGCTTCGTCGGTCTGGGTGAAGAGCAGCAGCACAAGAAGGCTTTCGTGCTCGAGGGCGACCACCCCGAGGTGTTCGCGTCTGAAGACCACGCTCCGACCCCCGTCGAGACGGTGCTGGCCGCGCTCGCGGGCTGCCTGACCGCCGGTGTCGCCGCCGTCGCGCAGAATCGCGGCATTCAGCTGAAGTCGGTCACGGCCGTCGTCGAGGGCGACCACGACATTCTCGGCATTCTCGGCGGCGACCCCGAAGTGCGCAACGGCTTCAACGACATTCGTGTCACGTTCGACATCGACGCCGACGCGAGCAAAGAAGACATCGCCGCGCTCGTCGCGCAGTCGCAGAAGCGCTCGGCAGTGTTCGACGCGCTCACCAACCCGACCAACGTCACCGTCTCGGTCGCGTAAGCGCGACACAGCATCAGCCGCATGAGCAGCGAGCAGCACACCGACGTCGTCGTCATCGGCGCAGGTCACAACGGCCTCGCCATGAGTCGACGGTTGAGCGAGCGCTCGATCGATCATGTGGTGCTCGAGCGCGGCGAGGTCGCCAACTCGTGGCGAGCCGAGCGGTGGGCGGGCCTCAGGCTGCTGACGCCCAACTGGCAGACGCGACTGCCCGGCGGCGGCTACCAGGGCGACGACCCCGACGGTCACCTCGGTGCGGTCGAGGTCGCCGAACTGCTGGGCGGCTACGCCCGGCAGATCGGCGCGCCTGTGCAGGCCCGCACGTCGGTCGAGCGGGTGAGCGCTGACGGGGATGGCGGGTACAGCATCCGCACCGATCAGGGCGCGTGGCGTGCGTCGAGCGTCGTCATCGCAAGCGGCGCCAACAGCGAACCGGCGCTGCCCGACTGCGCCGCCGCGGTTCCGGCGACGGTCACGCAAGTGACGACGCGCGAGTACCGCGGGCCGAACGCGCTGCCCGAGGGCGGCGTGCTCGTGGTCGGAGCCGCCGCGACGGGAGCGCAACTCGCCGACGAGCTCGCGCGCGCTGGCCGCCGCGTCGTGCTGAGCGTCGGCGAGCACGTGCGTTTGCCGCGCGACTACCGCGGTCGTGACGTTTTCTGGTGGATGGATCGCTCAGGCGTGCTCGACGAGCGCTACGACCAGGTCGACGACATCGTGCGAGCGCGGCATGTTCCGTCGCCGCAACTCGTCGGCTCGAGTGAGCGCCGCAGCGTCGACCTCGCTGCCCTGAGTGCCCTCGGCGTCGAACTCGTCGGTCGCCTGGGCGGCATTCGCGACGGCGTCGCCCTGTTCTCTGGCGGGCTCGCCAACACCGTGCGGCTCGCCGACCTCAAGGCCGAGCGACTGCTCGATCGTTTCGACGCGTGGGCGGCCGAGAACGACGTGACGGCGGATGCTGCGCACCGGCTCGCGCCCACCGAGGTGACGCACTCCCCCCGTCTGATGCTCGACCTGCAGCAGCAGGGCATCACGACGGTCATCTGGGCCACCGGCTTTCGCGCCCGCTACGACTGGCTCGACGTGCCCGTGCTCGACCACAAGGGCCGCATCAAACACGACGGCGGAGTGGTCGACTCCCCCGGCCTCTACCTGCTCGGCGCCAGCCTGCTGCGCCGCCGCCGTTCGACCTACATCGACGGAGCCGCGGCCGACACCGCCGAGCTCTCGGAGCACCTCGCCGAGCACCTCGACTCCGTGCCACGACGACTCGTCGCCTAGTCAGAACGATGCCCCCGCGGCCCAACCCGCGGGGGCATCGTGGTGAACCGGTGCTCAGTCTTCGAGATACGGCATGATCTCGCCGTCGAAGGGCGCCGGCAGTTCGATGATTCCCTCGATGAGAGAGACGATGGTGTTGAACCAGCCGTCGGGGTGCTGCATGGCGTAGCCGGGCACGAGCCAGGCGTTGCCCTCTGAGTCCCACATGAGCAGCAGCGTCGCCTCGGCCGAGTCGACCGTGACGGTCACCGTCTCGGGCTCGATGATCGGTTCGGGCATCGGCTCGGGCTCGATCGTCGGCTCAGGCTCAGAGCCCGGCTCGCCAGCCCCGTCGGGGTCGGTCGGCTCGGCGGGTTCGGTCTCGGCAGGCTCGCTCTCGCCCGGCTTCTCGCCCTCAGACGACACCGAGTCGTCGGGCGAGCCAAGGCCGGCACCAGCATCCCGAGCGAGCCCTGATTCGGCCGCAAGAATCTGCATGCCGCCCTGATAGTCGGGGCCAGCGGCACCGAACCAGCGCCAGTCGCTGAGGCGTTCGAGGGCAGCGGCGGGCGACACGGTGTCGAACTCGCCGCGCTCGACGACCTCGATCGAGTGCCCGGTGGCCCACACGATGTCACCGGTCGGCGACCATGCCACCGCATACTCGATGGCCGTGGCGGTGCCGTCGACCGTGAGGTTGGCGGTGGCCGTGGTCTGCCACTCGTCGGCGATGACGCGAACGTCGCGTGCCTCGACGTCGAGACCCGTCGCTGCGAAGATGCCCACCGCGAGCGAGCGAGCGTCGGCTTCGCTCGGTGCACGGGAGTCTTCAGGCGCAATGGGGGGCTGCACGCACTCGTCGTACTCGAAGACTTCGCCGTTCTCGTCTTCGTAGGCGACCGTCTCGCACACGGGCTCGGGGTACGCGCCGGGGTTGTTGAACCACCAGCTGCCGGTTCCCGTCCAGGTCACCGTCACCGAGGGGGCGGTGCCGTCTTCGGGCCCGACGACGTAGGTCGGGTATGCAGGGTCGAAGTAGTCGCTCTGCTCGACATCGCCCGAGACGCCGAGGGCTCCGGCCACCTCGCGCAGCACCTGCTCGGGCGAACCGACCCGCTGCACCTGGAACACCTTGCCGCGGCCGGCGTCGTCAGACAGCCCGGGGCCGGCTTCGTAGACGTAGTTGACCCACAGCGCGATGCGCGCCTCGTCTGCGAGCGACGACATCTCCATCGACGGTGCCGCGCCACCCGCCGCCGTGAACAGCGGGTCTCGAGGTGCGAATGGGTTCGCGATGACGAGCGAGCCGACGGCGACAGCTGCAACGGCGGCCATCGACACGCTCGCCGCGCGCGTGGCACGGCCGTGGTTGATCAGGCGGGGCGCCCGGCGGCCCGGGGCCGCCGTGACGAGCTCGGGTGAGAGCTGCGGGGCAGACGACTCAGAGCCGGCCGAGCGCCGAAGGCGCGCATCGAGGTCGGCCGCGGTGACGTCGTCAGAGGGTGTGCTGTGTTCGTTCATACCCTGTTTATGTCGGCGAGGTTCCTGATCTTTCAGCCTCGTCGTGAGAATTTTCGGCGAGCGCCGCGGCGAGCGCCTTCTTGGCACGGTGCAACCGGATGCTCACCGCATTGGCACTGATACCGAGAGCCACGGCGGCATCACTCACTGCCAGATCATCGATCACGACGAGTGCGAGCACCTCGCGGTCATTCGGGGCGAGCGTCGACCACGCGCGCGCCAACTCGGCGTCGGCGGTGACGAGCGATTCGGCAGACGGCGCCGAGTCTGGCACCGAGAGCAGCCCGAGCATCGAGGCCTTCGCGGCGAGCCGCCGCCGGTGGTTGGCGACGAGATATGAGGCGATGCGATAGAGCCACGGCAGCTCTTCGCCGGCGCTCACCGAACCGCGTTTGCGCCAGGCGATGGCGAAGACGTCTGCGGCCAGATCGTCGACGTCGTCTCGGTCGACGCGACGTGCGAGATAGCGGCTGACCGCGCCGAGGTGCTGGGTGTAGACGGCGGCGAAGTCGTCAGGTGACACAGGCATGTGCCCAGTCTGGCGAGCACGTCGCGAAAAGTGCACCCCAACGTTTTCGGGCACAGCACTGCACAGTCTCACCGAGAGTGCGTGACCTGGGGCGCGCACTGCCGATAGCGTGTGCGGCATGACTGCGACGCCACCCCAGCCGCCTTCTGGCAGCACCGCCTCTGACCGCGCGTGGGCGGGTCGCGTGGTCTTTCCGCGTTCTGATGTCGAACTGCGGTCGACCACGACCTGCCCGGCCTGCATGGTGCCGCTGACGGCCACCGTCTGCCGCGCGTGCGGGCTCGACTTGCGGCACCCCGCTTCTGCCGAACTCGCGAAGGCGTCGGCGGCTGCCGCCGATGCGCTGGATGCTCGACTCGACATCATCGGGCGCATTCGTCGTGAGACCGCGGCCGCGGCCGTGTCAGCGCCGCAGTCGACCGCACCCGCCGCGGCCCCACCGGCGCCGGTCGTCGCAGCCCCAGCCGCTGTGCCCGCCGCCGCGCCGCTCGGCGTCGAGGCTCCTGTCGCGACCGCTGTGCCGGCGAAGAAGCGTCGCTCGGGCATCCAGATCGGCCTCGTCGTCGTCGGCATCAGCTTGCTCTCGGTGTTCGCCGTATTCGGGCTCGTCTATGCCTTCGTCACCTACGGCTCGCTCGTGCGCATGACGATCATCTCGGCGGGCACGCTCGCGACGATGGTCGCCGCCGGCATGCTCAAGCGCCGCGGGCTCGACGCCACCGGCGAGGGCGTCGCCGTGCTCGGCACGGTCATGCTCGCACTCGTGTCGTGGGCGGTGCGGCTCAACGACCCCGATGGTCTCGGCCGCGTCGACGAAGCGCTCTACTGGGGCGTCGCGCTGCTCGTGGTGGCCGCGATCTGCGTACTCTGGTCGTTCACCAACCGGCTCGCCACCCCCGTCGTGGTGGCCGCGGCGCTGCTGCCCGTCTCGGTCGGGCTCATCACGGGCCATCTCGTCGGCGAAGCACTGCCGGCGACCGGAATCGCGCTCACCGCTGCCAGCCTCGCCGCGTTCGCGACGGCCGCCCTGTCGTGGATGCTCGCTCGACCCGCACACCCCGCCACTCGCCTCGCCGCTCGCGTGACAGCCCAGTCGCTCGGAGCCCTCGCGGCGGCGACCGCTCTCGTGAGCATCGTGCCGCTCGACGAGCCGAACCGCTGGGCTCCCCTCATCGGCGGAGTCGCCATCGCCGCCGTCGCGGGGCTGCACCTCGTGACGACGGCTCGCGAGCTGGCGAGCCCCCGCCGCGCCATCGACACCGTGCTGCTCGTGAGCCTCGGAGGCGGCGCCGCCTTCGCCGCCGTGTCAGGAGCGGTGCTGTCAGCGCTGCGCTTCGATGACGAGCGCGTCATCGTCAGTGCACCCGTCATCGCGGCGGTCGTCGTCGCACTTGCCGCCGAGCAAGGGTGGCGTCGGCTCGCGGCCGACTCGCCGTGGCGCTCGGCGTTCTCGGGCGCGACGGTGGTCGCCGCAGTGCTCTCCGCGATCGCGGGGGGCCGCACTGCGCTCGCCGGCATGTCGGCGTTCGCCGAGGCGTCGACGCGGGCACTCGGCGACACGCCGCTGTCGATCGACAGTGCGGTCTCGAGCGCTGATGGGTCGACCGGCGCAGCGCTCGGCGCGCTGGCCCTGTGCCTCGGCCTTGCGGCGGCCAGTTGGGCCAGCCTCGGTGCGCTCGTGCGTCGCGCCCGCGTGCTCACCCTGATCGGTGCGATTCTCGTCGTCGCGATCGTGCCCGTGCTGGGGCCGTGGTGGCTCGTCATGCTCACCTACGCAGTCTTTGCGGTCGGCGCGGCGATCGGCCTGCATCGGGCGACTCGCGCGACGTCGGCCGAGGTGCGCCGCGCCCTGCTGTCCCTCGCCATTCCACTGGCTTCGGGTTCAGCCTTCGGTGCCTTCCTCATCGGCTGGGCCGTGCCGCGAGGCTGGATCATCGGCCTCATCATCGCTCTCCTGACGATCGGCATCGCCCGACCCGCAACCCCGATCGTGCCCCTGCGAGCGGCCTCGGTGGGGCTCGCCGCAGCACTGCTGCTGGGCAGCGTTCCTCGCCTCGCGAGCGACGCCACTGCGCTCGGGCTGCCGGAGATCGGAGCGGGTGCCGCCCTGCTGCTCGCCGCCGCGCTCATCATCGTGCTGAGTCAGGCCGGCGCACTGGCCGCCGTCGAGCGCATCGTCGCGGGTGCCGTTGCGCTCAGCGTCGGGCTCGTCGTCACGCTGAGCGTTGCGCTCGCCACTCTGCCGGGTGCGTCGAGCACTGAGCGTGTCGACGAAGTAATTGCCCTCGCCGCGCTCACACTCGCGCTCGCCATCGTGGTCGTGCGCCGCACAGCGCTCGAACGCACGGTCGCCCGCGCGGTGCTGCCGCTCGTCGTCGCTACCGCAGCCCTGGCTGCCGTTGCACCGCTCGGTCTCGACCCGGTCTGGGTCGGGGTGATCGCTGTGGGCGCCCTCATCGTCGTGACGGCCCTCGGCCTGATACCGGTGGCCGCGAACTCGGGCAGTTCACGATTCGACCGCGTCACGGCCGACATCGTCGCCGCCGTGCTCGCTGCGCTCATCGCGGCCGACGCAGCGGCCTCATCAGCCTCGTCGAACCTGCACTGGGCCGCGCTGCTCGCGCTCGCTCTGCTGGCGCTCGTCACGGCGATCAGTCGAGACGGCCTGTTCGGCTCGCGCTCACCTCGACGCTTCATCGGCTGGATCGCCCTCGCCCTCGCGACCACCGCGCTCTGGGTGCAGTTGGCCGATGCAGGGGCAGACGACCCCGAACCGTACGCCCTGCCCCTCGCGGGGGCCGTGCTGCTCATCGCGGCAGTGAACGCGGTCGTCACTCGGCGCGCTCGCGATGCCAGCGACCGCACGGCAGCACCCTTGACGGCGGGAGCCCTGCTGGTCGCGCTGCTGCCGACGGCGCTCGCGAGCCCCGTCGTCACGGGGCCAGACGGGTCGTTCGTGCGCGGCGGTGTCGTCGCACTCGCCGCTGCCGTGCTCGCACTCGTGCCGCACCTCGGCGCGAAGCGCATCGACGCGCGACTGCCGTTCATGACCGCAGCCCTCGTGAGTGCTGGGCTCGTGTCGCTCGGCGTGCTCGCCCTCGCCCACACCATCGACCTGCTCGCCGTGGGTGCGGCCGTCACGGGAGTCGACCTCGTGCGCGCGTGCCTCATCGTCGCGGTTCCGAGCCTCGTGGCCGTCGCCTCATGGATGCTCGCCGCAGGCCGCCTGCGTCACATCGCCGTCGCGGCCACCGCCGGAGTGGCCGCGCTGAGCGCCGGCCTGCTCGGCCTTGCACAACTGGTCGACCCTGTGGAGCTCGTGAGCGTGCCCCTCGCGCTCGCGCTCATCGCGATCGGCGCCATGAAGTTGAGTGAGGACGCGGCCGCTCGCAGCTGGCCGTGGCTCGCCCCCGGCGTCATCGCGTTGCTCGCACCTTCGCTCTTCGCCATCGACGGCGCCGGCGAGCCGCTCTGGCGCGCCGTCGCACTCGGTGTCACCGCCGCCGTCGTCTTCGTGCTCGCGGTGAGGCTCCGGCTGCAAGCGCCGTTCGTGCTCGGCGGCACCGTGCTGCTCGTCCACCTGCTCGTGCAGAGCTGGCCGCTGCTCGAACAAGTGGGGCGCGCCGTCGAGTGGTGGCTCTGGCTCGGTCTCGCCGGCGTGCTCGTCGTCGCGCTCGCCGCACGCTATGAGCGACGGCTGCAGAACGTGCGAGATATGGCAGAGCGCATCTCGCACTTGCGCTGAGCTGGCTCTCGAGTCATGTTCAGGCCCGAGCGGTAGCGTGTCGCGCACACTCCCCACGAAGGAAAGGACGACACCATGACCGCCGTCGACGCAGCACCCACCGGTGCGAATGACTCCACCCTCACGCTCGGTGTCGCAGAGTATCTCGAGCCCGTCGTCATCGACCTGACCGCGCTCGCCCTCGAAGGCAAGCAGGCGCACTGGCACGTTCGCGGTGCCAACTTCATCGCCGTGCACGAGCTGCTCGACACGGTCGTCGATCACGCCCGCGCGGGGTCAGACCAGACCGCCGAGCGCATCGCCGCCCTCGGGCTGCCGCTCGACGCGCGCACCGCTGCCGTCGCGAAGAGAACCACTGTTCCCGCCGTGCGGTCAGGCTTTCAGCCCAGCGCGCTGCTCATCGAAGACATGGTCACGGCGATCGACGCGGCGCTCGTCACGCTGCGCGCGGCCATCGACGGCCTCGGCGACCTCGACCCGGTCAGCGAAGACATCGCGATCGGCATCACCGATCAGCTCGAACTCGACCGCTGGTTTCTCTTCTCCCACATCGCCGAGTAGCTCAGCGCGCTGTCGGCGTGCGTCAGGTCGCCAGCGAGCATCGTCGCCGCCACCGGCATCGTGCGCAGCGCACGGTGATCAGCGGCGAGTGGGTCGACATCGACCGCAATCAGATCGGCCGGCTCGCCGACCGCGACATGCGTGCGAGTCGACGCGGCGATCGCCTCGACCACACTGATGGCCTGCTCTGGGTGGAAAGCAGGGCGTTCGTCGCGAGTGCGCGCGGTCGCAGCCGCAATCGCCATCCACGGGTCGAGCGGCGCCACGGGCGCATCAGACCCGAGCACGATGCGTGCCCCGGCATCGAGCAGCGACCGCAGCGCGAACGACCGCTGCGTGCGACCGGGCCAGTGCTTCTCGGCGACATCACGATCATCGAGGGCGTGCTCTGGCTGCACGCTCGCCGTCACACCGAGCAGCGCGAAACGATCGAAGTCGCTCTCGTGCACGAGTTGCGCGTGCTCGATGCGTCCCCCGCAGCCGAGTTTGGCGAACACGTCGAGCGCCAGTCGGTTGGCCGCGTCACCGATCGCGTGCACGGCAAGGTCGAAGCCGGCGTCACGACCACGGGCGAGCAGGGGGTGCAGGTCGCAGGGGGTCACGTTGAGCAGGCCGTATGGGGCGGCGGGAGCATCCGGATACGGATCGCAGCAGTAGGCAGTGCGTGTGTTCAGAGATCCGTCGGTGATGACCTTGAGCGGCCCGACCGAGACGGTGCGCGACACCGCGAGACCCGAGCGCAGACCTTGCGAGATCGCGCGGTCGAGGTGCTGCGGGTAGACCCCGAACTCGACGCGCAGGGCGTCGAAGCCCGCCGTCGAGCGCCGAAGCCAGTCGTCGAGGTTCCAGCGCATCTCGAGGTCGACGACGCCGACCACGCCGCGTGCTGCCGCCTCGCGAGCGGCGTCGCCCACCCAGCGGTCGAGCTCGTCGTCGGGGGCTGAATCGAGCAACGCCGTGATCGCGAACGCGGCGTCTTCGCGCAGCACGCCGTCGCTTGAGTCTGCCGTGCCCTCGTCGACGCCGAACCTCACGAGCGCCGCGCTGTTGAGCCACACGCAGTGCACATCGGCACTGATGAGCACGATGGCGCGATCGAGCGCGATCGCATCGAGCAGGCCAGCGCTCGGGGCGTCTGGCCACAGCCCGTCGCGAAACCCCACCCCCACGATGACCTCATCGGCAGCAGTCGAACCCGCCGCCGAACGCACGATCGCGACGGCCTCGGCGGCACTGTGCGCCTCTGAGAGGTCGATGCGCCGCCGGTGCTGAGCCCACTGGGTCAGGTGCACGTGCTCGTCCCAGAGACCGGGCATGATGAAACGGCCCTCGACATCGAGGTCGTCGGGGCCGGGAGCGTCGATTCCGGCAGGCAGGATGCCCGTGATGAGACCCTCGTCGACCATGAGGTCGATCGGCTCGTGCCCGCCGAGAGGGCGCGCATTACGAATCACGCGGGTCATGCACTCTCCTCATCTCTCGTGCGAGCGCTGCGTGCGCATAGGGGCCTTCGCCCTCCAAGTGGCCGATGATGCTCGCGACGACCTCGGGCGACTTGCTCTGACTCAACTTTGCTCGCGCATCGACGCGAGTGATGACCACCCTGATGCCCACGGTTCCGCGGGCCACACGTCGAGAATACTCGGGGTCGAGGTGCAAGCCGCGGGGGTTGACAACGTGCTGCTCGAAATGATCGGTGAGGTCAGACAGCGCCTGCAGGTTCTCGTCGTCGCTCAGAATCTCAGGGGTGCCGTAGAGGTGCGCGGTGACATGGTTCCAGGTGGGAATGATGTCGCCCTCGGCATACCAACTGGGCGAGATGTAGCCGTGCGCGCCCTGCACGATGATGAGCACCTCGTGGTCGCCGAGCTCGTGGGCCTTCTCGTCTGGGCGACCCACGTGACCTATCAGCACGATGTCATCGCCCGTCGACGCCGCTTCGTCGAGCAGGAAGGCATAGTGCGAGGCGACGATACCTGCGGCCGTGTGCGAGACGATCGTCATCCACGGGTTCTCGCGCGCGAGGCGCCGAATCTCGTCATGATCGAGCAGCAGGTAGTGCGGGGTGTGCCTCATCGCGTCGTCCTCCGAGTCAACTCTGGCAGTTCGGGCACCAGTACAGTTTGCGAGCGGCGGCGAGTTGCATGGTCACGTGCGTGCCGCAGACCCTGCAGGGAAGTCCCTCGCGCTTGTAGACCCAGTGCCGGTCAGCACGGTTGCGCAGCGCGGCACGGTAGGCGTCGTCATCGAGGTCGTCCATCGTCAGCATCTGGCCCGTCTCGACACCGACATCCAGCAGGTGGCTCCAGTCGCGCCACAGGGCTCGCACGAGCTCGTCAGAGAGATTCGCACCCGTCGTGAACGGGTCGAGTCTGGCCCGAAACAGCATCTCAGCCCGATAGACGTTGCCGATGCCGCTCACCACCGACTGATCCATGAGCAGCAGGGCGATCGGCACCTTGCGTCGCCGCACGCGTTCGAGCATGCGCTGCTCGCCCTCGGTCGGGTCGTCGATGAGCGGGTCGGGGCCGAGTGCGGCGATCACGCGCTGCACCTGGGCAGCGTCGAGCACCTCGCACGCCGTCGGGCCGCGCAGGTCGGCGACGGCGGTGTCGGTCAGCAGTCGCAGCCGCACCTGCCCCACCGGCTCGGGCGGAAAATCACCCTCGACGGCGGTTGCCGTCTCGGCTTCGGCCATGCGCAGGCGCGTGCGCCGCGGAGCCCCGATCGACGAGAGCGACGACTCGTGCTCGCCGACGACGCTCGAGCGAGCATCCACCTCGTCGATCTCGGTGCCGCGCTGATTGGTCTGACCCATGCGCCCGCCCGCTGATCGCGCGGTCGCGTCGAACGCGACCGCGCCCGCGAAATCCCACGCGCCGTAGATGCCCAGATGCACGCGCAGCCAGACGGCGTCGTCGAACTCAAGAAAGAGCTGCTTGCCGACCGCACGCGCATCGGTCATGGTCAGGCCGTCGATGATCGACGCACCCTCGGCGAATCGGCCCTGCGGCGAACTTGCTGCGACCCGATGGCCGACGAAGTGGCGAGCGAACTGCCGCGCGATGCGATGAACGGAATGGCCCTCCGGCACGACGCGCCCTAGACGATCGAGTGGCCGGCGATCGCGCCGGTGGTCTCGTACTCGCCGAGCTGAGCGATGCGTCGGGCGTGGCGCTCGTCACCCGGAAAGGGCGTGGCGATGAAGAGGTCGATGAATCGCAAGACCTCGTCGACCTCGTGCTGGCGGGCGCCGATCGCGATGACGTTGGCGTCGTTGTGCTCGCGCGCGAGGGTGGCAGTCGACTCGCTCCAGACGAGCGCGGCTCGAATGCCCTGCACCTTGTTCGCGGCGATCTGCTCACCATTGCCCGAACCCCCGAAAACGACCCCGAGCGCCTCGACACCGGCCGCCTGGTCTCGCGCGACGGCCCGTGCAGCGTTGATGCAGAAGCTCGGGTAGTCGTCGAACGGGTCAAACTCGACCGGGCCGTGATCGTGCACCTCGTGACCGTGCTCGGCCAGGTGTGCGCGCACCGTCGCACTGAACTCGAGCCCGGCGTGGTCGGTGGCGACGTGGATGCGCATGACCTCGATTCTACGAGGCGTGACTTTGTGCCCTGGACTTCGAAGCGCCACGGTGACACCGTGGACGACAACGAGTGAAAGGACTCACCACCATGACTCGCACCTACCTCATCACGGGCTCGGCAAGCGGCATCGGGGCCGCGACCGCCGCAGCGCTCACCGCGCAGGGACACCGAGTGATCGGCGTCGACCTGCACGATGCCGACATCGCCGTCGACCTCACGACGCACGACGGTCGCGAGGCGCTCGTCGCCCAGGCCACCGAACTGAGTGGCGGAACCCTCGACGCCGTCGTGGCCAACGCCGGGCTGGCCACAGAGTCAGTCGCCACCGTCGCGGTGAACTACTTCGGTGCTCTCGCCACTCTTGAAGGCCTGCGACCGCTGCTGACCGGCTCAGATGCTGCGCGCGCGGTCGCGACGGCATCGATGGCATCGCTCTTTCCGGTCGACGACGAGCTCGTCGAGGCCTGCCTCGCCCACGATGAGCCGGCAGCACTGCACCGGGCGCAAGAGCTGCTCGACGCCGGCAAGGGCGGGCTGATCTACGGCTCGACCAAGCGCGCGCTCGTGCTCTGGATTCGGCGCAACGCCGCGACTGCGGAGTGGGCGGGCGCCAGTATTCCGCTCAATGCTGTCGCCCCGGGCATCATCCGCACGCCGATGACGGCCGACTACACCGCGACCGACGAGTCGACCAAGGCGATTCTCGACATGGTGCCGATGCCGCTCAACGGCATCGCCGACCCGAGCGTCGTCGCCGACCTCATCGTCTACCTGTCGAGCGTGTCGAACTCGCACCTCTGCGGGCAGGTGGTGTTCGTCGACGGCGGCAGCGACGTCGTGATTCGCGGCGACTCGACCTGGTGACGGTTGCCGCAGGGCTGTTCTACGCGATGTAGATCTTGCGCAGGGTGTCGTGCACGACCCAGGTGGTCTCTTCGCCGTCGTCGAGTCGACCCACCGAGCCGGCGACGAGTTCGACTTCTGAGCCGTCGCCGCGCTGCAGCGTGGCGTGCCCGCGCAGCACGATGAAGATCTCATCGACCTCGACGTCGGTCACCGTGCCTGGAGTGATCTCCCAGACCCCGACCTCCCAGTCGTCGAGCTCGGTGAGCGCAGCGATGCCCGTCGTCGGCGAGCCGTCGACGACCTGCTCGGCGTCGACCGGTTCGTGCTCGAGCTCGAGCTCGAGGGCCTGCAGCACCGTGGCTGCGTCAAGGGGAAGACTCACGAATCGAACCCTAGACCCACGCGGTCGAGGGTGCGAAGAAAAAGATTGCGTGTGCCCTGATTGTGATCTGCGCGATCGAGCGCCCAGCGCACCGACTGCACGGCGGGGTAGGTCGCCGGCTCGGGCGGAAACGGCAGCGGCATGCTGGTCACCATGTCGAGCGAGGTGCGCTCGGTGGTCTCGCCGGCGAGCTGATCGAGCATGACGTTCGCTGCGAACCGTGTGGCCGCAACGCCGAGGCCCGTGAAGCCCGCCGAGTAGGCGACGCGGCCCTGATGCGCTGTGGCGTGGAACGCGCAGAAGCGACTGCACGTGTCGATGACGCCGGCCCAGCGGTGCGAGAAGCGCACCCCTTCGAGCTGCGGAAAGGTGGTGAAGAAGTGGCTCGCGAGCTTCTCGTACGACTCGCGACGGTCGTCGTACTCGGGGCGGATGCGCCCGCCGAAGTGGTAGATCGCGTCGTATCCACCCCACAAGATGCGGTTGTCGGCGCTGAGGCGGTAGTAGTGAAACTGGTTGGCGCTGTCGGCGACACCCTGCCTGCCCTGCCATCCGATCGAGGCGAGCTGGGCATCCGTCAGCGGCTCGGTCATGAGCACGTAATCGTAGACCGGCACGGTGTGCAGCCGGTAGCGCTTGAGCAGCGAGGGAAACGCGTTGGTCGCGAGGGCGACGCGATCGGCACCGAGTCGAGCACCGTTCTTGAGCCGCAGTTCGATGCCGTCGCGTTGTGCCTGCAGGTCGAGCACGGGGCTCGATTCGTGCACCTCGACACCTGCGTCGAGGCACGCCGTCAGCAGAGTTTCGGCAAGCTTGCCGGGATGCACGAGCGCGGTATCGCGCGTCGACCACAGCCCGCCCTGATAGGTGGGCGAGTTGATCTGCGCCCGCATCGCGTCAGCGTCGAAGAACAGCTCGGTCTCGCTGTCGTGAGCAGCCGCAAGCTCAGCAACCTGGTAGGGCTCGGTCGCGACGGCGAATGAGCCGACCCGTTCGAAGTCGACGGCCCATCCACGGCTCTCGACGGTCGCGTGAATCTCGTCGAGGTTCTGCATGCCGAGCGCGGTGAGCGTGTCGAGCTCGTCGCCGAACCGGGTCTCGCCGTTCTTCTCGCCGTGCGTCAGCGACGCTTCGACGAAGCCGCCATTGCGGCCGCTCGCGGCCCAGCCCACGCTCTTGCCTTCGAGCAGCACGACTCGGCGCGATGGGTCGCGCTCTTTCGCGAGCAGCGCAGTCCAGAGCCCGGTGTAGCCGCCGCCGACGATGGCGAGGTCGCAGTTCGCCGTGCCCTGCAGCGCAGGCAGCGTCGCGCGCTCGGGCAGATCGTCGAGCCAGAACGGGGCGAGGCGTGAGCCGGCCAGGCTCTCGGCGATGATGCGGGCATCTGGTCGGCGGCGCTCGAAGACTGTGCTGTGCATGCACTCATGCTCTCACGAGTTGTCCACGTGGACAATATGCCCGCCTGGAACCGCTCCCAGGCGGCCGACCTAGACTGGCGCTCGTGCCGCTCACCGACCACTGGATGCGGGCGCTCGACGACGTGCGCCGCCCCGACACCGCGCCCGCCTGCTGGGCCGCGCTGGTCGCGCGCATCGACCGCGAGCTGCCCAGGCTGCAGAGTCTCTTCGAACGCATCTACGGCACGTCGGATCGCACCGAGGCAGAGCTGCGCTCACTGCTCGTGCAGGTTGCCGTCTCGGCGCAAGAGCGCAGTGACGAGCTCGCCGCGCTCGACGCCCGGCGCGAGGCCGACCCCACCTGGTTTCAGTCGAACCAGATGCTGGGCGGCGTCTGCTACGTCGACCGCTTCGCTACCAACCTCGACGGAGTGCGGGCGAGCATCCCGTACTTCAGAGAACTGGGCCTGACCTATCTGCACCTCATGCCGCTCTTCGCGGCTCCGGAGGAGAACAGCGACGGCGGATACGCGGTGTCGAGCTACCGGCAGGTGAACCCCGCGCTCGGCGACATGCAGCAGCTCGAAGACCTCGCGGCCGAGCTGCGCGAGAACGGCATCGCCCTCGTCGTCGACTTCATCTTCAACCACACCTCGAACGAGCATCAGTGGGCGAAGCTCGCCCTCAGCGGCGACCGCCGCTTCGAGGAGTACTACTACGTCTTCGACGGGCGCGAGCTGCCCGACGCCTACGAGCGCACGGTGCGCGAGATCTTTCCGGATGACCACCCCGGGTCATTCGTGCCCTTCCCGCTGCCCGACGGCACGGTGCCGAGCCGGGAGGAGGCCGAACGCTGGGTGTGGGCCACCTTCCACACCTTCCAGTGGGATCTCAACTACAGCAACCCCGCCGTCTTTCGCGCGATGGCGGGCGAGATGATGTTTCTCGCCAACCGCGGCGTCGACATCTTGCGCATGGACGCGGTGGCGTTCATCTGGAAGCAGCTCGGCACGACGTGCGAGAACCTGCCCGAAGCCCACCTGCTCATTCAGGCCTTCAACTCCGTGCTCGCGATGGCGGCCCCCGCGGTGCTCTTCAAGAGCGAAGCGATCGTGCACCCTGACCAGGTCATCGAGTACATCAGCGTCGACGAGTGCCGCATCAGCTACAACCCCCTGCAGATGGCGCTGATCTGGAACTCTCTCGCCACAAGAGATGCCCGCCTGCTGCAGCAGGCGCTCGACCGCCGCCACAACCTGCCCGAGGGCACCGCGTGGGTCAACTACGTGCGCAGCCACGACGACATCGGCTGGACCTTCTCTGACGACGACGCCGCCGAGCTCGGCATCGACGGCTTCGAGCACCGGCGGTTCTTGAACAGCTTCTTCGTCGGGCGGCACGAAGGCAGCTTCGCGCGCGGCATTCCGTTTCAAGACAACCCCGCGACGGGCGACTGCCGCATCTCGGGCACGACGGCGTCACTCGCCGGCCTCGAAGCCGGTGATGCCGGCGCGATCGACCGCATCCTGCTCGCGCACTCGATCATCGCCTCGACCGGCGGAATCCCGCTGCTCTATCTCGGCGACGAGGTGGGCCAGCTCAACGACCCGCATTGGGCCGACGACCCGGCGCAGGCCGACGACAGCCGGTGGGCGCACCGACCCCACTACCCCGCCGAGCGCTACGCGCAGCGCGACGACCCGAGCACTGACGCCGGCCGAATCTATGCCGGCCTGCAGCACCTACTCGCCGTGCGGCGCGCGACCCCCGAATTCGCTGGCACGACTCTCATCGGCTTCGATACGAAGAACCCGCACATCGTCGGCTACCAGCGCCCCGCGTCAGGCTCGCTCGTCGTCTGCTTCGCCAACGTCGACGACGAACCCCAGTCGATCACGGCCCTCACGCTGTCGGGGCTGCCGCCCCTCGCCGTCGACCTGCTGACGGATGCCCGCCACGACCTGCGCGCAGGGCTCACCCTGCCCGCCCACGGCGTTCTGTGGTTGCGCGTTTAAGCCGCAACGTCGAATTGTGCAGTTCTAGCGGCAAGCGCGATCAGGTGAACTGTCGGCATTCCCGACAGGTCACCAAGGTGAAGCGTCGAGCCGACATCATCCAATGCCTAGCACTGCACAGCCAGCTTGATACTGCTGTCGACAGTGCGATTGAGAAGACCTGCACCGTAGAGCCCTCGCCAAGTGGGTGCGCGATAGGGCCGGCCCCGGGATGCTCACTTGGTCCAGTTGTCCCAGAACTCGCACGGTGTACTTGTCGGATCAGATTGAGTCGGCAACCAAAGGTCAGCTGGCCAGCCTGCTTCGTCAACATTAACCTCACCATAAAGCCCGCTGTCGGAGCCAGATCGAACCGAAATAGACACCCAGGTTTCGTTGTCAGAAGCGAGTAGGTCTGTGCGGTCGATCATGACCCGCGCAACGTCTGAACTCGTGAGCGTGAGCCGATCTCCAGGCCGAAAAGATCTATTGACCTCTGCCAGAAAGAGAGTCATGCTTTGACTCTGACGGCGGTCTTCAGGTGTGCGTTGACGAATCTCGATCTCTTCTACAAAGATTTCTTCACAGAATGCAACCTCAAGAGTAGAACCATCACTACGTAGCGCGATAGGCGCAATCAGGCTGAGCGGGATCGAGTTGCAGGACGCGAGAACTAGGCAGAGCCCCGCGATACCGATAGTCCTGAAAGTTCGCCGGATTCTCACAGCTTTCCCCACCAGCAGGATTCCTGATATCCGCCGCCTGATGGCGCAAGATACTCCAAGAAGTTGAAGCAGCCACCGCCACCCACTGGCTTTCCGTCGAAGACGGACATGGCGTGTGAGAGCGCAAGACCTTCGAGCCATTTGACCGAGTACAGTGCGTTTCCCATGAGCGCCGACTGATCGGCGCGACCTTCTTCGTGTCGCATTAGCGCCGCTCGCGTTGGACCAAGCAACGTCGGCGTTTCGATGCTCGAGATGATCACATTTCCAAGGGTAATCGTGCCTTGGAACGAGGTTGCGCCGCCACACACGGCGATGAGATTCGCTTTCACGGCGCAGTTCTTGCCGGCACCACTGGCGTTGGCCACGATTGCACCAATCGCGCTCAGCGGACTATTATGAACAAGTCGGCCTGCATTTTTCACAGTGGATACCGTTGACTTCACAGCAGTCTTCACTCGACTGAAGCCGATTTCGAGTGAGCGCGTGAAGCTGTTCCACCAGCTACTAAACGCCCACCCTGCTGCAGACGCCCACATCCCCGTCAGGTCAACCTTGTTCACCGGATCCGCCGGGTAGTCATGCGCGTTATCGACACCCCCCTCAACCGGGTCCACCGACAGGAACCGACCCAGCGACGGCACATACACGCGCGCCCCCATCTGCACCACCGCCACCGACCCCTGATGCTCATACAACTTCCGATGCCCAACCACGAAGGCGTAGTCGGCATCGCCCGGAGCGTTGTCGATCACCGAGTCGTCCGCGGTTGAGGTGCCGATGCGCCCGGTGACCGGGTCGATCGGCTGCCCCCACGGGTCATACCTGACCACAGCCCCGACCCGCACACCATCCCCGTCCGCTTCCACAATGACACTGCCGAGCATGTTCGGATACGTCCACTGCTCACGGCTTTCAGCTCCGAGCACGAAGCGTGCGGCGGCACCACCGGGAAGAGCAACCGTGTATTCCGTGATCGCGCCCACAGCATCCACCACCAGCCCTGACACGTCGCCTGAGGCGGTGTGGGCGTAGCGGGTGGTGAGGTCGTTCTCCGTGCCGGGAGCATCGACCGTGCGGGAGACGATGCGGTTGGCCGCATCCCGTAGATACGCGATCACCGTCTCAGTGTCATCACCGTGATCGATCGTGGTCGAGACGTGCCGGTTCGCCACATCAAACACCAGGCTTTGGTCAGCGAAGGTCGTCGTGTTGCCGTGCGCGTCATACGCCAACTCCCCGCAGAAACAAGCCCCAAGGGAAAGTCCAGCTCGCCTCGTCTTGAGACGAATCCAAGATGGAGTCCAATCGAAGCTGACGGCGTGAGTACCCAAAGACGAGAACAGCCCACGCAGCGACCACGCCGATCCAGATCAAGAAGACTCGACGCACCATCAATTGCCTTCTCCTCTTCACAATTCACCCGTCTGGCGGAGGCTCCTGACTCTAGTCAGCCAGCCGCCCGGCGGTGCCGAGCGTTCGGAAGGTCACTGGGTACGTCCGCACTGAGATTGCATGTGATGTCAGACCATTAAGCGGTAGCGCCGTATCGCTGGCGCGCGGCTTCGCCGCTGGTGCCGATCGCGTTACCCACCTCACGCCAAGACAGGCGCTGTTCGCGAGCAGCGCGCACCGCGTCAGCGAGTTCGCGCTCGGCGACGTCTCGCCGCCATGCGGCCAGCTTGACGGCCATCACGGGCGGCACGGGTGCGTCGAGGTCGCCGGGCTTCGGGTCGTATCCCTCGAACATGTCAGCGAACTCGTCGGCACGTGCAGTGATCTCATCAATGGAGCGGGGGGTCATAGTGTTCACCTCACATACTTAGCTCGTGCTGGCCGCATCGCGTGAGCGATCGCGATGATGCCGTGCCATTCGATGACACCGACTTCGACCAGCGTGGCGGTCTCATCGGGGCCAATAAACATCGTCATCGCATCGTCTTGCACGAAGTGTCGGATGGGAAATCGAAGCGCGTGGAGCATCGCCGCCTCTGAGACACCGTGCCGGTGGGCACTGTCAAGGATGATCGGGCTCGGCTCCACTTCGCAAGTCTACTTGTCACAAGTTAAGTTGACAAGCTTGCCGCTGGTTCTCGTCTAGACCCCCGGATCAGCTCTGCAACGCTGCGCGTCTAGGCTAGGAACGCGCCGCCACGAGCCGCGCATCCGTACCCCCGTGCTGACCAGCACCGTGCCCCAAGGAGGCCGCAGCCGTGCCCGCAGAGAACCTGACCCGCGTCGAAGCCCACGAACGCAAGACGACTGTCGAGACCGAGAGCTATGACGTCGCGCTCGATCTGACGACCGGCGACGAGGTGTTCCGGTCGACGTCGACCGTGACGTTCTCGGCCACCGAGGGCGCGAGCACCTTCATCGACGCGATCACGCGCACCGTGCACAGCGTCACGCTCAATGGTGCCGAGCTCGACCCGGCCGCCGTGGCCGACGGCACGCGCATTCAGCTCGACGGCCTCGCCGAGCACAACGTGCTCACGGTGGTCGCCGATCACGAGTACACCAACTCGGGCGAGGGTCTGCACCGCTTCGTCGACCCCGTCGACGGCGAGGTCTATCTCTACTCGCAGTTCGAGGTGCCCGATAGCCGCCGCGTCTTCGCCGTCTTCGAGCAGCCCGACCTGAAGGCGACGTTCCGGTTCACGGTGACGGCGCCCGCCAGCTGGGTCGTCGTGTCGAACGCGCCCGTCGAGAGCCGCACCGAGTCGGGCGACGCCGCCACGACCACTTTCGCGCCGACGCAGCGCATGTCGAGCTACATCACCGCGATCATCGCGGGCCCCTACCAGAGCGTGCACAGCGAACTCACGAGCAGCGACGGCCGCACGATTCCGCTCGGCATCTTCGCCCGCGCGAGCCTCTTCGAGCACCTCGATGCCGACTACATCTTCGACATCACGTGCAAGGGCTTCGAATACTTCGAGTCGAAGTTCGGTGTGGCCTACCCCTTCGAGAAGTACGACCAGCTCTTCGTGCCCGAGTTCAACGCGGGAGCGATGGAGAACGCGGGCGCCGTGACCTTCACTGAGGTCTACATCTTCCGCAGCAAGGTCACCGACGCCGTCAAGGAACGTCGCGTCGTCACCATCTTGCACGAGCTCGCGCACATGTGGTTCGGCGACCTCGTCACCATGAAGTGGTGGAACGACCTGTGGCTCAACGAGTCGTTCGCCGAATGGGCGTCGACGATCGCCACGGCTGAAGCCACCGAGTGGCACGAAGCCTGGACCACCTTTCAAGCCATGGAGAAGAGCTGGGCATACAAGCAAGACCAGCTGCCGAGCACGCACCCCGTCGTCGCCACGATTAATGACCTCGAAGACGTGCAGGTCAACTTCGACGGCATCACCTACGCCAAGGGCGGCAGCGTGCTCAAGCAGCTCGTCGCGTGGGTGGGGCAAGACGCCTTCTTCGCCGGTGTCGGCCAGTACTTCCAGAAGCACGCGTGGGGCAACACCGAGCTCAGCGACCTGCTGCACGAGCTCGAGCAGACGAGCGGCCGCGAGCTCACCACGTGGTCGCAGCTGTGGCTCGAGACGGCGGGCGTCAACACCCTGCGCCCCGAGCTGACGGTCGACGAGGAGGGCATCATCACGAGCTTCGCCGTGCTGCAGAGCGCGCACCCCGACTACCCGACGATCCGCCCGCACCGCATGGCGATCGGCTTCTACGACCTGGTGGATGGTGCGCTGACGCGCACTCACCGCCACGAGCTCGACGTCGACGGCAACCTCACCGAGGTGCCCGAGCTGATCGGGATGCCCCGACCGTCGCTCGTGCTGCTCAACGACGACGACCTCGCCTACGCGAAGATTCGGCTCGACGACGAGTCGCTCGCCGTCGCCATCGAGCACCTGTCGAAGATCGAGAACCCGCTCGCCCGAGCGCTCGTGTGGGGCTCGGCGTGGGATTCGACGCGCGACGCCGAGACCGCACCGCGCGACTACGTGCGCCTCGTGCTCGGCAACATCGCCACCGAGACCGAGTCGACCACGGTGCGCACCACGCTCATGCAGCTGCTGACGGTCGCTCGCATGTATGTCGACCCGGCAGCCAGGCCCGGCACGATCGCCGAGATCGGCGACGCGCTGTGGTCGCTCGCTCAGAGCGCCGAGGCCGGCAGCGACAGCCAGTTCCAGTTCGTGAAGTTCTTCGCCAACATCGCGAGCACGCCCGCGCACGTCGACACGCTGCGCGGCTTGCGCGACGGCACCGTCACACTGCCCGGCGTCGAGATCGACACCGACCTCGAGTGGGAGCTGCTCGAGGGCCTGGCGCTCAACGGCGCAGCATCCCGAGCCGATATCGAAGCCTCGCTGGCACGAGACAACACGTCAAACGGCCAGCAGGCGGCCGCGCGCGCCGCGGCCGCGCTGCCGGGTGCCGAAGACAAGCGGGCTGCCTTCGACTCGCTCGTCGCGAGCGACGACCTGCCCAACGTCGTCGTGCGCATGACGACGATGGGCTACACGCACGTGAACGACCCGGCCAGCCTCGAGCCGCTCGTGGCGCCCTACTTCGATGCACTCACCGACGTGTGGGCGAACCGCACGCACGCGATCGCCGAATATATCGTGCTCGGTCTCTACCCGGCGCCGCTCGCCTCGGCCGAGCTCGTCGAGGCGACGCAAACGTGGCTCAGCGCCCACAGCGACGCTGCGCCGGCGCTGCGCCGCCTCGTCACCGAGAACCTCGCGGGGGTCGAACGGGCACTGGCGGCTCAGGAGCGCGACCGGGCCTGATCGACCGCGACACCGTCGCGGCCTTGCACGTCGCGCGCCCAAGTGCAAGCCCTTCTGGCTGTGCCACTGCCCGACCTACCGTGAAGGTGACAGCACTGGTGTGAGAGAGGGGAACATTGTGGACGCCATTGAGCACGTGCACGACGGCACGGAAGTGTTCGACAGTCGTGGAGAGTCGATCGGAAAAGTGCGCGAGGTTCGCATGGGTGACCCCGAAGCGGCGACGGGCGAGGGCCAGTCAATGCCGGGCTCGCCGATGTCAGACCTCTTTCGCGGCCTGTTCAGCTCGTCGCCCGACATCAGCCCCGAACAGGCAGAGCGACTCGTCCGTGTGGGCTATCTGCAGATCGACCGGCCGCTCTTCGAGCGCGACGCGTACGTCGCGAGCGACAGCATCGACCGCGTCGACGGCGACAGCGTGCACTTGAACATCGTCGTCGAGTAGCGCGCGTTCGCAGCGCTGCTCGATCGTCGCCGTAGACTGGCGCGCGATGGAGACTTTCGACTGGGCAGCGTTCTGGCAGGGCGTCGGCGAGTTCTTCGCCGTCTACGACGCCCCGTTTCGCATCGTCGGGGTGATCGTCGGCGCGGTGGTGCTGCGCTTCGTGCTCGTCATCATTATTCGACGCGTCGTCGACCGTGTGGTCTCGGGGGTCAAGAAGGCTCAGAACGTCGACGACACCGTCGAACTGAGCGCCTCGCCGTTGCACGCCGTGCGCGTCGTGCAGCGCACCCGCACGATGGGATCAGTGCTCAACAACCTGGTGACCTGGGCTATCGTCTCGGTCGCGTTCGTGCTCATTCTGGGTGAGTTGAACTTCTCGGTCACCGCGCTCATCGCATCAGCAGGCATCTTGGGCGCTGCGCTCGGCTTCGGTGCGCAGAACGTCGTGAAAGACATGCTCAACGGGCTCTTCATCGTCTTCGAAGACCAGCTCGGTGTCGGCGACATCGTCGAGTTGCAGTCGTCGCAGGGCCCCGTCACGGGTGTCGTCGAGACGGTCGGTGTGCGCGTGACGCAAGTGCGCGACGTCGTCGGAACCCTCTGGTACGTGCGCAACGGCGAGATCGTCAACGTCGGCAACAAGTCGCAAGGCTGGGCGCGCGTCATCATCGACCTGCCTGCGCCATACACCTCAGACGTCGACGACGTGCAGCGGGTGATGCTTGAGACGGCGGCTGCCATGGCGGCCGAACCCGAGTACAAGCGCAAAGTGCTCGAGAAGCCCGAGATCTGGGGTATCGAGTCGGTGTCGGCCGAGGCGCTCGTCATTCGCCTCGTCATGAAGGTGCGGTCTGCCGACCAGTTCGACATCGCACGGGCTCTGCGCCTGCGCCTCAAGCTCGCGCTCGACGAACTGGGTGTTGCGGTGCCGTCGCTCAACCGCGTCATCATGGATGGCCTCGCAGCCCCACCGGCGAAGAACGGCACTCGTCGACCGCCGGCCAAACTGCCGGACAGCGAGAGCTGAGATGGTCGAGATCGGTCGCGCTCTCGGCGACCCGCAGCAGACCTTCTTCGAGCAGGTCGGCGGTCACGAGACCTTCGAGCGGCTGGTGCGCCGCTTCTATGAGGGCGTCGCCGCTGACCCCGTGCTGCAGCCCATGTACCCCGAGGACGACATGGAGGGTGCCATCTGGCGCCTCACCGCATTTCTCGAGCAGTACTGGGGCGGCCCGGGCACCTACAGCGAGCAGCGGGGGCACCCCCGATTGCGGATGCGCCACCAGCCTTTTCACGTGAACCCCGACGCCCGCGACCGGTGGCTGGGGCACATGAGGGCCGCCGTCGAGAGCCTCGCGCTCTCTGCCTTGCACGAGGCGACGCTGTGGGACTACCTTGAGCGCGCCGCCTTCGCCATGGTCAACACCTTTGAGGAGACTTGAGTGACTGATCCCGCACCGTACTCGACACCAGATCCGTACTCGCGCGCGACGCCGGCAACGGCGCTGAGGGCCCCCGAGGGCACCGACCCGTACACGCCGTGGATCTGGCTCATCGTGGCGATTCCGGTGGTGCAGACGCTGCCGATCTTCTTCATCGACTGGAGCGCCTTCATCAGCGCGAGCATCAGCGATCCGACCGGACTCGGGCCGTACATGGTGCTCTTCTCCCCCGCCTACCTCGTGCTCATGGCGTTCGGCTGGATCGGGCTCGGCCTGCAGATCTGGTTCGCCTACCTCGACTGGCGAGAGCTGCAGCGTCGTGGCGTGCCTCAGCCGTTCCACTGGGCCTGGATCTTCTTGGCCCTCGCCGTGAGCTACGCCGTGTATTCGATCGGCCGTTCTGTCGTGGTGAAGCGCCGCACCGGTCGCGGGCTCGCCCCGATGTGGGTGACGATCGCGACGATCGTGGGCGGGTTCGTCGTCGGCATCTGGCTCACCGTGGTCATGTTTCAGCTGGTGTTCGACGCCGTCATGATGATGCCGTTCGGGCCCTGAGCAGCACCTGACGGGCGTGGCGCAGCAGGGGCTCGTCGATCATCTGCCCGTCGAAGACGAAGACTCCTGCTGCACGCTCGGCTGCGTCGATGATGGCGCGCGCTCGCTCGACGTCGGCCGTGCTCGGCCGATAGGCCTCGCGCACGGTCTCGACCTGCGAAGGGTGAATGCACGCGGTGGCGGTGAACCCCTGCGCGGCGGCATCTCGGGCTTCGGCTGCGAGACCTTCGAGATCGGCGATGTCGAGATGCACGGCATCGATCGCGGCGATGCCGTGGGCTCCGGCAGCGAGCAGCACCCGCGCTCGAGCGTGCACTGCGACGTCACGATAGCGGGCGTCGTCGTGCCGACTCGAGGTTCCGCCGAGAGAGGCGACGAGATCTTCTGCACCCCACATGAGCGCGACGACGTGGGGCTGCGCAGCCAGGGCTTCGCACGCGAGCACCCCGTGCGCGGTCTCGCACAGCGCAATGACCGAGAACCCGTCGAGACCGGAGACGTCGACGGCCTTGGCGAGCATGATGGTGCGGTAGTCGGTCTGAGCAAGAGCAGCGAGGTCGAGCTCGTGGTCGGCCGTGCCGCGAGGGTTCACCCGCACCACCGTCGTCGCCGGGTCGAGCGGGGTCTCGATGAGTGCTCGCCGCGCTGCCTCGCGGTCTGCGGGCGCGACCGCGTCTTCAAGGTCGAGAATCACTGTGTCGGCGCGCGCCGCCGCCTTGTCGAAGCGGTCGGCACGGTCGGCGGGGCAGAACAGCAGCGCAGGGCCGATGACCACCGTCACGAGCCGCGGCTCTCGCACCAGACGAGCACCGATCGCTCGGCAGTGGCCACGATCTCGCCCTTCTGGTTGTGCGCCGTGTGCTGCAGCACGACGATTCCCTGACCCGGCCGAGACGCCGACAACCGCTTGCTCTCGACGACTGTCTCGAAGTACAGCGTGTCGCCGTGCACCACCGGGTGCGGAAACGCCACAGACCCGAACCCCAGATTCGCCACGATGGTTCCCTGGGTCAATTGGGCGACGGATGCTCCGACCATCGTCGAGAGCGTGAACATCGAGTTGACCAGCCGCTCGCCGAAGGGCTGCTCGGCCGACCACGCCGCGTCGAGGTGCAGTGATTGCGTGTTCATCGTCATGGTGGTGAACAGCACGTTGTCTGCCTCGGTGACGGTGCGGCCCGGGGCGTGCACGTAGGTCGTGCCGACCTCGAACTGCTCGAACCACAGCCCGCGCTGCTCGATGCGTCTGCCTGTCGTCATGCGAACCCCAGTTGTCTCGAGATGATCATGAGCTGCACCTCGGTGGTGCCCTCGCCGACTTCGAGGATCTTCGCATCACGGTAGTGCCGCGCGACGGCATTCTCGTTCAGGTAGCCGTAGCCGCCGAAGATGTGGCTGGCATCGCGGGCATTGGCCATCGCCGCTTCACTCGAGACGAGTTTGGCGATGCTGGCCTCCATCGTGAACGGGGTGCCGGCGACGATGCGCCGCGCTGCGTCGTAGGTGACCAGTCGCGCCTGGTGCACGCGCGCCTGCATGCGCGCGATCATGAAGGCGATGTGCTGGTTGTCGCCGATCGGCCGCCCGAAGACGACGCGCTCTTTCGCATAGCGAATGGCCTCGTCGAGGCACCCCTGCGCCGCACCCGTGCAGAGCGCAGCGAACGCCACCCTTCCTTCGTCGAGGGTCTGCAGAAAGTTGACGAACCCGCGGCCGCGCTCGCCCAGCAGGTTCTCTTTCGACACCCGCACGTTCTCGAAGGTGAGGGGGTGCGTGTCTGACGTGTGCCAGCCGACCTTGTCGTATGCGGGGCCGACAGTGAGACCCGGCGTGCCGCTGGGTACGAGAATCGCACTGAGTTCGGGGGCACCGTTCTCGCGCCGCCCGGTCACGGCGGTCACAGTGATGAGCCGCGTGATCTCGGTGCCCGAATTGGTGATGAACTGCTTCGAGCCGTTGATGACCCACTCGTCGCCGTCGAGCTCGGCGGTGGTCTGCGTCGCCCCCGCGTCAGAGCCGGCCTCGGCCTCGGTGAGACCGAACGCGGCGAGCGCCTCGCCCCTGGCGAGCATCGGCAGCCACTCACGCTTCTGCTCTTCAGTGCCGCTGCGCAGAATGGGCATGGCGCCGAGGCCGACGCCTGCCTCGAGGGTCACCGCGATCGACTGATCGGCGCGCGCCAACTGCTCCACCGCGATGCAGAGCTCGACGTATCCCGTGCCCTGCCCGCCGTACTCCGTCGGTATCGCGAGGCCGAAGAGCCCCCTCTCGCCCATCTGCCGAATGATGTCGTACGGCAGCTCGCGCTTGGTGTCGTACTCGTACGCGGCGGGTGCGACGACGGTGTCGGCGAACTCGCGAATCTCATCGCGCAATCGCTGCTGCTCGGGGGTGAAGTCAATCATGCCGGTCTCCTTCGTGGGGGTCGATTCTCGCGACGACCTGGTCTTGTCGAACCTGGTCGCCCACCGAGACCGAAATGGTCACGGTGCCGGCGATGGAGGCGAGCGCTGCGTGCTCCATCTTCATCGCCTCGATCGTGACGAGGGGGTCTCCCTCGACGACCGAATCTCCTGTTGCCGCTGCGACGGCCACCACGGTGCCCGGCATCACAGCGCGCACGTGCGGATCAATGGTGCTCTGCGCCCGATCGAGCCCGGCGCGGTGCGCCGCGAGCAGCTCTGCTCGCGTGCGTCGCCGCAGGCGATGCGTGGTGCCGTCGACGTGCACCCACGTGGTGTCGTTCGTTCGCGCGACCAGGCTGCGAGTGAGCGCGCCTTCCCGATGCACGGTGACGTCGCCTGCATCGTCGACCACCCGCATCGTCTCGGTGCGCCCATCGATGGTCACCTCGACCCCGTCTTCAGCACTCGCGACCGCCACGCTCGCACCGTCGACGTCGTAGCGCGCGGCGCGATGCTCGCCCATGCGCCACCCGGTCGGTTGCCGCCACACCGTGGCCCCCGCAGCGGCTCGCGCATGCTCGAGTGCCGCGGCGATCGCCCGAGCGGTGAACGACGAGGGTTCGGGTGCCACGACCGCACGCTCGATGAGGCCCGTGTCGATGTCGCCTGCGCGCACGGCGTCGACGGCGAGGATCGCGCGAAGAAACGCTGCGTTCGTCTGCACGCCCAGCACCACCATGTCGGCGAGCGCAGCATCCAATCGATCGATCGCCTGTTCGCGGCTGTCGCCGTGCGCGATCACCTTCGCCAGCAGCGGGTCGTAGTCTGCCCCGACGACGAGACCGTCGTGCAGCGCGCTGTCGACTCGCACCCCCGCGCCCTCGGGGTCACGCACCCGCAGCACCGTGCCCGTCTCGGGCAGGAAACCGCGTGCCGGGTCTTCTGCGTAGAGTCGCGCCTCGACGGCGTGCCCGGTGAGGGTGAGCTCAGGCAGCGCAAGCCGTTCACCGGCGGCCATGCGCACCTGCTGCTCGACGAGGTCGACACCCGTGACGAGTTCTGTCACCGGATGCTCGACCTGCAGTCGAGTGTTCATCTCCATGAAGAATAACTCGTCTGGGCGGTCGGCTGAGACGAGAAACTCGACCGTGCCAGCACCGACGTAGTCGACGCTGCGGGCCACCTCGCAGGCCGCGACGCCGATGCGCTCGCGGGTCTGCTCGTCGAGCAGGGCAGACGGCGCCTCTTCGATGACCTTCTGGTGCCGCCGCTGCAGCGAGCATTCGCGCTCGGCGAGGTGCGCAACCGACCCGTGCTGGTCGGCGAGCACCTGCACCTCGATGTGACGAGGGTTCGAGATGAACTTCTCGAGCAGCAGGGTGTCGTCGGCGAACGCTGATGCGGCGACCCTTCGCGCGCCGCGCAGGGCTTCGGGCAAGAGGTCGGCACTCGTGACGACCGACATGCCTTTGCCCCCGCCGCCGCCCGACGGCTTGATGATGAGCGGAAACCCGAGTTCAGCCGCTGCGGCGATGAGCTCGTCGTCGGTCGAGCCGGCGGCCCCGAAGCCTGGGGTGATCGGCACTCCGCGCGCCGCCACGTGCTCGCGTGCGCGAATCTTGTCGCCCATCGCCGTGATCGCCGACACCGGGGGCCCGATGAAGACGATGCCCGCCGCTTCGCACGCGCGCGCGAAGTCGGGATTCTCTGACAGGAAGCCGTACCCGGGGTGGATCGCCTGAGCGTTCGACGCGAGAGCGGCGGCGATGACGGCGTCGATGTCGAGATAGCTCGACGCGGCCGGGGGCGGGCCGATGCGAACGGCGTGGTCGGCCTCTCGCACGTGCCGAGCGTCGGCGTCGGCGTCGCTGTACACCGCGACCGAGGTGATGCCGAGTGTGCGCAGTGTGCGCATCACGCGGCAGGCGATCTCGCCGCGGTTGGCGACGAGCACGGTAGTGAACATGCTCATGCGCCTACATTCTGAAGAGGCCGAAGGCCGGGTCGGGCAGCGGTGTTCGGCTGCAGAGGTCGAGGGCCAAGCCGAGCACGGTGCGTGTGTCTGCGGGGTCGATGATGCCGTCGTCCCACAATCGGGCGGTGGAGTAGTAGGGGTTGCCCTGCGACTCGTACTGCTCTCGGATGGGCTTCTCGAACGCAGCCTGCTCGTCGGCCGACCACTCGTCGCCGAGCTGCTCACGGCGCACCGTCGAGAGCACCTTGGCTGCCTGCTGCCCGCCCATGACCGAGATGCGGGCATTCGGCCACATCCACAAGAATCGCGGTGAATACGCTCGACCGCACATCGAGTAGTTGCCGGCGCCGAACGAGCCGCCGATGACGACGGTGAGCTTCGGCACTCGCGTGGTCGCGACGGCGGTCACCATCTTCGCTCCGTGCTTGGCGATGCCGCCCGCCTCGGCATCGCGGCCCACCATGAAGCCCGAGATGTTCTGCAGAAACAGCAGCGGAATGCCGCGCTGATCGCACAGTTCGATGAAGTGCGCACCCTTCTGCGCCGACTCGCTGAACAGCACGCCATTGTTCGCGACGATGCCGACGGGGTGGCCGTGGATGCTCGCGAACCCTGTGACGAGCGTGGCGCCGTAGTCGGCCTTGAACTCGTGCAGCTCGCTCGCATCGACGAGCCGAGCGATGACCTCTCGCACGTCGTACGCGGTCTCGACCTCGGTCGGAATCACGTCGTAGAGCTCTGACTCGGGCACCGCGGGTTCGCGGCTCTCGCCGACCCGCCAGGCGGGGTCGGCCGGTGGGGGCAGGGTCGCGACGATGTCTCGCACGATCTCGAGCGCGTGCGCGTCGTCGTCGGCGAGGTGGTCGACGACCCCGCTCGTGCGGGCGTGCAGCTCGCCCCCGCCCAGCTCTTCGGCCGAGACCACTTCGCCGATGGCCGCCTTGACGAGCGGGGGGCCGCCCAGAAAGATCGTGCCCTGCCCTCGCACGATGACGGTCTCGTCGCTCATGGCGGGCACATAGGCGCCGCCCGCCGTGCACGAGCCCATGACTGACGCGATCTGCGCCACTCCGGCCGCCGACATGCGCGCCTGGTTGTAGAAGATGCGCCCGAAGTGGTCTCGATCGGGAAAGACCTCGTCTTGCATCGGCAGAAAGGCGCCACCCGAGTCGACCAGATAGACGCACGGCAGTCGATTCTCGAGGGCGATCTCTTGGGCCCTCAGGTGCTTCTTGACGGTCATCGGAAAGTATGTGCCGCCCTTGACGGTCGCATCGTTGCTGATGACGAGCACCGCACGGCCTTCCACCATGCCGATGCCCGCGATGAGGCCGGCACCAGGGGCCTCATCGTCATACAGGCCGGTCGCCGCCAAGGGCGCGATCTCGAGAAACGGCGAGCCCTCGTCGAGCAGGCGGTCGATGCGCTCGCGCGGCAGCAGCTTTCCGCGAGCCACGTGACGCTCGCGCGAGCGCTCGGGGCCGCCGAGTGCGGCCAGGGCCAGTCGCTCGCGCAGGTCGGCGACGAGACCGCGCATGGCCTCGGCGTTGCGCTCGGCCGTCTCGGGCAGCCCCGCTGTCGAGCTGAGAGTGTGCACGTCTACTCCTTGAAGAGGGTGGTCACGGTCGGCTAGAGCACTGCCAGCGCCGACGCGGGGTCGTTCAGCAGTCCACCGACGTCGGTGAGCAGTCGTGCCCCCTGCTCGCCGTCGGCGAGACGATGGTCGAACGACAGACTCAGCGTCATGACGTCGCGCAGTGCCACCTCTCCCTCGAATTCCCACGGCTGACGCCGCACCGCCCCGACGGCGAGAATGCCGGCCTCGCCCGGGTTGAGTATCGGGGTTCCGGCATCGACGCCGAACACACCGATGTTGCTGATCGTGAAGGTGCTGCCCGTCAACTGCTCGGGTGTGAGCTGTGCCGCGCGAGCGGCCGCTGCGAGCTCGGCGATAGCCTCGGTCATCGCCGGCACTGACAGTCGCTCTGCGGCCGCGATGTGCGGCACCATGAGCCCGCGCTCGGTCGCGACCGCGATGCCGAGGGCGACGCTGCCGAACTGCACGATCTCGCCCGCCTCGTCATCCCAGCGAGAGTTCAGCTCTGGCGTTCTGTCGAGCGCCCAGCAGACTGCCTTCGAGATGAGGCCGAGCATCGACGCTCGGTGGCCCGACGCGGTGAGTCTGCCGATCAACTGAGTCGACCGAGTGACGTCGACGGTCAGAAACTCGGTGACGTGAGGCGCCGTGAAGGCGCTCGCGACCATCGCCGAGGCGGTCGCCTTGCGCACCCCGCGAATCGGTATCCGCGTCTCGCCGGCCGCCACCGTCGCCTGATCGGATGCCCTTCCGGCGCTCTCGTCGGCCGCTCGAGTGACGTCGGCGCGCACGATCACGCCGCCCTCGCCCGAGCCCCGCAGCGTCGTGAGGTCGACGCCCAGCTCGTGCGCGAGCTTGCGCACCGGCGGTGCCGCGAGCGCGAGAGCGCTGCCCGCACCAGAGCGAGCCGCACCCGCGTGCTGCTCTGCGCTCGGTCGTGTCGAGAAGGTGCGCGCCTTGCGCTGCGGCCGCACTCCCGTCTCGACCTTCGGCCCGTACCCCACCAGCACGGCAGTGCGTTGCGCCGGCAATGCTGCGTCAGCAGGGTCGTCAACGCCCGCCGGGTCTTCACCGGCCGTCGGGTCTTCACCGGCTACTGTGTGGTCGCCGGGCGGTGCGTCTGCTGCGGCGTCGACGGGGCCGTCGACCTCGAATCGCACGATCGCCGAGCCGACTGCCACGGTGCTGCCGGGCTCGGCGAGCAGGTCGACCACCACTCCGGCGACGGGCGACGGCAGCTGCACGACCGCCTTGGCCGTCTCGACGTCGGCGATGTTCTGGTTCAGCGTCACCGTGTCTCCGGGCGAGACGTGCCATTCGACCAGTTCAGACTCGGTGAGCCCCTCGCCGAGGTCGGGCATGCGAAACTCTCTGATCGTCATGACGCACTCCACCCCGTCAACGAGTTCTCTCTGCCCATGACGCGGTCGACGGCGTCGAGAATGCGGTCGAGATCGGGCAAGAAGTGCTCTTCGAGGCGAGCCGCCGGGTATGGCACGTCGAAACCGGTGACTCGTGCTGGTGGCGCTTCGAGGTGGTAGAAGCATCGGTCGGTAATCGCCGTCGCGATCTCTGCGCCGAGGCCGCCGAACTCTTGCGCTTCGTGCGCGATCACGAGTCGGCCCGTCTTGCGCACGCTCGCCTCGACGGTGTCGAGATCGAGCGGCGACAGACTGCGCAGGTCGATCACCTCGAGAGACAGCCCGTCGTCGACCGCCGCCGCTGCCGCATCGATCGCGGTGGCCACGAGCGGGCCGTAGGTGACCACCGTCGCATCGGCACCCTCGAGCACGACGCGCGCGAGGTCCATCGGATACTGTGCATCTTCGTCGACCTCGGCCTTCGTCCAGTAGCGCCTCTTGGGCTCGAAGAACAGCACCGGGTCGTCGCAGGCGATCGCCTGACGAATCATCGTGTGGGCGTCTTGCGGAGTCGAGCAGGTGACGACCCGCAAGCCTGAGGTGTGGGTGAAGTAGCCCTCAGGAGACTCGGAGTGGTGCTCGACGGCGCCGATGCCTCCGCCATACGGAACCCTGATCGTCAGCGGCATCGTCACCGCGCCCCGCGTGCGGTAGTGCAGCTTCGCCGCCTGCGCCACGATCTGATCGAATGCGGGGTAGATGAAGCCGTCGAACTGAATCTCGCAGACCGGTCGATAGCCGCGGTAGGCCATGCCGATGGCCATGCCGATGATGGCCGACTCGGCGAGCGGAGTGTCGATGACCCGCCGGGGCCCGAAGTCGCTCTGCAGGCCGTCGGTGACCCTGAACACTCCCCCGAGCCGGCCGATGTCTTCACCCATGATCACCACGCGGTCGTCGTCGGCGAGTGCGCGACGAAGACCCGAGCCGATCGCGTTCGCCAGGCTGAGCTGCGCCATCACCGCTCACCCGCCGTCGTGCTGCCGTGGTCATCGCCGATCGAGGCGAGGTAGGCCGAGTACTGCGCTCGCTGGCGAGAGATCGCCCGGTGCGGTTCGGCGTAGACGTGATCGAACATGTCGAGCGGCCGGGGATCGTCGAGCTCGAGGCACCCCCGCCGAAAACGCGCCGCGACTTCGTCGACTCGCGCCGCGATCGAAGCGGCGAGGTCGTCGGTGAGAACACCCGCCTGGCGCAGGTGCGATTCGACGCGCTCGATCGGGTCTTGCGCCGCCCACTCGGCACGCTGCGCTGGGTCGACGTAGCGGCTCGGGTCGTCAGAGGTCGTGTGCGGGCCCATGCGATAGGTGACCGCCTCGATGAACGTCGGCCCGCCCCCCGCACGCGCTCGCTCGAGAGCATGCCGTGTCACCGCCATGACCGCGAGCACATCGTTGCCGTCGACGCGCACACTCGGAATGCCGAACCCCGGAGCGCGTTCGGCGATCGGTCGCTGCGCCTGCAGCGTGACCGGCTCAGAGATCGCCCACTGGTTGTTCTGGCAGAAGAAGATCAGCGGTGCCGCGAACGAGGCGGCGAACACCATCGCCTCGTTGACGTCGCCGACACTCGTGGCACCGTCGCCGAAATAGGTGACGGTCACCGAGTCGACGCCGTCATGCGCACAGGCGACGGCGTGCCCCATGGCGTGCAGCGTCTGCGCACCGATGACGATCGACGGTGTTGCCATGCCGACCTCGAAGGGGTTCCAGCCCGACTGGGCCGTGCCCCTCCACACCCGCAGCAGGTCGGGCAGCTCGACGCCGCGGCAGTAGGCGACGGCGTGCTCTCGATAGCTCGAGAAGACGAAGTCGTCAGCGCGCAGGGTGCGCGCAGAACCGATCTGCGCCGCCTCTTGGCCGAGCAGCGGCGGCCACAGCCCGAGCTCGCCCTGACGCTGCAGCGACGTGGCCTCGGCATCGAGCCGGCGCACCACGAGCATGTCTTCGTAGAGGCTCGCGAGCTCGTCACCCGTGATGTCGGCGACGAAGGGGTCGAACTCATCGTTCGGCACGCGCTCGCCGTCTGGGTCGAGAAGCCTGACGAGATCGAGCGGTCGGGGGTCGAGTGGTGACTCTGGGCGCACTCTGTCGGCGCGCCGCTTGTCGAACACGGTGGTGGGCACAACGTTCTCCGATCTGCCCGTCTGCGGCTTGTAACCGACCGCGGGCGACCTTGACAGCTGCAGCGGGTGAGCCGCGTGCTGTCACCGAGCATCGTTGCTCGGCTTCCTCGACGGTAGTCAGGCGGGCTGGTCAGCACAAGGTCGACGCGCTGTGAATCGCGATGACGACACACGGCATACTGGGCTCACACCCGAGAGATTCGGAGAACATCCCCATGGCAATGACGCCTGACAGCGACGCGATCATCATCGGCGCCGGGCTCTCTGGGCTCGTCGCCGCCGCCGAGCTGGTCGAGGCAGGCAAGCGCGTCACGATCATCGATCAAGAACCCGAGGCGACGTTCGGCGGCCAGGCCTGGTGGTCGTTCGGCGGGCTGTTTCTGGTCGACAGCCCCGAGCAGCGCCGCATGGGCATTCGCGATTCGCTCGACCTGGCGCGCAGCGACTGGGCAGGAACCGCGGCCTTCGACCGCGACGACGACGTGCACGCGCGAGCGTGGGCCGAGACCTACGTCGAGTGGGCCGCGGGCGAGAAGCGCGAGTGGCTGCGGCACAAGGGCGTGCGCTTTTTTCCCGTGGTGGGCTGGGCTGAGCGCGGCGGCGACAGCGCCACACGGCACGGCAACTCGGTTCCCCGCTTCCACATCGTGTGGGGCACCGGCCCCGCGATTCTCGAGCCGTTCATCGCGACGGTGCGCCGGGGGGTGGATGCCGGCCTCGTCACCCTGCTCTTCCGTCACCGGGCCGACGCCCTCACCGTGGTCGACGGCAGCGTGGTCGGCGTGAGCGGCAGCGTGCTCGCCCCCGACGACGCAGAGCGTGGTGAGCCCTCGAACCGGGAGGTCGTCGGCGAGTTCGCCCTCGAGGCGGCCGCCGTCGTCATGGCGAGCGGCGGCATCGGGGGAAATCACGAGCTCGTGCGCGCCGCGTGGCCCGAGCGACTCGGCACACCGCCCACGACGATGGTGAGCGGCGTGCCGGCGCACGTCGACGGCCGAGGCCTCGGCATCGCCGACGCCGCCGGCGCACGGCTGGTCAACGGCGACCGCATGTGGCACTACGTCGAGGGCATCCAGAATCACAGCCCCGTGTGGGCGAAGCACGGAATCCGCATCTTGCCAGGGCCGTCGAGCCTGTGGCTCGACGCCACGGGCCGCCGACTTCCTCCGCCGCTGTTTCCTGGTTTCGACACTCTCGGCACGCTCGCCCATCTGCGCACCACGGGCCACGACCACAGCTGGTTCGTGCTGACGCAGTCGATCATCGAGAAAGAGTTCGCGCTCAGCGGCAGCGAGCAGAACCCCGACCTCACAGGCCGCAGCGTGCGCGAACTGCTGCGGCAGCGGCTCGGCAAGGGCGCCACCGGCCCGGTCGAGGCATTCAAGGAGAAGGGCGTCGACTTCATCGTGGCCGACACCGTCGACGAGCTCGTCGCGCGCATGGCCGCTCTCGAACCGGGTGCCCCGCTCGACGCCGCGCGCGTGCGCGACGAGATCGCCGCTCGCGATCGCATGCTCGACAACGAGTTCGGCAAAGACGCCCAGCTCACCGCCATCCATGGCGCCCGGCAGTACCGCGGCGACAAACTGATCCGCGTCGCATCACCGCACCGGCTCACCGACCCGAAGCGCGGCCCGCTCATCGCCGTTCGATTGCACGTGCTCACCCGCAAGAGCCTCGGCGGCATTCAGACCGACCTCGACTCTCGCGCGCTCGGCCACGACGGAGCCCCACTGCCCGGGCTCTATGCGGTCGGCGAGGCGGCCGGCTTCGGCGGGGGCGGTGTGCACGGCTACCGCTCGCTCGAAGGCACCTTCTTGGGCGGCTGCATGCACACCGGCCTGCGAGCGGGCCGCGCGATCGCGAGGCTCTAGCGCTCAGCCGCCGAGAGTCCAGGCCGACTGCTTGATGAGCACGTGCCCCCGGGTGGTGCTCAACCGCAACCACGGCCCCGCTGCATACTGCTGCACGGCGTCGTCGCCGAGAAAGCCGAGAGCCTCGAGTGCAAAGGCAGCGCCCGCCGGCACGTGAGCGGCGTCGGGCAGCGGCCGACCCCACACCTCGCTGCGCACGCGGTGCACGATCTGCTCGCCGGTTCCCTCAGGAATCGCAGCGGCAACCTCGTCGATACCGGCTCGTGCGGCCGCCGAGAACATCGACGCGCTCAGGTCTGCCATGCGCTGCCAGCCCCCGCGGGGCGGCGTGATGCCCGCCCACACGATGGTGCTCACGCTCGCTGGCGCGCGCAGCTCGACCGGGCCGTCGTCGAGCAACTCGAGAGCGGCATCCACCCTCGCCTGCAGCGAGCGCACCGGAACCACCGCATCGAAGCCGCCAGCGCTCAGAGCGAAGGTGCGCAAGCCGAGCACGGTCGGGCCGCGGTCGAGCAGACCGCGAGGCGTCAGCACCGCCGCATAGACGGCGAGCACGCCGCTGTCGGCGACGAGTCGCACGGCTGCGGCGTCGTCGAGCCGCACGGCGCGACCGAGCAGCACCGAGAGATCGTTGGCGGCGGCACGGGAGGTGAGGGTGAACGTCTCGTTCATCGCTCTTTAGACTACGCGTGTGACCGAAGCTTCTCGTGACCCCGTCTCAGACATGCTCGCCGCCCTCACCTTGACCGATGCAGGCGTGCGCACTCGCGAAGACATCTTCACGGCGCCGAGCCTCTGGACCCCGCAGCGCCGGGTCTTCGGTGGCCAAGTAGCCGCGCAAGCGGTGCTCGCGGCGATGCGCACGGTCGAACCCGATCGCTTCATCCACTCGATGCACGGCTACTTCTTGCGCCCGGGCGACGACGAGCAGCCCATCACCTTCTCGGTCGACCGCATTCACGACGGCCGATCGTTCTCGGCGCGCCGCACGCAGGCCTACCAGAACGGCGAGCCCATCCTGTCGATGATCGCGAGTTTTCAAGATGTCGACCCCGGGCTCGACCACCAGGCGTCGATGCCGACCGGCATTCCCGACCCCGACGATGTTCCGAGCGCGAAAGACGTCTTGGGCTCGATCGACCACCCGGTGGCGCAGTACTGGGCGAACAACCGGCCGTTCGATCTGCGACACGTGGATGCTCCGCTCTACTTCATGCCCGGTTCAGAGCCGAAGGCGCAGCAGGCCGTCTGGTTGCGCTGCATGAGCCGCCTGCCCGACGACGAGAACCTGCACCGCGCGGCCCTCGCCTATGCGAGCGACTACACGATTCTCGAGCCGATTCTGCGGCGGCACGGCCACACCTGGGCGACTCCGGGGCTCAAGATGGCGAGTCTCGACCACGCCATGTGGTGGCACCGCTTCGCCCGCGTCGACGAGTGGCTGCTCTACGTGCAAGAGTCGCCCACCGCGATCGGCGGCCGAGGGCTCTCGCAGGGTCGCATCTTCACGCGCGACGGGGTGCACGTGGCGACCGTCGCGCAAGAGGGCATGGTGCGTGTGCCGTCCAGCACCGGCTGACCGGCCTCTCGGTCAGTGGTCGTGCTCGACCTGCCACAGCGGAAACGGGTCGACGTAGGTAGCCCACTCCATCGGGCCAGCGATGAGCTCGCCATCGTTGAGCAGCGCGGCACCGAGGCAGTTCGTCAGGCGCCGGGCATCCAGCGTCGATCCGATGAAGGCGATCTCTTGCCCGCTCGGTGTCTCAGGATCATCGCTCATCATGGCCGTGGGATCGAGCGAGAAGCTTCCGCCCACAGTCGACCATGAGCCCACGCGGCTCGGTCGACTGGCCAAGCGCACCAGGCCTCGAGACCGCCAGATCGTTCCTACAACCTCTGGCCTCAGGCACTCGGCGACGACGTGGGCGAGTCGCGCTGGGTGAAAAGGGCGGGGGTCACGAAAGACCACCGTCGAGATGCCGTCGGGGGCCTGCAGTCTGGTGCCATTGAGGGCGAGCATCCACCCCTGAGCCCGACCAAGATCATCGACAGGCGGCCGCACGACAGAGCGGAGCCGCTCGAGCGTCACCGCCCTCACATCGTCGACCGCGACGACGGCAGCACGGGGATTGAGAGCGTGCGCGATCTCGACGGCGAGTCTCGCATCGGGATCGACGACGACGATCATGGTCGCGTACTCGAGCCTGGTTGCCACGGCATCGAGCTCTGCGGGGTCGGCGGGGCGATCAGGGTCTACGAGGGGCACAAACTCGCTCGGGTCGACAACAGTGATCACGTCACGCAGATGCACTGGCGGCAGTGAGGGGTGACGCTGGGCGAAGAGTGCCAGCAGGGTGAGCCCGAGCTGCTGAGGGTCGATGGCTGCATCGACTCCGACAGCGATGGCCCCCCGGGTGCCAGCGCGCGCGGCTGCGTCGATCGTGTCGACCAGTGCCTCGGCGACGTCATGACCGCCTTGCTGCGGGTCAGAGTAGCTATCGGCGGCACCGACGCACCATTGCTCGCCGCCGAGCGACCGCATGAGCAGTGAGCGATGCTGCTCGGCTGCCCCTGTCACCAGGGTTACGAAGAGGGGTTCAGCGTGGGGGCTCACGGTGTGGCTCGCTCTCTAGGGTACGGTGTTATTGATAACCATACTCATTAAGCGAAGGGGCAGTTCTGTGAAAGTGCGCAACTCGATCAAGAACCTCAAGAAGATTCCGGGTGCACAGGTCGTACGTCGCCGTGGCCGGGTCTTCGTGATCAATAAGTCGAACCCGCGCTTCAAGGCCCGGCAGGGCTAAGTTGCCCGACCAGGGTGCGCGCCTCAACCGCGAAAGACGACCGGCGGCTCGATGTAGGGCTGCCAGGCAGCACGAGCGTCATCGCTCACACGGCGAGGCTCGCCGCTCGCGCGATCGACGAGCACGAGTGTCGTCGACGCTCGTGTGTACAGCGTGCGCTCGCCATCGACGACGGCGCTGAAGATCTCGTATGAGATCTCGAGGCTCGCCCCGCCGAGCCGACCGATCCACAACTCGACATCGAGCGGCTCGCGAAGATAGGGAATCGGCACGAGGTACTCGATGCGCTGAGCGGCCACGAGGGTGACCGTCGGCGAGCCGGGCCCGGTGTCGAGCACGGCGGTCGGAGCAGCAGAACCGGGCACGCTCCAGAACGCCGCGATACGCGCCTCTTCGAGCAGGGTCAGCATGCGTGCATTGTTGACGTGGCCGTAAGCATCGAGGTCGCTCCAGCGCAGGGGTACCGCTACGTGCAGTCGCACCTCAGTCGCGCGTGAGCTTGCGGTAGGCAGAGCGATGAGGCTTGGCCGCCTCTGGCCCGAGCCGCTCGATCTTGTTCGCCTCGTACGACTCGAAGTTGCCCTCGAACCAGTGCCAGTAGCTCGGGTTCTCGTCGGTGCCCTCATAGGCGAGGATGTGGGTGGCGATTCGGTCGAGGAACCACCGATCGTGCGTGATGACCACGGCGCAGCCGGGATACTCGAGCAGAGCGTTCTCGAGGCTGCCGAGCGTCTCGACATCGAGGTCGTTCGTCGGCTCGTCGAGCAGCAGCAGGTTGCCGCCCTGCTTGAGAGTGAGCGCAAGGTTCAGGCGATTGCGCTCACCGCCAGACAGCACGCCGGCCTTCTTCTGCTGGTCTGGGCCCTTGAAGCCGAACTGCGACACGTAGGCGCGAGACGGAATCTCGGTCTTGCCGACCTGAATGTAGTCGAGGCCGTCGCTCACGACCTCCCACAGCGTCTTGTTCGGGTCGATGCCGCCTCGACTCTGGTCGACATACGAGATGTCGACGGTCTCACCGATCTTCAGGGTTCCGCCGTCGAGCTCTTCGAGCCCGACGATCGTTTTGAAGAGGGTGGTCTTGCCCACGCCGTTGGGCCCGATGATGCCGACGATGCCGTTGCGCGGCAGAGTGAACGACAGACCGTCGATGAGCACACGATCGCCGAAGCCCTTCTTGAGCTTGGTCGCCTCGATCACCTGCGCCCCGAGGCGCGGGCCGACTGGGATGACGATCTCTTCGAAGTCGAGCTTGCGCGTCTTCTCTGCCTCAGCCGCCATCTCTTCATAGCGGGCGAGGCGCGCTTTCGACTTGGCTTGCCGACCCTTCGCGTTCGAGCGCACCCACTCGAGCTCGCTCTCGAGTCGCTTGGCGAGCTTGGCGTCTTTCTTGCCCTGCACCTGCAGGCGAGCAGCCTTCTTCTCGAGGTAGGTCGAGTAGTTGCCCTCGTAGGGGTAAAGCCGACCGCGGTCGACCTCGGCGATCCACTCGGCGACGTGGTCGAGAAAGTACCGGTCGTGGGTGATCGCGATCACAGCGCCTGGGTACTTCTGCAGGTGCTGCTCGAGCCACAGCACGCTCTCGGCGTCGAGGTGGTTGGTGGGCTCGTCGAGCAGCAGCAGGTCGGGCTTCTCGAGCAGCAGCTTGCACAGAGCCACGCGGCGCTTCTCTCCGCCCGAGAGGTGCGTCACCAGTTCGTCTCCGGGAGGGCAGCGGAGGGCATCCATCGCCTGCTCGAGCTGCGAGTCGAGATCCCACCCATTCTGCGCATCGAGCTCTTCCTGGAGCGATCCCATCTCGGCCAGTAGAGCATCGAAGTCGGCGTCTGGGTCGGCCATCGCTGCCGAGATCTCGTTGAATCGGTGCAGCTTGTCGGCCAGCTCGCGCACGCCCTCTTGCACGTTCTCGAGCACCGTCTTCGACTCGTCGAGCTCGGGCTCTTGCATGAGGATGCCGACGGTGTAGCCGGGGCTCAGCCGCGCTTCGCCGTTCGACGGGGTGTCGAGGCCCGCCATGATCTTGATGATCGTCGATTTTCCGGCACCGTTCGGGCCGACCATGCCGATCTTCGCGCCCGGGAAGAACGACATCGTGACGTCATCGAGAATGAGCTTGTCACCGACCGCCTTGCGGGCGCGCACCATGGTGTAAATGAATTCGGCCATGCCTACCAGTCTATGGAGAGCGTGCGCCCCACCAGACACCGCCCCGTGCCCAGCACGTCGGCGAGCTGCGAGGTGAGAACCGCCCCCTTCACCTGCCCGATCAGGCATTGGCCGTCGATCTGCACGGCAAACAAGATCGAGTCAGCCAGCTGCCCGGTCGGGGTGACGTCGGCAGTCACTTCCATCGCGGACTTGTCGAAACCGCCCGCCGCGAGTGCATCGACGATCATGGCGCTCGACGGAGTGGGGTTCTGCTCGAGCAGGCCCTCGACGACGAACTCGAAGTAGGGGCGATTCTGACCGGCGGTGCCGCCCTCGATGAGCTCAGGGTCAGCAGTGCGCGTCGGTGACGGCGCGGGCTCGGTCGTCGCGGTGGGTGCGGGCGGTTCGGACTCGGCGGTGCAGCCAGCGAGCAGGAGGGCGCACGCCACGACGACTGGGAGAAAGACCCGGGCGATAGTGAGCTGCATGACACCTCTTCTCGAGAGCTCGAACCTGCGCCCGATGAGTCTACGGTCGTCAGCGCGATCGCCCGCGCACACAGGCTTCACAGGCTTCATTCGCATTGCGAACACCGTGCACTGTAACCGCTTGCGCCCCGTGAGCGCCTTCGCCATCATTCTTGTAACGGAACAGTGCGAGTGACGATCGGGGGATCGTCGGGGGTCGCAACCGATACCGGTAGTTCTGCGTCGTTCGGGTCGACTCAGAGCTCCTCACAGTACGGTCGTTCCTGGTCTCTTCGGGTGAGACCAGGAACGACCGGCTGTCGTTTCGGCGAGGTGAACGTTCTGAGAGCCGCCTTCACCGGCGGTGTCGACCGAAGGCGAGAACCCGAGATGACCGTGCGTGAAGCGCTCGGAGGCCCGTGGGCGACCCACTGGCTCATCTGGGTCGGCCTCTTCGTGCCGACCTCCCTGCTGGTGCTGCTGCGCGAGTTGGCCACGCCGTTTCCTGAACCCTGGTGGCCGCTCGTCTCTGCCGTCGTGCAGCACCTCGTCGTCGGGGCGATCGTGATCGGTGTCGGAGCCGTGGCGCGACGGCGGTATGCGCTGCTGCCCCTCGCGCTCGTCGCCGCACTGTGGATTACCGCTGCGGTCGTGCGAGGAGTCGTGGGCGGGGCTCTTGCCGCCGGAGTCGCGGGCGTGGAGCCGGAATTCGCCCTGCGGTCGTTGACCTGGATCGTCGGCACCGTGGTCTGGATTCCGGTGGTCGTCTACACCGTCGCACAGGTCGACCGGCGCCGACTGCTGCTGGGCGCCTTCGAGACTGAGCAGTCGTTGCTCGAGAAGCAGCGCTCTCGCGCCAACGAGACCGGCCAAGAGATCAGTCGTTCATTGAGCTCGGCCGTGCGAAAGACGCTCGAGCCCGCACTGAAAGAACTCGTCACCAGCCTGGAGTCGTCTCGTGAGAACATGGGCCCTCGCGCGGTCGCCGAGCTCAGTCTGCGCATCTCTCAACTGCACGATCGCACGTCTGACCTGCTGGAGCCGACGACTGACGACGCTCTGCGGCGTCGCCCCCCGCGGGCCAGCGTGAGGCGGGCCTTCGACGTTCCGGTTCCGCAGCCGTGGCTGCTCGCCGCTCTCGTGACGACCGCGACCCTCTCGGTGATTCTTCCCGAGGCCCGGCGGGTGTTCGGTGAGCTCGCCGCTCTCGAGGTCGTGGTCTCTTCGGTGGCCGCCGGGCTCGTCATCGGCCTCGTGCCCTGGCTGGCTGCACGGTTCGCCTCCGAGTCGTTCGAGGCGAGAGGGCAAGGCATCACCGCTTCGGCCTGCGTCGTCGCCATTCTCGTGGCGGCATACCTCATGCTCAACAGTGGAATCGACCCCATCACGACGAACGGTCTGCTCATCGTTCCCCTGCTCGCCATCAGTCTGACGCTCGCTTGCGTCACCTTCGTCGCCGCCATCAACCTCGCGAACGTCAACATCATCACCGAGCAGCAGTTGCGCGACCTGCGCAACCAGGGTGCTGTCGAGCGTGAAGCCCACGACGAACTCACCGAACGTGAACGTCAACGCCTTGCCGACCTGCTGCACGGGCCCGTGCAAGGACGGCTCGCGGCCTGCGTCATGGCACTCAACTTCAGCGCAGCCGACGGAGTCAGCGCAGAACGCACCCACGAACTGGTCGACTCGGTGCTACAGCACCTTCGCGCCGTGGCTCGAGACCTGACGTCGATCGCCGCCGCCGACTCGCCTCCCACCCCCGAAGGGGGGTAGCCGACCGCCGACCTTCTTCGTCGAGAAGCTCTCGTCGCGCCTACACTGGGGCGCATGGCCACGCCCGAAGGGTCTCAGGCATCAGTGCTGATCGCTGATGATGACCCTCTCGTGCGCCGCGTGCTGCGCTACGCCCTCGAGTCGCGGGGTTATCTAGTGACGGAGGCGCTCGACGTCGCCGAGGTCGTCTCCGCAGCGGCGACCTGTGAGCCTGACCTCGTGGTGCTCGACATCAACATGCCGGGAGGCACGGTGCACGAGGCGATCAGCGCACTTCGTTCACGGCACCCCGGTATGCCCATTCTGGTCTTGAGCGGCGAGACTGCACCCACTCTCGACATCGACTCCCCCGTCACCGACTTCGCCCAGAAGCCCATCGACCTCGACGACCTCTTCTCTCGAGTCGAGCGCCTGCTCGAGGCGGGCGCCCAGGTGTAGCAATGAACTCGGTGCCCGGGCCGACGCACGACGGCCTTCGTTCGCTCGCCACTGCATTCGCCGTCAGTGTGCACTCTCACCCGCACGCGGCCTTCATGCTCGATCTCGACGGTCGGTTCATCTCGGTGAACCCCGAGCTGTGCCGCCGATTGCAGACCACTGAGAGCGAACTGCTGGGTCGCACCTTTCACCACACCGTCGAGCCTCATGACCTCACCTTCGTGCTCGAGCACTTCGAGCGGGCACGCGACGGCGAGTCTGTGGAGTACGAGGCCACCGGAACCCGGCCAGACTCCACGATCTTTCTCGCCCGAGTCACGAACTACCCGGTGCGCATCGACGGTGAGATCGTGGCCGTCGTGGGCATCGCCGTCGATGTGTCTCACCAGCACGACGAACTCACTCGACGCAGGGCGAGCGAAGATCTGCTGCGCTTGGCCGGGCGCCTGGCCCACTTCGGCGGGTGGTCTGTCGACGCGGTCTCGAGACGCGTGATGCTGACCGACGGCGCGCTGCGCATGTTCGGATTCGCCGATCTCGACGAGTACACCAACGAACCCCAGTGGAGCCCCCACGCTCCTGAAGACCGCGCCCGCTTCACCCAGCTGCTGCAGCGATGCCTGACAGACGGCGATGCGTTCGACATCGAGTCGAACATGATCGCCCGCGATGGCTCGCGCTTGCGCGTGCACACCATCGGCGAGGCCGAACGTGACGAGTCGGGTGCGATCGTTCGGGCGCACGGCGCCGTGTGGGACGTCACCGAGTATGCGATCGAGCGCGAGAGGGCGCGCTACCTCGATGAGCGCCTCTCGGCATCGCTGACCGCGATCTCTGACGGGCTCATGTTTCTCGACACCGACTGGAAGGTGAGCTTCGTCAACCCCACTGCCGAGCAGCTGCTCGGCAGATCGCACACCGAGTTCATGGGGCATGGCCTGTGGCAGCTATACCCCAATACCCTCAATACCGACTTCGAACGGGCCTTCCGCGAGGCCGAACGTTCCCGCAATCGCGTGATTCATCGAGAGTGGGTCGAGTTGACGCGACGCTGGGTCGACGTCACGATCTACCCGATCGACACCGGTCTGGTCGTGCACCTGCGCGACACGACCGACGATGTGGCGGCCCGCCAGCGCGAAGACGAGCATGAGCGCCAGCTGCAGCAGCAGGCTGCGCTGCTCGACATCTCGCGCGACGCCATCGTCGTGCGCGGGCTCGATGATCGCGTGCAGTACTGGAATCGCGCAGCGGCCGAGCTCTACGGCTGGCCCGCGGCGGAGGCGGTCGGGCAGTTGATCACCGATCTCATCTACCACGACCCCATCGAGATGCGCACGTTCACGGCAGAAGTGCTGCGAGAGAGCTACTGGGCCGGCGAACTCGAGCAGCGCACCCGATCGGGCGCGACCATCATCGCCGATTGCCGCTGGCAGCTCTTGAACGACGAGGCAGGCCGGCCCCGCGCCATTCTCTGCGTCAACACCGACATCACGGCATACCGCAAAGAGCAAGAGGCGCGGGCACACGGGCAGCGCATGGAGAGCCTCGGCACTCTGGCTGGCGGCATAGCCCATGACCTCAACAACGTGCTCACTCCGGTGCTCATGTCGATTCAGCTGCTCGCACTCGACGAGTCAGACGAGCAGCGCCTCGAGCTGCTGTCGACGGTCGAGACCTCGGTCAAGCGCGGCGCCACGATGATCAAGCAGGTTCTGGCGTTCGCTCGCGGCCTGGAGGGCCGTCGCGAGCCGATCGACATGGATGCTCTGCTCGACGACCTCGCTGCCTATGCGATCGACGCCCTGCCGTCGAGCATCACCGTCGATGTGAGCAGGCCTGAGGCATTGCCCGACTCGACCGGCGATGTCACGCAGCTCATGCAGGTGCTCGTCAACCTGGTGGTCAACGCGCGTGATGCAATGCCCGACGGCGGTCGGCTTCGCATCACGGCCGAGGTCGAGCGGCTCGACGAGGCGGTGAACTCGGTGAGCCACGATGCACAGCCTGGCGACTACGTGGTCATCGCGGTCGAGGATGACGGGGCCGGCATGCCCCCCGACGTCGTGACGCGGGTCTTCGAGCCGTTCTTCACGACGAAAGAGACGGGCCATGGCACCGGGCTCGGGCTCTCGACGGCCCTCGCGATCGTGCGGAGCCACGGAGGGTTCATGCAGGTCTACAGCGAGCTCGGTCACGGCACCCGGTTTCGAGTGGGCATGCCGCTCGCGGCGAAGTCGAGCCGGCCGCGACCCGAGCCGACGAATGAGCGACCGTTGCCGCGCGGCAACGGTGAACTCGTGCTGGTCGTCGACGACGAACCGGCCATTCGACAGGTGGCGTGCCGCACGCTCGAGATGCATGGCTATCGGGCCGCGAGTGCCGCGAACGGTCGCGAGGCGATCGACTTCATCGAGTCTGGCGGCGACCGCGTCGATCTCGTGCTCACCGACCTCATGATGCCGGTGATGGATGGTGCCGCGACGACGGCCTACCTAGAGGACCACCATCCCGAGATTCCGATCATCGCCGCGAGCGGTCTCGCCGCGAACGGTGACCCCGGTCGCTCGATCGGGCTGGGCGTCGCACGGTTTCTGCCGAAGCCCTACACGACGAGCCTGCTGCTGACGACGCTGCACGATACTCTGCTCGAGCGATCAGTGCGCGGAACGGAGAGTGAATGATGCCGACCGAGAACCGTGCTCTGCGCGTCGTCGTCGCAGACGACGACGCGTTCACGCTCTCGCTCGTCAGCGGCGGCCTCGAAGCGAAGGGCTTCGCCGTGACCGTCGCGACCTCGGTGGCACAGGCCCTCGAGGCAGTCAAGGCGATCGATCCGCATGCGGTGGTCAGCGACCTCAACTTCGGCACGGCAGAGACCGGTTCAGATCTGCTGCAGTTCGTCGCGCGCGAATACCCCTGGGTGGGTCTCGTCGTGCTGACGTCGCATCGTTCGCCCGAACTCGCCGTGGCCAACCCCGAGAAGATTCCGCGCAGCGCGGTCTACCTGGTGAAGTCGCAACTCACGCGCATCGATGATCTCGCTGACGCAGTGAATCGCGCCATCAGCGGCAGCGATGGAGCCGACGACATGCTGGTGGAGAGTGAAGACGGGGTTCCGACGGTGACCGCAGCGCAAGCTGAAGTGCTGCGGCTGCTGGCGTCCGGTGCGTCGACGCGAGCACTCGCCGAAGCCCGCGGAACCACACCGCGGGCCGTCGAGACGATGCTGCACAGGCTGTTCGTCGCACTCGGCCTCGACACGAGCGAGAACGCGAACCCCCGCGTCGCCGCCGTGACGATGTGGCAGCGCGGGGGAATCCGCGTTCGCTGAGGTCGACGCCGAGCACATCTAGAACGGAGTCGAGCCGCCCACCGCGACGAGCTCGTCGGCATCGGCTGATGACGAGTCGTCGAGCTCGGTCGGAAGCTCAGCCTCTGCCGCGCCCGTGATCGCCGTGTCGCCCGATTCGGTGTCAGGCTTGGCGGCGATGACGCTTCGAGTGAAGGTGGCACGACCCCAACTGAGGTCATGACCGAGCGCTTCGGCATCGATCTCGATCGAGGTGCCGTTCTTCTCACCGCTCTCCCAGTCGCGAATGCGCACGCGGCCGGTGACGATGACGCGCTGCCCTTTCTCGATCGACGAGGCGGCGTGCACGCCGAGCTGCCGAAAGGCGGTGATCGTGTACCAGTTGGTGTCGCCGTCGACCCAGGCGTTCTGCCCTCGATCGAAGCGACGCTGGTTCGAGGCGAGCCGGAACGAGGTGATCGCGAGACCTTCGCTTGTGACGATGTGGCGCGGTTGGGTGGCGACCAGCCCGGTGAGGGTGATGGTGTCGGTCATGGAGTCCTCCTGACGAATCGATGTCGGTGGGCGCCGACGGTTCGTGCCGGAGATCGCCGGCGCCCGCGGAGGAGCATGCTCGACGCACCGCCTCGCGAGCGGCGAGCATCCCGTTTCGGGGACGACCTTGATCGGCCCAGGCGGTGGGGAGGAGGCCTCGTCAGTGAGCGCTGAACTCCGGGCGCTCGGCACCCGGACCGAGCGCGGCGTGCAGCGCGCTCTTCGCCGCCTCGAGCGTCGCGAACGGCCCGCGCTCGGCGTCGGCGCCGAGCAGTCGAACGCGAAACCCGGGTTCAGCTCGATGAATGGTTCCGACGGTGCCCGCGCTGCCGCGTGCTACCCACGTCGTCGTACCGGTGGTCATGCTCATGAGAGATTCCTCCTCGTCAGGCGAGACACAAGCGGTGCTCTGACGACGCTACGCCGACAGCGCCGCGCTGTCGAGGGGGCGTGGATGCTCTCAGGAAGCCTTGACGTACGGCGCGTACGACGCCCGAATCTTGTTGACTTTCGGCAGCGCCACGGCCAGGCAGTAGCCCTGCCCCGGGTTCTTGGCGAAGAAGTCTTGGTGGTAGTCCTCGGCGATGTAGTAGGTCGAGAGCGGCGAGATCTCGGTGACGATGCCGCCCTCCCAGTAATCGGAGGCACGGTCGCGCGCCGCTTCGAACAGCGCCTTCTGCTCGTCGTCTGCGTAGAACATGGCCGAGCGGTACTGCGTGCCGACATCGTTTCCTTGCCGGTTCAGCTGCCGGGGGTCGTGCAGCGTGAAGAAGACATCGAGAATCACGTCGGCAGGGATGACGTCGGGGTCGAAGGTGACCGCCACGGCTTCGGCATGACCGGTCGAGCCGGTGCACACGAGCTCGTAGGAGGGGTTCTCGACGTGCCCGCCCGTGTAGCCAGACACGACATCGTGCACGCCGTCGAGCACGCGGTAGACCGCGTCGAGGCACCAGAAGCAGCCGCCGGCCAGGTGAAAGGTTCGCATGGCCGAATCTTAGGGCCGGGAGGCGTGTGCGAGCCGAGTACCAGCCGGTCGTACGCTGGTCACATGGCCAACACCCACGACCCCTACGTCGCCGCTGACGACCGATACGAGCGTCTCGAGTATGCGCGCGTCGGGCGCAGCGGTCTCAGACTGCCGCGCATCTCTCTCGGCCTGTGGAACAACTTCGGCGACGACCGACCGATCGAGACGCAGCGCGCGATTCTGCGTCGAGCGTTCGACCGCGGTGTGACCCACTTCGATCTGGCCAACAACTACGGCCCGCCGGCGGGCAGTGCTGAAGAGAACGCGGGCGCGATCATCGCCCACGACTTCGCGCCGTACCGCGACGAGCTCATCATCTCGACCAAGGCCGGCTACTACATGTGGCCGGGGCCGTACGGCGAGTGGGGTTCGCGCAAGTACCTGTTGAGCTCGCTCGACGCGAGCCTCAAGCGACTGCGCCTCGACTATGTCGACATCTTCTATTCGCACCGACCCGACCCCGAGACTCCCCTCGAAGAGACCATGGGAGCACTCGCGACAGCGGTCACGAGCGGCAAGGCGCTCTACGCCGGGGTCTCGAACTACAGCGCTGAGCAGACGCGCGAGGCGCACCGCATCATGCGCGAGCTCGGGGTGCCTCTCGTCATTCACCAGCCTCGGTACAACATGTTCGATCGGCGCATGGAGGAGGGGCTGCTGGATGCCCTCGCTGAGCTCGAACTGGGCAGCATCGTGTTCTCTCCGCTCGCTCAAGGCTTGCTCACCGCTCGCTACCTCGACGGCATTCCCGCCGATTCGCGCGCGGCCGAGGGTCGCTGGATCAGCAGCGAGAACATCGATGACGTCTACCTGAGCCGAGCGCGAGCGCTGCACGCGATCGCCGAGGCTCGCGGTCAGTCGCTCGCGCAGCTCGCTCTGCTGTGGGTTCTGCGCCATCCACAGGTGACCAGCGCGCTCATCGGTGCGAGCAGTGTGCGGCAGCTCGACAACAGTCTCGACGCGCTCGACGGGCCGCCCTTGTCGCACGATGAGCTCGCGGCGATCGAACCGCACGCCGTGCACGGCACCGGCACCCGCTAGCCGACCGTGGGATACCTCTATGCCCTTCTCGCTGCCCTGCTGTTCGGCGCGAACGGCTCTGTCACCAAGCTCACCATGGAGGCGGGGCTGAGCCCTGCTCAGGTGACCGAGTTCAGACTCGTCGGCACGGCACTCATCGCGGGGCTCGTGCTGCTCGTGCTCGACCGCCGAGCCTTCCGTCTGCCGCGCTCGCAGTGGCCGGTCATGATCGTGCTCGGCGTGTTCGGCGTGGCGCTGCTGCAGGCCACCTACGCCGCCGCCGTGCAGCTGCTGCCCGTCGGCATCGCCCTGCTGCTCGAATACACAGCGGTGCTCATGGTGGCCCTCGTGGCCTTCTTCATTCTGAAAGAGCCGGTCAAGGCCCGACTGTGGGTGGCGATCGCGTTCGTGCTCGTCGGGCTCGCCGTCGTCGCGCAGGTCTGGGCGAGCACACTCGACGCGCTCGGCGTGGTGCTCGCCCTGGCCGCGGCGGTGTGCCTGGCACTGTATTTTCTCGTGGGCGAGCGGCAGGTCGCGCGTATCTCGCCTCTCGCGGTGTCGTTCTGGACGATGTCGATCGCCGCGGTCTTCTGGTCGTTCGTCAGCGGCTGGTGGGAGCTATCGCCCTCGATCTTCGCCGAACCCGTCGACATCGGGGGCGCCAACGCCGTGCTCGAGGTTCCGATGGTGCTGCCCCTGGCCTGGAACATCGTCATGGGCTCGTTCGCGCCGTTCTTGCTGAGCCTCGCGGCGCTCAGGCACCTTCCGGCGACGGCCGCGGGCATCGTGGCGTCGAGCGAGGTGGTGTTCGCCTTCGCGGTGGCGTGGCTATGGCTCGGCGAGGTGCTCGACCTGGTGCAGATCATCGGCGCCGCCATCGTGCTTGCAGGCATCATCCTGGCGCAGTCGGCGCGCGTGTCGAAGACGGTCGTCGATGCAGACCTCGCACTCAATACAGGCCCTATCACAACCGTGAGTCAGCCGGAAGGGTCAGAGGTCCGCTAGGTTCTACCCCCTTTTGGGGGGTACTCTGCCCTCTATGAACTGGGGGAACGAGTTTCTAGCGTGGCTGGCAACAGACGCGGGGTGGCGCGTGATGTCGGGTGCCGTCATTCCGGCTGTCGCCATCGTGGTCGCCGGCGTCATCGCCGCGGTGATCGCGAAGGGTGCGGTTCGCCGCCTCATCGCGCTGCATCGACAGGATGCCCTCGCCGCGGCCGTGAGCGGCTTCGTGCTCGCGGGCCGCAAGTCGGCCCACTGGCACGAGCTCGGCGAGGTCGAGCGGGTGCAACTCGAGCACCTCATCGCCGAGAGCGAGACGCGCATCAGGCTGCTGCCCATCGCCGGGTCGGGGCTCGCGGCCACATGGGCCTCTCACCAGCTCGAGTCGATGAAGCGCGACTCGTCTGGTTTTCGCTTTCAAGCGCTGCAGACCCTCGGCGACTACCGCGATCGGCTCATCGAGTGGAGCCAGAAACCCCGCTCGGCCAAGAAGCTCTTCGGCGCCGACCTCGAGCAGTGGTCGATCGACGCATCGAACGAGTACCGGCCGAGCAGCCCGATCGACGGCGCGCCGGTGAGCGAGCCGGAGTCTGCCTGGGTCTCGTCACCTGGCACGACCGACGACCGCACGACGCTGACTCCCGAGCCGCCGAGCTCTGTCGCCGTGCACACGGGCACGATGCCCCTCATCATCACGCACCCTCGACCGGCGAGCAGCGTGCGAGAGAGAGTGCTGCCCGGCTCGGTGTGACGCCGAGACCGCGCTCGAGCATCCTGTCGGCGCGGTGTGCTCAGCCGACCCGGCTGGCGCTCAGTGCGTGGCCTCGTAGGCGCGACGCGACCACATCGACACGTGGTGATGCATCTCGGCGATGAGGGGTTCGTGCTCGGGCTTCATGAGCACGCTGCGCATGATGCGGGCTCGCTCGGCATCGTGCTCGAGCTCGATGCCGCGCGCCTGCAGCTGCGCAGGGGTCACCACATAGGTGGCGAGGTGCGTCTGCTGCGGCCTCGTCGTGTCGGCGGCCATCTCGAAGATCGCCTGACTGACACGGTCGAGCTCTGACATGCGCTGCACGCGCGGCAGATAGGTGATGATGTCGAGCTGAGGGCGCTGGTACGGCTGCAGGATGTCGCTCTCGGCGATGAGCCCGTGCCAGGTCTGCGCCGCACGATAGCCGGGCAGCACGATCGCCCCGAGACCCTGCCTCGTCAGAGGGAACACCTTGAGCGTCGCCCACAGCGCAGCTGCACTCGCCCCCGCTCGCGAGCACTCGAGCTGAATCTCGCCGAAGTGCCGCTCGGTGCTCGCGAAGTAGGTGTAGGGCGACTCGTGGTGGTAGAAGCGCAAGATCGACTGGTCGTTGAACAGCACCGCCCCGCAGCCGTAGGGCTGCAGGCCGTGCTTGTGCGGGTCGACGACGACAGAGTCTGCCTGCGCGATGGCGCGAAAATGCCGCGCGGTCTCAGGGTCGAGCTCGTCGGCGATGATGGTGAAGAACCCGCCATAGGCCGTGTCGACGTGCACGCGCGCCCCGTGCTCGCGAGCGAGCGGAATGATGTCGGCGAGCGGGTCGACCGCCCCGAGCCCGGTCGTGCCGAGGGTGGCGACCACGACGCCGATGCGCCCCGTGGCGAGCTCGCGCTCGAGGGCGTCGAGGCTCATGCGGCCGTCGGCCTCGGTCGCGATGCCCACGGTGTCGATGCCGAGCACCTCGCCCATGCGCGAATGCGTGTAGTGGGCATCAGTCGAATGGGCGATCGCCTTGCCGGGCGCGATCTCGCGACTCACCCAGAGAGCCTCGAGATTGGCCGTCGTGCCGCTCCAGGTCAAATGGCCCATGTAGTCGGCGGGGTAGCCGAACATGGCGGCGAGCTGGTCGAGCACCTCGTGCTCCATGACGGTGGTGGCGCGGCTCGCGTCGATCGAGTGGTTGTTGGGGTTCAGCTGCATCGTCGCGACATAGGCGGCGACCGCAACCGGGTGCGGGGGCTTGAGCATCTGCCCGGCGTACTGCGGGTGGAAGTACGGAAAGTCGGCGTCGAGGCGCTCGACGAGCTCGCCGAGCACGGCGTGCACCTGGTCGGGGTCGACATGCTGACTCTCGTGCACCTCCCACTCGCCGAAAGTGGCTTTGAGATCGGTGATGCCCTGAATCGGCTGCGGTAACAGCTCGCTCAACGACACGGCTCGCTTCTGGCTCACGCCGCACTCCTTTGTGAGGATGGTTGTGCAGGCGAGTCTACCGCCGGGTCGTTCGGGGGCGTATGACTCTGAAGCACCACGAGATTCACTCCAGTGCCCTCGGCAGGAATCGAACCTGCGACCAAGAGATTAGAAGGCTCCTGCTCTATCCGCTGAGCTACGAGGGCTGGCTGATCAAGGGTACCGGAGCAGGTTCTCGGGTGACCCCCAGAGAAGCCCGCCACGCTGAGCGGAGTCGAGAGGGGCATCCATTGGTCGATCGCATTCTGGGCGTGTACAACGCCGACGGCGGCATCGTCGGCGAGCTGCGGTACATCATCGGCCACGCGCTGGGCACCGTCAGCTGCGCACTGTGCGACATCACCCACTCACCCGTGCGGCGCAAGCGCGAGTGGGACGCGTTCGTGGCAGCGCTCGGCATACCCGTCGACCTTCGGCACCTCAACGAGCTCGATGATCGCGAGCAGGCCGCGGTGGGCTCGAGCGCGCCCGTCGTGCTCGTCGAGCACGGCGGAGTGCTCGAACCGCTGCTCGACGCCGCCCAGCTCGAGGCGCTCGACGGCTCGGTCAGCGCATTCGAGGTGGCCGTTCGCGCAGCGCTCGCCGACCTCAGTCGAGGCTCTGCGCCAGCGCCGTGAGCAGTCGAGGCAGCGTGGGAACGCCGCTCGCGCGCAGCACCTCTGCCCCCTCGGCGTCGAAGATGATCGTCGTCGGCGTGCTCGTGATCTCGAGGTCTGCCGCGAGTTCTTGGTGAAAGGCGACATCGCGCTCGGTCACCTCGAGGGCCGGCACGAGCCGCTGCGCCTCGGCGACCACCTCGCGCGCCCGGTGGCAGGGTTCGCAGAAGGCTGAGGTGTAGAGGTCGAGTCGCACCGTTCCAGCGTAGGCGAGTGGGGTCTGAGCGCCTCGATAGACTTGCTCAGTGAGTTCAACGACCGACCGCCTCGTCTGGATCGACTGCGAGATGACGGGGCTCGATCTGTCGGTCGACGACCTCATCGAAGTGGCGGTGGTCATCACCGACTACGAGCTCGAGCCCGTGCATCCGGGCTTCCAGATCGTCATCGCTCCCACCGAGGCGGGCCTCGCGAACATGGGCGAGTTCGTCACCGAGATGCACAAGTCGAGCGGGCTGCTCGACGAGCTCGCCGCCGGTGTCGCCATGGCAGACGCCGAGCAGCAGGTGCTCGCCTACATCACCGAGCACGTGCCGACCGCCGGGCAGGCGCCGCTCGCGGGCAACACCATCGGCACCGATCGCGCGTTCATCGCGAAGCACATGCCGCGCGTCGACGCCCACCTGCACTACCGGTCGGTCGACGTCTCGAGCATCAAAGAACTCGTGCGCAGGTGGTTTCCGCGCGTCTACTTCAACGCCCCGGCGAAGAACGGCGGGCACCGCGCCCTCGCCGACATTCTCGAGTCGATTCGCGAGCTCGACTACTACCGCAGAGCCGGGTTCGTCGATGACCCGGGGCCGAGCTCAGACGACGCGCAGCTCATCGCCACTGAGGTCGTTGCGAAGTGGGAGTCTCGGCTGTAATAGACTGTCGTGTCGGCTCTCGCAAGAGAGCCAGCATGGTGGGTATAGCTCAGCTGGCAGAGCGCCTGGTTGTGGTCCAGGAGGTCGCGGGTTCAAGCCCCGTTACTCACCCCAAGTTGTGCGTCACCTCACGAGTCATCGGCCTGTACTGCGGGCGTCTTCAGCAATGACCGGCAGACTGAAGACGTGACTCCCCCGACGACGGCCGCGCCGAGGCTTGACGAGAAGCTCGCCGAGCAGCCCCTGCACGCCGCCGAAGTGCCGTGGACGACCGTCGTCTGGAACGACCCCGTCAACCTCATGAGCTACGTCTCGTGGGTCTTCCGCCGACACTTCGGCATGGATGCTCGCACGGCCGAGCACGCCATGATGCAGGTGCACAACGAGGGTCGGGCAGTCGTGGCCGAAGGCAACCGCGAGCACATGGAGCGTCACGTCGAGGCCATGCACGAGTACGGGTTGTGGGCCACCGTCGAGAAGGCGCCGCAGTGAAGATCGCGCTGCCTGAGGCGGCGAGCGCCGAGGTCTGCACGGTGACGGTCGAACCCACCGAGGCGCGCATTCTGGTCTCGCTCGCCGACCAGCTGCAAGTGCTGCTCGCCGGCTCGCTCGAGCCGGGCGCCGACCTCGACACCGCTGTTCGTCGCCTGCTGCCCGATGCCTATCGCGCCGACCCCGAGCTCGCCGACGAGTGGAAGCGGCTCAGTCGCCGAGGGCTCGTCGACCGCAAGATCGGCTTCGCCCGCACCCTCTCGACCGCGCTCGCCCCCATCGTCGACGCTGAGACGGCGGTCGACGTGGCGTTGACGACCGAGGGGGCCCTCGACTGGGTGCGCGGCATCGCCGACCTGCGGCTCGTCATCGCCGACCGCATGGGCATCGTCGTCGACGGCGACGAGGGCACCTTCGCAGAGCCGGGGCTGCGCGAACTCTTCGAGCTGCTCGCCTGGATGCAAGACGGGCTCGTGCACGCGCTCGACACGGCTGACTCGACGTGAGGCCGGCACCGTGACCGACGACGACGCGCAGCCCGCGCTCGACCTCGACACCGAGGCTTTCGAAGCGCTCGTCGTCGCCGAGCTCGACGAGCTGCCCGACGAGATGGTCGACGGCCTCGACAACGTGGTGTTCGTCGTCGAAGACCGCCCAGACGACGGCTCGCTCGACCTGCTCGGGCTCTATGAGGGCACCGCGCTGACCGACCGCGGGCAGTACGGCTTCGGCGAGCTGCCCGACCGCATCATCCTCTACCGCGAGCCCCTGCTCGCCATCAGTGCAGACCTCGACGAGCTGCGCGACCAGATTCACGTGACCCTCGTGCACGAGATCGCCCACTACTTCGGCATCGACGACGACGAGCTGCATCGACTGGGGTGGGCGTGAGCCGCGCTCGGCGCGTGACGAGCGCCATCGTCGCCGTAGCCGTCGTCGCCGGCGCGGCCTATGGGGCGGCTGCACTGCTGAGCCCGGTGCCGCGCTTGCAGGCCGTCGAGAGGCCGATCGACCTCGAAGCGAGTTGGAGCGAGACCCTCGCCCTGCCAGAGTCGGGCTCGACCGCCGCACTCACCGAGACGGGATCGATCGTGTCGGCGGGCAGTGCAGACCCTCGACCCATCGCCGGAGTCGCGAAAGTGGTGCTCGTCAACGTCGTGCTCGCGACCGAGCCGCTGACCCTCGGCAGCCCCGGGCCCGCCCTCATGATCGACCAGCAGGCGGTCGACCGCTACCGCGAGCTCTCGGCCGTCGGCGCCCGCACCGTCGCGGTGGGCTTCGGCCAGACCTGGACTCGCCACGACCTCATCGCCGCCACCCTGCTGGGCTCGGCCAACAACACCGCCGAACTGCTCATCGACGACGTCTTCGGCGACCTCGAGGGCTACCTCGCTGCCGCGAACGCCTGGCTCGCCGACCAGGGGCTCGAGCAGTCGAGCGTCGTCGACGGAACCGGCCTGGATGCTGGCTCACGCTCGACCGCCGACGAGCTGGCACGGCTCGGGCAGCTGACCATCGAGCATCCGGTGCTGGGCGATCTGCTCGAGCGCCGCCCGCGCGACACCAGCGCCGGCGTGCGCTTCGTCGACCAGGCGGCGTTCATCGCCGATGCCGGCACCATCGGCATCGTGCGGTCGTACACCGACGCCGCCGCCGTGTGCGTGCTCATGATCGTGTCGATCGCCGTGCCCGGCGTGGGCACCGAGCTCGTCTCGGTCGCGATGCTCGGCCAGCCCAGCTACCCCCAGGCCGAGCGCGCAGCACGCGAGATCGTCGCCTCGCTCGGCGAGTCGGTGCGAGCGGTCGAGGTCGTCAGCGCCGGTCAGGTCGTCGCAGAGCTGCAGTCAGAGTGGGGGCAGTCGACGACGCTCGTCGCCGGCAGCGCGGTGAGCGTCAGCTCGACCGACCTCGACGAGCTGAGCACGAGACTCGAGCTCGCCCCCCGCTCGACTATCGTTCGCGGCACCGACGCCGGCAGTCTCGTCATCACCGCACGAGGCGTCGACCAGGTCGTGCGGCTGACCTCGACCGGCGGCATCAGCGAGCCAGGAGTCGCATGGCGCTTCGCCGACCCTGTCACGGTCATCCAGCGCTGGACGCGCTGAACCCGCTCACTCGGCGGCGACGATCTCGTCGGCCATGCCGCGCGGATCATGCAGCCGGGCGTGCCACTCCTCCTGCCGCGCCCAGCGCTGCCAGTTGCGCGCGAACGCCTCACCGTCTCGAGCGATCGCGCGACGCCGACGCTCATCGTCGGGCAGCTCGATCCAGATGGCGTGGTCGGCGAGCGCACGGGCCGCGGGGCTGATGGCTCCGCAGCCCTCGACGACGAGCGCGCGGCGCGGGTCGAGGTCGTGCCACGAGCCGGGGCGAGCATCCACCCAGTTCCACGACCGCCAGCGCGGGGTCGTGCCCTCGGCGATCGCCCGCAGCACGTGCCGCAGCACGTGCGCCTCGCCCGCTTCGAGGCCGTCCCACCCCGGGTACACGTCGTCGAGGCTCAGCAGCTGCGCGCCCGTGCGCGTCGCGAGCGCGGTGGCGAACGTCGTCTTGCCCGAGCCGGAACGCCCGTCGACGAGGGTGATGCGCGGCCGGTCAGATGACACTGTTGAAGCTTCCGACGAGCACGGCGGTCGTGACGGCGATGACGGCCACCGCGATCGCGACCACCACCACAGCCGTGTCTGAGCGACGCCACGGCGAGGGGCGAGTCCACGTGCGCGGGCCGGGCGCGCCGAAGCCGCGCGCCTCCATGCCGATCGCGAGCGCAGAACCGCGGCGAATCGAGAGCACCAGCAGCGAGAACACCAACCCTCCGGCGCGACGCACGCGACTGCGGTCGCCGATGCCGCGCGCGCGACGCGCCCGCTCGAGCATGCGCGCGTCGTCGCGCAGCACGGTGAGCAGGCGCAGTGCGGCGACACCCCCGAGCACGAATCGACTCGGCAGTCGCAGATTCTGACCGAGAGCATCCCCCAACCGCGTCGCATCAGGCCGCGCGAACAGGGCGATCGCGGGCACCCCGATGGCGAGAATGCGCAGCAGGGTGGCGAAGGCGAGCTCGATCGAGCCATCGCTGATCTGCACGAGAAGAAACTCGGCGTAGACAGTGCCGCTCGACTGCCCGTAGAGCACGATCGTGATCGCGGCGAACGGGGCCGCGATGAGAATCGGGGCGATGCGGCGCAGCAGGGTGCGCCACGGGATGCCCAAGAGGGGTATCAGCAGCCACTGCAGCGTCACGGCGACCGCGGCCGACACCACGTCGATCGTCGTGACCAGCAGCAGGGCAGGCACGAGCGAGGCCGCGATCGCGGCGACGGGGTTGAGCCGCTCGCCCAGCGGCGCCCGCGCGTCGAGTCGTGCCCGGGCGTCGACGCCCGCTCGCGCGGCAGAGTTTGTCCGCTCGCCCCGGAAACCTTCTCCGGCGCTCGGCGTGTCGTCGCCGACACGCCCACCGGCGTCGGCAACACCGGGTCGAGCGGACGCAAGAGGCTCAGCGAGTTCGGCCTGAGCGGGTTGCTCGGCCTCGGGTCGAGAGTCGAGCGCCGGCAGGGCGACCTCGCGCGCGCCGAGCGCCTCGACCAGGGCGCGGTCGTGCGTCGCCATGACGACGGCTCCCCCGGCGTCGCGGTGCTCGGCGAGCAGCGCCGCCAGCCCGGCCCACGTGCGCGCGTCTTGGCCGAAGCTCGGCTCATCGAGCAGCAGCACGGGCGGTGCCGTGGCCAAAGCTGTCGCCACCGAGAGCCGGCGCTGCTCGCCTCCACTCAGCGAGAAGGGGCTCGAGCCCGCGTGCCGCCGCAAGCCGAGCCGATCGAGCAGCGTGTCGACACGCGCGGCAGTTGGTGGCCCCGCCTCAGGCGACGCACCGCGCCCGCGCGAGGCAGCGCGCTCGAGTGCGCGCGGCCCCACGGCCAGTTCGTCGCGCACGGTGCCGGCGACGAACTGGTGCTCGGGGTTCTGAAAGACGACGCCGAAGCGCGCGGCGAGCTCGGCGGAACTCCACTCGGTGGGCGAGCCTGCCTCGAGTGCCTCGATGAGCCCGCCCGCGGGCGGCAGCAGGCCGGCGAGGGTGAGCAGCACCGTGCTCTTGCCTGCGCCGTTGGGCCCGGTCAGGGCGATGACCTCGCCCGCGCGCACCGTCAGGTCGAGCCCGAGCTCGATCGGCTCGCCCCCGGCGGGCCGCACATCGAGGGCCTCGCAGCGCACGAGCGGCGCACCGGCCGGGGCCGTCGCCGGTGCCGGATGCTCGGGCTCACGCCCCGCAACCCACACGCCGCGCGCCGCCAAGGCCTGCCCCTGCTCGGCGAGCACCGCGTCGATCGGCCCATCGGCGATGACTCGCCCGCCGTCGAGCACGATCACGCGGTCGACGAGCGAGGCCCACACGTCGACACGGTGCTCGACGACGACGAGCGTCAACCCGCGATCGCGCACGAGCTCGGCGACCGTGCGGGCCACCTGCACGACTCCTGCGGGGTCGAGCTGGGCGGTCGGCTCGTCGAGCAGCAGTGCCGCGGGCTCGAGCGCGAGCACTCCGGCGAGCGCGAGCCGCTGACGCTGCCCGCCCGACAGCCTGGCGCCCTCGGCGCCGTCGGGCAGGTCGAGCCCGACGGCTGCCAGACAGGCGTCGACGCGCTCGGCGATCTGCGCGGCAGGCACCCCGAGGTTCTCGGGCCCGAACGCCACGTCGTCTCGAGCGCGCGCGAGCACCAGTTGAGCATCCGGATCCTGCAGCAGCAGGCCCACCCGCCCGCGTGCCTCGCCCGGCGACCGGTCGTCGACGAGCAGCTCGCCGCGCTGATCGCCCTCGTCTGAGCCGCCGAGCACGCCGGCCCACGCCTGCAGCAGGGTCGACTTGCCGCTGCCCGAGGCTCCGAGCAGCAGCACGCGCTCACCCGGCGCGATGGTGAGGTCGAGGTCGTCGAGCACAGGTGTCGTGCGGCCGGCCGGAACCCAGCTCCAGCCGACCGCGCGCAGCGCGGCGCCCGTCGTCGTCACGAGGTCGATGGGGGTTCCTCACGAGCGGCGATCTCGCGCCCGGCGGCGAATCGCGACAGCGCGCCCGTGCGGGCGAGCCCGCGCACGATGAGCCAGCTGCCGAGACCCGCGATGAGCGCGCCAGACACGATGGCGCTCGACGCGTAGACGACCATGAACTCGGGGCGCGCCGCGGCGTAGTAGAACGTGAGGTCCATGACGACGAGACCAGCGGCGGCGCCGATGCCCGCGACGATCGCCGGCACGAGACTCCACGCTCGGTAGAGGAAGAGCGCGAACACGATCTCGGCGCCGAGGCCCTGCACAAGGCCCCACGCGAGTGCCGTCCAGCCCCAGAAGCCGCCGAGCAGCGCCGAGACCGCGGCGGCGACGAGCTCGCCGTAGAGGGCAGCGCCCGGCTTGCGCACGATGAGGCCGACGAGCACCGCCGGAAAGAGCCAGACGGCGTAGACGAGCGCCTGCAGCCCGGGCAGCACCGCTTCGATCGGCGCGGTGAGGGGCGAGTAGACCAAATTCCAGAGGGTGAAGACGAGACCGCCGGCGACGCCGAGCACGCTCGCGACGACGATATCGACGACGCGCCACCTCATCGAGGGGCGAGTGCGGGTAGTGGTTGCAGTGCTGACCATGTGCGTGCCTTTCGCTCTGCGCGGGCACGACGGTCGCACCCGCGGTTTCGGTCGGCACGGGTGCGAGAAGTCCTCCCTGCGCCGGCATGATCCGGATCAGGTTCGACGGTCGAAGCTTGAAATGAGCTTCCTCTCAGCCCGGCTCACCGGACTCCCGTGTACGAGCACCAGTCTACGGCCCCCAGGCAGACCCGTGCGCCGTGGATCGACCGGTCGCAGCGACGCCCGTGCCAACTAGGCTTCGAGGCATGGAACTGGCCTTCTCGCCCGAGCTGCTCATCGCCTTCGCCACACTGCTCGTGCTCGAGATCGTGCTGGGCATCGACAACGTCGTGTTCATCTCGATTCTCGCCGCGAAACTGCCGCCAGAGCAGCAGAATCGGGCACGCGTGCTCGGGCTGACGCTCGCGATGTTCATGCGCATCGCGCTGCTCTTCGCCGCGACCTGGATCATCGGCCTCACCGCCGACATCTTCGAGCTGTTCGGCATGGGCTTCTCGGGCCGAGATCTCATCTTGATACTCGGCGGCCTCTTTCTCGTCTACAAGGCCGTGGTCGAGATTCACGAGAAGCTCGAGGGCGAGCAGGGCCACGCTCGCACGGGCAAGGCGGTGACGTTCGGCGGCGTCATCGTGCAGATTCTGCTCATCGACATCGTGTTCTCGCTCGATTCGGTCATCACCGCGGTCGGCATGGTCGACGAGCTCTGGATCATGATCGCGGCTGTCGTCATCGCGATCGTGCTGATGCTCTTCACCGCCAAGGCGATCAGCGACTTCGTCAACCGCCACCCCACGGTCAAGATGCTCGCCCTCGCCTTTCTCGTGCTCATCGGTGCCACGCTCATCGCCGAAGGCTTCGACGTGCACATCGACAAGGCGCTCATCTACGGCCCCATCGCGTTCGCGATCGGTGTCGAGGTGCTCAACCTGCTCTACCGTCGAGGCCAGGCGAAGCGACGCGCCACAGCCCCCGAGCCTGTCGAACTGCGACCGACGCTCGTGAAAGAGCCGCGCCCCGCGCGCATCACCCCCGTGCCGCTCGGCGCCGAGCGCCGATCGCTCGCCGCCCTCGACGCCATGAACCAGCCAGACGGAGCGCCGTGATGACTGCCGAAGGCGCACAGCAGCAGTCGGGCCCAGCCGTCGACGTGCTCGTGCGGCGCATTCTCGAGCGCGCCGACACGCTCGACGAGGGCCACCACAAGGTGGGGCTGCTGGTCTCGGCCGCCCAAGTGTTCGCCGAAGACCTCGACGTCACCGCCGCACTGCAGCGCATCGTCGCCGTCGCTCGAGAACTGGTCGGAGCACAGTACGGCGCACTCGGGGTCATCGGCCCGAACGGCAGGCTCGAGCGCTTTCTGCACGCGGGACTGAGCGACGAGCAGGTGCGGCTGATGGGCGAGCCGCCGAGCGGCAAGGGCATTCTGGGGGCGGTGATCACCGAGGGGGCGAGCATCCGTCTCGATCATCTCTCGCACGACGCCCGCTCAGTGGGTTTTCCGGCCCACCACCCGCCCATGGATTCGTTTCTCGGCGTGCCCATCGATATCGACGGCACCGTCTTCGGCAACCTCTACCTCACCGAGCGCCGCGACGGAGCCTTCGACGAGGTCGACGAAGAGATCATCGCCACACTGGCCGGCATGGCGGCCACGGCGATCGCCAACTCGCGGCTCTACGAGCAGTCGCAGAACGACCGCCGGTGGCTCACCGAATCAGAGAAGCTCACCCAGCGTCTGCTCTCGGGTGCTGTCGACGGCGACGACGAGGCCGCCATCATCGAGGTCGTGCGCGAACTCGCGCAGGCCACGCACGTTGCGCTCGTGAGCGCCGACGACGCGTCGAACGATGCCCGCAGCGAGCTCGCGCGACTGGCGGGCACCGACGGGCACGGCCCGGTGCTGATCGTGCCGATGCAGGGCAGCGCCGATCGGCCCGTCGGCGAGCTCGGCATCGCTCGCAGCGCCAGCGGTCACCCCTTCACCGACGCCGAGCGCGCCACGATCACGAGTTTTGCCCGCTCGGTGACCATCGCTCGTGAACTCGCCGGGGCCCGCGTCGACGAGCAGCGCATCGCGCTCGCCGACGAGCGCGAGCGCATCGCGCGCGACTTGCACGACCACGTCATCCAGAGCCTCTTCGCGGTGGGGCTCACCCTGCAGAGCGTCGTGGGCGACCCGAGCACCCCGACGGGGGGCAAGATCGCGGCGCAGGTCGACGCGATCGATTCGACGATCCGGCAGATTCGTCTCGCGATCTACAAGCTCTCGAGCCCTCCGAGCGCGGCGACCTACAGCCTTCGCGCTCGCATCAACACGCTGGTGCGCGAGACCCTCGACGGCGAGCAGCTTGACTCTCGGCTCGAGTTCAGCGGGCCGGTCGACACGCTCGTCGACACCGAGCTCGGCGACGAGGTGGCCGCGGTGCTGCGAGAGGGCCTGTCGAATGTGATGCGGCACGCGCACGCCACCACGGTCGAGGCGAGTGTGGCGGTGCGGGGTGCCGCCGTCGTCGTCACGGTTCGCGACGACGGGGTGGGCATGTCTGAGACCGCGCGCCGCAGCGGGCTCGCGAATCTCGCGGCCCGGGCGCACGAGCGCGGGGGTAGCTTTGTCATCGAACCAGCCTCACCCCAGGGAACACTCGTGCGGTGGAGCGTACCCTGGGAGGCACGATGAACTCTTCTGTCATGGTGTTTCTGCTCGACGATCATGAGATCGTGCGCCGCGGCATCGCCGACCTGCTCGAGCAGGAAGACGACATCACGGTCGTCGGAGAGGCAGGGGTCGCGACGGGCGCCGCCGAGGCGATTCTGGCGTCGGGCGCCACCGTCGCAGTGCTCGACGGCAGACTGCCCGACGGCAGCGGCATCGATGTGTGCCGAGATCTCAAGTCAGAGCGGCCCGAGCTCGGGTGCCTCATTCTCACCTCGTACGACGACGACGAAGCAGTGCTGGCTGCCGTGCTCGCCGGCGCCAACGGGTACCTGCTGAAAGAGGTGCGGGCCACGAGTCTGATCGAGGCGATTCGTCGCGTGTCGGCGGGCGAGACACTGCTCGATGCCGCCGTCACCGAGCGAGTGCTGAGCCGCGCGCACGATGCCTCGGCCGCGTCTCCGCTCGACGCGCTCACCCCCCGCGAGACCGACATTCTCGCGCTCATCGCCGAGGGCCTCTCGAATCGCGAGATCGGGGCGCGCCTCTTTCTCGCCGAGAAGACCGTCAAGAACTATGTGAGCGGCATTCTGTCGAAGCTCGGAATGCAGCGACGCACGCAAGCGGCCGTGCTCGCCACCGAGTGGATGCCCAAGAACGGCAAGCAGCGCTGAGCAGCTCGGTCGTGGCGCGACCCCGCTGCTATGACGCCGTCTGCCTCGCGCGCCGGGCTGCCAGTTCTTGGTGCCCCCAGCGCAGTCCTTTGGCGATCGGGTAGACCGCGAGAAACACCCACGCGGGCGCTCGCAAGGCGCGATTGCGAACGTTGTGGTGGGTGTAGGTGCGGTCGAAGCGGCCGACGTACGAGACGTAGTCTCGGGGGCTGTCGTCGACCCTGCGGGCCGACATGCCCGTCACCATCGTCGGAACGTAGACGGCACGCAGCCCCGCATCGTAGAGGTGCACTGAGATGTCGATGTCTTCGTGAAACAGGTCTTCTTCGTCTCGGCACACGTCGTCGCGAATGGCCCGCCAGGCGGTGGCGCGCAGTGCCATGTTGCTGCCGAAAACGAAGCTGTACTCGCGCGCGAGCTTGAGCATGGCGCGGCGCAGGGTGTCGTCGGCGCGCAACCCGAACCGGCGAAGCGGCATGTCGTAGTAGAGCACGGGGCCGGTCGTCGCCGCAACGGTCGGGTCGACGAAGGCCTTCTGCACTTCGGCCACCCACGTGGGCTCGAGCACTGAGTCGGCATCGATGCGCCCGATGACGTCGCCCACGGCGCTGTCGAGGCCCAGGTTGCGAGTGGGCACGAGCCCCTGCTCGACGTTCTGGCTGAGCAACCGCAGGGGCGCGTCGGGGTTCGCCTGCTGCAGCTCGGTGACGATGTCGACCGTGCGGTCGGTCGACAGGTTGTCGACGACGATGATCTCGTGCGCCGGCACCGTCTGCGTGAGCGCGGCCGTCACGCACGACCTGATGGTCGACTCTTCGTTGAACGCGGGGATGACGATCGACACGGTGGGCAGCGCTGCGAGTGCGGTCATGAGAGTGGCCCGTCGTCGTGAGTGTCAGCGGTGATCGGCGCCGCGAGCAGCGACACCATGATCGAACCGCCCTTGGTGCGCTGTGTGCCCACTTCGACGAATCCGAGTCGAGCATGAAAGGCCTGGCTGCCCGGATTGGGCGGGTCGAGATTCACTTCGCATGTGACCTCGCGTCGACCCTGCCGCCTCGCCGCGTCGAAGACGGCGTCGTAGAGCACTGCGCCGAGCCCCGCACCGCGCTCACTCTCGGCGATGACGATGCGATCGACATAGAGGTGATCGACAGCACGCGCCTCGAAGAATCGGTAGTTCTCGCTGTCGTAGTCGGCGCCAGGGGCGATCGCGATGACGAAGCCCACCAGAATGCCCTCGCGCTCGAGCCCCAGGGCGAGGTCTGCCACCGTGATGAGCCGGGCGAGATCGCTCGTCGGCGTCGCGGGCACGGCCGGCGACGCGGCGTCGTTGAGCGGCGCGATCTCGGGCGCGTCGCTCACCGAGAGCGGCCGCAACGAATAGCCGACGTGTCGACTCAACTGCTGGGGGCTCATCGGCACGTGCTGAGCGTAGCAAGTGCAGGCGCTGAGCGGTGGGTGCCCTACTGCGCCCCGTTCGAGGCGAGCCAGGGGGCCGGGTTGATGGGGCTGCCGCCGATGCGGATCTCGAAGTGCAAGTGCGGCGCCGTGGTGACGCCGGTGCTGCCGACGGTGCCGACCTGATCGCCGACTCGCACCTCATCACCGACCGCGTGCCTGATCGAGCCGTGCTCCATGTGCCCGTAGACGCTCGAGACCGCTTGCCCGTTGACGACGTGGTCGATGACGATGTAGACGCCGAGCGAGCTGCCCGAGGTGACGACCTTGCTCACGACCCCGTCGGCCATCGCGACGATCGGAAAGCCGCGCCCCGGGTTCCAGTCGATGCCGGTGTGATTGGTCGAGCACGCACCGCAGGCGGCCGTGCGATACCCGAACGGGCTGCCGACCGGCGCCCCTGCCCCGACCGGGTACATGAGCGGGGGCCGAGCGTCGACCGTGTATTCGAGGTTCTCGATCGGCGCGGCGGCGATCGACGCGGCGGCGAACACCTGGCTCACGGGCGGGGCATCGTCGCTCTCGTCGGCGACGGCGATCGCCGCCGGAACAGCGTTGATGAGCAGCGCTGCGGCGGCGACGAGCGCGGTCGCCCCCACGAGGGCGCGATGGCGGAGGCTGTGCGGATCAAGCGCGGCGGCGCGCGCGAGCGAAGGGTGAACCAGATGGAGCATGAGAAGAGTGACTTCCTGGTGGCGGCGGTCAGGCCGGAGACACGGTGAGTGCACGTCATTGCGCGTTCGACCTCGCCACGCCCGCAATGAGGAGCTGACTCGTGAGGTCAGGAGGTCATAGCACCCGCCCGGCGGATAGCGTCACACCGGCGGCACTCGCCCCTGTCGGCTTCGGCGCCAACACTCCAGCGTTGCCGATGAACCTGGGAAACCCCTGTTCGCGTCCGAACGATCAGGCGATCGAGGCCCCGAACGCCAGCCCGAGCAGGTAGGTCGCCGCTGCCGCTCCGTAGCCGATCGCCAGCTGCCGCAGGGCGCGGGCCAGCGGCGAGGCCCCCGACAGCACCCCGACAATGGCGCCCGTGATGAGCAGGGCGATGCCGACGAGCACCGCTGCGACGACCACCGCCGTGATGCCCTCGAGCCCGATGAGATAGGGGATGACCGGAATGATCGCCCCGGAGGCGAAGAACGCGAAACTCGACCCGGCGGCGCCCCACGCCGAGCCGATGGCCTCGTGCTTCTCGACGTCGACCTCGGCGGCGCGCGCGGCCGCCACCGGTTCGTACTCGGCCAGCACGCGCCGAGCGTGGTCGTCTGCCTCGACCGCAGCCATTCCTCGGGCCCGGTACACCAGGGCGAGCTCGTTGGCATCGACGTCAAGGTGCGGCAGTGCATGGTGCGCGTCGGGGTCAGGAGTCGACGCTTCGAGAAGCTCACGCTGCGATCGCACCGACACGTATTCCCCCGCACCCATCGACAGGGCGCCGGCGAGGAGGCCCGCGAGACCGGTGAGCAGCACGGCGCCAGGGCCGAGCCCGGCTGCTCCGATGCCCATGACGAGCGCCAGGTTGCTCACGAGCCCGTCGTTGGCGCCGAACACGGCTGCACGAAAGGTGCCAGAGAGTCGTTGGCGACCCCGCGCTGCGAGACCCCTGACCACCTCACTGTGGATGCGCTCGTCTGCCGCCATCGACGGCGTCGCGTGAGCATCCGCCTCATAGGGCGAACGCGATTCTGCGCGCTGCGCCAGCGCCAAGACGAAGACGCTGCCGAAGCGTCGCGCGAAGAAACCGAGAACCCGAGTGCGCATCGAGACAGCCGGCACGCGCTCTGCGTGCTCGCCGAGCAGGCTCACCCAGTGCGCTTCGTGCCTGGCCTCGGCGTCGGCGAGCGCCACCAAGATCTCACGCTCATCGCCCGAGCGGCGTGACGCGAGGTCGCGGTAGACGGCCGCCTCGGCGCGCTCGTCGGCGAGATATCGGCGCCAGCGTCGAATCTCAGCGCGAGATGGCTCATTCACCTCGCCATCTTCTCAGCGACGGCGTTCGACCGCAGTTCGGAGGCCCGAAAAGCGACGTCGCTACCAGCCCCAGGTTCCGGGGGCGCCCTTGAAGGGCCCCACGATGCTCGCCGTGATCCAGCCGCCATAGAAGTCGCCCTCTTGCGGAGTGACGGTCTCGCCGTCGATCGTGCACCGCTGCATGCGGCCCGGGTACACCGAGACGTAGCCCGTGATGCTCTCGAACCCTGGGCTCGGTGAAGGATACGACCAGGCCGCACGTGCCGCCCGACGGTCGCCGCCGATGACGTCGAAGTATCGCGCGCGACCCTTGAACTCGCAGAACGACGAGCCGTCGGCCGGCTGCAGTGCGCCCTCGACGAACGCCTCGGGCGGCAGATAGATCGCGGGCGGATGACTCGTCTCGAGCACCCGCAGAGCCGCCGTCGTATCGGCGATCATGCGCCCGCCGAGCTCGATGGTGACTCGGGCGTGCAGGGGTTCGACGCGCGGTGGTCGCGGGTAGTCCCAGACCGACTCCTGCCCCGGCCCCGGCACTGCGCGCTCGAACCTCGCCACGACGGCCGCCTAGAACCCGAAGTCGCCGAAGTCGGCGAACCCGCCACTGTCGAGGCCCGGGTCGCCACTCGCATCGAACGCGCCGCCCGCATCAGCGACCCCGGGGTCGAACGGCGGCAAGAAGGCGCTCGCGAGCGCTGAGCCGATGACGTAGCCCGCGACGGTTCCGACGAGCGAGGCGCCCACGATCTGGCCGAACGACGGGCCCGAGAGCGAGCGCTCCATGGCCCCTGGGCTGCGCAGCTCGGCGCGGGTGGCCGAACGCGCGAGAGTGCCGGGCTCGTCGTCGGCAGGCGCTTCGCCGCGGGGGGCCGTGGTGGCGAGCTCGTCGAACACCAGCCGGCGCTGCTCAGGGGTGAGCTTCGCAAACGCTTCGGCGTGCACTCGCTCGATCGTCTCGGGCGGAGCCGTCTGCAGCAGGTAGCGATAGCGTTCGATGGCCCGCTCGTCGTCGCCGCGAACAGCGCCCTGCCGCCCCTCCGGCTCGCGTGCGGGCGCTCCGAACAACCGGTCGAACAAGCTCATGGGGTCACTCCTGGGGGTCGAGACCCTCACGGTACGGCGCTACGCTCGGCGCGCGCTGTGCACTCGGCGTGTAACAACTCGGTGAAGGATGCCCCCGAACACGGGTCTGTGCACTACTGTCGGCAGTGAAGTTGATACGCCTCGGCGATCCGAACGTGCCGTGCAAGCAGTACGTGCTCTCGTATAGAGCAGGATTCACGAGTGGTTCGACTGGTGGTTTCGACAGTCGAAACTCCGTGAGTAACAAGGAGTCAGCAATGACGACAGGCACTGTTAAGTGGTTCAACGCCGAAAAGGGTTTCGGCTTCATCACCCCCGATGACGGAAGCGCCGACGTGTTCGCGCACTTCTCCGCCATCCAGTCGAACGGGTACCGCTCGCTCGACGAGAACCAGAAGGTCGAATTCGACGTCGCGCAGGGCCCCAAGGGTCTGCAGGCTGAGAACATCCGCCCCCTCTAGTGCTCTCCGGTCTCGTCGAGGCCCGTTCGTCAGAACTCACTCGACGTGACACCACGAAAGCCGCCTCCCGATGACGTGGGGCGGCTTTCGTCATTTCTGCAGCACCGTCAGTCGGTCGTGACGAAGTCGATCAGTTGCTCGACCCGCCCCAGCAGCGCAGGTTCGAGGTCTGCGTAGCCGCGCACGCTTGCGCGGATGCGCCGCCAGGCCGCCGCGCGATCGGCGCTGCTCTCGTGCGGCCAGCCGAGCGCTCGGCACGTGCCGGTCTTCCAGTCGACACCGCGCGGCACAACTGGCCAGGCGGCGATGCCGACCGCCGACGAGCGCACCGCCTGCCAGATATCGATGAACGGATGCCCGGTCACGAGCACGTGCGCCGCATCAACCGCCGCGACCGCCTCAGTGGCGATGCGCGACTCTTTCGAGCCATCGACCCAGTGGTCGAGCAGCACCCCGACGCGGCGGCCTGCAGACGGGCCGAACTCGAGCAGCCGCTCGGCCAGGTGGTCGGCGCCCTCGAGGTATTCGACGACCACGCCTTCGACGCGCAGGTCGTCACCCCACACCTGCTCGACCAGCTCGGCGTCATGACGCCCCTCGACCCACAGTCGGCTGGCGCGGGCGACGCGGGCCCGAGCATCCGCCACCGCGAACGAACCGCTCGCGGTGCGAGCACGCCCCGATGAGACGACTGCCGCCGCCGGTGCGACGAGCCGCACGGGCTCGCCCTCGACCAAGAACCCGGCGCCGAGCGGAAACACGCGCACCCGCCCGTGACGATCTTCGAGGTGCACATTGCCCGCCTCGACGAGCACGACAGCGCCGACGAAACCGGCAGCGGAGTCGGCACCCGAGCAGTCGTCGGGCAGCTCGACCACGAGTCCGCTGTCGGCGGGCACGTCGAGCACCACTGTGCGCCCGTGCGCACGCCAATCGCCAGACAGCACGTCAGAGTCATAGTCACGCACTCCGTGAGGGTACGACCTGACGGCTAGGGTTGCCGCGACGACTCGCGACGACAAGGAGACTCGCATGCGCACGACCGGCCAGTTGTTTCGGTGGGGGCTGACGAGCCTGCTGCTTGCTCCCCTCGCCTTCCTCGCCGCCTTCGTGGCGGGCGGCCAGGCCGCTTTCGCCTGGCTGGGCCTCGTGCTCGTGCTGCTCGGCGCAGTGCTCAACGCTGCGGCCCTCGTGCGCGGCGTGAAGCGCATCGGCTCGGGCGCGATCATCGCCGATCTCGACGGGGTCGACCTCGCCGAAGTCGGGCCAGACGCCGCGCGGTCGCGACCTGCCGACCCGATCGTGCCTCGCCAGCGCATCATCTTTCCCCCCGAGCCCGACGCCTTCCCCGACCCCGGGCTGCGACGCCGAGTGGGCATCGGGGCAGCGCTCGCACTGCTCGGGCTCATCGCGTTCGGGGTCTACTCGCTCGCGATCGAGCAGCCGCTCGCGATCGCGCAAGGGCTGCTCACTCTCGACGAGGTGTATGCGACGTGGGGTGCCGGGTCTCGCATCGCCTTCACGATCGCTCTCACCCTCTGGGTCGTGCTCTCGGCGGCGGTGGTGCTCGGAGTCGCGATTCTGGCGCTGCTGCCATCGCTCAACGCTGACCGGCTGCTGACGAGCCGTCGCATGCTCGCCGCGGCGTGCATCGCCGGCAGCGTTATCGTGACGGCGGCCGTGATTCCGTACTTCATGGTGGGCATCAGCCTGCCCGACGACATGCCGTTCGCAGCAGGTGGAGTCATGAGCCCCGCGAGCCTCTCGTTCGGCCTGCTCGGGGTCGCCCTGAGCGCGACGGCCATACTGCTCACGGTGCCCGACTGGCGCACGCACCGCAGGGCTTGACACTCGCCTGGTTCTCTGGTTAGTTACTTGACTAAGTAACCAACGCACCGAGAGCAGGCACTGTGGACGAAGGGCGCCCGATCTTCCGGCAGCTCGCCGAGCAGATCGAGAACCAGATCATCGACGGCTCGCTCGTCGAGGGTCAGCAGGTTCCGTCGACGAACGAGTTCGCCGCATTCCACCGCATCAACCCGGCAACCGCCCTCAAGGGCATCACCCTGCTCGTCGATGCGGGCGTGCTGTTCAAGCGTCGCGGAATCGGCATGTTCGTCGCCGACGGCGCGCGCGAACGGTTGCTCGCCGAACGGCGCGAACGCTTCGCCGCCGAGTTCGTGCAGCCCCTGCTGCTCGAAGCGCGGGGGCTGCAGCTCTCGACCGACCACATCATCGACATCATTCGAAAGGAATCAGCCTCATGACCCCTCTCGTCGAGGCTCGCGGCCTCACGAAACGCTATCGAGGCATCACCGCCGTCGACAGCGTCGACTTCACCCTCGAGCGCAACACGATCACCGGGCTGCTCGGGCGCAACGGCGCGGGAAAGACCACGCTCATGCACCTGCTCACCGGGCAGGAGTTCGCCACCAGCGGCACGATCACCGTCATCGGTGAGAACCCCGTCGAGAACCCCGGCGTGCTGCAGCACTTGTGCTTCATCAAAGAGAGCCAGCGATACCCTGATGACTTCAAGCCCCGGCACGTCTTCGCGGCAGCACCCCGGTTCTTTCCGCACTGGGATGCGCAGTTCGCCCGCGACCTCGTCGACGAGTTCAGGCTGCCCGTCGACCGCCGCATCAAGAAGCTCTCACGCGGACAGCTCTCGAGCGTCGGCGTGATCGTCGGGCTCGCGGCGCGCGCACCCCTCACCATCTTCGACGAGCCATACCTCGGGCTCGACGCGGTGGCGCGCCAAGCGTTCTACGACCGGCTGCTCGCCGACTACAGCGAGCACCCGCGCACGGTGATCCTCTCGACCCACCTGATCGACGAAGTCTCGCAGTTGCTCGAGCACGCCCTCGTCATCGACGAAGGCCGCATCATCATCGACTCATCGGTCGACGCACTGCGCGCTCGGGCCGCGACGCTCGCCGGGCCCGCCGACGCGGTGGAGCGCGTCGTCGCCGGGCTCGACGTCATTCACCGCGAGCGGCTCGGCGGGTTCGTCAGCGCGACCGTCGACGGCATGACCGACATGGTGGCACGCGAGGCCGCTGCGGCGGGCCTCGAGGTCGGGCCCGTGTCGCTGCAGCAGCTCATCATCCGTCAGACGGGCGGCGCCCCGACCGAACACTCTCAGCACGCACTCGTCGAGGAGGTCGCACGATGACCAGCACAGCATCCACCCCCAGCCTGCCGACCCTCTCGGCACGCCCCCGCCCCCTCGCAGCCCGGGTGAGAGCGGTCGTGCGCCTGCTGCTCGGCAACCCGTGGACGGCGATCTACACCCCGCTGCTGATTCTCACCTTCATCGTGCTCGTGAACGCTGCGATCTGGGGGATCATCCGCGCGAACATCCCGCCCGAGGGCGAGTCGGCATCGAACGTCAACGGCGGAGCCCTGTTTCTCTTCGTCTACATGCTCGTCGTCGCCGTGCAGTCGGTGAACCAGACGTTCCACCTCGCCCTCGGCTACGGATCGACCCGGCGCGACTTCATGCTCGGATTCGGCGTCTTCGCCGTCATGCTCTCGATCGGCTACGCGGCGCTGCTGGCGACCCTGTCGGCCATCGAGACAGCCACTGGCGGCTGGGGCATACGCCTCAACTTCTTCGAGACGGCGACCGCCGGGCTCGACACCTGGGGTGAAGCAGTGCTGTTGGGCACACTCGCGTTTCTGCTGTTCTTCGGCATCGGCGCGGCGACCGCCTCGGTCTACGTGCGCTGGAAGGCCTCGGGCATGTACGTGTTCTGGGCAGGGCTCGTCGTGCTCGTGCTCGGCGGGGCCGTGCTCATCACGTGGCTGCAGGCGTGGCAGCAGGTGGGAGCGTTCTTCGTCGCAGCCGGCATCATCGGCTCGGCCGCGTGGAGCCTCATCATCACCGCGCTGTGCGCACTGGCGGCCTGGCTCATCCTGCGTCGAGCGACGCCGTCGCAAGGCTGAGCACCCCGACGGTGAGCAGCTCGCGCACCTGAGGCAGCAGCTGCTCGCGCAGAGCGCCCTCGTCGACCTCGAGCAGGTCGGCGAGGGCGCCGACGATCTCGGCCACCGTGAGCTCGCCGTCGCTCGCGCCGACGAGGCCGGCGAGCGCAGCATCCGCGTCGATGGTGCGAGCGAAACCGCCACCCTGCCGAAGCCTGATCACCGTCGGGTTCTCCTCCCCCGGCCAGTAGTGACGTTCTTCGGTCACGTCGCCGGCCACCACAAGCCGCCTGCCCCCCAGCTCGGCATCGTCGAGCGCGCCGGCCTCGTCGAACGAGCGCAGGCAGGCGAGCAGATGGTCGCCGATGCCCGTCGGCACCGACGCGAAGGGCGACGTGAGCCGCTCAGTGCGCACGATGCGAGACGTCGACTCGGTCGGCCGACGCAGCACGATGTAGCCGAACCCCACCGACGACACACCCCGTGCCGCGAAGTCGTCGAGCCACTCGGCAGCCTGCCGCTCGAACTCGGCAGTGCCCACGCGAGTGCCGCCATCGCGAATCCAGGTGGCGGCGTACTCGGCGGGGCTCTGCCGCTCACGCTCGATGACCCAGCCGTCGAGGCCCGCCTCGGTGATCCACTCGCGCACGCGGTCGAGGCCGTCAGCACCGTCGCGATACTCCCAATTGCCGAGCAGGTGCGCGGTGCCTCCGGGCACCAGGTGCTCGGCGACACCGCGCACGACGTGCTCGACGAGCGCATCGCCGACCATCCCGCCGTCGCGGTACTCATAGAGCGGCACGCCCGCGCGCCGAGGGGTGATGACGAACGGCGGGTTGCTCACGATGCGGTCGAAGCGCTCGCCCTGCACCGGCGCGAACAGATCGCCCTGCCGCACCTCGACCGACGTGATGCCGTTGAGTCGCAGCGTGAGCCTCGCGACGTCGATCGCGCGCGCCGAGATGTCGGTGGCGACGACGCGTGCCGCGTGGCGTGACGCGTGCAGCGACTGGATGCCGCAGCCGGTGCCGAGGTCGAGCACCGAGTCGACGCTGCTCGTCGGGATCAGCGAGGCGAGCGTGATCGACGCACCTCCGACCCCGAGCACGTGCTCGGCCGGCAATGGGCCGCCGAGCGCGAGCTCACCCAGGTCTGACACCACGAACCAGTCGACCGCGCCCGAGCCGTCGATCGCCGAGTAGGGCCGCAGGTCGAGCAGAGCTCGCCCCGCACCGTCGACGAGCCCGAGCTCGCGCGCGCCCGCCGACCCGAGGTGCGGCAGTGCAGCCGCGAGCTGCTCGGCGGGCGCAGGCTCGCCGAGCAGAAAGGTGCGGGCGAGCGTGGCCGCAGGGTCGGGCGCGCTCGAGTCGAGAGCGTCGAGCGCTCTGCGAGCGGCAGTGCGGTCACCCCGCGCGAGCGCCGCATCGGCGTCGTCGCCCCACAGCTGCCGCAGCCGGTCGACCGTGTACTGCGCCGCGAGCAGGTCGGCGCGCAGCAGGACGGCGAGCGCAGCATCCACGCCCCTATCCAACCCCACCCAGGGGTGTCACGAATCACGGGGCCTCGACCGCGTGACGGCTCTCTGCGCCGACGGGTGCGTCGCGTCGTCGGCCCAACGCCGTGATTCGTGACGCACGCGGGAATAGGTGCGGGGTCGCGAGGCGTTGGCCCCACCGTGGTCAATGCAAACGCATGATCATGATCATCGACGAACGCAGGAGAGAATACGAATGAGCACCACGATCACCGCCGAGACCATCGAGGGATACCGCACGGGCACCTGGGTCATCGACCCCAGTCACAGTGAGATCGGCTTCACCGTGCGCCACCTCGCCATCAGCAAGGTGAAAGGCGTGTTCGAGCGCTTCGACGCGACCGTGGAGGCAGCCCCGAACCCCGCAGACTCGACCGTGACCGTGACCATCGAGGTCGCCTCGATCAACACCAAGAACGCCGACCGCGACGCGCACCTGCGCACCAACGACTTCTTCGCCCCCGACGACCACCCGACGATCACCTTCGTCTCGACCGGCCTGCGCGTCGAGAGCGGCGACCTGCTGCTCGACGGCGACCTCACCCTGCGGGGCGTGACCAAGCGCATCACGTTGAAGGGCGAGTTCGGCGGCATCGCCACCGACCCATGGGGCAAAGTCAAGGCGGCCGCGAGCGGCACCGCCGTGATCAACCGCCACGACTTCGGCGTCAGCTGGAACTCAGCGCTCGAGACCGGAGGCTTTCTGCTCGGCGACGAGGTGACGCTGCACATCGACGCGCAGTTCACGCTGCAGGGCTAGTGGTGGGCGCAGCGCCCCTACGACGAGTGCTCTTCGTCGGCGGGGCGCTGCAGGCCCGCGGCGGCGCCCGGCCCGGTGACGATCGGGCCGGTATCGGTCGACGCCACGATCTCGGTGTCGGTGAGCGGGTGCGCGAGCTCGTCTGGCCCGAGCCGAGCGATGAGCAGCGTCAGCGCGGCGAGCACGACGGGAATCGCCCCGGCGGCGAGGAAGGCGATCGGAATGCCGATGAGCTCGCCGACCGGCCCCGCGATCGCCATCGAGATCGGCATGAACAGCAGCGACACGAAGAAGTCGAGGCTCGAGACCCGACCGAGCATCTCGGGGGGCACGCGGCGCTGCAAGAGGGTTCCCCAGATGACGGTGGCGCCCGAGAACAGCATGCCGCACACGAACAGCGCCACGACCATGAGCCACAACTGATCGGTGAGCCCGATGACGACGAGCGGCGCGCACCCCAGACCCCACGCGGCGATCATGATCGTGAGGTAGCGGCGCGGCAGCCGCATCGAGGCGACAGCGATTGAGCCGAGCGCTCCGCCGATGCCGAAGGCCGCGAGCGCCAAGGCGAACGCCCCGGCGCCGCCACCCGTCTGGTCGCGCACGGCGAACGGCAGCAGCACCTCGATGGGGCCCATGATGACGAGCACGAGCACCGCCGAGTAGAGCAGCGTCGCGAGCAGCCAGCGGGTGCGCACCATGTACCGCACGCCGTCGCGCACATCGTTGACGACCGCACGCACGGCGTGCACTGGCTCGTCGTCAGCCTCGCGCCGCACCGCCGTCAAGCGCATGAGAGAGAGCATCACCGCGGCCGCGCCCTGCGTCACCGCGACGATCGCGAAACCGAGCCCCGGTGACAGGATGGCGATGGCCGCACTCGCTGCCGCTGGCCCCGCCGCCTGCATGACGGCTGGCCGCAGCACGCCCTCGATGCCGTTGGCGGCGAGCAGCTCGTCGGCGGGCAGCAGCGCGGGCAGCCAGGCGGAGTAGGCGGGATAGAAGAATCCGTCAGCCATGCCGAGCAGCAGCGAGGCGACCGCGAGGTGCCAGACCTCGATCGACTCGGTGAGCGCGAGCGCGGCGACCGCCGCCATCGAGAGGGCCTTCATCGCCTCGACGGCCGTGAGAATGCGCTTCTGCGGAATGCGGTCTGCCGCCACCCCGCCGAGCAGCACCGCGAGCACGAGCCCGATGCTGCCGGCGGTCGCGACGATCGACAGATCGATGGGCGTGCCACCGAGCTCGATGACTTGCCAGACGACCGCGACGAGCCACACCCCTGTGCCGAACAGCGAGAGCACGAGAGCGATCGCGAGCAACCGGTATTGACCAGTCGCGAAGGGCTGCAGAGCGCGAGGCAGTGATGGCATGGCGTTCATGCTAGCGACGACCTTCTCAGCCCGGTGACGTACGCTGAGGGGCGATGAGAGAACTGACTGCCGAGCAGATTCGTGCGTCGATCGTCAACGCGAGCGAGGCTGAGATCGAGCGGATGCCCCTGCCCGGTCTGCACGAGACAGTGTGGAGCGAGCGCGAGTTCTTGGGGTGGCGCGACCCGGCCGGTTCTGCCCGCGGCTATATCGTGCACTGGGTCGGCGATCGGCCAGTCGGCATCATGCTGCGCGCCGCGTCGTCACCGCTGCGCCCGGGCATCGGCGCGATGTGCTCGCTCTGCCACACGCCGCAGCCGTCGACGCAAGTGGTCATGTTCAGTGCCGCCCGCGGAGGCGATGCCGGTCGCGACGGCAACTCGATCGGCACTTACATCTGCACCGATCTGGCGTGCTCGATCATGATTCGCATCGTGCCGGCCACGAGTGAGCTGCACCTGCACCGCGACGAGCTGATCGCGCGGCGCAGCGCCGGGCTGCAGCAGCGGGTCGAAGCGTTCACGGCGAACGTGCTCAAGACCGCCTGAGCGGTTGAGCCGAGAGCGGGCTACTCGCGCTCGCGGTGACCCAAGATCGTGAACGGAATCGCCATCGAGAGCGTGACCGCCATGATGCCGATGAAGAACGTCAGCGCCGCCCACTCTTCTGGCACCGCGTAGGCGTAGGCGAAGAGCGCGAACGACGACAGGAAGAGGGCGATCGACACGATCGCGGCGAAAATGTTCATGATGCTCCCATTGTGCCAGGTCTGCTCTGCGATCATGGCACATGGCCTCTCCTTCGACACGACGTCGTCACCGACCCGCGAGTCGGCCTCGGCGCCGCGTGCGCGCGATCGGTCTCGGCGCGCTCGGCGCCCTGCTCGGGGTGGTGTTCTTCTTTCTCATCTGGGCGCACACCCCCTATCGGGCCGACAGGGGCGCGACGCTCGAGGTCTTCCGCTCGAGCGACATCGTCGTCGAGACTGTCGACGAGGGCATCCTGATGCACAGGGCGACTGACACCGACGACCCCTCTGTCGGGTTGATCTTCATTCCCGGCGCTCGAGTCGACCCCTACGCCTACCTGTTCCAGCTGAGCGGAGCGGTCGAGCAGCACGGGCTCACCGTTCTCATCACCAAGCCGACGCTCAACCTGGCGTTCTTCGACACGCGCACTGTCGACGACTTCACGAGCGCCGCGCCGAGCATCGAGCGATGGTTCATCGGCGGGCACTCGCTCGGCGGTGTTCGTGCGTGCCTCATGGCGCCAGATTCAGCAGTCGACGGGCTCGTGCTGTTCGGCAGCTATTGCGCCAACGACGTGAGCGACTCGAGGCTGCACGTGCTCAGCATCGCGGGTGAGAACGACCTGCTCAGCGACCTCGACACGATCACCGCCGCGGCACCGCGACTGCCCGCCGACGCCGAATTCGTCGTCATCGAGGGGGCCAACCACGCCGCATTCGGAGACTACGGCCCGCAGGCCGGTGACGGCGAGCGCACGATCTCGAGCGAGCAGATGCGTGACGAGCTCGCGGTGCTACTCGGCACCCTCCTGCGGCTCTAGCACCGCGTCGGGCGCCGCAACGGCCGGTACGCGCTCGCGGTGGGCGAGCGCCATGAGCCACCACAGCAACGACCCGATGAGCATGCCGCCGACGAGCGCGATCACGGGGGTCAGCAGCACTGGCCCGGCGATCGGGCTGTCGGTGAGCAGGTTGGCGATGCCGAGATAGATCCAGAAGAGGGCGATGTCGACGAGAGCCGCAATGCCGACCGCGGCGAGAGTCGCGCGCCAGGGGCGGTGCAAACCCGCCGCCGAGAGCATCCACCCGCTCACCAGAATCGACAAGCCGATCAGAATCAGGCTCGCCAAGAGAAAGGCGATGACCACCCAGAACAAGATGTCGGCCCCGGTGCCGATGCCCGACAAGATGGCGCTCGTCTCACCCCCGAAGGTTCTCGACGCCGCACCGATCAGCCCGCCGAAGAGCGAGGCCGCGATGAGCGCGGCGAGCGACATGCCGAACGCGAACCACCCGGTCTGAAACATCGTGTGAGCGACGGCGCCGGCGATCACCGCGCTCTGCGTCTGATTGCGGGTCAGCGGTGCGGCAGCCATGGTTGCTCCTCGATTGGTCGACTGAGAGCGAATCTACTGCGTGCCGCGGTGCAGCGCGATGCGCTCAGAGATGTACGACACCACGATCGCCGAGGTGGTGCCGATGATGACCAGGCCCCCCGCCATGAGCAGCGTCGCGAGACCGCGCCCGAGATCGGTCACGGGGTAGGTGTCGCCGTAGCCGACCGTCGTCAGCGTGACGATGGCCCACCACAGCGCGTCGCCGAAGGTGTTGATCGTGGCACCGTCGGCACCGCGCTCGACCTGCAGTGTGGCGAGGGCGATGATGTAGACGAAGACGACCGAGTAGATGAACGCGTGCGCCACGACAGAGCCGCGCACGGCCGCACCCGAGGTGCCGTTGAGCATCGGGATGTATCGCAGCAGCCCGACTGCGCGCAGGGCTCGAAACAGCGGAAAGAAGATCGACAGCACGTCGACCGGGTGGGTGAGCACGAATCGCACGCGGCGGCCCCGATCAGAGAGCGCGATGCGAGCGACCATGTCGACGAAGAAGGCCACCCAGGTCGTGAGGGCGATCGCGGCCATGACGACGGTGAGCCCGGCGGGCGCATCGGGCGCGAGCACGAAGACCGAATAGGCGATGAGAAAGAGCACGCCGAGCACGGTGAGAAACGGCGAGGTGCGGCGCTGCCATTCGAGACGACGGGCATCGAAGCCGACTGACTGCATGCGGCCATTCTCGTGCAGCATGCCGCCGCTCGAGCGTCGGCACTCGGCGCGTCACGCGGTCGGCGCCGACCACTCCCAGGTCGGGCGCGGCTCCGAATGGTGAGATGACAGCACTCACCTCAACCCCGGAGACACCATGCCGCGCACCGCGCTCGACACCACCGTTGCCGATCTGACGGGCAGGCTCGCCGTCGTCACCGGAGCCAACAGCGGTCTCGGCTTCGGCCTGACCGGCCGCCTGGCCGAGGCGGGTGCCGACGTCGTCATGGCGGTGCGCAATCGCGAGAAGGGTCAGGATGCCCTCGAGCGGTTGCTCGCACAGCATCCGACTGCTCGGCTGCGGTTGCTCGACCTCGATCTCGCGTCACTCGAGAGTGTGCGTGCGGCGGCGCAGACCCTGCTCGACGACGAGCGCGGCATCGACATCCTGATCAACAACGCCGGCATCATGGCGGTGCCAGACCGCCGCGAGACCGCCGATGGCTTCGAGCTGCAGTTCGGCAGCAACCATCTGGGTCCGTTCGCGTTCACCGGCCTGCTGCTGCCGGCGCTGCAGCGCGCCGCGTCGCCGCGCGTCGTCTCGACGAGCAGCCTCGCCGCCAACGTCGGCCGCTGGCAGTGGAACAACCTGCAGGGCGAGCAGAAGTACAGCGCGTGGCGAGCCTACGGGCTGTCGAAGCTCGCCAACCTCGCCTTCGCGCGCGAGCTGCAGAGGCGCAGCAACGAGCACGGCTGGGGCATCACGAGCGCCGCGGCGCACCCCGGTGGCACGAAGACCAACCTGCAGTCGACCGGCCCGCGCGACGGCGCAACGCTGAGCGCACGCCAAGAGAAGCGCTACTCGCGGTTCATGCAGGGTGTCGACATGGGAGTTCTTCCGTCGCTGTACGCGGCCACCAGTCCGCACGTGACACCGGGCGGCTATTACGGGCCCAACGGCTTTCTTGAGACTCGCGGGGAGCCTGCGCTGGCGCGACTGCCGCACGCCGCGCGCGATGCGACGGCGGCCGCGATGCTCTGGGACGTGTCTGAGCAGCTCACCGGCGTCGAGTATGCGTCGATCGCCGTGCCCGTGTCGCGAGCCTGACAGGATGGGGTCTGCGGGCACCGACTCAGAAGGAGGCGACCCATGGCAGAAGCAGGCGAAGGGCGCGTCGCGGTCTACATCGACTTCGACAACATCGTCATCTCGCGCTACGACCAGATTCACGGTCGCGGCGCCTGGCGCAAAGACAACGTCTACCGGCTGCCCGCCGGCCTGACGGGGGCGAGCGACGAGATCGCCGCGCGATTGAAGCACGCCGACGTCGACATCGGGGCCATTCTCGACTTCGCCTCGAGCTTCGGCTCGATCGTGCTCTCGCGCGCCTACGCCGACTGGTCGGTGGGGGTCAACGCGAGCTACCAGGGCCAGCTCATGGAGCGCTCGGTCGACCTGACGCAGCTGTTTCCGGCCACGCAGCAGATGAAGAACGGCGCCGACATCAGGCTCGCGGTCGATGTCGTCGAAGACCTCTTCAGGCTTCCCGACATCTCGCACGTCGTCATCGCTGCGGGCGACAGCGACTACATCGCCCTCGCGCAGCGGGCCAAGCGGCTCGGCCGCTACATCGTCGGCATCGGGGTCTCGGGCGGCACGAGCAAGAGCCTCAAGGCGGCGTGCAACGAGTACGCCGACTATGACGCACTGCCGGGCATCAGGCCTGCCGCGCACATCGCTGCCGAGATCGACGACGCCTCGAACGACGACGCCACTGCCGCGACCACTCCGCGCCGTGCCTCGACGAAGGCGACAACGACGGCCACGGCCGAGTCTGGCGAGAATGCGACGTCGAAGCGCGCCGCGAGCGCCCTGCTCGTGCGGGCCCTGCGACTCGTGCACGAGGCCGACGACACCGATTGGGCGCACGCCTCGGCACTCAAGCAGCAGATGAAGCGACTCGACCCGGCCTTCAACGAGAAGGCGCTCGGCTACAACTCGTTCACGAGCTTTCTGAAGTCACGAGCGAACGTCGTCGAACTCGACGAGTCGTCGCAGACCAGGCTCGTGCGGCTGCGCGAATAGCCGCCCCTGCCGCCGAGCAAGGCGAAGGCCCCGCGCCGATCGGCGCGGGGCCTTCGCTGTCACGCTCGTCAGCAGCGTGAAGAACGGCAGGTGACTATGGTCGGCCGCCGGGCGTACCCTCGGGCTTGCCGCCCGCGGGAGCGCTGTCGTCGTCGCCGTCTGCGTCACCGCCCTGGCCGTGGCCGCCGTTGTTCGAGGGCCGCTCGCCGGCCATCTCGTCTTTCAGCTCACGAGCCTGCTCTGACACTGATTCGCCGAACTCAGACCCGATCTTGTTCGGGTCTTTCGCCCCTTGCTGCACCCATTCGCTGAACTCTTTCGAGCCGACCGGCAGCACGGGCTCGACGACATCGCACTCGACGGCGCCCTCTGCTGCGCCCTCGTCGACGACGCACTCGTCGGTCGCACCGGTGCCGTCAGTCTCGTCGTCGGCGGGCACGAAGGTCATGACTACGCCGTCGAAGGCGTCTTGCGCCGGCCCCGGCAGCACTCCTGCTGCGCCTGCCGCGCCTGCACCGGCGAGTCCGAGTGCGAGCACTCCCCCAGCCGCCGCGACCTTGGCGGCGATTCCTAGACCTGACATCGTTGCGAACACCTTGGTGATCCCCTTTGCTGGTTCTCGTTCTGGCACGTCGCTGACCCCCAGCGACGGTCGTTCGAGACGAGCCACGAGAGCGGCCGAGGGCTGGGGCACGACGTGCTGAGCGGCTCGACGCGCATCGGCGATCGAGTCGGCCAGGCCGGCGAGCTCAGGGCGACCCTGCGGGGTCGCACCACTGAGCAGTGCGTGCGCCTCGGCATCGGTGATCGTGTGTTTTCTCATCTCACTAGTCGCTATCGCTCGAAGGGCCTGCAGGGGTACGGGTATCGCCGAACTTTTTTCTCAAGCGCTCGAGCGCACGACGCTGCAGCGCCTTCACCGCCGCCGGTCGCTTGCCGAGCACGACCGAGATCTGCTCGACCGTGAGGTCTGCGACGATGCGCAGCTGCATCACGTCGCGCTGGTCTGACGGCAGCGCTCTCAGCAGGGCGATCACACGCTGATCACCGAGGCTCGCCAGCGCCTCGTCTTCGGCACTGGATGCTCGGCGCGGGTCGTCCTCGGCGATCAGCTCGACCGTCTCACCCCGCCGGCCGCGCATGCGCAGTTCATCAACCAAGCGCCGGTACGCGATCGAGAACACAAAAGAGCGAAAGGCCGCGAGGTCGCCACGAAACTGCGGCAGACGATCGAAGACGGCCAAGAAGACCTCGCTCGTGAGGTCGTCGGGTTCGCGCGAACCCCGTGCTGCGGCGAACGCCGCGACCGCGGGCGAGTGGTCGTTCCACAAACGGGTGCAGGCCCAGCTCGCCCCCGCCTGCGCCGCGGCGAGCACTGAGGCAAAGCTCTCGCCACTCGCACCCTGCCTGGCAGTCATGGCTTCACACCGTAGGGGTGTGGTGCGCTGTTCGGCAAACGCGGCTGGCGGCCGCACCACCATATTCCGCCAGTGACATACATTTCTCACCGCAGTGATCGAGGGGTGCGCGGTAGCGCGCGCGGAGCCCGGTGTCAAGGCGGTGCTTCGACTGCGGGGTCGCACGTAGCGTGAAACCCGGCACGACGTCATCCGACGCAGACACGACGATGAAGGAGACCTACCATGGCCTACGACCTCACCGGCAAGAACGTTGCCTTCCTGCTCACCGACGGCTACGAAGACAGCGAGCTCACGGCACCGTGGCAGGCAGTCACGTCGGCCGGGGCGACTGCGGTGCTCGTGTCGCCCGCAGGCGGCTCGGTCACCGGCAAGAATGGCCACACCCAGTCGGTCGACCAACCCGTCAGCGAGAGCTCGGCCGAGCGGTTCGATGCGCTGGTGCTGCCGGGGGGCGTCGTGAACGCCGATCACTTGCGCATGGACGCTGCCGCGGTGGCCTTCACCCGCGACTTCTTCTCGCAGCACAAGCCCGTCGGCGTCATCTGCCACGGTGCCTGGATTCTCATCGAGGCCGACGTCGTTCGCGACAGAGAGCTGACGAGCTACCCGAGCTTGCGCACAGACCTCGTCAATGCGGGAGCCGAGTGGGTCGATGAAGAGGTGGTCGTCGATGCGGGTCTCGTCTCGAGCCGCACCCCCGACGACCTGTCGGCCTTCTGCGACAAGCTCGTCGAAGAGATCGACGAAGGAGAGCACGAGGGCCAGACCGCCTGAGGGCGGTTGCCCCGTGATGATCTTTCGCCGCCGGCGATCGTCGCACGACACGCCTCTCGCCGAACCCGTCACGACCCTCAGAGGGTTGTGGGTCGATCGACTGGGTCGGCTGAGCATCCGCAGCCTCCAGATCATGCTGGTGCTCGCACTCGCGAGCCTCGTCGTGCTCTCGCTCGTGGCCCTGCGCGTTGTCGTGATTCCGCTGCTGCTGGCGATCATCATCGCGTCGGCGTTCAGCCCAGTGGTGATGTGGATGCGCCGCCGCGGCCTGCCCGCCATGGCGGCGGCGTGGATCACGCTGCTCGGCTCGTTGCTCGTGCTGGGCGGCATCATCACCGCGATCGTGTTCGCGGTGCGACGACAGTGGTCAGACCTCTGGCAGCAGGCGCAGAGCGGTTTCGATCAGCTGCTCGACTGGGTGCAATCACTGCCGTTCGATGTCGATGAGTTCGATGTCGAGTCGCTTCGCGACGACCTCATCGCCTTCGTCACGAGCGCCGAGTTCGGCTCGGGAGCACTGTCGGGCGCCGTGGCCGTCGGAGAGTTCGTTGCCGGGGTCTTGATCTTCGTGGTGGTGCTGTTCTTCTTGCTCAAAGATGGCGACCACATCTGGCAGTTCATGCTGCGACCGTTCCGAGGGGTTCGGCGCGCGCGCGGAGAACGCATCGGCACCACTGCTGTGACGACGCTCGGCGGCTATATTCGCGGCACCTCGATCGTCGCGCTCGTCGACGCCGTCGCCATCGGGCTGGCGCTTGTGATTCTGCAGGTGCCCCTCGCCCTGCCGCTCGCCGTGATCGTCTTCATCGCAGCCTTCATCCCCCTCGTCGGCGCTACCGTGGCCGGAACCCTGGCCGCGCTCGTCGCACTCGTCGCCAACGGCCCCCTCATCGCTCTGATCGTCGTCATCGTCGTGATCGCCGTCAATCAGCTCGAAGGCGACCTCTTGCAGCCGGTCGTCATGGCGAAGACGATGAAGCTGCACCCCCTCGCGGTGCTGCTCGCTCTCAGTGCTGGCACCATTCTGGGCGGGGTGATCGGCGCGATTCTCTCGGTGCCGATCGCCGCGACGGCGTGGGCCATCGTCAAGACCTGGGACGACCCAGCGAACGCACCGCCTGCTCGGTCGTGATGACGGTGGCGAACTCGCCGTGCAGACTCGCCGCTGCCGCGCGCGCCACCTGTTCGGCCGCGATCACCGAACCGTCAGGCAGCGCGCGGTCGTGGCAGTGGGTGGCGTCGAGCACGAAGTCGACGTCATAGCCGAGGTTGCCGGCCATGCGGGCCGTGGTCGAGCAGCAGTGGTCTGTCGTGATGCCGCAGATCGTCAGGTGGCGAGCGCCGCGGCTCTGCAACCACGCGTGCAGATCAGGGTCGCCGTAGAAGGCCGAGTTGACGCTCTTGGTGACGAGCAGCTCGTGGCGGCCATCCACACCATCGTGGAATGCGTTGCCCGGCGCGCCCGGCGCGAGCGGCGACCCTGGCTCGATCGAGTCGTGCCGCACGAGCACGATGGGCTGCTCAGCGGCGCGCCAGACGTCGATCAGGCGCACGATGTTCGCTTCGGCATCGGGGTTGTCGCGCGGCCCCCACGCTGGGTCGGCGAAGGCCTTCTGCGCATCGACGACGATGAGCACGCGCTCGGGTGAGGTCATGACCCGAGAGTAGCGCTCGAGCATTCGCCTCGCGGCATCTATCGCTCGCGTCGCGGGAGCGCTAGATTTCACACGCGCAGTCTGGCGCACACGGCCCGTCGAAGGGTGACCCCATGACCGCTCGTTCTGCCGCTGCCGCCCTCGCGCTGGCAGCAATGCTCGCGCTCTCGAGCTGCGCCGCCGAAGCCCCTCCGGCTGCTGAGACCCCCGCACCGACCGTGACCGTGACGGTGTCGCCCAGCCCCGAGCCCGAAGTGGCACTCGGTGACTTCGGCTTCACCTATTTCGGTGCTGCCACGATCGACGCCGCCGACGTGGCAGCGCTCGAAGCGCAGCTCGGAGCCGCTGTCGACGTGCCGGCGGAATGCCCCTGGTACCCCATGATCGCCTCGCACGGCACCTACGCCGAGACGCGTGCCTTCTTCGACTCGCGCGGCGTCACGCCGGGTGTGCGCTTCTTCTACACGCTCGAGATGGGCGACGACGGCGTCATGCCGCGCACCGTCGAGGGCGTCGGAGTCGGCAGCACCGAGGCCGAGGTGCTCGCGGCGTACCCGAGCGCGGTCATCGACAACAGTTTCGAAGACGTGTCGCTCGGCCCCATCAAGCGCATCATCGTCGACGACCCCGCCAGCGATTCGAAGTATGTCTTCGGCCTCTTCGAAGGCGACGAATACATCGGCATCTTGCAGTGGGGCCCCGACGCGGGCGGGCAGTGGGCCCACCTCTGCCTACCGCTCTAGCGCAGCGGTCGATCGGCGGACGACGAAACTCGTCGCGAGCGGCGTGCTCACCGCGACGTTCTCGGGCTCTTCGATCGCGATGAGCAGCTTCTGCATGATGAGCGCGCCGAGGGCGGCGAAGTCTTGCCGCACGGTCGTCAACGGCGGCAGCAGAAACTCTGCCTCTGGCACGTCGTCGAAGCCCACGATGCTGACGTCGTCTGGCACGCGCAGCCCCCTGGCGTCGAGCGCGGCGACGAGCCCGAGCGCCATGTAGTCGTTGGCGGCGAACACAGCAGTACCGGGCCGAATGTCGGTGAGCCGAGTGCCCAGGTCGAAGCCGCTGCGTGCCGACCAGTCGCCGTGCAGTGCTTCGACCACGTCGAGCCGGTTGCCCGCAAGTTCGTCTTTCCACCCTCGAATGCGCTCGATCGCGTCTGGGGCGTCTGGCGGCCCCGCCAGGTGAAAGATCTGGGTGTGCCCGAGCTCGACCAGGTGGCGAACGGCCGAGCGGGCGCCGCGATACTGATCAATCGAGACGACAGCGGGGCTGCGGCGAGTGGATGCTGCCACCGCGACGATCGGAATGTTCAGGTCGAGGCTCAGCACCACATCGAGCACAGCGATATCGGTGACCACGAGAACGATCGCGTCGACACGCTGTCGCAACAGGGCCTCGACGCTCGATCGCACTGCGGCGGCATTCGATTCGGGCAGTGTCATGGTGTCGACACTGAACCGGGCAGCACGCGCGGCGACATTGAAGTACATGGCCGTCGACGTCGGGCCGTATTCGGTCGAGCCCGGAGTGATCATGCCGATGGTGCGTGTTCGCTTGGTGACGAGGGCTCGCGCGGCGGGTGACGGGCTGTAGCGCAGTTGCGCGATCGCCTGCTCGACTCGCTCGCGTGTCGCCGGCCGCACGTTCGGCACATCGTTGAGCACGCGCGACACGGTCTGGTGCGAGACGCCGGCCAGCCGAGCCACATCGAAGATGTTGGCCGCGCGCGAACTCTTGTCGTCGGGTGCCGCCCGACCGTCGGCCTCAGTCGTCATCGGGCTGGGCTATTCGCGCGAGCAGCGAGTCCATGGTGAGTGCATCAGAGTCGATCGTGTCGATGATGCGCCCGTCGCGCAGCAATACGACACGCGATGACACCCGCAAGACCTCCTCCAGCTCGGCCGAGATGAAGATGACCGACATTCCATTCTCTGCCAGTTCTCCGACCAGACGTTGCACTTCGACTTTGGCGCCGATATCGATTCCTCGCGTGGGCTCGTCGAGAATGAGCACTCGGGGGGCGAGAGCGAGCAGGCGTGCGAGCAGCACCTTCTGCTGGTTGCCCCCCGACAGCGCGCCAGCCGGCAACTCTGCCGAAGCGGTGCGAATGCCGAGCGCCTCGATCCAGCTCGCGGCGAGTTCTCGCTGGCGGTCGGGGCGCAGCCGGTGGAAGATGCCCAATTGTGCCTGCAGCGCGAGCGTGATGTTCTCTCGCACGGTGAGCTGATCGAAGATGCCTTCTGCCTTGCGATTCTCAGAGGCGTAGCTGAGCCCGAGGGCGATCGACTTCTTGATGTTGCCCGAGGGCACCCGTTGACCATCGAGCGTGATCGAGCCGGCATCGGCATGATCGATGCCCGCGAGCAGCCTCGCGATCTCTGTGCGGCCTGAACCGAGCAGCCCGGCGAACCCCAAGACCTCACCCTCGGCGAGCGAGAGATCGACCTCGGCGACTCGAGGCGACATGGTGACGGCGCGGGCTTCGAGAATCGCGTCGGCACTCGACACGTCTGACTCTGATCGCGCGGGCATCTCGAGCTCGAGCGAGCTGCGGCCGAGCATCTTCTGCACCAGGTCGATGCGCAAGAGCTCTTGGGTCATGTACTCGCCGACGAGCCTGCCGTTGCGCAGCACCGTGACACGGTCGCAGATCTCGTAGACCTGGTCGAGAAAGTGCGACACGAAGAGAATGGCGACACCGCGCTCTTTCAGTTCGCGAATGACGCGGAAGAGCTCGGCGACCTCATCGAGGTCGAGGCTCGAAGTGGGTTCGTCGAGCACCAGCACACGAACGTCTGATGAGATCGCTCGAGCGATCGCCACCAGCTGCTGCACGGCGAGCGAATGGCTCGAGAGCATCGTGCGGGGGTCGATGTCGAGCCCGAGCTCGGCGAGCACGGTGCGGGCTGACTCGCGCATCGCCGCCCAGTCGATGACGCCTCTGCGCCGAGGTTCACGACCGAGCATGATGTTCTCGGCGACGCTGAGGTTGGGCAGCAGGTCGATCTCTTGGTACACCGTGCGGATGCCGGCGCGTTGCGCATCGGCCGGCGTCGCGAAGGTCACGACCTCGCCGCCCAGCCGCACCGTGCCCGCGTCGAGCCGGATCGCGCCCGTGATGCCTTTGATGAGGGTCGACTTTCCGGCGCCGTTCTCACCCATGAGCGAGTGCACTTCGCCCGGGAACATTCTGAAGTCGACATCGTCGAGCGCGGGCTCGTGGTGAAAGCGCACAGAGGCGCTCGTCACCTCAATCACCGGCGTCGCCGCGATCGATGTCATGGTCACATTGTGATGGATGCCCGGGGGGCGCGATACCGCACCATGGCTAGCCGCGCCCTGAACGCGTCACGATGATTCTCTGCACGACCACGAACACCAGCAGCAGCGCCCCGATCGTGATGCGCGTCCACGACTGCTCTGCACCGAGAAACGAGATGACGCTCTTGATCGTGCCGTAGACGAAGACGCCGATCATCGACCCGAGCACATAGCCGCTGCCGCCCGTGAGCAGCGTGCCGCCGATGACGACGGCCGCGATCGTGTCGAGCTCTGTGCCCACCCCGTTGAGCGGGTAGCCCGACCCCGTGTAGGCCGCGAAGACGACGCCCGCGAGGCCCGCGCACGTGCCCGAGATGACGTAGACGAGCAGCTTGGTGCGCACCACCGGCAGACCCATGAGTCGAGCAGACTGCTCATTGCCGCCGATCGCGTAGACCGTGCGGCCGAACCGGGTGTACTGCAGCACCATGGCGGCCGCGAGCACCGTGAGCAGGGCGATGATGCCGGTCGGCGTGATGTACCACTCGCCCAACCGCAGCCGCGTCGACTGCAACCACAGAATCGACGGGTCTTCGACGCGGATCGACGACAGGCTCACGACGAAGGCGAGCCCCCGCGCCAGGAACATGCCGGCGAGCGAGGCGATGAACGGCTGCACGTCGAAGTACTGCACGAGCACGCCGATGAGCAGGCCGATGAGGGCACCGCTGACGATCATCGTCGGAATCACGACCCCCGTCGGCACCCCTTCACTCAGCAGTCTGGCGCACATGATGCCCGTGAACGCCAGCACTGACCCCACCGAGAGGTCGATGCCTCCGGTCAAGATGACGAAGGTCATCCCGACCGCCAGAATCAGCAGATAGGCGTTGTCGAGCAGCAGCGACGAGAGCAGCCCCGGGGTCAAAAAGTTGCCGAAGTAGGCCTGGGCGCCGACGAACATGACGATCAAGATCGCGAGCGCCGCGAACACGGGAATCCACGAGACGCGCCGTGAGATGAACATGCGCGATCGTGCGACCGCGCTGTCGAAGGGCCGCGCTGCCTTGACGGGTGTGATGGTCACGAGGCCACCTCTGCATTCGGGGGCGTGGGCGTCGAGGTGCGTCGAGTGAGCCAGTTCGTCAGTCGACCGGCACCGTCGCGCACTCGCCGCGACTGCACGAGCACGACGAGGATGACGACGGCCGCCATGAAGACGGGGCTCACCGCGGGCGGAACGCCGAGGAAGGTGATGGTCGACTTGAGAGTCTGGATGGTGAAGACGCCGATGACCGTACCGGCGATGCTGAACTTGCCGCCGGCGAGCGACGTGCCGCCGAGCACCACGGCCAGAATCGCATCGAGCTCGATGTAGAGCCCTGCCGCATTCGCGTCGGCGGCCATGATGTTCGAGCTGTACAAGATGCCGGCGAATCCGGCGAGCAGGCCGCTCGTGGCGTACGCGCCCCACGTGATGCCGCGCGACCTGACCCCGGCGAGCCGACTGGCCTCGGGGTTGATGCCGACTGCTTCAGTGAGCATCCCGAGCGCTGTTCGCCGCTGCACGAGCGTGACGATGATGATCGCCGCGACCGAGACGTACAGCGCGAACGGCAGGCCGAAGACGTAGCCCTGCGAGATGAACTTGTACGGCGCGCTGTTGATCGTCGTGATGAAGCCGCCCGTGATCAGCAGCGCGATGCCGCGACCCGCGAGCATGAGCACGAGCGTGGCGATGATGGGTTGAATGCCGAGCACCGCCACGAGAAACCCGTTCCAGGCTCCGAGAATGAAGGTGGTGAGCACGCCAGCCGTGATCGCGAGCAGCACGACGCCGAGATTCTCAGGCTCGGGCGACGCCTGAATGATGGTGAGCGCGACCGCGCCCGAGACCGCCATGAGGGCGCCGACCGACAGATCGATGCCGCGGGTGGCGATGACGATGGTCATGCCGAGCGCGACAAGCATGAGCGGTGCGCTGTTGCGCAAGATGTCGATGAGCGCGCCGTAGAGCTGACCGTCTTGCACGGTGACGCGCAAAAAGCTCGGCCGAGAGATCGTGTTGACGGCGACGAGAGTGAAGAGAGCGACGAGTGCCCAGAAGATGCGGTGTCTCACGATCGTCTTCATGCCACGTTCTCCTGGGCCTCTTGCGCGATGAAGTCGATGATGTCGTCGACTTCGCTGTCGCTCGACGTGAGTTCGCCGATTATACGTCGATCTCTCATCACGACGACCCTCTGGGCCAGCCGCAGCACCTCTTCGAGCTCTGACGAGATGAAGAAGACCGAGAGGCCCTGCTCTGCCAGCTCGGCGACCTTGCGCTGAATGTCGGCCTTGGCGCCGATGTCGATGCCGCGCGTGGGCTCATCGAGAATGATCAATTGCGGTGCCGTGGCGAGCCAGCGAGCCAGCAGCACCTTCTGCTGGTTGCCGCCCGATAGGTTGCGCACGAGACGCTGGGGGTCGGCCGGCCGCACGCCGAGTGCGGCCATGTAGTCACCCACGATCGCGTCTTTCTCGCTGCCCCGCACCTGGCGCAGCCAGCCCCGCTGGGCTTGAATGCCGAGCACGATGTTCTCGGCGACGGTGAGGTCGCCGATGATGCCCTCTGCACGTCGATCCTCAGACGAGAACGCGATGCGGTGGTCGATCGCATGACGCGGTGTGGTGATCTTCGTCGCCGACGTGCCGATCTCGACACTGCCGCTGTCAGCGCGATCAGCGCCGTAGAGCAGGCGCATGAGCTCGGTGCGGCCAGAGCCGAGCAGCCCGGCGATGCCGACCACCTCACCGCGGTAGATCGACACGTCGCTAGGAGCGATCGCACCCTTGCGGCCGACGCCCGTGGCGCGCAGCACGGGCGGCGTCGTGCGGTCGATCGGTCGATGCGCCGTGCTCGAGATGGCCTCGAGGTCGTCGAGCACACGGCCGATCATGTGCGAGATCAGCTCGGCGCGGGGCAGCTCGGCTGCGAGGTATTCGCCGACGAGCGCGCCGTTTCTCAGCACCGTGATGCGGTCAGACACCTCGTAGACCTGGTCGAGAAAGTGGGTGACGAAGAGAATCGCGACGCCCCGGTCGCGCAGGTCTCTGATGACGCCGAAGAGCTGCTCGACCTCGCCGCGGTCGAGGCTCGACGTGGGTTCGTCGAGCACGAGCACGCTGCAGTCGGTGACCATGGCACGACTGATCGCGACGAGCTGCTGCACGGCGATCGAGTGCATGCCCAGCACCGACTGCGTGTCGATGTGCAGCCCGAGCGCCTGAAGATGACGAGCGGCTTCTGCGTGGGTGCGCGGCCAGTCGATGCGGCCAGCGCGTCGAACCTCATGACCGAGCATGACGTTCTCGCCGACCGAGAGGTTCGTGCACAGGTTGACCTCTTGGTAGACCGTCGAGATGCCGGCGAGCTGCGCATCGGCCGTGGTGCGAAACACTCGTCGGGCGCCGTTGACCGTGATCGTGCCGCTGTCGATCGGGTAGACCCCGGTGAGCGCCTTGATCAGGGTCGACTTGCCTGCGCCGTTCTCGCCCATGAGGGTGTGCACTTCTCCGCGGCGAAGGGCGAAGTCGACGTCATCGAGCGCCTTGACTCCGGGAAAGCTGATGCTGATTCCTCGCATGTCGACGATGGGTGGCACTTCGGTGTGCGCAGGCATGTCTCGTGGTTCTCTCTGTCGTGAAGTGGTGCTTCGTGTCGAGTGAAGCGGGGGCCGGTCGGCGACCGGCCCCCGCTCTGCTGGGTTGTACCGTGTCTCGTACTCGTGGTGGTTAGTACGGGCGCGTCGGCAGCAGCTCGATGGCGTCTTCCTGCGTGAAGGCGCCGTCGGGAACGATGATCGACTTCTCGACGCTCTCGCCCGCGAGCACTGCCTTGACAACCTCAGCCACCTTCTCGCCGAGGATCGGGTTGCACTCGACGATGAAGTTGAACTCACCGTTGGCGAGGGCCTGCATGCCGTCGCGCACAGCGTCGATCGTCACGATCTTGATGTCGACGCCCGGTTCGAGACCGGCCGCCTTGATCGCGTCGAGGGCACCGAGGCCCATGTCGTCGTTGTGGGCGAACAGCAGGTCGATGTCGCTTCCGTACTTCTGCAGGAAGCCTTCCATCACGGTCTTGCCGTCGGCCCGCGTGAAGTTGCCCGTCTGCGAGTCGAGAATGGTGATGTTCGACCCGGCGATCGCGTCAGCGAAGCCCGTGGCACGGTCGAGCGCAGCCGACGAACCGGTCGTGCCTTCCAGAATCACCAGGTTCGCGCCTTCGTCGCCGAAGTTCTCGACCACCCATTCGCCGGCCGTGCGGCCCTCTTGCTCGAAGTCGAGCCCGATCCAGCTCGCGTAGAGGTCTTCACTCGCCGACACGGTGCGGTCTTCGAGGATGACCGGGATGCCCGCATCTTTCGCTTCGTTGAGCACGTCGTCCCACCCATCGACCACGATGGGCGCGATCACGATCGCGTCGACTCCCTGGTTGATGAAGCTGCGCACCGCGGCGATCTGCGCCTCGGGCTTGTTGTCGGCCGCGTTGAAGACGAGGTTGAAGCCGTTCTCTTCTGAGAACGCAGCCTTCATCGACTCGGTGTTGGCCGAGCGCCAGCCGCTCTCTGAGCCGGTCTGCGCGAAGCCGACGGTGATGAGGTCGTCGCCTCCGGTCGCTTCAGTGCCGGGGTTGCTGGCGCAGCCCGCGAGTGCGAGCGACGCCATGCTGATGACGGCGAGGCCGCCGAGGAATTTCTTCATAACCAAAACCTCCTTGTTCTGGCCCGGCGACGCCGGGTGCGTGGTGTTCGGGATTCCAACGCCACAATGACAACAGTGACATCACGGTGAATGTTAGCCTTCACATTCCCGAATCGCGCAACGAAAGTTAGGTCACGTTTTGGTAACGACGGGGGCTGCGCGCCGACTGCGCACGCTCATTTCCGCTTTTTTACAGGGTTCTGAGAGGCACGAATGGTGAGAGCGCTCTTACCGATCGCTGTCTCGCGTTAGACACAATCGCGCCGATTGTGAGGGATCACATTCGGCATCACGAGGGGTCATCGAGTGCTGAGCTCGGCGATCGTGCGCAGGTTGCGGGCCGTGGCGACGACCCCCAGCGTGCGCACGAGCTGGTCGGTCTTCAGCGTCGCCTGACTCGTGCCGCGGTCGAAGCGCACGTGCAGGTCGTCGCCGACCACGCGCCACTCGTCCCCGCCGCGCTCGACGGCGTCGGCAGCCGCCACTGCCGTAGCGGCCGGCGTGGCCGAGAGAAAGTACACATACGAGTGGGCGGGGTTCTCGACCTCGAACGGATGCTCTCGCAGGGCATCCTGCAGCTGCCCCGTCGTGCGATGCAGCACCTCGCGATCGAAGCCGAACCGATCGCGCACGGCGGCACGCAGCACCTCGGCGAACGCGACCGGATCGCCCGGAGGGCTCGCGATGAGGTTGCCCGACGCGATGTAGGTCTGCATCTCGGTCGCGCCGAGCTCAGCAGCGAGGGCGCGCAGCTCGGCCATCGGCAGCTTCGCCGTGCCGCCGACGTTGACGGCTCGAAAGAGAAAGACGTGGCTCACGGCAGGTCGACCAGCGCCAGCCGCACCACAACCGCGTCACCGGGCGCGATCGCCTCGGCGACTCGCACCGCCTTCTTCACCGGCAGCAGGTAGGCCTGCCGCTTCGAGTCAGGAAACACGCTCGTCGCCCACTCGCTGCCCCCGATGCGCACGCGCACCCGCACACTGCCGAAGCCGCGTTCGAAGCCCTCCATGCGTGCGGCGATCTCGTCGCTGACGTCGACCGGCACGGTCACGAAGAACCACGACGCCTTCGACGACCACTCCCACAATTCGGCAGAGAAGTCGAAGCTCGGGGATGCTCGCACGAGGTCAGTCTGCCGCACAGGTGCGACACGGCGCATCAGGCGAGCGTGGGCCGCCACTCCCCCTCGCTCCACAGCTTCCGGCGCAGCACGGGCCGCTCGATCGCGCTCCACAGACTGCTGATGGCCAGGTAGATCGCGGCGCCGAAGGGCACGAGCAGCGCGGGAATGATCGCGACGAAGGGCAGCACGCCGAGCATCGGCAGAGCGGCCGCGGGCAGCTCGGGGGCGGGCATGCCATGCTGCAGCATCCGCGTCGCACGGCGCAGCAGCAGCCCCGCGATCACGAGCGCCAGCACGACGACCGCCGAGAGCACGAATGCCCCGACCGCGCCGCCGAGCACTGCCGCCCCGAGCGCATCGCCGAACCCGACGCCGAGCACGTGCTCTGCTCGCAGCGGGTTCACCTCGCCGGCGATCGCCGGGCTCGCGAGCACGAGGTAGAGCAGCGACACGATCGGAGCCTGCGCGAGCATGGTGCCCATGCCGGCGACGGGCGAGACGCCGGCGTCGCGGTAGAGCTGCAGTGTGCGGCGCTGCAGCTCGTCGGGCTTGCGCTTCCACCTCGTGCGCAGCTCGGCCATATGCGGGGCGAGGCGACGGCGTGCGCCCTCAGCGCGCACGATGCGAACGTCGAGCGGAATCAGCAGTGCCCGCACGATGAGCGTGATGAGCACGACGGCGAGCGTGGCGGCAGCGCCACCCGCGAGCGGTTCGAGCAGGTCGATCAGGTGGTGCAGGCCGGCTGCGCCGAGCTGCACGAGGGGGCCGACGAGGGGCCAGGTGGTGAGATCCATGACGGTACTCCAGAGGGTCGAAGGGATGCGGGGCGTCTGGCCGCCGCACCCGACGACCCGGCATCACCGGGGTCTGGAGCGTTCTCGAATCGCGCTGAGCAGCGCGGTCAGGCGGCCGGGGCCGCCGCGCCGGGAGCCCGAGACAGGGGCCGACCGGCTGTGAGGGGGTGCGAAGGCTCGGCCTGGCGCGCGAGCGACTCGCGATGCGCTCGGGCTCGACTGCCCACCGCGAGTTCGACGTGGGCGAGCGGGCGCACGGCGTTGCGTGCCACGAGTGCGAGACCCACGACGAGCAGCACGCTCGCTGCCAGCACTGCGGCGGTCGCGAGCGGTGACGGCTGCCCGAGCGCGAGGGCGACGATGAGCGCGGCGCCGCCCGACAGGGCGAAGTGGCGCAGACGCTCGGTCATGGGGTCATCGTACTGCGACCAGCCGAGAGCGTTCGACGAATGTTCTGAATCGGCGTCATAGTTGCGCCCGAACGTGGTCTCTCCAGTGAAGGGCAACGGCGATTCGCGCCACCCAGACAGGAGGAAGGGCATGAAGACAGAGAGTGCACCTCACGCAGCACCGTCGGCCGCGGCGACCGGCGCAGCCATCATCAGCCTCATGGCCTGCGCCGCGATCGTCAGCCTGGCCCTCTTCGGAGTGTTCACCCACCCGATTCTCGCGAGCGCGGCGATCACCGCCGTGCTGTCGCTCGCGCTGGCGTCGATAGCGCTGCACCGGCTGGCGGCGCGCCCGCAGTACCGGCGCAGCACTACGCCGGCTTCGGAGGCATGAGCTCGCGCAGCCGAGCCGCGGGGGGCGGCTCGGCTGCGCGTCATGCGATGCTTGATTGTGCATCCAGCCCTGGCCGACCCGAAGATCAACGCCCCGCGGTGGCCGTGGTTGCGGCTGCTCGCCGTGGCCGGCATCGCGTGGGCCGCAGTCTCGATGATCGGCCGCATCGGCAGATCGTTGAGCGAGGCGAGTCTCGAGCTCGTGCTCTACTCGGTCTTGACGGGCATCGTCGTCGTGCTGGTCGTGGTGGTCGTGGCGACGGGGCTCGCGGTGCGCCGCCTGCGCGCCCTCGAGGCGCAGGTGCCGCCGGCTGGAGAGCACCGCGTGCTGTTTCCGACGTTCGGCTTCGGCGCCACCGGAGTGCGGATTCTCGTCATCAGCGGCATGGACGCCTCAGCGCGAGGCCTGTGGGGCTGGAAGCTCGTCGAGGTGACCGCCGACGGGGTGCGCGTGCACGGGCATCCTGATCGCCCCGAGTTGACGCGCACGTACGCCGCATCGAGCATCGTGGATGCTGCTGCCGGCGCGATCACGGATGGCATGCTGCGCATACCTACGCTCAACCTCGCGATCGAGCACCCCACCGGCACGGTCGGGCTGCCCCTCGGGCTCATGCGGCACCCGCTCGCGGTCATGGGCGCAGACGAGCGCGCTACGACCGTGGCTCAGGTGCGCAGGCTGCTCGGGGTGCCGCGAAGCTGAGTCAGGCCACCCGGCGACGCACGACGACGACTGCCGCGTCGAGCGCGAGCAGCAGGACCAGGTCACGCGAGAGCGGGATGCTCGCGCGGCGTCAGTCGCCCGCGCCGGTGCGACGTGCTTGCAACGCGGCGTGTGCTTCGACAGCGCCGCGCGTCGGCGCGAGGGCGAGCAGACCGCGGTAGAGGGTGTCGAGCGTGTCGAGGTCGGTCACACCACTACGGGCGCGATCGCAGTGCACCGATTGGATGGCGGCTTCGAGCTGAAACCTCCCGAGCGGCCGGCCGAGTCGGCGCGCGCGGTGCAGCAGCGCTTCGCCTTCGGCGATGAGTTCGGCATCCCACAGCGATACGTCTTGCTCGTCGAGCGGTGGCCAGGGGTCGCCGACTCGCGCGGGAGCGCGCGACTGCGCGAGCGTGATGAGCGCGGCGAGCCCCCACGCCTCGGGCTCGTCGTCGAGCAGCGCCGCAGTGAGCACGGCGAGCCAGCGCGCCTCATCGGCGAGCGACTCGCGATAGTGCTCGCCCTGCTGCAGCCACTCGATCGCGTATGCGCCGTAGATCGCTTCGAGCACGGCGGGGAGGCGGGCCGGCATGTCGGCCCGCGACGGCACCGCGAAGGGAATGCCGGTGACGCCGATGCGCTTCTTCGCCCGCACGAGGCGCTGCGCCATCGCCGCCGGCTCGACGTCGAATGCCTTCGCGATGCGGGCGGCGTCGAGCCCGAGCACCACCTGCAGCATGAGCGGCGTGCGAATGGAGGCATCGATCGCGGGGTGGGCGCAGACGAAGAGCAGTTCGAGGCGCTTATCGGGGATGCCCTCCGCACGCTCGATCAGTGCATCGACGTCGAGCCCTGCAGCGGGCAGGTGGTCGGCCGCCTCGATCGGCGTCGAGGTGCGCCGCGCGGCACTGCCGAGCAGGTCGCGCAGGCGGTTGCGAGCCACGGTGAGCAGCCACCCTTCCGGATTGTCGGGAACCCCCGACTCGGGCCATGCGCGCAGTGCGCGTTCGAGGGCGTCGGCGAGAGCATCCTGAGCCAAATGAAGATCGTGCGTCGAACTGGCGACGATCGCGAGCAAGCGGCCGTACGACTCCCGCGCGGCGCGGGCGGCGGCGAGCGCCGCGCGAGAATCGTCGGCTGCGGGCATCAGTGGTGGTCGTAGGTCGTCCAGGCGCCGTCGACGAATCGGGTGGCGCCAGGGCGAATCTCGACGTGACCGTATTCGGCAGAAGGCGACTTGGCCCCCCACGCAATCGCGGCGTCTAGGTCGGCGACGTCGATGACGACCGTGCCGCCGAGCTGCTCGCGCGAGTCGGCGAATGGGCCGTCTTGCACGACGAGCTCTCCCGAGGCGCGAGTGATCGTCGTGGTCGCGCTGCTCGGCTGCAGCACTTCGGCACTCAGCAGCACGCCAGCGGCGTCGAGCGCCTTCGCGTATGCGTCGAAGGCGCGCATGCCCTCGGCGAGCGCCTCGGGGCCCAGGTCGGCGGCCGACATCTCGGGGTAGTGCAGCAGCAGGGTGTAGCGCATGAGTTCATTCCCTTCGCGGACCGTCTGTCGATCCTGTCAAAGGGATGACGATTGAGGGAGGTCGGAATCGACACTGGAGCATGGCGCTGTGGCGGGCGCTGGGAGTTCGTGCACGAGTCGGGTCTATCGGTCAGTTGTTGCGGCAGTGTGCGCGGAGTGCCGCAACGAGTGACCGATCGACGTTTGCTGTGCACGTCGGCCTGCTGTGCGCGTGGGATTCTGTGCACGTTGGCGTGTTGTGCACGTCGCCTTGCCGGCCCCGTGCAGGTGCCCCCGGTCAGGGGGTGTCGCGCGCGCCGACCGCCCGACAGACTGGAGGGAGGCTCGACTTCTCTGCGGGCCGCAGCCGGGGGGGCGGCATGAGCGAGGCGGGCAGGTCGGCGGGCGTCGAAGCCGCGCGCCTTGTCGCGCTCGCTGACGCCTTCGACGAGCGGGCCGCTCTTGCGCGAGCTGAAGCCGAACGCTGGATGATCGGCCACCGCACCGAGCGACAAGTGGCCGGCACGCTCGCACCGCTGACCGCGTGCGGCTACACCTTCTTGCACGACCGCGGCTGGCCCGGCGCCAAGCGCGGCAGCCGCGCCCAGATCGACCACGTGCTCGTCGGACCGGGGGGCGTCTTCGTCGTCGACACGAAGGGCTGGCGCGACGTGACCGTGTCGGGAGGCCGCATCTTCCGCGGGCAGGCCGACGTCACCGACGACCTCGCCGGGCTCGCCGACGTGGGCGTGAGCACCGAGGCGGCGCTCGTCGAGCTGGGGCTCGCTCCGGGTGAGGTGCGCGTGGTCGTGGTGCTCGCGGGATCCGCCATGGACCCGGTGCCGCTCGCGAGCCTGGGCGGCCTGGTGGTGGTCGGCGAGCGGAGGGCATCCGCGTTCATCAACGGGTTCGGCCGGCGCCTGACCGATCGCCAGCTCGGGGTCGTGCTGGGGGCCGTCAACACGCACTTTCCGGTGCTCGGCGACGAGCCGGCGCCGCTCGATCTGAGTGTTCCCGAGCCGGTGCTCGACGAGCCCGCGCTGCTGACCGTCGACGAGGTGGCCGACACGTTTTTGGCCGGGATGCTCGCCGCCCCGATCGAGGAATGGATGGCGTTTCTGCACCCCGAGCAGGCGAAGCTCGTGCGGCGCAGCTTTTCGGGCCCGGCGCGCATTCGTGGTGCGGCGGGCACCGGCAAGACGGTCGTCGGGCTGCATCGGGCGGCGTACCTGGCGCGAGCATCCACGGGGCGCATCATCGTGACGACCTTCGTGAAGACGCTGCCGGCGGTGCTCGGCACGCTGCTGCACCGGCTCGCGCCCGAGACGGTCGACCGCGTCGAATTCACGGGCGTGCACGCGTTCGCGATGCGGGTGCTGCGCGAGCGCGGGCAGCGAGTGTCGCTCGATCTTGGGCAGGCGACGCAGGCGTTCAACGTTGCGTGGGGCACGGTTGGGCGGCGCGGGCCGTTGTTTGCGATCGACCAGAACCACCAGTACTGGCGCGACGAGATCGCGAAGGTCATCAAGGGCCGCGGGCTGACGACGTTCGAGCAGTACGCCGACCTGCCGCGCGCCGGTCGTCGTCGCCCGCTGCGGGTCGAGCAGCGGCGGGCCGTGTGGGAGCTGTTTCAGGCCTACGAGGCGGCGCTGCGCGAGCGCGGGCTCGTCGACTTCGAAGACCTGGTGCTGCGCGCCGAAGCCTCGCTGCGCCAGACCCCGATGACCGGTGTCGACCACGTCATCATCGACGAGGCGCAAGACCTCTCGTGCGCGATGCTGCGCATGCTGCACGCGATCGTCGGCGACCGCCCCGACGGCCTGACGCTCATCGGCGACGGCCAGCAGACCATCTATCCGGGCGGCTACTCGCTCGCCGAGGCGGGCATCTCGGTCGCCGGCCGCGGAGTCGTGCTCTCGACCAACTACCGCAACACCCGCGAGATCGCGGCCTTCGCTTCTTCTGTGGTTGAGGGCGACGAGTTCGTCGACATCGAGGGTGGTCCGGGACGGGCGGATGCTGCGCTCGACGTTCCGCGAACGGGGCCGTCGCCCGTGCTCGCGTCGTTCTCGTCTGTGGCATCGCACGACGTGGCGCTCGTGTCGCAGGTGCGCTCGCTGGTCGCGTCAGGCATCGACCCCGGCGACATCGGCGTGCTGACGGCGACGAATCGGGATGCTCTCGCCATGGTCACCGCGCTGCGCGCCGCCGGGTTCGACGTGATCGAGCTCGAGAGCTATGCGGGCCTCAGCGCCCCGTCGATCAAAGTCGGAACGATCAAGCGCGCCAAAGGCCTCGAGTTCAAGCAGGTGCTACTGGCGCGGGTCGATGGGTCGCTGCTCTCCCCTGCCGCCTCGGGCCTCGACGAGGGCGCGCTCGAACGCCGCGAGATCGAGCGACGAGAGTTGTACGTCGGCATGACCCGCGCACGCGATGGGTTGTGGGTTGGGTCGATTCAATTCGCGGGGTCAAAGTGACCGACCCCGTCGTGCGCAACGGAGGCACAATTGAGGGGAATAGCCACGCGGGAAGGAACGTCAGCAATGTTCTCACTGGAACGAGTGTTGACGAGCGAGCCGCCGGGTGAACACCAGTTCCGAGACTCGAATGCCAACACCTATCGCGTGCCCCTGGACGTGGTTTCGGATCACCAACTCGTTTTAGTTGTCGGTGACCCCGGCGGAGGGAAGACGTACTTGGTGGACACCCTCTGCAAACAGGTGGAGTCTCGGGGAACAGCGGTCAAGAAGTTGAACCTCATGGGCACTTCTGAGGCAGTCATTCTGAACACACGTATGGAACTCGACAACTTACCCGGCGCTGGTGGTGTCTTGTTCCTTGACGGTCTAGATGAGTCGCGTGCGGCTATCGCTTCGCTCGTTGCGGATGTTGGACTCTTGATAGAAAGTGCACAGAGAGTCGGCGTCCGGGTTGTCGCAACCTGCCGGAGCGCTGAAATCAACGATTCCATACGGCACCTATTCGATGTGCCAACGAGCGACAGTCATCCCGATTCCGCTACTGGGCGAGTCTTCTACCTGGCTCCGCTTGCGCGAACTGATGTAGAGGTAGCTTGCAGAGCTGCCAATATCGATGCACAGAGATTCCTGGTTGAAACGGACATTGCGGGCGCGCAGGGGCTGGCTTCGAATCCCTTCACGCTGGAGTTGCTAATTCAACACTTCCAGAGGTTGGGCACTCTCGCCGTGGATCGTTCCACGCTCTACGAGTCGACGATCACAAGCCTCCTTCAGCGCATGAAACCACCGCGTGCGCTTGCAATACGTCGACCGATAGTGCCGGATGAAGCTCGGCGAGACTTCGCTGGTCAACTCGCCCTGACACTCGTTCTGTCTCGATCACGCACGGTCACTATCGAAATTGGAGAGGGCCGGGCTGCTCTTCATGGGCGATACCCGGTGAGCGATCCGCACGGCAAGTACACATCGTCAGAGTGGCAAATCGCCATGGAGGATGTGCTCGACAGCGGACTGCTTGTTCGAGTTACCCACAATGAGCTAGCGTTCGCCCACCGATCACTTCTTGACTACCTGGCAGCACATCAACTGACGAGACTTCAAATCCATGTTGGTCTGGAACGCCGGTTGTTGACTTTGCCCGGCATAACGGATCTCCTGCCACTAGAGCTCTTCCCGATTGCCCGCTGGCTTATCACAATGAGCCCGAGGTTCGATTGGGTTGCTACGCTCGAGCCATTGCGACTTGTTCAGGCACGTGGGCAGGATGAGGTTGCTCGACTGCGGCCGGTCTTGATCGAGTCCCTACTGCGAGATGCGCTTCGCTGGGAGTATTCAGCCCCGTACGGCACCTCCTTCAGCGGACTTGACTGCCCCTCACTGTGCGATCTCGTCCGCGCGGCACTAACTCATGGTTCGGACGCGCAGCGCTCCATCGCACTCAGAATTCTTGCGGACAACCCAGAACGCGCCCTAGCTCCTGATGCGCTGGCGCTTGCCAAAGACCCCGAGGTTGACGGTCATGTGAGACAACTTGCCATTGATGCGCTCGTGGCTCTCGAAGCTCGCGATTCCCTTGCAGTCATCGCGGAAGGGCTCCTTCATGACTCCCTCCAGGTGGGAGAAGGCACACTTGGCGCTGCATTAAGTGCATGCTGGCCAATTGTTCTCAGCACCAGCGACCTGCTGTGTCTACTTGTGCCGCCTCGCGAAAATATGTTTGGCAGGTACAAGCACTTCTTGTTTGAAATGGTCGACCGTTCCAGCCCACAGGATCTCCTCGAAATCTCGCGCTGGGCTGCGGCGATGACGCTTCGGGATGCGCCCTCGAGAAATCGCGGATCACATAGACGCTCTTGGTCCCAGCGGATTCTGTCGGACGCCTTAGAGCGGCTCGAACAGCCGGCCGCTCTTGAGTTCGATGAAGACGAGACTGCGCTGATGCTCTTGGCAATGCAGGATGCAGAAAAGCCAGTAGAACTCGGCCTGAAGCGTCTAGCACCAGAGAATCGTCAGTCGATTGTGCTCAAGTCAATTCAACTGGGTTTCGACTCTGGCGTTGACTGGTACGATCTGCTGGGCCTCGTGGAAGACGGCGTGAACCTCGTGAACGAGTTGGACTTCGCTCTTCTGATGGTTCTGGCAACGGGCGATTCTCCCGAGTTTGCTGATATAGCGACTCGCGTTTTCGACCCTACTTTGGCCGAACATCGTGATGCCCTAGAGAGATTCGCAGGGACCGCACTCGGTCAGTCTCTACAAGCAAGACTTGAAGGCGCGAACTCAGCCAAACGAGTAGAAACCTGGTCAGCGCGTCGTCGTCGAGCTGGCGCTAGACCCGAGCAACCTCCGGCGAAGATGGACATGATTGACCGTCTGCGAATGGAGCTTTCTGAAGCCTCAAACGATCTCCGTAGGTTTTGGCTTCCGTACTTCGTGCTAACGGCGGACGTACAGTCAGGACGCTTTCGAGACATGTCCGGTGAGAACTACACAGAATTCGACTTCTACGAAGAACTCCCCCTTCTAGACAAGGTACGTCTGCGCAAGCTGGCAGAGCATTTCCTTAGACATGTTTCGCTCGAGGTGTTGCCACCGCACGAGGATCAGGGCAGCCATTCTCGCATTCACCACGCGGCCTACCAGATTCTGTACGTGGCGTTCGTCGGCAAATGGTCTGTCCTAGACGAGGTCACAGACGCCGGGTGGGGCTCGCTGGTTGATTCGGTCATTCGGTTTCCAGTCCATTTCGTGAATGGACCCCGGGATAGTGAAACCAAAGAATTGCTACTCGCATCACTACTCAAACGCGTTCCCGAAGCATTCCTTGCGCGCGTGCGAGTCTTCGTGGACTTGACAGTCTCTGATCCGAGCAAGCCGGTTGGCTTGAGGGAGGTTGCGCGGCTTCCCGATTCCCGGATAGCCGACGAGTTGATCCGAGTACTCGATGCGCTGTCGGGTCATGAACGAACAGAAGTCGTGAGCGCGTTGGTGACAGCAAGGCCCCAGTCTGAATTCGCCGACAACCTACTTCGAACCGCACCTGCAGAGGACGTCAGCGCCGCGCTTTCCGCTTATCTCTCACGCGACTCAAGAGACGGAACAACCAAGTTGCTTGAGGTCATCGAGGCGAGGCCGGAGCTCTCGGCGGAGCTGCTCCGGGGGATCGCACAAGGCGAGCGCTTTGAACGGCGCTTATTGGGAAACGTCAGCCAGATGATTGCCCTCTACCGCGCGGTGTTCCTCACCTTTCCACCAACGGATGATCCTGCTCAAGGTCCCGGGGCCTACACCGTCACCCCGCGGCACGACGTTGCATCACTTAGACGCCAGCTCCTCGAAGCGGTCTTGGCGATAGGAACGACGGAGTCCTACGCAGCCGTGCTGCGGTTGTCACAAGACGAGCCAAGCATGATCGATCCTTGGGAGCTTCACAGGGCAGCCGAGGCCTTGAAGTCCAATGGATGGCCGGGCACCGAACCTCACGTCCTACAAAGCATCCTTGTTGAGGGCCAGAAGGGGCTGATCGCCAGAAACCCTGATGAGTTGCTCCACAGCGTCATCGAAACGCTGACGAGTATCTGCGAGGACCTCGGGCCACCACGCCGGCTTGGTCGATATCTCTGGGCCGGCAACCGCCCACGGTCGGAGTCGGATATCTCAGACTGGTACGCACACGAGCTCCATTCCCGCCTTGCTGGTGCGTTTATCGATCGCGAAGTCCAGGTCAGCGGAAAACCTCGAGGATCAATCGGGGATCGCGCTGACATTCAGGTGGCCGCAACGGGTCCTGGATCCGAGGGATATGCGGTCTTGATTGAAGTCAAGGGGAGCTGGAACGACGAGGTGTTTACCGCAATCGATGAACAGCTTCTTGCCCGGTACCTAGTCTCTCGTGAGCTAACCCACGGTGTTCTCTTGGTGGCCTGGTTCAATCCAGAATCTACAGATTGGGCTCGCCCGCCGGCCAAAGCGGAACGCCTCACGCCTGCCGAACTGGCTACCGAACTAGGGAGGCAAGCGGAACTGGTCGAGCCACCGCGTCGCGTGGCGGCAGTTGTACACGAGGTTCCCAAGGAATAAGTTCGGGCGTGAGGAAGGAATCGGTGACAACTGATCGTTAGTGCCGGGTGGCGCTGACGGGGAGGATGTCATCATGCCCAGTCCCTATCCCAGAGAGTTCCGCGAGGATGTCGTCGCGGTCGCCCGACGCCGCGAGAGCGGCGTCACGCTCAAACAGATCGCCACTGATTTCGGTATCAGCGAAGCGACGTTGCAGAACTGGTTGCGCCAAGCCGACATTGAAGAAGGCAACCGCCCCGGTCAAACGGCCGACGAGGCAAGCGAGGTGCGAGAGTTGCGTCGCCGGAACCGTCTCCTCGAGCAGGAGAACGAGGTTCTGCGGAAGGCTGCGGCGTATCTGTCGCAGGCGAATCTGAAACTCGGTGGCTCCCCAAAATGATCTACCCGCTCGTTGCTGAGCTCGCCGAAGCGGGGATCCCCGTGACGGTGTCGTGCCGGGTCTTGAAGCTCGCCCGCCAGCCCTATTACCGGTGGCGGAAGGATCCCGTTCGCGATGCGGACCTGTTGCGCGCGTATCGGATCAATGCCCTCCACGACGCCCAAGCTGAAGACCCGACATTCGGCTATCGATATCTCGCTGACGAGGCCCGCAGGGCGGGCTGGCGGATGAGCCGGCGGACGGCGTGGAAGTTGTGTTCCCAGGCCGGGATCCTCTAGTCGGCCCAGCGACGCAGGCGCGGAAAAGGCAAGAAGGTTGGCCCGCCGGTATTCGACGATCACGTGCAACGCGTATTCCGCGCAGACGCGCCGAACCGTCTTTGGTTGACCGACATCACCGAGCACCGGACGACGACCGAGGGCAAGCTCTATTGCTGCGCAATCAAGGATGTCTTCTCGAACAAGATTGTCGGCTACTCCATCAGCGAGCGAATGACGGCGAAGCTTGCCGTCGACGCTCTCCGCAACGCCGTCGCCCGCCGCGGGGACGTCGCGGGCTGCATCCTGCATGCCGACAGGGGCAGTCAATTTCGCAGTCGAGCGATGGCAAGGGAGTTGCGCCGTCACGACATGGTCGGCTCGATGGGCGGCGTCGGCGCCGCCGGAGACAACGCCGCGATGGAGAGCTTCTGGTCGCTGCTGCAAACTAACGTCCTCAACCAGCAACGATGGGCGACGAGGCAAGAGCTGCGCCTCGCGATCGTCATCTGGATCGAACGGAAGTATCACCGGCAACGCGCCCAGGACACTCTCGGAGGGTTGACCCCGATCGAGTTCGAAGAGAAGCTAACCGAGTCGCGAGCCCTCGCGGCCTAAACCGAACCTGTCACCAGTTCGTTCCTCACGCCCGATTGCTCACAAGGTCCACGGCGTGGGTGCCCACATAACTCATTGGGGTTCGGATAGGACAAGCCGTCCGGCCCGCACTAGATTGAGGAGGTGAGTAGGATTCCACGATTCTTGAGAAACCGGAACCCGCGCGTGCGTTCGATACAGCCGCCGCCCGAGGCCCGGACGCGCGAGATGCGCCGTGAAGAGGCTCGGGTCGCCAATCGAGCTTTGGACTATGCCAATTCTGATCCATATGACGAACATTCGGGTGCAGCTCAACGATTCGAGCGAACGAGAGATCGAGATCCATTCCCCGAGATCCCGCCAGCGCTCCTGAACGCAGCAGACATCGCCGACTATGTAGCGGCGACCGGCATGATCTCACCCTTCGACCCGAACAAGTTGAAGACAGCTAGCTATGCCATCCCACTCCTTGGTAGCTGGGTCGCGGTTGACGAAAAAGGCAAGGTGCGCAGAGGCGTGATTGATAGGGGGGAGCCACTAAACATTCGTCGCAACAGCATCACCTACGTGACGACAGAACCAGTTCTAAGGTTGCCTGACTACATCGGCATGCGGCACAACCTGAAGATCAACCACATTTACAAGGGTTTGCTTGTCGGAACTGGACCGCTTATCGATCCTGGCTTCGTCGGTCGCCTGTCATTGCCGATACACAACTTGACGCAAAATGACTATGAATTTCATGGCGGTGAGGACGTTGTTTGGGTTGAGTTCACCAAGCTCAGCCCCAATCGACAGTGGGAAACGCGACCGAACGGCGATTTCCATCGAGCTGGCGCGTACCCACCATTCCCTTGGAGGCCCAGACGGGACGTCGTCGACTATGTGAATGAAGCCACCGAGCACCTGGACGTGCCTTCTTCTAGTGTGGCTCGCACCGATAGGCGATCGCGGCAAGCGGAGAAGACTGCCAAGAAGGCTCAGAAGCAGACGCGACTGCTGACTTTGGGAAGTGTGATAGCCATAATCCTGCTTACCGCCACGGTAATCGCACCCCTGATCGCAGAGATTACCTCCAGGTCAAACAAGCAGGAGGCGCGAATCGAGGAGTTAACTCAGACAATCTTGATTCTGCAAGACACAGTAGAAGATCTGCGGCTTGAGATTACAGATGCTGAGGATGAGGCGTCGAGCGAAATCAAACCTGAGCCTTAGTCCGCCTCGAGAAAGACCAACTTCACCGTGACAATATTGAACTGCGTGTCTCTAGTGATTCACGATCTATGCCTACGTAGTCGATCGTCTGACCAATTTCCCTTTCCGCGTTGCTAAGAAAAGCTCTGGCGGCCGCGATTCCGTCTACGCTCTGCATGTCGGCCACGTAGTCGAGATGGTTCAGCACGATGTGACTGGGACGGTTTGCATCGATAGCCCGCTTGACAAGTGAAGAGTCGAACTCGCCGACACGCCGCACCCGATTTGTGACTGTGGTTCTCTCGGCGGTGACTTCTCGTCCGGCTCTTGCACCGACGTCAGACCAGTCAATCTCATGACTAAGCGTTCCGCTGTTGCCCGCTACGCGAATCGGAAATGCGCGCGCCACTAGAACTACTTCGTCGACGTCGAGTGGACTGAGGCCAACCTCGGAGAGGAAACCCGCTGCAGTCGTGTCCCGACTGGTCGCGTAATCGCCTTCAAGGCCGTGCAACAGGGAGAGGCCGAACCCCTGAGTCCCTTCGACCACGACTCGTTCCCTGTTGGCCAAGCCCCGCAATAGAGGGAGCGTGTCACCCAAAAAAGGTTGGAGCGCGGGCGTGTCCCGCGCACGGAGCGTCTTGCCTTGGCGACGTACTCGCTCCGCCACGGCCGCCCCCACTCCGGAACACGTGCTCCCAATCCTTTCGCCTAGGTGTTGAGATCGTTCGGTCGCAATGTGGTCCTGCGTGACGATCACGGCTCTTGGATCGATTACTAGATTCGATGGGTTTGCGCCTACCAGTCCGATCTCGTTAAGCAGGACATCAACGTTGATGTAGCTACCGGGGGTCAAGATGCTCAAGCGTCCTTCGAGCAGGGAGGGTGTCGGCAGTTGCCGGAGCACGGTGGGAACGCCACCCTGGACGACTGTGTGTCCGCTGTTAGGTCCGCCGACTCGGACTGCAACACGCGCGCCGGTGTTTCGAGCCCACGCGAAAGCGACCTTGCCTTTGCCTTCACTCCCGTACTGCGCTCCAACAATGATGCTCACTGGCATTCGGTCACCCTCTTCCCCACGACACCCAAGACGCTTCTTCTCAAGTCTTCAAGGGTTCCGTTATTCGACAGAACCACGTGAGCAACCTGTTCCAACAGGTTCGCCTCGGATTCTGTGCTGCTCGCGTTTGCGCGCTCGAAGCTCTGCGAAAGTCGAGTTTGGCCACGCTCGCCGATTCTATCGAGGAACCTCCGACGTCGGACCAAATGGTCCGCCTCAACGTGTATGTGAAGGTAGCGCAGACCGAACTCCTCCTTGAAAGTTGCGAAATCCTCCAAGAATCGCACTCCGTCGATCACAGCTCGCTTGTGCCGCATCACTACGCGTGAGGTCTCCAACGAGAGTTCTCTCTGTCTTCCATCTGAGCGAATACGTTCCCCTGCCTCTTGTAATCGGCTGCGGTCGATCGGCTCTGAAGCCGTGAGCATCATCGAACGCACGACCGCGCTCATGCTGATCGTCAAGAAACCAGCGCTTTCCAGCATCTGAGCCACCGTTGACTTACCGGCTGCAGTGCGGCCACTCACGCCCACGACGAGCTCGACTGACGAATCGCGCTTGACCATGCTCGGGATAATCATGAAGTTCTCCTCGCGCGACCCAATCGCCTCGAACCTTCCGGCGAGGAAGAACTGTCCAGCTATCGCGCTCGACATCGCATCGACTTCGTCGTGGGTGACGGCCGACGCCTGCCAATCGCCTCCATTCAGGCCGTAGGCCGAGAGAGACCACTTGAGTTCCTCCAAGGAGACGCCCTTGCGAGGCATTCCCAGAATGTCCTGCAATGCGCCAGGGTAGCTTTCGATCACGGGCACGCCTTGCCGTCTCAAGGTCGACGCGAGAGCAATTCCCCTCGCCGTAAGCTGCTGCATGCTCTTGATGAGTGCCGGATAGGCGGAGACACCTCGCGACCACAAGACTCGTTCTGCCACCCGTACGATGCCTCTTGATCTCTCTGGATCCGAGTCAAGCACGCCCGTGCGGCCTGCGGGCAGAGAAAGAGGCGCGTCTATCGAGACGAGATCGGGTCGCGCGCCCAAGGTTCGCAGGATCAGTTCCTCATCCGAGGCGACACGTGCGGTGGTTGCTGATGCACCTTTCAGCATTGCCCAGCCTGATGGACGAGACTCACTACCGGTTAGGTCAATACCCACAACTACATAAGGTTCCTTGAGTTCAAGTTGGGGCAGCGTCACTCTCGGCGCCCCCGAGACAGCAGGCAATGTAGCAAAAGTCGATCGTCCATCTGGCCCCGAGCGCCATGCGGAATAGCTGGGTCGCGGTTCTTGACGAAGATCATGCCCAAGCAACTTTCCTGCAAGCACATCGAGAACTTGGGCGAGGTTTGCGACGTCCTGGAAGTTGTAGTGCACCAACCGTTCTAGAGAATCCGCATCGCCCCTGATGTATCGGTACCAAAGTGCAGGTGCGTCGCTGCCTGTCAGGTCTGGGAGGTCGCCGGAATCGCGGCCGATGCTGAGAGTTCGCTCTAGATCCTTCAGCCGCCCCGCCAGTCCCACTCTACGGGCCAGATACATTAAGTCTGCGTGCCCATGGGGCACGGGCAGTGACGGATAATTCGCTCGTAAGAAGCGAGCGTCGAATCGGATACCGTTAAAGGTCACAAGAAGCGGATACTCGACGAAACGCTCAGCCAGTTCCGCCAATTGCTTGGCCCCCAAAGGCCCCACAGCAACTCGAAACTGACCATTCGCGAGCGTGCCGACCAGCGTGACCTCGTGGTACGCATGACTTAGCCCCGTAGTTTCGATATCCAGAAACAGAGATCGATGCGGCAAGGCTGCCGCGACTCTCCAGTGATCGGACTTCGGTACAAGCTCACATAGACCCTTGACGTCCGCGCTTTCGAGCTTCTCCAATAAATCGCGCGCTCTATCGACGGCGAGGTGGCGCACTCCGCGCGGCAAGACATCCGCGTCCGCCACCAACTCTCGGATATCGGTGAACCCTGCAGCTTTCAGACGAGTCGACAGTGTTGGACCTAGGCCAGGCAGAAGGCTCATCTGTCTCGTCAAGCTTGAGTAGCGATCGAAGGTCACACGCTCGCGGTCTTGCGTCAATTCAAACAGTTCACCTTGGCCACCCAATGGCCCACCATCCTGTAGGTCGTTCGTCGCCTGGCGTAGCAGTGCTGGAAGCACTGTCAATACACATGCTAGGTGGCCATCGCTTAGGCACCCAAGCGGCTCGGCCAGGACTCTCGCGGGCGCCCACAAAACGAGAACCGTCGCAGCTCGCACTCAACTGTCGACCCGCTACGTGCGAGTTCGAGACTCGACGTCAAACCGTCGCTACGACTGCGCCCGCTCCAGCACCAACTCGCGCACGCGCGCCGCATCGGCCTTGCCGCCCATTGACTTCATGACGGCGCCGATCACGGCTCCGGCGGCCTGCACCTTGCCATCGCGGATCTTCTCGAGCACGTCGGGCTGCTGCGCGAGCGCCGCATCGACCGCGGCGATGAGGGCACCGTCGTCAGAGACGACCTCGAGGCCTCGGGATGCCACGACCTCGGCCGGCGTGCCCTCCCCCGCGATGACACCCTCGACCACCTGGCGAGCGAGGCGATCGTTGAGGGCACCTGACTCGACGAGCTCCACCACAGCGGCAACGTCAACTGACGAAATGAGCGACTGCGGCTCAGCATCCTGAGCATTCGCGATGCGGGCGATCTCGCCCGTCCACCACTTGCGGGCCTGCTGGGGGGCGGCTCCGGCGGCGACCGTGTCGGCGATCTCGACGAGCAGCCCCGAGTTCACCACGTCGCGGAACTCGAGGTCGGTGAAGCCCCACTGTTCTTTCAGGCGGCGTCGGCGGGCGGCCGGGGCCTCCGGGAGGGCATCCCGCAACTGCTCGATGAGCGCCGGCGACGGGACCACCGGCAGCAGGTCGGGCTCGGGAAAGTAGCGGTAGTCGTCGGCGTCGCTCTTGACCCGCCCGGGTGAGGTGGTGCCGGTGTCTTCGTGCCAGTGGCGGGTCTCTTGCTGAATCGTGCCGCCCTTGGCGAGAATCGCGGCCTGGCGCTGGATCTCGTAGCGCACCGCCCGCTCGACCGACCGGAACGAGTTGACGTTCTTCGTCTCGGTGCGCGTGCCGAGCTCTTTCTGGCCGCGGGGGCGTAGCGAGACGTTCGCGTCGCAGCGCAGGTTGCCACGCTCCATGCGGGCCTCGCTGATGCCGAGGGCGCGCACGATGTCGCGGATGGTCGACACATAGGCCTTCGCGAGCTCGGGGGCGCGGTGCTCGGCGCCGTAGATCGGCTTCGTCACGATCTCGACGAGCGGAACCCCGGCGCGGTTGTAGTCGACGAGGCTGTATTCAGCACCCTGGATGCGGCCCGTCGACCCGCCGACGTGCGTGAGCTTGCCGGCATCCTCTTCCATGTGGGCGCGCTCGATCAGAACCTGCACGAGGCTGCCGTCTTCCAGCTCGATCTCGAGGCTGCCCTCGAACGCGATCGGCTCGTCGTACTGGCTGATCTGGTAGTTCTTCGCCAGGTCGGGGTAGAAGTAGTTCTTGCGGCTGAAGGTGCTGCTCGGCGCGATCTCGCAGCCGAGCGCGAGGCCCAGAGAGATGGCGAACTGCACGGCCTGCTCGTTGACCACCGGCAGGCTGCCCGGCAGGCCGAGGCACACGGGCGTGATCGCCGTGTTCGGGTCAGTGATGTCGTTCGCGGCGAGGGCCGGGTTCGGCGCGTCTGAGAACATCTTCGTCTTCGTGCTGAGCTCGACGTGCACCTCGAAGCCGAGCACGGGCTCGAAAAGTTCGAGAGCCTGGTCGAAGTCCATGAGATCTGCGCGCGCCATGGGGTCAATCCTACGGGCGAGTGGATGCTGCGCCCGCGCCGCGCGTCGACCTCAGGGGCGCGGCTCTGCAGGCTGCGCCGCGCGGCTTCGGTGGCGCGCGATGGCGGCGGAGATCATCCACCCCACCACATCGACCACCGCGTGCAGCGCTATCAACAGAACCGCCGCAGCCGGCCCCCACTGCAGTTCGACGATGAGAATAATGCCCAGAATGATGCCGACGTGCAGCACGATGATGCGCGGGTAGGCGCTGAACATGAGCATGGTGCCGCGCAGCTGCGGCATCGGGCCCAGGCGGGCGGCGAGCACTTGCACGGTGCCGCCGATGATCCACACGAGCAGGGCGCCCCACCACAGAAACGCAGACTCAGGGGCGAGGCCGGGCGGCAGCATCACGCCGCCCACCAGCAGCAGCACGAAGATGCCGTGCACGAACGTGAACCCGCCGTAGTGCATGACGAAGAAGCCCGCGAGCTTCACGCCCGCGCCCGGACCATAGACGGGCTGCCCATTGATCGAGAGGCCCTTCACGACGCTCGGGTCATCGCCGCCGGGGGCTTTCGCCGAGCGCAGCAGCTTGATGAACATCGCGATGCCGAGGCTCACATTCTCGAGCCAATAGAGCAGCACGATCTCGCGCCAATCCCAGCCGAGCAGCAGCACACCCACGAGCGGCAGTGCGATGAACGCGACCAACATCAGGAAGCGGGTGAGGGTGGGCGTCATGGTCGTAGATTCTTGCAGGCTCGGGATGCTCGCGGGGGGTCGTGCGCGGGTGCTGGGTGTGGCGGCTTGGGTGCGTGGGTGATCGCGGGTCGGGGGTGCGTTGTTGCGGGGTGCGTGTGTGCGTCCTCGCGGCTCGCCCTGGCCGGCGCGACTCCTCCACAGGGCGCGGGCTCGAGTTCTTATCCACGAGTTCTGCTCAACATATGTACATGCGTTCTAGTGTGCGAGAGAATTGCAGCATGCCTTCTTCGAACACACTGACGACTCCCCGTGAGGGCGTTCAGTGTGCCGTCGAGGGCGCAGTCGGGTCAGACCAGCGCGCGGCGTTCTCGGTGCCGGCACTCGAGTTGCTCGCGCGTGAGTCGATCGAGAGCTTGAGCGATGACGCGCTCATGGCGTTGCAGTCAGAGCTGGCCGAGTTGCGGCGGCGAACCGATGCGAACCTCGCGCTGCTCGCCGATGACATCGCGCGGCGCTCTCACTACGAGCTCGGCCACTCGGGGCTCGCGCAGCGGCTGGGCAGTCGCACGCCTGAGAACCTCGTGCAACGCCTCACCGGAACCAGCGGCCGCGACGCCGCCGCCCTCGTGCGCGTGGGGTCGATGATGGCCGGTCGTGCTGCGTCGGGTGCGGCCGGCGGTGGTGATGCAGATTCTGAGTCGGCTGGTGGCGACCCGAGCAGTGCTGGCACGTCGGCCAGCGCCTCGCCGTGGTTGCGCGACGTGGTCGACGCAGTGAGCACGTCTCTGCTCAGCGTCGAGGCTGCCGACGTGATCGGTCGAGGGTTGGGGCGGCCCGATGACCTCATCACGGTCGCGCAGCTCGCTGAGGCCGCGACTGCCCTCGTCGCCGAAGCGTCAGTGCTCACGATCGAGCAGCTCGCGGTGCGGGCCCGGCAGGCTCGAGCGCTGCTCGACCTCGAGGCCGAGCCGTCACGCATCGCCGAGCGCGAGCAGACCTTGCGGGCCCGGCGCTTTCTGCGGCTCAGCCGCCAAGACGACGGCATGACGCGCCTCAACGCCCTCCTCGACCCTGCGTCTGCAGCCCTTGTGCGCGACGCCGTCGACGCCGCCACCTCGCCCCGTCGCGGCGGCCCGCGCTTCGTCGATGCTGGCGAGCGAGACCGTGCCGAACGGATGCTGCACGACAGCCGCACCACCGACCAACTCGCACTCGACGCCGTCGTCGAACTCATCCGACTCGGTGGCGCCGTCGCCCCGAGCGCGGTGATCGGCGTGCGCGCGCCTGCCGTGCAGGTCATCGTGGCCGAGCGCGACCTTCGCTCAGGCCATGGCCTGGCGCGATTCGAAGGGCAGAGCGAGCCGGTGAGTGTCGCCACGGCCGCGTCGCACGCTTGCGCGTCCGGGGTCGTCCCGATCGTGATTGACGACTCCGGCAACGTGCTCGCACTCGGCCGCCAGACTCGGCTGTTCACCCGACGCCAGCGCATCGCCCTCGCCGCACGAGACGGCGGATGCCGGTTTCCCGGGTGCGAACGACCACCCTCATGGGCGGAGGCGCACCACATCATTCCCTGGAGCGAAGGCGGAGCGACCGACGTCAGCAACGCCGTGCTGCTCTGCCGACATCACCACCTGCTGCTGCACAACAACCAGTGGCAGCTCACCCGAATCGACGGCGCACTGCACGTAGTTCCGCCACCCGACATCGACGCCGAGCAGCGACCGATACCTGCGCCCAGCAAGAGCCCCACACTCGCACGAGCGGGGTGAAGCGCGCGCGGCGAAACATGGCCGTGCGCGGGGAGGGCGGGATGCGGGCTGGGCTAGGCGCGGGCTGGGCGAGACGCGCGCGGCGAAACATGGCCGTGCGGGGTGCGAGGTGCGAGCTTCGAGGTGCTGGCTGGCTCTTGTCTCTACCCGAGCGACGGCGCCTGCGCCCAGAGCGGCCCGCCCCACTGCTGCTCGAGCAGAGCCTCGATGCCCGCACCCGCCTCATACAGCCGCGCGTCCTCACGCGCGGGCGCCATGAGCTGCAGGCCCACCGGCAGACCATCCTCCGGAGCGAGCCCCATCGGCAGACCCATGCCCGGCACACCCGCCAAGTTCGCCGGAATCGTCGTCACATCGTTCAAATACATCGCCAGCGGGTCAGCCATCTTCTCGCCGAACCTGAACGCCGTCGTCGGCGCACTCGGCGACACCAGAATGTCTGCCTGCTCGAAGCACGACGCGAAATCGCGCTGAATGAGCGTGCGCACCTTCTGCGCGCTGCCGTAGTACGCGTCGTAGTAGCCGGCGCTCAGCGCATACGTGCCCAAGATGATGCGTCGCTTCACCTCGGGCCCGAACCCTGCCTCGCGAGTCGCACCCATGACGTCTTCGACCGTTCCCGACACATCGGCGCGCATACCGAAGCGCACCGAATCGAACTTCGCCAGGTTGCTCGACGCCTCCGCCGGAAGAATCAGGTAGTACGCCGCGATCGCATACTCGAAGTTCGGCGCCGACACCTCGACGATCTCGGCACCCGCATTCGCGAGCAGATCGAGCGTCTCGGTGAAGCGCTGCTTGACGCCCGCCTGGAATCCGCCGCCGTCGCCGCGCAACTGCGTCACCACGCCGACCCGCAATCCCTTCAGCGACTCACCCGACGCCCCGCGCCGCGCGGCCTCGGCCATCGACGGCCACGCGTCGGGAATGCTCGTGGCGTCGCGCGGATCATGCCCGCCGATGACGTCGTGCACGTGCGCAGCATCCAGCACCGAACGCGACACCGGCCCCACCTGGTCGAGCGACGATGCGAGCGCGATCGCGCCATAGCGACTGACGCCCCCATAGGTCGGCTTGACGCCGACCGAGCCGGTCACCGCTGCCGGCTGACGGATGCTGCCGCCGGTGTCGCTCCCGAGAGCAACAGGCGCTTCGAAAGCCGAGACCGCCGCGGCCGAGCCGCCGCCCGAACCGCCCGGAATGCGCGACAGATCCCACGGGTTCTTCGTCGGGCCGTAGGCGGAGTGCTCGGTGCTCGACCCCATGGCGAACTCGTCCATGTTGGTCTTGCCGAGCGGAATCATGCGCGCCGCGCGAAGCCGAGCGACGACGGTCGCGTCGTACGGCGGAACCCAGCCTTCGAGAATCTTCGAGCCGCTCGTGCTCGGCATGTCGAGCGTGCAGAGCACATCTTTGATCGCGATCGGCACCCCGGCGAGCGCTGGCAGGTCGTGCCCAGCCGCACGGTCGGCGTCGACCTGCGCTGCGGTGTCGAGCGCGGCGGCGTTCACGTGCAAGAAGGCGTGCACGTCACCGTCGACAGCTGCGATGCGGTTGAGGTGCGCGCGCGTGACGTCGACGCTCGAGACCTCGCCCGAGGCGAGCAGGGTCGAGAGCTGCGCGGCCGAGAGTCGCGTGAGATCAGTCGGGGCACTGGGGGTGTTGGCGCCGGGCGTGGTCGCGCCGGGCGTGGTCGCGCCGGGCGAGTTTCCGCCGGGGCCGGTCGCGTTGCGGTCGGCTGCGCTGGGGGTTGCTGCGCCGCTCACTGCTCCTCCCCCAGAATGGCGGTCACGCGAAAACGGCTGCCGTCGTGGTCGGGCGCGCCAGCCAGAGCCTGCTCGGTCGTGAGGGTCTCGCCGATCACGTCGGGGCGCATCCCACCCGTCAGCGGAATCGGGTGGCTCGTCGCCGCGACATCATCGCCCGCAACCTGCTGCACGGTGGCGACCGCGTCGACGATCGCGCCCAACTCTGAGGTCAACTGCTCGATCTCGGCATCGGTCAACGCGATGCGCGCGAGCGACGCCAGATGTGCGACGCGCTCGGGCGTGATTTCAGACATGAAGCTCCCAGTAGAGACCGACGGTGGGGGATGCTTCAGTCTACTGAGGCGCAACCCCAACGTTTCGGCCGTGCCGGTCGTCTCAGAGAGTTAAGGAGGCCCACCATGACCCACGCCCGCAGATTGACGTCGCACGCCCGAGCCGCGACGGCGCGAACCGGCGGCACGACGACGCACGCCCGCACGGCGACGGCACGCACTCGCCGAGCGACCACCGTCGTGGCCGGCATCATGCTCGTCGCCAGCACCGCGTTGCTCGGCGGCTGCGCGGGAATGATGAACGGCACGAGCGCACTGCAGGGCGAATGGGTGCTCGAGAGCGGCAGTGATGCCGAGGGCACGTTCATCGACTCGATGCGTCCGATCACTCTGGAGTTCGACGGAGACTCGGTCAGCGGCAGCGCCCCGTGCAATCAGTACACGGGGCCGATGACCCGCGGGCCCGGAGTCGACGGCACCGGGCCGATCAGCTTCGGCGGCCTCACCCGCACCGAGATGGCGTGCGGTGAACAAGAGCAGAACCTGCTCGAGAATCGTTTCTTCGCAGCGCTCGAGGGCGCCGACAGCGTGTCGGTGAGCGACGACGGCGAGCGACTCGAGCTCACCGGAGACGGAGTGTTCTTGAGCTTCGACCGCAGCGAGAAGCGCGAGGGCTAGGCGCGGCGGGGACAGGCGCGCAGAGGGGGTCGGCGCGGCGCGGCTGAGCGCGGGCGGGCTCAGCGCGGGCGGGCTCAGCGCGGGCGGCACTCGCTCTCACCGAGCAGCGTGCTCGCATTCGAGCTGACGCGCAGCACGAAGAGCTCACCGTCAGTGCTCTCGCCCTTGACCTCGATCACATCGCCGACATCGGTGCGGGTGACGCGCATGCCCTGATCGTTCCAGGCGGTCTCGACCCGATCGGCAGCAATACTCACCAGTACCGGAGCATCGCCGATGCGCAGCGCCGGATACCGCTGGCCGGCGACCCAGAGCGGAATCACGCACTCCCTCGGAGTCGGGTCGTCGAGCACCTGCCAGTCGCCGCCGATGATCGACTGGGTGGCGTCGAGCTCGGCGAGAAAGCGATCTTGGGCTTCAGCATTCGTGACGGGCGTCGCCTGCTGCACCGCGCATCCGCCCCCCGTGACCACGACGAACGCCGCGACGGCGAGCGCGAGAATGCGTCGGTGCATGGCCTCAGGGTATCCGCCGCGTCGCGCAGGCAGCCGCGCGGCGTTCGCTGCGCGAACCCGCACCGCGGCCGGAGCCGCCGTCATCCGCAGTGCCGCCCGGCGCTCAGAGCACGAGTGCGAGGGTGCGCCCGGCGTCTCGCTGCGAGCCGTCGGTGACCAGCTCGCCCTTGTCGATGCCGATGAGCGCAAGGTTGCGCATCGATTCGGTGCCGGGGCTGAAGTATTCGTTGTGCCCCGTCGAGCTCGCCAGCACGCGGTGGGTGATCACATCGACCGCACCAGCCACGCTCATGACTCTCGCCCCGTAGGCGGTCGAGCCCGGGTCGGAGCCGAAGAACGAACTGTTCGGAATCGGATCCCACACCGCTTCGCCCACGAACACGTCGCCGCGAACATTCAACTCGTGGATGCTCTGCGCGGGGCTTCCGGGTGAGCCGATCATCGCCAGCGCGTCGACGACGGTGTCTTGCTCGAGTGCGAGCAGGGCAGCGGTTGAGCCGTAAGAGTGCGCGAGCAGCGAGATGAAGGGCTGGTTCTCGCCGCGAAGGGTCTGCAGCCCATCGATGGTCGCAGCGATCGCGTCGCGCCCCTCGTAGGCAAGGTCGAGGCTGCCGACGTTGAGCAGGTGCGGGGTCTGGTAGCCGATCCAGGCGACAGTGGCGACGGTCTCGAGCGCGACGTTGGCTCCGGCCTCGGCGAGCAGCGACAACCATGACACCTGCTCGTCGTAGAGTCGCGCCGCGGTGTCGGCCCACTCGACGACGTTGCCTTCGACCGTGATGAACATGCCGGGAATCAGGTAGCTCACGTAGTCGGCCGTGTCGAGGTCGCCGAGCACGATGGCGACCTTGCCGGCGTCGTGGGTGTCGAGGGAGATGAGCGATCGTGGGGGGTTGGCCGTCGTCGGGCCCAGCGCGTCGGCGATGGAGTAGAGCATGTTGAGCCGCTGCAGGTTCTGGGCTGCGATCGCACGACCGGCGTTGAGGCCTTCGAGTTCGAGCTCTCGGATGGTCGATCGCAGTTGGCGCCGGTTGGCGTCATTGCGCACCACGTAGGGCACGCCGTCGAGGTTGCCGATCAGTTCGGGAGCTCCGAGGGTGAGGTTGCGTCGATCGCTGTCGCTCAGGCTCGCCCACCAGCCTCCGACCTGCGCAGCGGGCGGCGGTGCACTGAGCAGGTCGCGCACGATGTGGGGGTTCTGCGAGACGAAGTCGCTGACCTGTGACGATGGCACAGCGGAAAGCGCCTGCAGTTGGGCAACCCCGCTGACGCTGACGATCGACGTGCTCGGCTTGTTTTCGAGCACCGCTGTAGGCCCCGCGACCGTGGCGACGGTGAGCGAGGCGACAATGATCGTCAACGCATCGAGCAACAAGCCGTGATTCCCCTCGACGCCAAGAATCTGGAATGCCCCAGCTCTTCTCCCTCAGCGTGCTTTTATGGTAGGCGAAAAATCCCCCTCTTTGGGGGTGAACCGAAAGTTCTTTCTCAATAGACATCCAGCCGTTACACCAACGACATCAAGTGAAAGCGCTGATCAGGGGCGCGAATGCTCCCACCCGCGGGCAGGGTGCGGCGCCGCGGGATGCGCGCCTCAGTGCCCTCAGTCTGCGGGGGGCAGAGCGTCTGGGCCTTCGCTCACCAGCACGGCGAACTGCGCTGCGTCGATGATGCGCACTCCGAGCTCTTCGGCTTTCGCAAGTTTTGAGCCTGCACCCGGGCCGGCAGCGACGAAGTCGGTCTTCTTCGACACGCTCGACGCAGCTTTTCCGCCCGCGGCGATGATCGCCTCTTGGGCGCCTTCGCGCGTGAAACCCTCGAGCGAGCCCGTCGCGACGACCGTCAGACCGGCGAGCACTCCCCCGGCGGCGGCCGCAGCACCCGGCCCGGCGTGGCCCGGCGTGGCCCACTGCACTCCGGCCGCGGCCCAGCGGTCGACGATCTCGACGTGCCAGTCGACGGTGAACCATTCATGCACGGCTTCGGCGATGATCGCCCCGACGCCGTCGACGGCGGCCAACTCGTCGACGCTCGCGGCCCGGATCGCGTCGAGCGAGCCGAACCAGTCGGCGAGTGCCCGAGCAGCGACCGGCCCCACATGACGAATGTTGAGCGAGACGAGCAGGCGCCAGAGCGGTTTGGTCTTCGCCTTCTCGAGCTCGTCGAGCAGCTGCAGCGCGAGCGCGCTCGGCACGGCGACCGGGTGCCGACGGATGCCCCGCGCACGGATCTCGCTCGCGTCGAGCCCCTCCGCCTCCGGCGGGTACTGCTGCTCGATGCGCCGGAACGGTGACCGACGTTTCGCCTCGCCCTCGTCGTCGAGCTTCGGCAGGCCGGTCTCGGCGTCGCGCACGATCACTTCGATGGGCAGCAACTGCTCGAGAGTCAGGTCGAACAGGGCCGCTTCGGTGACGAGCGGAGGAGCATCCGGAATCAGGGGCTGCGTGAGCGCGGCGGCGCTGATCTCGCCGAGACCTTCGATGTCGAGGCCGCCGCGGCTGCCGATGTGCTCGACGCGTCCGCGAACCTGGGCGGGGCAGCTGCGGGCGTTGGGGCAGCGCAGGTCGATGTCGCCCTCTTTGGCCGGCCGAAGCTCGGTGCCGCACTCGGGGCAGTCGCGGGGCATGACGAATTCGCGCTCGGTGCCGTCGCGCAGTTCGACGACGGGGCCGAGCACTTCGGGGATGACGTCGCCGGCTTTGCGCAGCACGACCGTGTCGCCGATGAGCACGCCCTTGGCTTTGACGACGTCTTGGTTGTGCAAGGTGGCCTGCCGCACCTCGCTGCCGGCGACGCGCACCTTCTCCATGACGGCGAACGGCGTGGCGCGACCGGTGCGGCCGACGCTCACGACGATGTCGAGCAACGTCGTGTTCACCTGCTCGGGCGGGTACTTGTAGGCGATGGCCCAGCGCGGGGCGCGACTCGTGGCGCCGAGCTCGTCGTGCAGGGCGAGCTCGTCGACTTTGACGACGACGCCGTCGATCTCGTGCTCGACGGCGTGACGGTGCTCGCCGTGGAACGAGATGAACTCGGCGGCCGCGGCGGCGCTCTCGTGCACACGGAAGTGGCTGCTGATCGGCAGACCCCAGCGCTCGAGCCGCCCGTAGACCTCGCTCTGCGCGGTGACGGGCGGGTTCTGCCAGGCGCCGATGCCGTGCACGAGCATGCGCAGCCTGCTGAGGCGGTCGCGCATGCGCGCCAGCTGCTCGGCGTTCTTGCCCTCGGCCTTCTGGCGCAGGCTGCCGCTCGCCGCGTTGCGCGGGTTGGCGAACTCGCGCTCGCCCGCCTCGCGCTGCAGAGCGTTGAGCTCGTCGAACGCGGCCTTCGGAATGAACACTTCGCCGCGCACCTCGACGAGGTCGGGCAGCTCATCGGGGCTGCCGGCGAGCCGCTGCGGGATGCCCGCCACTTGCAGCACGTTCTGCGTGACATCTTCGCCCACGCGTCCGTCGCCGCGCGTGGCCGCCGTGACGAGCATTCCGCGCTCGTAACGCAGGTTGAGGGCGAGCCCGTCGATCTTCAACTCGCACAGCCAGTGCACGGGCCGCCCCGAATCGCGCTCGACCTTCGCAGCCCAGTCGGCGAACTCGTCAGCGCTGAAGACGTTGTCGAGGCTCAGCATGCGCTCGGCGTGCTCGACGGGGGCGAACAGGGTCGTTTCGGCGACTCCGCCGACCGTCTGGGTCGGTGAGTCTTGGCTCTGCAGCTCAGGAAAGTGGTGCTCGATGAGTTCGAGCCGCCGCACGAGGGCGTCATAGGTGGCGTCGTCGTCGAGCAGCTCGTCGCGCGAATAGTAGGCGTCGCGCAGCTCGAGAATGCGGCTCGTCAGCGACTCGACCTCGGTGCGGGCCTCATCGCGGGTCAGGGTCTCGACGTCGCGCTCGTCGACGGGTTTCTCAGGCACGCGCACAGTCTACGAGCGGCATGCGACAGCACGGGGAGGGGTGAGCGGGGACGCCCGGCAGGCGCGAGCGCGGGGGCGGGGGTCGAGCGCCAGCGACGGTCTACCGGCCGAGCACGCGGTCGAGGTAGGGGTTGGCGAAGAGGCGCTCGGGGTCGAGCCGGTCGCGCACGGCGACGAAGTCGTCGAAGCGCGGGTAGGCGGGCCGGAGGTCGTCGGCAGTGCGACTGTGCAGCTTGCCCCAGTGCGGGCGGCCGTCGTGGGCGCGCATGATCGACTCGGCGGCGGCGAGGTACTCGCGGTGATCATCCCGAATGTAGCGATGCACGGCGATGTAGCTCGATTCGCGACCGTACGCCGTCGACAGCCACACGTCGTCGGCGGCGGTCGCCCGAACCTCGACCGGAAACGTCACCCGCCACCCGCGAGCCTCGATGACGCGGTCGAGCTCGCGCATGGCGGGCGCGACGGCGTCGAGCGGCACCGAGTATTCGAGTTCGCGAAACCGCACTCGCCGCTGCGTCGCGAACACGCGGTGCGAGTAGTCGGCGACGGTGCGGTTGAAGGCGACGCCGCTCGCGAGCCGGTTGATGCCGGGCACGGTGCCGGGCGCGAGGCCGCCGATGCGGCACAGCAGGCCGTAGAGGTCGTTGCCGAGCAGCTCGTCGTCGACCCAGCGCTGCAGTCGGCGGGTGGCGGTGCGCGGCGCGTCGGCCGGCAGCCGCGTGTTGTTGCGCGTGAGCGCGAGTTTCGTGTGCGGAAACCAGTAGAACTCGACGTGGTCGGCCTGCGCTGACCGGTTCGGCCAGTCGTCGAGCACGGCATCGAGGGGCTCCGGATGCTCGTCCGCCGCGAGCACGAACGTCGGCACGGTCTGCACGGTGAGGTCGACGAGCACCCCGAGGGCGCCGAGCCCGAGGCGGGCGGCGGGCCACAGGTCGGCGTTCTCGGTCGGGCTGATGCTGAGCAGCCTGCCGTCGGCGGTCGCGAGCGTGACGGCGCGAAGTTGCGTGGCGAGGCCGCCGAAGGCGCGGCCCGTGCCGTGGGTTCCGGTGCTGACGGCGCCCGAGATCGACTGCACGTCGATGTCGCCGAGGTTCTCGAAGGCGAGGCCGTGCTCGTGCAGCAGCGCCGAGGCATCGTGCAGCTTCGTGCCGGCGGCGAGGGTGACGAGCCCCGTGCTCGAGTCGATCGCGGTGAGCCCGGCGAGGTCGGTGAGGTCGAGCTGCACTCCGGGCGCGACGGCGATGCCGGTGAACGAGTGCCCTGAGCCGATGGGCTTCACGGCGAGGCCACCGGTGCGGGCCCGCGCGATCGCGTCGGCGACCTCGTCGGCGCTCGCGGGGCGCTCGACGCGGGCGGGCGTCACCTGCTCGGTGCGGGCCCAGTTGCGCCACGGCTTCGCCGTGCCCGTGGGCGTGACGGTCTGCGTCACAAGAACACCTTCCCTTCGCCGCGATAGGTCGGCAGCTCGCCCGTCACGCGGTCGCCGTCGACGACGTGCAGGGCGTCGAGGTGCTCGCTGAGCTCTCCGGCTTTGGTGTGGCGCAGCCAGACTCGGTCGCCCACGCGCAGACCCCGCGCCGCGGCCCCGCGCAGAGGAGTCTGCACTTCGCCCGCGGCCTCGGTGCCGAGCATCCTGAGGCCTTCTGGCCACACCACCTGCGGCAGTCGGTCGGCGCCGGGCGGCCCGCTCGCGATCCAGCCGCCGCCGAGCAGCGTGGCGATGTCGTCGGCGGGGCGGCGCACGACGGGCAGCGCGAAGGCGGCGGCCGGCGCGGGAGTGAAGGCGCGGTAGGTGTCGAACAGGTGCGGGCCCATGAGTCCGCTGCCGGCGGCGAGCTCGGTGACGCTGGGGTCGGCCGAAGTCGACTCGAGCGAGCCGGTGCCGCCGCCGTTGACGAAGCGCAGAGGCGTGCCCGCGGCGTCGGCGATGTCGCGCACGGCGGCGACCGCGCGGCCGCGGCGGTCGGCGAGTTCGGTGCGTGATCGGCGTTGGATGCTGCGCACGAGCGCACCGCGCACAGGCCTGCCGGGGGGCGCGTCGCCGAGCCCCGCGATCTGCGCCTCGTAGGCCATGATGCCGACGAGCGTGAAGCCCGGCCGCTCGGTGACCGTGCGCGCGAGCGCGGCGAGCTGCTCGGGCTCGTGCAGTGGGCTGCGGCGCACGCCGATGTGGCCGAGCGGGCCGCGCCAACTGGCGTCGAGTTCGAGTGCGACGCGGATGCTCGGCCTCGCGCCCGGCGCGGTCACCGAGTCGATCAGATCGAGGTGCGCCACATCGTCGATCATGAGCGTCACGCGCGCGGCCAGCTGCTCGTCGGCGGCGAGCCGCGCGAGGGCCGCGCGATCGGTCGAGGGGTAGCCCAGCACGACGTCGTCGATGCCGTCGCCCGCGCTGCTCGGGTCGGCGCCGTCGCCCGCGCCGCGCGGGCCGGCGAGCCACAGCGCTTCGGGCAGCGTGTAGGCGAGCACCCCTGAGAATCCGGGCAGCGCGAGCACCGCGTCGAGAATGCCGCGCACGCGAATCGACTTGCTCGCCACCCTGATGGGCACTCCCCCGGCGCGACGCAGCAGGTCGGTAGCGTTGAACGCGAGCGCACCGCGGTCGATGACCCCGAGCGGCGGGTCGAGGTGCGCGGTCGCAGTGGTGTGGCGTGGCCAGTAGTCGGCAGGGTTCGCACCCGGGCGCTCGGCCGGCACATCGTGCAGGCGCAAGAGGTCGGCGGTCACGGCGCCAGTCTAGAGATCACGGCGCGGGTGCGGCGCTGCGACGCCGGCGGGCGGCTATTGCGCCGCGACGAGGTCGGCCGCCACGGTGCGGTCGATCGTGCACTGCCCGAGCACGCGCGTGCCGACATAGATGACGGCCGTCTGGCCCGGTGCCACACCGTGCAGGGGCTCGCGCACCTCGACGACGAGTTCGCGGCCCGCGGGCGAATCCGGCTCCTCGACCTCGGCCGGCACCGTCACCACGCGGGCGACCGCCGGCACAGGGTCGGCGTGAGCCCGCACCTGCACGTGGCAGTCGAACGGCTGCAGGGCATCCACCTCGTCGGCGTCACGCGCAGTGATGCCGCTCGCCACCGGGTCGAGGCCCGCCCACGTGAAGCGGCGCCCGGCGAGCTCGCGGATCGCCAGCGCCTCGCGCGGGCCGACGACGACCTCGTTGGTGCGCGGGCGCACCTCGAGCACGAAGCGCGGGCGGCCGTCGGGCGCAGGCACGCCCAGGTTGAGGCCGCGCCGCTGCCCGACCGTGAAGCTCGTCGCGCCGTCGTGCGTGCCGACCGGCGTGCCGTCGCGGTCGACGATTGCGCCCGTCGCCGGCTCGATGCGGTCGGCGAGCCAGCCGCGCGTGTCACCGTCTGGAATGAAGCAGATGTCGTGGCTGTCGGGCTTCTGCGCGACCGTCAGGCCCCGCTCGGCGGCCTCGGCGCGCACGACGGCCTTCGACGGCGTCGTGCCGAGCGGAAACATCGAGTGCGCCAGCTGCTCGCTCGTCAGCACCCCGAGCACGTACGACTGGTCTTTCGCCTCGTCGGAGGCTCGATGCAGTTCACGGTTGCCGGCGGAGTCGGTGACGATGTGGGCGTAGTGCCCCGTCGCGACGGCGTCGAAGCCGAGCGCGAGGGCCTTCTCGAGCACTGCCGCGAACTTGATGCGCTCGTTGCAGCGCATGCACGGGTTGGGCGTGCGACCGGCCGAGTACTCGGCGATGAAGTCGTCGACGACGTCGGCGCGGAAGCGCTCGCTGAAATCCCACACATAGAACGGGATGCCTAGCAGTTCGGCCGCCCGACGCGCGTCGAGGCTGTCTTCGATCGTGCAGCAGCCGCGACTGCCGGTGCGCAGGGTTCCGGGCATGCGGCTGAGCGCGAGGTGCACGCCGACGACGTCGTGGCCAGCCTCCACAGCGCGCGCGGCGGCCACGGCGCTATCGACGCCGCCGCTCATCGCTGCCAGAACTCGCATGCTTCTAGGGTACGCGCGCTCGCTGAGGGTGCGCGCGCTGCTGCTGACAGGGAGATCGCACGCATCACGAGCCTCCTCGTCTGCAGGCCGGCCGGGCGGGTGCCCTGTGCGGAGAGGCTTCAACAACTACGGAACATCACGAACCGCCATCACTTTCTTCCGTAGTTGTTGAAGCGTGCGCGAGGGAGGACCCCGGCGCGGTCAGCAGAGGCGCACGCAGTCGGGGTCGACAGAGTTTGGAGGCCGGTGGCGGACGGGAGGGGGCGCGCGGGGGGGGGGAGGGGGCGGGCTGGCGGCGCGAGACGCTGGGCGGGAGGGGACGGGCTGGCGGCGCGAGACGCTGGGCGGGAGGGGGACAGGCTGGCGGCGCGAGACGCTGGGCGGGAGGGACGGGCGGCGGCGCGGGCGCTGGGCGGGAGGGGGCGCGCTGGCTGCGCGCGGCGGCGGGCGGCTGGCTGTGCGCGGCGGCGCCGGCGGGAGGCTAGCGGCCGAGGCGGGGGTCGCGCGCGGCGAGTCCCGCCGACTGGGCGCGTTCGACTGCGGCGGGCAGCACGGCGAGCAGTGCGTCGATCTCGTCGGCGGTGGTCGCCGGGCCGAGGGTGACGCGCAGGGCGCCGCGAGCATCCGCCTCGGTGAGCCCCATGGCGAGCAGCACGTGCGAAGGCTCAGGAACCCCCGCCTGGCAGGCCGACCCGGTCGAGACGGCGAACCCGGCGGCGTCGAGCAAGAACAGCAGCGAGTCGCCTTCGGCGCCGGGCACCGTGAAGTGCAGCGTGCCGGGCAGCGCGAGAGTGTCGATCGCGTCGGCGCCGGCGATCGCGCCCGCGGCTCCGCGCAGCACCGCCGTCGGCACCGTGCTGCGGATGCCCTCCGCGAGCCGCGCACGCAGCCAGCGCTTGTGCAGCGCACGCTCGTCGAGTTCGGCGTGCGCGAGCTCTGCGGCGGCGGCGAAGGCTGCGGCCCCGGCGGCGTCCATGGTGCCCGAGCGGCCGCGCTGCTGCGAGCCTCCGTGCATGAGCGGCACGACCTCGGCCGCGCGACGCAGCACGAGCGCCCCCACCCCCACCGGGCCGCCGACCTTGTGGGCCGAGATCGAGACGGCCGACACCCCGTGCGGCAGCGGATCGAGCCGCACCTGCCCGTAGGCCGCGATCGCGTCGACGTGCACCGGCACGCCGACCGCCGCGGCGAGCGCGGCAGCCTGCGCCACCGGTTGCAGCGTTCCGACCTCGTTGTTCGCCGCGAGCAGCGTGAGCAGCGCCACGTCAGAGCCATCGCCGAGGGCGGCCTCGAGGCTGTCGAGCCGCACCGCGCCGAGCGCGTCGACCTCGACCCAGCTGATCTCGGCGCCCTGATGCTGCGCGAGCCACTCGACGGCGTCGAGCGTGGCGTGGTGCTCGGCGCGCGGCACGACGATGCGCGGCCGGGGCAGCGCAGCGCGAGCGTTGGGCGACCCGGCAGGGTGCGGCGCAGCTGGGGGCGACGGGTTGCGGGCCCAGAACATCCCCTTGATGGCAAGATTCACCGCCTCGGTGCCGCCGCCCGTGAACGTCACCTCGATCGCCTCGACACCGAGCGTGGCGGCGATGCGAGCCCGGGCCTCATCGACCATCGCGCGAGCCCGCTGACCCGCCGAGTGGATCGACGAGGGGTTGCCCGCGAGCGAGAGCGCGTCGAGGTACGCCTCGCGCACCCGCTCGGGCATCGGCGAGGTGGCGGCGTGGTCGAGATAGATCACGAGCGCCTCCCACCCTCAGCCTGAGATCGAGCCGCGCGTGAACGGGGCGGGCTCGTCGTTGACTTAGCCTAAGACGCATGGCCTCAATGGATGCGCTCGGGCACCTGGGGGTGCGGCAGACAGCACGCGGCGGCGAACTGCGCGTCTGGAGCGAGCACGCGACGGCGATGCAGCTCTGCATCTTCGCTGCCGACGACCCCACCTGGGTGGCCGAGACGCACGACCTGCAACGCAACCGCTTCGGCGTCTGGCGCACCACGACCCGGTCGCTGCGGCCCGGCACGCGATACGCCCTGCGCGTCGACGGGCCGCACGGGCCAGGGCACGCGTTCGACCCCGATCGCCTGCTGCTCGACCCCTATGCGCGCGGACTCGGGCGCACCTCAGACGGCGACTGGCGCGCCTACGTGCAAGACGACGAGTTCGACTGGGGCGGGGTCGAGAAGCCACGGGTGCAGATCGATCACACCGTCGTCTACGAAGCGCACACGAAGGGGCTCACCAAGCTCTCCCCCGAACTGCCCGACGACCTGCGCGGCACCTACGCGGGCCTCGCCCACCCCGCGACGATCGCCTACTTGCGCGACCTCGGCATCACCACCGTCGAGCTGCTGCCCGTGCACCAGTTCGTGAGCGAGCAGCGGCTGCAGGGCCAGGGCCTCGTCAACTACTGGGGCTACAACACCCTCAACTTCTTCACCCCGCACGCCGCCTACGCCACCAAGTCTGCGCAGTTCGGCGGCACGGGCGCCGTGCTGCGAGAGTTCAAGGGCATGGTCAAGCTGCTGCACGAAGCGGGGCTCGAAGTGGTGCTCGACGTGGTCTACAACCACACCTCTGAGGAGGGCCCCGAAGGCCCCACGACCAGTTTTCGCGGCATCGACAACGCCTCGTACTACCGGCACACCCCCGACGGCGACTACATCGACACGACGGGGTGCGGCAACACCATCGACTTCTCGACGCCGGCGGCGCAGCGCCTCGTTCTCGACTCGCTGCGCTACTGGGCCAACGACGTGCAGGTCGACGGGTTTCGCTTCGACCTCATGGCCACGCTCGGCCGCGACGAGGCGGCAGAGTTCGACCCCGAGCATCCACTGCTGCGGGCGATTCTCGACGACCCGGCACTGCAGGGCGTCAAGATGATCTCTGAACCGTGGGATGTCGGCATGGGCGGCTGGCAGGTCGGCAAGTTTCCGGCCGGCTACCACGAGTGGAACGACGGCTTTCGCGACCGCGCCCGCGCGTTCTGGCTCACCGACGTGGGTTCGGCTCGCGAGCACGGCAGAGCCCCCGAAGGCATCGGCTCGCTCGCGCGCCGCATCACCGGCAGCGCCCACGTCTTCGCCGAAGAGCGCGGACCCCTCGCGAGCGTCAACTTCATCACCGCCCACGACGGGTTCACGATGGCCGACCTCGTGTCGTACAACGCGAAGCACAACCTCGGCAACGGTGAAGACAACCGCGACGGCACCGACAACAACCGCTCGTTCAACCACGGGGTCGAGGGCCTCACCGACGACAGCACGATCACGGTCGAGCGGCGCAAAGCCATGCGCAACCTCTTGGGCACACTGCTGCTCAGCGCCGGCATGCCGATGATCACGGCGGGCGATGAGATCGGCCGCAGTCAGCGCGGCAACAACAACGCCTACTGCCACGACAGCGAGCTCACCTGGCTCGACTGGAAGCACGAAGGCTGGCAAGAAGACCTGTTTCGCGTCACGCAGCGACTGCTGCAGCTGCGTCGCGACAACCCGGCACTGCGGCCCCTCAGGTACGGCCGATGGGGCGAGACGGTGCCGAGCGCGACGCAGATGGACTGGTACAACAAAGACGGCCTCGCGATGACGATGGACGACTGGGATTCACCCGCCGAGCGCACGCTGCAGTACCTCGCCGCCTCGACGCCAGAGTTCGAGGCCTTCAACCGCATTCTGCTCATCGTGCACGGCATCGAAGAGCCCGCCGATGTGACCCTGCCCGCCCACGAGGGCGTCGAGGGCTACACCCTGCTGTGGGACAGCTCGCACGACGACATCTCTGAACTCGAGCCCGAGCACTCGCCCGGTGACACGCTGACGGTGGGGCCGACGTCGATGCTGCTGCTGCGGGCGCATGGCTAGAGCACGCCCCTCGGCTGGCCCCGGTACTCCAGCGACGGTCGCGCTCACCGCGGCGGGCATCGCGTTCACCGCGCACACCTACGTGCACGACCCGGCGACGACGAACTACGGTCTCGAGGCCGCGTCGGCGCTCGGGCTCGACCCCGAGCGTGTCTTCAAGACGCTGCTCGCCGACGTCGACGGGCGGCTCACTGTCGGCATCGTTCCAGTGACGAGCATGCTCGACCTCAAGGCGCTCGCCGCCGCCGTGGGCTCGAAGCGCGCGGTCATGGCTGACCCGGCGGTCGCCGAGCGCAAGACCGGCTACGTCGTGGGCGGCATCTCGCCGATCGGGCAGAAGACGCCCCTGCCGACCGTGCTCGACGAGACGGCTGAGCTCTGGCCCACGATCTTCGTGTCGGGGGGTCGCCGCGGCTTCGATCTCGAACTCGCGCCCGACGACCTGCTGAGCGTCACGAGCGGCCGACTCGCCGACATCGCGCGCTGAGCGCGCTGAGCGGGATGAGCCCGCTCAGTCGGCGATGGCGACCAGCCCGAGCTCAGCCGGGTTGGCGAGCAGCGCATGCCGCGGGGTCACCCGCACCGTGTAGCCGAACGAGCCAGGGCGTTCGAGCGGCACGGTGGTCGAGAACGTCGCCGGCTGCCCGAGCTCGTGCCCGACGAAGTCGAGGGTCTTGCGCCGCACGTCGACGAGGTCGTCTCCGTTGCGGGCCCGACCGTAGGCGAGCTCGACGAGCACGTCGTCTGCCGTGAGCTCACCCAGGTGCACGTGCGCGCGCACCGACAGGTGGTCTCCGACCTGCGGAGACTGCACTCCGCCCGATTCGACGTGGGTCACGGCGACGTTCGGCCACTGCTCGGCGACGCGCGCCTTCCAGGCGGCGAGCTCGCGCGCAGGGCGGTAGCCGTCGACCGAGATCGCCTGCCCGGCGTGCGCCGCGGGAATGTACAGCCGCTCGACGTACTCGCGCACCATGCGGTCGGCCGAGAGCTCGGGCGAGAGCGTCGCGAGCGTGTGGCGGATGCTCTGCAGCCAGCGCCGCGGCAGGCCGTCGGCGTCGCGGTCGTAGAAGCGCGGGGCGATCTGGTGCTCGATGAGGTCGTACATGGCCTCTGCTTCGAGCGAGTCGCGTTCTGCGTCGTCTCCGGCGGCGTCAGCGGTCGGTATCGCCCAGCCGTTCTCGGCGTCGTAGTACTCGTTCCACCAGCCGTCGAGAATCGAGAGGTTGAGTGAGCCGTTGAGGGCCGCCTTCATGCCGGATGTTCCGCACGCCTCGAGCGGACGCAGCGGGTTGTTCAGCCAGATGTCGGTGCCGGGGTAGAGCACTCGCGCCATGCCGATGTCGTAGTTGGGCAAGAACACGATGCGCTGCCGAACCTCGGGGTCGGAGGCGAATTGCACGAGCTTCTGAATGAGGGCTTTGCCGCTGTCGTCTGCGGGGTGCGACTTGCCGGCGATGACGAGCTGCACGGGGCGCTCGGGGTCGGTGAGCAGCGCGCGCAGGCGGTCTTGGTCGTGCAGCATGAGCGTCAGGCGCTTGTAGGTCGGCACTCGTCGCGCGAACCCGATGGTGAGCACGTCGGGGTCGAGCAGCTGGGTCATCCAGCTCGGTGCGGCGACGCCGGGGTTCTGCTCGGCCCAGGCGGCGGTCGTGCGCGCTCGCGCGTCGGCGACGAGCTGCTCGCGCATCGCCCTGCGCACCGACCACAGGTCGGCGTCGGTGACGGCCTCTGAGCGCCAGTCGCAGTGGTCGGTCGCGTAGGTGCCGAGCTTCTCTTTCGCGAGCGCGACCATGAGCGGGTCTGTCCAGGTGGGTGCGTGCACGCCGTTGGTGACCGAGGTGATGGGCACGTCGTCGTTGTCGAACCCCGGCCAGAGGGCGCCGAACATGCCCCGTGAGACCTCGCCGTGCAGTTGCGAGACGCCGTTGGCGCGCTGGGCGAGCCGCAGCCCCATGACGGCCATGTTGTGCACGGCCGAGTCGCCGCCGTCGAAGTCTTCGGCTCCGAGTGCGAGCACCTCGGCGGCGCTGACGCCCGGCAGCAGCTCGGTCGAGAAGTATCGCTCGATCAGCTCGCTGTCGAAGCGGTCGATGCCGGCGGGCACGGGCGTGTGCGTGGTGAAGAGCGTCGCCGCACGAACGACCTGCAGCGCTTCGGTGAACGAGAGCCCTTCTGAGATGAGGTCGCTGATGCGCTCGAGCCCGAGAAAGCCCGCGTGGCCCTCGTTGGTGTGGAAGACGGTGGGTGCCGCGGTGCCCGAGACGTCGACGTAGCGCTTGATGGCGCGCACGCCGCCGATGCCGAGCAGCAGCTCTTGCAGCAGGCGGTGCTCGCCACCGCCGCCGTAGAGGCGGTCGGTGACGCCGCGCAGGTCGTCGTCGTTGTCGTGGATGTCGGTGTCGAGCAGCAGCAGCACGACGCGGCCGACGGTCATCTGCCAGACGCGTGCGTGCAGGGCGTCACCGCTGGGCAGGGCAAGACTGACGCGCACGGCACTGCCGTCGTGCTCGCGCAAGAGGTGCATCGGCAGGCCGTCTGGATCGATGACCGGGTAGCTCTCTTTCTGCCAGCCGTCGCGATCGATGGCCTGGCGAAAGTAGCCCGCCTTGTAGAAGAGCCCGACGCCGATGAGCGGCACCCCGAGGTCGCTCGCGCTCTTGAGGTGGTCGCCCGCGAGAATGCCGAGCCCTCCTGAGTACTGCGGTATGGCCGAGGCGATGCCGAACTCTGGTGAGAAGTAGGCGAGCCGCTCGGGGGCGTCGCTGAGGCTCTGGTACCAGCGCGGCTGCTCGAGGTAGGCGGTGAGGTCTGCCCGCAGCGACTCGGCGTCGGCGATGAAGGCCTCGTCGTGGGCGAGCTGCTCGAGGCGCGCCGGATCAACGGCGCCGAGCAGGGCGATGGGGTCGTGATCGAGGTCGTCCCACAGCTGCGGGTCGATGCGTGCGAACAGCTGCTTGGTGGGCTCGTGCCACGACCAGCGCAGGTTCGCAGCGAGCGCCCCGACTGCGGCCAGTGAGTCTGGCAGTACCGTGCGCACAGTGAATCGGCCGATCGCCTTCACGTTGAATCACTCCTCGAGGCGGGATACGTGGTGGGGTTGCTCCGCTCGTCCACTCTAGGCGAGTCGGCTCGGCGTCGGGAACCGGTTCCAGATGGGATGCTCGGCCGACGCCGCGCCCATGTACGACGCCGCACTCACCGGGCCCGACGCCGCACCGGAGGCGGCAGAAGTGCGACTCGGGCGCACAACACACAGGGCCGCCCCCGCTGCATCAGCGGGAGACGGCCCTGTGTCGCGAGGCCGTTCGAGTCGGCCTCGGTCGTCGGTAGTGCTCAGCACATGCCCACTCGACTGCCGAGTTCGGGTATCTCGGCATCGGAGCGAACCGGGCAAGTATATGCACGCGCATCGACGCTCTGCCAGGTGCTGACGATGATTCGCGTACCCCAGCCGGGGTACATTTCTGCGCCTGCGCCGCGCCGTCGTGCGACACCCGCCTCGGGAGCCAGACTGTGGGCAGATTCTCAGACCCCTTCGTCGACCGAGCGCCCGACCAGGGGCCCGGCGTAGGGTCGAGGGGTGGCATCGACAACGACCTCACCGTTCACTCACCGCATCGGGCGGATTCCGATCAGGCACCTGAGCCCGCAGCAGCCCGAGAACCGCTGGCCGAGCACCGCATTCGTCGGCGAAGTGGTGCCGTTCGCGGCGACCGTGTTCCGCGAAGGCCACGACGTCATCGGTGCCGACCTCGCACTCGTGGCGCCAGACGGCACGACGACCACGCACGCCATGAGCATGCGCGCCGCCGGAACCGACCGCTGGCACGTCGACGTGCAGCTCGAGCAGCCCGGCGACTGGCAGTGGTGGGTCGAGGCCTACAGCGACGACTGGGCGACCTGGCTGCACGCCGCCACCGTGAAGATCGCCGCAGGCGTCGACGTCGACCTCATGCTCGTCGCCGGGGCCCAGTTGCTGCAGCGTGCGAGCGCTCGCGCCACCGAGGCAGGCGACGCGACTGCGGCGACGGTGCTCACGGCCGCCCGCACGGCGATGGGCACGAAGACGCTCACCGCCTCTGCTCGCCTCGCCGTCGCCACCGATGCACGCCTCTCGGCGGCACTCGCGCGGCACCGCCCCACGAGCCTGCACACCCTGAGCGAGCGGCTGACCCTGCGGGTCGAGCGCACTCGGGCGGCGGTCGGCAGCTGGTACGAGTTCTTTCCGCGATCAGAGGGCGCCAAGAAGAAGCGCGACGGCTCGTGGCAGAGCGGAACCTTCGCCACCGCCACCAAGCGCCTGCCCGCGATCGCCGCCATGGGGTTCGACGTGGTGTACCTGCCGCCGATCCATCCGATCGGGCGCGTCAACCGCAAAGGCCCCAACAACACGCTCACCCCCGGCCCGCACGACCCCGGAAGCCCCTGGGCGATCGGCTCGAGCGATGGCGGGCATGAGGCGGTGCATCCTGATCTGGGCTCTGTCGACGATTTTCTCGCCTTCGTGAGCGCCGCCGCGAAGAACGGCCTCGAGATCGCCATCGACCTGGCACTGCAGTGCGCACCCGACCACCCGTGGGTCGCCGAGCACCCCGAGTGGTTCACCACGCTGCCCGACGGCTCGATTCAATACGCCGAGAACCCGCCCAAGAAGTACCAAGACATCTACCCGCTCAACTTCGACAACGACTTCGCCGGCTTGAGCGCCGCAGTGCTGCGCGTCGTGCTGCTGTGGATCGAGCGCGGCGTGCGCATCTTCAGGGTCGACAACCCCCACACCAAGCCCCTGCACTTCTGGGAGTGGCTGCTCGACCAGGTGCGCCGCGACCACCCAGACGTGGTCTTTCTCGCCGAAGCATTCACGAGACCGCCCATGATGCAGGCGCTCGGCGCCGTCGGCTTTCAGCAGTCGTACACCTACTTCACGTGGCGCAACACCAAGTGCGAGCTCGAAGAGTATCTGCACGAGCTCAGCCACGAGACCAGTGACTTTCTGCGGCCCAACCTCTTCGTCAACACGCCAGACATCCTCACCGAATACCTGCAGTTCGGCGGAGTGCCGGCCTACAAGATTCGCGCCGCGATCGCCGCCACGGCGAGCCCCACGTGGGGCGTCTACAGCGGCTACGAGCTCATCGAGAACGTCGCGCGCCCCGGCAGCGAAGAGAACATCGACAACGAGAAGTACGAGTACAAGCCGCGCGACTGGGCTGCCGCCGAGAAGGCCGGCGCATCGATCGCGCCCTACCTCACGACCCTCAACACGATCAGATCGCGGCACCCCGCCCTGCGGCAGCTGCGCAACCTCACCGTGCACTGGAGCGACGACGAGGCGATTCTCGTCTACTCGAAAGTGCTGCCGGGCAGGTTCGTGCGCAGCGGTCGCAGCGACGGCATCATCGTGGTCGCCAACGTCGACCCGCATTCGGCTCGCGCCACGACGGTGCACCTCGACCTCGAGGCGCTCGGACTGCCGGCAGGCTCGACCTTCGACGTCGTCGACCTCGTCACCGGCGAGCGCTTCAGGTGGGGGGCCGACAACTACGTGCGCCTCGACGCGTTCGTCGAACCCGTGCACATTCTGCGCATCGAGTATCCGAAAGGCGTCTGATGGCCGCGAAGAAGACAGCACCCCTGCCCGCGCTGCACCCCGACCACCGGCGCGCGCTCACCGAGGGCCGCCACCCCCGGCCCCACGATGAGCTCGGGCAGCACCACGTCGACGGCGGCTGGCTCGTGCGGGTCGTGCGCCCGCTCGCGGCGACGGTGACGATCGTGCGCACCGACGGCACCGAGCACGCCCTCACGCACGATGCCGACGGACTGTGGCACGGCCTGCTGCCCGGCGGCCTCGCCGATGGGCAGGCCTACACCGTGCGCACCACCTATGACGGCGGCCCCGACTGGAGCGCCGACGACCCCTACCGCTTCGTGCCCAGCCTCGGAGAAGTCGACCTCTACCTGCTGGGCGAAGGCCGGCATGAGCAGCTCTGGCAGGTGCTCGGCGCCCACCATCGGCCCCACGAAGACGTCGACGGCACGAGCTTCAGCGTGTGGGCGCCCCACGCGCAGGCGGTGCGCGTCATCGGCGACTTCAACTCGTGGAACGGCGCCGGCCACGCGATGCGCCGGCTCGACGACAACGGCATCTGGGAGCTCTTCGTGCCGGGGCTGCGCAGCGGCTCGACCTACAAGTTCGAACTGCTCACCGTGAACGGCGAGTGGGTCACGCGCGCAGACCCCATGGCGCGCTACACCGAGACTCCCCCGGCCACGGCATCGGTCGTCGGCGACTCTGCGCACGAATGGAACGACGGCGAATGGATGGCGAGCCGTGCGGCTCGCAACCCGCACGACGGCGCCATGAGCGTCTACGAGATGCACCTCGGCTCGTGGCGGCCCGGGCTCGGCTACCGCGAGATCGCCGACCCGCTCATCGACTACGTCACGCAGCTGGGCTTCACGCACGTCGAGTTCATGCCGCTCGCCGAGCACCCCTACGGCCCCTCGTGGGGCTACCAGGTGACCGGCTACTTCGCGCCCACGAGCCGCTTCGGGCACCCCGACGACCTGCGCTACCTCATCGACCGGCTGCACCAGGCGGGCATCGGCGTGATCATGGACTGGGTGCCTGCGCACTTTCCGAAAGACGAGTGGGCGCTCGGGCGCTTCGACGGGGCGGCGCTCTACGAGCACGCCGACCCGAGGCGCGGCGAGCATCCCGATTGGGGCACCTACATCTTCGATCTGGGCCGATCGCAGGTGCGCAACTTTCTCGTCGCCAACGCGCTCTACTGGCTCGAAGAGTTTCACATCGACGGACTGCGCGTCGACGCGGTCGCGAGCATGCTCTACCTCGACTACTCGCGATCTGAAGGCCAGTGGCTGCCCAACGAGAGGGGCGGGCGCGAGAACCTCGAAGCCATCAACTTCTTGCAGGAGGTGACGGCCACCGCCTACAAGCGAGTGCCCGGCATCGTCATGATCGCCGAGGAGTCGACCTCGTGGCCCGGCGTCACCAAGCCGACGAGCGAAGGCGGGCTCGGCTTCGGCATGAAATGGAACATGGGGTGGATGCACGACACGCTGTCGTACATGGCGCGCAACCCCATGTGGCGCTCGCACCACCACAACGAGATCACCTTCTCGTTTCTCTACGCCTTCAGCGAGAACTTCTTGCTGCCGATCAGCCACGACGAAGTGGTGCACGGCAAGGGCTCGCTGCTCGCCAAGATGCCGGGCGACCAGTGGCAGAAGCTCGCCAACGTGCGGGCCTACCTCGCCTTCATGTGGGCGCACCCCGGCAAGCAGCTGCTGTTCATGGGTCAAGAGTTCGGGCAGCCCAGCGAGTGGAGCGAAGAGCGCGGGCTCGACTGGTGGATTCTCGACCAGCCCGTGCACCAAGGGCTGCACCGGCTCGTCGGGCAGCTCAACCGCGTCTACCGCGACACGCCAGCGCTGTGGCAGCTCGACAACTCGCCCGAGGGCTTCGCATGGCTCGAAGGCGGAGACGCCGCCAACAGCGTCATCGCCTTCGAACGTCGAGACACCCACGGCACGCCCCTCGTCGCCGTCGTCAACTTCAGCGGCAACCCCGTCGGGCCCTACCGACTGCCCCTGCCGCGCGCGGGCCGGTGGCGTGAAGTGATCAACACAGATGCCACCGAGTTCGGCGGATCAGGAGTGGGCAACTTCGGCAGCGTCGACGGCACCGACTCGCCGTGGGGCGGGCGGCCCGCCTCGGTCGAGCTCACGCTGCCACCGCTCGCGGCGCTGTACCTGCAGCCCGAGTAGGGCCTGAGGTCAGAACAGCAGCGCAGTCAGCGCGCGGCGCGCGGCGATCGTGCGCTCGTCATCGGCGCCGACGATCTCGAAGTAGTCGAGCAGGCGAGTGCGCACGGCAGCCTTGCCCTCGGCGTCGAGCTCGGCGAAGATGCGCAGCAGCCGGGCGAACGCGTCGTCGACGTGACCCCCGCTGAGGTCGAGGTCGGCGACCGCGAGCTGGGCATCGACACTCGACGGCTCGGCGGCGGCAGCGGCTCGCACCGCGGCGGCATCGAGGCCGTCGAGTCGCTGCAGCAGCGACACCTGCGCAAGACCGGCGACGGCGAGCTGGTCGCGCGGGTTCTGCGCGATCGCCGTGCGGTATGCGGTGGCCGCGGCGGCGTAGTCGCCCTCGCTGATGGCGTCGAACGCCTGCTGGTGCAGAGGCGGCAGGGGTTCTTCGGCCGGCTCGACGCCGGCCTCGGCGTCGTCGACCGAGACGGTGCCCGTGACGCCGTTCTGCGCCGCGACCTCGAGCACCTGGTCGAGCACCTGGCGCACCTCGGGCTCGCTCGGCATGCCGACGAACAACTGCATGGGGCGGCCGCCGATGATCGCCGCCACGGCGGGCACCTGCTGCACCTGAAACGCTTGCGCGAGCTGCGGGCTGCGGTTGCCGTCGACGGTGGCAAGAACGAGCCGGCCACCGTACGAGGCGATGAGCGCACCGAGCGACGGCGCGATGCCCTCGGCGAAGAACTCGACGATGACGGGCACGGTGCGCGAGAGCTCGACGGTCTCGGCGAAGCTCGAGTCGTCGATCTCACGCACGACGGCGCTCTGCGGTGCCGCGGGTGAGGCGCCGGCGGGCGGCGCACCCGCAGGAGCGTGCGGCGACTGCGCCGCCCTCACGAGCGATGACAAGTCGACGGCGCCGCGCAGCGCCGCGCCGTTCAGTCGAGCGTCACTCACGCGACCTCCTCCGCACTGATGAGCCCCTGCGTGTAGCCGAGCAGCACGACCTGGTCGTCGCTGCCGAAGGGCGGAACATAGAACAGCACTTGAATGCCGTAGCTCGCCGAGATGCCGCGCGTGCTCTGCGTCTTGCCCGAGAGCGCGGCCACCGGAGCCGGCGCGTTGATCGCCGCACCGGCCTGGGTGGGCGTGACGCTCTCGGTCTCGGTGAGGTAGAGGGCCACGAGCGCGCCGCCGTCGTTCGTCACGAACGACACGATGTCTGCCTCGCCGACAGCACCGGCGAACGAGATCGTGGCCGTCTCGGGCAGGGCCGAGCGTCGTGCCTGCTTCGCTTCGGCACCGATCTGCTCGAGCAGCGTGTCGCCTTCGATCTGGAAGAGATCGAACGACTCGCTCTCGGCCCCTCGCAGCAGCACGTCGGAGTAGCCGGCGGCGACATCAGCAGGGCTCACCGCCAAGAGCGGAGTGTCGCTCTGCAGCACCGGGGTGCCGATCGAGGCCGGCGCCACCTCGGGTCGCGTGGCGTCTTCGGCGAGCGTCACCGTGATGGCGTAGTGCACCTTGTACTGGCTGCGCGGGTCAGCCTGCACGAGCACGAGAGCCATGGGCGGTGACGAGGTCTCGACGCCCTCGTCATCGACCACCGGAGGGGCCTGCACGATCGCGAACACCGAGCGCGGCCAGGTCGAGCCCTCTTCGGGCAGTCGTTGCGGCAGGGTGACCTGCACGGTTCCCGGCGGAATCACGGGGGCGATGGCGAAGTCTGCCTCGTCGTTGCGAATCGCGTAGCTCGCCTCGCGCAGCTCGAGGGCCGGGCCCGCGAGGCGGGTGGCGGCGAGCGAGGCGTCGATCGTCTCATCGGCCTGCGCGACGACTGAGCCGACTCGGCTGACGATGCGGTCGAGCTGGTTCTCGGTAAGGGCCACCGCCGGCGTCGTACTGCCTTGCGTCGGCGTCGGCGCCGGCGTGGCGCTGCTCATCATGACGCTGCCGTTCGTGCAGGCTCCGAGCGCGAGCGCGGTCGTCAGCAGCACGGGCACGAGGGCGACGCGCTGCACCGCGCGACGACCCTTCGGTCGGCCGCCGATCGAGCGGCCAGACGTGGGTCGATACCGTGAAGGCTTGGGCACCTTCGGCATCTTCGGCGTCTTGCGCCGGGGCCCGCGCTGACGACGCATGTGCAGCAGCGCCCACAGCAAGAAGAAGAGACCAATGATGAGCGATGCCACTCCGCCGAGAATCAGCATGGTCGAGAACGGTGTGCTCGAGTCGAGCGGCCACGTCACCGAGAACGTCTGGGGCGCGGGCAGCACGCCGTCAGACACCATGACGAGCGACACCGTGGGAGGCACGTTGATCGTGAGGCCCAGCTCGCCCTCGCCCGTGTAGTCGCCGTACCAGAGGTCGCCGCCGTAGAGGGCCGGAACCGCGGTCTCGGCGCCCCACACCGTCTCGGTCACCAGTTCGCCCAGCTCGGCGTCGAAGGTGACGAGCGTGTAGGTGGCGGGCCCGACCCAGGCGAGCACGTCGGCAGTGCGGCCGTAGGCCGCGGCGATGGACTGGGTCTCGGTGACGGCGGGCTCGACCTCCTCGTCGGCCGGCGCCTCGGTCGTGCCGTCGGTGACGATGGGGTCGGGCAGCTCGGCCGTGCCGCTCACGCCCCCAATGATCGAGATCGTCTGCCGCCCCTCATAGGCGTTGAGGGCGCTGCCGTCGATGACGGTCACGGCAGCGGTCGACTGCAGCTCGACGGTCGAGGTCACACGGTCGGGCGGCGCGAGAATCGTGCGCTGCGCGACCCCCAGGCCGACCCCGACGACAGCGACGACGAAGAACACAATGGCGGCGATGAATCGCACGGACTACTCCTCTCGTGCTGGTTCGGCGCGACCGAGTGATCGCGGCCCGCGACGGTCGAGCGATGGAGCCACTTGAAGATGCGGAAGCATCTCTCCACCTGCGCTCGACATCGGGCGAAAACCGTCAGAGTGACGGCCGACCAGCAGAACAAAGACATTCCAGAATAGCGGATGCTGACCTTGAGTCCCATTCGAGGCGCGAGTGAGGGCATCCATCACCCGTATTCGGGCGGCAGACCGCCATGAACCACGGCTACACTCAGACGGTTCCCCTCACCGAAATCCCGGGAGAAGCACGTGGCAGACACCGAATACGACTTCGGATCAGAAATGCGCGGCTACAAGCGCGACGAAGTCGACCGCGCACTCAACGAGGTTCGCCGAGAACTCATCAAAGCCAACACCGACCGCGCCGAAGCGGCGAAAGAGGTCGGGCGCCTGCAAGCGGTCATCGACGACCTGCAGGCCGAGCTCGACGAAGTGGGCCGACCGACCTACGCAGGCCTGGGCACCAAGCTCGAGCAGACCCTGCGCATCGCCGAAGAGCAGTCGACGCGACTCATCAGCCAGGCAGACATCGACGCCGAGAAGCTGCGCGCCGCGGCCCAGACCGAGGCGCAGAGGCTGCAGGCCGAGACCGCCGAGCGCACGACCCGCATGGTCAACGAAGCAGCCGCGCGCTCGAACCAGCTGACCGACTCTGCGGCGCGCGACGCCGAAGAGACGATTGCCCGCGCTCGCGCCGAGGCCGATGCGCTCATCGACGAGGCGACTCGCGAAGCCGCATCGATTCGCGGTGCCGTCGCCACCGAGGCGGCAGAGGCTCGTGCGATGGCCAAGCGCGAGGCGGCCGCCCTGCGCGCCGAGACCGAGCGCCAGCTTGCTGAACTGCGCGTCGTCGCCGACCGCGAGGTGGCCGAAGCACGCGAGGCTGCCGGCACGCTCGCGCGCGAGACCGAGCAGGCCAGGGCGACATTCGAGAGCGACGACGCCACTCGCCGTGCCCAACTCGACGCCGACATCCAGCACGGCCGTGACGCCCTCGAGGCCGAGCTCGCCCACCTTCGGCAGACCGTCGAGACCGAGCTCACCGAGCGGCAGAATGCCTGGGCGGCAGAGGAGGCTCGCCGCCGCAGCGAGCTCGAGCAGCTCGAGAAGCGATCGCGCGCCGCGCTCGAACTCGAGATCTCGACGGCTCGCGAGTCGTTCGCACGCGAACTCTCGACCGCTCGTTCCGAGCTCGAGAACGAGATCGCGACGGCGCGCGAATCGCTCGCGAACGACCAGGCGACCCAGCGCGCCGCCTTCGAGCGAGACATGGCCGCAGCGAAGGCCGAGCACGAGGCGAAGGTCGCCGAGCAGCAGGCCGCCCTCGAGCATGACGCCGAGACCCAGCGCCGCACCCTCGCCGACGAGGCCGCACGAGTGCGCGCCCAGCACCAGCACGATCTCGATGAGCACCGTGCGCGACTCGCCCGCGAAGCCGAGCAGGCCAGGGTCGACCTCGAGGTCGAGCTCACGGCCAGGCGCGACGAGGCCGAACGCGAGTACCTCACCCGGCAGCAGGATGCCGCCGCGCAGACGCAGAAGTATCTCGACGAAGCGACAGCGCAGCTCACTGCGGCGCAAGAGCGCGCTGCCACCGTGAGGGCCGAGGCCGAAGCGCTCGAGCGCTCGACCAAAGACGCTGCTGAGGCGACCCGATCGACGGCCGACGCCACGGCGCGGTCGGTGCTCGAGAACGCCGAGAGCCGGGCCGCCGAACTCGTGCGCGATGCTGAAGAACGCGCCCGCACGCTCGTCACCGAGGCTGAAGAGCGCCTCGAGCGCATCAGGGTCGAACGCAACGCCGTCGCTGGCTACTTCGAGGGTCTGCGCGGGGTACTCTCGCAAGCGGAGACACTGACCGCGCGCGACGAGTAGCGCGACGGCGGCGCTCTGACGAAAGGGCATCGTGAAGATTCAGAATGCGTTTCGGCTCGGCATCTTCGGCGGCCTGGGCGTGCTCGTCGCCGTGCTCATCGGCGGCGCCTTCGCCTCGCTGGCCACGATTCTCACGTACATCGGTGCCGCGATCTTCATCGCCCTCGGGCTCGACCCGCTCGTCACGTGGCTCGAGTCGCGCAAGTGGCCCCGCTGGGCGGCCATCCTCACCGTTCTCGTCGGCGTGCTCGGCCTGTTCACGGGGCTCGTGTTCGCGATCATTCCGGTCGTCATCGAGCAGTCGACGAAGCTCGTCAATCAGGTCACCGAGTACGTCACCACACTCGAGTCGCTCGACGCCTTCTTCGAGCAGGTGCAGGCGGTCATCCCGGTCGAGATCGTCGATGTGCGCGTCGCGGCGCAAGACGCTCTCGCATACCTGACCAACCCCGACAATCTCACGCAGATCGGCGGCGGCGTGCTGTCGGTGGGTGTCTCGATCGCGACGGGGCTCTTCGGCGCGCTCATCATTCTCATCCTGACGCTGTACTTCACGGCCTCGCTCACCAACATCAAGGCCGCGATGTACCGCCTCGTGCCGAAGTCGCGCCGCGAGCAGTTCATCAACATCTCAGAGCAAGTGGCTCACGCGGTGGGGCGCTACGTCGTCGGGCAGGTGTCGCTCGCCCTCATCAACGGCCTGCTGAGCTTCATCTACCTCAACATCATCGGCGCCGCCTACCCGGCACTGTTCGCCTTCGTCGCGTTCTTGTTCTCGCTCGTGCCGCTCGTCGGAACCCTGACCGGGTCGATCATCATCGTCGCCACGCAGCTGCTGGTGAACCCGGAGTCGATCGCCACCGTCATCGCCGCCGGCGTGTACTACCTGATCTACATGCAGGTCGAGGCCTATGTGCTGAGCCCCAACATCATGAACCGCGCCGTCAAGGTTCCTGGAGTGGTCGTCGTGATCGCGGCCCTCATCGGCGGAACCCTGCTGGGCATTCTCGGCGCCCTCATCGCCATCCCGGTCGCGGCATCGATTCTCATCGTCATCGACCAAGTGGTCGTGCCCAAGCTCGAAGAGAAGTAGCCCGACGGTCGGCGACGGCCACCCGTTCGGCTACGGCCACTCGGTGGGCAGCGGCAGCACCGCAGGGTTGAGCCGCTCGACGATCTCGCTCAGCACCCGGTAGGTCTGGTTCTCACCCACCCAGAGGTGCTTGCCGCCCTCGACCGCGACGAGCTCGCACTCGGGCACGACGGCGAACCTCTCGGCTGCCTCCTGCGGCCGCAGGTAGTCGTCGAGCTCGGGCACGACCGCGACGAGTCGTCGCCCGCTGCCCGACCACGCCGCGAGCTCGTCGACCGAGGTGCGGTGCAACGGCGGCGACAGCAGCAGCGCTCCGACGATGTCGTGCTCGAGCCCGTGCTTGAGCGCCACCTCGGTGCCGAACGACCAGCCGAGCAGCCACGGGGCGGGCAAGGCGTGCTCTGTGACGAACGCCATCGCCGCGGCGAGGTCGAACCGTTCGAGATCGCCGAGCCCGAACTCGCCCTCGCTCGTGCCCCGGGGCGAGCTGACCCCGCGGAAGTTGAACCTGAGCACGGCGATGTCGGCCATCGCCGGCAGTCGCGCCGCCGCCTTGCGCAGCACGTGCGAATCCATGAATCCGCCCGCGGTGGGCAGGGGGTGCAGGCACACGAGGGTGGCGATCGGGTCGTGCGACGCCGGCATGGCGAGCTCGCCGACGAGCGTCAGCCCGTCTTCGGTCGTCAGCTCGATGTCGGTGCGCGTCGCGGGCAGCACCGTCGCGGCGCGGATGAGCTCGGTCATGGATGCATCCTCCAGCAATACGAGTGCCAGTGTCGGCGGGCGGCGAGATCGGCCTCGTCACCCAGCGGCCCATCGGCGCGCCACGCCACGATGTGCGCCTGGCCCGCGGGCACATCGCTGCTGCAGCCCGGGCAGACGTAGGTCTTCACCGCCGCTGCGGCCGACACCGACTGAACGTTCCAGAGCCCCGAGCGCTTCGACTCGGTGCGACGCATGCCCGCCCGAATGCGATCGAGATCGAGCTGATCGTCAGCCGGCTCTGCAGCGCGGCCTGGTGCGCGCCGACCGCGCGGTCGATTGCTGCGGGGCATGGATGCTCGCGCCTAGTACCAGCCGACGCGCTGGCTGTGCGCCCACGCGCCGCAGGGTGTGCCGTAGCGAGCCGCGATATAGCCCAGGCCCCAGGTGATCTGGGTGGCGGGGTTGGTCGCCCAATCGGCGCCGGCGCTGGCCATCTTGCTGCCCGGCAACGACTGCGGAATGCCGTATGCGCCCGAGCGCTTGTTGTGCGCGTAGACGTTCCACCCCGACTCTTTCGCCCAGAGCGCGTAGAGGCAGTCGTATTCGTTCGACCCCCACCCGCGTTCAGCGACCATGGCCGCCGCGATCGCCTGCGCTGTGCCGGGGTCGGGGGTGCCGACCGCGGGAGCCACGCCATAGGTCACGACCTGCGTCGTCTTCCAGGTGATGCGCTCGATGCTGCTGACATAGTCGTCGGTCGCGACGAGCACTTGCGGCTCGTGCTGCGCAGCGGGGGTGGTGGTGGTCGACGACGTCGCAGTCGATGACGAGGGGTCGATGATCGTGGCGAGCACGAGGGCCATGGTGGCGAACGACGCGAACAGGGGCAGAGACCACGAGGCGCGCACGTGACGCTCGGCCTGCGGTTCTGAGGCGCGACGAAGAGCACCCCCCGCGCTGGCGACGTTCGAAGACTCGCTCAGAGCACTGGGGCGCCTCGTTGCCGTTGCATGTCGTCCCACAGTTGGACGAGTCTACCGTGAGGTCGTTCTGAGCGCTCAGCGAACGGCCAGCATGAGGTCGATGACGGTGTCGAGCAGCACGTCGACCTGCAGTTCGCGGTACCCGCCGTACTTCGGGCGGAAGGCGATCGTGCGCACCGTCTCGATCGCCAGCGGCCGCCCCTTCTCGAAGTACTGCGACACGAGCTTCGAGAAGGCGTCGACGTCGGCCGGGTGGTACCCGCGCGTGAAGGGGCTCACACGCGTGAAGCGCTTGCCCGCCGGCCTGGCCAGGCGGTCGAGAATCTCTTGAGCAGTCGCCCGCACTCCCGCGTAGTAGGCATCGGTGCCCTGCTCGCCGATGGCGTGCTCGCGCTCGCGGGCGGCGAAGGCTTCTTCGAGCCGTTCGAGCGCCGCGTCGACATGGCGGGCCGAGTAGCCGTTCTTGCGCACCACCCGAAAGCCGGTGTGGCGAATCTGCTGACTCGAGAGCGACTCGTCATGGCCGGCCGGCAGGGCGAACGCCCGCCGAGCGTTGTCGAGAAAGTCATCGACTTCAGAGCAGTCGTATCCGGGCTTGCCCGATCGCGCGAGAGGAAAGGTCGACGTCACCGCCCTATTCTGCCCCAGTGCGGGGTGCGATCAGCGCCACCGGCACCGTTCGACGGCTCAGCCGACGACGACGCTGAAGATCAGGTAGGCGACCACGGTCGAGGGCAGTATCGAATCGAGTCGATCGAGAAAGCCGCCGTGCCCCGGCAGCCAGGTCGAGATGTCTTTGATGCCGAGGTCGCGCTTGATGAGCGACTCGGTCAAGTCGCCGAGCGTCGCGGCACCGACGAGCGCGAGCGCCAGGATGAGCCCGACCCACCACGCGGTGCCGATCATCAGCACGGCGAGCAGGATGCCGGCGATGGTCGCCGCCACCACCGAGCCGGCGAAGCCCTCCCACGTCTTCTTGGGGCTGATCTTGGGCGCCATCGGGTGTCGGCCGAACAGCACCCCCGAGGCGTAGGCCCCTGTGTCGATCGAGATCACGACGATCAGGTAGGCGAGCACCCACCACTCGCCTCCCGGTTGCGCGGTCATGACGACGGCGAACCCTGAGAGCAGGGGAACATAGGCGAGCACGAAGATTCCCGCCGCGAGGTCGGTGCCGAGCGACACCGACTCACCGCGCATCGACGGCTTCACCATCTCAGCGACGCGCCAGAGGCTCACCACGGCGATCGCGGCCAGGAAGGCCCACCAGAGCCCTGCGGCGCCGCCGTAGAACGCCGACGGCACCATCGCGACCGAAGCGACGACGAGAGGGATGCGCGGCACATCGCGACCAGCGAATCGCAGCGCGCTCGCGAGCTCGTAGACGGTGAACACGACCAGGGCGGCCGCGAACAGCATGAAGACCTCTTTGACCACGATGAGGCTGAAGAGCAGCGCGAGCCCCAGCACGAGGCCGAAGAAGATCGCCTTGGGCAGGTTGCGCCCCGCGCGCGCCTCGATGCGAGCATCCATCTCGCGCGCCTTCTGCTCGATGTCGTGCACACGGTTCTCGATGTCGTGCAGCGCCGCTTCGACCTCTTCGCGGGCCTTGCCGCCCCGGCGTCGACGCGGAGAACGACCGGCGGGCGCAGAGGCGTCGACGTCGGTCGTCGGAGAAGAATCCTGTGGCTCGGCCATCTAGACCTCGAGCAGCTCCGCTTCTTTCTTCTTGAGCGCCTCGTCGGCGGCATCGGTCGCGCGCTTCGTGATCGCCTCGAGCTCTTTCTCGGCGCGGGCAACCTCGTCGTCGCCGACCTCGCTCTTGAGAGCGTCGAGGTCGTCTTTCGCCTTGCGGCGGATGTTGCGGATCGAGACCTTGCAGTCTTCTGCCTTCTGCTTGACGATCTTCACGTACTCTTTGCGCCGGTCTTCGGTGAGCTCGGGCATCGTGACGCGGATGATCTCGCCGTCATTGTTCGGGCTCGCACCGAGGTTCGGAAAGTTGACGATGGCCTTCTCGATCTCTTTCAGCGCACTCTTGTCGTAGGGCGTGATGAGAATCGTGCGCGCCTCGGGGTTCTGCAGGCTCGCCAGCTGCGCGAGCGGAGTCGGCGTGCCGTAGTACTCGACCAGGATCTTCTGAAACAGCTGCGGGTTGGCCCGGCCAGTGCGCACCGTCGCGAAGTCGTCTTTGGCGACCTCGACGGCCTTGGTCATCTTCTCGGTGGCTTCGGCGAGTACATCGGCGATCACGGCGGCTCCTTCGGTGGGTCGCCCACGAGTCTAGCGGTCGACGATCAGCGTGGGAGGGCAGTGCGACGGCGTGCGCTGAACGCGAGCGCACCCGCGCCCACGAGCAGCACCGAGCCCGCCGCGAGCGCGGCCACCGAGCTCGCGCCGGTCGCGGCCAGCTCGACCGACAGGGCGAACTGCACGAGAACGGGCTCTCTGCCTCGATGCACCACGAGCGTCACGGGCCCCGACCAGGCCTGCGTCGGCGTGCCACTGAGTCGCACAGCGAGAGAGCTGTCGTCTGGCACCCACTCGAGCACGGCGACCACTCCGGTCGGCCCGTCGACGACATCGACCCGCCAGTCGAGATCGACGAAGTCGGTCTCGTTGTCGGGGGCCCAGTTGTCGGCCACGAGCTCTGCCGACAGGGTCAAGGGCAGAAGCGCTGCGACCGGCTCGCCCGGCCCGACAGCGGGAGGGTTCACCGTCAGCAAGCAGTCGGTGGCGTACAGCGGACTGATGCTCTGGCCCAGGCTGAGCGTCGGCGCGAGGCCCGCCATGGTGTCGAGCGCATCGTCGAACGAGCACTCATCGAAGTCGATGACGCCGACGGTGACGCTCGAAGAGGCCGTGCCGGGTGCTCGGAAGATGACGGCACCGGGAACATCGACTGTTCCCATCTGCGGCGACACTCCGCTCAGGCGCCAGGCGATGACCGGGTCGCCACGATTGGTGTCGTGTGAGATCCATGCTCCGCCACCGAGGTCGACGTACGTCGAGTCGCCGTCCGAGCCGAGGTCGCCCCCGATCTCGATCTCGACCTCCGCGGGGTCGCCTCCCACGACGTCCGGTGACACCGTCCACCGAGCGGTCGAGTTCTCGATCTCCATCGTGAAGGTCACGGTGACCACTCGACCATCGCCGAAGTCTGCGGTGACGGTGCCCACCGTGGAGGTGCGGCCGTTGTCGACCCAGCTCGCCGACACGGGCGTGATCGGCAAGGGCCCGAGCACATCTGAGCCGAAGCGCACGAGCGGATACGTCGGCACGAACTCTCCGCCGTCGCCCGCCTCGGGGTCGAACGCCGTGATGCGCATGAGATCGTCGAACGCGTCGCGACGCCACCCGGCGAGCTCGACACCGCTGCCCAAGAAGTCGGTGTAGTACGACTCGACGTCTTGCAGGCGGTAGCCGTTGTCGTAGACATCGAGCCAGCGCCAGCCAGGAGTCGTGACATCTTGATCGGCGGCGACCGCTGCCGTCGCCGGCACGAGGGCGAGCGAGAGCGCCGCGAGCAACGAGGCGGCGAGGGTGATGCGTCGGTTCACGATCGGCTCCAAAGTGCTTCCCGCGCGCGCGTCGCGGTCACTCAGAAACTAGCAGGGCGATGCCTGCGAGCACGAGTGCGCTGCCGATGAGGCGGCGCACGGGGTGCGGCTCGCGGAAGAGCATCCACCCCGCGAGCGCGATGAGCACGACGCTCACCTCTCTCGCCGGCGCCACGATCGAGACGGGCGCGAGCTGGTAGGCGAACAGCACAGCGCCGTACGCCAGGGGCGAGAGCACGCCGACCACCGTGGCGGCGACAGGGTGCCGCCGGGCTGTCTGCACCACCGCCGTCGGCGAGCGCAGAGCGATGCCGCCGAGCACGAGCAGCTGCACGACCATGCTCGCCCAGTAGTAGCCGACCGGGTCGAGGTCGGCGATCGTGACCGCGGCGGCATCCCACAGCGTGTACGCCGCGATCACCGCGCCCACTGCTGCGCCATACCGGATGCCCCGCCACCGTCGCTGCGCATCAGAGTCGTGCTGCCGCGAGCCGGCGAGCCCGATCACCACCACTCCGGCGACGACCAGCAGCGCGCCCGCGAGTGCGACAGCGCCAGGGCGCTCGCCCAGCACGATCACGGCGGCGATGACGCTGAGCAGCGGCCCGACTCCCCGCGCGAGGGGATACACGACCCCGACATCGGCGAGTCGGTAGGCCCGCTGCAGCAGCAAGAAATAGCCCAACTGCAGCGCGGCACTGCCGACCACGAGACCGATCCAGGCGGGCGACGGCGGCGGCCCCGCGACGAGAGCCGTCACGCCGAACGGGGCGAACACGACCACGCCGATCAGCAGGGTGACGGCGATGAACGGCGTGCCGCTGGTGCCGGCGCGCTTCATGGCGATGTTCCACGCAGCGTGGGCGAGCGCGGCGCCACCGACCAGCAGGGCGACGATCATCGGCGGACGGTGCGCGCTAGTTCGAGACGCGCGTGCCGATGGCGTCGCCGCGGATGGCCTTGGCGATGTTGCCCGCGGGCTCCATGCCGAACACGACCATCGGCATGCCGTTGTCCATGCAGAGCGAGAACGCGGTCGAGTCGACCACCTTGAGACCCTGCACGAGGGCGTCTTGGTAGGTGACGGCGTCGAGCTTGTGCGCACTGGGGTCGTGCCGCGGGTCAGCGCTGTAGACGCCGTCGACGCCGTTCTTGGCGACGAGCACCTCGACAGCGCTGATCTCGAGCGCTCGCTGCGCCGCGACGGTGTCGGTCGAGAAGTACGGCAGCCCGGCACCCGCGCCGAAGATCACGACCCGCCCCTTCTCGAGGTGCCGTTCGGCACGCAGCGGAATGTACGGCTCGGCCACTTGCGTCATCTGGATGGCCGACTGCACCCGCACGGGTGCGCCCGCCTGCTCGAGAAAGTCTTGCAGCGCGAGCGCGTTCATGACGGTGCCGAGCATGCCCATGTAGTCGGCCCGCCCGCGGTCCATGCCGCGCTGACTGAGCTCGGCGCCCCGAAAAAAGTTGCCACCGCCGACGACGATCGCGACTTCGACGTCTTTCGCCGCCTCGGCGATCTCGCGGGCGATGCCGCTCACGACGTCGGGGTTGACGCCGAGCGACCCGCCGCCGAACGCTTCGCCCGACAGCTTGAGCAAGACCCGACGCTTCTTCTCGACCACAGCGGTCTCCTTCTCTCGTGCAGCGACTCCAGCGTATGGGGTGCGGGGCCCGCCGCGGGCCGCGAGTCGCCGAAGCGCCGGCCCTGAGACGACGAATGCCCCGGGTCTGTGATGACCCGGGGCATTCGACTGGCGGTGGTTAGGCGCCGACCTTGAAACGGGCGAAGCCCGTCACGGTGAGGCCGGCGTCTTTCAGCACCTGAGCGATCGTGAGCTTGTTGTCACGCGCATAGTCTTGCTCGAGCAGCGAGACCTGCTTGAAGAAGGCTCCGACGCGGCCTTCGACGATCTTCGGCAGAGCGGCTTCGGGCTTGCCCTCGTTGCGCGAGATCTCTTCGACGATACGGCGCTCGTTCTCGACCGTCTCGGCCGGAACCTCGTCGCGCGTCAAGTACTGCGGGTCGGCGAACGAGATGTGCTGCGCGATGCTGCGCGCCGTCTCGGCGTCGTCACCCTCGTAGGCGACGACGACACCGACCTGCGGAGGCAGGTCTTTGTTCGTGCGGTGCATGTAGACCGCGAACTTCGCTCCTTCGACGCGAGCCACGCGGCGAAGCTCGAACTTCTCACCGATGATCGCCGCCTCGGCGTCGATCACCTCGGCGACCGTCGAGCCGTCGAGCGGGGCGGCGAGCGCCGCGTCGACCGTGCCGGCACCGGCTGCGACGACCGCAGCGAGCACGCGCTCGCCGAGCGACACGAACTTGTCGCCCTTGGCGACGAAGTCGGTCTCGCAGGCGAGCTCGATCATGGTCGCGGCGTCTGCGCCCTCGTGGGCGGCGACGAGGCCTTCGCTCGTCGAGCGGTCAGCGCGCTTCGCGTTGCCCTTCGCGCCCTTGAGCCGCAGAATCTCGGTGGCCTTCTCGAGGTCGCCCTCTGCCTCGACCAGAGCGTTCTTGGTGTCGACCATGCCTGTTCCCAGGCGGTCGCGCAGGGTCTTGATGTCTTCCAGGCTGACGTTCGCCATAGAGGGGTTCCTTACTCGGTCTCGGCAGCCGGGGCCTCAGCCTCGGCAGCGGGCTTCTTCGCGGCAGGCTTCTTGGCCGCGGGCTTCTTGGCAGGCGCTTCAGCGGGTGCTTCGGCAGGCGCGTCAGCGGCAGCGTCGGCGGCCTCGGTGGCCTCGGCCTTCGCCGGAGCCTTCTTCGCGGCCGGCTTCTTGACCGGCTTCTCGGCGGGCGCTTCGGCCGCGGCCTCGTCGGCCGCAGGTGCCTCGGCAGCAGGTGCCTCTGCGGCGGGTGCGTCAGCGGCGGGCGCTTCGTCGGCGGTGGGCGCCTCAGCAGCGGGTGCCGCAGCGGCCGCTTCGGCGTTGCCCGCCTCGAGCAGCTCGCGCTCCCACTCGGCGAGCGGCTCGACGGCCGACACGTTGCCCTCTGCTTCGGGCTTCTGGTGCTTCTGGATGAGACCTTCGGCGGCAGCATCCGCGATGATGCGCGTCAGCAGCGCCACCGAGCGGATCGCGTCGTCGTTGCCCGGAATCGGGTATGCCAGCTCGTCAGGGTCGGCGTTCGTGTCGAGGATGCCGATGACGGGGATGCCCAGCTTGCGGGCCTCGTCGATGGCGAGGTGCTCGCGCTTGGGGTCGACGACCCACATGGCGCTCGGGGTCTTCGTGAGGTTGCGGATGCCGCCGAGCGACTTGTGCAGCTTGGTGAGCTCGCGCTTCTTGATCAAGAGCTCTTTCTTGGTGAAGCCCTTGGTGGTGTCGTCGAAGTCGAGCTCTTCGAGCTCTTTCATGCGCGCAAGGCGCTTCGACACCGTCTGGAAGTTGGTCAGCAGACCACCGAGCCAGCGCTGGTTGACGTAGGGCTGGCCGACGCGCGTGGCCTGCTCGGCGATCGACTCTTGCGCCTGCTTCTTGGTGCCGACGAAGAGAATCGTGCCGCCGTGGGCGACCGTCTCTTTGACGAAGTCGTACGCCTTGTCGATGTAGGCGAGCGACTGCTGCAGGTCGATGATGTGGATGCCGCTGCGCTCGGTCAGGATGAAGCGCTTGACCTTCGGGTTCCACCGGCGGGTCTGGTGCCCGAAGTGCACGCCGCTGTCGAGCAGCTGACGAATTGTGACGACGGCCATGGCCGTGCTCCTTTGTTCTCAGTTGTCGCCCCGCCCGACGGGAGGGGCCCTAGTGCCCGACGCTGGCCCCGACCCGAACGGTGCGACCGCCGATTGCTCGGTCACGTGGGGACTGATGGGGATATGCGCCATGAAATGGACACGCGAAGTCAGCCGTGACACGCACGACTGCGTCTGCCAGCATATCACCGCTCTCGGCGGGCGGTCGCGGGGCGCCCCTCCTCCCCCGCCAGCTCTGCATCGCCGGGTTCACCCGGTCGGGGCAACCACCGCTCAGGATGCTGCGCTCGCGACGATGCTGTCGTCATGCGTCTCGCCGTGCTCACCCTCGTCGCCGTGCTCGCGCTCGGTGCGCCCGGCTCGCTCGGCGGCGCTGGCAGTGCGCGAGACTCGACGTCGACGCGCGTGCCGGGCTGGGTCTGGCCCGTCGACGGGCCCCGCACGATCGTGCGGCCGTTCGTGGCCCCGCCGACTCCCTACGGGGTCGGGCACCGCGGCGTCGACCTGGGTGCTATGGCGCACCTCGTTCCCGTGGTCGCCGTCACGAGCGGCACCGTGCACTTCGCTGGCGTCGTCGTCGACCGGCCCGTCATCACGGTGCGGCAGGGGCAGATTCTCGCCACCGTCGAACCGGTCGAGCCTCTCGTGTCGGCCGGTGACGCGGTGGCGGCCGGCGATGTCATCGGCACGCTGCAGGCGGGGCACTGCGCTCGCGCCTGCGTGCACCTCGGGGTCAGAGTCGCGGGCGAGTACGTCTCTCCGCTGCTGTTTCTCGGCGGCCTGCGCCGCGCGGTGCTGCTGCCGACCCTGGCGTCAGGCGCGGGGGTGGGCGGTGCGGTACACGGCGGCGAGGCGCTCGGCACTGACGTGGGTGTAGACCTGCGTGGTGGCGAGGCTCGCGTGCCCGAGAATCTCTTGCACCGCTCGCAGATCGGCGCCGCCATCGAGCAGGTGGGTGGCGGCCGTGTGCCGCAGAGTGTGCGGCCCGGAGGGGCCGGTGCCCGGCAGGTCGGCGAGCAATCGCGCGATGACCTCATAGACAGCCCTGGTCGAGACCCGCCGCCCGCGCGGGCCGAGCAGCAGTGCCGAACCCGAGTCTGGCGTCAGAAGCGGTGGTCGACCATGCTCGAGGTAGTCGCGCAGAGCACGCTGGGCAGGAATGCCGAACGGAACAACCCGCTCTTTGGCACCCTTGCCGAGCACCCGCACGACGCGGCGCTGGTCGTCGACATCGCCCAGATCGAGGCCCACGAGTTCGCTCACCCGCAGGGCGCTCGCGTAGAGCAGTTCGACCGCGGCGCGGTCGCGCCACGCCACAGGGTCACCGCTGAGGGCGCGAGCTTCGAGGTCGTCGAGCAGGCCGTCGATCTGGGTGCGGGTCAGCACGCGCGGCAGCCGTCGCTCGCCTTTCGGCGCCCGCAGCCGTGCGCCCGCGTCGCCCTCGGTGCGACCCGTGCGGGCCAACCACGCCGTGAACCCCCGCACGCTCGACGTGCGCCGGGCGAGCGTCGAGGCTGCCAGGCCCTGCTCGTTCTGCTGCCACACCCACTCACGCAGCAGTTCGAGGTTCCACTCGAGCGGGTCGTCGGCTGCGCCGCGCAGTTCGACGAAGTCGACGAGCGTCGCGAGATCTGCCGCGTAGGCGCGAGAGGTGTGCGCGCTCACCCCTCGCTCGAGCTCGAGCGCGCGCAGATACAGCGCGACGGCGTCGCGCAGGGCCGAGGGCGGCTCGTGCATGCCTCCAGCATGCGCCTCGCGGCTGCGTCGCCACCCGGCGACAGGCCGAGATCGCGCAGAGCCGGCGCGCGAGCTGTTCGCACGCCGGCTGAGCGCAACGTGCGGCCTACGGCACCGCGGCCGTGACCCGATCGCCGTCGACAGGCGCCGTCTCGAGCGACTCGGGCATGCGCTCGGCCTGACCGTTCGCGCCGCGTGCCGCGGCCTCGGCGTCGGTGAGTTCGGGCCGCCGCGGCCACCAGAAGCGATCTTTCGCGAGGAAGGTCATGGCCGGCACGATCACCGTGCGCACCAGCAGGGTGTCGATGAGCACACCGATGCAGACGATCACCCCGATCTGGGTGAGCGCGATGAGCGGCAGCACGCCGAGCACGGCGAACACCGCCGCGAGCAGGATTCCTGCGCTCGTGATGACGCCGCCCGTCGCGGCGAGCGCGCGGATCATGCCCTCAGACGTGCCGAGCAACGGCACCTCTTCTTTCGCTCGAGTGACCAAGAAGATCGAGTAGTCGACGCCAAGTGCGACGAGGAACAAGAAGCTGAACAGCAGCACCGTGGTGTCGAGCCCCGGAAAACCGAAGACTGTCGCGAAGATGATCGAGCCGATGCCGACCGCACTGAAGTAGCTCGCGACGACCGCCACGAGCAGCAGCAGCGGTGCGACCAGCGCGCGCAGCAGCAGCACCAGCACGGCGAGCACGAGCACGAGGATGAGCGGAATGACCAGACCCTGGTCGCGCGCCTGGGCATCTCGAAGATCGAGGCCCTCAGCATCGATGCCGCCCACGAGCGCCGTGCCGTCACCGAGATCGTCGAGTGCGAGGCGCAGCTCGGCGATGATCTCGAAGGCGCGCTCGCTCTCGGGGTCGGCGTCGAGCACGACGACGATCTGCGCGATGTCGTCGTTCGCCGCGCCCGGTCGCGCGTCGACGACCCCCTCGACGTCGACGATGCCGTCGAGCACGTCATCGAGGTCGCCGACCGGCACGACCACCGACGCCGGGGCCGAGCTGCCGGCGGAGAAGGCCTCGGCCAGTCGCTCTTGGCCGAGAACAGCTTCGGGCTTGACGATGAAGCGGTCGTTCTGCGAGAGGCCGACGTTCGTGGTGGTGAGACCGGTCGCCATGGCGCCGAGCGCGGCGAAGCCGATGATGGCCACGACGAGAGGCCTCTTGCTGACGGCTCGGCCGAGCTTGCCCCAGGGGCTGCGTGAGATCGCATCGGGCGAGCCGTAGCGCGGAATGATCGGCCAGAAGATCCACCGACCGAAGATCACGAGCGCGGCCGGCAGCACCAGCAGCGCATAGGCCATCGCCACGATGATGCCCACGGCGCCGGCGAGACCGAGCGATCGGTTGCCCGAGAGCTCGCCGAACAGCAGGGTCGCGAGGGCGAGGGCCACGGTCGAACCGCTGGCGATAATCGCGGGGCTTGCACCCCGCAGCGCGATCGCCATCGCCTCGCGTCGGTCGAGGTGCAGGCGCAGCTCATCTCGATAGCGGGCGATGAGCAGCAGTGCGTAGTTGGTGCCTGCGCCGAACACGAGCACCGAGAGAATGCCCGTCACCGAGCCGTCGAGCGTGATGCCGAGGCTCTCGGCGACGAGTCGGGCCGCGATGCCGGCGATGAAGTCTGCGATGCCGACGACCGCGAGCGGCACGATCCACAGCACCGGGCTGCGATAGGTGACGATGAGCAGCAGGGCGACGACGAGTGCTGTGATGCTGAGCAGCACGAAGTTGGCACCTTCGAAGACCGCAGCGATGTCGACCGAGAAGCCCTCGGCACCGGTGAACCAGACCTCGATGCCGCTCGGCAGCCCGTCGGCGGCGATCGCGCGAATCTCGGCCGCGCGCTCGGCTTGCCCCGACACTCGATCTTCGATGGCGAGGGGCAGCACCACGAGCGCCGTGGTGCCGTCGTCTGACACCGAGGGCGGCGGCAGAAAGCCGTCGATCGACAGGTCGGCGAGCGCTTCGGTGCGATCGGCGATGGCCTCGAGGTCGTTCTCGCTCAGCTCGCCGCTCTCGCGGCCGAAGACGAGCAGCCCGCTCGTCGAGTCGTCGTCGGCGAACTCTTCGAGCAGGGCCGCTGCCTGCACCGACTCTGCAGAGTCGGGCAGCCCCACGGGGGGCGCTGCGTCAGCCGACTGGTAGCCGGCAGCGATGAACAGCGCCGCAGTGGCTGCGAGCCCCGTGATGAGAACGATCCACGACGTCTTGGCGGCGGTGATGAAGCGCGTCAGCGCGATCATGAGGCTCCTCGGGGTCCGCCTCTGCGGCGGCTGCTCAGGGATGGTTGGGCGGCGAAGCGTGGCTGTCTCGCCGTACGAGCAATATATCTCGATAGTCGAGATATTCGATCATCGAGAAACTATCGGTAGACTGGGGGTGTGGGCCAACCAGATCAGCAGACTCCCAGCTTCGGCGACGTGCACAGCGCGACGCTGCTGCTGCGCGAGCTGATCGACGTGACCGACGACTTCGAGCGATCGCTGGGCGACGAGCTCGGCGTCAACAGCACCGATCTCACCGCTATGCAGCATTTGATCTCGGCCGGCCCGCTCAGCCCCTCTGAACTCGCCGACCGACTCACCCTGTCATCGGCAGCGGTCACCACGGTGATCGACCGACTCGAAGCACTGGGGCACGCCGCCCGCACACCGCATCCGAGCGACCGTCGAGGGGTGCTCGTCGTCGCGACCTCTGCCTCTGTGCGCCGTGCGCTCGGGCGCATCCTGCCCATGGTGGGTCAGATCGACGAGACGATCAGGTCGTTCAGCGCCGACGAGCAGCAGGTCATCACCGCATACCTGAGCAGGGTCGTCGAGACGTATCGCACTCACGTCGGCGCAGCGCAGCCCGAGCGGCCGTGGCGCACAAGCGCGGGTAGTAGTGCGGGCCGCGGCACCGGCACCGGCACCGGCACCGGCACCGGCACCGAGCCTGACGCAAGCTAGGCGCGGCGACTACCGCACACCCTGAGCCGCGACCACTGCAGACCACGAGCCGCGCCCACTGCAGACCACGCATGCTCCGCGCCGCGTGCGGCCGCCGCACGCCGAGCGCCGCACCGCGCCTAGCGCACGCTAGGCGCCGCTCGCGGCCGCCTCGTTGAGGTTGAGCGGCGACTGCTTGCTCGAGAGCTGCGCGATGCGCTCGTCGGGTGACATCGCGTCGATCATCGGCCGGTACGAGTCAGAGAACCCGGTGACTTCGGCGAACGCCGCGACCGGAACGGTCGAGGTCACGACGCGGTCGCTGTAGAGGTGCACGTAGTCGAACGACTGCCCGCCATCGACACCGCTCAAGAGCCGCGACGCGTCGGCGCCGAGATCGAGGGTGTAGCAGGTGGCCGCGGCGACCGAGACGGGAATCGCGGCAAAGGTGCTGTGCGTCGAGTAGTGCAAGTGCCCACCGAGGATGATGCGCACGTCGGAGCCCTGCAGCACCGCCTCGAGGGCGGGCTGGTCGTGCAGTTCGAGCACCGACATGACTTCGAGCGGCGTCGGCACCGGCGGGTGGTGCACGGCGAGCACACTGCCATTCGGTGCCGGGGTGGCAAGCTCTGCACGCAGCCAGTCGAGCTGCTCGCTGCTCAGTTCTCCGTGGTGATACCCAGGCACCGTCGTGTCGAGTGAGATGACGCGCAGGCCGTTCACGTCGTAGACGCGGTCGTGGGGCGCATCGCTGGGTTCTTCGTCGAACAGCAGCGACGAGTACTGCGCCCGTTCATCGTGGTTTCCCATGACCCAGATGAGCTGTGCGCCCATGCGCTCGACGACGGGCTCGACGATGGCGCGCAGCCGCCGGTAGGCGTCTGGCTCGCCGAGGTCGGCGAGGTCGCCGGTGAAGATGACTGCGTGCGGCCGAACCGGAGCCGATTCGAGCCTGGCCATCGCGATCGTGAGCCGCTCGTCGACGGGCACGGCGCCGTACAGGGGCCGACCTTCACCCAGCAGATGGGTGTCTGAGATGTGCGCGATCACGTGCGTGGCGGGCGGATACTGCCCCAACTGCGTCATACGCTCAGGCTACTCGGCACTGCTCGGCTTCGCCCGATTCTCTGGGCGACGCCACAGCGCATCGTCGCCGCACAGCGCTCGGTCGTCGATGCTCAAGAGGCCGAGCACCGCTCGCACACGAGACTCGCTCTCTCCGACGGCGCGCGCGATGTCGAGTGTCGTCTGCCCGCGGCGCGGCCGCAGCGCATCGAGCACTCGGGTGTGCACGGGGTCGTCGCCGCTCGACGCCGCCGCGTCGTCGTCGGCGGGCAGCTCGAGCACGCCGTCGCCCTCGAACGCGAGCTGCATGATCTCGGTGACGCTCGTGACGCACACGGCGAACCCCTCGCGAATGATGCGGTGGCAGCCCGCGCTCGCTGCGCTCGTGATGGCCCCCGGAACCGCGCCGACGGGCCGCCCGATGTCGAGGGCGTGGTTCGCCGTGCTCAGGGCACCTGAGCGGTGCCCGGCCTCGACGACCACGGTCGCTCTCGCCAGCGCGGCGATCACCCGATTGCGCTGCAGAAACCGCCACTTGGTCGGAGCCGAGCCGCAGGGCGCCTCGCCGATCACGAGGCCGTCGGCGATGACGCGCGTGAGCAGCGCATCGTGCCCGCTGGGGTACAGCCGGTCGACTCCGCCCGCGAGCACGGCGATCGTGTCTGCAGCACTCGCGAGTGCCGCGCGGTGCGCCATGCCGTCGATGCCGTATGCGCCACCCGAGATGATGGCGACCCCTCGCGCGGCGAGGCCTGCAGTGAACTCCATCGCCACGTGCTCGCCATAGCCCGTCGCCGCTCGCGCACCGACGATGGCCACCCCTGGCCTGCGCAAGAGCGCGGTGTCTCCGCGCGCCCACAGCAGCACCGGCTCGCTCGGGCCGAGGGCGGCGAACCCCTCTGGCCAGTGCCGATCGTGGGGCACGACCATGCGAGCGCGGCATCGTGCCGCGTTCTCGAGGCTTCTCAGCACGTCGTCTGACCGCAGCCGGGGCAGCCAGCGATCGAGAGCGTCGATCGCCTTCTCATGAGTGATGTCGCCCTCGCACGCCTCGACGAGCGCGCTCGCGGGCGCGCGGTCGATGATCATGCGTGCCGCGCGATCGGCTCCCACCGCGGCGATGAGCTTCCCCGCGACGCTGTCGCCCGGCTCGATGAGCACGCTCCACACAGCGCGCGCGAAGAGGTCGTCGCGCTCTGGCTCAGAGACGGGTTCTGCCCTCACCGCTGCCAGCGCGGTGTCGATGCGGTGCTCGTCGATTCCCCAGGCGGCCATTCAGATTCCCTTTCTCAGGTAGAGCGCCCTGCCGACGTCGTCGGCCCCGGGTCGTTCGCGGTCGTCGAGGTCGGCGAGCGACCATGCGATGCGCAGCACTCGGTCGTACCCGCGCATCGTCAGCGCACCGCGCTCGAGCGCTCGATCGAGGGGCGCGCGGTCAGGGGCCGGCAGCCGCCAGGGCTGCGAGCGCAGCATCGGCCCGGGCGCGTGGGCGTTCAGGCTGAGGCTGCCACCACCCCATCGCTGTCGAGCGCGCTCGCGCGCCGCGGTCACCCGTTGCCGAGCCGCGGCGGTCGTGATCGCACCGTCGGTGCCCGCCGTCAGGTGCAGTGCGCCGACCCTGTGCACCGTGAGGTGCAGATCGATGCGGTCGAGCAGGGGCCCCGACAGCCGCCCGAGGTATCGGCGGCGAGCCATGGGCGTGCAGGTGCACTCGCCGTCGACCGAGCCGCCGTTGCCGCACGGGCACGGGTTCGCGGCGAGCACAAGCTGAAACCGTGCGGGAAACCGCGCCACCGATCGAGCGCGATGAATCGTGATCTCGCCCGTCTCGAGCGGTTGCCGCAAGGCGTCGAGCACCGACGACGCGAATTCGGGGGCTTCGTCGAGAAACAAGACTCCGTGTGCCGCCCGCGAGATCGCCCCGGGTCGCACGAGCCCGCTGCCACCACCGACGAGCGACGCCATCGTCGCGCTGTGGTGCGGAGCCTCGAGGGGTGGGCGCGTGACGAGCGAGGTGCCGACCGGCATCCCGGCGAGCGACCTCACCGACGATACCTCGACGGCCGCGTCGGGCTCGAGGTCGGGCAGCAGCCCCGGCAGCCGTGAGGCCAGCAGCGTCTTGCCCGCGCCCGGCGGCCCGAGCATGAGCACATGGTGCCCGCCCGCGGCCGCGACCTGCAGTGCTTCAACAGCGTCGGGATGCCCGACCACATCAGAGAGGTCGCCCACCTCGAGGGGCTGATCGTCGTGCATCGGCATCGTGAGCGGCTCGACCGGCATCGGCTCGAGCCGCGCCCCGTGCCCGATCAGCACTTCGCGCAGCGAGGCGGCCCCGATCACGCGGATGCCCGGCACGAGTCGAGCTTCGTCGGCATTGCCGCTCGGCACGACGACAGCTCGCGCACCGTTTCGCCGCGCTGCGAGCACGGCGGGCAGCACGCCCGCGACCGGACGCAGCCTGCCATCGAGCGACAATTCGCCCAGGTGCACGATGCGACTGATCGCCTCGGTGTCGACTGCGCCGGTGGTGGCGAGCGCCGCGACGGCGATGCCGAGGTCGAAGCCCGAACCGTGCTTCGGCAGTGAAGCGGGTGACAGGTTGACGGTGACCTTGCGGTTGGGCAGATCGCAGCCCGAGTTGACGGCGGCCGAGCGCACCCGGTCTTTCGCCTCGCCCAGTGCGGCGTCGGGCAGGCCGATGATGGTGAACGCCGGCAGACCGTTCGCGAGGTCGGCTTCGACTTCGACGATGGCGCCGTCGACGCCGTTGAGGGCGACGGCGAGTGTGCGGGCAACGGCCATCAGCCGGCCTGCTCGACGTGCTCGATGCGGGCGCCGCCGTCGGGCTCGATGATCACGCCGATCACGTCGACGCGCAGCGACTCGACCGGGCCATGCTCAGCGCACCATGCCCCTGCGAGTCGGCGCAGGCGGGCGAGCTTGACTGGCGTCACCGCCGCGAGCGGGTGCCCGAACCCGAGCCCCGACCGCGTCTTCACTTCGACGACGACTGTCGTGCGCCTCTCGCGCGCGACGATGTCGATCTCGCCCATGCTCGAGCGCCAATTGCGGTCGACGATGTCGTAGCCCGCGGCGATCAGGTGCTCGACGGCGAGGTCTTCTCCGCGTCGACCCAGGTTGTTGTTGCGTGGCATGTGGCCTCCCGCAGAGCAGGATGGCGCGCACGACCGAGCGACATCACGGTTCGCATTGCTCGGTGCCGCAGCGCACGCTCGAGCGCGCGTGTGGAGGAGACCCCGGGGCTACCTCGACGCGACCTCGACAGGCTCGTCGACGTCGTCATCGGTGGTGCTGCCTCCGGTGAAGTGCAGCACAGCCCAGAGGGTCAACGTGACGGCCGCGTAGATCGCCATCACGAGCATCCAGAAGCCGATGTCGGCGATCTCGACGTCGTCACCCGCCGCTGTCGGCATCACGATGAGCGCAAAGAGCGTCGCGACGATCGCGAACGATCCGGCCCACAGCGCCTTCGACCGGCGGAACACCTCGTGGCCGTCAAGGAACCCGAGGGGCAGCAGCGCGGCGACGGCGGCCGTGAGGCCTTCTGCCGTCGTGGCGATAAGCGCGTCGCTCACGAGCAGCTCGAAGGCATTCGGCTCACCTGTCGACAACGCGGCCATCACCGAGTAGCCCACCCAGGCGAGAACAGCGAGCCCCACGATGACCGAGATGTTGGTGAGAATGGCGCGCACGCGATGCGGGGCGCCCACGCGCGAGATGAGGTCGAGCCCGATCACGAGTCCGATCAGGAAGCCCGGCGAGAAGTCGAGCAGTCGCGCGACGATGACACCCACGACCGCGAAGACGAGGGCGGCCGGCTGCAGACTGACGCGTGTCTCGATGCTCCACACGCGGTCGATGATGGCGCCACTGATCCACGACGCCACATAGGTGACGATGAAGAGCCCGATGGCGAGCGAGACGGTCATGCGCACCGAGACGGGGTCGAACCCGTAGTTCGGGTCGACGAAGCCGAAGATGAGGCTCGTCAATACGACGAGAATCGCGGCGGCGATGGCACGCGTTCGGGTGACCGACGCGAACCACTCTGTTGCACGCTCGACGCTGCTTTCGATCGCGGAATACCAGCGCCCGATGCGGCGCGAGTTCGACGCGAGCGTGCTGTTGAGCAGCTCAGACGGTAGGGCAACGAGCAGCAGAATTGCCAGCGCCAGGCCGCCCGACGCGAGCAGCAGCAGCGGGGTGCGGAAGATGCGATCGATGGTCGGGATGCTGTCGCTGATGGCCGACGGACTCGCGAAGTCTGCACGGTCGACGTCACCGCGCACGCTGCCGTCAGAGATCGGTGTCACCGGCTCAGCGCCGGCCTCGGAGTCTTCGACGGCGTCGTCGCCCGAGACGGGTTCGGTGGCAGCGATCACCGTCACCGGAAACGAGACGATCGACTCGACACCACCGGGAGGCGTGGCGATGGCGACGAGCGTGTGTTGACCAGGTTCGAGGTCGTGCGGCACGGTGACCGGCAACACGAACGAGCCCGTGTCGCCTACGACGGTCGTACCGAGCAGGCGCGGTGTCGAACGAATCTCGACCTCGATCACGGTGCCCACGGGCAAACCTTGCGCTGACAGCGTCAACTCTTGACCGGGCGTGAGCGGGCTTCCGTCATAGCCGTCGAGCTGCCACGGCAGCGGTGTGGGCGCCGTGACGTTCGGTGCGGGGGGCACCACTGCGGGGGCCGTCGGCACCGTCACCGACAGAGGCGCAGTCGGTGCAGAGAGGCCGTTGTACGACCGCAACACACCGAAGTCGTCGGGAGGCGTCGCTACGAACCCGGTGGCCTGCTGAGTTGCTCGATATTGCGCGGTTCCGGTGGGCAGGGTGGCGGTGCACTGCCAGTTCGAACTGGCGCCGAGAGTAACCGTGCAGACAGTGTTGTTGCCCGGGCCCAGCACAGAGACGGTGTATCCGGCGGTTCCCGTGCCCGAGAACGTGACAGTGCGGTTGGCGTTCACGCCGGCGGTGAACGCGGCAGGCGTCTCGGGAATCAACACATAGTCGTCGGCCGACGACGTCGACATCTCAGAGAAGTCTTGAACGGTGTACAGGTTCCAGATTCCTGGGGCGAGACCGGTGAACGAGCAAGTCAATGCAGGCGGGTCGCCGTCGGCGTCGCACGTGGCCACCGGCGACCCGTAGACGTACTCGTCGCCTTCGAACGTCTGCACGCCGTAGAGCTCGGTATACAGCCAGGTCTCTGCGGCGCCCTGCGCGGTGATCGAAACGCTTGCCAGCCCGAGCGTGAGAGTGGTCGTCGGCGGCGGCGGCACAATGTCGCCACCGATCTCATCGTCGTAGCCCGCCGCGGTCGGCGCCCCGGTGACATCGGTGCCATAGGCGATGAAGTAGGTGTAGCCCCAACTGGGGCGAGGTGGCCCTGAACAACTCCAGCCTCCTGACGGCGAGACCTCGCTGATGGTGCAGTACGTGACAGTCTGTTCGCCAGCGCCGTCACCAAGGTTGTAGGCCATGTCGATCTGCACTGAACCGAGCGCCGGGCCGACGCCCTCCAGGGTGGGCGACGGGGTGGCCCACACATTGCTGAAGTCGGTGTAGTTCGTGAACTCGACCTGGGTGGTCGAGCCGACGAGCACGGTCACCGCATTGCTCGGGCCGCTCGTCGCGTCATCGGGGTCGACCTCCCACAGATCGACCGTGGTCGCGGTGATCTCATATTTGCCGGGGCCGGGCACGGTGAGGTCGCACGAGAACGTGTCTTGAAAGTACGGCACCGACTCGACGCACGAGGCGACCACCGCGTCGTCGAGTCGCGCTCGCACCGTCACATCTTGATCAGTGAAGTTGTCGAGGGTTCCTGACACTGAGATGGTGGTCGACACCGTCGAAGAGTCAGTGAGCGGCGAGGTGATGGTGGGGGCAGCGGGGGCGGCACTCGCACTCGAGACTCCGGCGGCCAGCGCCGCGGCAGCGAACAGGCCGATCGCGCCGATAGCGACAACGCGGCGAAAGGGAGGGCGCAGATCTGACACGAGAGCCTGCTTCGACGTATGGGAGTGTGCGCGGGGGTCGCACGTTGCTCATCATAATGCGACACGTGTTCGCTTGTGTGTCAGCGAGTTGACACTTCTACTCGTCGAGCGCGAGCTCTTTCGGCAGTTTGAGCTCTTTCTTGCCCAGCTCTTCGACGTTGACGTCTTTGAAGGTGAGCACTTTGACGCTCTTCACGAAGCGGTCAGCCCGATAGACGTCCCACACCCAGACATCGGTGAGGGTCAGTTCGAAGTAGAAGTCGCCACCCATCTCGCGCACGACCTGCTCGACCTCGTTCGCAAGATAGAAGCGTCGCTCGGTCTCGACAACGTACTGAAATTGCGACACAACATCGCGGTATTCGCGGTACAGCGCCAGCTCGACCTCGCGGTCGTAATCTTCGAATTCGTCGTCGTCCATAGCGGTGTCGAGTCTAGACGGTCGTGCCAGGCACGCGGTCGAGCTCATCGAGCATCGACGGCTGGCGCAACCACGTGATGCGGTGGCGCGGCGACGGGCCATGCTCGGCGACCGCCGCGAGATGCGCCGCGCTGCCATAGCCCTTGTTGCCGCTCCAACCGTAGGCCGGCCACTGGTCATGGTCGGCGACCATGAGGGCGTCACGATGGCGCTTCGCCACCACCGAAGCGGCAGCGACAGACGCGCAGTCGCGATCAGCTTTGACCCGAGTCACGATGCGCAACGGCGACGTGAGCACGGGCGTCAGCCAGTCGTGGCTTCCGTCGAGCAGCACGGCCGAACGCCCGACGTCGACCCCCGCCTCGTGCAGCGCAACGAGGGCGCGACGCGCGGCCAACCCCAGCGCGACCACGATGCCGTGGGCATCGATCTCGTCTGGCCCGGCCTCCCCTACCGCGACCGCGGTCGCCCACGCCCTCACCGCGGGTTCGACCTCGGCCCGCCGCGCTGGCGAGAGCAGCTTCGAATCTCGAAGCCGCTCGGGCGGAGCATCCGTCTGCGGCACAATCGCGCACGCTCCGACGGCGACGACCCCGGCGATCGCGCCACGACCAACCTCATCGCATCCGATGACGACGTCGGCCCCCGACGCGAAGAGTTCGCGCTCGAGCTCGAGAGTCGGCGCCGCGCTCATCGTCGACCGCTCACTCGACCTGCTCGACCCCGTCGAAGGTGATCGGCGGAGTGTCGAGCCAGCGCCAACGATCGACAGGCCAGCTGATCACGAACGCACGACCCACCACATCGTCGATCGGCACGACTCCGTGAATGCGCGAGTCTGCCGAGTCATAGCGGTTGTCACCCATGACCCAGAGAGTGCCCTCGGGCACATCTTCTTGAAAGTCGCGAGAACTGACATTGGTCGTGTCAGCCGGAAGCTTCACGTAGCGTTCGTCGATCGGCACACCGTTGATGCTCAACTGCCCCAAGTCGTTGCAGCACACCACGCGATCTCCTGGCAGCCCGATCACGCGCTTGACGAGGTGCTCGTCGCTGTCAGACGCGCTCAATCCGATGAGTGACAGCACCCAGTCGCCCGCGGCGTCGAGCGGCGGCCGCGGCTGCTCGGGCTGCGCCGGCAACCAGCCGCCCGGGTCGCGGAAGACGACGATGTCACCACGTTGAATGGGCGTGATCTGCGGCACGAGCTGGTTGACGATAATGCGGTCGTTCACCTGCAGCGTCGACTGCATCGACGCTGAGGGAATGTAGAACGTGCGAATCAAGAACGTCTTGATCAAGAACGAGATGAGCAACGCCGCGACGACAATGATCACGACGTCGCGAACGAAGAGCAAGACCGTTCGTCGCGTGCTCGCGCGGCGAACAGGCGTCGGCGCGGTGGTGGATGCCCCGCTCGACGCGGGCGCGCTCTGCTCAGTCATGACTCCCCTGGTGGTCTCAGCCAGTCTAGGCGCCCGAGTGAGCAACAACGACGAAGGCCCCGCCGAGTGGCGGGGCCTTCGTGAGACAGCAAGCGCGACCTACGACTCGCGCTTCTCTTTGATCTTGGCCTTCTTACCGCGAAGGTTGCGCAAGTAGTAAAGCTTGGCGCGACGCACGTCACCGCGGGTGACGACCTCGATGTGGTCGATCACCGGAGAGTGCACGGGGAAGGTGCGCTCGACGCCCACCTGGAAGCTGACCTTGCGAACGGTGAACGACTCGCGAATGCCCTCGTTCGAACGGCCGATGACGACGCCCTGGAAGACCTGGATACGCGAGCGGCTGCCCTCGACGATGTTGACGTGAACCTTGACGGTGTCACCGGGGCGAAAGTCGGGAATGTCGCTGCGCAATGACGCGGCATCGACCTGGTCGAGAATGTGCATGAGTGTTCGCTCTCTGTGACCGCCACAGGTCGACCACGGCTCAAAGTTTCGGCTAGAGATGAGTCGTCATGCCCCGCAGACACACGGCTCCCCTGTGGCAGAACCGCGCCGAGGCACAAATGAAAATCATGCCACACTGGGCGGCTTGCCACCAACCAGTGAAAGGATAGGGCTGTACAACGACGATGATTTCGGGGGAAACATCATGAATGCACCAACCGCACTCGCGACCGACAAAGTATCGATGCGCACCGAGCCCATCCAACAACGCAGTGCCGAACGCATCAAGCGCCTGCTCGATGCGGCAGCCTCACTCATCGACGACGCCGGCATCGACGGCGTCACCACGAGCGCCGTCGCCGTCAGGTCGAAGTCGTCGGTGGGCGTCGTCTACCGCTACTTTCCGAACATCCAGTCACTGCTGCGGGCGCTCGCCGCGCGCAATATGGAGCGCTACCTCGAACTGGTTTGGAAGGGTGTCGAAGCGTCTGGCCCCGAACCGTGGTCGTCGTTCGACAGCACCCTCGACGCCTTCATCGAGCTCAGCCGCACCGAACCGGGGTTTCGCGCCTTGCGATTCGGCGACGTCATCGACCAGCGCTTCATCAGCCCAGAAGTCAGCAACAACGCCATGCTGGCGCGGGAGTTCGCGGCCCAGATCGGTCGCACCTACGACTTCGAGCCAGACGACGAGCTCGTTTTTCACGTCGAAGTCGCCGTCGAGATCGCGAGCGGCCTCATGTATCGCGCGTTTCAGCTCGACAAAGACGGCGACGCCCGCTTTATTGAGACCACGCGCACGCTCTGCGGCGACTACCTTCGCCGCAACATTCCCCTGCCCAGGAGCTAGATGATCGAGTTACGCACGCCGGCCGAGATCGAACAGATGCGACCCGCCGGACGCTTCGTCGCGAGCGTGCTCACCGCCACAAGCGCCGCCGCTGACGTGGGCGTCAACCTGCTCGAACTCGACGCGCTCGCGCACGACATGATCAGAGCAGAGGGCGCGACCAGCTGCTACATCGACTACCACCCCTCGTTCGGCGGCTCGCCGTTCGGCAAGGTGATCTGCACCTCGGTCAACGACGCGGCACTGCACGGACTCCCGCACGACTACCGGCTGCGAGACGGCGACCTGCTCACGCTCGACTTCGCCGCCTCAGTCGATGGTTGGGTGTGCGACTCGGCGACCACGATCGTCGTCGGCACGCCCAAGCCCGACGACCTCGTGCTGATCGACACGGTCGAGAGGGCACTCGCGGAGGGCATCCGTCAGGCACGGGTCGGCAATCGGATGGGCGACATCTCGGCGGCGATCGGTGATGTCGCTGCCGACGCCGGCTACCCCGTGAACCTCGACTTCGGCGGCCACGGCGTCGGGCGCACCATGCACGGCGACCCGCACGTGGCCAACGACGGTCGGCCAGGTCGCGGCCTCAAGCTCAAGGCCGGGCTCGTGATCGCCATCGAGCCGTGGTTTGTGCCCGACACCGACGAGATCTACACCGACGTCGACGGCTGGACACTGCGCAGCTCGACGGGAACCCGTGCTGCCCATGCCGAGCACACCGTCGCCATCACCGCCGACGGCCCAATCGTGCTGACGGCGCGCGACTAGGGTGCCGAGCCAGACCAGTCGATCACGATGTCGCCCTGACCGGCCCCGCGTCGCGCTGCGAGCCGTGACCCGGGGTACAGGGCAGGCAGCGACTCGGCCGGCACTCCGTTGCCGACCTGGGTCTGATAGGGCGCCTCGCCTTCAGCGATCACGGTCAGCGTGAGCAGGTACACGGCGTCGCCCGAGGGCCCCGTCATGCCGAGCGGTTGAGCCTGCACGAGCACAACCTCGACCGGGGCACCCTCCGCCAGAATCGACTCGGCGCTCACCTCGCCCTCGGGTCGTTCGACCTGCACCTCGGGTGGCGCGGTCGAGAAGTCGAGGGCGATGCTCGCCGGGTTGGCCGGGTCAACGCGCACCGCGACCCAGGCGCGGCCCGAGGCGAGCTGCGGAATGTAGACCTCTTGCACGCGCTGCACGGCGGTCGCCGCGTATGGTTCGTGGCCTTCGCGATAGACCGTCACCGCGAAGGTGCACTTGCGCTCACGCAGACCGTTCATGACGCTCATCGACATCGAACTCGCCGACAGCCCCGTGATGTGACCACGCGCGAGCTCACCGCTCGCCAAGAGGGCGTCGTCAGGCGACCCGATCAGACTCGACAACCACCGCATCATCGACCCTCTCTTCTTCGTCGCCGCGCTGCACCCGGCGCGACCGCAACGTGTTCGATGCCATGACGCCGAACGCGAGCCCGGCCACCGCGATGAGCAACGGCCACAGCAGATAGCCCAGAATGAGCGCGTCAGGCGTGAGGGTGATCGCGACGACGGCCACCACCACCACGAACTCGATCACCAGCAGCAGCTTCTCGCCGATAGTGAGGTGGGGCGGGCGGCGCAGTGTCACCGTGATGTGGTTGATCACGAGCGACAGCGCGAGACCCGGAAGCACGAACGAACCAGTGATGAGGGCCTGCAGTGTGGGCAGCGCGCTGACATCGCCGCTCAGCTGCAGCACCCAGGCGACGATTCCGGCGGCAGCGGCGACAACGGCGGCGACGGGTTGCGACCACAGCCACAGCCGGTCGGTGATCGTCATGATTCGCCGATGAGATCGGGGCGAACGCGTCGTGTGCGCTCGAGCTGTTGCGCGTGCCTCCAGGCCGCGATGGCCCCGTGGTCGCCGCTCAGCAGCACCGGGGGCACCTCGAGACCGCGCCAGAGTGAGGGCTTCGTGAAGGCGGGGTATTCGAGCAGCCCGCCTTCGTGGCTCTCTTCGACCAGGCTGTCGGGGTTGCCCACGACTCCGGGCACGAGTCGGCCGATCGCCTCAATCATCGCCATCGCCGCCACCTCGCCCCCATTGAGCACGTAGTCGCCGAGGCTCACCACTCGAACCTCGTTGCGCTCAGAGTAGTGGTCGACGACGCGCTGGTCGATGCCCTCGTATCGCCCGCACGCAAACACCAGGTGATCGCGTTCGGCAAGTTCGCGCGCCATCGATTGCGTGAACGGATGCCCGGCCGGGCTTGGCACGACCAGCACGCTGTCGCTACCGAGCAGCGCATCAAGCGCTTCGCCCCAGGGTTCGGGCTTCATGACCATGCCGGCGCCGCCGCCGTACGGGGTGTCGTCGACGGTGCGATGACGATCGTGCGTGTGCTCGCGCAAGTCGTGCACCGCCACGTCGACGAGACCAGAAGTGCGCGCCTTGCCCAGCAGCGAAACATCGAGCCCCGCGAAGTACTCGGGAAAGATCGAGACGATGTCGATGCGCACGCTTGCGAGTCTAGGCAGTCGCTTCGCCCGACTCGTCGGGCGGGGCCGGAGCGTCGTCGTCGAGTTCTTCGAACAGGCCAGGCGGCGGCGTGACCGTGACGGTGCCGGCCGCGAGGTCGACGCTCGGCACCATGACCGAGACGAACGGCACCAGCACCTCGGCGTCGGCGGTGCGCACGACCAGCAGATCTTGCGCAGGAAAATGCTCGACTCGGGCGACCGTGCCCACCTCGACCCCGTCGCGCACGACCGTGAGGCCGACGAGCTGATAGTCGTACCAGGCGTCGTCTTCGGCCGGCTCGTCGGTCGACTGATCGATCCACAGAATCGCCTTCACGAGGCTCTCAGCGGCCGAGCGGTCGGTGACGTCGTCGAAGAACGCCACAGGCTGGCCGTTATACCAGCGCAGCTCGGTGAGCGTCAACGTCGAACCGTGCCACGGCGAGGTCGTCGGCACCTGCAGAGTGAAGCGGGCGCCGGGCGTGAAGCGTTTGGCGGGGTCGTCGGTATAGAGCTCGAGCTTGAGTGCGCCCTTCAGGCCGTGAGCCTTGACGAGACGGCCAACTCGAAGTTGCTGTGCAGCCGCGTTCACTGCTGGCGGGCTGAATCGAGATCGGTGTCGACCACGTCGACCCGCACCCGTCGCCCGTCGGCCAGCGACGCGATCACAGTGCGGAGGGCTTTGGCGGTGCGACCGCCGCGGCCGATCACGCGGCCGAGGTCATCGGGGTGCACTCGCACCTCGAGGACCTCGCCGCGTGTAGAGCTCTGCGCGACGACGGCGACATCGTCAGGGTGATCGACGATCCCCTTGACGAGATGTTCGAGCGTGTCAGCGAGCACTATCGTCAGGCCTTCTCGGCCTCAGCGTCGTCAGCAGCAGCCTCGGCCGGAGCCTCGTCAGCAGCAGGTGCCTCGTCGGCGGGTGCCTCAGCCGCGGGCGCCTCGGCAGCGGGTGCCTCAGCGGCGGGGGCCTCAGCCTCGGCGGGCGCCTCGACCGGAGCCTCGTCGACCGGAGCCTTCTCTGCCTCAACCGGCTTCTCAGCCTTGGGCTTCAGCACCGGCTTCTTCTTCTCGTCGATGGTGAAGGGAGTCTTCGGCTCGGCGACACGAACGGTGCTCTTGGCACCCTTCTCGCCCTTGAAGGTTCCCCAGTCACCGGTGAGCTTGAGAATGGCGAGCACCTGCGGGCTCGGCTGTGCGCCGACGCCGAGCCAGTACTGCGCGCGCTCAGAATCGACCTCGATGAACGAGGGCTCTTCGGTGGGGTGGTACTTGCCGATCTCTTCGATCACGCGACCGTCGCGCTTGGTGCGCGAGTCGGCCACGACGATGCGGTAGTACGGTGCACGGATCTTGCCCATGCGCTTGAGGCGAATCTTGACAGCCACGTTTCTCCGAAATGTGTGAAGGAAGTGAGTCGCAGCCGGTTGCGTGGGGCACACTCGGCGCGGAAGCTCGTGATGGATGCTCGCTGTGCCTGATTAGAGGGTCGGGCGCGCGAGCACTCGACCGCCTATTCTGGCAGATTTTCGGCGTCGGCGTGACCGCGCAGGATGCTCACCGCTGGTCGTCGCGCCACGCAAGCCACTCGTGCACGACCGCAAGGTCTGCCGTGGCCGACGTCAGGCCGACTGTGAAGAGGCTCGCACCACGGTCTCGCAACTCGTTCGCCTCACTCAGACTGCGCCCTTCGGGGCCGGGCGTGAAGCCTTCACTGCGCGGGCGGCGCGACACTTCGACCGAGATCTCGATCTCGCTCGTGTCACGGCCGACCGCTCGACCGTGCTCGGCGAGGATGCCGAGTTTGCGCTCGAGTGTCGGCGCATCGCTGAACGAGTGCCAGATGTCGGCGTGCTCGGCGACGATGAGCAAGGTCTTCTTTTCTCCCCCACCCCCGATGAGAATCGGAACCTCGCGCGTGGGCGTCGGGTTGAGAGCGTGCCATCGCGAGCGGATGATCGGCAGATCGCGCGCGAGGTCGTCGAGCCTGCTGCCCACGGTGCCGAACTCATAGCCATATTCGACGTAGTCGCGCTCGAACCAGCCCGACCCGGTGCCGAAGATGAAGCGACCCGTGCCGCCCTTCGCGCTGATGTGATCGATCGTGCGGGCCATGTCGGCCTGCAGGTTCGGGTTTCGATAGCTATTGCAATTCACGAGCGCCCCGATCTCGGCACGCGTGGTCTGCTCGGCGATGGCGGCGAGCATGGTCCACGACTCGAAGTGGGTGCCGTCGCGGTCGCCCGAGAGCGGAAAAAAGTGGTCCCAGTTGAAGATGATGTCGACGCCGAGGTCGTCGAGCTCGGCGGCGAGATCGCGAATCTTCTCGTAGGGGGCATGCTGGGGGGCGATCTGCACGCCGAGGCGTACGGGGCGAGAGGTCATGCTCGTCAGCCTAGGGTCGCCTCTCGCCTCGCGGCTGTGCGCTGCCAGGGAGCCGCCGCTTCGAGTTGCGCGGAAATCGAGAGCAGCAGCGCTTCGGCAGTGCCGTCACGAGTGGGGTGCGCGACGAGTTGCACGGCGAGCGGCACCTCGGCACTCTCGTGCCACCCGGCGGGCACCACGGCGGCGGGCCAACCGAGCAGGTTCCAGAGGGCAGCGTAGGGTGCGTAGCCGATGTTCGAGCGCAGGTTGGCCGTCCAACTGCGCCGGTGCCACTCATCGGCGGGCGGCCCCGGCTGGGCGAGCCCCGGAGTGAGCAGCACATCGACGGTCGCCGTCGCTGCCTCAACCTTGGCGCGCGCACGGTCAACAGGGCCAGGGCGCAGGGCACCGACTCTGGCAAGCCGACGACCAGCGCGAACGTGTGCGCGCACACGGGGCTCGAGCAGCCGATCATCGAGCCCCTCGTGGTCAGCGTCAGAAGCCGCACCGGCGAACCAGCGAGCAAGCACGGGCAGCGGGTTCGACGGATAAGGAATGCGCAGCTCGACCACCTCGTGCCCGGCGGCGCGCAAGGTCTCAGCGGCCGACTCTGCCGCGGCTTTCCACTGCGGGTCGAGGCGCGCGAGCGGGGTCGGGATGCCCGTGGCGAGGCCGATGCGCACTGGGTGCTCGGGCATGCTCACCTCGGCGAGTTCGGGGCGGCCTGCCATGACCGAGAGCATGAGCGCAGCATCCGCCACCGTAGTCGCCAACGGGCCGTGCTCGCTCATGCCGAACCAGCTGTGGGCGCCCATGTCGGCAGGCACGAGCCCCGAGCCGGGCTTGAGCCCTACGAGGCCGCAGTTGGCGGCGGGAATACGAATCGACCCCATGCCGTCGGCGGCATGAGCCGTGGCCACCATGCCGCTCGCGACAGCGGCGGCCGAGCCGCCCGACGAGCCGCCCGAGGTGCGCTCGGGGTTGTGCGGGTTGCGGGTGGTGCCGAAGACCGAGTCGGTGGTGCCGAAAACACACAGTTCAGGCACACGCGTGAGCCCCACGACAACGGCACCCGCTGCGCGCAGTCGGGCCACCACCTCGTGGTCGGCAGGCCGCGGTTCGGCGCTCATCGCCGCACTGCCCTCGCGCATCGGCTCGCCCGCGACCGGAATGTTGTCTTTGATCGCGATCGGCACGCCCGCCAGCGGCAGGTGCTCGCCCGCGGCGATGCGCGCATCCACCGCTGCTGCTTCGGCGAGCGCCTTGTCGCCGCGCACCACCTGAAACGCACCCAAGGCTGGGTCTCGTTCGGCGATGCGGGCGAGCGCCGCCTTGGTCTCGGTGGCCGCGGTCGTCGTGCCGGCGCGCACCGCTGCGGCGGTCGCGACAGCGGTGGCGGTCGGTTCAGAGTGCGCGTCGTCGGGCAGGCTCATGCGATCACCCTACGACCGAGAAGCGCAGGTCGACCTCAGCGGCCCAGCATCTTCTGAATCGTCGCGAGGTCTTCAGCGCTCGGCTGGGCTGCGCCAGCCGCGCCGCCGCCGAGACCGAATCCGGCACCGGATGCGCCCGGAGCCGAACCTGCCTTGACGCCCTGCGCGCGAGCGGCCTCTTCGGCAGCCCGCTTGGCCGGGTTGCCCGACTTCGACGCGCCCTTGCCCTTCTTCTTGGCTGCGGACTTGCGCGCCGAAGCGGCTCCCCCGCCGCCGCCCATGCCGGGCATCGGCCCCATGCCCGGAACCTGGGGCACGCCGCCCTTCGCCACGGTCTTCATCATCTTGGCGGCCTGCTCGAAGCGGTTGACGAGCGAATTCACTTCGGTGACCGTCGTGCCGGAGCCTTTCGCGATGCGCAAACGACGCGAACCGTTGAGCAGCTTCGGAAGACGTCGTTCGGCCGGAGTCATCGACCGGATGATCGCCTCAGTGCGCGTGAGCTCGCTCTCGTCGAAGTTGTCGAGCTGTTCACGCATACCGCGCGCGCCCGGCAGCATGCCGAGCATGCTCTTGATCGACCCCATGTTCTTGAGCTGCTGCATCTGGTCGAGAAAATCGTCGAGCGTGAAGCTGTCGGTCGCGAACTTCTCGGCCGTCTTGCGGGCCTCGTCTTCGGTGAAGTTCTTCTGCGCCTGTTCGATGAGGGTGAGAATGTCGCCCAGGTCGAGAATGCGACTCGCCATGCGGTCGGGATGAAACGGCTCGAAGTCGTCGAGCCCCTCACCCGTGCTTGCGAACATGATGGGGCGACCCGTGATGCTCGCAACGCTGAGAGCGGCACCGCCGCGCGCGTCGCCGTCGAGCTTCGACAGCACCACCCCCGTGAAGTCGACACCCTCTTGAAAGGCTTTCGCCGTCGAGACGGCGTCTTGACCGATCATCGCGTCGATGACGAACAACACTTCGTCGGGGTCGACAGCCTTGCGAATATCGGCCGCCTGCTTCATGAGTTCGGCATCAACACCGAGGCGGCCAGCAGTGTCGACGATGACCACATCGTGCACGCGATCTCGCGCGTGCTTGAGCGCGTCTTTCGCCACCTTCACCGGGTTGCCAACGCCGTTGCCGGGCTCGGGGGCGAACACGGCCACGCCCGCCTGCTCAGCCACCACCTGCAGCTGCTGCACGGCGTTCGGGCGCTGCAGGTCTGCGGCGACGAGCAGCGGAGTGTGCCCCTCGGCCTTCAGCCACTTCGCGAGCTTGCCCGCGAGAGTCGTCTTGCCGGCGCCTTGCAGGCCCGCGAGCATGATGACGGTCGGCGGGGTCTTCGCGAACTGCAGCCGCCGCTGCTGGCCGCCCAAGATGCCGATGAGCTCGTCGTTGACGATCTGCACCACCTGCTGCGCAGGGTTGAGCGCCTTGTTGACCTCATCGCCGAGAGCGCGCTCGCGCACGGCAGCGGTGAAGTCTTTGACCACAGGAAGGGCAACGTCGGCGTCGAGCAGAGCCCGACGAATCTCGCGCACCGTGCCGTCGACATCGGCGGCGCTCAGCTTGCCTTTGGTGCGCAGCGCCGTGAACGTCGAGGTCAAACGGTCAGAGAGAGTGCCGAAAGTTGCCATAGTGGCCCCATTCTAGGCGGCGTGCATCTGCTTGACTGGGTCTCACCGTTCAAGGAGGAACCATGCGACGCGCAATCTTCGGCCACGAACCTCACGTGGATGCTGATGCCTGGGTCGCCCCCAACGCCACACTCATCGGCAACGTGCGCATACACCCGCGCGCCTCAGTGTTCTACGGAACCGTCCTGCGCGCCGACCGCGACCTCATCGAGCTCGGCGAAGGCTCGAACTTGCAAGACAACGTGACCGTACACGGCGACCCTGGCAAGCCCACGATCGTCGGTCGCGGCGTCAGCGTCGGCCACAACGCCATGCTGCACGGGTGCACAGTCGACGACGACTGCCTCATCGGCATGAGCGCGACCGTGCTCAACGGCGCAGTGATCGGGCGTGAATCGCTCGTCGCCGCGGGTGCGGTCGTGCTCGAAGGCACCATCGTGCCACCCCGGTCGCTCGTGGCCGGCGTGCCCGCGAAGGTGCGGCGCGAGTTGACCGACGACGAGGTGCAGGGCATCCGGAACAATGCCGAGACCTACCTCATGCTCGCCGCCGAACACGCCGCGCTCGACTGACCGCAGCCCCCGCCCGCGGCGCGTCAGATCTGGCGCAATTCGGCGCTGTGCGCTGGCGCACAGCCCATACGGGTCAGATCTGCGGCATTGCGGGGCAGCTAGGGCACGAGGCTCGCCGCGAAGACGTGCGGCGTGAACCCGGTGAGATCGCCGATGCCCTCGCCCTGCCCGATGAGCTTGATCGGAATGCCGGTCTGCTGCTGAACGCGCAGCACGAAGCCGCCCTTGGCCGAGCCATCGAGCTTCGTGACAACGAGCCCAGTGACCCCCGCGCTCTCGATGAACGCCTCGGCCTGCGCCAGCCCGTTCTGCCCCGTCGTGCCGTCGAGCACGAGCAGCACCTCGGCGATGGGCGCGAGCTTATCGATCACTCGAGTGACCTTGCCGAGCTCATCCATGAGCCCCGCCTTCGTCTGCAGTCGCCCCGCCGTATCGATGATGGCGATGTCAATGTTGTTGTCGATCGCGAACTGCACGGTCTGGTACGCCACGCTCGCGGGGTCTTGGCCCTGATGCTGGGGGCGCACCACTTGCGCGCCAGCGCGCTCAGCCCACGTCGCGAGCTGGTCGACCGCCGCCGCCCGGAACGTGTCAGCTGCACCGACGACGATCGAGCGCCCGTATCCCGTCAGAAATTTCGCGAACTTGCCGATCGTGGTCGTCTTGCCGACCCCGTTGACGCCCACCACGAGCACGACCGCGGGGCGGTTGCTGAGCGTGAGCGTCGGGTCGTGGGCGGCGAGGCGCTCTTCGAGAGCCTCGCGCAGCATGCGCTTGAGGTCGCGCGGGTCAGTGGTCTTGAACTTGGCGACGTTCGCCCGAAGCTCGTCGAGCAGCTGCTCAGTGATGTCGGGGCCAAAGTCGGCGCTCAGCAGGGCGGTTTCGAGGTCGTCCCAGGTGTCGTCGTCGATCGTCGGGCTCGAGAACAGCCCCGGCAAGGCGCCCCCGAGTCTCCACCCCTCAGCCATGCCCCCAGCCTACTTCCCATCCGCCAGCGCCAGATCTGGCGCAAATGGGCGCTCTAGCCGCGATTGGGCGCAATATGGGGCGAATCTGGGGACGTGTGGCAGTCATGGCACGGCGACCGGAGGGATGCTGAGCCGAGGTGGCCGCGACGGCCTCCACCCGCGAGCTCTCAACCGTCGCGCAAGAGACTCGAGCACTCGACGGGGCTGCGCGTATAGGTCGCGCGACGTGCACCGCACCGTGGCCCAGTCGACGTCGCCGAAGGCGTCGAAGCGCTCGATGTCGAGCGCGAAGGTGCGCGCATCGGTTCGGTGATCGTCGCCCTCGTACTCGACGAGCACGTGATACTGCGGCCACGCCAAGTCGGGGTGCAGAGTGCCCACAGGCGTTGCAATCGCTGGGGCTACCTCCGGGTCGGGGAACCCCGCGGAGGCGAGAAGCAGTCGAAGGTGCGACTCCGGTCTCGAGCGCACACCAGCTCGCGACCGAGCCACTGCCCGGCGAAGGTTCGCCGAACCCGCGCGCCGTGAGCTGCGCTCGAGCATCCGATAGATATCGCCAAGTGCGCCTTCGTCGTCAACCTGCCGTGCGGCGTCGACGAGGGCCACCATGTCAGCGAGACTGAGTTGTGTTGCCGAGGTTAAGAGCGTTGCGCCGATCGTGGCGACACGAAGAGGAAGCAGTTCGGCGCGACTCGATCTCACGAGCAGGGTCTCGCACGCCGGCGCGGCGATATTGCGCTGGTGACCGACGACCCCCGCACCGCGAGGTGCTCGTGCGTGCGTCGGCACGGTCACGTGCAAGGGCCCGCGTTCGAGCGCACGCGGCACCGGTAGCCCTCGTAGCGCGGCCGCTGTGGTGTTCGAGAACCAGGCATCGGCGTGCATTACCTGCGTGTACGCCCACGCCCGATCGACAGTGGCACGGGGCCGCTGGCCGAAACTCACGACGCCATGGAAGGGATGATGCGCGTCTGAGCGGCGAAGTCGATCGGGCGCGGCTCCGCGGCGCAACGCCTCGGCACTCGCCACGATTTCGTCAGCCAGCGATGGCGGCAGGGGTCTGGGTGCTCGCGTCATGCGAGGAACCCTGGCGCAGACTCCCCGTGCTCTGGGCGACGCAGCCAGAAGCCGTCAGATTTGCCTCACAATGTGCCTATGGGGAGGACAAGCGCCTTTTCGCGCCAGATCTGGCAATAAAGGGCTACTCGTCGCGCATGCGTTCGTAGATCCTTTTGCAGTCGGGGCAGATGGGGAACTTCTCGGGGTCGCGGCCGGGAATCCACTTCTTGCCGCACAGCGCGCGCACGGGCTTGCCGGTGAGCGCCGATTCGAGAATCTTGTTCTTCGGCACGTAGTGCGAGAAGCGCTCGTGGTCGCCGTCTTCGAGTTGCTCTTCGTTGAGCAGTTTCTCGAGTTCGCGATCGAGCACGTCGACGCCGCCGCCCTCGCCTCCGCGGCCGGGTTCGTCAAGAGTCGCCATGCGTTCATTCTACGACCGCGTGTTTGCGCTGCGATGAGGGGATGCTCGATGAGCGCCGCACCGACCGATCAGCCGCGCATGACGAGGTCGAGCAGTTCGGGCGCGCGCCGACGAAAAGCCCTGCCCCCCGCCAAGATGCCAAGCAGCAGGACGCCAACCCCGGTTGCGAGCCCGGAAACCCCTGCGGTCAGGTACCAGCTCGCGTCGAGAGTTGCCCACCAGGTGACCACGAAGGTGGGAGTCATGAGCCCGAGCGTCGCGATGAGTGAAAGTGCTTGAGTCCAGCCAGCGCGGGTGCCCTGCGTGGGCGGCTGCTCGAAAGCGCCCGCACCGGGCCGAGCCGCGGGGTACGCGCTGATCGCCGACGTCACGCTCGAGACTCCGAGGCCGGTGAGTAGCAGCCCCAGGCTCACACCGATGAGGGCGGGCAGCACATCGTCGACTCCTGACCAGAGGGCGAATACGGGGGCGAACGCGAGAATCAGCGGCGTGCCGATGAGCAGCGGAGGCACTGCTCGACCCCAGCGGTCGGCGGTTCCGCGCATCGGCGCGGCGACGTGCAGCCAGACGGCAGTGTGGTCGTAGGCGACATCGTTGTGGTTGAACCACCCGAGAAAGAACGCGAGCACGGGCAGCGGCAACAGCCACAGCGGCGGCAGTGGAGAGCCGGCCGTCGCGAGCGCGAGCATCATGATGACGGGCGCGAGCGGCAGGCCGATCAGCACGAAGCGGTAGCGGGGGTCGCTCGTCCAGTAGAGCAGGCTGCGCGCCGCGACCACGCCGGCCGCCGTGGCGGGCACGAAATCGAACCAGCCGAGCCCGGTCGAGGTCGAGTCGGCCCGAGATCGCACGGGCGTCTCGAGCAGTCGCGACACGATGAGGCCCCAGCCGAAAGCGAGCACCGCCACCATGATCGCGCCGGCGAGCAGCCGGGCGGCCAGCGCCGCCGGGTCTGAGCCGGGCGCCGCCCACAGCATGCCGAGGGGCGTGTTGGCGAGCCAGGCGGCCACACCGACGAGCGTGGCGTCATCGGGGTCGAGCTGCACCGTCACCACCGTGAGAGTGGCACACGCGAGCGCGATGACGATGACGAGTCGAGCTGCAGCGGTGACTGCTCGACGGGCCGAGGTCGAGGTCGACAGCTGAGAGCCGACCACGACGAGGTACTGCGAGACGATCACGATCGAGATCGCGCCCAGCACTCCCGCGACGACCGCGGCAGCAGCGGTCGGCGAGCCCGCCCAGGCGATCTCGAGCGAGATGCCGAGCAGCGCGGCGAGGATGCCCGGAACACCGATCGCGGCCGCGGCGCCCAGCCCGAGGGCGAGCCGGCGGGGCTCGATGCCGAACGAGACGAACCGTCGTGGCTCCATGGCCGAGCCGAGGCCGGCGCTGAGGGGGGCGACGGCGATGCCCATTGCGACCGCGGTCGCCACGATCACGAGTGCGGCGCGGTGGCTGTCGAGCGACAGATCGACCTCGGTCGCGAGGAGCACCATGCCGACGGCGACCGCCCCCGCGAGCACGAGCGCACCGAGGGTTCGGGCGAGCGTGGCACCCGGTCGAAACGCTGAGGCGAGCAGGGCGAGCTTCAGTCGGAGAAAGTGGTCAACCACTCCAGCCCCTCCACCGCGACACGGCCGCCCGCGAGTTCAACGAATCGTTCTTCGAGGCTGCTCGAGCCCCTCACCTCGTCGAGCGAGCCCGATGCCAGAATGCGACCTTCGACGATGACCGCGACCGAGTCGCAGACTCGCTCGACGAGCGCCATGTTGTGGCTCGACAGCACGACGGTGCCGCCAGCCGCGGCGAACCGCTTGAGCACCTCGACGGCGAGAGCGGTCGACACGGGGTCGACCGACTCGAACGGCTCGTCGAGCACGAGGAGTCGAGGAGAGTGGATCATCGCGGCGGCGAGCGAGATCTTCTTCACCATGCCGATCGAATAGTCGCGAACCGGCCGATCGAGTGATCCGTCGAGACCGAGCGCGACAGCGAGGTCGTCGGTGCGGCGACGTGCGGTGTCGCGATCGAGGCCGTGCAGCACGGCGCAGTAGTAGAGCATCTGGGCGCCGGTGAGGCGGTCGAAGAGCCGCATGCGGTCGGGCAGCACCCCGATGATGCGCTTCGCCTCGACCGGGTTGCGCCAGACATCGGCGTCGCCGACGACAACTGACCCGGCGTCGGGGCGCAGCAGCCCGGTGATCATCGACAGCGTGGTCGTCTTTCCTGCGCCGTTGGGCCCCACGAAACCGAACACCGAGCCGCGGCGCACGGTGAGGTCGACGTCGTCGACGGCCACAGAGCCGGCGAAGCTCTTGCGCAGAGAAGAGACCTCGAGCACCACCGGTGGAGGCGGTGCGGCGACGACCTTCTTCTTCGTGGTGCGGGGCTTCTTCGCTGGAGTGCGAGAGGCCGGTTTGGTCACGCGGCCGGATGCCGTCGATCGAGCCGGTTTCGCCGGACGCTGCGATGACGACGAGGATTCCACCGGTCGAGGCTATCAACCCTGCGTCTGCGCGGTCACCAGGCGCTCACCAGACGACCGTCGCATCACGTTTCGGAAACAACTGATGAACAGTGCATGACCTGGAGGGAGGCCCCGCGGTAAACTTTCGATGCACAAGGGTGTGTCACATTCTCAGACGCAGACACATCAGGAGCCACCATCATGACCATTCAGGTCGTCATTCTCGCCGCAGGCATGGGCAGCCGACTCGGCCGCGAACTGCCGAAGCCGCTCACCGAGCTCGGCGACGGCCGCACGATCATGCAGCAGCAGCACGACAACATCGCTGCGGCGTTCGGCACCGATGTGACCATCACCACGGTCGTCGGCTACAAGCTCGAGCACATCATCGACGCCTTCCCCGACGTCGACTACGTCTACAACGAGCAGTACGACCAGACCAACACCTCGAAGAGCCTGCTGCGTGCCATGAAGGCCACGGGCAAGAGCGGCGTGCTGTGGATGAACGGCGACGTCGTCTTCGACCCGCAGGTGCTCGTGCGCGTCGCCGGGCGCGTGCACGCCGACCAGTCGTTCGTCAGCGTCAACACCTCGGCCGTCAGCGACGAAGAGGTCAAGTACACGGTCGACGCTGACGGCTTCGTGCGCGAGCTCTCGAAGCAGGTGAGCAACGGTCTCGGCGAAGCAGTGGGCATCAACTTCATCTCGAGCGCAGACAAGGCGGCGTTCACGCGTCAGCTGCAGCGGTGCGGCGACCAAGACTATTTCGAGCGCGGCCTCGAGCTGGCGATCGAGCACGATGCCCTCAAGCTCGAGCCCGTCGACATCAGCGACCTCTACGCGGTCGAGATCGACTTCGCTGAAGACCTCGAGCGGGCCAACCGTCACGTGTAGGCCGGGCGCGCGGTCAGCGCCGGCGAGGGCGAATCGGCCCTCGTGCCACTACCGTTGTCTCCCGTGACCTCTGCCCCGCCTCCCCGGCCCCCGCGCACGCGCGGTCAGGTCTATCGGCAGTCGCTCTGGCTGTTGACGAGTCGCGACCTGAAGGTGCGATACACCACCTCGTTTCTCGGCTACGTGTGGACGATTCTCGACCCGCTGGTCATGGCGATCATCTACTGGTTCGTCTTCACCCAGATCGTCGACCGCACCATCGGCGAAGACCCCTACATCGTCTTTCTGCTCGCGGGGCTGCTGCCGTGGATGTGGTTCAACGCCGCCGTCGGAGAGACGACGCGCGCCTTCATCAAAGACGCGAAGCTCGTGCGGTCGACGCGTATTCCGCGCACGGTCTGGGTCAACCGCATCGTGCTGTCGAAGGGCATCGAGTTCGTCGCGGCGATTCCGGTCATCGTCGTGTTCGCGGTGCTCTTCGGCGCCGAGCCGACCGCCGGTGTGCTCTGGTTGCCGGTGGCGATCGTGCTGCAAGCTGCCCTCACTGTCGGTCTCGGGCTCATCATCGCCCCGCTCGTGGTCTTCTTCCGCGACCTCGAGCGTGCGGTCAAACTCATCCTGCGGTTCTTGTTCTACGGCTCGCCGATCATCTACGGGCTCTCAGACCTGCCGGGCGGTCTCGACTCGTGGGCGGCGTTCAACCCGCTCGCGGGCATCATCTCGCTCTATCGGGCGAGCTTCTTTCCCGATCAACTGGATGCCCGAGCGGTGATCATCGCGACCCTCATGAGCCTCGGCGCTCTCGTCATCGGCCTGCTCGTGTTCCGCCGCATGGTGCCGGCCGTGCTGAAGGAGGTCTGATGAGCTGGGAGCGCAGTGCAGCCGGCGCACCCGTGGCCGATGACGTGGTCATCAGGGTGCGATCTGCGGGCATCCGTTTTCGCCGCAATCGGCGCGGGCGCCGCTCGTTCAAAGACCTCTTCGCCGGGCGCAATCGTCGCTCGCGACCCGACGAGTTCTGGGCGCTGCGCGGCATCGACGTCGACGTGCGCTCGGGTGAGGCGATCGGCGTCGTCGGGCGCAACGGGCAGGGCAAGTCGACGCTGCTGAAGCTCGTCGCCGGCGTCATGCTGCCCGACGAGGGCAGCGTCGAGGTGGTCGGAGGGGTCGCTCCGCTCATCGAGATCACCGGAGGCTTCGTCGACGACCTCACCGTGCACGAGAACCTCTACCTCACTGCGGGGCTGCACGGCATGGCGAAGCACGAGATCGATGAGCGGTACGACGAGATCATCGACTTCGCCGAGCTGCACGACTTCACGCAGACGCCGTACAAGCACTTGTCGAGCGGCATGAAGGTGCGGCTCGCCTTCGCCGTCATCTCGCGCCTCGAGGAGCCCATTCTGCTGGTCGACGAGGTGCTCGCGGTCGGCGACAAGGCGTTTCGCGACAAGTGCTATCGGCGCATCGACGAGCTGCTCGCGGGCGGGCGCACGCTGTTCTTCGTGTCGCACAACGAGCGCGACCTCAAGCGCTTCTGCACGCGCGGGCTCTACCTCGACGGCGGGGCCCTCGTGCTCGACGCGCCGATCGGCGACGTGCTCGATGCCTACAACAGCGCTCACGGCGAGGGCTGAGCACGCCTCGGTACACTTCTCGTCGGCCAGAGCAAGGAGATCGATGATGTCGAGCGACACCCCTGAGCGGGCGCCCGTCGATCGCGGCCCGCTGCAGGGCATCCCGATCACCGACGATGGCACGGCGATCGTTCCTCCGGTCGCCCCCGTCGGGGCTCCCCCCGTCGACCCCTTGCTCATCCGCGGCCTGCGAGCGGCGATGTCGGCGCAACGGCCCGCCGTGCTGCTGCACATCAGGGCGATTCGTCGGCAGTACCCTGCCGCCACGCCCGAGCAGGTGGTGCGCATTCTCGAGCGCCGATTCTTGAACTCGATCACGTTAACGGGTGCGGGCAGCGGCGCGGCAACGCTGATTCCCGGAGTCGGCACCGTCATCGGCCTGACGGTCATCGGCGTCGAGACCGTCGCGTTCTTCGAGATGACGGCCCTGTTCGCGCAGTCGGTCGCTGAGATCCACGGCATCGTCGTCGACGACGAAGAGCGGGCCCACAATCTGGTCATGGCGCTCATGCTGGGTGGGCCAGGCAAAGAGCTCGTGCAGCAGTTCATCGGCCAGGCGACCGGGGTCGGCCCCGACCGCACGCAGTACTGGGGCGAGTCGATCACCGCGAGCATGCCGAAAGCACTCGTGACGATGCTCAACAAGAGGCTGCGCGACGAGCTGGTGAAGCGCATGACCGTCGCGCAGGGCGGCAGCATGGCCGGCCGGCTGATTCCCTTCGGCATCGGAGCCGTCATCGGCGGCGCAGGCAACCGCATCATCGGCGGCAAGGTGGTGCGCACAGCGCAGCAGGCGTTCGGCCCTGCCCCCGCCTGGTGGCCGGCCGAACTCGCAGAACTCAGTCCCCCGAAGGAGCCTCGTCTTCGTCGTCGTCCTCGTCGAAAGGGTTCGACTCCGACGTGATCGGGTCGTGGGCGTGCAGGGCCGCCACACGATTCCACTCGGCGTAAAGCGTGTCGATGGCCGCATGAAAGCGGGCCGTCGCCGCCCCCTGGGTGGTGTCGCCGAAGTAGTGCTGCACCCAGTGGGTGAGCGCGTCGTGCGCTTCGTCGCTCGTCAGCACACGGTCGACGAGCGGCACCACCTCGGGCGAATCACCGGGCAAGAGCCATTCGCACGCACTCAAATACCCCGTGCCATCGATCTCGGCGTAGGGCGACGCGGGCCGCGTGACGATGAGCGGTTTGCCCGTCGCGAGTCGGTCGTAGACCATCGCCGAGATGTCGGTGATGGCGACGTCGGCGGCCACCAGCTGCCAGCCCAGTTCGGGCTTGTCGTCGTAGACGTGCTGGGCTGTCGCATCGGCGGCGTTGGCGCGCTCCAGGGCCGCGATGATGCGCCGGTGGGCGTTGCCATAGGCCTCATCGACGACCCCGCTGCGCGGGTGCGGCCGGTAGATCACTCGGTGGCGGCCGGTCGCGAGCAGAGCATCCACCAGTTGCTCGCCGTGCGTCGCGATCGAGCCGTACGCGGCCGACGGGCGATCGCCCTCCCACGTGGGCGCATACAGCACCACCGTGCGGCCGTCGGCGTCGTATGGCGTCTCGCCGGCGAAGTGGTCGGCCTGCGGGCGCCCGATCTGCATCGTGCGACTGGCCACGTCGTATGACCACAGCTTGCGTTCGAGTCGCTCGCGCGCCGCGTCTCCGGCGATGAAGGCGTAGTCGTATGCCTTGTACTGATTGGTGGTCATGTACATCTTGTCTGACTCGCCATGGTTGATGAAGACGTGCCACATGCGCCCGTACCGAAACATCTGAAAGTTCTTGGTGTTCTGGTTGACGTAGAGCACGATGCGCAGCGGATTCGTGGCGACGAAGTGCTCGAGGTCAGTCACCTTGCGCAGATACACCGCGGGCACGGGCGCTTCATCGAGCAGCGTCATCATGGTTCCGGGGCTGCGGCTGATGATGGCCACCGGATGCTCGCGCGCGAGCTCGGCCAGCGGCGCGTACCACTGCCTGATCTGGTACAGGTTCACGCGGGTGTCGGCGAAGTAGACGACGATCTCGGTCGTTCCGGGGGGCGGGGGCGTCTCGCGCTCGAGCCGCTTCGCGAGCGCGATGCGGTTGCGACGAGAGCGCCACAGGTCGCGCACGATGCGGCGCGCGGTTCTGAACTGCCCCACGATCTTCACGCTCACGATTCTTTCAGCGGGGGTCGAGGCGGCCCGACCAAACGGCCACACCGTTACCGACTTGTTCGCAACTCAGGCTGACGTCGCAGATATGTCTGATCACACGGGCACAATGGTGCGCTCAGCCTGAGTTGTGAACGGCATAGGCGTGACAGAATCGGGCGCGATGGCCCGCTTCACGTTCAGCGCCGGCAACGCGCGCGTACTCGCTCGCGCCCCGCTCTATGCGCTCGGGGCGCTCATCGCGGTGCTCGTGCCGCGCAGCCCTCAGCGCTGGGTCTTCGGCTCGGGCATCGGTCTCGGCGAGGGTGCACTCGTGCTGCACGACCACGTGCGCTCGGTCGACCCCGCTCGACGCGTCACCTGGCTGGCCTCGAGTGCCGACGAGCTCGCCGAGGCTCGAGCGCGCGGCATGCGCGCGCTGCGCAAGCGCCGCCCGCGCGGGCTCTGGGCGACGCTGCGTGCGGGTGTCGTCGTCGTGACGCACGGGTTCGGCGACGTCAACCGGTTCGGCGTCAGCGGTGCGCGCGTCGTGCAGCTGTGGCACGGCATCCCCCTGAAGCGCCTGCACCTCGACACCGGCGCCACGCTGGGGCTGCCCCTCATCGGGTCGTTGCCCGGAGTCGGGCGGCTCATGGCCGCGCTGTACCGGCGGGCGGGGGCGCAGATCGCGCTCTTCGCGGTGGCGTCAGAGCTGGTGGCGGCGCGCATTCGCTCGGCGTTCGGGCTGCCGGCGTCGCGCGTCATCGTCACGGGCGACCCCCGAGACGACGTGCTGCTCGCGGGCACCGCAGAGTCTCGGCGCGAGGCGGCGCGCACGCTCGTGTCGACTGCGCTGACGGCGGCCGGAGGTGCTGCCCTGCCCGCCGACGGGCCGGTCGTGCTCTACGCGCCCACCTGGCGTGACGGGGCGAGGGATGCTGCGATTCCCACTGCGGCCGAGTGGCAGGCCATCGGCGCCTGGGCCGACCGTTCGGGGGCGACGCTGCTCATTCGCTCGCACCCGCTCGGCGCAGGGTCGTATGCGGAGGGCGCCGCGAGCTCGCCCCGCATCAGGCCGCTCGGCCGCGACGTGCTCACCGACGTGACCGGGGCGCTGCCCGCCGTCGACGTGCTCGTCACCGACTACAGCTCGATCGCGTTCGACGCGGCCATCGCCCGCGTGCCGAGCGTCTTCTTCGCCCCCGATCTGGCGAACTACTTGGCCACTCGCGGGCTGTATCAGCCCTACCGCGAGTTCGCCGGAGGCGAGCCGGCCACGAGCTGGGCCGAGACCCTTGAGCGCGTCGACGCCGCGCTCGGCGGCGCCGGCCGAGAGGCCGCGCTCGCGCACGCCGCGTGGCTGCGCGACGAAGTGGTCGATCACCTCGACGGCCGCGCGACCGAGCGCGTGCACGACGCCGTGCTCGAGCTGCTCGGCGAGTCGGTGCCGAGCGAGCGAGCGTCGCGCGATGGCGAAGACTCGCGACGAGTGGTCACTCGTGGCCGCATCGTCGTCGAGACTGCGACGACACGCGACCACTCGGTGGGCGCTACGCCGCGGCCCGCGGACGGCGCGGCCGTCGAGCTGACGGGCACCTCGCCCCGTGCGATCGAGGCGCTGACCCTCGTCGGCGCTCGACACTCGATCGCCGGTGTCGTCGAGCAACGGGGCGACGCGTTCACGGCCACCTTCGCCCTCATCGGCGAGCGCTGGGGTGCTGCCGGGCTGGCGCCGCCGAGCGGCGACTACCGGCTCGAGACGCTGCTGCAGGGCGACTCGCGGGCGACGGCGCGATCGACGGTGACGGCGGAATCCGCCCCCGAACTGCGCACCGAGCTGCTACGCGCCTCTGTGCGGGCCGATGCGGGCACCCTCGTCGTGAGCGTTGCGGCCCCGTTGGCGGGCGACGAGCGTTCAGCATCCGATCAGAGACGGCTCGAGCAGTGGTATCGCGCTCGCATCGCCGACCCCGAGAACGCGGTGTTCTTCGAGAGCTTCTACAGCCAGACCGCCGCGTGCAATCCGCTCGCGATCGACCGCGAGCTCGCCCGCGTGCGGCCCGATGTGACGCGCTACTGGTCGGTCGTCGACCGTTCGATCGCGGTGCCCGACGGCGCCGTCGCGATCGTCGAGGGCTCGGCAGAGTGGTGGCGGGTGCGCGCCGACGCCCGCCTGCTGGTCGTCAACGACTGGCTGCGCAAACGGTGGATGCCCCGCCCCCACCAGCGCGTGCTGCAGACCTGGCACGGCACCATGCTCAAGCGCCTGGCGCTCGACCGCGACGGCGTGGGCCTGCGCACGCGCGTCGCCGTGCGGCGTGAGAGCCGTCGCTGGAACGTGCTGCTCGCGCAGAACGACTACGCGGCTGAGATCTTTCGGCGCGCCTATGCCTTTCGCGGCGAGCTGTGGGTCGAGGGCTACCCGCGCAATGACGCTCTCGTCACCCACGCGCAGCAGCACGCCGACGGCACCGATCGGCAGCGCGTGCGCGCGCGGCTCGGCATTCGCCCCGAGCAGCGGGCGGTGCTCTACGCACCGACCTGGCGCGACGACGCGACCGAGATGGTCGACTACCTCGACCTGCCCGGCCTGCCGGCAGCGTTGGCCGAACTGCCGGGCGAGCACGTGGTGCTCGTGCGCGGGCACAGCCGCACGCTGCGCCACGGGCGCGACCTCGACGCCGTGGGACTCATCGATGTGACGACCTACCCCGACATGGCCGATCTGCTGGTCGCGGCCGACGTGGTCATCACCGACTACAGCTCGCTCATGTTCGACATCACGGCCACCGACACTCCGCTGCTGCTTTTCACCCCCGATCTGGCGCGCTACGACCGTGAGCTGCGCGGCTTCTACTTCGACCTCATCGCCGAAGCCCCCGTGCCGGTGCTGCAGTCTCGCGACGAGGTGCTCGCCGAGCTGGCGAGGCTCGCCCGCGAGCCCATCCCCGTCGGCCCCTCCCCCGCGCTCGAGCAGTGGCGGGCGCGGTTCACCCCCCTCGACGACGGACGCGCGGCTGAGCGTGTGGTCGCGCGCATCATCGAGAACGGGATGCTCGACGCGAGCTGATCGACCCTACGACTCGATGCGCGAGCGGTCGACGGCGTCGCGCGCCCCGAGGGCGACGCCCCGCACGAACCCTGCACCCCAGCTGTAGTGCATGACGGCGATCACGGCGGCGAAGGTGGCGCGGTCGGCGAACCGCTCGCCGGTCGCTCGCACGAACAGGAGGGTGGTCAGCAGCACCGCATAGAGCACGGGCCCGAGGTACACCACCGAGAGCAGCCAGGCGACGGGGCCCGTGACGAGGCCCGTCACTTCGAGTGCCATGAGCGCGAGGCTCAGCGCGCTCGACAGCACGAGTGCCGGCGGGGCGAAGTAGCGCAGCGAGTTGCGGGCGCCGAGGCGTCGCACGAGCTCGCCGCGCCAGATTCCGGTGGCAGTGAACTGACGCGCCAGCTTGCCCCACGTGTCGCGCGGCCAGTAGGTGACCTGCAGGCTGGGGTCGAGCCAGACCAGGTGGCCGGCCTCGCGCAGTCGCTGGTTGAGCTCCCAGTCTTCTCCGCGCTTGAGGCCTTCGTCGTAGAGGCCGACGGCGAGCAGGGCTTCTCGCCGCATGATGCCGAGGTATGCACTCTCGGCCGGGCCTTCAGATGCTCCGCCGTGGTACGCGCCGCCCCCCAGCCCGAGGCGACTGTTGTATGCCCGGGCGATCGCCGACTGCAGCCGCCCCCTCCCGGTGGCGACCATGAGCCCTCCGACACTGGCGGCCGAGGTGCGCAGCAGGGTGGCCACCCCGACGAGGGTGTAGTCGGTGGGCAGCTCGGTGTGAGCATCCACTCGAACGATGATGTCGTGAGCGGCGGCGCGGATGCCGAGATTGAGGCTCAGCGGAATCGAGAGCGCGTCGTTGGTGACGATGCGAATGCGCTCGTCTGCGGCCGCCCGCTCGGTGACGCGCTCGGTCGTGCCGTCGGTCGAGGGGCCCAGCACGACCACCAGTTCGCGCTCACCCGGATACTGCTGCGCGAGCACGCTCTCGATGGCGTCGTCGATGTAGGCCGCCTCGTTGTACACCGGCATGACGTAGCTGACGCCGGGGTGCGCCGAAGCGGGTGAGGCCATACCTGTGAAGGGTAGTGCCTGCGGGTGGTGCGGGCTGTGAGGCTATCGAAGCTCGCCGAGCGTCACCGTGACTTCGCGCGCCGTGCCGCCGCGCACGTAGGTGAGGGTTGTGCTGGCTCCGCCGGCGAGCACGCGCACTTGCGCGGTGAGGTCGACGCTCGAGCTGATCGGCACCCCGTTGAAGATGGTGATGACGTCGCCCGAGCGCAGTCCCACCTGGTCGGCTGCGCCGCCGGGGGTGACGCTGTCGATGAGGGCGCCGACGACGGTGCTCGCCGCGTCGTTGATCGAGTCGGTGACGAGTGCCCCGAGCAGCCCGTGGCTGGCGACACCGTTCTCGATGAGTTCGTTGGCCACGCGCAGCGCGAAGTTCGACGGAATCGAGAAGCCGACGCCGATGCTGCCCGCCTGCCCTCCGCCCGAGCCGCCCGTGGTGGCGAGCGCCACGACGATGCCGATGAGTTGACCTTGGTCGTTCAGCAGCGCTCCGCCCGAGTTGCCGGGGTTGATGGCGGCGTCGGTCTGAATGACGGGCAGCGAGATGGTGGCGCGGGGCGTCGTCGACTGGGGGTCGTTCTCGGTGCCTGGCACATCGAAGTCCCAGAAGTCGAACGGTGCTTCGCTGTCGTTGGGCGGCAGCGGCTGCTCGAGCGACTGCTCGGGCACGGCCGACGACCGCACGGTGATCGAGCGGTTGAGCGCTGAGACGATGCCGTTGGTGACGGTGCCCGACAGCCCGAGCGGGGCACCGATGACGATCGCGCGGTCTCCCACGTTGAGGGCGTCTGAGTCGGCGAACTCGATGACGGGCAGGTTCTCGGCGCCCTCGATCTTGACGACGGCGAGGTCGGCGAGCGGGTCTGAGCCGACCAGTTCGGCGTTGAAGATGCGCCCGTCTGAGAGCGAGACGCGAATGCTCGGCGACAGCGTTGCGCCTTCGAGTGTGGCGACGTGGTTGTTGGTGAGCACGTAGCCGTCTTCGCTGAGGATGACGCCGGAGCCGCCTCCGGCTGTGCCGCCGCCCGCCACCTGCAGGCTGACGACTGAGGGCATGGCGGTGGCGACCACTCCGGTGACGAGGGTTGCGTCGCCCGGGTCGTTGACGGTGATGGCGGTGGGGCCTTGGGGGGCGCCGACGACGCTCGACTGGTTGCCGGCGAGCACTGCGGCGGTGACGCCGCCGCCGGCGACTCCGCCGATGAGGGCTCCGACGGCGAGCATGCCGAGCAGCGGGCCCATGGCGATGCCGGTTCGGGCTGGCGCGGGCGCCGGCGTGGCGGGCGCCGTCTCGACGGGCGCCTCGGGTGCCGGCTCGACCGGCGCCTCGGGTGCGGCGTCGTCGATGTGCTCAGGCGTCGTGGTCATCGGGAGGGCTCCTTTCGCCGGTGTCAGCGTCCTCCGCAAACCTGTGTATTCTATTTGCCCCGCCTGAACGCTCTCTTTCGCTTCGCTCAGCGCCGCACTAGCATCCGGGGCCGGCGGGCGGCTGCGCGCAGTGCCGGTCGACGAGCACGGTGACAGCGTCGCCCGCGGTGGCGACGAGGCGGTTGGCGGGCAGCACGACGATGCCGCTCAATCGCACCCACCCTCCGCCGGCGAAGCGGTACTCGGCGGTGTATTCGACGTCGAGGTCGATGAAGTAGGTTCCGGATGCCCGATAGACGTGGCTCGTCGGCGTCGGGTCGAACTCGGCGAGGCCGAGAGCCTGCCACGGAGCGCCCTTGGTGAGCAGGCGAGCAGCCGAGCCGTCTCCGTAGCGCCACCGGTACGCCACGGGAGTGAACCGCACCTCGGCCGGCGACCCGAGCAGCTGACCGGCGACGACGTGCCGGTCGATCAGCGCGTAGAAGTTGGTGTCGAGCCCGACGATCATCCAGCCGTCTGGCTGCATGCGCTGCGTCGCCGGTTGCGGCCTGAAGTGGGCGATATCGCTGAGCGTGAGGGGCGGGATGCCCGGCGCAGCCTCGCCCCCCTCACCCGGCCTCTGCGGGCCCTGGCCGTAGCAGAGGCCCGGCAGAACCTCGGTGCACGGAACCTGCGGCGCGGCCGAACCGCCCGAGCCTCCCGACCCTGCAGAGCCGCCGCCTGACCCACCGGGCGACCCGGGAGCCGACTGGTTGCCCGTCAACGTCGCTCCCCCGCCGCCGACCTCGCCGCTCACGTTCGGGCAGCCTGTGCCGAACTGCGTTGAGTCAGAACATGCGCCCGACGCACTCGCTGCGTTCGCCGAGGAGCCCACAATCATCAAGATCGCAGTCAGTCCAACCGTGACTAGATGCCTCAGCATGAGGTTTCATTGCTCCAGAAGTCGCGTTCACTGACCAGTGCCTGACCCTGTTCAAAGACTACGGATGCTTCAAAGACGGTGTATCCGGGTCGATCGTCTGTCGTAAGCGAGTTCCCGTCAGAGTCGATCAGCTCGACGCCCGTTATGTCCTCACAGAAGTATGCGATCACCGTAGTGTTCGAGACGTCGATAAACACCTGCTGCAGCTCGGACCTCGCAAGCACACGCGATGCGGACAGGCGAAGGCCGTCCGCCAAGAACTCCATAACACTTTCACGAGCCGAGTCGAGTGCTTGGCCAACAGCAACTCTGTCTAGTTCGGCATTGACTTGCCGAGGGGCTTTCAGCAACTCGTCAAGAGCCCCAAGGTACTCTTCATAAGCCTCCGTCGCCGCGGCGAGCGCCTCCTCGTCTGAGGCGAAGAGCGGAGCAGCCGTCGGGCTCGGCTCCGCCGCGGGCAGCCGCGTCGTCTCGACGCAGGCCGCGAGCGATACGACGAGGGCGATGGCGAGAACTGCACGGCCTGAGCGTCTGAGCATGCAGGTCACGGTAGAGAATGCGTGAGCATCCCGAGCGGTCTTTCCACATGGCGTTCGCACCCCGAACTGGGTGCACAGAATCGTCTACCGCTGAACGTATGATGCAGTAACGCACCAATCACACCCCCACCGAATGATTGAGGCATACACCCCATGTCACACACGAACCTGATCGACGTCGACTCTGTGCTCGACGCAGCAGCCGACATCATCACGAACGACGGATACGCCTCGGTCACCGTGGCGTCGATCGCGTCGCGCGCCGGGCTGAGCGAGGCCGACGTGCAGTCGGTGTTTCCGACGGCGAACGATGCGCTGGTCGCCATGCTCAACCGCGAGTTTCAGGGCATGTACGGCAACATCGTCGAGAACATCGAGCGCGACCCGCGCGGCGGGCTGCTCTCACGCATGTACACCTACATTCTTGCGTCCGTCTACGAGCGCCCGCTCGCGAAGGCGCTCTTCGTCATCGACCGTGACGCCCTCAACTCGATCATGCGCAACTCGCACAGCTTCGCGTACACGCCCAATGTTGGCATTCGCAGCGAGCTCATCGAACGCCTGCAGATGGTCGGCATGGTGCGCACCGACGTGGATGCCCACATCGTGTCGAGCGTGCTCTCATCGTGCTCGGCCGGGCTCGCCCTGACGGCGCCCCACGACGACCTCGATTCGATCATCGACGGACTCGCCACGCTGCTGTCGCGCGGTGTCGACGCCGACGTCGACGACACCTCGCCGGGCAAAGCCGTCTTCTACGAGTGGGCGACGAGCCTCACTCTTCCGAAGGGCGCCGCCTGAGCCTCTCGATACGCTGGCCGTATGGCCGACGACGCTCACGCAGCCCACGCACCCTGGAAGCGCACCGCGGCAGCCGCGGGGCTTGTCGACGCTGAGGGCCAGGCTCGCCCCACGATCTTCGCCGAGATGTCGGCGTTGGCCGCGGAGCATGGCGCCATCAATCTGGGCCAAGGCTTTCCAGACGACGACGGCCCCGCCGAGGTTCTCGAAGCCGCTGTCGAGGCGATCAGGGGCGGCATCAACCAATACCCCCCAGGGCGCGGGTTCGCCGACCTGCGCCACGCCGTCGCCGAGCATCAGCAGCGGTTCTACGGCCTTGACGTGAACCCCGAGTCGGGCGTGCTCGTGACGGCGGGCGCCACCGAGGCGATCGCGGCGAGCCTGCTCGCCTTCGCGGGCCCCGGTGACGAGGTGATCACCTTCGAGCCCTACTACGACGCCTACGCGGCCGTGATCGGGCTCAGCGGCGCACGGCAGGTGACCGTCAGACTGCAAAGCCCCGACTTTCAACCGGTGCCGGCCGAGATCGACGCCGCCTTCAGCGACCGCACCCGGCTCGTCGTGCTGAACTCGCCGCACAACCCCACCGGCTCGATCCTCGAGCGCGAGCACATCGAGCGCATCGTCGCGCTCGCGGCGAAGCATGACGCGGTGATCGTGAGCGACGAGGTCTACGAGCACCTCGTCTACGACGGGCGCCGCCACGTTCCGGTCGCCGCGGCGGCGGGTGCTGCCGAGCGCACCCTCACGGTGTCGAGTGCGGCGAAGACGTTCTCGGTGACGGGCTGGAAGATCGGCTGGGTGACCGGCCCGGCCGCGCTCATCGACGCGGTGATCGCCGTCAAGCAGTGGCTCACCTACGTCAACGGCGCCCCTTTTCAAGGCGCAGTCGCGACCGGCTTGCGCATGCCCGATGAGTTCTTCGACGAGCTGCGGGCCACCCTGCAGCGTCGACGCGACCTGCTCGCGGCGGGACTCATCGACGCCGGCTTCTCGATCGCCCCGACCGCGGGGTCGTACTTCATCGTCGCCGAGCCGCCGGCAGCGCTCAGCCTGGGCGATGCGGCCACGAGTGCACGGGCGCTCGCGCTCGACCCGGGCGTGGTGTCGATTCCGTTGAGTGCGTTCGGCAGGTCAGACGGCGGCGTCAGCCAGACCGCCCTGCGCTTCGCCTTCTGCAAACCAGACGACGCCATAGCCGAAGCGGCGCGGCGCCTGCAGACCCTGCGCCGTTAGGCCGGCTCGACTCGGAATCGGCGCAACTGCAGCGCGGGGTTGAGACGGCGCACCTCATCGAGGTGGGCGCGCGAGACGGGGGCGACCGCAGCATCCGTCGCCGTCTCGATCGAGGCGAGCAGCTCGCCACGCGCGTCGACGATCATGCTGTGCCCGACCCCGACGGGGGGAATGTGGTCGGCAGCCGCCACATAGACGGTGTTCTCGATGGCGCGCGCCGTCACCAGGGTCGTCCAGGCGTGCACCTTGCCGGGGCCGGCGACCCACTCGCTGGGCACGAGCACGAGCTCGGCCCCCGCGTCGACGAGGCGGCGCGTCACTTCAGGAAAACGCAGGTCGTAGCAGGTCTGGATGCCCACGCGCAGCCCCAGCGCTTCGAACACTCGGGGCGGCTCGATGCCGCCGGGCTCGGCCCAGTCAGACTCGGTGGCTCCGAACGCGTCGTAGAGATGCAGCTTGCGCGAGACGCTGAGCAGCGTGCCGTCTGGCCCGACCGCGACGATCGTGTTGCGAAAGCGGTCGTCGCGCGTGCCCGTCTCGATGAGGCCGGCGACGATGATGGAGCCCGTCTCACCGGCGAGGTCGGCGAGGCCGGCGACGAAGGGCCCGTCAAGGTTCTCAGCGGCCGCCAGCCAGTCGGGGCCCAGCTTCGGGGTGAAGTACGACGAGTACTCCGGAAAGACGATGAGCCCCGCGCCTTGCTCGACCGCCCGCAGGGCGAGCGCCCGCATGCTCGCGAGGTTGACCGCGCGATCGGCGACGGGGCCGAACTGGCAGACGGCGACGGCGTGGGCGGTGGGCGAAGTCACGGCCCTCAGCCTAGGTGCGACCCGACCGCTCTGCCACGATAGAGACCATGGTCGCCTCGCTCATCGTTCTCGGCTCAGCCAACACCGACTACACCGTGCTCGTCGAGCGCCACCCCCTGCCGGGCGAGACGCTGCTCGGCGACGAGCTCGTCGTGGCGACGGGCGGCAAGGGTGCCAATCAGGCTCTCGCGGCTGCGCGGTCGGGCGCGATGCCCGTCTTTCTCGGTGCCGTCGGAGATGACGCCAACGGTCGGCAGATGCTCGACGCGCTGGGGTCGGGAGGCGTCGACGTGTCGAGTGTCGCCGTGGTCGACGACGCACCGACGGGCATCGCCCTCATCACGGTGTCGCGCGACGGCGAGAACACGATCGTCGTCGCGGCAGGAGCCAACGCGCGAGTCAACGCACATGAGGTCGAGGCTGCGCTGCGCGCGGTTGCGGGGCCAGGCACGGTGCTGCTCGCGCAGCTCGAGATTCCGCTGCAGGTGGTGGTCGAGGCGGCCGCGATCGTCGACGAACTGGGCGGGCGAACGGTGCTGAATCTGTCGCCGAGTCGTGAGATTCCGGATGCCCTGCTCGAGCTCTGCGACCCCCTGGTGGTCAACGAGGCCGAAGCCCACGACCTCACCGGCCTGACCGTCGACTCAGTCGATCACGCCACGGCCGCGGCCGCCGCGTTGCTCGAGCGCTGCCGCAGCGTCGTCATCACGCTCGGTGGCGACGGCGCCGTCTTCGCGGCGCCGGGTGCCAGCGGCCACCTGCCAGCGCCGCGAGTCACCGTCGTCGACACCACCGGTGCCGGAGACGCCTTCGTCGGCGCCCTGTGCGCAGAGCTCGCCGATGGCGCCGACCTGCGCACCGCCGCGAGTCGGGGCGTCGATGCTGGAGCCGCCGCCGTGCAGTGGCTCGGAGCCCAGCCGCCCCGCGCCTGAATCGAGTTCAACTCCCACGCGCGAGTGCTAGCGTCGGCCGCACATCTCACGAAGGAGTGCAGTCATGGCGCAGAAGGTCTACACCCCCGAGCAGCAGATCGACAGGCTGCGCATCTACAACATCGTCGCCGGAACCGCCCACCTGCTGCAGGCGATCGGCTTCGCGATCGTGCTCACCATGCTGAGCACGCAAGTGCTGTTCGCCGTCACCGCCGACTACCTGGCTGGCCCTCCCGGCGTGCCGATCCCGCCCGAGCGGGTCACGCTGTTCGAGGTCAACATCGGCATCGGCGTCGTCGCCTTCCTCGCGCTCAGCGCGTTCTTCCACTTCTTCATCTCGAGCCCGTGGTTCTTCGGCCGCTACAAGAACGGACTGCTGCAGAACCGCAACTACTTTCGCTGGACGGAGTACGCGCTCAGCTCGTCGATCATGATCTGGCTCATCCTCGCCATCAACGGCGTCACCGACATCGGCGCGCTGTTCGCCGTCTTCGCGGTCAACGCCGCAATGATTCTGTTCGGGGCATTGCAAGAGAAGTACGAGCAGCCCGGCTCGGGTGGCCTGCTGCCGTTCATCTTCGGCTCGATGGTGGGCATCGTGCCCTGGATCTTGGTGCTCATCTACTTCTTGCGCCCGGGCAGCGAGAGTGAGGTCGCGCCGCCCGCGTTCGTCGTGGGCATCGTCATCTCGCTCTTCATCTTCTTCAACACCTTCGCGATCAACCAGTGGCTGCAGTACAAGCAGGTTGGCAAGTGGAAGAGCTACTTGCAGGGCGAGCGCACCTACATCACACTGAGTCTCGTGGCAAAAACCGCGCTCGCCTGGCAGGTGTTCTCAGGCGCCATCATTCCCGCGATCGCATCGTGACGACAGCGTGTCGCCATGTCTGATTACGAATTCTCCGTCTCGGTTCTCGCAGAAGACGGCGGCCCCGACGCGCCGCTCCGCGAACGATTCGCGACCGTCATCGCCTACCGTCTCGAACTGCTCAACGAACGAGACGGCACCTACCCGGCCGTGGGCGACTGGTTCGACTTTCTCGACTCGTTCGATGGCCCGTTCGCCTGGCAGATGACCGATGAAGAGTTCGAGGCCAACCCGCCGACCCGCGTCGACTTCGAGGTTGTCGGAGTGACCCCGACCGAGGCGGCAGGCTCGGGCCTCGTCACGGTGACTGCTCGACTCGCATCGTAGCGATGACGCTCGTCAACTCACGAGCGGCCGGTGCTCTCAGTCAACCCGAATGAGTGAGAGCACCGACCGTGTCGAGCGGCGTGCGATCGCGAACCTGAAGGGGGGCGGTCGCGCACGCCCAGGCGGGTCCCCTACCCGACGCGCCCATCGTCGCGCGTAGCGCAGAGGGTCGCAAGCACCGACGGGCCTGAAGCTTCGCAAAGCGAATACCGGGGGCTCGCCTCGCGTCTGCCGGCTGCGCCTGACTGCTCGTGCTGCGCCGGTAGCCTCGAGAGCGTGCGGAATATCGACAGAGACCGGGGGCCGGCATGAGTGCGTCAGCCTCACGTCGACCGTCTGCCGCACTCATCGCACTGCTGGCGGGCGCCAGCGTCGTGGCACTGTGGTGGGCGTTCATCACCACGTCGACCGGTCAACGCATCGAAGGAGTCGCGCTCGACAGTTCTCTGATCGGCAGACGAACGCTCGCGGCTCCGACGCTCGCGGTGCTCGAGCTGCTCTCGCTGCCGTTTCTCGCCATCGTGACACTCTGCGGAGTCGCCGTGACGGCCGCGCGTCGACACTGGATGCTGGCGGTCGCTATTCCCCTGTTCGTCTTCGCAGCGAACGCGACGACGCAGGTGCTCAAGAACGTCGTGATCACTCGCCCCGACTTCGGGCTCGCACACGACTACGGCAACTCCTTTCCGAGCGGGCACACCACGGTGGCCGCCACTGCGGCGGTCGTCGCGATTCTCGCGGTTCCGTCGGCGTGGCGCTGGTTGGCGGCCGTGCTCGGTTGGGGCTTCGCCGCGATCACCGGCATCGCCACCATGGTCAACGGTTGGCACCGGGCATCAGATGTGGTCGCCGCCCTGCTCGTCGCGCTCGCGTGGGCCGCCCTGACGCTCGCGGTGATCGGCCCGCAGCCGTCGTCGCCACGAGGGTCGACTGCCACAGTTGTCACCTCGCGACTGCTCACCCGCGCCGGGGTCGTGGCCGCGGCGCTCGCCACTGTCGCGCTGGTGATCACGTTGTGGGGCGTCGAGGCGCTGGGCTCGACCGCACGAGTGGCGCTCATCATCGCGTACGCGGGCGCATGGTCGGCGGTGGCCGCGATCAGCTGCCTGGCGGCGGCGATTCTGCTGCGTTTGAGCACGTCGCAGGCTCGGTGATCGATCAGCTCATTGCCCGATAGACATCGGATGTTTATACTGGGCGTGGATCGTGCACCCCCACTGCGGCAACCCGCTGCATTCGAGACCAGTCGGCAGGAGTTTTATGAAGTTCGCCAGGCTCGGCGAGGTCGGTCGAGAAGTGCCGGTGGTCTTCCACGACGGTCAGTACTTCGACCTCAGTTCATTGACATCCGATGTTCACGGAGACTTTCTTGCTGACGACCCTGTCGGTCGCACCTCGGCAGCGCTCCGAGCCGGCACGCTGCCGCTCATGGTCGAGGCTGAATCGTTGCGCATCGGCGCTCCGATCGCACGCCCGAGCGCTGTGGTGTGCATCGGATTGAACTACGCCGCGCATGCGGCGGAGTCGGGAACCGCACCACCCGACGCCCCCGTCATGTTTCTCAAGACCCCGAACACCGTCGTCGGACCGAACGACACGATCACCATTCCTCGAGGAAGCACCGCCACCGACTGGGAGGTCGAACTGGGCGTCGTCATCGGCCGTCGAGCCGCTTACCTTGAATCACCGGACGACTCGAACGCGCACATTGCGGGGTACGTCGTCGCGAACGACCTCTCTGAGCGCACCTTTCAACTCGAGGTCTCTGGCGGCCAGTGGTCGAAAGGCAAGTGCGCGCCCGGCTTCAACCCCACCGGGCCGTGGCTCGTGACGCCCGACGAGGTCGACTCCACGGCGCTGAGACTGCGAAGCTTCGTCAATGGCGCACCGCGACAAGACTCGTCGACTGCCGACATGATCTTCAGCGTCGACCAGATCATCTGGCATCTGTCGCAGTATCTGACGCTCGAGCCCGGCGACCTCGTGCTCACCGGCACCCCAGAGGGTGTCGCGCTCTCTGGCCGGTTCTCATACCTTGCGCCCGGCGACGTCGTCGACATCGACATCGAGGGTCTCGGCCATCAGCGTCAGCACTTCATCGCCTGGGAGGCCGCCCGATGACCGCGCCGCAGTTCGACGGCCTGGTCGCCGTCGTCACGGGCGGGGCGTCAGGAATCGGGGCGGCTATCGTCGCGCGGCTTCGCGAGCACGGCGCGATCGTCGCCGTGCTCGACCGCGACATCGCGCACGCCGATACCGCAGTGTCGGCCTTCCATGCCGATGTCTCAGACCGTCGAAGCGTCGATGCCGCCATGGCAAGCGTCGGTGAGCGCTTCGGGCGCATCGACATTCTCGTCAACAACGCGGGCATCGGCGCGCAGGGTGACATCACAGCGAACGACGACGACGAGTGGGCCAGAGTGCAGTCGGTCAACGTGACCGGAATCGCGCGCACGTCAGCCGCGGCGATGCCCTGGTTGCGCCGATCGCCGAGTGCCGCCATCTGCAACATCGGCTCGGTCGCCGCAATCGTCGGAATGCAGCAGCGCGCCCTCTACAGTGCGACGAAGGGGGCTGTCGTGGCGCTCACGCGCGCCATGGCCGCAGACCATCTGCGCGAGGGCATTCGAGTGAACGCCGTGAACCCCGGAACGGTCGACACCGAGTGGGTCGCCAGGCTGCTCGGCTCGGCCGAGAACCCTGCCGCAGAGCGCGCAGCGCTCGAAGCGCGTCAGCCGCACGGACGACTCATCGAGGCCCTCGAGGTGGCCGATGCAGTGCTCTACCTGGTCAGCCCGCTCTCTCGCTCGACGACGGGAACCTGCGTCGAGGTCGACGGCGGCATGGCTGCCCTCCGACTGCGCCCCGCGGCAGGGTGACGACTCACGCCACCTGATAGACGCGTGCAGCGTTCGACCAGAGAATCGCGTCTGCGCGGTCGCTGACGCGGTCGGCCAGCCAGTCTGTCACCGTCGTGAACCATCGACCGTAGTCAGGCGAGACCGGCCAGTCGCCGCCGAACAGCAGCCGCTCAGGGCCGAATGCATGCAGTGCTGCGTCGAGATAGGGCCACAGTTGCTCTGCGCGCCACTCACCGCGGATTTCGGCGGGCAGCCCCGAGAGCTTGCACCATGTGTTGGGGCGCTCAGCGAGAGCGCGCAGGTCGTCGAGCCACGCCACAACACGAGCCTCTGCGGGCTGCTCATGCATGCCCATGGGCGGCTTACCGAGGTGATCGAGCACGATCGACAACTCCGGAACCGCATCGGCGAGTGCGACCACGTCGCCGAGCTGACTCCACCGCACGCACGCATCGAACGTCAAACCGGCCCTCGCGACTCGCCGCGCTCCGTCGCAGAACTGACGGGTGGTGGCAAAACCGTCAGCCTCGTCTTGCAGAAGTCGCCGCACGCCCACCACGAGACGGCGGTGTGCCAGGGCGTCGAGTTCATCGTCAACAGCGTCACCGCGCTCGACGCCTGCGCGAGCGACGATGCCGCGAATACTGAGCCCCTCGCTCAGCGACGTGACCGAGTCGACCTCGAGCAGCGACTGCGAGGGCAGCGGATCAGCCTCGACGACGATGAACGAACGCTCCACCGTCGGCTGCACGCCGGCGAGCTCCTCGACGAGCTCGCTCGACGCGAATCGTCGTCGCAAAGGGCCGTCGAGCCACTCGTACGTCACGACAGCGGGATCCCAGAGATGCAGATGGGAGTCGAGAACGCGCATGACCGCTGCCTTTCGCAGAAGACCCCCGAACCGTGAGGTTCGAGGGTCTTCGTGGCCCTGAATCAGGACGATGGTTGCGGGGGCAGGATTTGAACCTACGACCTCTGGGTTATGAGCCCAGCGAGCTACCGAACTGCTCCACCCCGCGGCGCAGAGTCAAGCCTAGCAGGCTGATGAGGCCCAGAGCCAATCAGCGGCCGCGGCAGCCGTGCTGCAGCCGCCGCGATCACGCGGTCATGCGCGTGCGACTCACTGCTGCCCAGCAGCGCTCCACACGATGCCCTGAACCTTCTCGGCGAGCCCGCGCAGCAGACTGAGCTCGGCCTGAGTCGTGACCGGCCGAGACTTGGTGTCGATGACGCACAGAGCGCCGATGCGCCGACCGTGGGGGTCTTCGATGGGCACGCCTGCGTAGTAGCCCACGGTCTTGTTCGTGACGAAGGCGCTCGCCGCGAAACGCGGGTCGTGCGCGGCATCGGGCACCACCATGGCGTCGTCGTGCCGCACCGCCACGGCGCAGAACGACTGCTCGATCGGCACTGACTCGAGATCGAGACCATAGCGCGACACGTGCCACTGCGTGTCGGGGCCGAGAACTGTCACGAGCGCCGTGGGCGCACGAAAGCCCGAGGCTGCCATCTTGACGATCTTGTCGAGCGAGTCGGCTTCGCTGCGCAGCAGGCGAGCGAGCGACTCGCCGTCGTCGACCCCCGCCGTCACCCCATCGGCGATCGAACGGTGGCGCTCGCCCGAGTAGGCCAGCCCGTCGAGATGGTCGACGAGCTCGGCCGCGATCTGGCGCGCCCACAGATCGTAGTCTTCGGGAGTGCGTCGACCGAGCGACGCGCTCGGCTCGACATCGAGGGTGGGAAGCACGGTCGTGGTGACGGTATCGACCGTCGCGGCGATCTCGTCGGTCAGCCGATTGAGCGTGAGGGCCAGGCGATCGGCGAGCCGACCAGCGAGACCGGTGAAGATCGAGATCGAGCGAATGGGCTGAATGCCCACCATGAGCAGCAGGTTGCCCTGGCGCACGCGGGTCGACCAGATCTCGACGGCCCGCGAGATGCGGCGGTGCCACTCGCCCGGCGAGGTGAAACGCACAGCGTCGTTGGTGCCCACGGTCGTCACCACGGCGTCGTAGCGCTCGAGCTGGGCTCCGCCGAGCACAGCCGCGAGCGAGGCGGCTGTCATGTGCACATCGGCGATGACATCGACGATGCAACCACGACCCGTTCGTGCACGAACCGCCCGCGCAATCGCCCCGGGCAGGGCCAGGTCGTGCGACGACACACCCCATCCTGCGGCGGGCCCCGAGCCGATGAGCAGAATGCGGTCAGCCGACGGGCCGTCGGCCACCGAGCGCGGTTGGTCGAGAGGCCTCGGCATCATCGCGAGCTCGTCTTCTTTGATCGCCGCCCAGGCGCGCATGAACGGTCGAGCAGTGTGCAGTGCAGCGGCAATCAGTGCCGACACAGGGCTTCCTTCCAGGCCCCCCTTCGACCACCACGGTATCGACGCCGCGCACCGCCAGGAATCCCCACATGGGGTGACGCCCGAATGGGGGTGTCAGTCGCTGCGACGGGTCGCCGCGAGGCTCATGCCGAGCGGCAGCCACGCTGTGGCGGGCCACCCCCAGAGGCCGCCCTCACGCGGTTCGAGCACCGAGAACATCTGCCACGGAACCACGTCGTGCTCGTGCACGAAGTCGATGGTGAGCCCGGCATCGATGAGAGCGGTGATCGTCGCACCCAGGGGATGCATGAACTCGATGGTGCGCGTGTTCGTGATGCGAGCATCCGGGTCGGCATAATCGCCTTCTTCGTCGATGTCGATCGGAGCGTCATCGAAGTAGCCGAACCGTGCAGGCGGAAAGAGGGCGGGGCCGCCATCGAGCAAGGCGGCGGGAGCCCCGGCTGGGGCTCGTCGAACACGAAGGCCGACGGGTGCCCGTCGGCGAAGTAGAGCCTGCCGCCCGGCTTGAGAAACCAGGCGATGATGCGGGCCCACTCGGTGATGTCAGGCAGCCAGCCGATTGTTCCCCAGGTCGTGTACACGACATCGAAGCCCTCGGGCTCTGGCAGGGCGTGGCGGGCGTCGTAGACGTTGGCGCAGACGAACCGGGCGCGCTCAGAGAGCTCGAGCTCGGCGGCGAGGGCGCGCGCCTGCTTCACCGCGGGCATCGAGAAGTCGAGCCCCACGACGGTGGCGCCGCGCTGCGCGAGCGTGAGCGTGTCTGCACCGAAATGGCACTGCAGGTGCAGCACGCGCAACCCGTGCCAGCCCTCGGGCGCGATCAGCGGCAGCTCGGCCTCATCGATCGGCACGAGGGTTCCGGCACCCGCGCGCAGCTCGGTGAGGTCGTACATGTCGCTCGCGAGATGCACATCGACGAGCTCATCCCAGCGGGCCCGGTTGACCCGGGCCCACTGGGGAGCGTCGTCGGCAGCGCCCACCGGCCTAGTCGCTCAGCGCGATTGCCCGCTCGAGCGCCTCTTGCAGGCGCTCGTCGGCTTGAGCAGCCCCGACCAGGTCGTTGCGGGCGTACGCCGCTTCGCGCTCGAGCAGCGCATCGCGAGCGTCACGCAGTGCCTGCGCCAGAGCCGCCGAGATCTCGACGCCCGGCTCGCTCGGGTCGGTCGGCGCCGTCGGGTCGGTCGGGTCGACAGGCTCGACATCGCCGTCGCCGGCGTTCGCGCCCGAGTCGCCGCCGAACAGAGCGTCGAGCGCCTGATCGAGGGTGTCTTCGAAGGCGATCTCATCACCGAAGGCGACAAGAATCTTGCGCAGCAGCGGGAAGCTCGTCTCACCCGTCGACTGCACGTAGATCGGCTGCACGTAGAGGAAGCCTCCACCGACCGGCAGCGTCAGCAGGTTGCCGCGCAGCACCTCGGTCTCACCGCGCTGCAGCAGGGCCAGCTGGTTGGCCACCTCGGTGTCAGAGTTGAACTGGTTCTGCACCTGACCGGGGCCCGGAATCGTCTGCGACGGCAACGTCAGCAGCGTGAGCTTGCCGTAGTCCGGGCCCGGGTCGGCATTCGCCGCGAGGTAGCCGGTGAGCACGTTGCGCTCGTTGTCGCTCGCCGTGCGCGGAATGAACGTCGAGTAGAGCGTGAAGCCCGGCGACGAGGTTCCGGGCACCTGCATCGTGAGGTAGTAGGGCGGCTGCAGGGTGGGGTTCGCCGCCGACGAGATCGGGTCGTTCGGCGTGCGCCACTCGTCGTCGGTCGAGAAGAACGAACCGGGCTCGGTGACGTGGTAGGCCCCGAGAATGCTGCGCTGCGCCTTGAACAGGTCGGCCGGGTAGCGCACGTGCGACAGCAGGTCGTCACTCATCTCGTCTGCCGAGACGATCGTGGTCGGGAAGACCTTCTGCCAGGTCTGCAGAATCGGGTCTTCGGTGTCCCACGCGTAGAGCGTGACCGAGCCGTCGTATGCGTCGACCGTCGCCTTCACCGAGTTGCGGATGTAGTTGATCTGGTCGAGCGCGAACGCCGGCGGCGGCGTGTAGGTGTCGGCGATCGCCTGGCTCAGCGAGATCGACGTCGAGTACGGGTAGCTCGCCGTCGTCGTGTAGCCGTCGACGATCCACACGATGCGGCCGTCGACGATCGCGGGGTACGGGTCAGAGTCGAGCTTCAGGTAGGGCGCCGCCTTCTGCACACGGTCGAGCGGGTTGCGCTCGTACAGAATCTGCGAGTCGTCGGTGACGGCCTCAGACAAGAAGATCTGCTCAGACTGGAACTTGATCGCGTAGAGCAGTCGCTTGAACACGTTGTCGAGCGTCGGCCCGCCATCGCCGGTGAAGGTGTAGGTGGCGTTGCCCGCCTGCTCTGAACTGCCCTCAGACGGGAAGTCGAGCTCGAGCTCGGGGCCGCCCTCCGGCCCTCCGACGATCGAGTACACCGGCGACGATTCGCCGAAGTACACGCGCGGCTCGTACTCGCCGAGCTCATCGGTCAGCGAGCCGCCCGCCGGAATGCCGCCCTCGAGAAAGAGCGGGCGACCGTCGTCGGTGCGCTGATTGCCGTAGGCCGCGACCACGCCGTAGCCGTGCGTGAAGACGATGGTGTTGTTGTACCAGTTCTGCGAGGTCTGCCCCGCCGGGTTGAGCTCGCGCAGCGAGAGCACCGTGTCTTGAATCTGGCCGTCGATCTCGTAGCGGTCGACGTCGAGGAAGCGCGGGAACTGGTAGTACTGGCGGAACTGCTCGAGCTGCGCGAACGCCGTCGTGACCAGAGCAGGATCGATGATGCGGATGTTCGCAGTGGTCTCGGCGTCTTCACGCAGCGCCCCGGCCTCGGCGTCGACGACCGCGCTGTACGAGATCTCTTGCAGGTCTGCGACGCCGAAGGCATCACGAGTGGCATCGATGTTGCGCTGGATAAACGGCGCCTCGATGGTGCGAGCGCTCGGCTCGACCTGGAAGCGCTGCACGATCCACGGGTAGACGCTGCCGATCAGCAGACCGCTCACGAGCAGCAGGGCGGTGCCGACGATGGGCAGGCGCCAGCGGCCGATGATGGCCGTGATGATGAAGAGCAGTGCCACGAAGATGGCGATGCCGGCGAGGATGCCGCGGCTGGGAATCGTCGCGTTCACCTCGGTGAATCCCGCACCGATCGCGAGGAAGCCGTCGCTCGGCTGCACGACGGTGGCGTACTGGTCGAACCAGATGCTCACACCCTGCAGGGCGATGTAGATCGCGGCCATGATGGCCAGTTGGATGCGCGCGGTGCGCGAGATGCGAATCTCGCGACCGTTGACGCGGATCGCACCGTAGAGGTAGCTCGTCGCAACCGCGGCAAGAATCGAGATGAGCACGACGCCCGACGCGAAGCCGATGATGCCGCGGATGAACGGCAGCTCGTAGACGAAGAACGAGATGTCGAAGCCGAACTGCGCGTCGGTCGTGCCGAATGGCGTGCGGTTGAGCCACTGCAACACCATCTGCCACTGACCGGCCGCCGTGACCCCGGCGAAGAGACCCAGCACAGCGGGAATGCCCAGCATCGCGACGCGGCGCAGCGGCTCGACGACCTCTTGATAGCGGTCGAGCTGCGAGTTCAGCTTCGCGTAGACCGGTCGCCACCGGTAGGCGATCTGCAGGCTTGCCCAGACCGGCAGGAACATGCCGAGAAACCCGACGACGAACATCGCACCCGTCGCGATCCACTGCGTGGTCAGCACATTCAAGTAGCCGAGCTGATCGAACCAGAGGATGTCGGTGTAGACGTTCGCGAAGACGAAGAACAGCACCACGATCACACCGAGAACAACGGCGGAGATGGCGAGGGTCGAACGCGACCGATTGGCGGGGGGTGCAGCGGTGGACGTCACGGTTGTACTCCCGGGTTGTGAGGGGTGAGCCTCATCAGCCTACCGGGCGCGACTTGGCGATCGCCCAGAGCCGCCTAGCCCTCGCAGCGCGCGAGCTCGCCGAGACCGCTGTCGTCGGCGATCGCCTGCAGCACCCGGATGGCGTCGTCGAGCGTCGCCACCGCGAACACCTCGAGGCCCGCAGGCACGTTGCCGGCGACCTCGGCGCAGTTCGCCACAGGAGCCAAGAACCAGCCGGCGCCAGCACCCACGGCACCGTGCATCTTCTGCACCACTCCGCCGATGGCCCCCACGGTGCCATCGGCCGCGATCGTGCCCGTGCCCGCCACGTCAGCGCCGCCCGCGAGCGACCCAGGGGTCAGCTTGTCGATGATGCCGAGGGCGAACATCATGCCGGCGCTCGGGCCGCCGACGTTGTCGAGCTGAATCTCGACATCGAACGGAAAGACGTACTCCCCCGCGATCAGCACGCCGATCACGGGCACTCGAGGCTCGCCGTCGCTCAGCACCGGCGTGATGCTCACCGTGCGATCCGACCCCGAACGGCGGATGCCGATCTCGACGGGGCCCGCAGTGCCGTGGGCGGCGATCGCGGCGCGCAGCGCCGTGACATCCCGAACCGGTTCGTCGGCGACGGTCAGAATGATGTCGTCGCTGCGCAGCGTGCCCTCGGCCGGGCTGTCTGGCACGGTGTCGGCCACGCGAAGCTGGCTCTCGTACGGCTCGCCGATGGCGCGCAGGGCTGCGGCGATGGCCTCTTGCTTCGAGTTCTCCATGTCGAGGCGACTCTGCTCGCGGCGCTGCTCGGTGCTGACGCCAGGCGGAAAGATCGAGTCGACGGGCACCACCGACTGCGACGGGTCGACCCAGGCCCGCATGACGTCGAACCACGACGGCGACTGCTCGCGGTTGCCGAAGACATTGACCGTCAGCAGACTCAGCGACCCCGTCGTGTCGAAGGTCGGCTCGGTCGGAATCTGAATGAGCGGCACCTCGTTGCCATCGATCGTGACGACGCCGAGAGTGTCGAACACGGGCCCCGGCCGCTCGATGACATAGGGCGATGGCAGCACGGCCAGGCCGAACACGCCGAACAGGGTCAGCGCCAGCAGCAGCCAGCCGACGCGTCGACCGCGCAGACGGGCATCGGCGGCGGCGTGCGCATCGTCGGTGAACAGGCTCACCGGGCTCCTCTCGACACGGCCGAATGGCGTTGTTCGCCCACGGCGCAGGGGCACCGGGTCAGCCTAGGCGAAAACCCACCAGACGCCGAGGTGCGGCCACTAGCGTAGAGAGCATGGCTGACGATTCGCTTGGCGGCGCCGACGACGAGTTTCGTGAGATGCTCGCCAAGTTCTTGTCGGGGGAAGGCGAGCTCGACCCCTCGAAGCTCGCAGGGGCCGCAGGCCTGCCCACCGACCCGCTCATGGTCGCGCGCCTCATGGGGCAGCTGCAGAAGGCGATGAACGCCAACGCAGACGGAGTCGACTGGCAGCTCGCACGCGACGAAGCCGGCCGCATCGCGGCACAGGGCTCGATTCGCTCGAGCGGCGCAGAACTCGACCAGCTGCGGCAAGCGCTCAACGTCGCCGCCCTGTGGCTCGACGAGGCCACCTCGATCACGCAGCTCACCTCAGAGCCCACGCTCATGACCCGCGCCGACTGGGCCAGGCTCACCCTGCCCGTCTGGACGCAGCTCGCCGAGCCCGTCGCGACCTCGATCGCCGACTCGCTCACCACCGTGCTCGACGAGCAGATGCCCGAAGAGCTCAAAGGCATGGTGGCGAACGCCGGCCAACTCATGCGATCACTCGGCGGCACGCTCTTCTCGATGCAGCTCGGCCACGTGGTCGGGCAGCTGTCGGCAGAAGTCGTGTCGGGGGGCGACATCGGCATTCCCCTGCTGCCAGGCCGAGACGACCACGACGTGCAGGCTGCACTCATACCCCAGAACCTCGCCGCGTTCGGTGCCGGCCTCGACATCGCGCCCGATCAGGTGCAGCTCTACCTGGCCGTGCGCGAGCTGGCGCATGCCCGGTTGTTCCGTCACGCGCGATGGCTGCGCCTGCACCTCATCAGCGCGATCACCGACTATGCCAAGGGCATTCGCATCGACACCGAGCGCATCGAGTCGCTCGCCGCCGAGTTCGACCCCGCCAACCCCGAGAGCCTGCGCGAAGCGCTCACCTCGGGTGCCCTGATTCCGCCCAAGAGCGACGCCCAGGTCGCCGCGCTCGGCCGGCTCGAGACCACGCTCGCCCTCATCGACGGCTGGGTCGACGTCGTGACCGCGAGCGCCACCGCACGACTGCCTCGCGCCGACGCCATCGCCGAGACCGTGCGGCGACGTCGTGCGGCGGGAGGCCCGGCCGAGAGTGCGTTCTCGACCCTCGTCGGCCTCGAGCTTCGACCCAGACGCCTTCGCGAGGCGGCGGCCTTCTGGCGTGCCGTCGAAGACGCCGTCGGAGCCGAGCAGCGCGACGCCCTCTGGGCTCACCCCGACCTGCTGCCGGGCTCAGACGATATCGACGACCCCAGCCGGGTGATCGCCTCGCTCTCGGGCACCGCAGACGCGAGCGCCGATGCCCTCGACCAGGCGTTGAGCGACCTGCTCGCCGACGACGGCGGAGCCCGCCCGGTCGAAGGGGCGCCCGGCGAGGCGCCAGACGAGCCGCCGGGGCCGGACGAGCCGACGGCGTAGGTAGGCGGCGCGGGGTGCCGCGCGCGGTGCTGTTGGGCGCGGTGCAGCGGGGCGCGGGGCCAGATGCGGTGCGGCGCGGTGCTCGTCGAACCCGTGCACATGAGGCGTCGATCGGTCACTCGTTGTCGGCGACGCGATGCATTGCGACAACAACTGACCGATGGAACGTTTCAATGACGGTGCAGGTGCTGCCGGGCGGCGTGCCGGGCAACACCGTGCACATGAGGCGTCGATCCGTCACTTGTTGTCGGTGACGCGATGCATTGCGACAACAACTGACCGATGGAACGTTTCAACGACGGTGCAGGTGCTCCGAGGGCGCGGCGGGGGCGGTGCCGCGGGCTGTGGAGGCCTCGCGCGGCGATCGAGCGAGCACCGCATCATGTGCGGCATGATTCTGCGACTCGACGACCGCCGGCCCATCGTCTGGAGAACTCCGCACTGCGTGCAGATCGGCGTCGACCCGGTGGCCGCGGTGCTCGACGGGGTATCAGACGGCGACGCGCGGCTCATCGCGGCGCTCGGCGTGGGGGCGAGCCGGGAGGCCCTCCGTGCGCTCGGCGCCCAGGCCGAGGTGCCCCCGCACCGGGTCGACGAGGTGCTGACGGCGCTGGCTCCGGCGCTCGAGCGCGAGCAGCGCGCACCGCGTGCCGCGCAGCGGCCGCCCCTCGCGATCGTCGGCAGCGGGGCGATGGCCGCGCGGGTGGCGGGAGTGCTGGGTGAGGCGGGGCATCCGGTCGCCGTCGGAGCGTCGGTCGAGCGGGTCGGGGGCAGGCGACCTGCCGCGGCCGTGCTCGTCAGCGCTCACGTGGTCGACCCGCTCGCCCACCAGCGCTGGCTGCGCCGTGACATCGCGCACCTGCCCATCGTGTTCGGCGAAGTGGCGGTGACGATCGGGCCGCTCGTTGTTCCGGGTCGAACCGCGTGCCTGACCTGCGCAGAGCGGCATCGCGCGGCGCGCGACGAGGCGTGGCCCGCGATCGCCGCGCAGCTGTGGGGCAGGTCGGCGAGCACCGAGACGGTCGCTCTCGCGACCGAGGCGGCGATCGAGGCGGCCCGGCTGCTGCGAAAGGCGCGCAACGGCACCGCCGTGCGCCTCGACACCGAGACGAGCGACCGCACCGAGAACGACGTGAGCGGCATCGAGCAGTGCGGCTGCCGCGAGCTCAGCGCTGCGCCGGCGCCCGAACCTCGTCGAGAAACCGGCTCGCGGCACGCTCTGCGCGCGACGACGACTGGCGCTGCGCCCACGACAGTTCGAGCACCCTTCGCGCTCGCGTGATGCCCACGTAGACGAGCCGCCGCTCTTCATCGATTGCCTCGAGGCTCTGCGCGAAGCTGATCGGAATAAGCCCCTCGCTCAGGCCGACGATGTAGACGACATCCCACTCGAGGCCTTTCGCGGCGTGCAGGGTGGCGAGCGTGACGGCCGACCTCGTGGGGGCGTGCTGCTGCTGCTGGCGGCGCTGCAGCTCGCGCACGAAGTCGACGAGGGTCGTGCCCGCCGGCGCCTCTTCGGCGAGCCCGATGAGAGCGTTGAGGCTCTGCCACTTGGCGTGCTCGGCTCCCCCGCCCTCGGGCGGGTCTTGCCGCCAGCCGAGCCCTCTGATGACGTCGCTGACACTCTTGAACAGCGGCTCATCGGTGATCGAGATCGAGGCGCCCCGCAGCAGCATGATCGCCTGCTTGACCTCGATCTGGTCGAAGTAGCGGCTGTCGGCGCGCGACTGCACTGGCACCCCGAACCGGCTGAGCGCCGACTCGAGCGCGATCGACTGCGTGTTGATGCGGTAGAGCACAGCGATCGACTCGGGCGGTGTTCCGTCGGCGATGCGCTGCGCGATCGACTGGGCGACGGATGCCGCTTCGTCGGCATCGTCGACGAAGCGACGCACCGCGGGCGCCGGGCCGCGATCGCTGCCATCACCCGCCGCGTGCAGCGTCAGGGCTCCGGGTCTGCCGCGCATGAGCCGGTTCGCGAGCGTGATGATGGGGGCCGTCGAGCGGTAGTTGTCTTCGAGGCGCACCACCCTCGCCTCGGGATACTCAGAGCCGAAGCGCACGAGGTAGTCGCTCGACGCTCCGGCGAACGAGTAGATCGTCTGCGAGGCGTCACCGACCACGCACAGCTCGCGCCTGCCGCCGAGCCACAGCCCCAGCAGGTCGTGCTGCAGCGGCGACACGTCTTGATATTCGTCGACGACGAAGAAGCGGTATTGCGCCCGAACCTGGTCGGCGACGCGCGGCTCGCTCTCGATCATGCCGGCGGTGGCGAGCAGCACGTCTTCGAAGTCGATTTGCTTGCGCTCGTCTTTGAGCTGCTCATACTGACGCTGCAGCGCGGCCATCGCGTCGACGCTGAGCCTCGCCGGCAACGAGCGGCTGCCTGCCGCGCGCGCATAGGCGTCGATCGACATGCGGTTGACCTTTCGCCACTCGATCTCGGCTGCGGCGTCGCGCAACGACGCGGTGTCGAGGCTGAGTTTGAGCGCCGCGGCGGCTTGACCGAGCAGGGCGCCTTTGCTGTCGAGCACGCGCGGCGGGGTGCCGCCGACGACGATCGGCCAGAAGTAGTGCAGCTGACGCAGCGCCGCAGAGTGGAAGGTGCGCGCCGCGACCCCCTCGGCGCCCAGGGCCCGCAGGCGGCCGAGCAGCTCGCCCGCCGCGCGCGTCGTGAACGTGAGCGCCATGACCCGGCTGGGGTCGTAGGCGCCCGTCGCGACGCCGTAGGCGATGCGGTGCGTGACGGCGCGCGTCTTGCCGGTGCCTGCGCCGGCGAGCACGCAGACGGGGCCGAGCAGCGTCTCGGCCACCTCACGCTGTCGCTCGTCGAGCTCGGCGAGCAGCCGTTCGGCGAGGGGGGCGTCGCTCACGGAGCGTCCAGGCGGCCGCCGAACCAGTCTTCGATGATCGCACGGGCGATCGACGTGCGACCCGGCAGCAGGATCTGGTCGAGACTCGCCACCAGCTCGTCGCGACTGAACCAGCGCAAGTCGAGAATCTCGGTGCCGTCTGGCCTCAGTTCATCAGCATGCGCGGGGTCGAGTGTGGCCCTGAAGCCGAGCATGAGCGACGCCGGAAACGGCCACGGCTGCGAGCCGACATAGACCGGATCGATGATGCGCAAGCCCGTCTCTTCGTGCACCTCGCGCACGACGGCGGCCTCGAGCGACTCGCCCGGCTCGACGAAACCGGCGAGCAGTGAGAACCGATTCGACTCCCACAAGGCGTTGCTGCCGAGCACGATGCGATCGTCTGGGTCGGTGATGCCCACGATGATCGCCGCATCGGTGCGCGGAAAGAGCTCGGTGCCGTCTCGAGAGTCGATGCGCACCCAGCCGCCCTTGACCGACTCGGTGGGGTTGCCCGTGCGGGGCGAGAACTGGTGGGTCGCGTGCCAGTTGGCGATGCCGAGCGCCTCGATGACGAGCCCCGCATCACGATCGCCCCAGCGGTGCCCGAGGGTGCGGGGCGAGCCCCACAACGCCACGTCGGGCTCGAGTGCTGGGCCCGCTTCGTCGTCGAGCACCACTGCGACGATGGGCGTACCGGCGGCGACATCACCCTCGTCATCGATCGTTCGGCCGAGATAGATGTGCAGGGCATCGGCCGGCACAGCCCCCCACGGCAGAAACCGCAGTGCTGGGGCCAGAGCCGCATCCGTCGCCGCTGCGTCGACATCGGCCAGCAGCACTTCGCCGCGCCACAGGGCGATGACCCGCGTCGACGCGTCGTCGGCGAGCTCGGCGAACAGGTGGGGGCGCTCGCGGCCCACGTGGTCGCGGTCGATGCGGTACCGCGCCAGGGGCAGCCGGTGCGTCAGTGAACGGTGCATGCACGACCTCTCGACGATTGCGGGCGGCCCGTGCGCCCGACACTGACGACGGTTCAGCACCCGCCCGAGGCGTGGCGCACGCGACCGTCAGCCACCGGGCAACCTACCCTGTCGGTATGTCACGCCGCTCTCCGCTCACTCTAGCCGCGCTCGCAACCTCGGCAGTGCCGGGCCTCGACGTGACGCATGCGGCACCGCTGGGCGGCACCGGCGGCGACGTCGACTCAGCGCTGCTGAGTGCTCGAGACGGTCGCACCCTCGTCATCAGAGTGCCGCGCACGGCCGCCGCGGAGAGCGAGCAGTCTGCTGATCTGGTGGCCATTCGGGCGCTCAGCGACGGCGTGCGCGCCCGACTGCCGTTCGGGGTGCCGCGCATGCTCGGTCAGGCTCCGCTCGACGGCACGCGAGCCGTGGTCTCAGAGTTCGTCGACGGCACGCCCCTGCTGCTCGAGCAGGTGACTCCCGGCATCGCCGCCTCGATCGGGCAGGCGATCGCCGCCATTCACGCCCTGCCCACGAGCGTCGTCGCCGACGTCGGGCTGCCGCAACTGCGCGCCATCGACGTCATGCGTGAATCGGCGACGACCCTCGACCGCGCCGCCGCCACCGGGCTCGTGCCCGCAGCACTGCTGCACCGCTGGGAGCTCGCCGTCAACGATTCGAGCCTCTGGCAGTTCACGCCCACCGTCATCAACGGCTCGCTCAGAGCGTCGTCGTTTCTCGTCGTGGGCGAGTCGGTGACGGGGCTGCTCGGGTGGGCCAGGCTGCAGGTCGGCGACCCCGCCCGTGATCTGTTCTGGATGCTCGGCTCGAGTTCGCCCGCAGTGCCCGAGAGCGGCTTCGACGCGTATCACCAGTCGCGCGGAGTGCACGACCGACAGGTGGGCAGGCGCGCGGTGCTCGCAGCCGAGCTCGAGCTCGCCCGCTGGCTGCTGCACGGCACCGAACGCCGATCGACCGAGATCGTCGACGACGCCGTCGACATGCTGCACGCACTGCTCGACCGCGTCAGCGGCGACCTCACCAACCCGCTCACGGCAGAACCCGCGGTCGCCGCGGGGCTCGACGAGGTCGACGAGCTGCTCGAGCGCGGGGCGCCGCGCTCGCCGAGCTCGGGCTACTGAGCTAGCGGCTCGCGGCCGCGGCGACGAGCGCCTCGAACAACCGCAGATCGTCTGGCGTCTCTTCGGGGTGCCACTGCACCGCCACACCGAACGTCATCGCGTCGACCTCGACGGCCTGCACGACGCCGTCGTCGCCGTGCGCCGTCACGGTGAGACCCTCGGCCACCCGGTCGATCGCCTGGTGGTGATAGCTCTTCACCGTGAGGCTTTCGCCCAGAATCTGCGCCGCGCTCGTGCCGGGCACCGTGATGACCGGGTTGTCGGCGAACACCGCGTTGCCGTAGCTGTAGCGGTTCGACCCGAGCACGTCGGGCAGGTGCTGAATGAGCGTGCCCCCCAACGCGACGTTGAGCACCTGCAGCCCCCGGCAGATGCCGAAGAACGGCAGGTCGCGCTCGATCGCGGCCAGCACGAGGGCGACCTCCCACGCGTCGCGGTCGGGCCGCGGGGCGTCGTTCTCGGGGTGCGGCTGCTGGCCGTACAGCCGGGCGTCGACGTCTTTGCCACCGGTGAGCATGAGGCCGTCGATGCCGTCGAGCACGCGCGCCACCACCTCGGGCGTCGGCGGCTGCGGTGGCAGAGTGACCACCGCGGCCCCCGCACCGATGACGCAGTCGCTGTACACCTGCGGCAGCATGCTGCCAGGGCGGCTCCACAACCCCATCACGACCGGCTCGAGGTACGTCGTGACCCCGATGGCCACGGTCACGCGGCGTCGCCCCCCGAAGCACCGGCAGCGCGTCGCGCGATGATCGCGCGGCTGCGATGCACAGCACGAACGAGTTCGGGCTGACGGATGCCCAGCTCTTGACTCACGTCGCTGTAGGTGCGGCCCTGCAGCAGCACACCGGTGGCGGCGGCCTGCAGGTCGTGCGGCAGCTCTGCGATCGACGCCTCGAGCTCGGCACGGTCGAGTGCGGCGACGAGGTGCTCGTGGCGAGCATCCGTCTCGTCGATCACGTCGAGATCGAAGTCGTCGTCACGCATGGTCTTCTCCTTGTGTCAGAAAGCCCACCGGGCGGTCGGATCGGCGACCGCCCGGCGAGCGTCAATGAGCAGTCAGTGCCTCAAGACGCGAAGTCTTTCACCAGCTGCTCGTTCTCTTTCTTGTTGATGAGCGCCACGATGTAACCCACCACGAGCGCGATGAAGGGCAGCAGCACCAAGAACCAGCCGAGCGGGTCGAGCAGCCAGGAGCTCTCGGGCAGCGACGGGTCGACGCCTTCGGGCACCGTGCCCGCCAGCAGGTTGAACCGCGACATCAGCAGGTAGAGGCCCAGCGCCAGAACGATCGCCGACAGGGCCGGCGCGATCTTCGTCACCCACAGGTTGCCGGTCTTCTCGCGCACGAAGTACACGATCACGGCGATGCTCACCAGAATCTCGACGAGCACGATGGCGATGACCGTGATCGAGCTCATCCAGAAGAACAGGTTGAGCACGGGGTCGAAGCCGACGATCGCGAAGATGATCATGACGAGAGCGGCGATCGACGAGACGATGATGACGCCCGCCTGCGGTGCGCCTGCCTTGTTGGTGGTTCCGACGCGTGCCGGCAGCACTCCACCGCGCCCGAGGGCGAAGAAGTAGCGCGCGGCCGCGTTCTGGAACGCGAGCAAACCGGCGAACAGGCTCGTGATGATGAGCACGGCCATGATGACGACCGCCCAGCCGCCCGCATACTGGTCGGCGAGGCTGAACAGCACGCCCTCCGGAGCGGCGAGCCCGTCAGAGCGCTCGAGCACCTCGTCGATGAGGTTCGAGCGGCCCAGACCGGTGACCATCGCGAGCGAGACGATCGCGAACAGTGCCGTGATGACACCGATCGCCACGTACGTCGCGATCGGCACCGTGCGCTTCGGGTCTTTCGACTCTTCGCCGTAGATCGCCGTCGCTTCGAAGCCGATGAAGCTCGCGAACGCGAAGGCGAGCGCGATGCCCGCCGTGCCGGCGAAGCCGCCAGCGAAGATCTCGGTCGGGCTGAACGAGGCGGCGAAGTCGATGCCTTCGGGGCCACCGGCGATGTAGATCGCGAAGCCGACGACGAGCAGGATGAGAATCTCGAGGGTGAGCAGCACTCCGAGCACCTTGGCGCCGATGTCGACGCTCAGCAGCGACAGACCGCTCACGATGAGCCACGCCAGCAGCGACCAGACGAACCAGGGCAGGTCGACGCCGAGGCCCGCCATCGTGCCGCCGACGACGGCGCCGAAGAAGCCATAGATGGCGAGCTGGATGGTGATGTAGGCGGTCAGCGCCGTGAAAGCGCTGGCGACACCGGCGTTGACGCCGAGGCCTTTGCCCACGTAGGCGAAGAAGGCGCCCGAGTTGGTCATGGTGCGGCTCATCGCCGCGTAGCCGACCGTGAAGAGCAGCAGGGTCAGGCCGACCGCGAGGTAGGCGCCAGGCACAGCCGCGCCGTTGCCGAGCACCATCGCGACGGGCACAGCGCCCGTCATGCCGATGAGCGGGGCCGATGCGGCGACGACGAAGAAGACGATGCCGATGACGCCGAGCTTGCCTGACTTCAAGGTTGAGGTGGGGGTGTCAGTCATGAATCCATAACTCCTCTTTGAGTTGGGGTGGATCGTTCGTATCAAAACGACCTGGCACAAGAGTGCTGTACTCAGTCGCGCGCGTCAAGCAGCGATGCTCGCCGATATCGCCGATGTGCAGCATTTTCGGCCGAACTTTCGCGCCATGGTGCGAGAAACGGGCGACATCGATGGCGGCTCGGCGGAGCATCCCGAATTGCCTATCGTTTGTTTACGAATGATTGGGTAGCCTGACTCGCATGGCTGACCTCAACGGATTTCTCGCCCCCCAGACTCCGAGCGGCGCGAGCGCCCTCGTGCCCGACATGCCCTGGTACTACTCGGGCACGCTGCTCACCGCCGAGTACCGCACCGACCCCGCCAACGTCGCGGCACTGCTGCCCGACGGCCTCGAGCTCGCCGACGACGACCCAGGAGCAGTGGCGCTCATCTGGGCCGACTGGCAGTCGTGTTCGACCGGCGGCGCCGAGCTGCTCGACCCTGTGCGCTCGCAATACCTCGAGACGTTCGCGGTCGTACGCGTCAAGCACGAGGGTGTGACCTACACGCGCTGCGTCGCCATCTGGGTGACGAAAGACTTCGCGATCGGCCGCGGGTGGTTTCAGGGGTACCCGAAGAAGCTTGGGAGCATGGCCGTCACGCGCGTGTTCAACGTGGGCAAAGCATCCCCCCGCCTCGCGCCGGGTGCGCGCCTCGGCGCCTCGCTCGCGGCCTACGACCACCGCCTCGCCTCGCTCGTCGTGACGCTGCGGGCACCCAGCGACTCGAACGGCTTCGTCAACGGCCACCCCATGCTGCATTCACGGTGGATGCCCTCCATCACCCCCGGCGCTGGCAACAGCCTCGACCAGCTCATCACCATGAGCACGACCGACGCCGAGATCGGTGAGACCTGGGTCGGAGACTTCGAGCTCGAACTGCACGACTCCCCCTGGGACGAGCTCGCGTCGATCTTGCCGGTGCACGAGAAGATCGCGGCGTACTACCGCGAGGTGGGCGTGACGTTCAACGGGGGGTCGCTCGTCGAGGACCGGTCGAAGCCTTCGGTCTGAGGTCGTCGGCGCGGGAGGAGCTTCTGCCTTTCAGCAGACTCCCCAATTGTAGGAGTCAGCGCTAGCGGCCCACGCGTGCCAGACGTGGGATCTGCCGGGTTTGTCGTGGCCAACAGACGACTACGGCGATCACCGCGCCCACCAGAGCGACAGCGACGGTGATGACTGACGCAGTCGCGTCGAAGTAGCTTGCTCCGAGTAGAAGCCACCAGGCCACGAGCGCAACGGACCAACCCACCACTGCTGCCGCAACAACTGCAACAACAGGTGGCAACACTCGCTGAAGTAGCCATAGCGCCGCAATCACCGCTCCAGTAGCCAGTGCTCCGAAAGGTGGACCCCAGCCAACGAGGGCAACAGAAAGGAGGCTGAAGGGGTGGCCGGAGATGACGGCCGGTGCGGCCCAGAAGACGATGAGCCACAAGGTTACCCAGGCCGAGGAACACAGCAGCAACAGCCCAACAACGGGTGACCTCACGAGAGGTTGGACTGCAACAGAGTCATGACCTTCGTGCTCTTGCTTGGCGTCCCCATCTATCCCTGCATTCTGCTGCAGAGGGTGTCAGTTCGGACGATCTGCCGCGACTTAAAGATCGAGGAAGTACTCCTTGACCTCCCAGTCGGTGACGTCGCGCGTCGTGGGGTCGTCGACGGCGTCGGTGTAGCGCTCGATCTCGTCGCGCTTCATCACCTCGAAGACGTTCACGAGGTCGCCGCCGATGATGTCGATGAGGCGGGTGTCGGCGCGCAGAGCATCCAGAGCATCGCCCAGCGTCATGGGCAGCACGGCGAAGCGGTCGTCTTCGTAGGCGTAGCCCACCGAGGGGTCGGGGCACTCGAGGCCGCGCTGAATGCCGTCGAGCCCCGCGGCGAGCAGGGCCGCGGTCATGAGGTAGGCGTTCGCGGCTCCGTCGCCGAGGCGCATCTCGAGGCGCGTGCCCTGGCCGCGCTCCGGCGGAATGCGCAGCATGGCGCTGCGATTGTCGTAGCCCCAGTTGCCGCGGTAGGGCGCGAGCGTGTCGGGGCCGAGGCGCTTGTAGGCGTTGATGGTCGGGTTGCAGATGGCGGTGAGCGCCGCAGCGTGCTCGACGATGCCCGCGATCATCTGCTTCGCGAGGGTGCTGAGCTCGCCGCCCTCATGCATGAGGTTGGCGCCGTCGCGGTCGGTGAGCGACATGTGCAGGTGGAACCCGCTGCCGCCCTCGTCGCTCCACGGCTTGCCGGCGAAGGTCGCAGCCTGGCCGAGTCGGGCGATGACGTCTTTCACTCCCGCCTTGAGCATGAAGATGCGGTCGCACGCGTCGAGCGCCTCGCCGTGCCAAATGTTGATCTCGTACTGACTCGGGCTGAACTCGTGGTTGCCGGCGAAGACGCCGATGCGCATCTGGTCGAGCATGCGCAGCAGGTGCAAGAAGGTGCCCTTGGGGTCAACGGTTGCGCCGCTCGTGTACACACGGCCGGTCGCCTCGAGGGCGCGGCGGTATCCGCCGTCGTCGGTGCGGTCGGCGATGTAGAACTCGAGCTCGGGGCCGACGACGGGCGTGTAGCCGAGGTCGCCGAACTTCTGCACCATGCGCTCGAGCAGCACGCGGGGTGAGAGCGGGTTGGGCTGGCCATCCGGGTTGTTCGCCCCGGCGACCGCGTAGGCGACGCCCGGTTCCCACGGCAGCGCGCGCCAGCCGTCGGGAACGATCTGGCTCACGAAGTCTTCAAGCCCGTTGCTGAGCACGTCTGCGCCGTCGAGCACGCCACCCTGCGTGGTCGTCACCCAGACGCCCTGGCAGAACGTCGGGCCGCCGTGGCTCACCTTGTCGAGTTCTCGCACGAGCAGGTCTTTCGACCGCACGGTGCCGATGATGTCGGCGTAGATCACCCGCAGCACGTCGATATCGGCAGCGAGCAGCTCGCTCTGCAGGTTGGCCAGGCTGTGACTCATGTGCGACTCCTTCGTGGCACTGGGGGCGGCGACGTTGCCGATCGTTCGGGTTCAAACGAGATAGTAGACTACCCGCACACTCGATGGGGAGGCCCGATGCGCGTTCTGTTCATCCAGCACGATCATGTCAGCCCCCTCGGGCCGGTCGGCGAGCGTTTCGCGCAGCTCGGCTTCGACATCGACACGCATCTCGTCGTGCCAGAAGAGTCGTTCTCGTCGCCCAACGTCGCGACAGAGTTTCCTGACCGCGGCGACTACGACGTGCTCGTGCCGCTCGGCGCCCCCTGGGGCGCGTGGGACGACGCCTGCATCGGCCGCTGGCTGCTTCCTGAGATCTCGTGGTTGCGTGACGCCGTCTCCGGTGGGATGCCCGTGCTGGGCATCTGCTTCGGTGGCCAGCTCGTCGCGCGCGCCATGGGCGGCTCGGTGTCGCCCGCACCGCGAGCCGAGATCGGCTGGACCTCGATCTGGAGCGATCAGCCGTCGCTCGTGGGCAATGGCCCGTGGTTCCAGTTCCACTACGACCGCTGGGCCGTGCCGCCCGGCGCCGTCGAGCTCGCGCGAACCCCCGCCGCTTCGCAGGCGTTCACGATCGAGAGCACGCTCGCCGTGCAGTTTCACCCCGAGCTCGATGCCGCTGGGCTGCAGGGGTGGCTCGACTGGGGTGGAGCATCCAAGATTCGCGAAGCCGGCCTCGACCCCGACATCATGCTGGCCGAGACGGTGGCGACGGCCGACGCGGCGCGCGACCGCACGTATGCGCTCGTCGACGCGTTTCTCACCGAGGTCGCGGGGCTGCTGCCGCGCTGAGCGCGCGCTACGAACGGCCTGCGCGACACTTTCACGCTCGAGTTGCCAGTTGTTGCTGCAAACCCACAGCGAGGCGACGACAACTGACCACTCGGCGCGGCGCGGGTCAGGCCACGCGCACCGGCATGCGCTTGATGCCGTGCACGAAGTTGCTGCGCAGGTAGTCGATGTCTCCGGTGCGCTCGAGGGTGACGTCGCGCGTGATGAGGTCTTCGAACATGATGCGCAGCTCGATGCGGGCGAGGGCGTTGCCGAGACACATGTGAGGCCCACCGCGGCCGAACGACATGTGCTCGTTCGGGGTGCGGGTGACGTCGAAGTGGTACGGCTCGTCGAACACGGCGTCGTCGCGGTTTCCCGAGGCGAACCAGACGACGACCTTGTCGCCCTCGGCCACCTGGGTTCCCGAGAACTCGACGTCGCGCGTGGCGGTGCGCCTGAAGTGGTAGACGGGCGAGGCGTAGCGCAAGAACTCCTCGACCGCCCACGGGATGAGCGAAGGGTCGTTCTTGAGAATCTCGAGCTGCGACGGATTGTTGAGCAGGTTGCTCATCGAGTGCGAGATCGTGTGGCGCGTGGTCTCGTTGCCGGCCACGACGAGCAGCAAGAAGTTGGTGTTGAACTCGTGCTCGCTGAGCGGCTGGCCGTCGCTCGGCACGCCATCGGCGAGCAGCGTGATGAGGTCGGTGCCGCCCTTGCCGCGACGCTCAGCGGCGAGGTGCCGGCCATACTCGTAGACCTCGATCGCCGCCGGCGAGCGGAACGGCACGTGCTTGTACTGCTCGCTCTCGGCCGAATCGATCAGCAGGTCGGCGTGCTCGGGGTCGGTGTTGCCGACCATGCGGTTGCCCCAGGCGATGAGCTGGCCCGTGTCGCTGTCTGGCACACCGAGCAGGCGCGCGAGCACCCGAATCGGAAAATCTGCGCTCACCTCGTCGACGAAGTCGAACTCTTTCTTCGCGAGCGCGGCATCCACCGTCTTCGCAGTGATGCCGCGCAGGAAGGTCTCATACTTGGCGACCGCCTGCGGGGTGAACTCCCCCTGCAGCATGCGGCGCAGGGCGCGGTGGCGCAGCCCGTCGGTCTCGAGCAGCGACCGGCGCTGGTCTTGCAGCTCGGGCTCGACCTCTTCGAGGTTGGTGAACTTGGTCGACGTGAACGTCTCGGTGTCGCGCAGCACGCGCACGATGTCGTGATAGCGCGTCACCGACCAGAACCCGCTGCTGGGCGACTCTTCGGTCGACCAGTGCAGGCCGGGAGTGGCACGCAAATCGTCGAACAGACCCCACGGCGCCCCATGGGCGAAGAGGTCGAGGTCAGCGAGGGTGAGATCGGTCGTAGTCGCCATGAGCGCCTGCTTTCGTAGGAAGCGATTTGTTCGGATGCTAACGAACTTCCGCGCGCCCGTCGAGTCCCCCGCGCGGCCAGCCGCGATCGCGAGCGTGCCGAACGCCCTGATAATGAACGCAGGAGGATTCCATGCCCAGCGCACACACGCTCGCCGAGACCGAGGAGCAGGTCGTCTCGAAGCTCGGCTCGCTGCCGCTCGACTTCGAAGCCATGGCCGTCGTCTCGAACCTGTTTCGCGCGGCCAACGCGACCCGCAACTACCTCGAGCGCAGCGTGCTCGCCGAGAGCGGCCTGTCGTGGACAGCCTTCGTCGTGCTCTGGGTCACCTGGATCTGGGAGCCGATCGAGACCCGGCAGATCGCCGAAGAGGGCGGCTTCTCGAAAGCCACCCTCACGGGGGTGCTCGGCACGCTCGAATCAAAGGGCTACCTCGCCCGCGAGCGCAGCGAGCGAGACGGCCGGCTCGTCAACGTGTCGATGACGCCGTCGGGGCGCGAGCTCATGGTGCGGCTGTTTCCGACCTTCAACGATCACGAGCGCACCATCTCGAGCACGATCGACCCGAAGCGGCGCCGCGAACTCGCCGATATGCTGCGCGCCGTGACACTCGTGACCGAAGGTCAGCGGTAGGTCAGTACTGAGGGCGCCCGGTAGCGCCATCGTCACGGGATGCCCGCTCACGCAGGCAACCGCCCTAGCCCTACCGCTCGGGCCGCGACTCGGTTACTATCGAAAGACTCGTTCGTATCCGAACGACTCGCGACAGCAAGGGAGCCGCCCGCGTGCAGACTGCAGCGCACCAGGTTGAACTGGCCACACTGACCGTCGACACGCGGCACTACATCGACGGCGCCCGCGTCGCGAGCGATTCGACCTTCGAGAGCATCTCGCCCATCGACGGCAGCGTGCTCGCGCATGTCGCGCGCGGCGGCCAGGCAGAAGTCGATGCCGCCGTCGCCGCCGCTGCCGCCGCCTTTCCCGCCTGGCGCGACCTCGGCCCCGAGGGGCGCGGCGAAATTCTGCATCGCCTCGCCGACCTCATCGAGGCGAACGTCGAGCAGCTGTCGCAGCTCGAGACCCTCGACAACGGCTCGCTGCTGCGCAGCCACCGGCGCGGGGTCATGCCGCGCGTCGCCATGAACATCCGATTCTTCGCCGACTGGGCGATGACCAAGCTCGAGCACCCCGTCTGGCAGACCCGCGGGCACGACAACGTCGTGAGCTGGGACCCGACCGGGGTCGTCGCCATCATCACCCCCTGGAACGCCCCGCTCATGCTCGCCACCTGGCGCATCGGCCCGGCCCTCGCGGCCGGCGACACCGTGGTGCTCAAGCCCGCCGAATGGACGCCCCTGAGCGCGAGCTACTTCGCCGACCTGTGCGCCGAGGCCGGCGTGCCCGCGGGAGTCTTCAATGTTGTGCAGGGGCTCGGTGCGGAGGCCGGCGCGGCCCTCGTCGCGCATCCCGGAATCGCCCGCATAGCGTTCACCGGCTCGGTGCCGACCGCGAAAGCGATCATGCGCTCGGCCGCCGACAACCTCACCCCCGTGAGCTTCGAGCTCGGGGGCAAGAGCCCGCTCATCATCACCGACGACGCCGACCTCGACCTCGCCGTCGAGATCGCCATCGAGCAGTATGACAACGCCGGCCAGGTGTGCCTCTCGGGCACGCGCCTGCTCGTGCACGAGCGCATCGCCGAGGCCTTCGCCGAACGCTTCGCCGACGCCGCCGCCGCGATCGTGCAGGGCGACCCCCGCGACGAGGCGACGCAGATCGGCCCGCAGATTCACCAGGTGCATTTCGACCGCGTCGCCGGATTCGTCGAGCGCGCGCAAGCCGACGGCGCTCGCGTCATCATCGGCGGCTCGGGCAACGACGAGCTCGGCGGCCTTTACTTCAGGCCGACGCTCATCGTCGATGCGGCGCCCGACAGCGAGATCGCCACCGCTGAAGTCTTCGGCCCCGTGCTCACGATGCAGACCTTCTCGACCGACGACGAAGCCGTCGAGGTCGCCAATGCCACCGAGTACGGCCTCGCCGCCGTCGTCGTGTGCGGCGACCGCGAACGGGCCGAACGGCTGACGACGAATCTCGTCGCCGGCACGATCTGGGTCAACTGCTTCTTCGTTCGAGACCTCGCCGCGCCGTTCGGCGGCAGCAAGAAGAGCGGCATCGGCCGCGAAGGAGGCGTGTGGTCGTTCGACTTCTACGCCGACGTCAAGAACACCGTCTACGCACCCTCAGGGTGGAAGGAGTAAGTCATGGGCAAGGTTGTCGGAGCCGCGATCCTCGCGCACGTACCCACCATCATGCTGCCGCAAGATGTGCGGCACGACCTCAACGGGGGCAAAGAGATCACGCTCGTGCCCGGCCTCAAGCGCCTGCGCACCGAGGTCATGGAGACCCTCGACTACGACACCGTCGTCGTGCTCGACTCGCACTGGGCGACGACCGTCGAGTTCGTCATCACCGCGCAGGCCGAACGCAGCGGACTCTTCACGAGCGAAGAACTGCCGAGAGGGATGTCGCAGATTCCCTACGCGTTCAGGGGTGACCCCGAACTCGCGAATGCCGTGGCGAACTACGACGAGAAGAACGGCACCTGGGTGACGCCCATCAGCGACCCGCACCTGCCGATCTTCTACGCCACCGTCAACCTGTGGCACTACCTCGGCCGCGGGCTCGACAAGCGCTGGGTGAGCATGTCGGTCTGCCAGACGGCGACGACCGAAGACTTCTTGCGCTCGGGGCGCGCGCTCGGCGAGGCGATTCGCGACAGCGACCGCAAGGTGCTGCTGCTCGCCTCGGGGGCGCTCTCGCACACCTTCTACAAGCTGCGCGACCTGCGCAAGCACGAGGCGAGCGACCCGTCGCACATCTTCAGCCCCGAAGCCCGAGAGGCCGACCTCGAGCGCATCGAGTGGATGAAGCAGGGCGACCACAAGCGCATTCTCGACACCATGCCCGAGTTCAAGAAGTACAAGCCAGAGGCCAACTTCAGCCACTGGCTGCAGATGGCGGGCGCCACGGGCGAAGAGGCCAACACGGCCAAGGGCGTCATGTACTCGGAGTATGAGAACTCGATCGGCACTGGCCAGGTGCACATCTACTTTCCTGAGCCCGAGGGCGGGTTTCCGCTGCCGAAAGACGTCACGCTCTCGCGCGACGACTCCTCCGACGTCGCGGGCGCCGCATGACCGAGTACCGGCGCATTCTGCTCGACGGCGCGGCCGTGCAGGTGGTGCGGCACGGCGACGAGCTGCGAGCATCCGATGGCCGCATCGTCGCAGTCGACGAGGCCATCCACTTGCCGCCGACCGAGCCGACCAAGATCATCGCCGTGCACTTGAACTACCCGAGCCGCAGCGATGAGTTCATGACGAAGCTGCCGCCGGCGCCGACCTACTTTCACAAGCCGATCACGGCGCTCAACAGCCACAAGGGCGCCGTCGTGCGCCCGGCAGGCTGCCAGTGGCTCAACTATGAGGGCGAGATCGTCATCGTCATCGGGCGCACGTGCCGCAACGTCTCGCCAGACGAGGCGGGCGACTACATCGCTGGCTACTCGGTGGGCAACGACTACGGGCTGCACGATTTTCGCGACACCGACGCAGGCTCGATGCTGCGGGTCAAGGGCAGCGACACGCTCGCACCCGTGGGGCCGGGCCTGGTGACCGACTGGGATTTCCGAGGCAAGACGATTCGCACCCTCGTGAACGGCGCTGTCGTGCAAGAAGACTCGACCGACACGATGGAGTGGAACATGCACTACCTCGTGGCCGACCTCGCCCGCACCATCACGCTCGTGCCGGGCGACATGATCTACTCGGGCACGCCCGCCAACTCGCGCCCCGTGCAGCCCGGCGATGTGGTCGAGGTCGAGGTCGACGGCCTCGGTCGCCTCACCAATACGATCGTCGAGGGCCCCACACCGATTCGCACCGACGTCGGCGCCCAGCCGACCTCGAGTGAAGAAGTGGTGTCGACGGCGCTCGGCGGCGATTGGGAGTTCCGCGGAATCCGCACACCCTCGAAAGACCTCTACCCGTCTCGCATCCAGGAGGAAGAAGACGCATGATCAAGATCGACGTCGACATGGACAAGTGCCAGCACTACGGCCAGTGCGTCTTCGAAGCCCCTGAGGTGTTTCAGCTGAACGCCGACGACAAGCTCGAATATCAGGCCGAGGCGCCCGACGAGATGCTCGGCGACCTCGAGGCTGCTGCTGACGTCTGCCCCATGCAGGCGATTCTCATCACCAAGGCGTGACCTCGCGTGGCTGAGCGTGCGGTTCAGGATGCTCCGCTACTGATCGTCGGAGCTTCGATGGCCGGTCTGCGCACCGCTGAAGGTGCTCGGCGCGCGGGCTACGCGGGGCCGATCACGTTTCTCGGTGCTGAAGCGCACGCGCCGTACAACCGCCCGCCGCTGTCGAAAGAGCTGCTGCAGACCGAAGGGCAGGGTCACGCCGACGTGGCGTTCCCGATTCGCTCGGCGCTCGAAGAGAACGTCGAGTGGGTGCTCGGGCGCGCGGCTGCCTCGCTCGATGTCGAGCGTCAGGTGGTCGTCGACGATCGCGGGGACGAGCACGCCTTCAGCGCTCTCGTCATCGCGACCGGCCTGCGGCCGAAGCCCTTGCCCATCGACGACCACGGTCTGGGTGGAATCCACGTGCTGCGCACCGTCGACGACGCCATCGCGCTGCGCTCGGTGCTGCGACCGGGTGCCGACGTGGTCATTCTCGGCTCGGGGTTCGTCGGCTGCGAGATCGCGGCGACGGCGGCCAAGAACGGGGCGAAGGTCTCGGTCGTCACGCAGAGCCGGGTTCCGCTCGAGCGTGCGCTCGGCCCGCTGCTCGGCGGCGAGCTGCGCCGCAGGCACGAGCAGCACGGTGTGCGGTTCTTCACGGGTGAGTCGCTGTTCGGGCTCATCGGCGACCCCGACGTCGAGCGCGTCATTCTGACGAGCGGCGTCATGCTCGAGTGCGATGCGCTCGTGGTCGCGGTCGGCAGCGACCCCAACACCGAATGGCTGCGCGATTCGGGGCTCGACGTGAGCGACGGCGTGCTCGTCGACGCGGGGCTGCGAGCCGTCGGAGTCGACGGGGTCGTGCACCCGTCGGTGTTCGCGGTCGGCGACGTGGCGCGCTACGCGAACCCGCTGTTCGACGAGGTGCCGCGCCGCGTCGAGCACTGGAACCTTCCGACCGAGACCGGCAAGCGGGCGGGGCAGCTCATCGCCGCGCACTACGCGGGCGACGACTGCGAACCCCTCGCGGCCGCCGGGTTCGCGCCGCTGCCCTCGTTCTGGAGCGACCAGTACGACGCCCACGTGCTCGCGTTCGGCATGACCTACCTGGCCGATCACAGCGAGCTCGTCGCCGGCTCGCTCGACGACGAGTGCGTGGTCGAGTTCTACCGGGGTGACACTCTCGTCGGAGTCTGCGGCATCGGCATGCGCAGCCTCGTGCAGAGCTATCGCACGCGCTTCGCGGTGCCCGCGGTGCGGGCGTAGGTCGGCGCCGGGTTCACGCCGTGCCGACGGCGGCGCGCCATCGCTCGCGCAACTGCTGCTCGTCGGGCAGCGACTCGGGGCGCAGCACGGCGTCGTCGACGACGAAGTAGAACGCCGCCGTCACCGACTCGAGCGGCAGGGCCGCCCAGCGCGCGTACGCGACGCGGTAGAGCGCGAGCTGCAGCTCTTTCGCCGCGCGGTCGGCGTCGTCTCGTGGAGCTTTTCCGGTCTTCCAGTCGACGATCTCGACACTGCGCGGGCCGTGGCGAGCATCCCGAGCGCGCACGGGGTCGAAGTCGGGGTCGGTCGAGTAGACGGCGTCGATCTTGCACACCAGGATGCGCCCCTCGAAGGGCACGTGCAGCTCGCGCTCGACGTCGATGGGGGTGCGCGTCGCCCACTCCGAGCGCTCGAACGTGGCCTGCAGGGCGGCGAGCGCGTGCGCATCGATGCCGTCGGCGGCGACCCCGCCGGCAGCCGCACCGGCGAGCCCGCCCGCCGCGAGGTCGAACTCGGCGTCGAGGCCGTCGACCGAATCGGGCGTGGCTCCGAGGCCGTAGCGCTGCTCGACCCAGCGGTGAAAGACCGTGCCGAGCCTGGTCGCTCGATAGGGGCGCTGCGGCATCGGCCGCCGCAGTCGCTCGGCCACCTCGGCCGGAGCGGTGATGAAGTCTTTGAACGACGACGCCGGCACCCTGAGCGGCAGCGCCACCCTGCCGGTGGCCTCGAGTCGTTCGGCGCGCTCGGCCAGCAGCAGGTCGATCTCTCGCTGCCAGCCGCGACGGTCGTCGCCGCGCACGGTCGGGTCGGCCGCGCGCACGCGCTCAGCAGCGGCGACGACGCGGTCTCGACGCGCGCCGAAGGGGTCGAAGGGCCACCACGGCTCGACTGCGCTGTCGTCGACGACGGGGTTCTCGTCGTGCTGCGGCCCAGAGGGGGGCGAGGGGATGAGGCCGCGCTCTGCGAACGGCTGCAGAAACGGGCTCGGCCCCCGAGGCTTCGACTGCGACGCCCAGAACGACCCGGTGAGCAGCAGCCGGTGGCGCGCACGCGTCACCGCGACGTAGGCGAGCCTGCGCTCTTCGCGCTCGAGATGCGCCTTGACCTCTTCGGTGAAGGCATCGCGCCGCAGCAGCAGTTCTTTGCGACTCTCGGCACCGCGCCAGTCGAAGCCCGGCAGCTCGGCGTGGTCTCCGCGCAGCTCGTAGGGCAGCACTCCGAGGCGAAGCCAGCCGGTGGTGCCGTCGCGCGGCTTGCTCGGCAGCTCGTCGACGACGAGGCGCGGCACGACCACGTGATCCCATTCGAGACCCTTCGAGCCGTGAATGGTGAGCACCTGCACGGTTCCGGGCTCGGGGGCTTCTGACCGGGGCGAGAGGTTGTCGCGCCACTCGGCTTCACGCAACCAGCCGAGAAACCCGCCCAGCGAGGCGTTGTCGGCGAGGGCGAGGTAGCCGTCGAGCGCCTCGTGAAACGCCTCGCGCGGCGCCTCGCCCATCGTGCGAGAGGGGTTCGCCGCCACCTCGATGTCGAGCATGAGGTCGTGCTCGACGGCCACGACGAGGTCGGGCAGGTCGAGCGCGGTGCGCGTGCGCAGCGTGGCGAACAATCGGCCGGCATCGCGCAGCCGCTCGAGACCCGCCGGGCTGAGCGCGGCCAGCTGCGAGTGGCCGTCTGATGCCGTCGCGACGAAGTCGAGGGCGTCGACGAGCGAGACCCCGTCGGTGCGGGCGACGGAGGCGCGCAGCTTGGCCTTCACCTCGTCGCTGAACGCGCGCTGCGACAGGTCACGGTCGCGCAACCACGAGGCGATGCGGCTGAGGGCGTGCAGGTCGGCGACGCCGATGCTCCACCGCGGGCCGGCGAGCAGGCGCACCAGCTCGGTGCCGGCCGCGGGGTCGCCGATCACCGAGAGCGCGCTGACGAGGTCGGCGATCTCGGGCTGCTCGAGCAGACCGCCGATGCCGAGCACGTGCACGGGAACCCGCGCCTCTCGCAGCGCGGCGAGAAACACCGGTTGCGTCGTGCGATTGCGCATGAGCAGCGCCGCGCTCGCCCGCAGGGGGCGGCCCTCGGCATCGACAGCGCCGGGCTCGCTGCCCGGCGGCGGCTCGGCCACCCGCTCGGCGAGCCACGCTGCGACGGCCGTCGCCTCGTCGTGCAGGGTTTCTGCGAACACCAGGTCGAGGGGCTCGCTGCTCGCGACCGGTGAGGGCCGCAGCGTCGCCACGGCGACTCCCCCGCGGGCGGTGAGGGGCTCGACCAAGAGATTCGCGGCCTCGAGAATGCTCGTGCCGTTGCGCCACGACGTGCTCAGCGAGTAGCGGCCGACCGCACCACCCGAACTGCGGGCGAACCGTGCGGCGAAGTCGTCGAGGTTCGAGGCGCTCGCGCCGCGCCAGCCGTAGATCGACTGGTGCGGGTCGCCGACCGCCATCACGGGGGTCGAGCCGAAGAGCTCGGCGAGCAGCCAGGTCTGCGCCACATTGGTGTCTTGGTATTCGTCGAGCAGCACGACGCGATACCGCTCGCGCAGCTGTTCAGCGACACTCGAGTGCCGACGCACGATCGAGAGCGCGAGGCTCACCTGGTCGGCGAACTCGACGAAGCCGTCGCGGTGCTTCACGTGCTGCAGCCGCTCGACGAGGTCGACGATCGGAAGGGTCGCCCCCAGCTTCATGAGGGCCTCGAACTTCTCACGCCGCTCGTAGCGATCGCCATAGGGCAGGTCGGCGAGCTCGAGAAACTCGGTGATGACGCGGCGCACGTCGGCGATGTCGGCGTCGTGCTCGGCGACCGAGTGCGCGAGCTGCAGCACTGTGGCCGTGAGCCTGTCGACGCTGAGGTCGAGGTCGGCGAGCCGGGCATCCGTCGTCGAGGTGACGATCTCGCGCGCCAGTTGCCACGCGCTCGCGTCGCGCAGCACGACCGAGTCTGGGTCGCGGCCGATGAGCACCGCGTGGTCGCGGTAGAGGCTCGAGGCGAACGAGTTGTAGGTGGCGACGGTGGGTTGGGTGAACGCGTCGACGACGGTGCCCGACTGCTCGAGCAGCCCTGAAGCGCTCAGCTGCACGAGCCGTTGCCGAATGCGCGCGGCGAGTTCGCCGGCCGCCTTGCGGGTGAACGTGAGGCCCAGCACGTGCTCGGGCGAGACGAGCCCGTTGGCGACGAGCCAGAGCACTCGCGCCGACATCGTCTCGGTCTTGCCCGAGCCCGCCCCCGCGACGACGAGGGCGGGGCCGAGCGGCGCCTCGATGATCGCCCGCTGCTCGTCGGTCGGCTCGTGCTGGCCGAGCTCGCGAGCGATGTCGACGGCGCTGAATCGCATGCGCTCACTCATCGCCCGTCACCGGCCCCACCCGATGGATGCGATGCGCAAGACCCGAGAAGTCGAAGCGATCGATCGTGCGCACGCCCGTGAGCCGTGCCACAGCGATCGCCGACACGGCTTGGCGCAGGCGCTCGCGAAAGCCCTCGAGCTGCTCGTCATCGAGCGGCTCTTGCACTGCTTCGCGGTAGTCGGCGCCGCCTTTGCCCTCGCGCACGTAGAGCAGTCGGGCGCCCCCTGCGTGGTGCGGCAGGCCCTCGAGCACCGTGTCGAGAATCTCGTCGAATGCGCCGTCTGCGTAGGCCAGCTGATAGGCGCCGAGCTGTGCGTGCTCGTCGATCTCGCTCTGCTTCGTGAGCGGGGCGCCGGTCTTGAGGTCGATGATGCGCACGCCCCCGTCTGCGTCGACTTCGAGGCGGTCGACGACACCGCTGACGCGCGCCCGATCGACCGTCACCTCGAATCGCTGCTCGGCGGCGACGAGCCCGCGCGCTTCGGCTTCGGCATCGCGCAAGTAGCCGGCGACCCCGAGCGCGTAGCGCCGCGCGAGGCGGCGCTGCTGCTCGGCAAGCCAGGGAGACTCGAAGACGAGCTCGTTCCAGCGGCTCTCGATGGCCGCCCAGACGGCGTCGACCTCGGGCTCGACCGCGGTCTCCATCGCCCAGTGCACGATCGTGCCGATGCCCATCGCCGGGCTCGACTCACCGGGTGCGATGCGGTCGAGAAACCAGTCGAGCGGTGAGGCCTCGATCGCGTCGAGCTTCGACGGAGACAACGACACCAGCTCGTCACCCTCGAACAGCGCCTCACCGGTCGACGGCGGCAGCATGCCCCACCACGAGTCGGGGGTGGCCCCCGGCACCCGCTCGGCGGCGAGCCGCGCGAGTGCGAGCGCCGCCTCGGCCCGGTCTCGATCGCGAGCAACCCGGTCGTCGTCGACGAGTTCGCGTCGCAGGCGCCCGACGAGTCTGCGCAGCGAACGAGCGCGCACCGGTCGTGCGCCCGAGGCGGCGATGGCGGTGTCGAGGGCGACGACGGCCTCGGGGCTCGACTCGGTGGCGTCGAGGCCGAGGCTCTCGGCGCGCTCACGCCGAGCGTGCTCGCGCACGAGCGCGAAGAGCGCGCTCGGCTGATCGTCGTCGCCGGCTGTCGCGGTGACGACGAGCTGCCGACGCGCGCGGCTCGCGGCGAGCGCGAACATGCGCAGCTCGTCGTCGAGCACGATGCGCCGCTCGTCGATGTCGTCGACGGGCAGCCCCCGTGCGAGGCGACTGATGAGCGGGGCGCCGAGCAGCGTGCCGCGCACGCGGGTGTTGGGCCACACGCCTTCGGTGAGCCCGGCGATGACGACGACGTCGGCCTCGAGGCCCGTCACGGCCGAGGGCGTCGCGACGAGCACGGCATCGTCTGAGCGCAGTGGTGCGAGCAGGTCGTCGCCGACATCGCTGTCGAGCACGCGGGCGAGAAACGATTCGACCGTGGCGTCGGGCACGGTGTCGACGATCGTCGCCGCGGCGGTGAACAGGGCGACGACGGCGTCGAGCGCTCGGTTGGCCTCGGCCGCGGCAACACCGAAGCCCGACGCCTCGCGCTGCCAGGTCTCGGCGACGTGCGCGTCGCTCCACGCGAGCCAGAGCAGCTCGTCGACCGTCGCCGAGTCGGCATGCCGCTCGCCGATCGCGGCGAGCGTGCGGGCCAGCCGCGCAGCGCTGCGAGCGATGCGGTGGTCGAGGGTGGCGAGGCGGTCGGGCGCGCTGAGAGCATCCACGAGCAGTTCATCGGCGGTGCGATCGCCGCCGCCGCCCAGTTCTTCGGCGCGCAGGGCGCGACGCAGTCTGCGCAAGCCCACCCGATCGAGCCCGCCGAGCGGGCCGAGCAGCAGTTCGCTCGCGGCCTCGGCATCGAGCGGGGCGCGGCCCACCCCGATCTCGACGTGGCGAATGAGGGCACGGGCTGCCGGATGCTCGCGCAGCGGTCGCCCGGCAGCCGTGCTCTGCACGGGCACCTCAGCCTGGCCGAGCGCCCGCACGAGCGCGGGAACCATCGCCCCGCTGCGCACGATCACGGCCATGCGGCCGTATGGCACGCCGTCGAGCAGGTGCCGCTCGCGCAGCAGGTCGGCGACGAGGGCGCGCTCGCGCGTGGGGTTCGACGCTTCGAGGGCGACGAGCGGGCCGCCCCACTCGGCGGCGATCGACCGCGCATCGTCGTCGCCCTCGAGTCGGGCCGTGGCGCGGCGCTGCGTGCCCGCCGCGGCCGTGCCGATGCGCGCGGTCACGTCGGCGACGAGCCCGCGCACGGCCGCACCGTGGCGATGCACGCTCGGCAGCACGATGGGCGTCGAGTCGCGCCACCCGAGCGCAGCAGGCAGGTGCGCGAGCGCATCGGGCTCGGCCCCGCGAAAGGTGTTCGCGGCGAGGTCGGGGTCACCGAGGGCGATGACGGTCGCACCGCGCTCGGCGAGTGCCGCGAGCAGGTCGAATCCGCTCGGCGTCGCGTCGTGGGCGTCGTCGAGCACGACCAGCCGCGGGGTCGGGGGCATGCCGGGCACGGGGTCGCGCACGAGCCCCACTGCGGCCCGCACGAGCTCGGCCGGGTCGAGCTGCCCGGGCCTCGACGCGCCCAGAATGTCGCGGTATTCGTCGACGAAGTCGGCGATCGCGAGCCACTCGGGTGTCGAGCGCTCGCGGGCAGCCGAGCGCAGCCGATCGGTGCTCCAGTCGTGCTCGCTCAGCCGCGCGATGGCGTCGCGCAGCTCGGTGCGAAACGCGGCGAGCCGCCGCACCTCCGGCCCGAGATGCTCAGGCCAGGCCGGACCGCTCGCGGCGGCAGAGCCCAGCACCGTCTCGAGCACGTCGCGGTCGAGCAGCTCGGCGAGGTCGGCGTCGTGGTCGGCACCGCTCAAGAGTCTCGGCTCGGCGAGACCGCCCAGCCGGTGCGCGGCGGTCACCACCGAGAAGGCGTATGCGGCGACCGATCGCGCGAGCGGCCCCGGCAGTGCCCCGAGCGTCGGTGAGTCGACGGCGAGGCGCACCGCCAACCGGTCGCGCACGAGCGTTGCGGTGCGGCGCGACGGAGTCAGCACGAGCACGCTCGCCGGGTCGAGGCCGTCATCGAGCACGGCGGCCGCGACGAGCTCGACCACCGCCGACGACTTGCCCGACCCTGGTGCACCGAGCACGATCGCGCCGCGCGTGAGGCGAGCATCCACCACCCGCTGCTGACCCTCATCGAGCGTCACGGGCGCCACCTCGACACGCGTCGATGCGGCGGCGAAGGTGGTCACGGTGCCACGCTACCGGCGAGCGCCGACGCGGCGCCCGCGCGTCGACCATGCACCGGTCTGGCAACCGTGCTCAGACCGGTGCGCCCTCAGTGAACAGGGCCGACGCCCGCCCGCGTGCCGGGTACGCTGGCGACCGTGGACATTCGCATAGGAATCGTGAACAGCCCCCGAGAACTCGCCTTCGAGTCGTCAGAGTCGGCCTCGGAGATCGCCGCAGCGATCACCGCCGCCATCGAGAAGGGCGCGCCCCTCGTGAGCCTGACCGACAGCAAGGGCAAGCAATACCTGGTTCCGACAGCGGTCATCGGCTACGTCGAGATCGGCAGCGACTCGGCCCGCCGCGTCGGCTTCGTCGGCTAGTAGTCTCGCTGGCATGGAACTGCTCTTCGTCAGCGTCATCGGCTCGGCCTTCGCGCTCGGCGTGCGCTACCTGGTGCCCGGCCGCCAGACGCACGGGCTGCTCGTCGTGCCGCTCGTCGGGGCGGCCGCGACGGCAGCCGTCTGGGCGATCTGCGTGTGGCTCGGCCTCACGTTCGACGGAGGGTGGATCTGGGTGATCTCGCTCGTGCTCGGCCCCCTCGTGGCGCTCGCCTTCGCGCTCGTGCTGCCGAAGCGCCGAGACGCGGCAGACGCCGAGCTGCTCGAGCGCCTCATGAAGCCGAGCACCGCTGCGAAGGCGCCCGCGAAGGCGTGACCTAGGCCGTCAGGCCCAGGCGATCCATGCGCCGAGTGTGCTCGGCGATGAGCTCGGTGAACACCGGCTCGATCTGCGCTTCGTCGCGCGAGCTGTCGGCGTGCAGGGTGAGCGCCGAGCGAGCCTGCAGCATGGTGTCGCCGACGAGCCGCCTGCTCCAGAGGGCAAGTCGAGACGACAGGCGCGGGTTCGCCGCGATCGCGCGCTCGAGAATGCGGTGCAGCGGCGACTGCACGTCGCCCTCGGCGAGCGCCTCGGCGACGCGCTGACCGAGCTCGCCCGGCACACCGCCAGACAGCCGAATCCAGAAGTCGGTGAGAAAACCGATCGTGACGTGAGCACTCGCCACCTGCTCATACCACTCGCCGCCCTCGGTGCGCCGCTTGAACTCTTCGACCCCGGCCATGTGGGGCTGCATGACATCGGTCTTGTCGAGGTGCAGTCGCTCGAGCTCGACCGCGAGCACGCGATAGCGATCGAGCACGGTGCCGACGGCGCGCGCCAGAGCATCTTTGTCGGCCACGCGCGTCGCGTTCGCCATCGCCGCCGTCAACTGCTCGATGAACGTCAAATGCAGTGCGGCGCAGTGGCCCAGAAACACGTCGGGGGCTGGCGCGAGCTCGCCCAGGTCGACGCGAAGTGCCGCCGCAGCCGTGTCGCGCGGCGTGAGAGTGGGAGCCTCGGCACGAGGGCGAGACCGCCGAAACCACGAAGCCACGCGCTCAGCCTAGGCGATCAGCCGGTCTGACCGCGCGCGACGGCTAAACTGACTGCTTACCGACCTAACGACAGGCGACACACCACAGTGACTTTCACCGATCTGGGCATCGAGCCCGACATTGTCGACGCGCTCGCGTCGAAGGGCATTCTCTCGCCCTTCCCCATTCAAGAGCAGACCATTCCTCTGGCACTCAGCGGCCAAGACATCATCGGCCAGGCGAAGACCGGCACCGGCAAGACCTTCGGTTTCGGCCTGCCGCTCATTCAGCACCTGGGCCTGCACCCCGAGCCGGGGGTCAAGGCGCTCGTCGTCGTGCCCACGCGCGAACTCTGCGTGCAGGTGACGCAAGACCTCGAAATCGCCTCGGCGAACCGCGACGTCAAGATCGTCTCCATCTACGGCGGCAAGGCATACGAGGGCCAGATCGAGCAGCTCAAGGCGGGTGCGCAGATCGTCATCGGCACGCCCGGCCGCCTGCTCGACCTCGCCAGCCAGCGCCTGCTGAGCCTCGCCAACGTCGAGGTGATGGTGCTCGACGAGGCCGACAAGATGCTCGACCTCGGCTTCTTGAGCGACATCGAGAAGCTCTTCGCCCAGACCAAGCCGACGCGCCACACCATGCTGTTCTCGGCGACCATGCCGGGCCCGATCGTGGCCCTGGCCCGCCGCTTCATGACTCGGCCCATCCACATTCGCGCCACCGACCCCGACGAGGGGCTCACGCAGGCGAACATCAAGCACGTCGTCTACCGGGCGCACGCGCTCGACAAAGACGAGGTCGTCGGCCGCATTCTGCAGGCCGAGGGCCGAGGCAAGACCATCATCTTCACCCGCACCAAGCGCGCCGCGGCGAAGCTCGTCGAAGAGCTCAACGATCGCGGATACAACGCCGCAGCCGTGCACGGCGACCTCAACCAAGAGCAGCGCGAGCGCGCGATGGCCGCCTTCAAGGCGGGCAAGAAAGACATCTTGATCGCCACCGATGTCGCCGCTCGAGGCATCGACGTCAACGACGTCACGCACGTCATCAATCACACGGTTCCGGATGACCACGACACGTATCTGCACCGCGCAGGCCGCACCGGCCGCGCCGGCAAGACCGGCATCGCCGTCACCTTCGTCGACTGGGCAGACATGCACAAGTGGGCGCTCATCAACCGCGCGCTCGAGATGGGGCAGCCCGAACCGGTCGAGACCTACAGCTCGTCGCCGCACCTCTACACCGACCTCGACATTCCCGAGGGCTCGAAGGGCCGGCTGAAGGCCACGCCCATTCCCCGCGTCGAGAAAGAGGCCTCGCGGCCCCCGCGCTCGCGCGGCGGGTCGGGCGGCGGCCAGCGCAGCTCCGACCGGCCGGCGGCGGCAGCGCAGTCGTCGGGCGACGGCTCGGCTCGCGCCGAAGGCTCTGGCACGCCTCGACGTCGGCGCCGGCGTCGCACAGGAGGCGGAGCATCCACCGCAGACGGGTCGGCGGCAGCGAACTGACCGCTCGCGCGATTCTCGCTGTTCGGGAATCTCGGTGGTATCCGGTAGGTTCACTCCGTTATGCCTGCACCCTCTGCCAGCACCGATGAGTCGCTGAACCCCTCCACCATTCCTGCGTCGACGAAGCTCGTCATCGGGCTGCTGCTCGGCTCGACGTTCGTCGTCATCCTGAACGAGACGCTCATGGGCGTCGCGATTCCGACCCTCATCGACTCGCTCGGCATCACGGCCTCGCTCGCGCAGTGGCTGACGACGGCGTTCATGCTGACCCTCGCGGTCGTGATTCCGATCACGGGCTACCTGCTGCAGCGCTTTCAGACCCGGCCCATGTTTTTGCTCGCGATGAGCCTGTTCACGCTCGGCACGGTCATCGGCGCGATCGCCCCCGGATTCGAGGTGCTGCTGCTCGCGCGCGTCGTGCAGGCCGCCGGCACCGGCATCATCTTTCCGCTGCTGTTCACGACCGTCTTCGGCCTCGTGCCCGCCGATCGCCGAGGCCGCGTGGTGGGGCTCATCTCGACCGTCATCGCCGTCGCGCCCGCACTCGGACCGAGCGTGTCTGGCCTCATTCTGAGTTTCGCCGACTGGCGCTGGCTGTTCATCACCATGATTCCGCTCTCGGTCGCCTCGCTCGTCATCGGGGCGATTCGCGTCGTCAACGTGGGCGAGCCTCGCCCCGGCCGACTGGATGTTCTCTCTGTGCTGCTCTCCATCCCCGGTTTCGGCGGCCTCGTGTTCGGGCTCGCGCAACTCGGCGAGGCGGGCCGCGAAGCTGAAGGCGATGTGGCGGAGGCGACCACGGCGGCCCTCACCGCGCTCGCCATCGGGCTCGTGGCGCTCGGGCTCTTCGTCTGGCGTCAGCTCGTGCTGCAGCGCACCGACGCAGCCCTGCTCGACCTGCGCACCTTCGCCCAGCGGCAGTTCGCCATGTCGATCGCCATCGTCATGGTCGCGGCCATGGCGCTGTTCGGCGCCATCATTCTCATTCCGCTGTTCGTGCAAGACGTCATGGGTGCCACGGCGCTCATCTCGGGGCTCATCATCTTGCCCGGCGCGCTGCTGCAGGGGCTGCTCGCCCCGTGGATCGGCCGTCGCTACGACGCCGTCGGCCCGCGCTCGCTCGTGCTGCCCGGCGCGGTGCTGCTCACCGTGTCGATGTGGGGCATGGCGATGCTGACCGCCACGACCCCGCTGTGGCTCATCGCCGCCGCCAACATCGGGCTGAGCCTGGGCCTCGCGCTGCTCTTCACCCCGCTGCTCACGAACGGGCTCTCGGCGCTGCCCCCGCAGCTCAACTCGCACGGCAGCGCCATCGTCGGCACCGTGCAGCAGGTGGCCGGTGCTGCGGGCATCGCCCTCTTCATCTCGGTCGCCGCGGCGTTCGGCGGCGCCGACCCCACCGAGGCCTCCGTCACCGAAGAGGGGGTGCGCGCCGCCTTCACCGTCGGCGCCATCATCGCCACCTTCACGATTCCGGCCGTGCTGTTCGTGCGTCGCACGCCGACGACGACCCCCGAGCCGCACGGGGACGACTCACCCGCGGCGGCGGCGCACTAGTCGCGATCAGAGTCGAGCAGCGCGGCGACGATCTGGGGAAACTGCACAGCGATGGCCTGCCAGAGAATCTCTTCGTCAGTGCCGTCGTAGTCATGGGCGATGAAGTTGCGCACGGCGCGAATGCCCTGCCAGTCAATCTCGGGGTGCGCATCACGAAACGTCTCTGGCAGGCGGTCAGCAGCAGACGACAGGTCGATGACGAGTGACCGAGCGATGCGGCGCTGGTCATCATCGTCAGGGTCGGTGAAGCGCTCATGGCCCCGAGCGACGACACGGCGAGCCGTCACCGCGAAACGAGCGATGTCAGCGAGAACTGCGGCGATGCGGTCGTTCGAGTTCACAGCGCGACTGCCTCGGCACGGATGCGCTGCATGGCGGGGCCTGTTCCGCGGTCTGAGACCACGTCGACCGTGACTCCCAACAGGTCTTCGACCTCGGCCATGAATCCGGCGAGATCGAAGAGCGACGCGTCGGCAGCGGGGTGAACCAGCAGATCGACGTCAGAGCCCACCTCAGCATCGCCGCGCGCCACCGAACCGAACACGCGAACATCGCTCAAGCGCCGTCGTTCGGCAGCACGCAGTATGTCGTCGCGTGCAGAGCGAAGCCGAGCAAGATCGGGAACCATCAGAGCTGCCAGCAGCCGCGCAGACGTCTCGGGCGCCGGCCGTCGGCGGCCGCTCTCGTAGGCGGCGATGTTCGGTTGCGGCACTCCCGACCGAACGGCCAGCGCACGCTGCGACATTCCCGCGTCTCGTCGAAGCTCTCGCAGCGTCTCGCCCACCACCACGACACTCATAGGCTCATGATAGCGAGTCGATATCGCGGTGTCACTGGGGCGCGGAGGGATCTGTGTCGCCGTTGACGACGATGACTGCGCAGAGCAATCCGCCCTGGTCTGAGGCCGAGCGCAACCTGGAGCCACTGTGACGTTGTGATTGACTCTGCATCCGTGGTCCACGGCGTCGCCCAGACCGTGCCCACCCGGTCTATCGCGTCGATGACGACGTACTTCTTTCGGGTTTCGGCGGCGGCGAGAAACGTCACTGTCGGGGCCTTGCTGTGCAGCGAACTCAGAGACGGAGTCTTCGCCCGGAACACCGTGTCACGCTCTCACGGCACTGGAGCGGCAGTCGCTCGGCCGAGCTTAGGGTCGGTCAGCGAGACACGGTGTCCAGTCATCTCGCTCACCGAAGCCAGGATCACCGCAGACGAGCTCGAGATCGATGTCGAAGATGTCGTCGCACCCGTAGATCTTGGGAGCGGTCCAGTTCTGACGAAGAGTTGAGATGCGTGCAGTCGAACTCAAGACAACGAGTTCGACTCCACCGCCGATGGCCGACGACCACGAAGCGGGCCCCGTATAAGTCGAGGTGTAGCGCGGGTCGACACAATTGCCGATCCATGCCGACAAAGGGCCTTCTGACATCGGAGCGATCGGGAATCGCTCCACCCACGCCGAACCGTCCAGCTCGAGTCGAACGAGAACCGGGGTTTGCTCCCATCGCCACTCTTCGCTGTGAGCGGTCGCGCGCCATTCAATCGGCGCGGAGAACACGGGCTCCTCATTGGCCCACGTCGCGACGAAGGCGCCGAGTGCCAATAGTCCAGCAAGGAGGACACCGATTGCTGCGAAGAAAAGCCAGAGAACCCCGGCCACGACTCCAATGCCCACTTCATTGGCCATGCTCGGGCTACGGCGCGTCGTAGAGTGCTCGCTCACCATCTCCTCCTCGACGCTACGACCTCACCGGCTCGACCCCGCTCGTCGCGGCGATGATGCGATCGAGAGCTTCGGGCGTCGTCGTGTTCTCGGCCAGGCGGTTGGGCTTGCCCTCGCCGTGATAGTCGCTCGACCCGGTCGTGACCAGGTCGAACTCGGCGGCGAGTTCGAGCAACCGCTCACGCCCCTCAGGTGTGTTCTCGCGGTGGCCGACCTCGAGGCCGACGAGTCCGGCCTCGACCAGGCGGGCGAGCGACCGCTCATCGACGACGGCCTCGCGGCCGCGGGTGGCGGGATGAGCGAGTACGGCGGCGCCGCCTGCTGCGGTGATCATCCGCACACCGTCAAGAACGGTGGGGGCCTCGTGAGGCAAGTAGTAGCCGCCACTGAAGTGCAGAATCGATTCGAAAGCCGCACTGCGATTGGCGACCACGCCGCGCGCGACGAGGGCGTCGGCGATGTGGGGGCGGCCGATCGTGACTCCCCCGCTCTGGGCGAGCACGTCATCCCAGGTGATGTCGAAGTCTTCAGCCAGTCGCGCCACCATGCGCTCGGCGCGACCCAGACGGTCGTCTCGAGTGCGACCCGTCTCGGCGACGAGCTCGGCGTCGTTCGGGTCGAAGAGGTAGCCCAGCAGGTGCACGCTGCGCCACTCGTGGCGCGTGCTCAACTCGATGCCGCGGATCACCTGCAGACCCGTGCCCTCGGCGGCCGTGATCGCTTCGTTCCACCCCGCAGTCGAATCGTGGTCGGTGATCGCGACGGTGTCGAGCCCCGCGGCGAGCGCCGCCCTGATCAACTGGGTGGGGGTCTCGGTGCCGTCGCTGACACTGCTGTGGGTGTGCAGGTCGATCGGGCCACGGGGCATGCTCCCATGCTAGGCCGCTCGCGGTGCGGTGCTGGCCGGTAGGCTCGGCGCATCATGATCCGCCGCTTTCTCGCCGCCGTGATCGTCGTCGGCGTCGCAGCGGCGCTGCTCGTCATCGCGTGGCCCAACCTGTTCGGAGTCTCGAGCGCGCCCATCGTCGCGCAGCTCGTCTCGGTGCGTGCGCTCAGCGCCGTGCTCGCGCTCATCGGCGCCTTCACGCTCGCCCTCATCGCCATGCTGTGGCCGGCCGCGCGGCGCTTTCTGGCCGCGCTCGCACTCGTCTCGGTCATCTTCGCGGGCATCAACGTCGCCGTGCTGTCGGTGCGGGGCTTCGGCGACGAATCGTTTCCGACCCGAGCGCCCGCCGAGCTCGCCGTGCTGTCGTGGAACACCCTTGGTGATGCCCCCGGCGCAGAGCGCATCGCCGAACTGATCATCGCCGAAGAGGCCGACATCGTCGTGCTGCCCGAGACCAGTCGAGACGCCGCCGTGGCGATCGCCGAGCTCACGCGGCGCGAGGGCCGCGCCATGTGGGTCTACTCGATCGCGTTCGATGATGTATCGAAGGCGCGGTCGACGAGCGTGCTCGTCTCGGCGGCCCTCGGGCAGCATCAGATCGACCACGAGGGCGGCAACACCTCGGTGCTGCCGAGCGTCGTGCTGCGGCCGCTCGACCCGTCGGGCATCACGATCGTCGGAGTGCATCCCGTCGCCCCCCTGCCCCACCAGCTCGAGAATTGGCGGGCCGATCTTCGCTGGCTCGACAGCATCTGCCGGGGCGAGCGCGTGATCATGGCGGGCGACTTCAACGCGACACCCGACCACTTTCGCCCCGTCGACCCCGCGGCGGGCACTGCTGGCCTCGGCTTCGGTGAGTGCCTGAGCGCCGGCCTGCTCACCGGCAACGGCGCCGTCGGCACCTGGCCCACCCGGTTGCCGCCCCTGCTCGGCGCGCCCATCGACCACATCATGGTGACGCCCGACATCGCGGTGACCGGCATGCGCGTCATCACGACGCACGACGGCGACGGCAGCGACCACCGGCCGATCGTCGCGCGCGTCATTCTGAACTGACGTCGCTCGTCGGGCGCGCGCCCTTCGCGCCGACTGTGCCCGTTGCGCGCACGTGTGCACGTTGCGGGCGGGCACCGTCGCGCGCAACAGGCACACTCGGTCAGGGTTGGCGAGGCCTGCGGTGCCAGAATGGGCGCATGGCTGACCGCACTGCGACTACACCTGCTGCATCGACGGATGCTCCGCGCGCGACCGAGAACCGTTCGACGACTCCGGCGAGCGACACGTTCAAGACCTACATCTCGGGCCAGTGGGCCGAGCGCCCCGATGCGGGGGTGTCAGAACGGCCTGCGGCGCGATTCGCTGCGGCGCGGCGGTCGCGACTGTCGCAGCTGTACCCGGGAGTGCGACTCATCCTGCCCGCGGGGCCGGCGAAGCAGCGCTCGAACGACACCGACTACGCCTACCGCGCGCACTCGGCGTTCGCGCATCTCACGGGCTGGGGTTCGCACGCCGTCGCCGGCAGTGTGCTCGTGCTCGAACCGGTCGGCGACACGCATGAGGCGACACTGTACTTTCGCGAAGCTGCGGGCCGCGACGCGGACGAGTTCTACGCCAACCCTGAGATCGGCGAGTTCTGGACGGGTCGGCGACCCTCGCTCGGCAACGTCGCCATCGACCTCGGCGTGGCGACGGCGGGCCTCGACGAGCTCGACTCGCTGCTGAGCCGCCTCGACTCTGGGCTGCCGGGCGAGACCCTCATCGTGCGCGAAGCAGACCGCGCGCTCACCGACCGTCTCGACGCGGCGCGACTGCTGACGGATGCTCTCGACGATGTCGACACCGCGCGCGACACCGAACTGGCTCGAGACCTCAGCGAGCTGCGGCTCGTGAAAGACGAGCACGAGATCGCCGAACTGCGTCAGGCCGTCGACGCGACGCGGCTCGGGTTCGACGACATCATCGCCGACCTGCCCGCCATCACCGCGCACCCCCGTGGCGAGCGTCTCGTCGAAGGAACCTTCAACCGGCGCGCGCGAGCAGAGGGCAACACGGTCGGCTACGACACGATCGCCGCGAGCGGCCCCCACGCGTGCATCCTGCACTGGACCCGCAACGACGGCCCGGTCGTGCCCGGCGACCTCATTCTCATCGACGCGGGCGTCGAGCTCGACAGCTACTACACGGCCGACATCACCCGCACCCTGCCCGTCTCGGGTCGGTTCAGCGAGGTGCAGCGGCAGGTGTACGAGGCCGTGCGCGAGGCGGCAGACGCGGCGTTCGCGGTGGTTCGGCCGGGCATCCGGTTCAGAGAGATTCACGCGGCGGCGATGCAGGTGATCGCGCACAAGACGGCCGAATGGGGCTTCTTGCCGGTCACGGCGGCCGAGAGCCTCGCGCCAGACGCGGGCTATCACCGCCGCTACATGGTGCACGGAACCTCGCACCACCTCGGCCTCGACGTGCACGACTGCGGGCAGGCGCGACGCGAGTTCTACATGGACGGCATCGTCGAAGCCGGCATGGTGTTCACGATCGAGCCCGGGCTCTATTTTCAGCCAGACGACCTCACCGTGCCGGCCGAGTTCCGGGGCATCGGCGTGCGCATCGAAGACAACATTCTGGTCACCGAGTCGGGGGCCGAGAACCTGTCGGCCGGCATTCCGCGCACGGCTGACGAGGTAGAGGGGTGGATGCTCGCGCGCGGTTGAGCGTGAGCCGAGGCGGGGCGGCGCTCGCAGCGCGGCCCCTCCTCCACAAGACCGATCTCCAACCACTTATCCCAAGATTTTCTCATGAATCTTGATCGAACATACGTTCGATGACACCATCGAGTCATGCCCTCACCCAGCCCCCTCGAGCACCTCGCCGCAGTCGTGGCCGAGCTCGAACGCGCGCCGCTCGATGGCGCCGCGCTGCGGGCGTTGGGTGATGGCGATCTGCTGGCCCTGACTGATCTCGGCGCCGCCGCCCGTCGGCTGCTCGACGCGCGCACCTCCCTCGTTGCTGGCGAGTTGGCGCGCCGTTCACGACCAGAACTCGCGCACGACGGGCTGGCGCAGCGACTCGGGCATCGCACGGTCGAAGAGCTCGTGCGCGTGACCACAGGTGAGTCGCGGCGCGATGTCGCGACGGCTGTCAACGCGGGTCGCCTGTTGCTCAGCGGTGAGGCCTCTGCTGATTCGACAGGCGATGATGTCGCTGGCTCGCGACTCGACGCTCCCTCCTTTCTGGCGCCCGCGATCGCCGCCGTGCGCACGGGCGACGTGAGTGTCGCCGCACTCGAGGCGATGCGTTCCGGGCTCGGTGAGCCAAACGAGCGAGTGCCGGCAACCGCGCTGACGGCAGCCTGCGAGCAACTGGTCGAGGTGGCGCAGCAGCTCGACGTCGATCGGCTGCACCGTTTCGCGCGCAGCCTGCGCGAGTCGCTTGACGCTGAAGCGATCGCCGATCGCGAGCGTGCCCAGCGCGAAGCGCGATCGTTCCGCCTCACCACGCTGCCCGACGGCATGACCAGGGCGAGCTGGTTGCTCGACCCCGAGTCAGCGGCGCATGTGCGTGACCTCGTCGACCGCGCCACCTCGCCCAAGCGGCGAGCCGTCGAGTTTTCTGACCCCTCCGAGGCCGACAAGGCCGCACGTATCGCCGACGATGAGCGCACCCCCGAGCAGTACGCCTCTGACGCCCTCCTGCACCTGCTCATCGCCGGAGCCGACGCCGACTCGAGCATGATGCTCGGCACCGGTGCGCCGAGTGTTCGAGTGCTCGTGACGGCGCGCGATCTGCTCACGGGCGAAGGCTCTGGCTCGTTCGAAGCCGCGGTCGGAGCGCCCGACGGCACGGCAGTCGCTCTCCCGACCGTCCAGCGTCTGCTCTGCGGCGGCACCCAGACGCCGATACTGCTCTCGTCCACCGGCCAGCCGCTCGATGTCGGTCGGTCGCAGCGACTGTTCACCGCTCGCCAGCGAGTCGCCCTCGCCGCTCGCGACGGCGGGTGCCGTTGGCCGGGGTGCGAACGCCCACCCTCATGGTGTGAGGCACATCACATTGACGAATGGTTGCGTGACGAAGGGCGAACCGATGTCGATGTCGGAGTGCTGCTCTGTCGACATCACCACCTGCTGCTGCACGATCAAGGGTGGCGCGTCGTCAAGGCCACGCCGCAGTCAGGTGTTGTGCAGTCAGGCGTCGTGCAGCCAGGATTCGACCTCGTGCCGCCGACGATCGTCGACCCAGAACAACGACCTCGCAGCTTGCCCAGCCGAAGTCGAGAGTGGCAGCGCGCGCTCGCAAGCTAGCAGTGCTCGCGCCGAGGCGTGCCACGGTGCTCAGAGGCCGAGCACTGCTCCTGCGATGAGGAAGTAGATGACGAGCCCCGTTGCATCGACGAGCGTGGTCACGAGTGGTGCCGAGATCACCGCAGGGTCGATCTTCAGGGCTCGCGCCAGAATCGGCATCAACCCTCCGACCGTGGCAGCCCAGATGCAGACGGCGATCACCGAGAGTCCCACCGTGATCGCCACGGGGGGCCCGACGACGAGTGAGCCGACCCCGAGGGCGATGATGCCGAGGGTGATACCGAGCAGCAGACCCACCCGAGCCTCGCGCCACGCGACACGCATGAGGTCTCCGGTGCGCACCTCTCCGAGCGCGATCGCCCGCACCGCCGCCGTCGCCGCCTGGGCTCCGACGTTGCCGCCCGTGCCCACCAGCAGCGGAATGAACAGCGCGAGAGCAGTCACCTGCTCGAGCGAGCTCTCGAAGAACTGCAGCACCGACACGGTGAGCGCTGCCGCGAAGATCAGCACCAGCAGCCACACCACACGAAGTCGAGCGAGCCGCCACACGCTCGACGAGAAGTAGTGACCGCCCGAAGGCAGCACGGCGGCCTGACGAGCGATGTCTTCAGAGTCGGCCTGCTCGATCACTTCGAGTGCGTCGTCGATCGTGAGCACGCCGACGACGCGCTCTTCGCTGTCGACGACGACGAGCGCGAGCAGGTTCGTCTCCTGAATGAGTCGCGCTGCCGCCTCGGCCTCGTCAGTAACACGAATCGTCGGGTAGTCGTCACGCGCGAGAGAGACGATGGGGTCGCCCTCGGCCGCGAGAACGATGTGCTTCAGATCGACTGTTCCGCGATACTGCCGAGACCCGTCGACGAGGGCGACGATGTCGATCGTCTCAGAATCGGCCGCGCGCTCCCGGATGCGCGCCAAGGCCTGGCCCACTGTTGCGTCGACAGAAACGACCACCACTTCAGGGCTCATGTACCGCCCGACCGAGTCGGCCGGGTAGCCCAGAAGCTGCGCCGTCATGGCGCGCTCCCCCGTGCTCAAGCCGGCGAGCACCCTGCGCACAAAGCCTGCTGGCGCCTCACCGAGCAGGCGTGCGCGGTCGTCAGGGTCCATCTCTTCGAGCAGTTCGGCAAAGGCGTGGTCGCGCAAACCCTCCAGAATCGCCTGCTGCTGCGTGCTGTCGAGCTCTTCGAACACGTCGAGGGCGCGGCCCTTCGGCAGCAGCCTCCACGCGAGGGCCGCGGGCACGGGCTTGAGTCGCGTGATCTCGTCAGCGATCTCGTGAGGGGCGCGATCGGCGAGCCACTGCTCCGCGTGACGAACGTCGCTGTCAGCGAGCATGCGCGCAAGGTCCACGTGAATCGGGCCCGTCGTCGGCGACCCAGAGTCAAACGCCGTCATGATCGCCCCGAAGCGTTCTGCGCCTCACCCGCCTCGTCGCCGCGCACCGGGGTGGTGGCCGAAGACTCGTCGCCTGACGAGGAGGGGTCGTGCGAAGAGGCAACACTGTCGGAAGGCGTGGCACCGTCGGAAGGCGTGGCACCGCCGGAAGACGTGGCACCGTCGGAAGACGTGGCACCGTCGGAAGACGCGGCACCGTCGGAAGACGCGGCACCGTCGGAAGACGCGGCACTGCCGGACGGCGTCGCCGCATCTGCGTGCGGCCAGACCGCCCCACCAGCGAGCGCCTGACGCGCCTTCGCCGTCTGGCTCGGGTCGATGATGATGCGATAGCT